>JADJFK010000048.1 GCA_016708585.1 Sulfuritalea sp. | reverse complement strand
TCCTGCGCCGGAAGGTTGCCGCCGATGACCCAGAGTTTGTCGCTCAGGCCGTTGGCTTCGAGCAGCGGCTTCAGCTTGCGGCAGAAGGGGATGTGCGAACCGGCCATGCTGGAGAGCGAAATCACGTCGACGTCTTCTTCGAGTGCGATGCGCGCGATTTGTTCCGGCGTCTGCCGCAGGCCGGTGTAGATGACCTCGAAGCCGGCATCCATCATGGCCCGCGCGACGACTTTTGCGCCCTGGTCGTGGCCGTCGAGGCCGGGTTTTCCGAGTAGAACCTTGATGCGACGCTGGTTCACGCCGATACCTCCTTGGCAATAATCAATTTCAAAATCTCGCTGGTGCCGCCGCCGATCAGCGTGAAGCGCACATCGCGCAGGTAGCGTTGCACCGGATATTCCATGGCATAGCCGTAGGAAGCGAAGACGCGCGCCGCCTTGTCGCAGACCGTGGCGGCGGTTTCGGTGGCGAACAGCTTGGCCATCGCGGCTTCCTTGTGATAGGGCTTGCCGGCGTCGCGCCGCCACGCCGCGTAATACACCAGGTGCTCGGCGGCTTCGAGTTCGGTGGCCATTTCGGCCAGCTTCATCTGGATCGCCTGGTAGCGGTTGATCGCCTTGCCGAACTGCTTGCGTTCGCCGGCATAGCGCACCGCCTCGGCCAGCGCCGCGCGCGCCACGCCGAGGCCCATGGCGCCGGTGATGATGCGGATCTCGCCCAGGGTCTTGCGCAGGTGGCCCTCGCCGTCGCCTTCCTCCTTCGACAGGCGATGGCTGTCGGGGACGAAGCATTCGTCGAAGGCGACTTCGGACGTCGGCAGCGCCCAGACGCCCATCTTGTGGATTTCGCGCCCCACCGTGATGCCCTTGAAGTGCTTCTCGACGAGAAAGATGGTCAGCTTCTTTTCTTCGCCGGCTTTGGCGAAGACGGTGAAGAAATCCGCTACCGGCGCCGAGGTGATCCAGGTCTTCTGGCCGTTGAGCACATAGCCGCCCTCGACCTTCTTCGCCGTGGTGGCAATCGAATCGAGGTCGGAACCGGCATTCGGTTCGGTCATGCAGATCGCGCCGATCTTTTCGCCGCGCAGTGCGGGCTTGAACAGGCGCTCGATGATGTCCTCGTTACCCAGCAGGTGCAGGAACTTGGTGCCCATCAGGGATTGCATCGCCACGGCGCCGGCCAGCGACATCGAGCCGCGCGCGATTTCCTGCAAGGCCAGTGCGAACTCGGTCAGCGCCGTACCGCTACCGCCGACTTCTTCGGGATAGCGCATGCCGAAGAAGCCGAGGTCGGCGAGTTCCTGGAACAGGGCGCGCGGATATTGCTTCGCTTCGTCCAGCGCGGCGGCCTGCGGCGCAATGCGTTCGTCGCAGAAGCGGGCGAAGGTGTCGCGGATCTGTTGCTGGTCGTTGGTGAGTTCGAAATTCATGGTTGTTGTTTCATGGCGTGTGCGGCACCCGGGGTCTCGGGTGTCCGATTCCCTCCATGTCCCCCGGGCCGAAAAAACGCCGGCCCTCCTCCTTTACTTCCGGGAATCGGACACCCGATACCCCGGGCGCGATGCGCCGGTGCCTTTGAACCGCCAAAGAGGCACGGCGGCAACCGCTCGGGCCGGTAGGGCACTCTGCTCCACGCAAGTAAAGGGGGAGGAGTGGGCCGAAGGCCGACGACGGAGGACATGGAGTGGAGCAGAGTGCCCTGGCGGCCCGAGCCCATCAGCCCAGATTCGGGAACAAGGTAGTTCATTTCAGAGTTCACTCGCTGTACCCGTAGTCCCGCACAGCCGCTTCCCGGGTAATCACGCCATTGCGAATCTCCTCGGCCAGCAACTTGCGGTCGCGTTTCTTCGGGTCGCCGTAGCCGCCGCCGCCGCTGGCGACCTGATGGTAGGTGGTGCCCATGGGTACGCCGGTGATCAGGTCCTTGTTCTTCGGCACCACGGTCTGGCCGTCGGGGTAGTGCAGGCGGATGAAGTTGAGGCCGCCTTCGCCGCCGCCGAAGAGGCCGAAGGCCGGCTCGAAGTCGCCGTCGCCGAAGGTCACCAGTTGCGTGTTGTCGGAGCCGATCCTGAAGATGGTTTCGACGCCGAGCCCGCCGCGCCACTCGCCGGCGCCGGCCGAATCGGTCAGCAGTTCGTGCTTGATCAGCGTGTGCGGCGTCTGCTGCTCGAACATTTCGTAATCCTGGTCGAGCACGCCGCCCGAGGCGTCGATCATGCCGATGTGGTCGTAGCCGTCGGTGCCGCGCATGGCGCCGGAGCCGCCCTTGAGGCCCATGAAGCCGATGTCGACGTATTTTTCGTTGTTGCCGGGATCGATGCCGGTGGTCAGCGAGGCCAGCAGGTTGTTCCAGCCGGCGGTGACGCGGTCGGGCATCACCGGGGCCAGCGCGCGCTGGATGGCGTCGGCGTTGGGCGGGCAGAGGTGGTTGCCGAAGGTGGTGGCCTTGGGGTAGGCCGCATTGAGTATCGTGCCGCTCGGGATGACGATCTCGATCGGCTGCACCATGCCCTCGTTGTGCGGGATGTCCGGGTTCACCATCTGCAGCAGGGTCAGGATGGTGGCCGAGGCGCTGGAGGTGAAGGTGCCGTTCACAAAGCCGTTGGTCTGCGGGTCGGTGCGCGAGTAGTCGAACTTGATGTGCTTGTCCTTGACCTCGATGTCCACCCGGATGGTGTATTTCGAGCCGACGAAGCGGCCGTCGAAATACACGTAGCCTTCGCCCGAGTAGTTGCCGTTGGGGATCTTGGCAATCTCGGCTTCCATCATCTTGCGCGTGGCGTCGAACAGCGCCTGCTTGTGGGATTCGTAGCTCTCGACGCCGTATTTTTTCAGCAGTTCCAGCAGGCGGCGTTCGCCGACCGTGCAGGCGCCCATCTCGGCCTTCATGTCGTGCTGCACGATGTCGAGGCGCACGTTGGCGAAGATCAGGTTCCACACGTCCTTGCGCAGCTTGCCGCGCTCGACCACCTTGACCGGCGGGATGCGCAGGGCTTCCTGCCAGACCTCGACCGCGTTCGGGTTGTAGCCGCCGGCGACATTGCCGCCGATGTCGGCCTGGTGGCCCTTGACCGCCGTCCAGGCCACCAGCTTGTCCTCGAAGAACACCGGCTTGAAGGCGGCGACGTCGTTGTTCTGGTTGCCCAGGCTGAACACGTCGTTGTGGAAGATCACGTCGCCGGGATAGATCTCGTCGCCGAAATATTCCTTGATGTACTTGCACACCGGCGCCAGCGAGAAGGCCAGGATCGGCAGGTTCTCGGTCTGCTCCAGCATGTTGCCGTCGGCGTCGTAGAGGCCGGTGACGTAGTCCTTGGCTTCGCAGAGGATGGGCGAGCGGGTCGTCTGCTCCATCGAGATGCTCATCTCGTCAGTGATCGACTTGAAGGTCCGCGCATAGACGGAAAGCAGGATGGGATCGATCTTGGTGACGCTCATACCAGAGCCTCCTTGTTGTCCTTGAAGCATGCTTTTGCGAGGTCTTCGCGACCCTTCTGCCAGATGACGAAGGATCCCAGGGCATCGATCGCGCAGTCGTAGGCGTCGCTGACGAAGATCGCCGTGGTGACCTGCTCGATCATGGCCGGGCCGGTGATGCGGTTGCCGAAATGCATCTTGTGTCCGTCGTAGACCGGGGTTTCGCGGAAGCTCTTGGTCTCGGGGATGTACATGCTGCGCTTGCCTTTCAGCGCCCCCGAGGCGTCGGTGCCGGCCCAGGCTTCCTGGCGGTAGGTCGGCTTGTCGGTGATGCCGATGGCCTGGACGCGGACGTTGATGATTTCGATCGGGGTGCTTTCCGCTTCCAGCGAATAGCCGTACAAGCGGTTGTGCTCGGCATTGAAGGCGCGGGCGATGGCGACGGTGTCGCGGGCATCGATCAGTTCGCGCGGTACCGTGAAGGACACCTCGTGGTATTGCTTGATGTAGCGGCAGTCGAACTTGACCTCGTAGCGGCGGCGCTCTTCGGCGATGCGTTCCTCGACCAGTTGCCGTGTGCCGTCCGCCGACATCTCGTCGATCATGGCCGTGAGTCTGGCCCAGTCGATGGCTTCCAGGCGGGCGACGAAGGTGCGCACGAAGTCGTGCTTGAGTTCGCTCATCAGCATGCCGAAGGCGCAGAGCACCGAGGATTCGCGCGGCACGATCTGCAGCGGAATTTCGAGTTCGCTGCAGATCAGGCAGGAGTGGATCGGGCCGGCGCCGCCGGCCGGGATGAAGGGGAATTCGCGCGGATCGAAGCCGCGCTTGATGGTCACTTCGCGCACGCCCTGGGCCATGTTGTTGCAGGCGACGCGATACATGCCGGCCGCGGCCTCCTCGACCGACAGGCCCATGGGTTTGGCGATGTGTTCCTCGATCGCGGCGCGCGCCGCGGCGGCATCGAGCTTCATCCTGCCGCCGGCAAAGAAACCGGGGTCGAGGTAGCCCAGCACGACGTTGGCATCGGTGGTCGCCGGCAGCTTGCCGCCCTTGCTGTAGCAGGCCGGGCCGGGATCGGCGCCGGCACTTTGCGGACCCATGCGCAGCATGCCGCCTTCGTCGAGCCAGCCGATCGAGCCGCCGCCGGCGCCGATGGTGTGGATGTCGAGCATCGGCAGGGCGATCTTGTGGCGGGCGATCTCGCCGTCGTTCTTGATCATCGGCGCATCCACGGCGACCGAGGCTTCAAAGCTGGTGCCGCCCATGTCGGTGGTGATGCACTTGTTCTGGCCGTGCAGGCGGACGTAGAACAGCCCCGCGCCGGGGCCGCCGGCGGGGCCGGAAAGCAGTGTCAGCGCGGCCTTCTCGCGCGCCAGCTGGGGCGTGATGACGCCGCCGTTGGACTGCATGATCAAGAGCAGGTTCTTGAAGCCGATGCCCTTGAGGCGGCCTACCAACTGGTCGAGGTAATGGTTGAGCTTCGGCCCGACATAGGAATTCAGCGCCGTGGTGCTGACGCGCTCATAGAAGCGGATCGAGGGCAGCAGGTCGGTGGACACCGAGAGGTAGGCGCCGGGCATTTCCTTTTTCACCAGTTCCGCGGCCGCCTGCTCGTGGGCCGGATTGGCGAAGGAATTCATGAAGCAGATCGACACCGCCTGCACGCCTTCCTGCTTGAACAGGGCGATCGCCTGCTTGATCTGCGCCAGGTCGAGTGGCGTGGTTTCCTTGCCGCCACGGTCCAGCCGTCCCGTGATGCCGGCGCGCAGGTAGCGCGGCACCAGCGGTTTGACGTTGGTGTAGCGGTTGTTGTACTGCTCCTCGCGGATGCCGCGGCGCATTTCCAGGGCGTCCCTTACACCCTCGGTGGTCAGCAGGCCGCACTTGGCGCCGGTGCCGGTCAGCGTGGCGTTGGTGGTCACCGTGGTGCCGTGCACGATGGTGTCGATGGTCGGCGCGAAGGCTTCCAGCGTCATCGGCGGATTCATGCTCGCCGCAATGTCGGTGAGGCCATTGACCACGGCGATCGACGGGTCGGACGGGGTCGACAGGGTCTTGAAGATCGCCGGCTCGGCGTCGTCGCGCGTGACGACGAAGTCGGTGAAGGTGCCGCCGACGTCGATTCCGATCTTGAGTGCCATGGGCTGTGCTCCGTGTCTGTTGTGTTGGTGATCAGTCGCCATGCGCGACCAGCTTGCGCACGTCTTCCTTGCGAACCTTGCCCAGGGCGGTTTTCGGCAGCTGGTCGACGACGACGACTTCCTTGGGATGCTTGAAGCGGGCGATGCGGCCTTCCAGCAGTTGCAATACCTGTTCGCTGCTGATGGCGTGGTCGGCCTTCGGCACCACCACGGCGACCACGATCTCGCCCCAGCGCGCGTCGGGGCGGCCGATCACCGAGGCTTCGGCGATGTCCGGCGATTCGATCAGCAGGTTTTCGATCTCCGCCGGGTAGATGTTCTCGCCGCCGGAAATGATCATTTCCTTGCTGCGGCCGTCGACGTAGAGATAGCCTTCATCGTCCTGGTGGCCCATGTCGCCGCTGTGGTACCAGCCGTCGACCAGCACCGCGGCGGTGGCCTGCGGCGCCTGCCAGTAGCCGCTCATGACGTTGTCGCCCCGGACCAGGATCTCGCCGGTGGCGCCGGGCTTGACGTCGGCGCCCTGGCTGTCGACGATGCGCAGCCGGCAATGCGCCGCCGCCTTGCCGGTCGAGCCGACCTTGCGCATGGCGTCGCCGGCCTTCAGGTACGCCGCGATCGGGCAGGTTTCGGTGGAGCCATAGACCTGCACCAGCGGCACCCCCTTGGCATGCACGGCGTGGATCACGTGGCGCGGCACGATGGTCGAGCCGGTGGTGATCATGCGCAGGCCCGAAAAGTCGGCGCCGGCCCAACGGCGATGCGCCATCATCATGTCCAGCTGGGCCGGCACCAGCACGGTCAGCGTGATGCCGTCCTGCTCGATGGCGTCGAAGGTGGCATCGGCATCGAACCTGGGGTGCAGCACCACCGTGCAACCGGCGCGCAGGGCGGGAGTGGTCTGGTTGTTGAGTCCGCCGACATGGAACAGCGGCAGCGTGGTGAGGATCACGTCGTCGGCCGACAGGTCATGCATGGCGACGCTGTTGTCGGCATTGCATTCCAGCGCACGCTGCGTCAGCAGCACGCCCTTGGGCTTGCCGGTGGAGCCGGAGGTGTAGCAGATCAGCAGCGGCGTGTCGTCGCCGACCTGCGGGTCGGCCGGCGGCGTCGTACCGCGCGCGCAGAAGTCGTCCCAGGCCAGCCAGCCGGGTGACGAGCCGCTGCAGGCGACCAGCGTGATGTCGGCCAGCGCCTCGCCGATGGCGGCGGTCTGGGCCAGGAATCCCGCTTCGACGATCAGTACCTGCGGCGGGCAGTCGCGCAGCATCTGTCCGTGCTCGGGCGCCGCCAGCCGCCAGTTGAGCGGCATGAACAGCGCGCCCAGCCGTGCGCAGGAAAAGAACAGGGCGAGCATTTCCGGGCTGTTGAAGCCGAGGAAGGCGACGCACTTGCCGCGCCCGACGCCGGCCGCGGCCAGCGCCGCGGCGAGCCTGTCGACCTGTTGCGCCAGTTGCGCGCAGGAAATCTCGCGACCCGGAAAGCGAATGGCCGCCTTGTCGGGCGTCAGCCCGGCGTTGCGCGCTATCCAGTTGCCGACGTTCATGTCGCTATGCGGCGTCGCCGACTTCGAGGACCACGGCCATCGCCGTGTCGCCGGCGGCGCAGCCGGTGAACAGGCCGAAGCCGCCGCCCTTGAGGACCAGTTCCTCGATCAGTTCGATGATCGAGCGCGTGCCCATCGGCGCCTGCGGATGGCCCCAGACCAGCGAACAGCCGTAGTTGTTCATCGCGTCGAGGTCGGCGCCGGTCTGCCTGGCAAAGAAGATGTCGTTGGCGGCGAAGGGGTTGTGGGTCTTGATCGCGGCCATCTGGGCGATGCCGCGGCCGGCCTGCTGCAGCGCGCGCTGCGCCGCCGGCAGCATCGCCTCGGGCATGTAGGCCAGCGCCGCGCGCGCCAGGCCGAAGCCGTGCAGGCGGATGGCGATCTTCGGGTTGGCGGAAAGTTCCCGCGCCCTGTCGCGCGTGGTGACGACGATTGCCGCATTGCCGTCGGCCGGATGCGTCTGGGCGCCGAAGGTGACCACGCCGCCGGGCAGCACCGGCTTGAGTTTGGCCAGGCCTTCGGGCGTCGACTGCGACACGCCTTCGTCGCCGGTCATGCTGTTGGCGACCTTCTTGTAATTCGGGGTGGGCACGTCGAAGGGCAGGGTCATGAAGCGCCGGAGGAAGGCCGAGTCGTTTGCCAGCGACATCCGGTATTGTTCTTCGCGCCGCAGCACCAGTTCGTGCTGCTCGGCGGTGCCGATGCCGTGCTTCGCGGCGACGTTTTCGGCCGTTTGCAGCATGGTGTGGCCGCCCAGCGGGTCGCAGTTGAAGTTTTCCATCACCCAGTCTTCGGCCGTGCCGGTGCCGCCGGCACCGCGCGGGTTGGGGTAATAGATGTGCGGCCCGTTCGAGGTGCGGTCGCAATTGATCGCCAGGGCGGTGGTGGCCATGCCGGCTTCGATTTCCTGCGTCACGGCGAGCAGGGTGCGCACGCCGGTGGCGCAGGCTTGCATCAGCGTCGGGCCGCCGGCATTGGCGGCGCCGATCATGCCGGTGAGCCAGGGCAGGCCGTAGAAGGCGTGTTTTTGCGGCACCGAAAGTCCCAGCGCGCCGTAGTCGAAGCGCGTCGGCTCGATCCCGCGCTTGGCCAGTTCCGCCTTTGCCACGTGGGCGGCGAACTCGATGCTGTGCAGGTTGGCGAAACTGCCCTGCCAGCGGGCGAAGGGGGTGCTCCAGTAGGCGCCGTAGGGAATTTCTGCCTTGTAATCCATGGTGATGTCCGGTTGATCAGCTGCTGCGTGGTTTCGTTGCTGGGCTTCCGCGCCGGCCCGGAGGCGGACACGGACCTGTCAGGCCCTGGCGTTGCGCCTGGTCGCCGGGGCCTCGCCGGCGGGTGTCGGCTGCAGGGCGCTTTCGGCGGCCTTGTCCTTCTCGATCTGTTCGATGGCCTTGACCAGGTAGTGCCTGGCGGCTTCGAGGTGCTTGTGCATGGCGGTCGCGGCCGCCTCGGCGTCACGCTTGCGGAAGGCGGCGTGGATCGTCTTCATCCCGTTCAGCGCCGCCTTGCGCGCGGCGGCGTCGCCCAGCGTCAGCACCCGCAGGAAGCGGACATGGCCGACGTACTGGTCGAGCAGCTTGGACATGCGCCGGTTCGGCACCAGGGCGCGCCAGGCGTGGTGGAAGCGGCTGTTGGCTTCGAGGAAGGCGCGAAAGTCGCCGCTCTTCTCTGCGGCCACGGCTTCATCGACCGCCGCGGTCATGCTCGCCAGGTCGGTCGGGCTGGCGACCTCGGCGACGGCGATGCCGGCCGCCGCCGGTTCCAGCAGGAAGCGCAACTGGTAGATTTCCTCGATGTCGGCATCGGTCAGTTCCGGCACGACGAAACCGCGCCCCTCGACCACGATCATGCCCTCGCTTTCGAGCCGGGCCAGCGCTTCGCGCACCGGCGTGCGCGATACGCCGAGCTGCGCGGCGAGGCTGACTTCCTGCAGCCGCTCGCCGGGGCGGATCTGGTGGCTGCCGATGTTGTCGCGCAACTGGTGATACACACGATCGGCCAGGCCGGCGGGTCTTTCGAGGGGCTTGATGGACATGTTCATGGCAGAATGAAATGCACCCTTGCACTCGCGTCATGGAATACTGGATACTGTATACGCAGTACATTGAGAGTGTCAATAGCAACGGGTGGCAATCCATGAGTCTTTCGCTTGATGATCTGGCGCAGCGGGTCGCCGCCGGCGAGCGGCCGGCGCTGGCGCGGGCGCTCTCCCTGGCCGAACGGGATGCGGACGCCGCCGCCGGGCTGATCGCCCGCCTGGCGGGGCGGCTGGGCCGGGCGCACGTGGTCGGCATCACCGGTCCGCCGGGGGCCGGCAAGTCCACCCTGGTCGGCGTGTTGGTGCGGCGCTTCCTCGAGCTGGGGCAGCGCGTCGCGGTGCTGGCGGTGGATCCCTCCAGCCCGGTCAGCGGCGGCGCCCTGCTCGGCGACCGCTTTCGCATCGGCGAGTGCGCCGACGACGGCCGCTCCTTCGTGCGTTCCACGGCCACGCGCGGCAGCCTCGGCGGCCTGACCGTCGCCGCGCGGCAGATGGTGCAGCTGATGGATGCCGCCGGCTACGACCTGGTGCTGGTGGAAACCGTGGGCACCGGCCAGTCCGACGTCGATGTCGCGCGGCTCGCCGATTCCCTGCTGGTGATCTTCCCGCCCGGGCTGGGCGACGAGTTGCAGGCGATCAAGGCCGGCATCCTGGAGCTGGCGGACCTGCTGGTGGTGACCAAGAGCGATACGGCCGCCGCCGCCCAGGCCCGCCAGTCGCTGCAATCGGCCGCGCACATGTGGCGCAAGGCGCCGCCGATCCATCCTGTCAGTTCGGTCAGCGGCGAGGGCATTGCGGCGCTGGCGGATGCGATC
>JADJFK010000047.1 GCA_016708585.1 Sulfuritalea sp. | reverse complement strand
CGCATCGAAAGCGACATCGAAGTCCTTGGCGAGTCTGCTCCACGCTGTCGCGCAGGTTCTCCAATTGCTGCTGGGCCCTCATCCACGAGGGAGATGTCAAACCAGTGGTAGTGCTCGACGGTTTCGAGATAGGCCTTGGTGATCTTGGTACCCTTGACCAGCTTTTTCGGACCCTTGTTCGCCACCTTGTTGAGCAGCAATTTCTCGATCCGGGCAAGGTGTCACGCTCGCCGATGCGCATCTGGTCGGCCAGATCCTGCTTGTAGCCCTTGAGCATGTCATCGATGATCGACTGCGCGCGCTTGTCCCGGCTCGATGCCTTCGCGGGTGAACACCCGCACGTCGATGACGGTGCCGTCCATGCCGGAAGGCACGCGCAGCGAAGTGTCCTTCACATCGGAGGCTTTTTCGCCGAAGATTGCGCGCAGCAGCTTTTCTTCCGGAGTCATCGGGGTTTCGCCCTTCGGCGTCACCTTGCCCACCAGAATGTCACCGGCCTGCACGTCGGCGCCGATGTAAACGATGCCGGACTCGTCGAGGCGACCCAGTTGGGATTCGCCAAAGTTGCGATATCCCGCGATATTTCCTCAGCGCCAGCTTGTGTCGCGCGCGACGACGGTCAGTCCTCGATATGGATCGAGGTGAAGCGGTCATCGGCCACCACGCGCTCCGAGATCAGGATCGAATCCTCGAAGTTGTAGCCGTTCCAGGGCATGAATGCGACGAGCATGTTCTGGCCCAGCGCAAGTTCGCCCAGATCGGTCGAAGCGCCATCGGCGACGACATCGCCCTTGGCAATCAGGTCGCCGACCTTGACGATCGGCCGCTGATTGATGTTGGTGTTCTGGTTTGAGCGGTGTACTTGATCAGGTTGTAGATGTCGACACCGACCTCACCTGCCACGGTTTCCGAATCATTGACCCGCACCACAATCCGGTTCGCATCGATGTAATCGATCACCCCGCCACGCAATGCCTGTACTGCAGTACCGGAGTCGACCGCCACGGTGCGCTCGATTCCGGTACCCACCAGGGCCTTCTCCGGACGCACGCAAGGAACCGCCTGACGCTGCATGTTGGCGCCCATCAAGGCGCGGTTGGCGTCATCGTGCTCAAGGAAGGGAATCAGCGAAGCGGCAACCGAGACGATCTGGCTGGCGCCACGTCCATGTACTGGACCTCGGGCGGCTCCTTCAATTCGAACTCGCCCTGAAGCGGCAG
This sequence comes from Sulfuritalea sp., assembly GCA_016708585.1. GTDB lineage: Bacteria > Pseudomonadota > Gammaproteobacteria > Burkholderiales > Rhodocyclaceae > Sulfuritalea. Next base: position 29,996 of record JADJFK010000047.1, on the reverse strand, counting down.
GAAACCAGGGCGTCGCTGAGCTTGCCCTTCTTGTCGAGCTGGGCGTTGGCCTGAGCGACGACGTACTTGCCCTCTTCGATCGCCGACAGGTATTCGATATGGTCGGTGACATGGCTGTTTTCCACCTTGCGGTATGGCGTTTCCATGAAACCGTATTCGTTGGTGCGCGCGTACAGCGCCAGCGAGTTGATCAGGCCGATGTTCGGGCCTTCCGGCGTCTCGATCGGGCAGACACGGCCGTAGTGGGTCGGATGCACATCGCGCACCTCGAAGCCGGCGCGCTCGCGCGTCAGGCCGCCCGGTCCAAGAGCCGAAACGCGGCGCTTGTGGGTGATCTCCGACAGCGGGTTGGTCTGGTCCATGAACTGCGACAGCTGCGAGGAACCGAAAAATTCGCGGATCGCCGCCGAAACCGGCTTGGCATTGATCAGGTCGTGCGGCATCAGGTTGTCGCTCTCCGCTTGGTTCAGCCGTTCCTTGACGGCGCGCTCGACGCGCACCAGACCGGCACGGAACTGGTTCTCGGCAAGTTCGCCGACCGAACGCACGCGGCGGTTGCCGAGGTGATCGATGTCATCGACTTCACCGCGGCCGTTGCGCAGTTCGACAAGGATGCGGACGACATCGACGATATCGTCATTCGACAACGTACCCGCACCTTCGATTTGATCGCGGCCGACGCGGCGATTGAACTTCATGCGGCCGACGGCCGAGAGGTCGTAGCGCTCATCCGAGTAGAACAGGCCGTGGAACAGATTCTCGACGGCATCTTCCGTAGGCGGTTCGCCGGGGCGCATCATGCGGTATATGGCGACGCGGAGGCCCACTGATCGGCGGTTTCATCGATGCGCAGGGTCGAGGAGATATAGGCACCGCGATCAAGGTCGTTGACGTAAAGCGTCTGGATCTGCTCGATTTCGCCGGCCGCCAGCTTCCAGCAGATCTTCGGTAATTTCGTCGTTGGCGTTGGCCAGAACTTCGCCGGTTTCGGCATTCACGATGTTGCGGGCAATGACCCGGCCGATCATGAATTCGTCCGGAACGATGATTTTCTTGATGCCGGCCTCGGCCATGTCGCGGATGTGCTTTACGGTGATGCGCTTGTCCTGGCGACCAGAACCTTGCCTGCCTTGTCGAGGATGTCGAACTTCGCCACCTCGCCGCGCAGTCGTTCCGGGACGACCTCGAAAGGATGCCCTTCTTCGAAGAAATGGAAGGTATCGAACTCGAAGAAGGTTGCGAGAATCTGCTCATGGGTCATGCCGATCGACTTGAGCAGGATGGTCACGGGCATCTTGCGGCGGCGGTCGATGCGGAAGTACAGGATGTCCTTCGGATCGAATTCGAAATCCAGCCAGGAGCCACGATAGGGAATGATGCGCGCCGAGAACAGCAGCTTGCCGGAGCTGTGGGTCTTGCCCTTGTCGTGTTCGAAAAAGACGCCGGGCGAACGGTGCAGCTGGGACACGATGACGCGTTCGGTGCCGTTGATGACGAAGGAACCGGTGGTGGTCATCAGTGGAATCTCACCCATGTAGAGCGGCTGGTCTTCCTTGACCTCCTTGACCGCCTTGGTATCGCGGTCGAGCAGTTCGAGGCGGACCTTGGCACGCAGCGGGCTGGCGAACGTCAGTCCGCGCTGCTGGCATTCCTTGACGTCGAAGGTCGGCTCACCGAGCATGTACTCGACGAAGTGGAGGCGGGCATTCCCCGAATGCGCGACGATCGGAAAGATCGAGGTAAAGGCCGCCTGCAGGCCCTCATTGCGGCGCTGTGCCGGCGGCACGTCGGCCTGCAGGAAGCGCGTGTAGGACTCGATTTGCGTGGCCAGCAGGAAGGGCACGTCGAGGACGTTCGCCCGCTTGGCAAAGCTCTTGCGAATGCGCTTTTTTTCGGTGTAGGAATACGCCATGGTGGCTCCGTTCAGGATTCAGACGTCGAAGGTCAAAGGACAGGGCTGAGGCAAAATCGTTCAGCGCTCTCGTGTAACCCCCGCAGGCACAAAGGGTTGTAGCTCGAGTGTTTCAATGCAATTCGGTTCTACAAGCACCAATAACGGGTTGGCGGCCCTGCCGCCAACCCGTGATCGAGCCGCTGTTACTTGATTTCGACCTTGGCGCCGGCTTCCTCGAGCTGTTTCTTGAGGGCTTCCGCGTCGGCCTTGTTGATGCCTTCCTTGACGGCCTTCGGTGCGCCATCGACCAGATCCTTGGCTTCCTTGAGGCCAAGACCGGTGGCAGCACGCACGACCTTGATGGCTTCGACCTTCTTCTCACCCGCGGCAACCAGCATCACGGTGAACTCGGTCTGCTCTTCGGCAGCAGCGGCGGCACCACCAGCGGCGGGCGCCGCCACGGCAACTGCAGCTGCGGCGGCGGAAACGCCAAACTTCACTTCCATTTCCTTGATCAGTTCGGACAGGTCCAGAACGGTCATGCCGGCGATGGCATCGAGGATTTCTGCTTTGCTTACAGCCATGATTACAACTCCTGAATGAATGTTTGCTTCAATGAAAAACGATTAGGCAGTCTCTTTGGCGTCACGCACCGCGGCAAGGCCCCGGACAAACTTCGTCGGGACTTCGTTCAAGGTGCGGACGAACTGTGCGATCGGTGCCTGCATGGTGCCGAGGAGCTTGGACAACAGCTCCTCGCGGCTCGGCATCGTCGCCAGCGCCTTGACTCCAGCTGCGTCCATGACGTAGTTGGGCATTGCGCCGACTTTGATGGCGAGCTTGTCATTGCCCTTGGCAAAGTCGTTCAACAACTTTGCGGCGGCCACCGGATCCTTGGAAATTCCGTAGATCAGGGGGCCCGCAAGCTTGCCGGACAGGCCTTCGAACGGCGTGCCGGCAATGGCGCGACGAACCAGGGTGTTTTTGACTACACGCAGATACACACCGGACTTGCGCGCGTTGGCACGCAAGGCGGTGAGATCGACCACTTCGAGACCACGATACTCGGCGACGATGATCGACTGGGCATGCGCGACTTCCGCGGATACCTCGGCGACTACCGTCTTCTTGTCGTCAAGATTGAGACTCACGGTCAACTCCTAAAAAACCCCAGCGCCGAAAAGTCGGTGCTGGCGACACGGCGACCTTCATTCAGGAACCTAAGTCCCCTCATCGGGTAACGCCATCTACGCCGGCTTTGCAACGATGTTCCGTCGCCTCAATTAAGTCCTCGCGGACGCCTGCGGTCTTTGACAACCTGCCGCGCCGCTCGCCAACCACGCGAATGGCACAGCAGCCCAAAGTTCTTAGCCTTGCGCCGACAGGCTGGCCTGGTCGACGCGTACGCCGGCGCCCATGGTGCTGGACAGCGACACCTTCCTCAGATACACACCTTTCGACGCCGCCGGCTTGGCTTTCTGCAGGGCTTCGATCAGAGCGGAAAGGTTGGTCTTCAGCGAATCGACGCTGAACGAAGCGCGACCGATGGTGCAATGGATGATGCCGGCCTTGTCGGTACGGTACTGCACCTGACCGGCCTTGGCGTTTTTCACCGCCGTGGTGACGTCCATGGTCACGGTTCCCACCTTCGGGTTCGGCATCAGGCCGCGCGGACCGAGGATCTGGCCGAGGGCACCGACCACTTTCATGGCGTCCGGCGTGGCGATCACCACGTCGAAATTCATGTTGCCGGCCTTGACTTCCGCCGCCAGGTCGTCGAAGCCCACGATGTCGGCGCCGGCGGCCTGGCGTCTTCGGCCTTGGCGCCCTGGGCGAACACGGCAACACGGACGGTCTTGCCGGTGCCGGCGGGCAACACGACCGAACCGCGCACCAGTTGATCGGATTTCTTGGCGTCGACGCCAAGATTGACGGCAACGTCAATCGACTCGTCGAACTTCGCGGTCGCGCATTCCTTGACCAGGGTCAGGGCATCGCTGACTGGATATGCCTTGTTGCGGTCGACCTTGGCGAATACCGCCCGGGCCCGCTTGGATGCTGTTGCCATGATTACAGGCCCTCCACGGTAATGCCCATGCTGCGGGCGGAGCCCGCGATGGTGCGCACGGCTGCCTCAAGATCGGCTGCCGTCAGATCCTTCATCTTGGTCTTGGCGATTTCCTCGGCCTGGGCCTTGGTGATCTTGCCGACCTTGTCGGTATGCGGCTTGGGGGAACCCTTGGTGATGCCGGCCGCCTTCTTGATCAGGATGGTCGCCGGCGGCGTCTTCATGATGAACGTGAAGCTCTTGTCCGCGAAGGCGGTGATCACTACCGGAATCGGCAGGCCCGGCTCCAGACCCTGGGTCTGGGCATTGAAGGCCTTGCAGAATTCCATGATGTTGAGGCCGCGCTGGCCCAATGCCGGACCGATCGGGGGCGAGGGATTGGCCTTGCCCGCGGGCACCTGCAGCTTGATGTAACCGATTATCTTCTTTGCCATGACTGGCTCCTGTCTTTAGTGAGTCGTAACGCGCTGTCGACCGCGTTGCCGCAATCTACTGACGCTCCTCGTTGCCGCGATACTGCGAACTGCATCGGCCGCCACGGCGCGGCCAAAAAACCATCAGGCCTTTTCCACCTGCGCAAACTCCAGTTCCACAGGCGTCGCCCGACCAAAAATGGTCACGGAAACCCGCAGGCGGCTCTTTTCGTAATTGACTTCCTCGACATTGCCGTTGAAGTCGGTGAACGGGCCTTCCTTGATGCGAACCATCTCGCCCACCTCGAACAGCACCTTGGGCCGGGGCTTCTCGACGCCTTCCTGCACCTGCTGCATGATCTTCGCTACTTCCTTTTCCGAAATCGGCGTCGGCTTGGTCGAGGTGCCCCCTACGAAGCCGGTGACCTTGGGCGTGCTCTTGACCAGGTGCCAGGAGTCGTCATCCATGTCCATCTCGACCAGCACATAGCCCGGAAAAAACTTTCTCTCCGAAATACTCTTCTGGCCGTTCTTCATTTCGACGACTTCTTCGATCGGCACCAGGACCTGACCGAACTTGTCATGCATCGCGGCACGGGCAATGCGCTCGACCAGGGCGCGCTGAACCGATTTCTCGAAACCGGAATAGGCGTGAACGACGTACCAGCGTTTTGTCATGATTTTTTCCAGCCCAGAACCAGGTCGTAGAGCACCCACTCGAGGCCCTTGTCAGTCATCCAGAGCATGATCGCCATCGCCAGCACGAAGGCGAAGACGATGCCGGTGGTCTGCATGGTTTCCTTGCGCGACGGCCAGACGACCTTTTTGGTTTCAACCACTGCTTCCTGGGCGAATTCGAAAAACCGCCGCCCCGGCTCGGTAAACCACGCGACCGCAGCCCCCGCGCCGAGACCCGCGAGCACCGACAGGACGCGCAGGATCATCGGCTGCTCGCTGAGGAAGTAGAAACCAGCCACACCGGCGGCCAACAGCAGCAGCGCCAGTGCGAACTTGAGTTTATCGGCCATAAATAGTCAGTTGATGCGCAAATGCTTCATTTCAGTGGCAGGGGCGGAGGGAATCGAACCCCCAACCTGCGGTTTTGGAGACCGCCGCTCTGCCAATTGAGCTACACCCCTGCAGCAGAGACTGCTTGGCGGCACCCCTTTCGAAGTGCCGCCATCCGCAAAAAAATGCGGCAAAAGCTGCGCTTGTTATTCGATGACCTTGGCGACGACACCGGCGCCGACGGTACGACCGCCTTCACGGATGGCGAAGCGCAGGCCTTCTTCCATCGCGATCGGCGCAATCAGCTTCACCGTCATCGCAATGTTGTCCCCCGGCATCACCATTTCGGTCCCGGCCGGCAGTTCGATGCTGCCCGTGACGTCGGTGGTGCGGAAGTAGAACTGCGGACGGTAGCCGTTGAAGAACGGCGTGTGACGGCCCGCCTTCGTCCTTCGACAGGATGTACACTTCCGACGTGAAGTGGGTGTGCGGGGTGATGCTGCCCGGCTTGGCCAGCACCTGCCCGCGCTCGACTTCCTCGCGCTTGGTGCCGCGCAGCAGGACGCCGACGTTGTCGCCGGCCTGACCCCTGGTCCAGGAGCTTCCTGAACATTTCAACGCCGGTGCAGGTGGTCTTGGTGGTGGGGCGGATGCCGATGATTTCGATTTCTTCGCCGACCTTGACGATGCCTCGCTCGACGCGCCCGGTGACCACGGTGCCGCGGCCGGAGATCGAGAAGACGTCCTCAATAGGCATCAGGAAGGGCTTGTCGATCGCCCGCTCGGGCGTCGGGATGTAGCTGTCCAGGGCGTCGGCCAGGGCCATGATGGCCTGCTCGCCGAGTTCGCCCTTGTCGCCTTCGAGGGCCTTCAGGGCCGAACCCTTGACGATCGGGATGTCGTCGCCCGGAAAGTCGTACTTGCTGAGCAGTTCGCGCAGTTCCATTTCGACCAGCTCGAGCAGTTCGGCGTCATCGACCATGTCGCACTTGTTCATGAACACGACCATGTAGGGTACGCCGACTTGGCGTGCCAGCAGGATGTGCTCGCGGGTTTGCGGCATGGGGCCGTCGGCGGCGGAGCAGACCAGGATGGCGCCGTCCATTTGCGCGGCGCCGGTGATCATGTTCTTGACGTAGTCGGCGTGGCCCGGGCAGTCGACGTGCGCGTAGTGCCGTGTCTTGGTTTCGTATTCGACGTGCGCGGTGTTGATGGTGATGCCGCGGGCCTTTTCTTCCGGCGCCGCGTCAATCTGGTCGTAGGCTTTCGCCTCGCCGCCAAATTTCGCCGACAGCACCGTCGTGATCGCCGCCGTCAAGGTCGTCTTCCCATGGTCTACGTGACCAATCGTCCCTACGTTTACGTGCGGCTTCGTCCGCTCAAATTTCGCTTTCGCCATGTCAATTACCCCAACAAAAATGCACTGAAAAATGGTGCCCTTGGCGTGGATCGAACACGCGACCTCTCCCTTACCAAGGGAGTGCTCTACCACTGAGCTACAAGGGCTGAAACACTTCTAAAAGAACACCTGGAGCGGCGAGCGGGAATCGAACCCGCGTAATCAGCTTGGAAGGCTGATGTTCTACCATTGAACTACCGCCGCCCGCCCTGCTTGTCCGTTTTCGCCAATCGCCGTGTAACTTCCTGTTTCTACTGCCTGCTGGTGGAGGGGGAAGGATTCGAACCTTCGAAGGCAGAGCCGTCAGATTTACAGTCTGATCCCTTTGACCGCTCGGGAACCCCTCCAGCTGAACCCGTGATTATCTCCAACTTTGGCAATACCGTCAACGAGTAAGTCATCCGAAGCGATTTGCGCTTGTCGCGGCCCAAGGCTCGAATGCTGCAGCACAGCAGGAAGGCTCCGCCGCATCCGGACAGCAGCCTGCTCAAATCAATACAGACGGGGCGTAGAATCGGTCGGACAGCCCCAACGCCGGAGATAGCCATGAATGCCCCCGCCGATCGCCCCCGTTGTCGCAGGAGCTGGCCGCGGCGCTCGCCTCCCGCTTCGGCGCCCGCTTTTCCGTAGCCGCAGCGGTGCGCCTGCATCACGGCAAGGATGAATCCTCGTATGCGCCAATGCCGCCGGATGCGGTGGTATTCGCCGAATCCACGGCGGAAGTCGCCGAAATCGTTGCCTTGTGCCACCGCTGGCTCACTCCGGTGATCGCCTTCGGCACCGGCACATCCTTGGAAGGCCATCTGCTGGCGGTGCAAGGCGGGGTCTGCATCGATCTGTCGGCGCTCAGCCACATCGTCGCCGTGCGTCAGGATGATCTCGACGCCACGGTGCAGTGCGGAGTCACGCGCAAGGCCCTCAATGCGGCCCTGAACGGCACCGGGCTGTTCTTTCCGATCGATCCGGGCGCCGACGCCAGTATAGGCGGCATGGCGGCGACCCGGGCTTCGGGCACCAATGCAGTGCGTTACGGCACCATGCGCGAGAACGTGCTGGGCATGACGGTGGTACTGCCCGACGGACGCATCCTCAAGACCGGCGGGCGTGCCCGCAAGTCGGCCGCCGGCTACGACCTGACGCGGCTGATGGTCGGCTCCGAAGGCACGCTGGGCATCATCACCGAACTCACGGTGCGGCTGTATCCCTTGCCGGAAGCCATCTCCAGCGCCGTTTGCGCCTTCCCGACGCTGGCCGCAGCGGTACAGACCGTGATCCAGACCATACAACTGGGGGTCCCGGTGGCGCGCATCGAACTGCTGGACAAGCTGGCGATCATCGCCATCAACCGCCACAGCAAGACCTCCCTGCGCGAAGAGCCGACCCTGTTCTTCGAATTTCACGGCTCGCCCGCGGGAGTCAAGGAGCAAGCCGAAACCGTGCAGGAAATCGCCGCCGATCACGGCGGCCAGGATTTCGAGTGGGCCACGCGTCCCGAGGACCGCAGCCGGCTGTGGCAGGCGCGACACGACGCCTATTACGCCAGCATCGGTCTCAAGCCCGGCTGCCGGGCGCTGACCACCGATGTCTGCGTGCCGATCTCGGCGCTGGCCGAGTGCATCGCCGAAACCTATCAGGACCTTGACGCACACGAGCTTGTGGCCCCGCTGGTAGGCCACGTCGGTGACGGCAACTTCCATCTGGTGCTGCTGGTCGATCCGGAAAATGACGAGGAGCTCGCCCGTGCCAAGGGCTTCGCCTCGCGCCTGGCGCAGCGCGCCATCCGCATGGGCGGCACCTGCACCGGCGAACATGGCATCGGCATCGGCAAGCAGGCTTACATGACGCTGGAGCACGGCGACGTCGCCATCGAACTAATGCGCACCATCAAACGCGCCATCGACCCCGACAACATCCTGAATCCGGGCAAGGTCCTGCCGCCGCAATGAACGCGCCCTTGCGCAGCGTCAGCCTCGAAGACAAATACGCGCTCGCCTCGGGCCGGGTTTTCCTGACCGGCACCCAGGCCCTGGTTCGACTGCTGCTGCTGCAGCGCCAACGCGATGTGCTGGCCGGACTGAATACCGCCGGCTATGTTTCGGGCTATCGCGGCTCGCCGCTGGGCGGACTGGATCAGGCCCTGTGGAAAGCCCGCTCGCATCTGGCGACGAACCAGGTGGTTTTCCAGCCCGGCGTCAATGAAGACCTCGCCGCCACCGCGCTATGGGGCACGCAGCAGGTCAACCTGTCACCCGGTGCGAAACATGACGGCGTGTTCGGCATGTGGTACGGCAAGGGTCCGGGCGTCGATCGCTGCGGCGACGTCTTCAAGCACGCCAACTCGGCAGGGACCTGGAAGCATGGCGGCATACTCGCGGTAGCCGGGGACGACCACGCGGCACGCTCATCGACCGTGGCGCACCAGTCGGAACACGCCTTCAAGGCGGCGATGATGCCGGTGCTGGTGCCGGCCGGCGTGCAGGACTACCTCGACCTCGGCCTGCACGGCTGGGCCATGAGCCGCTATTCGGGCTGCTGGGTGGGCTTCAAGGCCGTCGCCGACACGGTCGAGTCCTCGGCCTCGGTCGATGTATCGCCCGACCGCGTGCGCATCGTGCTACCCACCGATTACGCCCTGCCGACGGACGGCCTCAACATCCGCTGGCCCGACGATCGCCTGGTGCAGGAAGCGCGCCTGCTCAATCACAAGCTGTATGCCGCGCTGGCGTATTGCCGCGCCAACCGGCTGAACCAGATCGTGATCGACTCGCCCAATCCGCGGCTGGGGATCATCACCACCGGCAAGTCCTACCTCGATGTGCGCCAGGCGTTCGACGACCTCGGCATCGACGACCGGCTCGCCGCCGAACTCGGCATCCGGCTGTACAAGATCGGCATGGTCTGGCCGCTCGAGTCCGATGGCGTAAGGCATTTCGCCGAAGGGCTGGAGGAGATACTGGTAGTCGAGGAAAAGCGCCAGCTGATCGAATACCAGTTGAAGGAGGAGCTCTACAACTGGCGCGAAGACGTGCGCCCGCGCGTGATCGGCAAGTTCGACGAACAGGGCGAATGGGCCCTGCCCAACGGTCGCTGGCTGCTGCCCGCCGCCGGCGAACTGTCGCCGGCGCAGATCGCCCGCGTCATCGCCGACCGCATCGGCCGCCACTTCACCTCGCCGCGCATCCGCGACCGGCTGGCGATCATCGAGGCCAAGGAACGCGCCGCCGCGCCGGTGATCCCGATCGCGCGCACGCCCTACTTCTGCCCCGGCTGTCCGCACAACAGTTCGACCAGGGTGCCTGAGGGTTCGCGCGCTCTGGCGGGCATCGGCTGCCACTTCATGGTGCTGTGGATGGACCGCGCCACGGCCACCTTCTCCCACATGGGCGGCGAAGGCGCGGCCTGGATGGGCCAGGCGCCCTTCACCGAACAGCGCCATGTTTTCGTCAACCTCGGCGACGGCACCTACTTCCATTCCGGCTCGCTGGCGATCCGCGCGGCGGTGGCCTCCGGCGTCAACGCCACCTACAAGATCCTCTACAACGACGCCGTCGCCATGACCGGCGGCCAGCCCGTGGACGGCAACCTGACGGTACCGCAGATCGCCCACCAGCTGCATGCGGAAGGCGTCCATCACGTCGTCGTCGTCACCGACGGCACACCGCGCGCCTACGGCCACCCCGACCTGCCGCACGGCGTGCCGATCCGCCATCGCGACGAGTTGGATGCCATCCAGCGCGAGATGCGCGAATGCCCCGGCGTCTCGGCCATCATCTACGACCAGACCTGCGCCGCCGAAAAGCGCCGCCGCAGGAAGCGCGGCAAGATGGTCGATCCGCCGCGCCGGCTGTTCATCAACGAGGCCGTCTGCGAAGGCTGCGGCGATTGCGGCGTGCAATCCAACTGCCTCGCCGTGGTGCCGGTGGAAACCGAATTCGGCCGCAAGCGCGCCATCGACCAGTCGGCCTGCAACAAGGACTACTCGTGCGCCAACGGCTTTTGCCCGAGCTTCGTTTCGGTGATGGGTGGAAGCGTCAAGAAGGGTCGCGGTCTTGCCGGTTCGGCGAGCGGCGATGGCTCATTCGGCGTACCGCCAGCGCCGACTTTTGCGTCGACCGCCAAGCCCTACGGAATCCTTGTCACGGGCGTCGGCGGCACCGGTGTGGTCACCATCGGCGCACTGATCGGCATGGCGGCGCACATCGACGGCAAGGGCGTCACGGTACTCGACATGACGGGACTTGCGCAAAAAGGCGGCGCGGTCTTTTCCCATGTACGCATCTGCGACGACCCGGAGGGCATCCACGCCGTGCGCGTAGCCACCGGGGAAGCCGACGCGGTGATCGGCGGCGACATGATCGTCACCGCCTCGCCGGACGCCCTGACGCGCATGCAGGCCGGCCGCACGCGCGTGGTGGTGAACTGCGCGGAAACCCCGACGGCCGACTTCACGCGCAATCCGGATTGGCAATTCCCGCTGGCGCGCATGCAGGCCCTGATCGGCGAAACCGCAGGCAGCGGCGCCGCGCATTTCATCGAAGCCTCGGATCTCGCCCTGCGCCTGCTCGGAGATTCGATCGCCAGCAACCTGTTCCTGCTCGGCTACGCATGGCAGCAGGGCATTGTGCCGGTGTCCGGCGAAGCCATCGAACGCGCCATCGAACTCAACGGTACCGCGGTGGCGATGAGTCGCGCCGCCTTCCTCTGGGGCCGGCGCGCCGCACATGATCCGGCGGCCGTGGCAGCCCATGCCCGGCCGCAAGTCGCCGTGCCGCCAGCGCCGACTCTCGATGAAGTGATCACAACGCGCGTCAGATTTCTCACCGACTATCAGGATGCCGCCTACGCGGAGCGATATCGGCTGCAAGTAGAAAAGGTCCGCGCCGCAGAAGCCGCCATAAACTCCTCGCAACTCACCGTAGCCGTCGCGCACAACCTTTTCAAGCTGATGGCGATCAAGGATGAATACGAAGTGGCGCGGCTGTATGCCGAGACCGGCTTCCTGCAGAAAATCAGCGATAGCTTCGAAGGCGGCTACACGCTGCGCTTCCATCTGGCGCCGCCGCTGCTGGCGCGTCACGACCCCAAGTCCGGCCAGGTGAAGAAAATGGCCTTCGGCCCATGGATGCTGACAGGGTTCAAATGGCTGGCGAAGGCCCGCCGTTATCGCGGCTCGCGCTGGGATGTCTTCGGTCGCAGCGACGAACGACAACTGGAGCGGAGGTTGCTGGCCGACTATGAAGCCGATCTCGCCGCCTTGCTGCCCGTGTTGCAGCGGACAACGCTGATCGATGCCATAGCCCTCGCCAGGCTGCCGGAAAAGATTCGCGGCTTCGGTCATGTCAAACGGCGCAGCATCGATGCCGCCGCGCCTGAACGCGCTGCGTTGAAGGCGCGGCTGGGGTTGTGCTGAAGCGATGGATGCCGGCAACCCCGTTCAGCCGCCTCAGGTACGGCCGTGATGCCGCAGGCTTTGCCGTGCCTGGCGGGACTGCTGTAAGATCAACGCATCAACTTGGGAGCACTGGCCATGAGCACGACACCGTCCGATCCGATGGAATTCCTGAAATCCCTTTGGGGCAACACCGGGATGCCGCTGCCCGGCCTGGTAACGCCAACCCTGGATACCAACGAACTGGAAAAGCGCATCACCGATCTCAAAGCCGTCGAAGGCTGGCTCAAGAGCAATCTGAGCATGCTGCAGATGACGATTCAGGGTCTCGAAATGCAGCGCGCCACGCTGTCGGCCCTGCAGGCCATCAGCCAGTCGGGGAGCAGCCCGGAAGCCCAGGCCAACCCCTTTGCCAACCCGGCACTGTGGCCGTGGAATTTCATGCAAGCTACTGGTCAATCACCTGCCGCGGAGGCATCAGACGTCTCCGAAAAGGCTGAGCCGACTACGCCGAAATCAGGCGGCAAGGCGAAGTAGCGGGGAGAGGATCCCGGCGCCCGAATCTGGCGCCATCCGCGGCCGGCACGAAAGCGACGGATGCCCGACCCCGGAATCAGTCGTACTTCCGGCTATCTTCGATGACTTTGCCATCGTTTGGCAGGCTGCCGGCAGCCACCAGCCTGACTTCCGCGCGCAGCTTCGTGATCTCCCGGACGCTCTCGGCGATCGCCGCCTCGATGCCGGCACCGCCGGACTCGCAGTGCAAGGTCATGTGGTCGGTGGCGTCGGAATTCGTCACCACCAACCGCGCCCGGGCGATCTCCGGGTGACGCTTGATCACCGCCGCAACCTGCTCCGGGTGCACGAACATGCCCTTGATCTTGGTGGTCTGGTCGGCGCGGCCCATCCAGCCCTTGATGCGCGTGTTGGTGCGGCCGCAGGGAGAGATTCCCGGCAGCATGGCGGAAAGATCGCCGGTGCCGAAGCGGATCAGCGGATAGTCGGTATTGAAGGTGGTCACCACCACTTCGCCGACTTCACCCTCAGCCACCGGGTCGCCCGTACCGGGACGCACGATCTCGACGACCACGCCTTCGTCGACGACGAGGCCCTGTCGCGCCTCGGTCTCATAGGCGATGACGCCGAGTTCCGCAGTGGCATAGGCCTGGTAGCCGGCAATGCCGCGCGCCAGCAGCGCGTCACGCACCGGCGGCAGGAAGGCTTCGCCGGAAACCAGCGCCTTGGTCAATGAGGGCAGCTTGATGTCGAGTTCGTCGGCCTTCTCCAGCAGGATGCGCAGGAAGGACGGCGTGCCGACATAACCGTTGGGGGCCAAGTCGGCCATCGCCGCCACCTGCTGCTCGGTCTGGCCGACGCCGGCCGGAAATACCGTGCAGCCCAAGGCATGGGCGCCGGCTTCGAGAATCCAGGCGCCCGGCGTCATGTGATACGAGAAACTGTTGTGCACCAGGTCGCCGGCTCGAAACCCTGCCGCATACAGCGCGCGCGCCGTGCGCCAGTAGTCGGCAACTCGGCCTTCCGGTTCGTAGATCGGCCCGGGTGAGGAAAACACGCGCCCCAGCTTGCCCCAGCCCGACGCGGCAAGCCCACCGAACGGCCGCTGCTGCTTCTGCAATTCGATCAGGTCACTCTTGCGCACCACGGGAAGCGCGGCCAGCGCGGCGACGGAGGTGATCGTCGCGGCATCGAAACCCCTCAGGGTCTCGGCGAAGTAGGCTGTGTTGCTCTTGGCATGCGCAATCTGCTGCGGCAGCCGTATCGCCAGCGCCGACTTTCTTTCGTCAGCGGCACGGGTTTCAAGATCGTCGAAATATTTGGACATGGATTGCTCCGGAGTTAATGGGCGCGACCGACGGGCCTGAGTGAGGCCGCAAAGCGTGGCGCAGGGCAAGGCGCGAGGCGGCGCCGTGTGCTCTTGCACACAAGCCGCCGAGCAACGCCGCCATGCGGCGCGATCTGCGGCCGATTAGGCGAGCCAGCGTTTGCGGCGGCGGTAGTGCTTCGCTTCGCGGAAGCTCTTGCGCTCGCCCGAGGAGATGCCGAGGTAGAACTCCTTGACGTCCTCGTTGTTGGCCAGTTCCGACGCGGCGCCTTCCATCACGACGCGGCCGTTTTCGAGGATGTAGCCGAAGTCGGCGTAACGCAGGGCCATGTTGGTGTTCTGCTCGGCCAGCAGGAAGGTCACCTTCTCGCGCTGGTTGAGGTCCTTGACGATGCCGAATACTTCGTCGACGATTTGCGGCGCCAGGCCCATCGACGGTTCGTCGAGGAGGACCATGGTCGGGTTGGCCATCAGGGCGCGGCCGATGGCGCACATCTGCTGCTCGCCGCCCGAAGTGTAGGCAGCCTGGCTGGTACGCCGCGTCTTCAGTCGGGGGAAATAGTTGTAAACCTTCTCCAGCGTTTGCGCCACGGCGGCCTTGCCGTCGGTCCGCGTGTAGCTGCCGGTCATCAGGTTTTCTTCGATGGTCAGGTGGCCGAAACAGTGGCGGCCCTCCATGACCTGGACCACGCCGCGCCTGACGAGGTCGGCCGGGGTCAGCGCTTCGATGCGTTCGCCGCGGCACTCGATCGAGCCCTTGGTCACTTCGCCGCGTTCGCCATGCAGCAGGTTGCTGACGGCACGCAGGGTGGTGGTCTTGCCCGCACCGTTGCCGCCCAGCAGGGCGACGATGCTGCCTTCGGGCACGGACAGCGAAACGCCCTTGAGCACGAGGATCACGTGGTTGTAGATCACCTCGATGCTGTTGACGTTGAGAAGAATGTTGGCGGTAGTCATGTGTGCTTTCGAATGGCAATGGCCATGTTCGGAAACCGGTTCCGGACGGAGCAAGCCACACCCCGTCCGGAAGGTCTCTCAGGTCACGTGCTGCTTACTTCTTGCAGTCGTCCGCGGTGCGACGCACGATTTTCTTTTCGTCGGCATACTTGCCGGCGGTGCTGATCACCAGCGGGCGCAACACCTTCTCGTCGCCCTGGTACCAGTCGGACGAGAAGTTCCACTTCTTGCCGTCCCAGGTATGGAGGCGCGCCCAGGCCGAACCCATGTGGTCGAGGCAGGAGGTCTGCACCGGACGCATCACGCCGCCGAAACCCATGGCATCCAGGGTCTTCTGGTCGAGGTTGATGTTTTCCAGGCCCCAGCGCATCTGCTCGCCGGTGATGCGCTTGCCCTTGCCGAAGCGCGCCTGCGCCGCGCGCACGCCCTCGACCGAGAGCATGGCGGAAATCAGGCCGCGCATGTAAAGCACCTGGCCGACTTCTTCCTTGGGACCGGTACCCTGACCCTTGGCATGCACTTTCTCGAGGACTTCCTTGACCACCTTGGAACCCTGCTCGGCGCCATGCTGCATGGCCAGCGCGTTGTAACCCTTGGCGCCGTCGCCCACGTCCTTGACGTCCGGCTCGGCACCCGCCCACCAGATTCCGTACATCTTCTCGCGCGGATAGCCGGTGGCCTGGGCTTCCTTGAGCGAGGTCGAATTCATCACGCCCCAGCCCCAGAGGAAGACATAGTCAGGCTTGTTCTGGCGGATCTGCAGCCAGGTGGCCTTCTGCTCGACACCCGGGTGGGCAACCGGCAGCAGCGACAGTTCGTAGCCATGCATCTTGGCGCGCTCCTGCAGCAGCGCGATCGGCTCCTTGCCGTAGGGGCTGTCGTGGTAGACCAGGGCGATCTTCTTGCCCTTGAGCTTGTCGAAACCGCCTTCCTTCTTGGCGATGTGCTGTATCAGCACGTCGGCGCCCATCCAGTAGGTTCCGATCAGCGGGAAATTCCAGCCGAAGACGGAACCATCCTGCGACTCGCTGCGGCCGTAGCCGGCGGTAACCAGGGGGATCTTGTCGACGGGCGCCTTCTCCGTCAGGGCGAAGGTGATGCCGGTGGACAGCGGCTGCACCACGGTGGCACCGCCATGCTTGCCCTTCAGGCGCTCGTAGCACTCGACACCGCGGTCGGTGGCGTAGCCGGTTTCGCATTCTTCGAAAATGATCTTGACGCCATTGACGCCGCCGCGCGCATTAGTCAGCTTCAGGTAGTCAACATAGCCGTTGGCCCATGGCGCGCCGTTGGGCGCATAGGCGCCAGTGCGGTAAGCCAGCACGGGGAAGAACTGCTCCTCGGCCGCATACGTTGCCGGTGCGGTCAGGGCAGCGGACAGACCGATCGCTGCAAGCGAAGCGGTAACTGCAAGTTTGCGTAGTTTCATTTTTTCTCCTCCTAGGATGATGGGGTGTTTCGCCTGCAATAACCCAGATCTGCGACGCCGGACAATAGTACGCGCCGGTTCCGCCTCTGTCTCTCAATGGGGGAAGGGCCACAACCGCAGCTTCTCCCTCCCGGTCGCCCACAGCCGGGCGATGCCATGCGGTTCGACGATCAGGAAAAACACGATCAGCGAACCGAAGATGATGAATTCGACGTGCGAAACCAGCGCGATCGAAACGTCCAGTCCCAGCAGGCTGCCCACCAGCGGCAGCGTCTGGTTGAGGAAGATGGGCAGGATCACGATGAAAGCCGCGCCGAAGAAGCTGCCGGAAATCGCGCCGAGGCCGCCGATGATGACCATGAACAGCAATTGCAGCGAGCGGTCGATGGAAAATGCCGCCGGTTCCCAGGAGCCGAGGTTGACGAAACCCCACAGGGCCCCGGCGACGCCAAGGTAGAAAGAACTGACGGCGAAGGCGGTTAACTTTGCGTACATGGGACGGATACCGATCACGGTGGCCGCCACGTCCATGTCGCGTATCGCCATCCATTGCCGGCCCATGTTGCCGCGCAGCAGGTTTTTCGCCATTACGCTGAAAACGACCAGGACGCCGAGGCAGAACAGGTACTTGTCGGTCGGCGAATTGATGGTCCAGCCGAACAGATTGATGTCCGCCACCGACACCGACCCGGACGAGGAATTGTTGGTAAACCACTTGATGCGCAGGAAGGCCCAATCCCAGAAGAACTGGGACGCGAGGGTCGCCACGGCGAGATACAAGCCCCGCACGCGCAGGCTGGGAATGCCGAACACGATGCCCGCTGCGGCCGCCATCAAGCCGCCCAACAGGATTGCGGCCAGCGCCGGCATGCCGTCGATGCGGACCATGAAGTTGTAGGCGGCATAGGCGCCGACCGCCATGGACGCTCCCGCGCCGAGAGTGATCTGCCCGCAATAGCCGACCAGGATATTCACGCCGAGGGCCGCCAGAGTCAGGATCAGGAAAGGCACCAGGATGGCGCGGAACATGTACTCGTCCACCAGCAGCGGAACCCCGATGAAGGCGAACACCACGATCGCGACGATGGCCCAGCGATCCTGCGGAATGGCGAATGCCTGCTGGTCCGCCTTGTACGAGGTCTTGAACTGACCGTTTTCTCTATAGAACATGTATTCGTCGTCCCTTGTGTCAGACGCGGTCGAAAGGAATTTTAGTTGCGGCCGCTGCGCTTGATGTGCAGCGCACCTCAGCCTTCACTGAAAAATCATTGGTCATGTTCATACCCGATCAATGATTTTCTCGCCGAACAGGCCTTGCGGCCTGAACAGGAGGAAGACCAGCGCCAGCATGTAGGCAAACCAGATCTCGATGCCGCCACCCACATAAGGCCCAAGATAGACCTCGGAAAGTTTCTCGCCGACACCGATGATCAGGCCGCCGATAATCGCGCCCGGTACCGAGGTCAGTCCGCCGAGGATCACCACCGGCAATGCACGCAAGGCAATGGTCGACAAGGAGAACTGCACGCCGAGTTTCGAGCCCCAGATGATGCCCGCCACCAGCGCGGTGATGCCTGCGACGCACCAGACGATGACCCAGATCCGGTCCAGCGGAATGCCGATCGACTGCGCCGCCTGGTGGTCGTCGGCCACGGCGCGCAAGGCGCGGCCGGTCGCGGTCTTCTGGAAGAAGATCGACAGCGAGATGACCAGCAGGGCCGCGATCAGCGCGGCGATGAAGTCTTCCTTGTTGATCAGGATGCCGCCTTCGAAGACGCTCTCCAGCATCATCACCGGCTCCTTGGGCATGCCGACGTCGATCTTGTAGATGTCGCTGCCGAAGATGGTCTGGCCGACGCCGTCGAGCACGTAGGCGATGCCCAGCGTGGCCATCAGTAACGTCGCACCTTCCTGGTTGACCAGGTAGCGCAGGGCCAGGCGCTCGATCAGCCAGGCCACGACAAACATGACCACCACGGCGACGGCGAAGGCCAGGACGTTGGCCAGGAACAGATTGTCCATGCCCAGCCAGCCGGGTATCCACTCGGAAAAGCGCGCCATGGCCAGCGCGGCGAACAGCACCATCGCGCCCTGGGCAAAATTGAACACGCCGGAGGCCTTGAAAATCAGAACGAAGCCCAGCGCCACCAGCGAATACAGCATGCCGCTCATCAGGCCGCCAAGCAGGGTTTCAAGAAAAAAAGCCATGTTCGGTTACCTCAGTGGCTGGCGCCGAGATAGGCGCTGATGACTTCGGGATTGGCGCGGACTTCGTCGGGCGTGCCGTCGCCGATCTTCTTGCCGTAATCGAGCACCACGACGCGGTCGGAAATGTCCATCACCACGCCCATGTCGTGCTCGATAAGGACAATGGTGGTGCCGAACTGGTCATTGACGTCGAGGATGAAGCGGCACATGTCCTGCTTTTCCTCGACGTTCATGCCGGCCATCGGCTCGTCGAGCAACAGGATCTGCGGCTCCATGGCCAGGGCGCGCGCCAGGTCCACGCGCTTTTGCAGGCCGTAAGGCAGGCGCCCCACCGGGGTCTTGCGGATGTGCTGGATTTCGAGGAAGTCGATGATCTCCTCGACCTTGGCCCGATGCTCCAGTTCCTCGCGCATCGCCGGCCCGAACCAGATGGCCTGCTGCAGCATGTTGGCCTTCATCTTCAGGTTGCGCCCGGTCATGATGTTGTCCAGCACCGACATGCCCTTGAACAGGGCGATGTTCTGGAAGGTGCGCGCCAGGCCGGCCGTTGCCGCACCATAGGAGTCCATGTTGGCATGGTGCTCGCCGCGCAGGATGATGTCGCCTTGCTGGGGACGATATACGCCATTGATCACGTTCAGCATCGAGCTCTTGCCGGCGCCGTTGGGGCCGATGATGGCGCGGATCTCGTGCTCCAGGACGTTGAAGGAGATGTCCTGCAGGGCCTTGACGCCGCCGAAGCTGAGGCTGATGTTCTTGAGGTCGAGGATCACCTCGCCGAATTTTCTTCCGCTCATCAGGCTGCTTTCTTAATCACGGGGAAGGTCTTGACATCGAGAATCGACAGGTCGGCCGAGACCTTGCCGGTACGACCATCCTCGAACTTGACCTGGGTTTCGATGAACTGCGAGCTCTTGCCCGAGTAAAGCGCGTCGATCAGCACGGCATACTTTTCGGCGACGAAGCCGCGCCGCACCTTGCGCGTGCGCGTCAGCTCGTCATCGTCCGGATCGAGCTCCTTGTGCAGCACCAGGAAGCGGTGGATCTGCGTCTCGGCCACCATCGCGTCGTGCGACAGGTCGGCATTCACCTGCTCGACGCACTCGCGGATCAGGTCGAGGACTTCCGGCTTGGCGGCCAGGTCGGTGTAGCCGGAATACGGCAGGCCGCGCCGCTCGGCCCAGTTGCCCACCGCGCCCATGTCGATGTTGACGAAGGCGCAGACCATGTCGCGGTCGTGGCCGAAGCACACCGCCTCCTTGATGTGCGGGAAGAACTTGAGCTTGTTCTCGATGTAGTTCGGGGCGAAGATCGCGCCCCGTGCCAGCTTGCCGACGTCCTTGGCGCGGTCGATGATCTTGAGGTGGCCGTCCTCGTCGAAGAAACCGGCGTCACCGGTATGGAACCAGCCTTCGGCATCGATCACCTCGGCCGTCGCATCGGGCCGCTTGTAGTATTCCTTGAGCAGCAGCTTGCCGCGCACCAGCACCTCGCCGCCATCGGAGATCTTGACCTCGACCCCCGGCGCCGGCTTGCCGACGCTGTCGAACTTGATCTCGCGATCGGGCTGCAGGCACACCGCGGCGCAGGTTTCGGTCGCCCCATACAGTTGCTTGAGGTTGACGCCGATCGAGCGGTAGAAGCGGAACAGGTCGGGGCCGATCGCGGCGCCCGCCGTGTAGGCAACGCGGATCCGGCTCATGCCGAGCACGTTGCGCAGCGGCCCGTAGATCAGCAGATCGCCCAGCGCATACAGCAGGCGATCCGAGGATGACACGCCCGGCTTGCGATCGAGGATGTCGGAGCCGCAGCGTTTGGCCACCGCCATGAAGTAGTGGAACATGCTGCGCTTCAGCGCGCCGGCATCCTCCATGCGGATCATCACCGTGGTCAGCAGGTTTTCGAACACGCGCGGCGGAGCGAAGTAGTAGGTCGGGCCGATCTCGCGCAGGTCGGTCATCACCGTGTCGCCCGACTCGGGGCAGTTGATGGTGAAGCCGGCGACCAGCGCCTGCGCATAGGAAAACAGGTGGTCGCCGACCCAGGCCATCGGCAGGTAGGACAGCATGTCCTCCTGTTCGGTCAGCCTGTCGAAACCGACGCCGCTCTGCGCCGCGGCGATGAAGGTCTCGTGGGTCTGGCAGACGCCCTTGGGCTTGCCCGTGGTGCCCGAGGTGTAGAGCATCACGGCGACGTCTTCGGTGCGGCCCCTGGCCACTTCGGCGGGGATGAAGTCCGGCTGGTTCTTGTCGTGCACCTTGCCCATCGCGATGACTTCGTCCAGGCCCTGCAGCCATGTCTCGGTGTAATGGCGCATGCCGCGCGCATCGTCGTAAAGGATGTGCGCGAGGTCGGGGCACTGCTCCTTGATCTCGAGCAGCTTGTCGACCTGTTCCTGGTCCTCGACGATGGCGAAGCGGATCGCGCCGTCGGTGAGGACGAAAGCCATTTCCGCGGCGACCGCATCCTGGTACATGGGCACCGGCACGCCGCCCAGCATCTGCGCCGCGCACATCGACCAGTACAGGCGCGGGCGGTTGTCACCGATGATGGCCAGGTTGTCGCCGCGCTTGAAACCGAGTTCCGCCAGGCCGCAGGCGATGGCGCGCACTTCCTCGGCCACCTGGCTCCAGCTCCAGGTCTGCCAGATGCCCAGATATTTCTCGCGCGTCGCCGGACGATCGCCGCGCATGGCGGCGTGATTCAACAGCAGACGGGGAAACGTATCGAGCGGAGCCGAGCCTCGCCCCGATTGGGTTGCGGTCATGCGTATTCTCTCCTCCAGCAAATAGCGATGCGAACTCGCTGTTCCCGCGACTTGTCCGCTGCAATCTTTGAGTCTAAGCGATTCCGCTGCCTATAATTGTCGCGTGCCTGACAATTGTCAAATATCCGGGATTTCGCTGGAAGATATGCTGCGTCGCACAAGCTGGGCGCAGTCGCTGTCTGCCGCTGATTTCGCGCGCGCGCGCGAAGGTACGGTTGAACGCTTCATCCCGGCTGCCGGCTTCGTCTGCCGCAAGGGGGAACCGGTGGAGCACTGGTTCGGCATCATTGACGGTCTGGCCAAGATGTCGAGTGACTGGGCCAGCGGCAAGACCGCCAGCTACACCGGTATCGCCGCCGGCGGCTGGTTCGGCGAGGGATCCATGCTGAAGGCCGAGGCGCGACGCTACGACGTGGTCGCCTTGCGCGCTACGCGCGTCGCCTGCATGAAGCGCGAGACCTTCCACTGGCTGCTCGACCACAGCATCCCCTTCAACCGTTTTGTCATCAACCAGATCAACGAGCGCCTCGGCCTGTTCATCGGCCTGCTCGAGTCGGAGCGCCTCGCCGACACCGATGCGCGCGTCGCTCGCGCCATCGCCGCCCTGTTCCATCCCGTGCTGCAGCCGGGCATCGGCTCGCGCATCGCCATCTCGCAGGGCGAGATCGGCTACCTTGCCGGCGTTTCGCGCCAGCGCGTGAACCGCAGCCTGCGACTGCTGGCGGAGCGCGGCTACCTGCGCGCCGAGTACGGCAGCGTGACCGTGCTTGACCTCGACCGCCTGCGCCGCTTCGCAGGATGAATGTGGCCGGGGAGTGCCGATCGCATTCCGCCGCAGACAAAAAAGTCGGCGCTGGCGGCACGGCGTGCCGCCAGCGCCGACTTTCAACAACAGGTCAATACTGGTAGAAGCCGCGCCCGGTCTTGCGCCCGAGGTAACCCGCGGCGACCATTTCCTTCAGGAGCGGCGCCGGACGGTACTTGGAATCGTTGAAGCCCTCGTAGAACACATTCATCACCGCCAGCATGGTGTCGAGGCCGATCATGTCGGCCAGCGCCAGCGGACCGATGGGATGGTTGCAACCCAGCTTCATGCCGGCGTCGATCTCCTCGGCCGACGCCAGCCCCTCCGAGTAGACGAAGATCGCCTCGTTGATCATCGGGCAAAGGATGCGGTTCACGACGAAGCCTGGATTGTTCTTTACCGTGATCGGCGTCTTGCCCAGCGCCTTGGCCAGGGCCTCGACTTCCGCATGCGTAGCGTCCGAAGTCTGCAGGCCGCGGATCAGTTCCACCAGCGCCATCAGCGGCACCGGGTTGAAGAAGTGCATGCCGATGAACCTGTCGGCGCGGCCGGTCGCCGCCGCGAGCTGGGTGATGGAAATCGACGAGGTATTGCTGGCGATGATGGTGTCGGCGCCGATCGCGGCTTCGACCTCCTTGAGGATCTTCAGCTTGAGGCCGAGGTTCTCGGTGGCCGCCTCGATCACGATGTCCACAGCCTTCATGTCGGCCATCTGCGTCGTCGGCTTGATGCGCGCCATCGCCGCCGCCTTCTGCTCGGCCGTCATCTTTTCCTTCTTGACCAGGCGATCGAGGCTGCCGGAAACCGTGGCGACACCCTTCTGCACCGCCGCTTCGTTGATGTCCAGCATGACCGCGTCGATGCCGACCACCGCGCAGGCCTGCGCGATGCCGTTGCCCATGGTTCCGGCGCCGATGATGCCGACGGATTTGATTGCCATTGCCCGCTCCTTTGGAAAAATGTGATCGATGGAGGTGATTTTATCCTGCCGCGACGCCTCTGCGGCAGCATGGCGAGCGGCTTCATTCGCGGCTGCGGGCCGCCTCAGTGCACTACCTTGAGCACGGGGCCCTGCCGCCGCCTGATGTTGATGACCTCGATGCGGCTGCCCAGCATGACGACGCTCCCGGAATGGCGATCGTTGCCGGTATCGCTGTACTCGAAGCCATAGACGCGCCGGATGCGCAGCACCCCGTCGCCGTCGCGGGCGAGGCGCAAGCGCGCAATGGCGACGGTGTCGTCGAGCAGCAGCAGGTCCTCGGAACCGCATGCGGCCCGTGCAGCCGCTACCGCCGCCTCGCGCGCGCTGAGGCTGTCGAACCACAACCAGCCCGTACCGGCCAGCAGCAGCAAACCGAGGAGATCGAGAAAGTCCATGCCGGGAGGCTAACCCAATTCGGTAGCGTACTGACGTGTGTGCAAAAGCGTCTGCCGCAGGAAGCAGGCGGGATCCGTGCTGGCGCCGTATCGCCCTATTTGGCCGGGAGATCCGCCACGGCGGTCCACGCCACGTCCGGTCGCCATGCCGCCGCCCAGCCGGGCAGGGCCGCCGCCGGCATCGGCCGCGCAATTCCGTGGCCTTGTGCCAGATCGCAGCCGAGCGACAGCAGGCGCGAACCGTGCGCCACGGTTTCCACGCCTTCGGCGATGATCTTGCGGCGGAAGGCGGTCGCCAGGCCGATCACGCCCTTGACGATAGCCAGGTCGTCGGGGTCGTCGAGCATGTCGCGCACGAAACTCTGGTCGATCTTGAGCAGGTTGGCCGGCAGGCGCTTGAGGTAGGTGAGCGAGGAATAGCCGGTGCCGAAATCGTCGAGCGCGAAGCTCACGCCCAGCGCGCGGCAGGCGTGCATGCGCTCCGAAACCTGCGCCACATCCTCGAGTGCACTGGTTTCCAGTATTTCGAGTTCGAGCTGGCCGGGCCTGACCTCGGGCCGCGCCGTTAGCATCTGCGACAGGCGCGCGGCGAAATCGCCTTGCTGCAGCTGGCGCGCGCCGACATTCACGCTTACCGGAATGTCCAGCCCCGCCGCGTTCCAGTCGCGAATCTGCAGCAACACCGTCTCGATCACCCATTCGCCGAGCTCGACGCCGATCGGGTGATCCTCGATGATGGGCAGGAAGTCCGCGGGCGGCAGCAGGCCGCGCGCGGGATGCTGCCAGCGGATCAGCGCCTCGGCGCCGACCACGGTGCCAGTCCTCATGTTCACCTTGGGCTGGTAGTAAAGCACGAACTCCCGACCGTCGAACGCGCGGCGGATGTGGTCCAGGCTTTCGCGGCGGATGCTCACCGCCGCATCCTGGTCGACATCGAACAGGTGGTAGCGGTTCTTGCCGGCCTGCTTGGCCTGGTACATGGCCTGGTCGGCGTGGCGCAGCAGGCTGTCGGCATCGCCATCGTCGATCGGAAACAGCGTCACGCCGAGGCTGGCGGAAACCTTCAGGACGCGGTCCCCGATCTGCGCCGGCGCCGCCGCCGCATGCAGCAAACGGATCAGGACGATTTCGCACTCCGCCACGGTGGCCAGGTCCGCCAGCACGATGACGAACTCGTCGCCACCCGGCCGGGCCAGCGTGTCGCCTTCCCGCAACGCCTCCTTCATCCGCTGCGAAAGCGCGATCAGAAGGCCGTCGCCGGTCTCGTGGCCGTGGCTGTCGTTGACCTCCTTGAAGCCGTCGAGGTCGAGATAGACCACGGCCATCAGGGTTTCGCGCCGCCGCGCCTGGGCAATGGCCTGGTGCAGGCGGTCCGCCAGCAGCACGCGGTTGGGCAGGCCGGTCAGCGCGTCGTAATGGGCGATGTGTTCCAGTTGCTGCTGGTGCTCCTTCATCGCGGTGATGTCGGTAAACAGCGCGACGTAGTTCCGCGCCACGCCCCGCGCATCGCGCACGACGGTGATGTTGATCAGCTCGGCATACAGCTCGCCGTTCTTCTTGCGGTTCCACATCTCGCCGTACCAGTGGCCCTTGTCGGTCAGCGACCGCCACATCTCGGCATAGAATTCCTCGCTCTGGCGGCCGGACTTGAGGATGCGCGGGGTCTGTCCGACAGCCTCCTCGCGGCTGTAGCCGGTGATATGGCAGAAGGTCTCGTTCCACGTCGACGATGACGCCCCGGTATCGGTGATGACAATGCCCTCGCGGGCTTGCGAGAACACGCTGGCGGCGAGCTTCAGGCGGGCTTCCGCCTGCTTGCGCTCGGAAATGTCGATGCCGGTGCCGACCAGGATCGGGCGGCCCTCGAATTCGATGCGCCGGCCGGTGAAATAGAAGGGCGTGCGACTCCCGTACAGGCCGACCAGGCTGCCCTCGGCCTCGGCGCCGCCTTCGGCGAAGCTGCGGGCGATGGCGGCGACAATCTGCGGCCTCTCGTCCTCGTCGAACAGCGCAACCGCGTTGGTTGCCATCAGCTCCGCAGCGGTTCTCTGGGTGACGGCCAGCAGGTTGTTGTTGAACAGCAGGAAGCGGCCGCCGGTATCGATGGCGTAGAACACGCCGGGAATGGATTCGACCAGGGTTTCGCGGAAGGCGCGTTGCGCCGCGGCTTCAAGCTCCGTCCGTTTGCGTTCGGTGATGTCCTGGATGGTGCCCAGCATGCGGGTCGCGCGCCCGTCTGCAGCGAACTCGACCATCGCGGTGATATAGCAGGTGATTTCCTCGCCGCCATGCTTGACGATGCGGCACTCGAGCGCATAGGGGGCCTTCTCGAACAGCGCCGCCTTGACCTCGCGGTCGAGGCGCTCCCGGTCGCCGGGATGCACCTGCGCGAGGAACAGTTCGTAGCCCGGCGCCAGGGTGCCGGGCTCGAAACCGAGCAGGCGGAAGGTTTCGTCATTCCAGGCCAGCGCACCGGTTGCGGGGTTCCAGTCCCAGGTACCCACCTTGCCGATGGCGGCGGCGAGATCGTAGCGCTCCTTGGTTTTGCGCAGCTCGTCCTCGGCCGCCTTGCGCGCGGTGATGTCGTTCACCACGGCGAAGGAGCCGATGATGCGACCGCCGGCGTCGCGCAGCGGCGAGGAGTTGAACAGGCAGGTCAGCGTGGTGCCGGCGCTGTTGGTCAGTTCGACTTCGTAGCTGGTGCCACTTCCGGATTCCTGGGTGATCGCGGAGCGTTCGCGGAAGATTCGCGCGTTCCGGTCATCGACGAAGGAATAGATAGAACGACCCTGGATTTCCGTCTCGCTCACCGCCAGCATCGTGCACAGGGCGCGATTGGCGCGTAGCGTGCGGCGATCGGTGTCGATGACCCAGATGCCTTCCGCCGCGTTGTTGAAAATGTCGCGCAGGAACTGCTCGCTCTCGCGCAGGGAGTTCTCCGCCCGCTTGCGTTCGGTGATGTCGGTATAGCTGGCGCGCACCAGCCGGCGCTTGCCGTCGGACAGGTCGCCCACGCACCTCGGCGAGAAGCTCCCGGCCGCGCGCACCGCGCAGGCGGCGTTCGAGCACCACCGATTCGCCGGCGAAGGCGCGCCGCTGCACCTCGCGGATGCGCTCCAGCACCGCGCCTTCCGCATCCGCAGGGTCGGAAATGAAGCGCTCGATACCGCCGCCGAGCAGATCCTGCCGCGAGCATTCGAACAGGCTCTCGGCCCGCGGATTGGCGTCGACGATGCGCTGCGCATCGGCATCCACGGACGACGATGGCGTCGGGCGCCCGCTCGATCAGGGTGCGAAAGCGCGCCTCGCTCTGGCCCAGGTCGGCGAGCCGGGACCTGATTTCATCGGTCGCGCGGTTGAAGGCATGGCCGACGCGGGCGATCTCGTCGGCACCTTCGATGTTCACCTCGACATCGAAGCGACCCTGCCCCACCGCCAGGCTGGCGGCTTCGAGCCGCCAGGTGGCGCATCAGCCAGCGCCGAGCAGCGCCAGCAGGAGCAGCGACAGGGCGATCTCGATCACGGCGATGGCGACGCTCTCCCGCACCAGCTTGGTCCGCGCCGCGTGGAGGAACTCGGTCGACAGGCCGAATTGCAGCCGGCCGTAGATCTGGTTGTCGATGGCGATCGGCATTTCGACATCGAAACGCCCCGGGTCGCCGCCGACATCGCGATGCGTCCGGACTTTCGGCAGCGGCGTGCCGGCCGGCCAGCCGTCGCCGGCCACCCATTTTCCGCTCTTGTCGAACAGGGCGAAGTAGGTGATACCATCCCCGCGCCGGCTCTGGGCGAAGACACCTGGATCGGACCGTAGTCGAGCTGGGCCATGGATGGCGCGATGGCGGCATTGAGCAGCACCGGAGAGTTCGCCCAGGCGCAGATCGACCTGCTCGTGCAGGCTGTTTTCGATCAGCCGCGTTGTTCAATACCAGCGCCGCCAGCATCACGGCCTCGATCAGGACGGCGCCGGCGACCAGCTTCCAGCGCAGTGGCCAGGCCTTGCGGGACGACGCCACGGTTCAGCCTCCCGCACCGGCCGCCAGCAGGCGGCGCAGTTCCGGCAAATAGATGTCGAGCTTGCGCACGTCTTGCGGTACTGCCCTGACCACGTTCTTGTAGCGGCTGGCAAGCAGGAAGCGCTTCCCCTCTGCGGTGACGGCGAAGCTCATCAGCGAAGCCTCGAGGCGCTGCCGGTCGCGCTCCGGCATGGCGGGATGGACCAGTATCAACGTGCTGGGCATACCGGGAACCTCTTCGGTCTGGAACAGGATGCGCAACTCCCCCTGCCGTTCCGGCGGAATCTGGCCGATGGCGAAATTCACCGTGATCGCGGCATCGACGTCGCCCGCGGCGACCGACAGCAGCGCCGAATTCTGCGAAGCGGCAGGGACGATGACCAGATCGCTGGGCGATGCCGCGCTTTTCAAGTTCCTTCAGGGTCAGGATCGAATTGAGCACCAGCCGGTCGTTGATCGCCACGGTCTTGCCGCGCAACTGGTCGAGGCTCTTGATCGGTCCATCGTTGCGCACCGAAATGACGCCCGTCAGCGGCGCTCAAGCTGCCGATCGGCACGTAACCGCCGTCGATCTGCGCCAGCCGCCCATGTGCGGCGCGGTGAACACGATGTCGTAGTCGGGCCGGACGATGCGCTCGGCGAAGTGTGGCGGCGCGGGCGCCGAATAAAGATCCACCGCGCGTCCGAGATCCTGAAACAGCGGCGCCAGCGGCTGGAACAACGGCACCGTGGACGTTGGGCGACAGGTAGGAATCAGCGCCATGCGCAACGGCGCCTCGCTGCGCTCTGCCGGGCCGGCCGCCGGCAGGCAAAGTCCCGCAGTCCCGCGGCAGCATTGCGGCCGTGCGGCGATGTGCACGCGCCGGGCATGCGTGCGAACATCGGGCCAACGGGTGTCCATCCCTGCCTGCCTCCGCCCATCGTCGCGCCAGCAGGATAGGAAATCCAATGGCATTTTGGCGGTATGGTCGACGCCGGGCGCCGCAGTCAATCGCCTGTTTTGTGCGGAAATGCCCCACCCTCCACTATTTCCGCGCGTCCCCTCGTCTCGCCTGGACCAGCCGCATGAACTGAGGCGGGGAGCCGCGCCCATCGGCGTAAGGCCACCGGCAGGGCAGGGGCGCAGTGGCGGAGGCCGTCTCCGGCTCCTGCCCGAGACGTCACTTTTTCATTGTTGCGCCGGTACTGCCCGCCCACCGTGTACAGCGCGTTCCGGAGATCTGCCCCAGCGAGTAATGGCGCACGGCTTCCATCATCACGGCGAAGACGTTGCTGTTGTCGATCACGGTCTGGCGCAGCTTCGCCAGCGAGGTGTCGGTCTGGCCGGAGTTGCGCTGCTGGAAGTCCTCCGTGCGCTCCGAGCTGCGATTGCTTTTCGTCTTCGGTCGAACGCGCCAGTTCGATCTCGCTGGCGACGCCCGAGACCGTGCGGATTGAGGAAGGTGTTGACGCCGCCGATGATGGGGTGGAGCCGTCGTGCTTCCTGTGCCCGTAGTGCATCGATCTTCCCCGGATCTTGCCGTGCTGGTAGCCGGTTTCCATGGCGCTGAGCACGCCGCCCTTGGGGCGATGGCTTCGAACTTTCGAGCAGGCTCCTCCACCGAGTCGGTCAGTTCCTCGATGAGGAACGCGCCCGGTTCGTTCTCGTTCTTCGCCACGCCCCATTCGCGGTTGATGACGAGCTGGATCGCCATGGCGCGGCGCACGCTTTCCCGGTCGGCGTGGTGATGGCCTGCCGTAGGCGTTGGTGGGAGCGCGTTGCAGTTGTCGTAGATGGCGATCAGGGCCTGCGGCGCGGTGCGGATGTCGTTGAAGTCCATCTCCGCAGGCGTGCAGGGAGCGGCCGGAGGTCTGATGGTGGTACTTCAACTTTGCGAACGCTCGTTGGTGCCGTAGTTGTTCTTCATCGCCACGGCCTGATGCGGCGCGCGTCACGCGGCTGATTACCGAAGTACCCGGTCCATGCCGTTGCTGGAAGAAGAAGCACAGATTCGGCGCGAAGTCGTCGATGCGGTTGCCGCGCGCGAGGTAGGTCTCGACAGGTGAGACCGTTGGCCGGGCGTGAAGGCGAGCTGGCTGATCGGATTGGCGCCGGCTTCGGCGATGTGGTAGCCGGAGATCGACACCGGCAGAAGTTGCGGATCCACAGGCACGAAGAACTCGGCGATGTCGCCCATCATCTTCAGCGCGAATTCGGTGCTGAAGATGCAGGTGTTCTGGCCCCGTCCTCCTTGAGGATGTCGGTTCAGTACCGTGCCGCGCACTGATGACAGCGTCCATTCGC
Organism: Sulfuritalea sp.; assembly: GCA_016708585.1. Lineage (GTDB taxonomy): Bacteria > Pseudomonadota > Gammaproteobacteria > Burkholderiales > Rhodocyclaceae > Sulfuritalea. Next base: position 139 of record JADJFK010000047.1, on the reverse strand, counting down.
GGATCTTCTCGGCTTCGTCCTCGGTCGGCTGGCGGCCGTTGTCGGTAACGAACTTGCCGAGTTGCTGGTCGATCGCGGGATTGAGGAACATGGCCGTGGATCATCGGCGCCGGGCTGTTGGATGGTCATCGACACCGAG
>JADJFK010000046.1 GCA_016708585.1 Sulfuritalea sp. | reverse complement strand
CATCCCCGGCCGACACGCCGCGTCGGCCCCGCGCCTGCGCCGGCGGCGGACTCACACCGCCACCGCAGGCTGCAAGGGCGCCGCCTCCCAAACCCGCGCGATTTCGGCTACCGTCACCCGGCCCTCCGGCGGCACGCGCTGCGCGGCGTAACGCAGAAAGCCGTCCAACACCTCCCAGGAGTGCCCCCAGACGTGGCACACCCCGCCGCGCTCGCACAGCCGGTCCAGCACTCAACGCAGTCGCGCACCGAAATCCTGCCGGGTGACGGCGGCGCCGAACACGACACGCTCGCGCCACGGCTGTCCACCCTTCACGAAGGCCTTCACGATGCTCGCCCTGTGGGCCGCGACCTGGGCGGAAGTTTCGCTCATGCCGTAGCTCGGGTTGAGGGGCCATCCGGCAGCTGTCGCCCGGTCATGGAGTACCCGCGCCAATGCCGCACCGCCAACCAAGACGTGGCGCAGGCTACCAGGCGGGCGAGCGCCGCAGTCGAGCAGGCGGGCCAGCATCGCCGGAACCAGCGACAGGTGAGTCACCGGCTGGTTGGCCAAAGAAATAGCCACCGCTTCGGCAGCAAAGCCCTCGTGCAGCAAGACGCCGGCGCCGGCGCGGGTACAGCGCCAGAGGATGGACAGGCCGCCAATGTGGTGGAGCGGCAGGCAGTCGAGCCACAGGTCGCCGGGCAGCAGCGATAGATGGTCGTTGGCGGCGGCGGCCGCGGCGTCGAGATTGGCGTCGCTGAGCATGACGCCGCGCGGTGCGCCCTCGCTGCCGCTGGTCGCGATGACGAGTGCGATGCCGGACGGCAAGGGCTCGTCTGCGGCCTGTGTGGCGCGGTCGACCGGCTGGAACGGGCGATTCTTCAGGCTGCAGGCGAAGGCGTACCGGGCCAGGTCGAGACTGGCACCGGAAGCGGTCAGCGGGCGCCGCGAGGTCTCGATGGTCTCCGCCACCGTGGCTACTTCGCCAAGCCATTGCCGAAACGTCCAGTGCCGGTCCGCAGTACGCAATGCCAGCGCCTGCGGCCAGCGCGTTGCGGCGGCGCAAAGATTGCGGGCAAGCGAAGGGGGTGACTCCATAGGCCATGAATTGTAGCGTCGCCGGATGTCGGCCCGCGGCGAGGCAGATCAAGAATTTCGGCATCGCCGATCGCTGGCGGAGGCAATGTTGACAATCGGGCCGCCGCTCTACAGACTGCCTTCATGACGATGACCGCAAGTTCTCCAGGCAAGCGAGAGGGGCACGTGGCGCTCGTTGCCGCCGACGGTTATCGTTTGGGGGCCAGGCGCTACGAGGCGATCGGGCCGCGCCGCGGCAATCTGATAATGGCCGGGGCAACCGGCGTGCCGCAGCATTTTTACCGGCGTTTTGCCGAGTACGCCAGTGCGCGCGGTTTCGATACGCTGACGCCTCGATTACCGGGGTGTCGGACTTTCGCGCCCCGGCTCGCTGCGCGGCTTCGAGATGAACTTTGTAGACTGGGCCACGCTCGATCTCGCCGCCGCCGTCGATGCCATGAGCGAGCAGGAACTGCCGCTGTTCATGGTTGGACATTCATTCGGTGGCCACGCCTTCGGCTTGCTGCCCAATCACGACCGGGTCGATCGCCTTTATACCTTCGGCACGGGCGCTGGATGGCACGGCTGGATGCCGCCCCTGGAGCAGTTGCGGGTACTCGCCATGTGGCGCGTCGTTGGTCCGGCGATCGTCCGCTGGAGGGGTTATCTTGCCTGGAGCCGTCTCGGACTCGGGGAAGATCTGCCGCTGGGTGTCTATCGGCAGTGGCGCCGGTGGTGCCGTTTTCCCCGGTATTTTCTCGATGACCCGGAGATGGCGCAATTCGCCGAGGGTTTCGCGAGAGTGAGGACGCCGATCATCGCCGCCAACTCGCTTGACGATCGCTGGGCCTCCCCACGCTCGCGCGATGCCTTCATGACCGGCTACCGCAATGCCAACTGGCAGGCAGTGGACATCGACCCCGGGCGGGAAGGCCTGCGCGGAATCGGGCACATGGGTTACTTCCGGCAATCGGCGCAGCCCCTGTGGGATCGCGCGCTGGACTGGTTCGCCGCCCCCGCGGCGACCCCGAGCTGATGATCTCGCCGATCCCCGCCGCAGTTCTGTCCGACATCATCCGCGCGCGGCGCAGCGTCCGCGACTTTCTGCCGGACCCGATTCCGCCGCATCTGCTTGACACCGTGCTGGCCGATGCCAACTGGTCGCCGAGCTGGTCGAACACGCAGCCGTATCGCATCGCCATCGCTTCCGGCGACCTCGCGCAGCGCCTGAAGAGCGAACTGGGTGAGCGCTTCGATCTGGCGATGAAGGCGCAGCAGGGCGGTCTGTGGGGGAGGCTGAAACTGCTGGTGACGCGCAAGGGGCTGCCCGACGGCGATTTTGCGACCAATTTCGAATACCCGGCCGATCTCCGCCGACCCCCTGCGGCCTCACCGGTGCGCAGCCGGACAACGGGCTGGTGGACATTCCGGGCGGCGAAGTGCGTCTCGGCAAGGCGTTTGCGGACGCTTCGATGTCCCTGTGGGTTTCATCAAAGGCGGCACTGCTTCAGCCTGCAAGCAGCTTATGTACCCGGTCGCCGGTGGTTGGTGAGCCGTACTTGGGCATCAGGCGGGCCCGGCGCCGACTTTCGGGCGGCATCGGCAGGCATCGGAAGACGGCCGAGCAGGGTGTGTCTTGCGTCGATAACTGTATGCGCATGCAGTCACCTATCCCGATCCCCCGATCAGGATGCACATGCCCACCCAAGCCGCAAAGCCCTGCCCGGAAGCGACCGTCTATCAACGCCGGCGCCCGGAACGAACGCTGCTCTACCACCTCGTGCAAGCGCACCTCGCCACCTGGCTGGCGCTGCAGGACGACGGTGAGGGTCGCTCAGCCTCAGCCCCAGCGCTCGTCGAACGCGAATTCCGCCGCTACCTCGACTGCGGCATCCTCGCCCACGGCTTTGCCCGTGCCCGCTGCACCGACTGCGGCCACGATTTCATCGTCGCCTACTCCTGCAAGGGCCGAGGCGTCTGCCCTTCGTGCACCACTCGGCGCATGGTCGAAACCGCCGCCCATCTGGTCGATCACGTCTTTCCCGCCCTGCCGGTGCGGCAGTGGGTGCTCTCGCTCCCGAAACGGCTGCGCTACCACCTCGATGACGCCAAACTGCAAAGCGCCGTGCTGCACAGCTTTCTGCGCGCCATCGAACAGGGACTGCGGCAAAGCCTGCCGGAGGGCGACGGCACGGCACGCATCGGCGCGGTCGTCTTCATCCACCGCTTTGGCGCGCTGATGAACGCCCACCTTCACTTCCATGTCATCGCGATCGATGGGGTGTTTTTTGGGGAGGAGACCGCGAGTCTGCGTTTCGAGGAGACGCACCTCAGCGCGCAAGCGCTGGCGCGACTGCAATCGACGCTGCGCAAACGGATCGTCAGCCTTTTCGTTCGGCGCGGCCTGCTCGATTCGGCCGAGGGCGAAGCCCTGCGCCGCTGCGCGCACGGCGGCGGCTTCTCGCTCGACGCTGGCGTGCGCATCGAAGGGGACGACCGGCAAGGGCGGGAGCGCCTGCTGCGCTACTGCGCCCGCCCGGCCTTCGCGCAGGAACGGTTGCGGCAGATCGATGCGGAGCACCTCGTCTATGAGAGCCCCAAGCCGGGACCGGGCGGGCGCGTCAGCCAGATCCTGACGCCCCTCGAACTGCTCGATCGCCTCGCCGCGCTGATCCCGCCGCCCCGGCGCCACCGGCATCGTTACTACGGCGTGCTGGCGCCGAATGCCCCCCTTCGGTCGGCGGTCACGGCACTGGCAGCGGCGCCGAAGCCACCCTCGGTCGAGGCCGATGCCGTGGCGGAGGAAAGTGCGATCCGTCGGGCGGCGCGCTATGCCTGGGCGCTCTTGCTGGCGCGCATCTACGAGGTGTTCCCGCTCACCTGCCCAAAGTGCGGCGGCGCGATGCGGATCATCGCCTTCATCGACGAGGGCGAGGCGATCCGAAAGATCCTCCAGCACCTGGGCGAGCCGATCGAACCGCCCAAGTTGGCCCCGGCGCGCGGCCCGCCGCTGTGGGAGGCGGCGGGACAGGGCCACGCCGATCCGCTGGCGCAGTCAATCCCCGAGTTCGAATTCGATCAGCGGATCGCGTGGTAGCGGCGTGCGGCGGTGGCCGCCTGACGGGAGCGCTCCTGCCCGAAGCCCGCAAAACGCCCGACAGCGGGCGTCTTGCGGGCTTCGGGCAGGATGGGACCGCGGTTGCTGCACGGAGCGAGGCGCGATTGCGGACAATTTTCTGATTGACGATGGGTTGCGGGGCGGAGATACTTCCCGGATGGTGGTTGAATTTCCTATCCTTCTGAAGATCAATCTCGGTTCAGGGCCCAGAGCCGTCACCGGCTGGGTGAATCTCGACGGCGCTC
>JADJFK010000045.1 GCA_016708585.1 Sulfuritalea sp. | reverse complement strand
CGAGGTCATCATCTTCGGAACCCCTGACCTCCTGGCTAGTGTAATCATATGAATTGCAATGGGGACAGAGAGTTGGCTGCTTGCTGGCGAAAACTCGAACCCTGCCCGTGGAATAGGCGTCGAGTCTGGCATTGTTTGGGAGCACGCCGACCCGGCTCAAAATCTCCCGTCTTTTCCAGAATGCTCATCCGCTTGATAGCAGATAATGCGCCGTCCTTCATGGGTTGAGTGCCTGCCGTGCGGATCTGCGCATAGATGCAGAACACGAGTCCCAGTGCTTTTTGGGCACTCTGGTTCGAGTCGCGAAGAGAGATGTCAGCCGCCTCGCTCCGAGCGCCATGTGATATGCTCCTTCAGCATCTCTCGTGGAGCAGCCTCGTCTTGGCGGCGGCATTTTCAGCAGAGACTATCTCATAGCTGGAACGTACCCGGTCAGCGGCGGCTTCCCGGATTACGTCGCTGCTGTCAGCATCTTCACCCCTCTGAGTTTCAGGATCCCGCACATGTCCGTTCAACCTCCTTGCCCGCGGTGGCGGCGTGAGGCGAGATTAGAGGGCTGCTCGCCGCGAGATAGGCTATCGCGCACGAATGGCAGCTTGAGATAGTAGGCCGAAAATCATGCCCCCATTCAGATATGCAATGAGCCTCATCGATAGCCAAGCGTTGGTAGGAATCGCCTGCGTGAGATCTGCCAACTGTTCGAGAAAATCCTTGATTCACGAAGCGCTCTGGCGCTACGTATAAGACCGGATGGAACCAGCCGCGCTTCTTCCATGATGCGCCGTCGGGTTCCTTCTGGACGAGACTTGATGAACTCAGCGGCTGCAATTTCCATTCTTGCGCAGCGAGTAAATCCTGATCGCGCATCAGAGATCGCAATGGCGCGACAACAATCGTCAAACCAGGCCTGAGGAGTGCTGGCAGCCAAAACAGAAGGACTCCCCGCCTGCCCGTGGTGAAATCCTGAGCACGTCGCGGCCGTCGAATACGCGTTGCGAGGACGCGATCCTGGAAGGGCTTTGTACCTCCAGGATAGCCGAAGATGTGCTCGGTAAAATACCTGAGTCGGGAGTGGATATCATCGACGGAAAGGGTCTGTCGCCGTTTCGTGTGAAACGGACGAGAGGCGTGTGGTTTGAGGGGGAGGTGATGTCAAGGGCGGACGCAGTCCGGGCGTAGCCGGACCCTTTACATTGCCTCCCCCTCGCGTACGCTTCCTCTTTGCCGAGGGAGGCAGTCTGCCGGCCTCGGCATGGAGGACAATAGCGGCCTTTCCTCTTCCGACCGGTTCCTCATGATTGAAGCGCTGTTCACCCAGGCCCTGGGCCTCGTCGCGCCCTGGCAGGTGGATCAAGTGACCTTTACACCGGAGGCTGGACGGATCGACTTCCAGGTGAAGTTCGGCGCCGCCAGTCATGCCTGTCCCGCCTGTGGAGCAGCGGCGCAGCCGCTGCACGACCGCTTGGCGCGCTCCTGGCGGCATCTGGATTTCTTCGAGTACGAAGCCCATCTGCATGCCGAGGTGCCGCGAGTCGCCTGTACCGACTGTGGCAAGGTGACGCAAATCCCTGTGCCCTGGGCGCGCGAAGGGAGTCATTTCACGCTGTTGTTCGAGGCTTTGGCGCTGATGCTGGCACCGACCATGTCGGTACTGGCGGCGGGCCGGATACTGCGCGTTCGCAGTCCCAGACTGTGGCGCGTCATCGAGCATCATGTGGCGCAGGCGCGCGCCAAGCAGAGTCATGCCGAGGTTCGTGCCGTCGGCGTGGATGAGACCGCCAGTAAGCGCGGCCAGACGTACATCGCTGTTTTCCATGATCTTGATGCGCCACGTCTGCTGTTTGCCACGCCCGGTCGAGATAAGGCCACGCTGGGGAAGTTCGCCAGCGATCTCGCCGAGCATGGCGGCCAACCGAGCGCGATTACCGATTTGAGCATGGACATGAGCGGTGCTTTTCAGGCGGGCGCCGCCGAGCACTTTTCCGGGGCCAAGGTCTGCTTCGACCGCTTTCACGTGGTCGCTCTGAGCAGCAAGGCGCTGGACGAGGTGCGCCGGGCCGAGGTCAAAAGTGAACCCGAACTCAAGGGCACCCGCTGGAGCCTGCAAAAGAAACCCGCCGACTGGACCGTCAAGCAAACCCAGACCATGCACTGGTTGCAGCGCTCGAATCTCAAGACCGCACGCGCTTGGCGCATCAAGGAAGCGTTGCGCGCGATCTATGCCAAGGCCACGACGCCTGATGAGGCCAAGCCCCTCTTCAAACGCTGGCTGAGTTGGGCCAGTCGCTGCCGACTCGAACCCTTCAAGCGCCTCGGCAGGACCATCACCAAGCATCTTCCGGGCGTACTCAATGGCTTCCAGGCCGGCAAACACAATGCCCGCGTCGAGGCCATGAATCGGGCGCTTCAGGAGGCGCGAGCCCGCGCCCGCGGCTATCGACGCGTCGAAAACTTCATCGCCATGGCCTACCTCGTCGCTGGAAAACTTACCCATTTGCCCGCCCCTCCCTTCGCCCGTTTCCTCCCCATTCCACACGGAACGGACTAAACCCGACGAAAGCCCATGGCGGTATTGAATTCGGCGCGCATCCGCGTCCAGTGGCGCCGGACCGTCGGATACCACTCAGAGCAGCGCCGCTTGTTCGACTACCAGATCACAATCGTCACGGCCCGCAGCAACGCGGACTTTGGTGTGCAGGGCGCACTGAAGCGAGGTTTGTTCGCAGACGCCGCAGACGACCACATTGGGCAGGTCGTCGACGTCGAGAACACCGGCGACGGCATCCAGCCAGTCATACAACGCCGCGATTGCAGCAGCTACAAGATGAGACCCGCTGTGAATGCTATCGCGGAGCTACAACGTTCGTGTCATGCAGCCGGTGCGTTGCGCAGAAGTCGGCGAAGAGATCCTGAACCCGGTGAAAGTCATTTACCTTGTCAAACAGGGTTTCAGTTTCGTCGCCTGTGTGTCGTTGAACAACTCCGCTTGGGAAGAATTGGGCGCTGTTGCTAGCAGGCGGCCAAGCTCCGGGTCTTGAGCCAGTATCGAGCACAAGTTCCGAAGCGTGGCGTCGGTCATTGTCATGATCTGACTGTAAGTGTAGCGAATGACCCGCCAGCCTTCCGCTGCGATGTAGTTCTGGCGCTTGATGAAGTTGTCGAGGGCGGCCGGATTCTGGAACTTCCCGAAGCCATCTACTTCCAAGGCGAACTTGCTCGTTCCGCGGAGAGCGAAATCAACCCGGTACGGGCCGATCTGCTCCTGCGGGCGAGCGCGCTGCAGCCCACCTTCGCTCAATGCTGGGGCTAGGATTTTCTTGACGAACTCAACCTCAGAAAATTCTGTGCGCCATTTAGGCCATTCTCCAATGGACAAACGGTCGTCAAGCAAGGCATTGGCAAAATAAGGGTGCAGGCGAAAGAACGCAGCGGCGCGCTGTCTTGCATGGCGGATGCGGGACTCCCCGGATAACTGGCAGCCGCACTTCACCGAGGTCCGATCGAAGACCAATATCCCCGATCAACCGCTTCGGTATCAATCGTATCTTCGTATCGAGAAACTGACGATACGCAACTTCGCCAATTTCCGCAGTGAGGATGTCGTCGAGGCGGTAGACGCCGCGCATGACGGGAGGGCAAGAAGTGGCGGACGATAGGGTTCATGCAACGAAGCCTCATGACGCCGACCCGACCGCGTCTATCTGCCAGCAGGGAAGCATTAAGTTCAACCACTCGTGTGTTAACGTGAAATGTAGAAGAATCTCATCGATAGGGGTGCGGTCAGTCTCGATGACATTTAGTCCCACCGCAAGCCGCTGTCGGAAAATGAATGCTAATGGCACAAACCAGGTTCAGAAACTTGTCGACTTCAATTGAGATCGCCCGCCGCCGCTGCGCTCTGAGGCGCCGAGAGATTTTCATCATGGACTGGAAGCCGGCCGCTTCACCTGCTACGGGAACAAGCGAAACAGCTATAGCGCCTAGCAGGACCGAGGCGGTTTTTCTAAAGCTGTGTGGGTTTGTCGGTAGCTACTGGTTGTGTCGGAGTTCACGATTCACAAGTGCATGGACAAGGAGCGCCAACCACACGCCAGCAGCACGTCAGGGACTTGCACTGTGCTCGCTGGCGGAGCGATCACCCGCGCGGCGATACTTCCGCTTACTGCGCACCGAAACCCGCCTGAGCGTCGCCGTAGCGTCTTGCCAAAGCATTGCGCACTGCACCACTATCACTTTCGTGCCATTAGTAACTGCTACCAAGTCAAAGCCATGCGCTGCAAGCTGTGGAACGGTTCGTGCTTACAATTGCTTTTGGCATTGTGCAGTGCAATCTTCCGCAAGCGTCCGACTCGTCGCTGGTTCACAAGAACCTTGGGTAAACCTTACCCCACTATGACTTCGGTTTCGTCAACCTGGCCGTTGCCGCTCTCCGATCCGCGTCCTAGCAGGCACCTGTGCTCATCGTACAGCTTCTTGCAGCCGTGTCGGCTACTGCTCTACGGGTCCGTCTCTTGCTTCTTCGGCCTTCCGCCTTTTTGGCCATTGATGCGGCACTGCTCCTTGCCCGATTCCGATTTTGGCCCCGTGCTCAAGCCGCCATGCCACTTGCAACGGCCACCAAAGTAGAGCGCCGTGATCTTGCACGGCGTCCCGGCTCTGGTCTTGGCTCCGCAAGGCAAGTTCCACAGATCGGCAGGCATCGGCGGGCAGGCGGGTATTGCGCCCCTGTGCCCGCGGTCAAATCGCAGATTCCAAATGTACCGTTGAAAGTCCCAGTACGCCCGCCATCGTCGTCTCTTTTCACTACAGGGGTCGGTCATGCGATTCCTCTATTTCATTTCATTTTATTCCGGTGCGCCGCCCATTCCGTGATGATGCGATTGATGACAGCGGAGTAGGTTGAATCGACGTAGCGCCGCTCGCGTTGCGCCGCGCTCACTTCTCCGTCAATGATGGCTGCCGCATCGCCGCTCACGTCGATGTAGTCGATACGCCGATACTTGCTGCGCCGATAGCGCTGTCCTTCTGCTTTCGTGCGGCGTTTCCATTCCTGCCAGTCGACCTCGTCCTGCGCCGACCTGATTGGTTGCCCCGGTTGCCATGTCATCAGTCATTTCCTTCCTTGGTCAGTCCTGGCCAGCATTGTTTGCGTTCCGTGAGTGCCGACTTCCTCGCCGATACGCTTCAACGTTTCGGCCTGCTCGCGCAGCGCATGGGCTAATTCCCGCAACCGGCCGCGCCAACCGCCCTTGAATCCGCGCTGGGCAGACCGCGCCTTACCCGCTTCTGACTTTGGCCCGGTCGACTTCTCCCAAGGTTTCCAGCGCCGAATCAACTCGGCACGCAATGCCCGATGTTCGAACATCCAATAGTAGCTCATAAAATCCTCCTGATAGTTGGGTTTGCTCGGCTGCGATTTCCCGCGGACGCGAGGGTGCCGCCACGCCATTGTTGATCTGTTGCGGCCCGCTCGTCAGGTTGGCCTGCTTGGCGTACAATCGGCGGATTCTTGATCGCGGCCAGTGTTTCCAGCGTTGCGCGGCATTGCGATTGCGCCCGTAGCGCCAGCCGCATGAATCCCTCAAGGTTCGGCATGTGCTCTTGGCTCAAACCCCGCTCGGCGAGCCGCACAAACAGACTCTGCAGCGCCGTTGCCTGGGTGATCAGCATCGCCTCGGCATGGGACATGTCGCCCTCTTGCACCGCCGCCGCTTGCTCGCGCAAGGTCGCTAGAAATGTCGGGGCATCAATCTCTTCCGCCAGGCCTTTCGGGCTGCTGGCGAGAATGACGCGATAGCCGCACACATCGGGTGCGGTCACCAACTTCGCGTACGCCCGCCCTTGCTCCTCGGCGGAAGGCCCCGACTCGCAGGGGATTGCCTTCCTGGGGAATTTCTCGGCTTCCGGTGTTTTCGGCTTACGAACCATCATTCGACTCCTTGCTGAATCAGTCAGACCACTGAGTGCAGCAATGCCCGTGGTCGTCGGGCAAAACGCCGCAGCGGATGTCCGTCGCCATACGCCAGCGGCAAAATCGCTTCGCCCGCTGGCACAGTAGCGGACCACGCCGCAGGACTTCGCCGGTGCCGGCAACTCGCGCAGTCGGCTACGTTCGTGTTGGTCAGCCGCGACTCTGCCCGTTCGAGGACGGTACCGCCGCGCATCGACGTCACGCCGGCAGGCGCCCGACACTTCGGCAACGATCGCCGGGTCATGCTCGCCGATGCTATCCAGCCAGCGGAGAATTGCGCACTCCCTCATCCTCGGTCATTGCTGATGCAGCCGCCATCACGGTCGGGGCGCAGTGCGTGGTGCTCATGCGGCAGCATCCCCACTTTCCCCCACTTTCCCATTTTTGGGTTTTTGGGGCTGCCCTTCTCCCCATTTTCCCACACCACCTTTAAGAGGTGGGAAAGTGGTTGGTGTGGGTGGTCAGGAAACCCATCAGCCAACCGTCCCGAAAAGTCAGGAACCCACTGCTGACCATGCTTGTGATTGCCTTTTTGCGCTCGGTACTTTCTCTGGTCCACATCACACGTCAGGCGGTCCCTGGTGCCGTCGATTGCTTCGTCGAGACTGAGCACAGGCCGTCCTTTCGGTAATTCCTCTGGCGCACCCTCAGGCCGGCGATCGCCAGCAGCTTTGAAAAGCTCCTTCAATCCGTCCCAGATAAGGCGTTGATTTCTGCCACTCGGTAGCTTCACCCTGCGCACAGCTTCGCCGGCGTTCTCGTCTGGCATCACAACGCAGCTTGTAATTGGCTCGCCGTCTTCGTCCTCGCCGATCTCCACGACATCAAGGCGGAACGGATGCGCTTCGCCGTCCTGCCGTCTTTGCTCTTGGCGATCTTCCACTCTCGGCGCTCAGCGGTGCGCGTCACTTCGATGGCACCATCAAGCGCGGCGAGCAGGCTGGAGTGCCCGCGCAGGCCTTCGCTGACGCATCCTTGCCGCAGTGATGAACCAGCGCACCAGTCCGCCAGGCGCGGCTGTATCGCCTTGACCGCGGCGATCGCCTCGCCCATGTCCTTGCTGTCGTTCTCGTCCATGCCGGGCGCGGCGCGGTTCAGGTGTCGAGGCAAAACACGCCACCACTCCAGCCAGCGGCCTGAACAGCGAGAACGAGGTCGGCGCGGTCGGTCGCGTTGCGGATGTCGAGCGACTGCAGCAGGAAGCGAAAGTCAGCCTCGATTGTCCGTGTCTCGCCTGGTACGCCTGAACCCGTTGCGAGATCCCCGCTTCACCCTCTAACCCGATGTACAAAACTGGCGCGGCCTTTGTCCGTTTTCCAAACCAATCGGCACCACTGGCAATTGCTGCCAGCAGGTCGAGCGCCGGAAACGATTTGCCGGAACTCGACGGGCCGAAGCAGGCGGCAATGCCCTCAGCAGGCAGCACGCCGCGCGCACTGCAGCGCACAGGCGGCAGCGCGGCCAGGTCGGCGGGCGTCAGCAGTCGGAATCGCTGCGCGGGTTTCTTGACGCGCTCCGGCGGGCGCCACTTGCTTCAGGTCGTGCGATTGATGGAAGTCGTTCAGGTCGAAGTTGCCGGGCTGCCCTCGGGCATTTCCGCCCAGGCGCCGTGCACGTCCTTGGCGATCTCTGCACATTGCGACTCCTTGCCGGTGTCGGCCACCAGCACCAGACGGGCGGCGTG
>JADJFK010000044.1 GCA_016708585.1 Sulfuritalea sp. | reverse complement strand
TGGAGCAGGAGGTGGCGCCCCACCACGCGCGCTGGGAAGCGCAAACTCACGTCGATCGCGAGGTCTGGACCCGGGCCGGTGCCGCCGGTTTCCTCTGCGCGTCGATGCCGGAAGAATACGGCGGCGTCGGCGTGGACAAGCGCTTTTCCGTGATCGTCATGGAGGAGGCCGCGCGCATCAACGCCACGGGCCTGGGCTGGGGCCTGCATTCCGAGATCGTCGCGCCCTACCTGCTGCACTACGGCAGCGAAACGCTGAAACAGAAATACCTGCCGCAGATGGCCAGCGGCGAAATGATAGCCGCCATCGCCATGACCGAGCCGGGCGCGGGTTCCGACCTGCAGGGGTTGCGCACCACGGCCGTCCGCGATGGCGACCACTACGTGCTGAATGGCTCGAAGATCTTCATTACCAACGGCTACCTCTGCGACCTGGTCATCGTCGCCGCCAAGACCGATCCGGCTGCAATTGGCACCCGAAGTGCGAAGGGCACCAGCCTGCTGGTGGTGGATACCTCGATGGCCGGCTTCAGCAAGGCCAAACCTTTGCACAAGGCCGGCATGAAGGCGCAGGACACCTGCGAGCTGTTCTTCGACAACGTGCGCGTGCCGGCCGAGAACCTGCTCGGCGAGGAAGGCAACGGCTTCGTGTACCTGATGCAGGAGCTGCCCTGGGAGCGCTTGCAGATCGCCGTCATCGCGATGGCCTCGGCCGAGGCGGCGCTGGACTGGACCATCCAGTACACCAACGAGCGCAAGGCCTTCGGCCAGGAGATCGCCAAGTTCCAGAACACCCGTTTCAAGCTGGCCGAGCTCAAGACCGAGATCCAGGTCGGCCGCGTCTTCGTCGACCGCTGCATCGAACTGCTGCTGGACAACAAGCTCGACCCGGCGACGGCCTCGATGGCCAAGTACTGGTGCACCGATTTGCAATTCAAGGTTATGGACGAGTGCGTGCAGCTGCATGGCGGCTACGGCTACATGTGGGACTACCCGATCACCCGCGCCTGGGCCGATGCGCGCGTGCAGCGCATCTACGGCGGTACCAACGAAATCATGAAAGAGCTGATTTCGCGGAGCCTGTGATGGCCGACGCCTTCATCTTCGACGCCCTGCGCACGCCGCGCGGCAAGGGCAAGCCGGGCGGGGCGCTGAACCAGGCGACGCCGATCTACCTCGCGGCGACCGCCTTGCGCGCCCTGCGCGAGCGCAACCACCTCGACACCTCGCAGGTGGACGACGTGGTGCTCGGCTGCGTCGAGCCGGTGGGCGAGCAGGGCGCCGACATCGCGCGTGTCGCGGCGCTTTATGCCGGCTACGCGATCACGGCGCCGGGCGTCACCGTCAGCCGCTTTTGCGCTTCGGGGCTGGAGGCCTGCAACCAGGCCGCGGCGCAGATCATGGCCGGCCAGGCCGACCTCGTCGTCGGCGGCGGCGTCGAATCGATGTCGCGCGTACCCTTGTTTTCCTCGGGTGGCGCCTGGCCGACCGATCCGCAGGTGGCGGCGAAGACCGGCTTCGTGCCGCAGGGCATTGCCGCCGATTTGATCGCGACCAAGTGGGGATTCTCGCGCCGGGACGTGGATGCCTATGCCGTCGAATCCCAGCGCCGCGCCAGGGAAGCCTGGGAGGCAGGGCGCTTCGCCCGGTCGATCGTGCCGGTGATGGACATCAACGGCCTGGTCATGCTCGACCGCGACGAGTACATGCGCCCGGAAACCACGATCGAATCGCTGGCGCAACTCAAGCCTTCGTTCCGCGAGCAGGGCGAAAAGTATGGCTTCGACAGCGTGATGCTGCAGCGTTATCCGGAAGTCGAGCGCATAGACCATGTGCATCACGCCGGCAACAGTTCCGGCATTGTCGACGGCGCGGCCGCCGTGCTGTTCGGCACGAAGGAAATGGGCGCGGCGCTGGGCCTGAGGCCGCGCGCACGCATCCGCTCCTTCGCGTCGATCGGTTCCGAACCCTCGATCATGCTGACCGGCCCTTCGTATGCCGCGGAGAAGGCGCTCAGACGCGCCGGCATGAAGGTGGGCGACATCGACCTGTTCGAACTCAACGAGGCCTTCGCCGCCGTGGTGCTGCGCTTCATGCAGGTGCTCGATGTGGCGCACGACCGGATCAACGTCAATGGCGGCGCCATTGCCATGGGCCATCCCCTCGGTGCCACCGGCGCGATGATCCTCGGCACGCTGCTCGACGAGATGGAGCGGCGGGGTGTGGGCACCGGACTGGCGACGCTGTGCGTTGGCGCTGGAATGGGAACAGCCACGATCATCGAGCGGGTTTGAAATGAAAGCCGGTATATATTTTCAGCCTGCGCCGGATCGTGAGGGCGGGGCATTCTGCTTCGCTCATGTCACCCGTCGCCGCCCTGCGGGCGCCGACTCCTTCTTTACTTCGCTGCGCAGAACGCCCCGCCCTCCCGATCAGGTGACGGTGTTGCATCGCAGATGTCGCAAGGCAAATGCGTATCCCGCCACGGATGGCGGGAGTCCTCCTCCGTCCATGTCCTCCGGGCCGAAAAAACGCCGGCCCTCCCCCTTTACTTCCCGGAGGAGGACTCCCGCCATCCGTGGCGCTCCCAAAGCATCACAAATCGACTTCTTTGAACCACCGCAGACTCACCCGGCGCCACGGAGCAACTGACATGCTGAACTACACCGTCGATGCGGACGGCATTGCCACGCTGGAATGGGATTACCCGGGCAAGTCGCAGAACATCCTCAACGAAGCCTCGTTGACGACCTTCGTCGAGGCTTGCCGCATGGCGCTGGCGGACTCCTCTGTCCGTGGCCTGCTGGTCTGCTCGGCGAAGAAGGATTTCATCGCCGGCGGCGACCTCGGAGAACTCGCTGCCGTCAACGATGCGGCGGTTTTCCACGCGGCGATCGGCGACTGGCAGAAATTCCTGCGCGCCCTCGAACTCGGCGGCAAGCCGGTGGCCGCCGCCTTGAACGGCAGCGCACTGGGCGGCGGCATGGAACTGGCGCTGGCCTTCCATTACCGCGTCGCGGCGGACAACCCGAAGGCGCGCTTCGGCTTTCCCGAAGTCACGCTGGGCCTCTTGCCCGGCGCCGGCGGCACGCAGCGCCTGCCGCGCCTGATCGGCATGCAGGCGGCGGCGCCGCTGTTGATGGAAGGCAAGCGCATCGCGGCGGGCGAGGCGCTGAAGATCGGCATGATTCACGCCGTGGTGCCGATGGGCGAAGAACGCCAGGCAGCGCGGAAGTGGCTGCTCGATACGATCGCATCCGGCGAGAAGCCGCTGCAGCCCTGGGATCGCAAGGGTTTCAAGATTCCCGGCGGCGGACCGGGCACGCCCCACGGCATGCAGATGCTGATGGCGGCCAACGCCATGCTGCGCGAAAAGACCTTCGACAACTACCCGGCGCCGAAGCACATCCTGTCCTGCATCTACGAGGGACTGGCGAGCGATTTCGATACGGGCCTGGCGATCGAGGCTCGCTATTTCACCAATCTTGCGCTGTCGCCGGTGGCGAAGAACATGATCCGCAGCCTGTTCTTCGGCATGCAGGACGCCAACAAACTAGCCTCGCGTCCGGCGAGTTTGACAAACCCGGTGGTGCAGCAGGAATACACGAAGGTCGGCATGCTCGGCGCCGGCATGATGGGCGCGGGGATCGCGATGTCGACTGCTGCGGCCGGCATCGCTGTGGTGCTGCTCGATACGACGCAGGAAGCGGCGGAAAAAGGCAAGGCCTACGCCGCGAAACAGTGGGGCAAGCAGGTGGCCAAGGGGCGCCTGACGCAGGAGGCGATGGATGCCCTGCTGGCCCGCATCCATCCCACGGCCGACTACGCCGATTTGACAGGCTGCGAACTGGTCATCGAAGCCGTGTTCGAGCAGCGCGAGATCAAGGTGGCGGTGACACAGCAGGCTGAAGCGGTGATTCCCGCCGACGCCATCTTCGCCTCCAACACCTCGACCCTGCCTATCACCGGCCTCGCCACAGCCTCGTCACGCCCGGCCAGCTTCATCGGCCTGCATTTCTTCTCGCCGGCGGAGAAGATGCCGCTGGTCGAGATCATCGTCGGCAAAGCCACCAGCGACGCAACGCTGGCGCGTTCGATGGACTACGTGCGCGCCATCGGCAAGACGCCGATCGTGGTCAACGATTCGCGCGGCTTCTATACCAGCCGTGTCTTTGGCACTTACGTTTCCGAGGGCATGGCGCTGTTGGAGGAGGGCGTGCCGCCGGCGCTGATCGACAAGGCCGGCCTGATCGCCGGCATGCCGGTCGGTCCGCTGGCGCTGGCCGACGAAATCTCGCTTGAACTGGTGTACAAGATCGGGCAGCAGACCCGTGCCGATCTGGGCAGCGCCTA
>JADJFK010000043.1 GCA_016708585.1 Sulfuritalea sp. | reverse complement strand
TATTCTGGCGAACGTGACCGACGATTCCGGCCCATCGTGACCGGTTGCACCGTGTGAGGTGTTGCGCGTTCAAATTGTAGGGGTGTCGGTCACGATGGGTCTGAGTCGGGCTCCTTTTTCGTGGGTTTGGGCTTTTGTCGCAGGGACTCACCGGTCAGAGTGAATCGGTGGTTTCGCTGCATCAGGCGATCAAGGATCGCGTCGGCAATCGTGGCGTCACCGACCCAGGCATGCCAGTGTTCAATGGGCAGCTGACTGGTGATGATGGTGGCCTTGCTGGCAGCTCGGTCGTCGATGATCTCCAGCAAGTCAGCGCGGGCCTGGTTGTCCAGCCCAGCCATGCCCCAGTCGTCCAGCAACAGGACATCGGTCTTGGCCAACTGGATGAGCCACTTGCCAAAGGTGCCATTGCCGTGACGGATGCGCAGCTCTTCGCTCAGACGTGGCACCCGTTGGTAGAAGGCTGAGCGCCCGCGGCGGCAGGCATGCTGGGCCAGTGCACAAGCCAGCCAGGATTTGCCAGCTCCGGTGGGACCGGTGATCAGCACGCTGTGGCCGCTGTCGATCCAATCACCCAAGGCCAGGCTCATGACAGCCTTGCGATCCAGGCCGCGTCCAGCTCGTGTATCGATGTCCTCAATGGCGGCTTGGGGGTACTTCAGCTTGGCCTCTTTGAGCAGGCGCGCACGCCGCTTGTCGTGGCGCCAATGGAGCTCGCGCTCGACGATCAGAGCCATGCGTTCTTCAAAGCTGACAGCGCTCATGCCGGCCTGCGTCAGTTGCTCATCAAGGGCTGTGAGCATGCCCATCAGCCTGAGTTCACGCAGCTGGTTCAAAGTCGTGTTCATCATCATGGTGCGATCCTGTCTGTTCACTGGTAGTAACCGGGGCCACGAACGTGGGCATGGTGCGGGCTGGTCCAGTCGGTGGCGGTCGTAGCGGGCACCTGATCCCGGCCGTTTGCCAGGATGTCGCTGACGTGCCTGTACTTGACGGTGCCAAGCTCCAGGGCGATGAGGCAAGCGGCTTCCAGTCGGGGCTTGCCGTACTTCTTGGCCAGTGACAGCAGCCCCAGGCAGGCGCGGTAGCCATGCTCGGGATGGCGTCGCTCTTCCAGCAGACGCTGGACGGTGCTGGCACAGGCCACACCAATGGTGCCGCCCCAGTGAATCAGGCGTTCAGGGGTCCACTCCCGATGCGCGCGGTGCGCTGCCGACATGTGCTCTGCCACGGTGGTGAAGCCTCCCTTGTGCGCACAGCGCAGATGAGCGGCCACACGCTGGCCACGGTGGACGATCTCCACGCTGCGCGCGGTGATGCGTGCCTCCAGGACCAGCCCGACCAAGGACTGCGGCACGCTGTAGCGATGCCCCTCGATCTCGACGTGGTGATCAATGTGCACGCGCACGGTCTTGTAGGTGGCGAATTCCCAGGGCTGCAGAGGCAAGGCTTGCAGTGCTGGCGCATCCAACTCTGCAAACGTGCTGGCTCGGCTGCCAGGCAACCTCTGGAATGCCTTGTTGTTGAGTTGTTCCAGCAGCGGCGCGATGGCCTCGTTGACATCGTCCACGCTCGCAAAGCGTTGGTGGCGCAGTCGCATCAGGATCCAGCGCTCGACAACTTGCACAGCAGATTCGACCTTGGCCTTGTCCTGCGGGTGATAGGGGCGCGCCGGCAGCATCGAGGTGCCGTAGTGGCGAGCGAAGTCCTCCACCGTCTCGTTGGCGCGAGGTTCATAGCGGTTGGGGTTGGCAATCAGGGCTTTGGGGTTGTCCGGCACGATGAGCTGGGGCACCCCACCGATGAATGTCAGGGCGCGGGCGCAGCCATCAAGCCAGTCGGACATGGTCTCGCGCGGTGTGGCACAAGCAAAGGTGTAGCTCGAAGCGCCCAGAGCGGCCACGAAGATGTGGGCACGGCTGCCGTCCACCAACTCGATCGTGGGACCTGCAAAGTCGATGAACAGCTTCTCGCCTGCGCGGTGGGTCTGGCGCATCGAGCGCTTGAGTGTCTTGGCGTAGCGGCGGTAGTTCTCGCAGAACTGCGAGTAGGAGTGCGTATGACCGTCCAGGTGCTGCTGGGTGTGCTCCTCCCACAGCAGCATGAGCGTCATGCCCTTGCGGCGCAGTTCTTTGTGAATCTGGGCGTAGTCGGGGTGCACGAAGTGCTGCGGCCGTGGTGGCGGTGCCAGCAGGCGATGCTGCAAAGCGGTCTCGTCCAGGGGCTGGATGGAGTGCCAATCCAGACCTGCGACCGAGGCCAAACCGACGTACTTGGTAACCACGCCTTTGGAGATGCCCAGGGCGGCGGCGATACGCTCGTGCGAGAGCCGAGCATCGAGTTTGAGACGCAGAACGTCCTTGATCTTGCGCATGTGAATCCTTGGTGCAGGCATGCCGGCTCCAGCAAAAAACTGGGCAGGCTAACTGCATTGGGTGAGACAACTTGCGCAACACCATCACGGTGGCATACGACGCCATGCTGGCATCGTGACCGGTGATTCCGGCATCGTGACCGAGATTCCGGTCAGGTGCAAAAATCGGTCACGTTCGACCAGAACGGCCGGTCACGATGAACCAGAATCGGCGGTCACGATCCGCCGGAATCAACGGTCACGTTGGACCGGGACGCCTTGGACAACCACCGCTTCTTGTCTGCCTGCTTGAGCACGGCGTTGAAGAAGGCCACCACAGCATCGTGCTCAATCAGCCGCTCGCGGTTCTTGGTGAACACCGTGGGCACCCACACCGAGTCGTCCATCGACAGGCCGATGAACCAGCGAAACAGCAGGTTGTATTGCGTCTGCTCCATCAACTGGCGCTCCGAGCGAATCGAGTACAGCACCTGCAGCAGCATGGCGCGCAGCAGCTTCTCTGGCGCGATGCTGGGGCGACCGCCTTTGGCGTCTTCCTCGTACATCCCGGCGAACAACTCGCCCATCTCGGCCAGGGCCTTGTTGACCATCGTGCGGATGACCCGCAGCGGGTGGTTGGCTGGCACGAAGTCGTCAAGCTTCTTGAGGGTGAACAGGCCTTCGGTGAAGGTGTCGGCGCCGCGCATGGTGGGTGTCGCTTCAGGTCGTTGAGGTGCTACGCTGATAACGCATCACGCCACTGGGGCGTGGACTTGGCGGCTGGGTATTTCCGCAGCCTGTTAGGCCAATCTACAACCAATGCCCTGCTACCTTATTTGGCACCTGTGAAAAGGAGATGGAGAATCATGAGCAAAAAATTACCTGATTAGAAACCTGCCTCAGCGAGGCTCACCCCATGAGCTTGTGACTCACTAATCTGGAGTCTTCTTACAGTGGGGTGAGCACCATGGCCTTCAACCAGATTCAGTTCCAGCACGGCATGTCGATTCCGGAATTCCTTCGTAGCTTTGGCACCGAGGCACAGTGCGCCGAAGCGATCAAGGCCGCGCGCTGGCCTGAGGGATTTCGCTGTCCGCGCTGCTCCAGCAGTGATCACTATGTGGTCGGCCACGGTGCCCGTAAGCTCTTCCAGTGCAATGGCTGTCGGCATCAGACCTCCCTGACCGCAGGCAGTCTCATGGCACACACCAAACTGCCCCTGACGACCTGGTTCTTGGCCATCTACCTCATCAGTCAGGCCAAAACCGGCCTGTCGGCCCTGGCGCTCAAGCGTCAGCTTGGCGTGAGCTATCCCACTGCCTGGCTGTTGCATCAGAAGATCAACCGGGCCATGGCCTCGCAAGACGCCACCCACCAACTCAGCGGCACGGTGCAACTCGATGACGCTTACCTCGGAGGCGAGCGCACAGGCGGCAAAGTCGGTCGGGGCTCCGAGAACAAGGTCCCCTTTGTCGCGGCTGTCTCGGTCAATGATCACGGGCATCCGATGTTCATCAAGCTCAATGTGGTCAGAGGGTTCACCTCTGAAGCGATCAGCAAGTGGGCCAAGTCCAATCTGGCACCGGGCACCAGCGTGCACAGCGATGGTTTGGCCTGCTTCAGTGCGGTGGCCGATGCCGGTTGCCTTCACCTCCCGATGGTGGTCGGCTCCCTCAAGCCGCGCGACCTGCCCAGCTTCAAGTGGGTCAACACCGTGCTGGGCAATCTCAAGACCACGTTGGCCGGAGCCTTCCATGCCCTGAACTACCGCAAGTACGCCGAGCACTACCTTGCTGGCTTCGCCTACAGGTTCAACCGCCGCTTCGATCTGCGTGGTCTGGTCGCAAGTCTCATCGTCGACGTCGTGAGAGCAAAGCCCATCAAGGAAAAGACGGTCAGGTCGCATGCTGAGGCACGTTTCTAATCAGGAAAAATTATGTCACGCAAAGATATGAGCGAAATGACAAAACCTTCGCCTGGCGAAAAATTGCAATCCCTGGGCAAGAGGTTTCTCCTAAATTTCACATTTTTTATCATATCTTCAATAAATTCCTTCACCATCAGATCCGATGGACCAAGCGGGTTCGGTGAGGTTTTTATCAAGATACTCATCTTCATAGTGAGTGTTGCAGCACTTCTCGCCAGCACAATTTCGCTTACCCTCATTGAGCGCAGTGAGTCACGACGCAAAGGGGCTGAGGTTACTTATTACCTCTTGACCTTCTTACTAGCGATGCTTGCAATCTTGGCGATTCTTGACGCCTGCTCTGACCTGGGAGGGCATTGTCGTCGGGACGGCATCCATTTTTTCAACGTGGACGCCAACAGCGGCCATGCCTTCGGCATTTTATTGGCCGCTGTTGGTGCCCTGCGCCCTTCGGGCTCCGGCGCCAGTTAACTAGTTCGTTAGGTCCCGTTTAAAAATACGCTCAGGTAACTCGGTGCAAAGGCTCTGGCAAATGTCAACATCGGTGCAAGTTCATACATCCAGCACGCGGGAATCATTTGTCGTGCCAAGGTTGTTTTCTTTGCATGGCAAGGTTTGCGCGTTATGCATCGCCACTCCCACGCGAGAACACTGATGTTCGCCAACGCCGCTTCCGTGCTCACTCAAGCAGTTGTTCGCATCTTGAAGTTTGGCGTTTTACTGGCAAGCAGTTCGTTCACCGGGCGCGGGGTCATGTCTCAATCTCCTATCACCGGTTTGGGTGCTTCAACCAGGTCGGTTTGTCTGTCACACTCTCTGGAATTCTGGCAGCAGCAGCAAAAATTCACCGTGGCCCGCCCTCACCTCAACTTCATCTGTCGTGTGTTTCAAGGCCGTGCCACAGGTGCAAAACCTAACTGGGCGTTCAACGTGGACGCCAACAGCGGCCATGCCTTCGGCATTTTATTGGCCGCTGTTGGTGCCCTGCGCCCCTGCGGGGCTCCGGCGCCAGTTAACTAATTCGTTAGGTCCCGTTTAAAAATACGCTCAGGTAACTCGGTGCAAAGGCTCTGGCAAATGTCAACATCGGTGCAAGTTCATACATCCAGCACGCGGGAATCATTTGTCGTGCCAAGGTTGCTTTCTTTGCATGGCAAGGTTTGCGCGTTATGCATCGCCACTCCCACGCGAGAACACTGATGTTCGCCAACGCCGCTTCCGTGCTCACTCAAGCAGTTGTTCGCATCTTGAAGTTTGGCGTTTTACTGGCAAGCAGTTCGTTCACCGGGTGCAGCGCCATGTCTCAATCTACTATCACCGGTTTGGGTGCTTCAACCAGGTCGGTTTGTCTGTCACACTCTCTGGAATTCTGGCAGCAGCAGCAAAAATTCACCGTGGCCCGCCCTCACCTCAACTTCATCTGTCGTGTGTTTCCAGGGCGTGCCACTGGTCAAAAACCTAACTGGGCGTTCAACGTGGACGCCAACAGCGGCCATGCCTTCGGCATTTTATTGGCCGCTGTTGGT
>JADJFK010000042.1 GCA_016708585.1 Sulfuritalea sp. | reverse complement strand
TGCCGACCGGCGCTAAACTGCGCGGCTTGGTTTGCCACCCTCACCCCATTGCAACGGAGCCGCCGTGACGCCATCGAAACAGGAACTTGAAGACAAGGCCAAACACTTCGCCAACACGGTGTTCGTGATCGGCTCGGGCCTGATCATCCTCGCCGCATCCCTGTTGCAGCCCTACACGATGCGATGGATGGGAGGCGCCACGGGCGAACAGTTCCCGTTCATCGCGGGCACGCTGTTGATCGTCGTGCTGGCCTTGAAACGGCCCGCATTCGCCCTGTTCGCGCTGGCGCGACAGTGCCGGGAGTACGGCCATGTCGTGCGCGAGGGTTCGACGACCTGCGAACGCTGCTTCCAGGACGTGGGCAGCGCGAACTCCTGACGCCGCCCGCCTGTTAACCGGCGTCGAAGCCGGCGTCCTCGATCGCGGCCTTGAGCTGATCGCGCGTCACTTTCGCGGCATCGAATTCAACCACCGCCTGCTTCTGTTCCAGCGAGACATCCGCCTTCGCCACGCCGTCGAGCGCGGTGAGCACGCCGGTCACGCTTTTCACGCAGCCGCCGCAGGACATGCCGTCCACCTTGATTGTCGTCGTTTCCATGTCATCAATCCTTGTTGGGTTGCCACCGGCGCAGCAGCAGCGAGTTGCTCACCACCGAGACCGAGCTGGCCGCCATCGCCGCGCCGGCGATGACGGGGTTCAACATGCCCAGCGCCGCGAGCGGGATGCCGAGCACGTTGTAGATGAAGGCGAAGAACAGATTCTGCCGGATCTTGGCCAAGGTGGCGCGCGACAGCGAGATCGCATCGGCCACGCTGCCGAGGTCGTCGCGCATCAGGGTGATGTCGGCGGCCTGCATCGCCACGTCGGACCCCGCCGCCATGGCGAAGCTGACGTCGGCCGCGGCCAGCGCCGGTGCGTCGTTGATGCCGTCGCCGGCCATGCCGACCAGGCGGCCGGCGCCCTTGAGCTTGTTCACCGCCGCCGCCTTGTCGCCGGGCAGGACCTCGGCCTCGAAAAGTTCGATGCCGGCTTCATGGGCGACCGCCCGTGCCGTGCCGGCATTGTCGCCGGTGAGCATGACGACTTCGACGCCGAGCCGGTCGAGGCGCGCCACCGCGGCGCGCGACGTGGCGCGCAGCGGATCGGCAATGCCGATGACGCCGAGCAGGACGTCGTCGGCCACCACCGCAACCACGCTGCGGCCGGCCTGCGCCAGAGCCTCGGCTCCGGCTGCGGCATGGCCCTGCTCCTGCATCCAGGTCACGGACCCGAGTTGTACCCGACGGCCGTCGACCTCGCCGGCCAGGCCCCGTCCGGCCGTGGCCACCACGTTTTGCGGGACAGCCAGCGCCAGCCTGTCGGTTTTCGCCCGCGCCACGATCGCGGCGGCCAGCGGATGCGCCGAGCCCTGCTCGAGGCTGGCCGCCAGGCGCAAGAGAGTCGCCGTGTCGCCAGCGCCGACTTTTACGATGTCGGTCACCACCGGCCGGCCCTCGGTCAGGGTGCCGGTCTTGTCCACCACCAGCACCTTGAGTTTCTGCGCAAGCTCCAGCGCCACCGCATTGCGGATCAGCACGCCGGCGCGGGCGCCCTGCCCGGTGCCGACCATGATCGCGGTCGGCGTCGCCAGGCCCAGCGCGCAGGGGCAGGCGATCACCAGCACCGCCACGGCATTGACCATGGCCTGGGTGAAATCGCCGGCCAGCGCCCACCAGGCGACGAAGGTCGCCAGCGCGATCGCCACGACGACGGGGACGAAGATCGCCGCCACCCTGTCGGCCAGGCGTTGCACCGGCGCCTTGGAGCCCTGCGCTTGCTCCACCAGGCGGATGATCCCGGCCAGCAGGGTGTGGCTGCCGACGCCGGTGGCGCGGCAGCGCAGCAGGCCGTCGCCGTTGATGGTGGCGGCGAACACCTTGTCGCCGGCGGCCTTCGCCACCGGCAGGCTCTCGCCGGTCAGCATGGCTTCGTCGGCCGAGGATGCGCCTTCGATGACCGCGCCATCGACCGGCATCGCCTCGCCGGCGCGAACCACGAACACGTCGCCCGGGATCAGCGTCGCCACCGGCACGTCGACCAGTTCGGTGATATCGCCAATTCGCCGCTCGATGCGGGCCGTCTGCGGCTGCAGTTTCGCCAGCGCCTCGATTGCGGCCGAGGTCCCGGCCTTGGCCCGCGCCTCGAGGATCTTGCCCAGCAGCACCAGCGTGATGACCGTGGCCGAGGCTTCGAAATACACGTGCTGGTGGTGCAGGTTCCAGGCCGTGACGACGACGCTGTAGGCCCAGGCCATGCTGGTGCCCAGCGCCACCAGCACGTCCATGTTGCCGGCGCCGCCGCGGATGGCGTTGAAGCCGCCGACGTAGAAGCGCCAGCCGATCCAGAACTGTACCGGCGTCGCCAGCAGCAGTTGCAGCCAGCGCGGGAGCACGTCGTCATGGGTGTCGGCGCCGAACATGAAGGCCATCTGCGCCACCAGCGGCAGGGTCAGCGCGGCGGATATCCAGAAGCGGCGCAGTTCGTCATGGTAGATGGCGAGCTTTCTGGCCTTCTCTTCGCTGCGCGTGTCGGCCGTGGAAATGTCGGCGCTGAATCCGGTCTTGACCACCGTGGCAATCAGGCGCTCGACGTCGACATCGCCCGGCGCGTAGCGCACGTGGGCGCGCTCGGCGGCGAAGTTGACCGCCGCCTCGACGCCGGGCAGCTTGTTCAACTGCTTTTCGATGCGCGCCGCGCAGGCGGCACAGGTCATGCCGCCCAGCGCCAGTTCGACGGTGTCGCAATTGCCGGCGGCGGAATCCTGCGGCGCGTTCATCCGGACTTTCCGTTCAAGTATTAGGGAATGCTGATTATGCGGCGGCGCGCGCCGCATGGCGCGGCCAAGGCCGGCGCGGCCAGCCGCGCTCCCCTCGGAGGTGGCGCTGCTTCCCGCCCTCAGGCCCTGACTATTCAACCGCGCAAGACCACGCCCTGCCAAAGCTTGCCGCCCAGCGTCGCCGCATTGAGCAGCCCATACACGCCGAAGCCCAGCACCAGCAGGCCGGCGCCAAGGCGCAGCGCGCGTCCCTGGATCACACTGCGAAAACGCGCCAGCAGCAATCCGGCCAGCATCAGGTTGGGCAGTGTGCCAAGGCCGAAGGCCAGCAATGTCGCCGCGCCCCGCGTGGCGCTGCCGGTCAGCAGTGCCATGGCCAGCACGCTGTAGACCAGGCCGCAGGGCAGCCAGCCCCAGAGCAGGCCGAGCGGAAAGGCCTGGGCCGGGCCGCGCACCGGCAGGAAACTTCGGGTCGCCGGCTGGATGCGGCGCCACAGCCATTGCCCGGCCCGCTCGGTGAAGGCCAGCGCGCCGCTGATGCCGGTGAGATACAGGCCGAGCGCGACCATCATCAGGTTGGCGGCGACGTACAGCGCCAATTGCACCGGCAGCGCCTTGTCGAGCAGCAGGCCGAGGCTGCCCAGCGCGCCCATCAGGGCGCCGGCCACGGCATAGCTGCCGATGCGGCCGAGGTTGTAGGCAAGGTGGATGGTCCAGGCCGCGCCGCCGGCGGCGGATTTGCCGGGCATCTGGAGGGCCAGGGCGGAGACGATGCCGCCGCACATGCCGGCGCAATGCACGCCGCCGAGCAGGCCGACGAGGAACACGGCAAGGAATCCGCTATCGGGCATCAGGCGATGGCAAAAGTCGGCGCTGGCGACACGGCGCCGCGCCGCTATATCACTTTGGAATACCGCACCCGCTCGCGGTCGGTGCGCAGGTACTTGTCGAACGCCATGGCGATGGCGCGCACCAGCAGGCGCCCGCGCGGCTCGACGCTGATCCACTGGTCGTCGATGGTCAGCAGGCCGCCCTTTTCCATTTCGCGCAGGTCGTCCAGCTCGGTGGCGAAATAGGACTTGAAGTCGATCAGGTGGGCGATCTCGATGGATTCGATGGACAACTCGAAATGGCACATCAGCGCCTGGATGATGCTGCGGCGCAGGAGGTCGTCGGCATTCAGCTCGATGCCGCGGAAGATCGGCAGCACGCCCTGGTCGAGGCTGTCGTAGTACTCGTCCAGCGTGCGCACGTTCTGGCAGTAGCTGGGGCCGACCTTGCCGATGGCGGAGACGCCGAAGGCCATCAGGTCGGCCTCGGCGTGCGTGGAATAGCCCTGGAAGTTGCGGTGCAGGCGCCCCTGGCGCTGGGCCACCGCAAGTTCGTCGTCGGGCTTGGCGAAGTGGTCCATGCCGATGAAGACGTAGCCGGCGTCGGTCAGGCGGCGGATCGCCAGTTGCAGGATCTGCAGGCGCGCATCGGCCGTCGGCAGGTCGGCCTCGTTGATGCGCCGCTGCGGCTTGGCGAGGCTGGGCAGGTGGGCGTAGTTGTAGATCGAGAGGCGGTCCGGGTCGAGCTTGATGACCTCGTCGAGCGTATGGTTGAAACTGATCACGTTCTGCTTCGGCAGGCCGTAGATCAGGTCCACCGAGATGCCCTTGAAGCCGAACTCGCGGGCCGAGTCGATCACCAGCTTGGTTTCTTCGAGGCTCTGCACGCGATTGACGGCGACCTGCACTTCCGGCGAAAAATCCTGGACGCCGACGCTCATGCGGTTGAAGCCCAGTTCGCCGAGGAGGCGGACGTTGTGGCGGTCGACCTTGCGCGGATCGACCTCGATCGAATACTCGCCGCCGGGCAACAGGCGAAAATGCCTGCGGATGATTTCCATCAGCCGCTGCATCTCGTCGTCGCTGAGGAAGGTCGGCGTGCCGCCGCCGAAATGCAGCTGGACCACGTCGCGGCTGCCGTCCAGCGCCGCCTCCTGCATGGCGATTTCCTTGCCCAGGTACTTGATGTACTTGGCGGAGCGGCCGTGATCCTTGGTGATGATCTTGTTGCAGGCGCAGTAGTAGCAGATCGTGTTGCAGAAAGGTATGTGGACGTATAATGACAACGGTCGCCCAATGCCGCCTATGGTCCGTTTCCCGAGCCAACGCATGTAGTCGTCCGCACCGAAAGCCTCGACAAAGCGGTCGGCGGTCGGATAGGACGTGTAGCGCGGACCGTTGACGTCAAAACGCCGGATCACCTGCGGATCGAAAATGAGTTCCTGATAATCCATGGGTTTGAAGTGGGAAATTGCGGCAAGTACGACACAACTGCGCCGAGTATGCAGGATGCCGCAATCGCAATCGATTTGTGTTGATAAATGTCAACGAGGTCCCTTGAACGGGTAGCGCATCCAGCGTGCATGCAAACGTCAAGCAAAACGTAATTCCCCTGATTACCCCGGGGCTGAAGGTTGCCTGTTCACAGTGCAACCTGCGCGAGCTTTGCCTGCCTTTCGGCTTGTCGGAAGTCGACATGGGGCGACTCGACAAGCTGATCGGCGGCGGGCGCAAGCTGAAGCGCGGCCACTTCCTGTATCGCGCCGGCGATCCCTTCGAATCGATCTTTGCCGTCCGCTCGGGATTCTTCAAGACCGACGTGCTGACCGAAGACGGCCGCGACCAGGTGACGGGTTTCCAGATGGCCGGCGAGATCCTCGGCATGGACGGCATCAGCACGGAAACCCATACCTGCAATGCGGTGGCGCTGGAAGACAGCGAAGTCTGCCTGATCCCCTTCACCGAACTGGAGATGCTCTCCAGCGAAATCCACTCGCTGCAGCACCACCTGCACAAGGTCATGAGCCGCGAGATCGTGCGCGACCACGGCGTCATGATGCTGCTCGGCACCATGCGCGCCGAAGAGCGCCTGGCCGCCTTCCTGCTCAACCTCTCGCAGCGCTTCAGCGCGCGCGGCTATTCCCCGGCCGAATTCCACCTGCGCATGACGCGCGAGGAAATCGGCTCCTATCTCGGACTCAAGCTGGAAACCGTGAGCCGCGCCTTTTCGCGCTTCCAGGACGAAGGCTTGATCTCGGTGCAGCAAAAGCACATCCGCATCGTGGACATCCCGCGGCTCAAGACCCTGCTGACGCCGCCCGACGGGCGCATCGGCTAGGTCATCGCGGCGAGAAATCCCAGCGGCTGGCGCGTCAACGCCACCGAGACGATCCAGCCGAATACCGCAAGCGACGCAAGCCAGCAGGCGATCCGCATCCTGCGCGTGCCTGCATCGCGCAAGGCCAGCGCACCGAGGATGATGTAGGCGATCACGCCGAGCACCTTCGCCGTGACCCAGCCGACGACGAAGGGATACTGGCCCGACATCGCCGCCAGCGACAGCGCCGCAAGCAGCAGCACGGTATCGTTGATGTGCGGCACCACCCTGATCCAGCGTGCCGCGAGCAGGGGCGAGTCGCGCATCATCAGGATGCCGCGCAGGAAGAAACCGGTCAGGCTCAAGACCACGCTGATGACATGGACGTACTTGACGGCCAGGTACATTTGCCTACCCCGGTTGGCCGTCCGCGCGCGGGCGCCAGAAGGCCGGCGCAAAACGCCAGGCCCAGGTGCCGAAGGCGCCCAGCCAGAGCATCGAAGACAACCACATCAGCGCATGGGCGCCCGGCAGCGCCGGCAGCTCGCTGATCACGCGCAATGCCGCCGCCGCCTGCATCATGCAGAACGCCCGCCACATCGCATCGTCCGCGGCCACCGGCCGGCCGGAGTGTCCGAGCGTCACGCGCGAAGCCATGCCGATCAGCATGGACGCGAAGAAACCGAGCGTCAAGGCATGCAGGGGGGCCTGGCCGAGGAAGCCGGGGGCCGCTTTCCAGAACAGGCTTTGCACGGCGAACAAGGCGAAGGCGGCACCCAGCCAGGCGAAGGCGACATGCAGCACGGAGAGCATGCGGTTGGCCAGGGCCGCGCGGCTCCACCAAAGCCAGGTCAGGCGAACGGCGACCAGCGTGGCCGGCAGGTCCGCCAGCCAGAGCCATTCGATCCGTTCGAAGAATGCCAGGCCGCCGTGCAGCAAGCCCAGCCCGACCAGGCTGCGCAAGGCCCAGGGCGGACGGTGCAGGACATAGCCCCGCACCGCTGAAGCGGTAAAGAAAGGCAGCATGCGATGCGCTACCGCAAGAAACACCGGCAGCAAAAAACCCCAGACGGCCAGGCTTATTCCGAGCCGCGCCCAAGGCGGCTCCCCTCCCCCGGCGAAGACGGCAAAAGCACCCATCGCCGCCACGCCGAGCCAGCCCGCCAGCGCGACAAAGCCCATGTGTTCCCGGTCCGTTGTCCGTTGCCGGGCAAGGCGGACCAGCACGAGGGCCACCGCCATCCAGCCGACCAGTACCAGGACGAGGCCCGCAACCAACAGCTGCGGCAGCAGCAAGGCCGCCCAGACCAGCAGCCAGCCACAGCTCAGCAACACGAAGGCGGGGACGAAATCCCGCTGTGACAATTCACCCGCGCCCTGCCAGCGCGGTCCGGCGGTCAGGATGAAGCCGAACATGAAAAAGGGAAACATGCCGCAGGACAGCAGCAAGGCGTGCAGCACCGGCGGCGGGAACACCGCCAATAGCGGCCACGGCGGAACCGGCCAGAGCCCGAGGTAGCGCCCGCCAAGCTCCAGCCCCCAGAACACCATGACGGCCAGCGCCTGCACCGTGCCCGCAAGGAACATCGGCCGGTGGGGCGCGGCGAACACGACCTGCAGGCGCATTACCGCTTTCGCTCCCGACACGATGCATGGTAAGGTTCCGCCCGCAAACAAACCGCACATCCCCGCACGGAACCATGCACGAAACCAAGCTCGACATCCCGCAGATTCTTGCCCGCCTGCCGCTGTTCCAGGAACTTGCGCCGGACCAGATCGCCAATCTGGAGCCGGCGTGTCGCGAGCGCCGACTTTCCAAGAGCGAAATGCTGTTCCAGAAAGGCGACCTGCTCAAGGGTTTCTACGTCGTGGTCTTCGGCCAGATCAAGCTGGCCTTTCCTTCCTCGCAGGGCAACGAGAAGGTGATGCAGATCATCGGGCCGCGCCAGACCTTTGGCGAAGCCATCATGTTCCTCGGTCGCCCCTGCCCGATATTTGCCGAAGGCCTGGTCGACAGCCTGCTGCTGCACATCGGCAGCGCCCATGTGTTCGAACTGCTGGAAACCGACCCGATGTTCGCCCGGCGCATGCTGGCGGGCCTCTCGATGCGGCTGCATTCCCTGGTGCAGGACGTCGAAACCTATTCCCTGCGGTCCTCGGCACAACGCGTGGTCGGCTACCTGCTGCAGCAATGTCCCCAGGAAGGCGCCTGTGAAGGCTCGTTCGACATTTCGCTGCCGACCTCGAAACAGGTGATCGCCTCGCGCCTGAACCTGACGCCGGAAACGCTGTCGCGGATCTTTCACGATCTCGCCACCAACGGGCTGATTGCTGTCAGCGGCAAACAGATCACCATCAAGGATGCAAAGCGACTGCGCGAATTTGATCTCTGAAGGTCCGGTAGCGCCGCACCGTGCAGATCAGGTTCCAGCCCAGCCAGGCGCTCGATCCGGCAAAAGCCACCCCGGCCAGGCGCGCCAGCCCCGGCAGCCAGACGGCCGCCAGAAGCAGCAGCAGGGCCAGCACGTGCAACCGCAGTTGCCCGGTCATCGCGTCGGCGTCGAGCATTTTTTTCATGTTGGGCACGGCCGACATGGGGGCGCCCAGGCGCTGCAAATGCAGCCAGTTCAGAAACGGCGTGATCTTGTACATCATTCCCGTGATGGCGGAAACGAACACGCCGACAATGGCCAGCACCCCCAGCCACACCACCGTGCGCGGGTCGGTACCGATTGCCGGGATCAGAAAGTAGGCGGCGCCGGAAACGGCGAAGGCCGCCAGCGACAGCATCGCCACCCGGAAGTAGAGGGACGTCGCATCGTGGATCTTGCGGCGGCGCGTGTACTGCAGCCACAGCGTCATTGCGCCGTAAGCGAAACATACGGCCAGCAGGAGTGCGCCCGTGGCGACCGGCCAGCGCGAATCGCCAAGAACGTACTGCCCCGACCAGGCCAGCAGCAATAGCAGCAACAGGGGCCCGAAGCCGCGGGTGAACCACGCCGGATAGGGCCGCGTCAGCTGAAACATCGGCACCACGTGGTAGGACACGCCGGCCAGCAGCATCAACGCCCAGCCGCCCAGCCCCCATGCCAGATGAATGTTGGTCAGTTCGATCATGGGTACCGCCAATCCGCGCGCGAGCGATTCGGCCAGCAGCGTCCCGAGCAGCACGGTCACCGCCAGGCCGCCGAACGCCATGCGCATCGCCCACAGGGTCATGCCGGTTGCCGGCGTCCGCCACAACGCCAGTGCGACGGCGACGACGAAGCCGCCTACCGCCAGCAGGAACAGCGGCACGGCGGCAGACAACAGACCAAATCGGCTGGACAGGAAGCCGGCGACGAGAAACAGCGTGCCGAGCACCAGCAGGGGTTGCACGGCATTGGCCACCAGCCTGGGACGCCAGACATTGCCGCCGACCGCAACGGGGATGAACTGAAACACGGCTCCGGCCATGGCCTGGAGCATGAAACCCAGCGCGATCAGGTGGGTCAGCGCCAGTGCCTCGGGTGTCCACCGCGATGCCAGCGCATCCGCGCCAGACCATGCCAGGAGGATTCCCGCCATCACGCCGAACCAGGGCGCGACCAGGAAAAAGCGGTAGGGTACGGAAATCGGCGGCGCCTGGTCGAAGGAAAGATTCGGGTGCATACCCAGCAGCTTTCAGACCTGCGCTTTGCGGATCCGGATCTCGCGCGTGCCCTCGGGCAGAACCTCCTCGGTCCAGACGTAGCCGTTGTTCCGCAGGATGTTGAACAGGGGATGCGGCTGGCAATACAGCAGGAGCAGCACGTCGTCACCTTCCGCCAGTCCGTCCAGCGCTTCCAGCGTTCGCTCCATCGGCTCCGGCGGCTGGAGTTCGCGCCCGTCGATGATCGTGGTCATGGCTACTTGAGGCGTTCGACCAGGGAAGCGCCGACATCCGAGGACCCCAGGGCGTTGTCGCACATCGGATACAGGATGTTCTCCTCCTTCATGTTGTGCTGCTGCATGAGGATCAGCAAGGTCTCCGCGGCCCCGCCGAAGGCGTCGCTGTCGCGGGCTGCGACCGCGGCCTGCATCTGGGCCAGCAGATCGCGCATCTGGCGATGCTCGCCGCGCATGACCTCGGTCGGGCCGGATGTCATGCCGGTCGCCGCCTCGAAGGCCGGGAACAGCAGTTCTTCCTCGCTCGCGAAGTGGGTTTCGAGCTGTCCGCGGAACGCCTCGAAAGCCTCTGCGCCGACGGCCCAGTCGCCTGCGCCGCAGGCTTCTTCGGCGTCGGCAAAGATTTCGTCGCAATGCTTGTGGTGCTGGAACAGCGGGGTGGTGATCGACATGGGGAAAGGCTCCGTTTGGACTGTCCCGGATTCTGGAGTCTGCCCGGCACCGTAACATTGACCGCCGTCAAGCGATCCGCGGTTTCGATACCCGCACCAATCCGCAGGAACCGTAACGGCAGGCGCGGCCGCAAGCGGCGAACCGCGCCAAACCCTCACTGCTCAAGCACGTAGGTACCCGGCGCGTCCGCCAGTGGCGGAAACCGTTTGGCGGCGACCGGAGGCGCTGCCACGAGCTTGCCCGACTGCGGCTTGAGCCAGGCCATCCAGTCTTCCCACCAGCTGCCGTGACGCAGCTCCGCACGCTCGCGCCAGTCTTCCGGCGTATCGTGCCGTTCCGCCGCGCCAACCCGGTAATCGCGCTTGGGCGGATTCACCACCGGATTCACGATGCCGAGGATATGGCCCGAGGTCGACAGCACGTAACGACGCGAGCCGGCGACGAAGTTGTTGATGCGGAAGGTCTGCCGCCATGGAGCAATGTGATCGTCCTCGGCCGATACCGCATACAGCGGCTGGGTGATCCGCCCGAGGTCGATGTTCTCGCCGGCCAGGTGCAGCGCATCCTTCTTGATCAGCAGGTTTTCCAGGTAGAAGTTGCGCAGGTACCAGCTGTGCATCGCGGCCGGCATGCGGGTCGAATCCATGTTCCAGAACAGGACGTCGAAAGGCGGCGGCGCCTCGCCGAACAGGTAGCCGCGCACCACGTAATGCCAGACCAGGCTGTTGGAGCGCAGCAGGCGGAATGCCAAGCCATTTCCTTGCCGTCGAGGTAGCCTTTTTCGGCCATCGACTTTTCCAGCCACTTGATGCTGTTCTCGTCGAGGAACACCTCGATGTCGCCCGGCTTGTGATAATCCACCAGCGTGGTCAGCAGGGTGACCGTCTCGACCGGTACATCCTTCTTCTCGTAGCGGGCATTGGCCCAGGCCATCCAGGTCGCCAGTGCCGCGCCGCCGATGCAATAGCCGACCGCATGCACCCTGGCCGATCCGGAGATGCCTTGCGCGGTTTCGATGATGCGGCCGATGCCTTCCATCAGGTAGTCGTCGAAAGTGACGTCGCGCATGTCCGCCGTCGGGTTCTTCCAGCTGGTGATATAGACGTCGAAGCCCTGGTCGACCAGAAACTTGACCATGCTCTTCTTTGCGGTCAGATCGAGGATGTAAAACTTGTTGATCCAAGGCGTGACGATGACGATGGGGGTTTCGAATACCTTTTCGCGGGACGGGGTGTAGTGCAGGACTTCCAGCAGCTGATTGCGGAATACCACCTTGCCCGGCGTCGTTCCCAAGTCCTTGCCGACCGTGAAATCCGTCGGACGCGCCATCTGCACGTCACCCGCCTGGAAGTCGGTGACGAAATTGTTGAAGCCCCTGAGCAGGCTTTCGCCGCGGGTTTCCATGGCTTTCTGCATGGCCGCGGGGTTGGTCAGCAGGAAATTGGTCGGCGCCACCGCGTTGAGCCATTTCCGCCACCAGAACGCGGCACGGCGCCGGTCGCGGTTGGAAAGGCCCGGCGTGTCGTAGAGCATGTCCTGCACCTGGTGGGTCATCATCAGATACCATTCCTTGACGATGTCCCAGCTTGCGGAATCGCTCCAGACCGGGTCGGCAAAGCGCGTGTCGTCGGGATTGGGCGACACCACGTCCTTGCTCCCCATGCCGAGCGCGCGGTGCCATGAATGCACCTGCAGTTCCCAGAGTTTGGTCGAGAACTCGGTCAGCGTTTCGGACATTTCCTGCGGATGCGACAACCAGGCCAGTTGCGCATGCATCAGCGGCGTTGCCATCCCGATCGGATCGACCTTGGCCTCGACCGCCTGGTTCACGGCGCGCCATGCCGCCTGGGGAGTCACGGGGGCTTGCTCGATTTGCCGTTACTCATGATTCTTCTCCGCTTCACCGGCGGCAACCCATGATCCGGTGCCGCCGCAACTCTATTGTGCCCGATGCCGCTCGGGTATAGTTCGCCCTGCTGTTGACCTTGATCAACCTTGCTGTTCGTTGGTACGCTAGCCTAAGCCATCCATCCAAAGGATCCATTCCATGTTCAAGCACATACTCGTTCCCACCGACGGCTCGCCGCTTTCCTCCGATACCGTCAAGCGCGCCATCGCATTCGCCAGGGAAACCGGCGCGAAAATCACCTTCTTTTTTGCGAAGCCGGACTATCCCGTCGCCTTCTATGGCGAAGGCGCACTGATTGACCCGACCACGCCAGATAAATTTGCCGAAATGGCGGAGAAACAGGCGCAGGAAATTCTTGCCGCCCATGAAGCCGCAGCGAAGGCCGAAGGCGTCAACAGCGCATCCCTCAGTTCCGTCAGCGACATCCCCTACGAGGCGATCATCGCCGCGGCCGAAACCTCCGGCGCCGACCTGATTTTCATGGCCTCGCACGGCCGGCGCGGATTCAGCGGGCTGCTGCTCGGTTCAGAAACACAAAAAGTGCTGACCCACTCGAAGATTCCGGTGCTGGTCTACCGTTGAGCGCAACGGAGCGTACCTGAGCCATGCTCAATTCGGCGCTCTCCATCATCCACGACGAGCACCGCTCGCTCGCGGCGGTGGTGCATGGGTTGCGTTATCTGGTCCGCGAAAGCCGGACAAAGAACACGCGACCAAACTTCCGGGTCTTGTGGGCGATGACTTCCTATCTCGAAGAGTTTCCCGAGAAGTTGCATCATCCCAAGGAAAGCACCTACCTATTCGCCCGTCTGCAGCAGCGTACGCATGAGGCCGACAAGGTAATCGCG
>JADJFK010000041.1 GCA_016708585.1 Sulfuritalea sp. | reverse complement strand
GGCTTGGCTTTTGCTGGCCGCTGCCAGCCCGTCACCGCGTCCCATGTCATTCGGGCAGCGCATGTTCATGGGGATGGGGCAGCACGATCAGTATCTCGCTGAGAAAGAGCAGCGCGAGCAACTGCGCAAGGCATGAGAGGCGCAGCTAGCCTTCCAGCAGATGCAGATGGCGCAGATGGTCCCGCGGGAGCAGGCCAGGCGGAATATGCGGCCAGCGGGAAGGCGGCGGCTATCGAGGTGCGTATCGCGGTTCGATTCGCGCTCACAGCAACAGGCCATGTCGCAGTTTGGCGGTCCGCCGCCCAGCGCGGCTGCAGCCGCGGCGTCCGGGGGCATGCGCCACAGGTTGACCAGCGGGCGCTGATCGAGTCGCTGGCGAAGGTTGACCCGATGACGGCGTTCGGTCAGATGCACTACCGAAAGAACGCCAGCCGATGACGAAGTTGTCAGCGCACGGCTGCTTACATTGATTGACGGACGGGCCTAGCGGACGAAGCCTGTATTCGCGGCACCGGAAAAGCCAGGCAGGAGATGAACAACCGAATCAGCCGTTCATGATGATCGACGGAAGATCACGCCGAGTCCGGCATATCAGGACTATGGACTGCGGAAAGCGCAGGCCGGCGACAGACCAGCGTCGATGTCAACAGTTCGGAAGATCGGACGTTCGAGCCAAACCGCACTGCGGAAAGAGAGTTCAACACGCTGCCGGAAGTGGTCGGATACAAAGCGGCGATCCCGGCTTTCAAGGCTGTGCAAGACGCGGCGACTCGGCTGACCCCGCAGTCGGATATCAGCATCATCTATGGCATTGCCAGACTATATGACCCAACGAGCGTAGTGCGTGAAGGTGAGTACGCGACGATGCCAACAGCCAAGCCATACCGGACCGGATTAAGTCTCTAGCGCAGCAAATCAAGGCAAAGGAAAGTTGACGCCGGAAACGTGCGCAGCTTATGGTTTGAGGCGCGGCCGGCGAATCGGAACTGCAAGGCGAAAATACAACGGAGCAAAGTCTACCTACGAAGGCATTGCAAAGAAACGTCAACGACACCGGAAACGTCTTTGCGCCTGTCGGCGCCGGGATGAATGTCAATAAACCGCAAGGATCAGCAAAGCGGGTTGTACGAACCGGCGTTGAACGGGCGCAGGTGGTGCAGTACAGCGATGGGAGTACAGAGTATGCCGATTGATCCAGGCCAGGTTCAATGGGATTCCGTGGACCCGTCCGCCGTCAATGGGACGACGAGAAGAAGAGCGCCACCGTCATGTCTGTGCTGGACCGCTTCAAGATGGGGATGATCGACCCCATCAGGGCGGCGCGCAACTGCTGACCAAAGCGCTGCCGGATAGCGTCGTCAACGCTGGCAACCGCGCCAACAACTGGATTGCAGACAACCTTGGATTGGTTGCACGACTGCCTGAAGGTGGCGTCGATCAGCAGACGCGCGAGCGCGAGACCGACTATCAGCAGCGCAAGCCAGAAGGCTTCGATTGGGCGCGCCTGGCCGGCAACGTTGCCAGCCCGGTAAATCTTGCTCTTGGGGCCGGCGCAGCACAAGCAAGCACCCTACCTACAGGATGGGCGCGGGGGCGGCTACAGGGGCAGCAGCAGCGTCTATGACGCCTGTCGGAGACGGAGACTTCTGGGCGCAGAAAAGCCAGCAGGCGGCCGTCGGCGGCCTCATGGGTGGCGCCGTGCCGGCAGTCGCGTCCGGGATATCGCGCATGATCAGTCCGCGCGCTTCGGTGAATCCTGATGTGCTGGCGCTGCGGGCTGCTGGCGTAAGGCCGACTGTCGGGCAGACGCTCGGCGGCATGGCAAACCGTGTCGAGGAAAAGGCGATCAGCCTGCCCATCGTCGGTGATGCCATCGCATCAGCGCGGACGCGTGCGACGGGCGAACTGAATCAGGCTGTGGCTAACCGTGCGCTGCAACCCATCGGAGCGAAGGCGCCTGCCGGATCTGCAAGGGCGCGAACTGGTGGCGGCGGTGCAGTCGAAGCTGAGTGACGCCTATGAAACGCTGCTGCCGAAGTTGACGGTTCGCGCAGACAAGACCTTCAATCAAGAGGTTTCCAGCCTTCGCGGCATGGTGGCGAACGGCTCGATTGATCCGAACGCGGCGAAGACGTTTCAGCGCATCCTGCAAAACGACGTGCTCGGAAAGTTCAAGGGTCAGCAGGCACTGACCGGGCAGACGATGAAAGCCGTCGAAAGCGACCTAGGCCAGAAAATCGCGCAACTTGGCGGATCGACTGACGCAGACGCGCGACTAGTGGCCGATGCTCTGCGCGAGGTTCAATCGTCGCTTCGCGGTCTGGTGCAGCGCAACAATCCGCAGTTCGCTGACGAGTTGACGGCGATCAATAAGGGTTGGGCAAACTTCAAGCGGCTTGAACGTGCAGCGTCCTATGTCGGCGCCGAAGATGGGATGTTCAGCGCGGCGCAACTGCAAAACGCAGTGAAGGCGCTGGACAGATCAAAGGACAAGGGTAAGTTTGCGCGCGGCCAGGCGTTCATGCAGGACTGAGGCGACCCGGCTAAGAACGTGCTTGGGTCAAAGGTTCCGAACAGCGGCACGGCAGACAGGATGATGAACCTGCCGAATCTGCTGACGGCCGGTCTGGGCTACTCAGTGAACCCGGCTATTCCTGCCGGCATGCTTTTGGGTGCAGGTGCCTACACCCCGCCAGCACAGGCGCTACTTCGCGGCCTTGTGTCGTCGCGCCCATCGCTGGCCCAGCCGGTAGCAGGCTTGCTGAATCGGTCCTCTCCCATGCTCTCGCCGGCTGGCGGTTTGCTTGGCATCGAGATGTTGGATTAGCAGGCCCCACAGCACAGCACCTACAGCCATCCCGGCGGCCGACAAAAGCGAATCCATCAAGTCACCCTCACATGCGAGTCGCCAATCCTACGCCCAACGCCACGAAGGACGCCAGTGTCCGATGAGACATCACCCGCAGAATTCGACCCGGCGCACAAAGACGCCGCACTGCTGCGCTGGGTCATGCGCAGAGTCGCCAAAGAGCTTCGCGACGACCCGGAGTTCACGGACCCCCTCTATGAACGCATGGCCGGCAGGATCATCGCGCATGCCTTCACGTTGTTCGCGCGCTGGCTCGCGTTCGCCGTCGTCGGCAGCGCCGTGGGCGCGTTGTTGATCTGGTTGGGAACTATCGGAGTGTTTTTTAAATGATGGTCCACGCGAAAAAGCAATTGCCGAACGCTGTTGCGCTGCTGCTGGGGTTTTCCATTGCCATCGTGTTCGCGCCGCTGGTGCTCGCCACGGCAGATTGGTATGCGGCATGGAGCGCAGAGCACAACCCGCCGGCTACTCTGCAGTGGAATAGCGTTGAGCGAATCGACACTGACACGCTGCGACTGACGCTGCTGATCACGCGCCACAGGGATTGCGACTTCGTGCGCATCCTTGGCTATACCGGCGCCACGCTGCAGAGCATGCAGCCGGCCGAGTCGCTGGAACGCGAAGACAGCCGGGCGCCGCAGAGCTATCCGGTCGGTATTTCCGTCATCAGCCGGCCTTGGATTCTGCGTGGAATCTACGGCGGCAAGGTCGCCGTGAGCGCCTATTACGACTGCGACGACACCGTCGTGAAGGCGCCGATCTTGGTGGGTGATGTTCCGGAATTCAGCCTTGATCGAAAAACTACGCGCAGCGCTGGCAGACACAAACGTCAGGGCATTCCTGCACGTCATCCGAGCCGGTGAAGGCACCGCGGATGATGACGGCTACCGTAGGCACTTCGGCGGAGAGTTGTTAACAGACTTCAGCCGGCACCCTAACCGCGCGATTACAAAGACGCTTGGCGACAAACAGCTCACCAGCACGGCAGCCGGCGCGTATCAGTTCCTGGGCCGCACGTGGTCGGAGTGTCAGGCGGCTCTGAACTTGCCGGATTTCAGCCCGGCATCGCAAGACTTGGCCGCTGTGTTCCTTATCGCTCGCCGCAAGGGGTTAGAGCACATCATAGCCGGCCGTCTTGAGCAGGCCATTGCAGCATGCGCGAACGAATGGGCTAGCTTGCCAGGTAGTCCCTACGGGCAGCCGACGAAGACTTTGGCGCAGTGTCACGCTGTCTATAAGCAGCACGGCGGCACCTACGCTCCTGCTGCACCGATTCCGCCGGGAGGTCCCGGCCGCACCCGCAATTCACGGGAGGCGGCATGCCAATTCCAGCACTCATCACGGCGCTTCTGCCGTCCGTCGTCGCAGCCATCCCTCGCCTAGCGCAGATTTTCAAGCCTGGGTCGGAAGTCGCAGAGCGCAACGTGGCGGCGGCCAGCGCAGTGATGGACATCGTGACCCAGGCCACCGGCAGCGTCAACGCTCAGGCGGCTGTAGAGGCTATCCAGAAAGACCCGGCACAGCTTGCGGCGGCCACGAAAGCCGTCGAATCGAATTGGTTCACGCTGGCGCCGGCCGACGGCGGAGGAGTCGAGGGCGCTCGCAAGGCGGCTGAAG
>JADJFK010000040.1 GCA_016708585.1 Sulfuritalea sp. | reverse complement strand
GATTCAGAGTACGCCAAGCAGTTGGCAGATAGCCTAGGCGATAAAAAACTGCCGGAAGGTAGCAAACAATGACCATCAGCACAGCAGAGAAACTAGCCAAGGTTCATCAGCGATCATTGCAGCAATTCAACAAGTCCCAAACGGCTTGCTATGAAGAGCGAAAGCAATGCGTTGAGGATCGCCGGTTCTACTCCATTGCCGGGGCTCAGTGGGAAGGCGCGCTTGGTGACCAGTTTGAGAACTCGCCAAAGTTTGAGTTCAACAAAGTGCATCTGGCGGTCATTCGCATCATCAACGAATATCGCAACAATCGCATCACGGTTGACTTCACGGCCAAGGATGGATCTAACGATGATGACCTGGCTGACACATGCGATGGCCTGTATCGGGCAGATGAGCAAGATTCAGGCGCTCAAGAGGCGTATGACAATGCCTTTGAAGAGGCTGTCGGCGGTGGGTTCGGCGCTTTCCGTCTGTGCGCGAGCTACGAAGACGAGGAAGACGACGACAACGATCATCAGCGAATCAGATTCGAGCCTATTTTTGATGCCGATTCGTGCGTTTACTTTGACGTCGATGCAAAGCGTCAGGACAAGTCAGATGCGACACGTTGCTGGGTTCTGAGCCCGTACAGTTACGATGCGTTTGAAGAAGAGTTTGGAGAAGATCCAGCCTCATGGCCTAAAGAAGTCAACAGCACAGAGTTTGACTGGTTCACGCCTGATGTCGTGTACGTTGCCGAGTACTACGAGATTGAGGAAGTCAAGGAAAGCGTATACATCTTTGAGGGACTTGATCCTAATGCGGAAGAGATGCGAGTGCCTGAGGCTGAACTGACTCCTGAGAAACTGGAGTTTTTGAAGGCTGTAGGGTTCAAGCAAGTAGGCGAGAAAAAAGCCAAGCGCAAGAAGGTGCATAAGTACCTGATGAGCGGTGCGGGCATCTTGGAAGATTGCGGATATATCGCGGGCAACTGCATTCCAGTCATCCCGGTCTATGGCAAGCGCTGGTTTGTTGATGGCATCGAGCGCTACATGGGCCACGTTCGCCTAGCCAAGGATGCGCAGCGCCTGAAGAACATGCAGTTGTCTCGCTTGGGTGAAATTTCCGCACTGTCTCCTGTCGAGAAGCCAATCTTCACACGTCGCCAAGTCGCTGGCCTTGAGCAGTATTGGGCAGATGATCCGATCAAGCGATACCCGTTTGGTTTGGTCAATGACATGGAGGATGCCAACGGGCAACCAACCGCAGCCGGTCCAATTGGCTACACCAAGTCGCCCAACCTGCCTCCAGCTATGGCCGCACTCCTGCAACTGACTGAGCAGGACATGAGCGACATCCTAGGCAATGCCCAGGCTGGCGAGCAATTGCAGCCAAACATGTCAGGCAAGGCCGTCGAGTTGATTCAGACTCGATTGGACATGCAGGTCTTCATCTACATGAGCAACTTCGCCAAGGCCATGCGCCGCGCTGGTGAGGTTTGGTTGTCAATGGCCCGCGACATCTATGTCGAAGAAGGCCGCAAGATGAAGACGCTTGGCTCCGGTGGCGAGACTGGCACTGTTGAACTGATGCAGCCAATGTATGACCAGAAGGCTGGCAAGGTGGTTCGTCAGAACGACATCACGAAGGCGAGATATGACGTCAATGTGGACGTTGGCCCATCGTCGTCAAGCCGTCGCGCCGCAACGGTTCGCGCATTGACCGGCATGATGTCTTTGAGCCAAGACCCGCAAACCTTGAGCGTTCTGCAAGCGGCCACGATGATGAACATCGAAGGCGAAGGGCTGGCAGACATCCGGGATTACTTCCGCAAGAATCTGGTTCGCATGGGAGTTGTCAAGCCTACCGACTCCGAGAAGGAAGAATTGGCCGCAGAAGCTCAAAGCACGCCACCAGATCCTAACGCCCAATACTTGCAAGCCGCAGCGCAAGAGGCGCAAGCCAAGGCGGGCAAGGCTCAAGCAGACACAGTGCTGACTATTGCCAAGGCAGAGCAATCGCGGGCTGAAACGGCAAAGACGCTTTCTGATATGGAGGTTTCTGAGCGGGCAAGTCTGTTGGATACGGCCTCGCAACTTCAGCAAGCATTTGCACAAGAAAGCCAACCACAGAATCCTTTGCAAAGCCAATAGTTTTTAACTATCATGCTCGCGTGGTTGCC
The DNA here is from genome assembly GCA_016708585.1 of Sulfuritalea sp. Taxonomy (GTDB): domain Bacteria; phylum Pseudomonadota; class Gammaproteobacteria; order Burkholderiales; family Rhodocyclaceae; genus Sulfuritalea. The sequence goes on along the minus strand of JADJFK010000040.1, from coordinate 7,501 downwards.
GCAGAACCAGAATCTGTGAGTTTGTAAGGGGATAAATGACTGAACAGGCAGAAACAGTGGTTGACGAAATCACGCTGGAAACCGAAGCCGAACCGCAACTGGATCAGGAAGTCGAGCAAGAGGCGCAAGCCGAAATGCCTGACGACCAGACCGAGCAAAGCGAGCAGGCAGAAGAAGACAGCGACGAGATTGTTATCACTATCGATGGGGACTCGCCTTCCCAAGCTGATGCAGATGTACCTAAAGACCGTGCCGCATGGGCAAAGCTGCGTTCTGAGAATGCGCGACTGAAGCGGGAAGCCGATGCCTTGAAAGAGGCTAGCAAACCGAAAGAAGACGACACACTTGGACCAAAGCCAACCCTGGCGAATCCGACCGGCAATCCTGAAGATGAGTACGACGCCGATAAGTTTGAGGCCGCACTGATCGAATGGACCGAGAAGAAACGCAAGTACGACGAATCTCAAGCCAAGAAGCAAGAAACCGAGAAGGCCGCGCAAGCAGCATGGCAGCAACGGGTTCAAGCCTACGAGGAAGGGAAGAAGTCGATCAAGGCCGCAGACGTTGAGGAATGTGAAGCAGTCGTACGCGACACGCTGAACCCTACTCAGCAAGCATTGCTTGTCAAGTATCTGGACAACGCACCCGTTGCCGTTTACGCGCTGGGCAAGAGCGAAAAGCACCTGAAGGAACTCGCATCAGAGACTGACCCTATCTTGTTTGCCATCAAGGCACGAGAACTGGAGAAGAAAGTGAACGTCACACCCCGGAAGACCGCACCCCCTCCTGAGCGCCGAATCAGTGGATCGGCAAGTACTCAAGGATCGGATGCAACACTGGAAAAGCTGCGTGAAGAGGCTTCGCGTACAGGCGACATTTCAAAGGTCGTTGCCTACAAAGCGAAACTGAAGGCGCAGGGTAAGTAAACCTGTTTTTGAAAGGCAATCATGTCTAACGCATTTTCTAAGGAAGAGCGCATTGCTTGGGAAGCATTGTGCGAAGGCTTCGCAGACAACCAAGTTCTGTCGAAGAACGTTTCGGTTTACCAGACCGATCAAACCACGATGGAGCGCACAAACGATGTGATGTGGCGCCCTCAGCCGTACATCATGCAGTCTCACGACGGCACCGATGCAACCGGCAACTTTGATGACGCAACACAGTTGACTGTGCCTGCAACCATCGGCTACCAAAAGCACTCCGCTTGGGTGATGAGCGCAACCGAATTGCGCGATGCCATGCAAGAGGGCCGCTTGGGTCAAGCTGCACGCGACAAGCTGTCGTCTGACATCAACGTCGCAGTGATGAACGTTGCTGCCCTGCAAGGCGCACACGTCATCAAGCGCACTGCCGCTGCTACCGGCTTCGATGACGTTGCACTGGCTGAAGCCGTGTTCAACGAAATCGGCGTGCCTGGCATGGATCGTTACTTGGCCTTGTCCACTCGTGACTACAACGGTATGGCCGCTAACCTGGCAAGCCGTTCAACCATGACAGGCAAGCCAACCAACGCATACGAACAAGCGTATGTCGGTCGTGTCGCGTCTTTCGAGACCTTCAAGATGGACAACTCTCGTCGTATCGCTGCGGCTGCGGGCGGTGCTGGCATCACCATGTCCACTTTGGACGCTGGTGGCAACTACTACACCCCCAAGGCCACATCGACATCGGCAACTGGTGAAGTTTCTAACGTCGACAACCGCTACCAAACCATCACCGTTTCGAGCACCACTAACGTGGCTGCTGGTGATGCGTTCACGGTTGCTACTTTGGATTCTGTTCATCAGATCACCAAGCAAGACACTGGTCAGTTGAAGTCGTTCCGCGTCATCTCGGTGGATTCGTCTACCACCATGACCATCAGCCCTCCGATGATCACCGGCCAAGGTGGCACTGATGCCGAGTTGCAGTATCAAAACTGCGTCATCAACACCAAGGCATCGAACTCGGCTCTGGTGTTCCTGAACACAACTGCTGCTGCTGCCAACCCGTTCTGGCACAAAGACGCCATCGAGTTGCTGCCCGGTCGTTACGCTGTGCCTGACGCCGCTGGTGCCGCTGTGATGCGCTTCACAACCGACCAAGGTATTGAGATTGTGATGACGAAGCAATTCGACATCAACACACTCAAGACCAAGTTCCGTGTTGACACACGATTCGGTGTGTGCGCCAAGCAGCCGGAAATGATGGGCTTGTTCCTGTTCGGTCAGGCCTGATAACGGGGGCTTCGGCCCCTGTTTCGCAACGATTTTGGAGAATTGATCATGACGAACATCGTCTATCCAAACGGCACCGTAGAGGTGACCATTCCCGCAACCGAAAGCATCGCCGTCTACACCGTCGGCAAAGCCAAGGTTTCGCGCCAAGTCGGCTATCCCAACTATCCTGAGTCTGTTTCGGTCTTGGGTGAAGTGGAAGATGAGCAAACCGTGTTTGGTGCTTACGCATCCGGCGCGACCATCATCATCGAAGCTGGCGCGGCTCCTGTGTACTACGAGATTGGCGTCGCTCCTGTCGTCAAATCGCAGTTGTACAACCAGCGCTATCAGCCTGACCCTGTCGCAGTGAACGTGACTGGTGCTGTGTCTGCTGCTGCCATCTTGGGCGGCATCGTGACATCGACCACCGCTGCCGCTGTGGCTGGCACTGTGCCAACTGGCGCTGTGATGGAAGCTGCTGCCAACTGGGCTGTTGGTGACTCTGTTGACTGGACTGTGATCGCAACTGGCGCTAACGCGTTCACTGTGACTGCTGCTGCATCTGGTCACACGCTGGTCGGTACTGCCGCTGTCGCAACCGTGACATCTGGCCGCTTCCGCACTCGCAAGACTGCAACCGATACATTCGTCACATACCGCATTAGCTGATGAATAGGGGCCGGGTTCGCTCGGCCCCATTTGGAGAGATCAATGGAATTCCCGCGCATCGTGTTCAAGTGCCCTGGCGATCTGCCGCGACAAGGTGGCACGTTCAAGGTTTTGCAAGTCGCTGATGATGTGGCTCATGCTGATGCTGTGGCTGATGGCTGGTTTTCCTCATTGCCAGAAGCTATCGAGTCGCACGACAATCCAAAGCCAGTGGTTGTTGACGTTGCTCCCGATGTGGTCGAGCAAGAGTCACGCGAATCGCTGGAATCACGCGCCAAAGAGATTGGCATCAAATTCGATGGTCGCACGTCTGATGCAAAGCTGTCGCGCCTGATCGCTGAAGCAAGTCAAGGAAACTGACATGGGATGGACAAAACGCCAATTGGTTGATGATGCGTTCGGAACAATTGGCTTGTCCGGCTATGTCTTCAACCTATCGCCAGATCAGCAACAGGCAGCACTGAGGCAGTTAGACGCCATGATGGCTACATGGGAGGCTCGTGGCCTTCGCATTGGCTACCTGATGCCATCTAGCCCGTCTGAGAGCGACCTTGACCAAGACAGCGGCATTCCAAATCAGTGCGCAGAAGCTGTCTACAGCAATCTAGGTTTGCGTCTTGGGTCAAGTATTGGCAAGGTTCCGAGTCAGGATCTGAAAGTCATCGCGCATCAAGCGTATCAGTCCATCCTGACAAAGTACGGCGTGTCAATGCCTGAGATGCAATTGCCGCACACTATGCCGCGTGGCGCTGGCAACAAGCCAACGCGGCACGAACAATTCATGTCTGAGCCTGTTGAGGTTCAGGAGCCAGAAGCACAACTACCGTTCAGGATCAGACCATGAGCCTATCTCGCGTCACAAGCATTAGCACTTCGGATCTGTTCATGATCTGGAGTTCATCGGCCCAAGATTACCGGCTCGCCCCGTTTGATGTGGTCATGACTGCATTGGCAAATCAGATTGCTACGGATGGCGAAATCGAGACGCAATACAGCGCCCCGGCTGCAACCGGCTTTTCTGTGACCATTGCCCCATCGGTTGATGGCAATAACGTTTGGCTGTTGCTGACGCCCGTTGCTGGCTATGCTGCCGGGACGGTTGTTTTGCCTGCACTGGCTACGCTGGCAGATGGGCAAGAGGTTATTGTCTCCACGACTCAGGCCATCACGACATTGACTGTCTCGCTCAATGGCGCAACTGCCGCCAATGGCGCACCAACTACGATGGCAGCTAATGCCTACTTCCGACTGAAATATGATGCCACGCTGTCTAGCTGGTATCGCATTGGCTAAGGACCGATCATGATGCAAACAACCGTCAGCACAGAAAACCGCGCCGAAGCTGTCACGCGCATTGCCCGCGTTGAAAAGAAGTTTGACGCGACCGCCGATGATCTGACTGTCTCGTTTGTTTACGAAGTGCAGAACGTCTAAGTCATGCAAATTCCAATCATTCAGGGCGTTTTTTCTGATATGTCTGCGGACTTCCGCACGGCCTATCCGATCAACCTAACTGCGGTGCCAAAGCAGCAAGGCATTTCGCAGGGGTATCTGTGCTCTGATGAGGGAATTGTGCAGATGGCAACAGGCCAAGGCTCTGACCGTGGCGCGATTGTCTGGAATGGCGTTTGCTACCGAGTGTCAGGCACAAAGCTGGTTTCTGTGTCTGGTTCTGGGCTGGTCACTGTGTTGGGTGATGTCGGCGGAACTGGCCCCGTTTCGATGGATTACAGCTTTGATCGGCTTGCTATCGCGTCAGGCGGAAATCTGTTCTATTGGAATGGCTCGACCCTTACGCAGGTGACGGACCCCGATCTTGGCACTGTGCTGGATGTGTTGTTCGTTGACGGGTACTTCATGACCACGGATGGGGAATTCCTCGTTGTCACGGAGTTGAATGACCCAACAAGCGTTGATCCAGTCAAGTACGGATCATCTGAAGCTGACCCAGATCCTGTGAAGGGCATGGCAAAGCTGACGCGTGAGGTCTATGCGCTGAACCGTTACACAACCGAAGTGTTCCAGAACATCGGCGGATCAGGATTCCCATTCCAGCGCGTTGATGGCGCTCAGGTGATGCGCGGCGCAATCGGCACGCACACGTTCTGCCCGCTTGCTGGGACGCTTGCATTCCTTGGTTCTGGCCGCAATGAGGCCCCCGGCGTTTACCTCATCAACGGTGGCTCAACTGTGCCAATCAGCACCCGTGAGATTGATACGATCCTTGAGGGGTACACAGAGTCGCAACTGGCTGATGCGGTCGTTGAATCTCGTGTCCACAAGAAACACGAACTTTTGTTGATCCATCTGCCGGACAAGTGCCTACAGTATGACGTCAACGCATCGGCTGCGCTGGAAACTCCTGCATGGTCGATCAAGTCATCATCAACGGACGGTGAAGGTCAATATCTGGCAATTCATGCTGTTTGGGCCTATGACAAATGGATCGTGGGAGACCCAACATCGGACAAGATCGGATACTTGACCCGCGCAACTGACGATCATTGGAGCCAGCCTGTAGGGTGGGAGTTCTCGACTCAGTGCATCTATAACGAGTCGATGGGCGCCATCTTTCATGAGCTTGAGTTGATCTCGCTCCCAGGCCGAACCATGTCAGGCGCTGATCCTGTCGTCTGGACTTCGTACTCCAATGACGGTTTGACGTGGAGCCAAGAGCAATCCGCAGCGGCTGGCAAGATGGGCCAGTATGAAAACCGTGTTTGGTGGGCTCATCAAGGCATGATGCGTCAATACCGCATTCAGAAGTTCAGGGGCGCAGATACTGGGCCGGTTGCTTTTGCTCGCTTAGAGGCTCGCATTGAACCGTTGGGGGTGTAATGGCTCTCGAAAACTCTCTGATACCGAGGCTGACACGAGAGGAAATCGCCCGCATCTTTGGGCCTAATCCTCGCGCAGTGAGGGCCTATGAGGCGTTGCAAAATGGTCTGTCTATTGACGTCATCAATGCGATCAATGACGCGCAAGATTCCGCCGATGCAGCACAAGCTGATGCAACTCAGGCCCTATCTGAAACAGCATCACTAAGGGCACCTTCATATCTTGCTATATCAGCATCCGGTGATCTGGTCAATGAACGCGTTTTTGCCGCTGGCTCAAACATTTCAGCGGTAGATGGCGGAGCCGGAGGGTCATTTACTGTAGCGTTGACACCGAACATCACGGGGTCTGCGCTGAATATGACTGTGCAACCGCTTGCGCCTAGTGCGACAAGTGACGGCGGTGTGATGACGGTCAAGGCTCAGAACGCAATCGGAGCCATCTACAACGGTGGGCAGCTTGCTCTAGCTGGCGGTAATGGCGGCGCGTCTGCTGTTGGCGGCGCTGTTGTCATTGATGGCGGAGACGGATCAACAGGCGGCGCAGTTCAAATCAATGGAGGCACAGCCTTTGGCTCTGGATCTGCTGGCGATGTGGAGATTTCTGCGGGCGACTCTGGCTCTGGTTTTGGCGGCTCTGTCAACGTCTACGCAGGCGATGGCGGGCAGGGTGGGCAGTTCTATTTCACGGCTGGCACTGGTGTATCGACTGGCGGTGATTTCAACGTAGTCGGCGGCGAGGCTTCTGGTTCTGGTGGTGCGGGCGGGTCTGTCTATCTCAATGCCGGGAACGCCACGGCGGGCGGCGGATCGACGGGCGGCAATCTGTATCTGACATCGGGAGCGGGAGAAACAAACGGCGGCTCAATTTCGCTGTTTTCTGGACTTGCTCCCACCGCAACCATTGAAGTGACAGACGATGGCTCTAGTTCGTTGCTGGGACTGCATGGCGCTACGCCTGTTGCTCAGTCTACGGGATGGGGTGCCCCAACTGGCACAGCGACAAAGACCACATTCGACACAGCGACCGTCACAACCGCACAGCTTGCGGAGCGTGTGAAGGCGTTGCTTGACTACCTGATTGCTCGTGGAGACATTGGCGCTTAGTCTTGCGGTGTTTCCTGTTTGCCGGATACAATGGGCCGCCGAGTTTCGAGCTACCGGCGGCTCATGCAACCTGTTTGGTGGTGTGATGCGCGTCGGTGATTGCGAATTGACGGAAGGGATTACGGATGAGCATTTGTCGCTCATCTATGCTGATCCGTTCATCCGTCGTGTTGCCCGTGATGGGCAAGAGTTCGCACCAATCCATCATCCTCTTGTGACCTACTTGTCAGCATGGCGAGCAGGTCAGTTCATGGGCGCTTATATCGCGGTGAAGTTCTCAGTGTTTGAGATTGAGGCCCACGCACTACTGATGAAACATGCGACCAAGTTGTCACGCGTGTTTTCGCAATTGTTCCTTGATTGGGCATTTGCTCAAGGCGTGATGCGCGTGACTGCCAGCATCATTGAAGGGCTTGAATCGGTTGTCAACCATTGCTTGAGAATTGGATTCCAGAAAGAAGGATTCAAGCGCAATGCTTTGACTGTTGGCGGTGAAATTCGTGGTGTTCATATTTTGGGCATGACAAAGGAAGAATATGAGCTTCGTTGGTGATTTCCTTGGTGACACGATTGGTGGCATTACCGGGGCCAAGCAACAAGGCAAGGCCGGTGAACGTGCAGCACAAATCCAAGCTGGCGCGTCAGATCAGGCCATTGCAGAGCAGCGACGCCAGTTTGATACTCTGATTG
>JADJFK010000039.1 GCA_016708585.1 Sulfuritalea sp. | reverse complement strand
CTCGGTGCGCCATCTTTTGAACGCGATTGTTCGGTTCAGCGACGACATCAAAAATCATTGAGGAAGCAACGGCACCAGGCCTTGAGCGCGAATGATCGAGGCGCTGGCAGACACGATCGCCGCGACCCTCGCAGAAACTTGGCTACGACAATATCGCACAGCCGAGATGCTGATGGGCGCAGATGGCACCTTCAGCTTCCTGAAAATGAACACCCGGCTGCAGGTCGAACACGGTGTGACGGAAGAGATTACCGGGGTCGACCTCGTGGAGGCACAGATTCGTTCGTCGGCCGGCGAACATCTCGAGGCGATCCTGCCCGCGAAGCTGGAGCGTAGTGGCCACGCTGTGCAGGCGCGGGTCACGCGGAAGACCCGAAGCGATTTTATCCTTCGCCGGGGACGCTCACGGTTTTTCGGCCACCACACGGTGACGGCATCCGCATAGAAACCGGCTACGCCGAGGGTCGTATCGTGACACCGCACTACGATCCGATGCTGGCCAAGGTGATCGTGCACGAACCGACACGCGGGGCTGCAATCGACAAGCTATGCGACGCTCTGGAGAACTTCGAGGTATCTGGCGTAAAGACCAACATTTCCGCTTTGCTCCAGATTCTCCGCTCGGACCCGTTTCGCGAAGGAAAGGTTCACACCGGCCTTGTGGCCGAAGTGATGAAGTAATTGCTAAAAAGGAGAATGAAAGCATGGCGAAGATCGAAGTTAAATCGGAAATTACCGGATCAGTATGGAAAATCACCTCCAAACCAGGGGACTCGGTGGCATCGGGTGATGTGCTGATTATCCTAGAATCCATGAAGATGGAAATCCCAGTCGTACCGGAAGATGACGGGGTAATCATGGAAGTCCTGGTTATCGAGGGACAAGCTATCTCCGAGGGGCAGGTGGTGGTAATCCTCGAAGGTTGATCATCGGACAGATCGGCAACTGACGCCGAGTGCAATACCGTGCCAACCGAGATTGGTTTCGGACAAACTATATTGGAGGAGAAGCAATCATGAAAGCGCTCAAGATCGCATCGTTTCTGTTTGCAGCATTGATTTTGCTGGGAGTGGCCACGGGAAAAGCCGCAGCCGAGACGGATGAAGTCAAGATCGCGCTGCAATTTGGCATTGGCTACCTGCCACTGGCCGTTATGCAACACGATCAACTGATTGAAAAACACTTGAAGGCGGCGGGTCTGGGTAGCACAAAGGTAAGCTGGAGCCAGACAGGTGCCGGCTCCTCCATGAACGACGCGTTGCTTGCCGGAAGCCTGCATTTTGCCGCTGGCGGCATACCGCCCTTCTTGCTGCTGTGGGACAAGACTCGCAACAATATTGATGTAAAAGGAGTCGGCGTCCTGTGTTCAATGCCAAATTTTTTGAACACCCGCAATCCCGCCATCAAGTCGATCAAGGATTTCACCGACAAGGATCGAATCGCCATTGCCGGCGCGGGATCCTCGGTTCAAACCATCTACTTGCAGATGGCAGTAGCACAGGCTTATGGCGATGCCAACTACAACAAGCTCAGCACCCTCATGGTCAACCTCTCGCATCCCGACGGAATGGCCGCCATGCTTTCAGGACAGGAAGTGAACAGTCATTTCACTTCGCCACCATTTCAGAATCAGGAGCTGGAAAAGCCGGGGGTACGCAAGGTGCTTAGCTCTTACGACATTATGGGTGGGCCAGGAAGCTTCCTGATGATGTGGAGCACCGGCAAGTTTCGCAGTGCAAATCCACGAAGCTATGCTGCGGTGTTTGCAGCATTCGGCGAGGCTACGGATTCAATCAACCGCGACAAGAAGCGTGCGGTTGAAATCTATCTGAAGGTTTCCAAGAGCAAGGAATCTGCCGAGAAAATCCTGGCTATGCTGGACGATCCTGAAGTCAGTTTTGGACTGGCGCCGGAAAGAATCATGAAATTCGTTGAATTCATGAACAAGGTGGGTAGCTTGAAGACCAAGGCGGCATCCTGGAAGGATCTGTTTTTCCCGGAAATACATGGTCTTTCAGGTAGCTGACGCAGAGTCGCTTCATTTCAGCACTATTGAACCAATCCAATCTCAGGGAAGCCGAAATGGTGGAACACGACGCTGCGACCCCCTTGCTCGATGTGAGAGGTGTCACGCTGCAATACAAGACCAGAGAGCATCTGGTCACGGCCACCTATCGGGTGGACTTTCAGGTTTTCAAGTCCGACCGATATGTACTGCTCGGCCCCTCCGGCTGCGGCAAGTCGACCTTGCTCAAGGCGGTCGGTGGCTGCATGACGCCGGTCGAGGGCTCCATACATTTGAAAGGCGCTGCCATCACCAAGCCTGGCGCGGATCGGATGATGGTGTTTCAGGAGTTTGACCAACTGCTACCTTGGAAAACAGTGACAGAGAACGTCATTTTCGCACTGACGTCCAGTGGCAGGCAGTCCGGAAAAGCGGCAGAAGAGAAGGCGATGCAGTACATAGAAAAGGTGAGCCTCACGAAGTTCGCCAATAACTATCCGCACACACTCTCGGGCGGAATGAAACAGCGTGTGGCGATTGCGCGAGGCATGGCCATAGGGAACCCGACATCCTGCTCATGGACGAACCGTTCGCAGCATTGGATGCGCTTACTCGCCGCAAGATGCAGGAAGAGATTTTGCAGTTGTGGGACGACACCCGGTTCACCGTCTTGTTTGCGATGCACTCGATTCCGGAAGCGGTAAAAAATCGGAAATCGCATCCTGCTGCTTTCGCCGCATCCCGCAGGTCAAGGCGGAACTTGCCAGCAACGGTCACGACGACGTGGATCCGGCGCATGGAATGAGACTATCGGACAGATTCACAAAATGCTGTTTGCCGATCAGATCGAGGAGTCGGAACCGGAGATTGTCCATGACTAAAACCCAAACCGCCCGCCCGGAATTCAACAGAGAAACGGCAGCGCCGACTGACTTCGGTGTGGTGGAAAGCCGCTGTCGGCGTGGGAACGCGTTCACAACGTTGACGCAGTCCGCAAGATTGCGATCCTGCTCATTCTCGCCGGAATATGGCAGGTCTATGCAACTTGGTTGAACAATGATCTGCTATTCCCCACATTCATGTCGACCGTATCGGCGTTTCAGGACGCCATCCTGAATGGGGACCTGATGACCCGAATGCTTGCTTCCATCAAGGTACTGCTCATCGGCTATTCAACTGGCCTGACGATGGCGATGCTTATGACCGTGATCGCAATGACCTCACGGATTGGTACCGACCTGCTGGAAACTTTGACTGCGATGCTGAATCCACTTCCGGCGATCGCCTTGCTTCCCCTGGCGCTGATATGGTTCGGACTGGGCACGACAAGCCTCGTCTTCGTACTGGTCCACTCGGTGCTGTGGCCGGTATCGCTGAACACGCATTCAGGATTTCTGGCGGTGTCAAACACTCTGCGCATGGTGGGGCGTAATTATGGGCTGACCGGTTTCGGCTATGTTACAAAGATACTAATTCCAGCCGCGTTTCCCAGCATCCTTACCGGCCTGAAAAACGGATGGGCGTTTGCTTGGCGCACGTTGATTGCGGCAGAGCTGGTTTTCGGGGTAAGTTCCGGAACAGGCGGCCTTGGCTGGTTCATCTACGAGAAGAAGAACCTCCTGGAAATTCTACGTTTTGCCGGGCTATTTTCGGTAATTCTGATAGGGCTGTTCGTCGAGAACTTCATCTTTCGCATCATCGAACAGCATACTGTGCGCAAATGGGGAATGCAGCATTAATGTTATTGCATGCACGATCCATCCCCAGCGGAATTGGTCGATGACTCTCGCGAACCGCCAATTGCGCCACTGAATCCGTGGATTCAGTGTTTGTTCAGGTCATACTCGTGGGGGTCGTTGCGGGATTTGTCCAGGGCATATCTGGATTTGCCTTCGCCTTGATCGCCACATCGCTCTGGGCCTGGACGATTGAGCCGCAACTATTGGTACCCACTGTTGTGGTGACTTCGCTGCTGGGGCAAGGTGTATCAATACTGAGCGTCAAGAAAGAGGTGAAACTGGCGCGCGCAACTCCTTTTCTGCTTGGAGGCGCCCTTGGAGTTCCTGTCGGCGTACTGATTCTTCCCATGCTCAATGCGGGGATTTTTCGGATGAGCATAGGCATCATTCTAGTAATCTACTGCTCGGTCATGCTTCGCGGCAGACGTCTCCCAGTGGTTCAAGGGGAGGGAAAGCAGCTGACGGCTGTATTGGCTTGATCGCAGGCGTCATGGGAGGAGCCACCGGGGATCTCCGGTCCCACCAATAATTCTCTGGTGCGCCTCGCGCGGATGGGACAAGGATGTTCAGCGCGCAACTTTCCAGTCCTTCTTTATTGGAACCCAGATTCTCATTATTGGCATCTACATCGCAGAAGGCTTGATCAATGCACGCACCATGCAACTGGTTATGGTTGCAGCACTACCCGTTATTATTTCATCGTGGCTTGGATCGAGAGTTTTCAAACGCTTTGCCGATCAGCACTTTCAAAAAGTCATCTTCGGATTGCTCTTCGTATCAGGCGTCACTCTTATCCTGAACGGTCTATGACCTTAGTGAGCGCTTGAACTCTGGAAATCTTATTAGGGGATACTCACTTGCCATCACATGAGATGAATTGTCAGTCGTTGTTGCATTCCGGCCCGCTACTTCTTGGACACCGCGATAGCCGTCCTGACTTGGAGACGACGATGTCGCTCTACTCTGTTGAAACGACGACCGCAGGATTTTCACTCCAGAAGTGGCCGCTGCAGACGATCGAAGCGGGCGAGTTGCTTGCGCGAAAGCTGTCCGTTGCCGCAATTGACAATCCGACCTATCCGGAATCCATTCTTGGTGGTGGATTCCAAGGGAAAGATACGATGCCACTATGTCTGTGGGAAGCGCCATGCGGGGGCGTTGGCTGCATAGATTGGTCGTAAATTTGTCGATTTCTGTGACTGCGGTGCAACTCTCCTCTGGGCGCTCTCTTTTTCTGCTCCGCCGATTTGACATCACGCGGAAACCTCTGATCTGCTCGATGGAGCGCTTTTCATTTGTACTACGTGGATTTTCCAGTAGATGTTGATGGTGCTTGCATGAAGTGCCGCTATCAAGGCTGGGTTCTTCACGGCGTGGGCGAAGTTCAGATCGGCGAAATCGGTAGCTGTTGATTTAATGGCCGGTTTGGAGCGAGCCGTGAATTGAACGGCGGCTATGGAGCGATTTTCCGAATGTCCTTCCTAGCCGGTAGGTCGAGGTCGCCAACGGCCGCTTCGTAGAAGGCCATTTCATTAAACCTGGGTTTAGCTGAATGGCCGGACTGGAGAAAGCTGACGGGCCGTTTTGGGCACGCTGCACGCAGTGGCTCCTTCAAGTTCGAGGCCGAATTGCCGCCGTTGAATTCCGGTGTTTGGTAGCTGCCGGTGGTCACTGAGTACAGGCGGCCAGGAGCGGTCGGTCAGGCAATGGCGCTGAAGCCTCTAATCTTCGGCCGAAACTGCATTTAGTGAGGCATGCTGCTAACATTAACTATTGCCCAGCTGCAGCCATATCGCCTCTGCACCAAGAGTCACCCCTTTACGTGTCCGTCAGGTCAGGCACACCTTAAGAACTGGACTACGAAGTGAAGCACCTTGGAATTGTCAAAAGCGGACACTCTCGTTGCAGTAATTAATTGATAGGCATACCTCTAATTTTTTGTATGCCAGTTCCATGTTCCTTGCGCCGTGGATTGAGGGCAGTCGGATTGGATCTATGTTCAAAAGGTTTGGGATAGGTGGCAAACCCTTAACACCGGTATGTTGGCTTTCATCTCCAGCGTAATTGCGCTCAATATTGCGAAGTTCAACTCAAATAAGCAGCGAGAGTCGATTTATTGCGGCGCGAGCTTTTCTGCCGCACGCCTTAAGTGAATTAACTTCATACTTCAAATCGAGTTCTAGGCTATTGATTGAGGCGTGGGAACGATGCGGCGATCCGGGGCTAGATCGCTCGCACCTCTAGAGGCGGATTTTCCCGAGTTACCGGAGGAATACAAAGAAACCTTCAGTCGCTGCATAGCTGACGCTGAATCTGACGTAGGTGACTATTTGGCGTACATCCTGATGCGATTGCAGGTTCACCACTCAAGGTTAAGAGAGCTCAACGATTCCTTTTCTGAGGGAAGCCGGAATGTTCCGGTTCGGGAGAACATAAAGTCATATACGTACCGCCTTGGCGAGCTGCAGGCTTTAACAAATAGGCTATTTGATTTTGCAAGAGGATTTGAATCCTTTGGCGGCTCGGATCTTGACTGGGACGACTACAGCAACGCATATAGCAATCTTGATATATGGCTAGAAGATATTGACGATCTTGAGGGATTTACCCGGCGAGCTATAGCTAGAAGCAAATCAAATAGTGATGCGTAATGGTCACGTTCTAACTTTGCCGCCCGAAGCTCTAACAATTGGCTATTAGAAACGAGTTGCTCAAAGGCAGGCGTATGACCGCATAGGGCACCGAGCACTCGTTGATCTGAACAAGTTCGCCGCCGGATAGTCGCCTTGGGAATTCTGCATCGACACAACGGACGATCGTCTCCGCGAACTCCCGGCCATAAGCAGTCAATAGGTATGCGATATGATTGTCTTCCTCGGCAACTAGACCAGAAACAGTCGGACCGTTGAAAGCGCCATAGGTGAACCTACAATGATTGCATTACTGATTGATGCCGATAATCTTTCGTCGCCAGCATGGGTTGTTGAAGCTGTTGAGACGCTTGAGCGAAATGAAGGTTCCATAGCAATTCGTCGTGCATATGGCAGCGCTGAAAACATGAAGGGGTTGGCAGAGGTGTTGCGATTGCGGGCCATTCGCCCATTCGTCAATCTGCCCCTCCCAAAAAACACCACTGATATGTCATTGGCCGTAGATGCGATGGAGTTGGCGTGTCTAACGCCACGGCCAAAGTTGATAGTTATTGCCTCCGGAGATTTAGATTTTGTCCCGCTGGTAGTGCGGCTTAGGGAGCGAGGCATCAGAGTTGTGTGTGTAAGCGAGCGTAGCAAGATGGCACAGGATGCTATACCTGCCTACGATCAGGTCATCTATGTAGGTGCAGATGAGGTTCTTAGCCCGAAGCCGAAAAAACCGGAAACTATGCCAGGCGCGGTCGAAGCTAATCGTATGACCTCTAAGAAGGGCGTAGCGAAGACACCTCCTGTAAAGATGGCCGCACCCAAACCGGCAGCAAAGAAAAAGTCGCCTGCAAAATAAGGCATCAAAGAAGACCCCAGGTAAAGCAACCAAAGCCGTCGTAACTCCTTAAGGCAATTGTCGCAGCACTTCCTAATTTTCAGGCAGGGCATTGGCTTGAACTATCCGAAGTTGCCAAGATACTCCACGACAAAAAACTTCTCGCAAAGAGCGCGACTTCGACGAAGCTGTTCAAAAGATTCCCAGCTCAATTTGAACTGATGCCAGCAGGTAAGCCCAATAAAGTCCGATTCATTAAGCTGTAAGCGTGCAATCCAAAGCGGCCTGTCGCAAATGGTCGGTCACACTCCGCTCCATGCGTTGAATGAAGAATCCTGAGCGGCTGCAATGGGCACTTTGCGCTCACTGATCAAGTCAAGTTCGCTGCCGAAAAGCGGTCGCCCTGGTTTGGGTCGTCGGGCCGGCGAAGACTACCGACGAGGAATCAATTCATTCGTTGATTGACTCTCCTTGAGTCTCGGCGGTGATGTCATGCATGCTACGTAGCTAGGCAACAACTTCCTCAGCGGGGGTTGCACCACGAATCGGCTTGACCACCGCATCGACTTGCACCGTGGCGCAATACGCGGACCACTCCGCCATCAATGCGGCCGTTTGGCAAACTGCGAACCGCGTTGATAGGCACGCTCGACGGCGTCCGGCAACTGGTGCGCCAGCGCGTGTTCGGCAACCTCACGCGGGTAATTGGTGGTCTCGGCCGCCCACATCCGAAAGGTGCTGCGGAAACCATGAACCGTGACTCCTCACCGTTGGCATCCGCCCAGACGGGCTTGTCGTCGCCATTCATGCGTCGGATCACGGCGGTCAGCGACATATCGGACAAGAGCTGCTTTTTCGTACCGGCGAACACAATCTCGCCAACCCTGGCATGGACTCCAGCAAGGCCAACGCCGCATCGCTCAGCGGAACCTCATGTTCGCGTTTGGCCTTCATGCGCTCGGCGGGTATTGTCCAGACCTTTCCGACCGTATCGAACTCAGTCCATTTAGCGCCGCGCACCTCGCCTGACCGGCAGGCTGTCAGGACGGCGAACTCGACTGCGCGGGCGGATACACCCTCACGCGCTCTCAGGGCCGCCATGAACGCGCCAATGCGCTGCCACGGTAGCGATGGATGGTGCTTCGTCCTGCTGGACTTGCTGATGGTCGCCAGCAGATTGTCCAGATGGCCTTTCCAGCGCGCAGGATTCTCGCCGGTGCGGTAACCGCTGGTGGTGGCCCACCCCAGCACTGATTCAATGCGACCGCGCAGACGACTGGCCGTTTCGGTCTTGCTCTCCCATATCGGTGACAGGCATTTCACGACCAGGCCGGTGTCGATCTCGGCCACGGGCAAATGGCCGAACACCGGACTGGCGTACGTGTTGAGTGTGTTTGTCCATTGGTCGCCATGCTTGGCGTTCTTCCAGCCTGCCTTGTGCGCCAGGATATACGCCTCGGCGCACTGGTCGAACGTCATCATCCTGGCACTGGCCAATGCGCCGGCGATCTGGTTCTGCCTCCTGACCACCAAAGGATTGATGCCCTCGATAAGCAGCTTCCGCGCGTCGAGAGCCTTCTGGCGAGCCTCGGCCAGGCTCACGGTATGCGTCGGCCCCAGCCCCATGCCGAACGGCTTGCCGGCCATCATGTAGCGAAGTAGCCAGGACTTTGCACCGGTGGTGGTAATCTGGAGCGTCAAGCCGCCACCGTCGCCGTAAAGCCCGGGCTTGCTCAGCTTGGCGACCCGGAGTGCCGAAAGGCGCTGTTGTCGACGTACCATGAAATTTGCTCCGCCAAATAAATTGACTATCAAAACGACTATCAAATCATAGCCGGATTTGGTCGGATTGTCCAGGACGGGCTTGGACGACGATTCTACGTATCTTATTGTTATGTATAATTCTTTTTGAACCATACTGACTTCACTGGACTACTGCGGAGCGGACTGCGTCTCCGCCAGTATTAACAACCAAGCCCATGATTCTGTGGGATTTTTTTCTTCCTAATGCTAAGCAACATAAAAATTGAAGTACAAAGAATAAGCGCCTTCTTGCCTTTGAGCGTTGTTACGATCAAGTTACGTTGAGGTGCTCGCCGCCCCCTCTTTGTAATTGATTGCAACCGCAGTTCAACAAGATCGCATGTCATGGGGAGTGACGTGGCGTATTTCGCCGGCCCGCGCCTTCCGGTAGAGCCCCTTGGGGTCGCGCTGTTCGCATACGGCCAGCGGTGCATTGAGATGCACTTCGACGAACTCGCCGGGCTCCAGCAGGTGGCGGACCATGGCGCGGTCGCGGGCGAAGGGGGAGATGAAGCCGGCAATGACGATCAGGCCGGCATCGACGAGGATCTTGCACAGTTCGCCGACGCGCCGGATGTTCTCGACACGGTCGGCGTCGCCGAAGCCGAGGTCCTTGTTGAGCCCGTGGCGGATGTTGTCGCCGTCCAGCAGGTAGCAGCGGTGGCCCTGGGCGAAGAGGCGCTCTTCCAGGGCACCGGCCAGGGTGGATTTGCCGGAGCCGCTGAGGCCGGTGAACCAGACGACGAAAGGGCGCTGGGCATTGTGCCGGGCGCGATCGCGGCCCGTGATGGTGTGCGGGTGCCAGACGAGGTTGTTGGGGTTGTCCATGCGTGTGGTCGGCAGGTGAATGGTACGAATTGAATTATATCGGGCGGGCCGGCGCCGGCAAGGCGCCGTGCCGCCGGCGCCGACTTTTTACCGTTGCACGCCTTGTGGCCGAGTGGCGGCCGACGCGGCCGACGCGGCCGCCGCCTGCTTCGCCTCGCGCCGTTTCTCCTGTTCGGCGTGCTTGCGCTTGCGCTCGTCGATTTTCTCCACGCGCTTCGCCTGCTGTGCCTGCTTCTGTTCCTTCTCGCGGGCCCGGTCGGCCGCCGCGGCGGCTTGCCTGGCGTCTTTTGTTTCTGCTTCTCGAGCTTTTTCTCGCGTGCCGCCTTTTCCGCCGCGACCCTGTTGCGACTGCTTTCCAGCCTGGCGGGTTCCCCGGCCTGCCGCCGCTCGCGCTCGGCGGCCCGTTCGGCCTCGTTTTGCGATAGCGCTCGACATCGGCCGGTTCCCTGGCCTGCCGCTTCGCCGCCTCGGCTTCGCGCTTTGCCGCCTTGGCCTCGGCCTCCCGGCGCAGCGCTTCACGTTCGACGGTGCGCCCCTCGAGTTCCAGCGCCTCGGCCCGCTTCAGGGTTTCCTCGCGCTTTTCCTTGGCCGAACTGATGCACCGGATGGCGATGGCCTGGCGCTGGCATGCCTTGATCTCGGCGTCGTGGGTTTTCCTTGCCTCGGCCTTTATGTCCCTGGCCTTGCTCCGCTGGGCGCGGGCCTGGTCCAGCGTGAGTTGCGGCGGGGCGTCCGCAGTCTGCGCCGCGCCCCATGTCGGGACGAGCATGAGGCCGGCAACCAGCATGATTCGGATCTGCATCGGGTACTCCTGAGGATGCGGCAGCTTAGCGGGTTCGATCTGCATTTTCCATTTCCCGTGTGTAATGAAATGTGTCATCCGCCGCCCGGCAAAACTTTCCCTTGAAAAATCTGCTTGAGGTCTAAATTGCACCTTCCGCAACCCCCCGGTGGAGGTCACGCATGAAAGGCATCGCAAGAGTTCTGGTCCTCGTGTTTTCCCTGGCGGCCGCCTCGGTCTGGGCCTGTCCCGGCGACAAGGCGAAGGATGACGGCAAACAATCCACGCCGAAGAAGCCCACGACTTCGCTGACGATCAGTTGAGCATCGGCTTCCGGCGCGGGCCGTCGCGCGTATGGAGCGGCGGCCCGTGCTTTTTCGGGGCCGAAATCGCGGCCATCCTTCAGTCGGTCACCGCTTCCGTATTCGCCCGCCCGGAGAGTGCGGTGGCGAACAACCCGCTGGCAACGATCAGGATCACGCCGGCCCAGCCGGACCAGGGCAGGGTTTCGTCCCACAGCAGGATGCCGAAGGCGCTGGAAAAGACCACGGTGCTGTAGGCGAGGCTGGCCGAAGCCAGCGTCTTGCCACGCTTGTAGGCGGCGGTCATGCACAGCTGTGCCAGCACGCCGAAGCCGCCCACCCCCAGCAGCAGCAGCCAGCCGCGCAGGTCGATGGCATGGAAGGGGCCGGCCGCCAGCAGCCAGGGCAGGCCACCCAGCGCCGACAGGGCCGAGAAATAGAACACGGTGCGCCATTCCGGCTCGCCCAGTTCGCCCAGGCGCCGCACGTTGAGGTAGGCGATGCTGGAGATGATGCCGGAGCCGAGGCCGAATACCGCGCCCGGCCATTGCTCGCGGGCGAGCGCGGGCTGCAACAGGAGGATGACGCCGATGAAACCCGCCGCCAGCACCGCGTAGAAACCGCGGCGCACCGGCTCCCTCAGCCACAGCACCAGCAGCAGCGCGAGGAACAGCGGCGAGGTGTAGTTCAGCGTCACCGCCGCCGCCAGCGGGATCATGCTGATGGCGTAGAAATACATTACCAGCGAGACGAAACCCGACAGGCCGCGCATGACGTGGGTGCGGGCATGCGGCGTCGCCAGCGGCAGCCGGCGCAGCAGCACGTAGGAACCGATCAGCAGCGTGGCGATGAAGCCGCGCCAGAACACCAGTTCGGCGGCGGCGAACTGGGCTGCGCCGAGCTTGACGCAGACACCCATGCAGGCGAACAGCAGGCTTGCCGCGATCATCCAGAGCGATTGCATGCTGCTCTTCGGGTCCGTAAAAAGACGCCGGCCCGCGGCCGGCGCACTTGGGGTCATCGGCGGCTCAGATGTGGTCGGCCATCACGCGCCGGTAGAACTCGTGGAAATGCTGCATGCCGTCTTCCATCGGTGACTGGTAGGGGCCGACTTCGCTGCGCCCCTGTTTCATCAGCGCGCGGCGGCCGCGGTCCATGCGCTCGCCGATGTCGTCATCCTCGATCGCGGTTTCCATGTAGGCCGCCTGCTCGGCCTTGATGAACTCGGGTTCGAACAGCGCAATGTCTTCCGGGTAGTAGAACTCGACGACGTTGAGCGTCCTGTCCACGTCCTGCGGGATCAGGGTCGACACCACCAGCACGTGGGGGTACCACTCGACCATGATGTTCGGGTAATAGGTGAGCCAGATCGCGCCATGCGGGGGCAACTCGCCGTTGTAGTAATCCAGCACGGCCCGGTGCCACTGCTTGTAGGTCGCGGATCCCGGCTTGGCCAGCGAGGTGATGCCCACGCGCTGCACCGAATACCAGTCGCCGAACTGCCAGGTCAGGTCGTCGCAGGTGACGAAACCGCCCAGTCCCGGGTGATAGGGCACGACGTGGTAGTCCTCGAGGTAGACCTCGATGAAGGTCTTCCAGTTGTAGTTGCATTCATGCAGTTCGACATGGTCGAGCTTGTAGCCGTCGAACTTGAGCTCGCTCGCGACCTTCATGTCGGCGAGGTCGGCATTGGGCGAGCGCGGCCCCTTGAACAGCAGGCCCTGCCAGTTCTCCAGCTTCTGCCTGGCGAGATTGAGGCAGGGATTGGCCGGAAAATGCGGCGCCCCGATCAGTTCGCCGGCGGCGTCGTAGGTCCAGCGGTGGATCGGGCAGACGATGTTCTTCGCGTTGCCGGCGCCCTGCAGCATGATCGCCTGACGGTGGCGACAGACGTTGGACATCTCGTAGAACCCGTCTGGCTGGCGCACCAGCAGGCGGCCGTGGTCATTCCACTCCTGCGAACGGTAGTCGTGCACCTCGGGAACCATCAATTCGTGGCCGACGTAGCCCGGACCGGCGTCGAAGATCAGCTTTTTCTCCTGCTCGAAGAGCTTTTCATCGAAATACCATGCAACCGGAAACTGCGACGCCCCAGGCGAAAGGCGCGTACGCGAGCCAACTTCGGACATGATTCCCAACCTCCAAGAGGGTTTACCCGGAAACCGGAAACGGACGGAAACCCGGGTTTCACAACAGGACAAAAGCCTGAATCGACAAGCTTTACACCCCACCCGGAGCACCATCAGGACTGACAAATCACCAGCGTGCGCCGGCTGCATAATTGTAGCCAATTTGACCGGAGGGCGCACCTTAGGCTATTTTTACGCTTTTACCTTGCCGCTGGTCACCGCTTTCGGCCGAGGCTTCATTCATGGCAAAAATTCGCACACCATTCCCGACTCCGATCCAGCCAGCGCAACTACCCCGTCATTCGAAGCCGCTCTGGCCGAACTGGAAAGCATCGTCGCGGCCATGGAGGCCGGCAAGATGCCCCTGCAGGAGGCGCTGGACGCCTACAAGCGCGGCGTGGCGCTGCTCAGCAAGTGCCGGGCAACACTGACCGCGGCAGAACAGCAGATTCGCATCCTGGATGCCGACGGCTTGCGCGAATTCGAGGCGCCGCCGGGAAGCCCCGCGGGTGGCACGGACCCCGGCAGCGAACAGGACGCGTAAGCCGCCATGAATTTCCCGACTTGGATGGCCGGCATCCAGCGGCGCACCGAGGCGGCCCTGGAGGCCGCCCTGCCTTCGCCCGAACTGGCCCCTCCCCGACTGCACGAAGCGATGCGGTATTCCGTGCTCGGTGGCGGCAAGCGCGTGCGCCCGTTGCTATGCCATGCGGCGGGGCGGTTTTTGGTGCCGACAGCAGCGTGCTCGACGCGACGTCGGTCGCCGTCGAACTGATCCACGCCTATTCACTGGTGCATGACGACCTGCCCTGCATGGATGACGATGTCCTGCGTCGCGGCAAGCCGACCTGCCACGTCGAATTCGACGAGGCGACCGCACTTCTGGTCGGCGACGCCCTGCAGACCCTGGCGTTCAACGTACTGTCGAAACACCTTCCGGGGATAGCCCCGGCCCGGCAGCTCGACATGCTCAATCTCCTGGCGACGGCCTCGGGTTCGCGCGGCATGGCGGGCGGACAAGCGATCGACCTCGCAGCCGTCGGTCGGCAGCTGACCGTCGGCGAGCTCGAGTTCATGCACATCCACAAGACCGGCGCGCTGATACGCGCCGCCGTATTGCTCGGCGCCCACTGCGGAGAGGCCATGCCCGATGCCATGGAACATCTCGGACGCTTTGCCAACCGCATCGGGCTGCTGTTTCAGGTGGTTGACGACATCCTCGACGCCGAAGCCAGCACCGCCACGCTGGGCAAGACGGCCGGCAAGGATGCCGCCGCCAACAAGCCCACCTATGTCAGCATTCTCGGCGCACGGGAGGCCAAGGCCATGTCCGGCAAGCTCAGGCAGGACGCCCACGACGCACTCGAACCCTTCGGCGAATCCGCCCTGCGCCTGCACGAACTTGCCGACTTCATCGTCGCACGGACCTTTTGATGAACCATCCCCTGCTCGACACCATCGATTCGCCTGCCAACCTGCGGGCGCTCCCGCGTGAACAACTGCCCCAGCTGACCGATGAGTTGCGGGCGTTCCTGGTCGAGTCGGTATCGAAGACCGGCGGACATCTGTCCTCCAACCTTGGCACCGTCGAACTCACGGTCGCGCTGCACTATGTGTTCGATACGCCCACCGACCGGCTGGTGTGGGACGTCGGCCACCAGACCTATGCGCACAAGGCGCTCACCGGCCGCCGTACCGGCATGGAGCGGCTGCGAATGAAGGACGGTGTGTCCGGCTTTCCGCGTCGCAGCGAAAGCGAATACGACACCTTCGGCGTCGGCCATTCATCCACCTCGATTTCCGCCGCGCTGGGCATGGCGGTCGCGGCGCGCAACAAGGGCGAGGAGCGGCGCGTCGTGGCGATCATCGGCGATGGTGCGATGTCCGCCGGCCAGGCCTTCGAAGCGCTCAACAACGCCGGCGTGATCGACGCCAACCTGCTGGTGATCCTCAACGACAACGACATGTCGATCTCGCCGCCGGTCGGTGCCCTCAACAAGTACCTGGCGCGCCTGCTCTCCGGCGGCACCTTCAACGCCGCGCGTCGCGCCGGTGAAAAGATGCTGGCTGCGATCCCCAACGCGCTGGAATTCGCCAACCGCGTCGAGGAGCATGTCAAAGGCATGATTTCGCCGGGCACCCTGTTCGAAGAGCTCGGTTTCAACTACATCGGCCCGATCGACGGCCACGACCTCGACGCCCTGGTTCCAACGCTGCAGAACCTGCGCCGGCTGAAGGGCCCGCAATTCCTCCATGTCATTACCCGCAAGGGCCAGGGCTACAAGCTGGCCGAAGCAGACCCGATCCTGTACCACGGCGTCGGCAAGTTCGATGCCGCCAACGGCATCGAGCAGGCCAAGGGACCGGGCCGGCCGACCTATACCCAGGTGTTCGGCGACTGGCTGTGCGACCAGGCCCTGGCCGACCCGCGCCTGATAGGCATAACGCCGGCGATGCGCGAGGGCTCCGGCATGGTTCGCTTCGCCCAGGAGTTCCCGCTGCGCTATTTCGATGTCGGCATCGCCGAACAGCACGCGGTGACGTTTGCCGGCGGACTGGCCTGCGACGGCATGCGGCCGGTGGTAGCCATCTACTCGACTTTCCTGCAGCGCGCCTATGACCAGCTGATCCACGACATCGCACTGCAGAACCTGCCGGTGGTGTTCGCCATCGACCGCGGCGGCCTGGTCGGCGCCGACGGCGCGACCCACAACGGCGCCTTCGATCTTTCCTATCTCACCTGCATTCCCAACATGGTGGTGATGACGCCCAGCGACGAAAACGAATGCCGCAAGATGCTGTCGACAGCCCTGACCATCGATGGCCCCAGCGCCGTGCGCTACCCGCGCGGCAGCGGGCCGGGCGCGGCCGTCGAACCTGGGCTGGGAACCCTGCCGGTCGGCAAGGGCGAATTGCGCCGCCAGGGCAAGCGCGTAGCGCTGCTGGCGTTCGGCGCCATGCTGGCCCCGGCGCTCAAGGCGGCCGAAGCGCTGGATGCCACGGTGGCCAACATGCGCTTCGTCAAGCCCCTGGATGCCGGACTGATCGCCCAACTCGCCAACAGCCATGACCTGCTGGTGTCGGTCGAGGAGAATGCGCTGATCGGCGGTGCCGGGGCCGAGGTGGCGCGCGCGCTTGAGTCAGCCGGTTTGCGTACCCCGTTGCTGCGGCTGGGCCTGCCCGACAGGTTTATTGACCATGGTGATACGGCCCTGTTGTTGGCGGAAGCCGGCCTTGATGACGCCAGCATCGTGGAAAGCGTGACCGTGCGGCTGGCCCCGCACCGCTAATAGTTGAGTAAATTCGTCGGATAATGGTATAGTTCGCCTCAGACTCCACACCACACACAGAAACACCATGAATTCCAGGAACCCCATGGCTACCACCGACAAATCCGTCATTGCCGACGTTCAAAGCAGCCCGGATTCGCGCCAACTGCCGATCAACAAGGTCGGTATAAAGGACATACGCCATCCGATCAAGGTGTTGGACAAGAGCGGCGGCGTGCGCCACACCATCGCCAACTTCAACATGTATGTCGGCCTGCCCCATGACTTCAAGGGCACCCACATGTCGCGCTTCGTCGAAATCCTCAATTCACACGAGGAAGAGATCTCGGTAGAAAGTTTCGAAACCATGCTGCGCGAGATGGTGACCCGCCTCGAGGCGGAGACCGGGCATCTCGAAATGAACTTCCCGTATTTCATCAACAAGGTGGCGCCGGTGTCCGGTGTCAAGAGCCTGATGGATTACGACGTGACCTTCATCGGCGAAATCGTCGAAGGCGGCCGTTACCGGCAAACCATCAAGGTGGTGGTGCCGGTGACCAGCCTGTGCCCGTGCTCGAAGAAGATCTCGGAGCGCGGCGCGCACAACCAGCGGTCCCATGTGACGATCACCGCCACCACCAACCAGTTGGTGTGGATCGAGGACATCGTGCGCATGGCGGAAACCCAGGCTTCCTGCGAACTCTTCGGCCTGCTGAAACGCCCCGACGAAAAATACGTGACCGAACGGGCCTACGACAATCCCAAGTTCGTCGAGGATCTGGTGCGCGACGTCGCCGGCGTACTCAATGCCGATTCGCGCATCGACGCCTACGTGGTAGAAAGCGAGAACTTCGAATCGATCCACAACCACTCGGCCTATGCGCTGATCGAGAACAACAAGAAGCGCTACTGAACACGATCGACCAAAGCAAACGGGCCGTCCTGACCTGACTGGTTTTATCGGACCAATTCGATCTAGAGATTCGTGGCCCCGGTTGTTGAACTGATTTCGCAACCCCGGCGGAATTCCGCCGGGGTTGCGTACTGCAAACTCGAATGCGGTCGGACCTCATTGTAGTGAATCCGCCAGTCTTCAATGACGATCCTGGCTTCGATCCGGTTGCGAAACCATTCCATCGCCAGGCACTCATCCCGAAACTTGCCGTTGAAGCTTTCGTTGGTGCCGTTCTGCCAGGGCTTGCCGGGGTCGATGAAGGCCGTCTCGATCTGCTGCTCCAGCGCCCATTTCATCAGGGCCGTGCTGACGAATTCCGGGCCGTTGTCGGAGCGGATGTAGCGCGGTGCGCCATGCACGCTGATCAGTCGACTCAGGACGTGGATGACGCGGCGCGACCGGATCGATCCGGCCACGTCGATGACCAGGCATTCCCGTGTGTATTCATCGACCAGCGTCAGGCATTTCAACTGCTGGCCATTGGCGCAGGCATCGAACACGAAGTCGTAGCACCACACCGAATTCCTGGCGGCAGGCGCATGCGGCCTGGGCCGGTTTCCCGCAATGCGACGCCGGCGCCTCTTTCCCGGTACTTGCAGACCCGCCTTGGCCCAAAGCGAGGCACATCGGTCCTTGCCCACCACGATTCCCTCACGGGCCAGCATGACGCGGATGCGGCGCGATCCGAAGCGCGGATACTGGCCCGAGAGCGTGCGCATCGCTTCAATCACCGGGGCATTCTTGGTGGGCATCTTCGCCTCATAGTTGATACAAGACCGACTGACTTGCAGCAGCGCACACGCTCGCCGTTGGCTCAGCCCGCGTTTCATTGCAAAACGGGTCTGTTCCCGGCGAACCTGTGCGCTCACCATTTTTTTGCGGCGATCTCCTTCATCACTTCGATTTCGAGATCCCGCTCGGCGACCAGCTTCTTCAGCCGTGTGTTCTCGGATTCGAGTGTCTTGAGCCGCTTTACATCACTGCTGACCATCTCGCCGAACCGCTTGCGCCAGGCGTAGATCGAAGCCTCGCTGACGCCGTGCCGCTTGGCAACATCAACCACCGTATCCCGATCCGCCTCGCGCAATATCCTGACAATCTGCTCTTCGCTGTACCTGCTCTTCTTCATGCCAACTCCTCGTCTGAGGAGCCATTATCTCTAGATCAGGCTGGTCCGAGAAATTCAGGACAGGTCAGTCCGGTGAATGCCGGACGGCCCGTTGTCGTTTTGCGGCGGCCGATCAGGCCTTGCTATCGCGGCTTCTGGTTCCGGCCAACGCCCGCTGACGCGGGCATTAGCCTCCACTCAAAGCTCACGCCTTGCGCGTGAGCTTTTCTTTGATCCGGGCCGACTTGCCGGAGCGATCGCGCAAGTAATACAGCTTGGCGCGGCGGACGTCACCGCGACGCTTGAGTTCGATGCTGGCGATCAGCGGGGAATAGGTCTGGAAGGTACGCTCGACGCCCTCTCCGGACGAGATCTTGCGCACGATGAAATTCGAGTTGAGGCCGCGATTGCGCTTGGAAATGACGACGCCTTCGAAAGCCTGCACGCGCTTGCGATCACCTTCGACCACGTTCACGTTGACGATCACGGTGTCGCCGGGCGCGAAGTCCGGCACTGTCTTGCCGATGCGCTCGATTTCCTCTTTTTCAAGTTGCTGGATCAGGTTCATTGCTTTACTCCTTCAGTTATGGCTGCGGAAACGCCCGCCAGCCTTGCGCCAGAGCAGGATTGCTTCGCCATCCTGGTGCACGCCGTTTCTAATGACGTTCCCGCCGGAATTCAGCCAGCAGGTCAGCCTCTTCACTACTCAACACCCTCGTCTCAAGCAGATCCGGGCGCCTTTGCCACGTCCGTCCCAAGGCCTGCTTCAGGCGCCAGCGCCGGATTACTTCGTGGTTGCCGGACAACAGCACATCCGGCACCGCACTTCCTTCATATACCTCCGGCCGCGTGTAGTGCGGACAGTCCAGCAAGCCCGCGGCAAACGAATCCTGCACCGCCGAGGCCTCATCGTTCAGCGCCCCCGGCAATTGCCTGATGCAGGCATCCATCAGGGCCATCGCCGCCAGTTCGCCGCCGGACAACACGAAGTCGCCCAGCGACAACTCCTCATCCACGCAGCGCTCGATCAGCCGCTCGTCAATGCCTTCGTAGCGTCCGCACAACAGGATCGCTCCGTCGCTTGCCGCCAGTTCCGCCACCCGGCGCTGGTCGATCCGCGCGCCCTGGGGCGAAAGGTAAATCACTTTCGCCGTACCGCCGGCGCCGACTTTTGCCGCCGCCTTTGCCGCACCTATCGCCTGCTCCAGCGGTGATGCCAGCATCACCATGCCGGGGCCGCCGCCATACGGCCGGTCATCCACCGTCCGATGCACATCCTGCGTCCATTGCCGGGGGTTCCAGCATTCGATCTGCCACAGCCCCCGCTCCAGCGCGCGCCGGGTGATTCCCGACGCC
Source organism: Sulfuritalea sp. (assembly GCA_016708585.1). Classification (GTDB taxonomy): domain Bacteria; phylum Pseudomonadota; class Gammaproteobacteria; order Burkholderiales; family Rhodocyclaceae; genus Sulfuritalea. The sequence continues at coordinate 20,794 of JADJFK010000039.1, read as the reverse complement.
GTCAGCGCCGCGAACATCTCGGGGAACAGCGTAACGACATCGAAACGCAGGCTCACCAGTCGAGACCCCAGTCAGCGCGGATGACACCGCCCGGTACATCCACCTTTCCAACTACCTGTTCGACGAAGGGCAGCAATCGCTCGCGCTCTCCGTCGCTTACCACCAGCACCTGGTTCGCTCCCGTCTCGATCAGAGACGTGACCCGGCCCAGGGGCTGGTCCTGCAAATTCACTACGGCCAGTCCGATCAGATCGGACCAGTAGTACTCGTCCTGCGCCGGCGGCGGCAGGGCATCTCGCGGCGCACCGATATAGCAACTTCCCAGCGCTTCCGAGGCATCACGGTCATCGATGCCGGCCAGCTTGGCCACGACGCCATCACCGTGCAGTTTGACCGCTTCAAGCGCATGCGCCTGCCAACTGTCGGCCGGAGCATCGGCATCTGCGGAAAGCCACCACTGCGGCATCTTCCGCCATACCCCGGGATCATCGCCGAAGGGATGAACCCGCAACCAGCCTTGTACTCCGAACGGGGCGACGATGCGCCCCAATACGATCATGCGCTTCAGGCGGCCTTGGGCGCTGCCGCCTGCTTGACGAGGCGCGCGGCGGTCGGCGACAACTGGGCGCCATGCCCCTGCCAGTACGCCAGGCGCTCGGCGTTGATCACCAGACCCGGCTCGCTTTCGGCGGCAACCGGATTGTAGTAACCGATGCGCTCGATGAAGCGGCCATCGCGGCGATTGCGCGAATCGGCAACCACCATATTGAAGAACGGGCGCTTCTTGGCGCCGCTGCGGGCGAGACGAATGACAACCATGGTGTTCTCTTGTAAAGCGGGAAAGCCGGCGATTTTATTCCAAAAAGCGGGATAAAACAAGGCAAAGCCTCGGCTTTTTGGCTGTTTTGGCTCCCCTCACCGACCCGCCATTCATCCGCGCGGGAAGGAAAATACTTCACCAATGGTCTGCTGTATGCCGATCGCCGCCTGGCGGGGATTCGCCGCCTGGCGGATTGGCCGGCCGACCACGATGTAGTCGGCTCCGTTCCTGAAGGCCTGGGCGACATCGACGGTACGCTTCTGGTCATCGACCGGCTTGTTCTCTACGGGCCGTATGCCGGGAGTCACCACCATCAGCTTATCGCCCAACTCATGCCGGATCATCGGCGCCTCAAGTCCCGACGATACAATGCCGTCCACCCCGGCAGCCAGTGCGCGGCGGGCACGCGAGAGCACGAGTTTGTCCACCTCGCAGGCAAACCCGAGATCATCCAGGTCGCCGCGATCGAGGCTTGTCAGCACGGTGACGGCCAGGATTTTCAGATCCCCCTTGTCCTTGACCGCCGCTTCCATGATGGCCTGATTGCCGTGTATGGTGGCAAAGGTCGCTCCGCTGCCGGCCAGCGCCCGCACGGCCGAACGCACCGTTTCCGGAACATCGAAGAACTTCAGGTCGACAAACACCTTCTTGCCCTGCGCGACCAGCCAGTGCAGCAAATCGAAATAGCCGCCGGTCATGAACAGTTCAAGCCCGATTTTGTAGAAAACCACGGCATCGCCGAGTTCGGTCACCAGGGCTCTCGCCGATTCCGCATCCGGAAAATCAAGGGCAACGATCAAGCGATCCTGCGGATCAATGGCTTTGCTCGACAGCAAGTTGGTCATCCCGGACACCTCAAAAAGGAACAAGTCAAAATCGATCCGGATTCTACTAGAATCGTATTTCGTCCCCGGCCGGCAGTTCCTCTGACCATGCGCAGCAAGAAAATATCTCCGCCGCCGATCAAGCTTCAACAGGTGCTGGACTGGCTCGCCGAGCCGCCGCCGGAAGATCCCCTGCTCGACCTGGTACCTTTGCGCAACCACCTCGCGGCGATTGGGTCACTCGGACTCCCGGTATTGCACCGCCTCAAGATCGACGAACTGCTGCAACAGCGCGCCGATCGCATCGATGACGCGCTTGTCCCGATGCTGCTCGACGTCAAACTGCCTTTACCGATGCACCTGGGTACCGTAGCTCAAGGCCTGATAGGCCTGCGGGCCGAACTTGGGGAAACATGGCTGAAGGTCGCCGGCGACGCCGACCCAAAGGAACTGGCCAAGGTCCATCGCAGCAGACCCCAGATCTGCCTGCAAGGAATCATCAATTTGTCGCGTCAATTGCTTGCCACCGTGCTGATCGCGATTCCGACGCCCATAAATTTTTGGCGCAACGCCCAAGCGCTGTATCACGCAGCCCACCAGGCAGTCGACCCTACGGCTACGCTGCCGGTCGAAATATCCGCGATCGACGCCCGTTTCAAGGCAATGCTGGCACTTACCGCCGCCCAGCCCGAAGGGCTGACGCCGCGTGAAATCGCCTTCCTCGCCGATTACCTTGAAACCAATGCGACTGCCTCGCGGATCGACACGATTCGTCCTGAAGGCGCCGGGGACTGGTTCTGGCTCGACGCCAGTCTCGATCAACCGCCGGTAGCCCTGCTGCGTCTGATACCCGATGGCGGACCGTGCCTCTACTTCCGCTTCGGCGACCTTGCCGAACTGGCGGCACACCATCTGGATCAGTTGAACGATGGTGTGCCGCCCTCGTCGCTTGGTTTGCCGCTTCAAGCGGCCGGAGCCGACTACCGCAACGCTCTGGAGCGAGCGCGCCGATGCTGGACCGCGCCGCGGCGACGGAGTTTCAGTCGCCGTGCGCAATCACTCACGGTAGATGTCTGTACCCAACTCAGCCGCTTGTGGGAGGCGTTGGTAAACGAGGCGCAGGAGGAACCCAAATCCAATCCCTGCGAGCTCACCTTCAGTGATTGGACCGTACTCAACGAAGGTCCATCCGGCTACGCGATCGTCCATGTCGTCGGCGAGGTGTCCGGCGTAGTCGCGGGCTGTGCCGTGGGTCTGCGTACCGGTAACGGCGCAGGATGGCAGATTTGTCTGGTGCGCTGGGCCCGCAGCAGGAGCAGCAGCCATGTCGAGATGGGCCTGGAAGTCATTGCACCGTCGGCGAAGCCGGTGCGGATACAAACATTGGCCAGCCGCGCTCCGGAACCCCCGATCCCCGCGCTGCTGCTCCCGGCCTTGACGAATCTGAACCGGGGTGAGGCGATTCTGGCCGTTCGCGGCAATCACAATGTCCGTCCGTTCACCTTGCTGCAGGAGCGCGGAGGCCAGTTGCAGGTTGCCGAATGCATGCCGCACCGCAGTCTCGTCGAAACGTCGAGCATCGAAGTTTTCGAGTTTATTCGCAATCCTGCCGCAAGTTAGGCGCGGGTCGATTGCGGCAACTCGGCAACGATCAGGGCGCCGACGAGGATCACGCTCCAAGACGCGTAAAGCCAGACCAGGAACACCGGTATCGCGGAGAAGGCTCCATAGACCACGGCATTTAGCTTGAACCAGGTTGCGATATAGAGCGTGAACAATTCCTGCAAGAGGGCAAAACCCAGCGCCGCCATCACCCCGCCAAACGCCGCGTGCCACGCCTTTACGGACTTGTTGGGTACCGTCCAATAGAGCAGGCCGAACAGCGCCGACATGAAAACGAAGGGCAACAGGCTCCGCAGCACGAATCTGTTTAACCAGACGGGTTCGTCGATCAGGCCGAAAGATACGCTGGTGACGAACGAGATCGCGGTAAGGCTGGCGCCGAATGCCAGCGGCCCGAGCAGCAGCGCCAGACCGTGCATGGCCACGCGACGCAAGAACGGGCGGTTGGCCTTGACCCGCCAGATATGATTGAAGGCGCGCTCGATGGTAAGCATCTGCATCAGGGCCGTCGCGGCGAGCACCGCAACCCCGAAAAACGTCACCTGCCCGGCGCGCGACGCAAACTGACCAATATATTTGGCGACGATGATGCCAGCCTTGTCAGGCAGCAGATTGGCGAGCAGGAACTTCTGCAATGCCGGACCCAGGCCGACACCCACGGGCAAAAAGGAAATCACGGCAAACGCCGCGGCTATCATCGGCACCAGGCCAATCAAGGTGGCAAATGAAAGCGCAGCCGCGGTTTGCACGTAATGTTCGCCATGGAACCGGCTCGCCGTGCGTTGAATCAACCGGAAAGGTGCGAGGAGCCACATATAATCGGATTCTAACGGAGGCGGGATGATGAAGACAGCGGGCGGAACCCGGGAAGTTCTGGTGCTTTACTACAGCCATCACGGCTCGGTCAGGGAACTCGCCCGCCATATCGCCCGCGGTATCGAGCAGACTCCCGGCGTCACCGCACGCCTGCGTACCGTACCCAGAGTATCGGCGATCTGCGAAGCAACGGACGCGGCGATTCCCGAGTCCGGCGCGCCTTATGTCGAGACAATCGACCTCGAGGAATGCATCGGCCTGGCTCTGGGCAGCCCGACCCGCTTTGGCAACATGGCCGCACCAATGAAGTACTTCCTCGACACCACCAGCGGACTGTGGCTCAAGGGCGCCCTGGCGGGCAAGCCGGCGGCGGTGTTTACTTCATCGACTTCGATGCACGGCGGACAGGAGTCCACACTGCTGTCAATGATGCTGCCGCTCCTGCATCACGGCATGGTCGTCCTCGGCATTCCCTACACCGAAGGAGCGCTTTCCGGGACGCGCGAAGGTGGCACGCCCTACGGTGCCAGCCATGTCAGCGGCCCGGGTGGAACCATCGCTGCCAGCGACGCGGAAAAGCAGCTCGCCGTCGCACTGGGACGTCGTCTGGCGACGATCGCCAAACAGCTCGCGTCGTGAATCCCTGGTTCAACCGGCTCGCATCGATCAGCCTGCTCGGATTGCTGTTTCTATGCCTCGCATGGGAACTCTGGCTGGCCCCGCTGCGTCCCGGCGGCTCGATGCTGGCGCTGAAAGCCCTGCCGCTCCTGTTCCCGGTGTTCGGCATCCTGCGCGGCAGGCGCTACACCCATCAATGGACGTCGCTGCTTTCCCTGGCTTATGTCGCCGAAGGCGCGGTGCGCGCATTTTCCGATCAGGGTGCAAGCCAAATCCTGGCAATGGCCGAGATCTTCCTGGCGACACTGCTTTTCGCCGGTTGCCTCGGCCATGCACGCGTAACGGCACCCTCCAGAACGCTCAGATCTGTGGATTGAGTTTCTCCTGCCCCGAGCACAGTTTGTTGAGCGCGTTGAGATAAGCCTTGGCGGAAGCAACCACGATATCCGTATCGGCGCCCTGCCCATTGACGATGCGACCGTCCTTCGACAGGCGCACCGTCACCTCTCCCTGCGCATCGGTACCTGTCGTGATGGCGTTTACCGAGTAAAGCAAGAGTTCGGACCCGCTCGCCGCCACGCTTTCGATCGCCTTGAAGGTTGCATCGACCGGGCCGCTGCCGCTCGATTCGGCATGCCGCTCGGCCCCTCCCGCGGAGAGCGTCAGACGGGCCTGCGGAGCCTCACCGGTTTCCGAGTGGAACATCGACGACACGAGCATGTAGTGCTCATCTTCGGCTGGAACCATTTCATCGCTCATCAGGGCGTGCAAATCCTCGTCGAAAATTTCGTGCTTCTTGTCGGCAAGTTCCTTGAATCGCGTGAACGCCAGATTCAAGACCTGCTCGCTTTCAACCTCGATGCCGAGTTCCTTGAGGCGGGCCTTGAATGCGGTGCGCCCCGAGTGCTTGCCGAGCACCAGCTTGTTGGCGTTCCAGCCCACGTCTTCGGCGCGCATGATCTCGTAGGTTTCACGGTGTTTCAGCACGCCGTCCTGGTGGATGCCGGACTCGTGCGCAAACGCATTGGCGCCAACGATCGCCTTGTTGGGCTGCACCGGGAAGCCGGTAATGCTGGACACCATCTTCGAAGCCGCGACGATCTGCGTGGTATCGATCCGGGTGGCGCAGGGGAACACATCCTGGCGGGTGTGCACCGCCATGACGACCTCCTCCAGGGCGGCATTGCCGGCGCGCTCGCCAAGGCCATTGATGGTGCATTCGACCTGGCGCGCACCAGCCATCACGGCGGCAAGGCTGTTGGCCACGGCCAGGCCGAGGTCGTTATGGCAATGCACCGACCAGATCACCTTGTCGGAATTCGGGATGCGTTCACGCAGCTGTTGAATTCGGTTCGCATACTGCTCGGGAACGTTGTAGCCGACAGTGTCCGGAATGTTGATGGTGGAAGCGCCCTCCTTGATCACCGCTTCGATGATGCGACAGAGAAAATCCAGATCGGAACGCCCGGCATCCTCGCAGGAGAATTCGACATCGTCGATCCCGTTGCGGGCGAACCGCACCGCATGCCGGGCCGCGACGAGCACGTCATCCGGGGCCATGCGCAGTTTCTTTTCCATGTGGATCGGGCTGGTCGCAATGAAGGTGTGGATGCGTCCCGACTTCGCCGGTTTGACGGCATCCAGCGCCCGCGCGATGTCCTTGTCGAAGGCGCGACACAGGCCGGCGACCGTCGAATCCTTGATCGCCTCGGCAACCGCCCTGACAGCATCGAAATCCCCGTTGGACGCTGCCGGGAAGCCGGCTTCGATGACGTCGACACGCATGCGCTCGAGCTGACGCGCAATCCGCAGCTTCTCTTCCTTGGTCATGGAAGCGCCGGGACTTTGTTCGCCGTCGCGCAATGTGGTATCGAAAATGATCAAGTGTTCTTTTGACATTTTAATCTCCTGGGAAAGCTTGGTTTCATTGGCTGCGGGTTCCGGATCGATCGACAACTGGCGCCACCGCCAAAGGAAAAGGCAATAATCGACAAGACTGCTCCTTGCGGGGCAGACACTATGTACAACCGGATTGTGGAGTGGGATGTATTAGCGCGCGCGGCGCAGCAGCGGAAGCAGCTTGGCGCGCAGCGGCATGCGCGCTACAAGCGCGCCGGTAAAGGCAAGAAACAACGCGGAAGTGATGAAAGTCGCGGTCATGGAAAAGACTATAAAGACTTTATTTCCGGCACGCAACAGTTTTCAGATCCCGGCACGCCATGATGTTGGCACTGAGTCCGGGGTCAAACCTTGTCTGGTTCGCGCTTTTTCCCGGTGCGCCAGGCCCATGCAGCCATGACGTAGCCCGACAGGGCGTAGGCAAGGAACAACGCAAACAAGACACCGGGCGGATAGGACGACACCAGCACATAGCCGAGAACGATCACCGGGAGCACCATGAACGGCACGCTGCGCCGCATGTTGATTTCCTTGCCGCTCCAGTAGGGCAAGGTACTGACCATGGTAATGCCGGCAAAAAGCGTCAGTGCGAAGGCATACCAGCGGACTTCCTCGCCGGGAATGTTAAGGTCATTGATGATCCATACAAAGCCGGCCACCAAGGCCGCCGCAGCCGGACTGGGCAGGCCCTGGAAATAGCGTTTATCCACAACGTCGATGCTAGTATTGAAGCGGGCGAGGCGCAGAGCGGCTCCGGCGCAATAGACAAACGCGGCAATCCAGCCCCATTTGCCCATGCCCTTCATGGCCCACTCGAATGCGATCAGCGCCGGAGCTGCACCGAAGGAAACCATATCGGAAAGGGAGTCGTACTCGGCACCAAACGCGCTTTGGGTCCGGGTCATGCGGGCAACCCGACCGTCGAGTCCGTCGAACACCATGGCAATGAAAATCGCCACCGCCGCATGCTCGAAGCGCCCTGTCATGGCCTGGACTATGGCGTAAAAACCGGAAAACAGAGCCGCAGTCGTCAACAGGTTGGGCAGCAGATAGATACCGCGTCGGCGCAGTTCGGAGTTCATCAACGCCTTGCGGGGAGGGATTGGCGGCATGGTGGCGGGCTGGTAGGAGCAACGCCTGCTATTCTAACGACTCGCGCAGCTTCGGCAACACGCCTGGATTTCGCGGTCTCGCACCCTATGCGTGGGCCGGAAACAAAAAGGGCGCAGCAGAGCCGCGCCCTTTGCTTGCGGAGCGGCGAAATCAGTTCCTGCTCTGATCGACCAGCTTGTTCTTCTTGATCCAGGGCATCATCGCCCGCAATTGCTCGCCGACCTGTTCGATCGGATGCGCCGCGGTCAAGCGCCGGCGCGCCGTCATCTCCGGATAGTTGGTGCGGCCTTCCAGAATGAACTTCTTGGCGTACTCGCCTTCCTGGATCGCCTTGAGGGCTTCCTTCATTGCGGCGCGCGCCTCCGGACCGATCACCTTCGGGCCGGTGACGTATTCGCCATACTCGGCATTGTTCGAGATCGAGTAGTTCATGTTGGCGATGCCGCCTTCGAAGATCAGATCGACGATCAGCTTGACCTCGTGCAGGCACTCGAAATATGCCATCTCCGGCGCGTAGCCAGCTTCTGTCAGCGTCTCGTAGCCGGCCTTGATCAGTTCAACCAGCCCGCCGCAGAGTACTGCCTGCTCGCCGAACAGGTCGGTTTCGGTCTCCTCGCGGAAGTTGGTCTCGATCACCCCCCCCTTGGTGCCGCCATTTGCGGCGGCATAGGACAGGGCGATATCTTTCGCCTTGCCCGACTTGTCCTGGTGAACCGCGATCAGCGAAGGCACGCCGCCGCCACGCAGATATTCGGAGCGTACCGTGTGACCCGGACCTTTCGGTGCGACCATGATCACATCGACATCGGTTCGAGGAACCACCTGGTTGTAATGCACATTGAAGCCGTGCGCAAAAGCCAGCGAGGCGCCGCTTTTCATGTTGGCCTCGACATCGCCGTAATAGACAGCGGGGATGGTTTCGTCGGGCAACAGCATCATCACTACGTCAGCATCCTTGACCGCCTTCGCGACCTCCTCTACCTTGAGCCCGGCCTTCTTCGCCTTGGCCCATGACGCGCCACCCTTGCGCAGGCCCACCGTAACCTTGACACCCGAATCCTTCAGGTTCTGCGCGTGCGCATGGCCTTGCGATCCGTAGCCAACGATAGTGACCTTCCTGCCCATGATGAGGGAGAGATCGGCATCCTTGTCGTAATAGACTTTCATAGGGTTTCCTTGGTTACAGAGTTCAGACTTTGAGAATTCGATCACCGCGCCCGATGCCCGACACGCCGGTGCGCACGGTTTCCAGGATCAGGGTACGGTCGATGGCTTCGAGAAAGGCATCCAGCTTGGAACCGTTTCCGGTCAGTTCGATGACGTAGGTCGAATCGGTGACATCGATGACGCGACCGCGGAAAATATCGGCGATACGTTTCATCTCTTCGCGATCCTTGCCCGCCGCGCGGACCTTTACCAGCATCAGTTCGCGTTCGATGTGCGCGGCTTCGGAAAGGTCTACCACCTTGACGACATCGATCAGCTTGTTGAGCTGCTTGGTGATCTGTTCGATGACCTCCTCCGAGCCGGTGCTGACAATGGTCATGCGCGACAGCGAGGCGTCTTCGGTGGGTGCCACCGTCAGCGATTCTATGTTGAAGGCTCGTGCCGAGAACAGGCCGGAAACACGGGACAGGGCACCGGCTTCGTTTTCGATAAGGATGGAAATTATGTGTCGCATGCTCACAGTTCCTCGGCCAGGATCATTTCCGACAAGCCCTTGCCTGCCGCGACCATCGGATACACGTTTGCTGTCTGGTCGGTGAGGAAGTCCATGAAGACCAGATCATTCTTGTGCTTGGTGAAGGCTTCGCGCAAGGCCGGCTCAACATCCGCCGGGCGCTCGATTTTCATGCCGACATGCCCATACGACTCGGCCAGTTTCACGAAATCCGGCAAGGCGTCGACATACGATTCGGCATAGCGGTTGCCGTGGAACATCTGCTGCCACTGGCGGACCATCCCCAGGTAGCGGTTATTGAGATTGATGACCTTGATCGGCAGGCGGAACTGCCGCGCAGTCGATAACTCCTGAATATTCATCTGGATCGATGCTTCGCCAGTGATGCAGGCCACCGTAGCTTTCGGATTGGCGAAGCGCACACCCATCGCATAAGGCAGGCCGACACCCATCGTTCCCAGACCACCCGAGTTGATCCAGCGGCGAGGCTTGTCGAATTTGTAGTACTGCGCCGCCCACATCTGGTGCTGGCCGACGTCGGAGGTAACGAAAGCATCGCCACCGGTAACCTCATAAAGCTTCTCGACGACGTACTGGGGCATGATGATTTCCTTGCCCTGCTTGTACTTGAGCGACTTCTTGCCGCGCCATTCGTCGATCTGCTTCCACCATGCCGCCAGTGATTTTGGATCGGGCACGCCAGCAGACGCTTCGAGAAGCTTTTGCAGTTCGTCCAGCACGTCAGGCAAATTGCCGACGATCGGCACATCGACCTTCACGCGCTTGGCAATCGAGGAGGGATCGATGTCGATGTGAATTATCTTGCGTGGGATTTCCGCGAAATGCGCCGGATTGCCGATCACGCGATCGTCGAAGCGCGCCCCGACGGCGATCAGCACATCGCAGTTCTGCATGGCCATGTTGGCCTCGTAGGTGCCATGCATGCCCAGCATGCCCAGCCATTGCTTGTCCGTCGCGGGAAACCCACCAAGACCCATCAGCGTATTGGTTACCGGATACCCGAGCCTGCGCGCGAGTTTGGCCAGTTTTTCGGAAGCATCCGACAGGATCACCCCGCCACCGGCATAGATCATCGGCCGCTTGGCATCCAGCAGCATCTGTACGGCTTTCTTGATCTGCCCCCCATGCCCCTTGATGACCGGATTGTAAGACCGCATGACCATCGTCTTGGGGTACTCGAATTCGCACTTCTGGTTGGTTACGTCCTTGGGAATATCTACCAGCACCGGACCCGGGCGTCCCGTCTTGGCTATGTAAAAGGCCTTCTTCAGGGTGATCGCCAGATCCCTGACATCCTTGACCAGGAAATTGTGCTTTACGCAGGGTCGCGTAATCCCCACCGTGTCGCATTCCTGGAATGCGTCCTGTCCGATATAGCCGGTTGGCACTTGTCCGCTGATGATCACCAACGGCACGGAATCCATGTGCGCCGTGGCGATTCCGGTAACCGCATTGGTGACGCCGGGTCCCGAGGTGACCAGGCAAACGCCGATCTTGTTGGAAGAACGTGAATAGGCATCCGCTGCGTGCACGGCGGCCTGCTCATGACGAACCAGGACATGCTTGAACTTGTCTTGTTTGAAAAGTTCGTCGTAAATGTAAAGAACCGAGCCGCCGGGGTAGCCGAATACGTACTCGACCTTTTCCTCCTGCAAGCACCTGATTACGATTTCTGCGCCAGTTAGCTGCATTGATAGCACCTGTTACACTTTTCGAGGGAAACATATAACCTTACTGACTCGGCCGCGAATGGTCAAGATTTATAGCCTGTTTTATTTATGAGAAACTGCTGAAAACTGGCAGGAGCCTCCCCTGGGTACTCGAGTCGAACTTTCCAATTTCCTTGCCAGCGTGGAACGCCGAGCTTTCAAGCAAGCCATGTTTGCCATTCGAAACGAAGAAACTGCTTTGGACATCGTTCAGGACGCCATGATGCGGCTCGCGGAGAAATATGGCGACCGTCCGGGCATCGAGTGGCCGATGTTGTTCCAGCGTATTCTGCAAAATGCCATTCGCGACAGCTATCGGCGATCCAGAGTGCGGTCGCTGTGGACAACCTTGTTTTCATCGCTTTCCACGAACGACGATGAGGATAATGATCCGCTTGAAACTATTTCGGCAGAAAACCTGTCTGAAGGACTGAGGGCGCCGGAGCGGCAACTGGAAATGTCGCAACTCCTTGGCATCATTGAAAAAGAAGTGGAGAAACTGCCGCCACGTCAACGCGAAGCCTTCCTGTTGCGTTACTGGGAAGAGATGGATATCGCCGAAACGGCAGCGGCAATGGGTTGTTCGGAGGGAAGCGTAAAAACGCACTGTTCGCGCGCGACGCATACCTTGGCTGCCGCACTCGGGGCAAAAGGCATAAAACTATGAACGAAGATACTGAGCTCGGTTACAGAATAAGGCAAATTCTCAATCAGGGTGTGGATAGCCTTGATCGTCGTATTGTCGACCACCTACGCGATGCCCGTCAAATCGCCTTGAATTGCCAGAAAGTTCCGGTAGCCGGAATGCGTCTTGCCGGAGTCGGAGGCGGTTTCGATGTTTCGTTATTCGCCAGCGCACGTAATCTTGTTGCCATTGCGGCTTTGCTTGTAGGCGCCACAGGTACCTATTACTGGAATGCTTTCGAACAGGCTCGGGAATACGAGGAAATTGACAGCGCCCTGCTTGCCGACGAACTGCCCCCTTCCGTTTATCTTGATCGAGGCTTCCAGGCATGGCTCGAGCTCGCTTCTTCGGACTCGTAGTCGCCGTAGCGCTTTGGGTGGCCTCGCCGCTTGGCCATGCAGTCGTCACACCGCCCCTCCCGCAGCCCTCTTGGGCGGAACTTAGCCAGGAGCAAAAAAGCATTCTGGCGCCGCTTGCCGGTGAGTGGGACAAGATGGACGGCTTCCGGCGCAAGAAATGGCTGGGTATAGCCCAGCGCTACCCTTCACTTGGCGCTGACGAACAAGCCCGCATGCAGCGGCGAATGACGGATTGGGCCAAACTCACTCCGGAGGAACGCAAGCAGGCAAGGGAGAAGTATCAGTCGCTGCAAAAAGCCCCTCCCGAGAAAAAAGAAGCCGTAAAGCAGAAGTGGGAGGAGTACAAGGAACTGCCGGAAAGCGAGAAAAGCCGCCTCAACGCCGAGGCGGCGCGGAAACCAACTCCGCGCCCGGCGCCCTCGAAACCGGCGGTTGCGGGTAAACCGACCGCGCCCAGCGTTCCAACGCCGATGACCGGCACCAAGCCACCGGCCCCCAGCCTGCCGCCTATCACTGGTTCAGAGCAACCGGCAAGCCGCTAACCCGTCACCATGCGAACCCCGGCAACCGATTCCTGGGACGAAACGCCAACTGTTCGCCGTCGAATCGCCAGCATGGCTTACGAAAGCCTACTCCTGGTTGGGGTGTTGTCGATCAGCTTCTTTCTCCCCCATCTGGCGCTCGGAATGACGATCGAAATCGCGTTGCCCGGCTGGGTATTGTGGGCCCATGTATTCATTGTGCTTGGTGCCTACTTTGTCTGGTATTGGCGCCGTGGCGGGCAAACCCTGGCAATGCAGACCTGGAGAATCCGGCTTTCTACGCCCAGCGGCGCTGAGCCGTCAATGACCCAGCTGGCGCTCCGGTATTTTCTTGCCTGGCCAAGCGTAATCTGCCTGGGTAGCGGCCTGTTCTGGGCGTTCTTCGATCGCGATCGACAGTATCTCCATGACCGCCTGGCGGGTACCCGCCTTGTATTGAAGCGCCGCTGACCCCTGCCCGGACGCCAAAACAACGCCCTTTCAGCGCCGCTCTACCCACCACAACATGCCGGCCGCCGCCATCGAGAAAAGCACACTCGGGGTGATTGCCGAAAAGAACGGCGGCCAGCTATTGATCACGCCCAGACTGGAAAACAGTCCGTTCAGCATGTGGAAACCTATGCCGAGCATGATGCCGGCGAAAACCCGGATGCTGACGGCGCCCATTCGATCCTGCATATAGGCAAAGGGTAGTGCGAGCGCCATCATCACCAGCGCCGCCAGGGGATAGATCAGCTTCTTCCACATTGCAATGTCGTAACGATCGGTCTTTTGCTGGTTCGCACTCAAATGGCGAACGTATATGTAGAGATCAACCAGGGACATGCGTTCCGGAACCACCAGAAGGACTGCCAGCAAGTCCGGGTTGAGGGCGGACTTCCAGGTCATTTCAGAAAATTTTTCAACGTGCGCCGCATTATCCGAAAACACGGTGCGAACCACACCGTCCAGCGCCCAGGTCCCGGCGCCCACATAGCGGCCGCGTTCGGCCTGGCTGATCGAGCGCAGCTGAAACCGGTCATCGAACTCGAACACGCGGACACTGCGCAGGGATGCATCCGGACGAACCTCGCGAACATTCACGAAGGAACGCTCGTCCCTGACCCACAAACCTGACCGGAACTCCTGCGCCACCAGCTTGCCCATTGCCTTCAGCCTGAGTTGCTGCGCGGCCCTCTCGGCGGGCGGTGCCAGGAATTCGCCCACCAACAGGGTCATGACCGCAAACACCAGTCCTATCTTGGCCAGGGCGCGCAGCAGGTCCAGGGTGGACAAGCCGGCCGCCCGCAACACCGTAATCTCGGAATGACGGGCAAGGACGGTAAGTGCGTACAGGGTGCCGATCAGCACGCAGATCGGAAACAGCTCATATAAGCGGCCCGGCAACGTCAACGTCACGTATCCCAGGGCGTGCTGAATCTTGTAGCCGCCCCGACCCACACTTTCAAGCTGGTGGATCAGGTCGAAAAATGCAAAAAGCATCAGGAAGGCCAGTAGTACCAGCCCGGTGGATGCGTATATCTCGCGCGCCAAGTGGCGCTCATAAATTTTTAACGCCACCGGAGTCTGCCCCACGCCAGGGGATTCTGCCGTCGATGGAAGAGTACGACCAACAGCAGGAACATGCCTACATGCACCGCCCAGACCCCGATCCCGAAAGCCAGCCTGCCCTGCGCGACCCAAGCCTGGCTCACGCTGAGCAAGTTGCTGTAGATCATGTAGGCAAGCAGCGCAAACAGGAAATTATTCGCCCGCCCGGCGCGCGGATTGACGAAAGACAGGGGAATCGCAAGTATCGCCAGATTCAGCGCCGCGAGCGGAATCCCCAGTCGCCACAATAGTTCTGCCATGTTCGCCGGCTTCGGATCGCGCAGAAGCTCCCACACCGGTCGGCTGCGTGGCGAGTCGGCGAATCCGCGGGCTTCCTTGGTTTCAACGCGGACCGCATAGCGATCGAACTCCATCACCCGATATTCCGCGGTACCTGCGGTCCCCTCATATCGCCTCCCGCGATCAAGGACAAGAAAGCGATCGCCGTTGGGCATGGTCTCGGTATAGCCGTGCGCCGTCGCCATCACCCCCAGCCGGCCCTGCTGAATCGAACTGATGAAAACATTTTTCACCTTCCCGTCCTCATTGGCCATGCTCTCGACGAAAAATACGCGATCGGCACCCTTCGACTCATTGAATGCGCCAGGCGACACGCGTGAAACGTCATCGCGCTGGTCCATGGTTTGCCGGTAAGCTTCGCTCTTATGCGCCGCCCACGGCGAGAGGAACATCGAAAGCGCTGCAACCACGATCACCGGCGGTCCGACGAATATCAGCACCGGTTTGACCAAGGCGGTCAACGGAATTCCGGACGCCAACCAGACCACCATTTCGGAGTCGCGATACCAACGCGACAAGGTCATAAGGACAGCCACGAAAAGTGTCAGCGAAAGCAACACCGGCAAATAACCGATGGCACGAAAACCGAGGAGGGCAACCACGGCTTCGGAGGCAAGTTTTCCGCCCGCCGCATCGCCCAGGAGGCGAATGAGCTGTGTGGTCATAAGAATGGCAAAGAGCGCGACAAAGACCCCTGCCGCCGTATGGGTAAACTCCCGGATTACAGCGCGCTGGAAAATCATCGTGTGGCCGAGTTCCTGCTTTGACTTTTAGTGAAAACTTGGGGAATAATCAGGGCGGAAACGGAAACCTCCCGAAACAGGATAATTTCTATTGGTTCTCGAAGTTCCCAAGGAGAGTATTTTGGAATTTAGCATAAAAAGTGGAAGCCCGGAAAAGCAGCGCAGCGCCTGTGTCGTGGTCGGCATCTTCGAGCCCAGAAAGCTGTCGGTCGCGGCGGAAACCGTCGACCAGGCAGCACAGCTGTTTCTCAGCGACATCCTGCGTCGCGGCGACATGGAAGGCAAGTCCGGCAGCAGCTTGCTGCTCCACAATGTACCCGGTGTCGAAGCCGACCGCATTCTCCTTGTCGGACTCGGCAAGGAAAGGGAATTCCGCGAAAAGGAGTACCGTACCGCGCTGACCACCGCCGTTCGGCAACTTAACGAAACCGGCGGCTTCGACGGCACCGTCTATCTGACCGAACTGAACGTCAGGAAGCGCGACATTGCCTGGAAGATCCGGCAAGCCGCACTTGTCGTTCAGGAAACCCTCTACCGCTTCGATCGCCTCAAATCCAAAAAGGAGGAAGTGCGGCGGCCGCTGCGAAAACTGACCTTCTGCGTCAGCCGCCGCAACGAGTTGCCGGGTGCCGAAACAGCACTCGCTGAAGGATTGGCGATTGCTGCCGGGATGGAACTTGCCAAGGACCTTGGCAACCTGCCTGGCAACATCTGCACGCCGACTCATCTCGCCGAACAGGCTACCGATCTCTCGAAATCGCACGGTCTCGGCGTCGACATCCTCGACCGGGCCGACATGGAAAAGCTCGGCATGAACACCCTGCTCTCGGTTGCCCGCGGATCGCACGAGCCGCCGAAATTCATCGTCCTGCGCCATACCGGTGGCGCCGCGGGATCGAAGCCGGTGGTTCTGGTGGGTAAAGGCATCACCTTCGATTCCGGCGGCATTTCGCTCAAGCCCGGACCGGAAATGGATGAAATGAAATACGACATGTGCGGTGCCGCGAGCGTTCTGGGAACGCTCAAGGCGGTGGCCCTGATGAAACTGCCGCTCAACGTCATCGGCGTCATTCCCTCCACGGAGAACATGCCCGGCGGCGCTGCCACAAAACCGGGGGACGTGATCACGTCGATGTCGGGTCAGACCGTGGAGATCCTCAACACCGATGCCGAGGGACGCTTGATACTCTGCGATGCCCTCACTTACGTCGAGCGCTTCAATCCCGAGTGTGTGGTGGACATCGCCACATTGACGGGGGCCTGCGTTATCGCGCTGGGGCACGTGGCCACCGGACTGCTCGCCAACAACGAGGGCTTGGCGAAGGAACTGCTCGACGCCGGTCACGATTCCTACGATCGTGCATGGCAAATGCCCCTCTGGGACGACTACCAGGAGCAGTTGAAAAGCAATTTCGCCGACGTGGCGAACATCGGCGGTCGCCCTGCCGGCACCATAACGGCAGCCTGCTTTCTTGCCCGTTTCACGGAAAAGTACCACTGGGCGCACCTTGACATTGCCGGCACTGCCTGGCGTTCCGGCAAGGAAAAGGGGGCCACCGGGCGGCCGGTACCCCTGCTTGCCCATTTCCTGATGGATCGCGCACGCCGGGCCCCCAAACCGACCGGCAAGCGCAAGCGGGGATGACACAGATCAGCTTTTTCCACGGCGCACGCGACCGGCTGCAGGCGACAGCCGCGTGGCTTGCGCGCGCCGGCAGCGACGGCAGGCAAGTCATGGTGTATGTGCCGGCTCTCGATCGCAGCGATCAGTTGGACCGTCTGCTGTGGACCCAACCGGCCACCGGTTTTGCCCCCCACTGCCGCGCGGGCGATCCGCTGGCGGCAGAGACACCGATCATTCTCGCCCCGGAACTGAACAATCCCTTGCACGACGACTGCCTCGTAAACCTGTCGGACGAAATTCCGCCAGGTTTCAGCCGCTTCCGGCAACTGATCGAAATCATCAGCATCGAGGATGAGGACCGGCTACCCGGCCGCGAGCGTTTTCGCTTCTATCGCGAACGCGGCTATCCCCTGGAAAACCGCGATATCTCCGGAGGTATCTAAAAGGTGGCTGACGACGACACTGAGGATGTCTTGCGCAAGGCCGACGCGCTGATTCGGCGCACCCGGGTCTTTGTTGCGGGAGCCTCGCCCGTGCCCGCTTCAGCGCCGCCCGCCGAGGACGACTTGCCGGTTCTCACCGACGTCGTAACGGAACGCGAAGCGGCGCTTGCTACCGCCCCGCCGCATATGCAATGGCATCTCGACGCCCTGCGCGAAGAACTTTCACGATGGTTGGAGCAGGAACTGCCGCAAGCGGTCCTCAAGGTGACGGATGGCCTGGCGGATCAACTGATGGGCGAACTTACCGAGCAAGCGGAAAAAAAACTGCTGCCGCGCCTGATCGCCCGCCTCGACGGTACGGCCCCCCTCTCCGGACACCCGGAGGACAGCTAGATGTTAAGTTGCAATAGGTTGTTCCCGCCAAGGCGAGAAGCTGGTGGTTTGTAGTCGAGGGCCGAATGAGGTCGGCGGGAGTTGTAGTAGGCAAGGAAAGCGGGCAACCAAGCCGTCCGCTCAGCACTGTTGGTATAGCTCCTGACATAGGCCCATTCACGCAGGCAAGTCTGTATGAAACGTTCGGCCTTGCCGTTGGTTTGAGGCCGGTAAGGGCGCGTGAAGGAGTGCTTGATGCCCAGCGCCTGGCAGGTCTGATCAAACAGCCTGGAGCGATACGCGCTGCCGTTATCGGTCAGCACGCGCTGGATACGCACGCCCAGCGCGGCATAGTGGGCCACAGCCGCCTTGAGGAAGGCAACTGCGGAGGTCTTCTTCTCATCGACATGCATCTGGACAAAGCCTGCCCGGGAGTGGTCGTCAATGGCCACGTGCGCCACTTCCCAGCCGGCACCCTCGACCGAATCGCGACGATCTCCTGTCACGCGATGGCTGGGACGCTCGATGCGCCCGAGCTTCTTGGTATCCATGTGGAGCATCTCTCCCGGTGTGGCGCGTTCATAGCGCACGACCGGCACCTTCGGCTCCAGGGCCTTCAGGCTGGACAGGCCCAGCGTCGCCAGCACCCGACTGATCGTGGCGACGCTGCGTCCGACGACGCGGGCAATGCTGCGCATGGGCATGCGTCCCCGTCGCAACTGCTCGATCCGTTGCCGCAGTTCGGTATCCACGGTGCTCCGTGTCCGGTGCGGTCGAGAGCTGCGATCGGCGAGCCCGGCCTGGCCCTCGGTGGCCAAGCGCTGACGCCACTTGCGCGCCGTGCGTACGCTGATGCCGGCCGCCTCGGCGGCCGGCATCAGCCCGTACACATCAATTCGCTCAATCAGCAATTTTCGCCCTTGCAGTGTCGTTCTGGCATTCTTATGGCTGTTCATCCGGTGGGTCTCCTCTGGGTACTGAAGCGTCGAGAACTCCAGTTTCCCAGAACCTTCCGGGTGAACAACCTATTGAAACATTACAGCTAGACCGGCGGCACCGTTTCCGCAAATGCGGGACGCTGCATGAGTTTTTCGTAGAGTTGCGCGAGATTGGGATACTGCTCACGCCAGCGGATATCGCCGAGCCTGAAGGAAACATAACCCAGGGCGCAACCGACGGCGATATCCGCCAGCGAAAGGCCGCTGCCGTGGCACCATGGCTGATCGCCGAGGTCATCGGACATGACTTTCAAGGCCTGATTGACCTTGCCGCGTTGTCGTTCGATCCACGACGGACTGCGCTCCCCATCGGGGCGCCTGGCCTCGAGGAAGGCTGCGACGGCGGCATCGAGAACGCCGTCTGCCAGCGCCTCCCAGCGCTTGACGCTGATGCGTTCGCGGCCCGACGCCGGCAGCAGCCGGTTGTTCGGCGCCACGGTATCCAGATACTCGGCGATGACCCGCGAATCATAAAGCGGGCTCTCATCGTCCAGCAGCAACACGGGAATCTTGCCCAGAGGATTGGAAGCCGCCACCTGATTGCCCTCGACCCAGGGCGAATCGAGGACGAGGTCGCAATCGATCTTCTTTTCCGCAAGCACGATGCGGACCTTGCGGACGTAAGGACTGGTAAGCGAAGCGATCAGTTTCATTTGTTCACGTCGGAGAAATGCAAGGCGGTGGAACTATAGCATGGGGCCTGATCCCCGCCCTGCCACGCCATGTGGCGGCAAAAGCCGGCATGTTAAAATCGGCTTCGCTTCCATCGCCTGCCGCGCCCTTTCCGGCTACAGCCATGACACTCAACGAACTCACCGCACTTTCGCCGCTGGATGGACGCTACGCCGCGAAGGTAGAAGGCCTGCGCATCCACTTTTCCGAATACGGGCTCATGCGCAATCGCGTTCGTGTCGAAATCGAGTGGCTCAAGGCACTTGCCAGCGCAAGGGAGCTTGCCGAATGCCCGGATTTTTCCGAGAGTACGATTGCGGAATTGAACGCCGTCATCGCCGATTTCTCGATCACGGATGCGGAGGCCATCAAGGCCATCGAGAGCCGCACCAACCACGACGTCAAGGCCATGGAATACTGGCTCAAGGAACGTCTGGCGGGTAATGCCGAGGTCATGCGCGTCGGCGAGTTCATCCATTTTGGCTGCACGTCGGAAGACATCAACAACGTATCCCACGCGCTGATGCTCAAGGATGCCGTCGACGAGCCTATTGCCGCAGCTGGACGGTCTGGTCTCGCGCCTGCGTGACCTGGCACACCTGCTTGCCGGATTGCCCATGCTGGCCCGGACCCATGGCCAGCCCGCGACGCCGACCACGCTGGGCAAGGAGATGGCCAACGTTGCAGCGCGTCTGATGCGTGCAAGGCGGCAGATTGCGGCCGTATCGCTCACCGCCAGGTTCAACGGCGCCGTGGGCAACTACAACGCGCCTGGCGGCCTACCCGGATGTGGACTGGGAAAGCTTCTGCCGCCGCTTCATCGAATCCCTGGAGCTGGAATTCAACCCCTACACCATCCAGATCGAGCCGCACGACGCCATGGCCGAGCTGTTCGATGCCATGGCGCGCGCCAACACCATCCTGATCGATGCCGACCGCGATATCTGGCAGTACATTTCCCTCGGCTATTTCAAGCAGAAGTTGAAAGCCGGCGAAATTGGTTCATCGACCATGCCGCACAAGGTCAATCCGATCGATTTCGAAAACTCCGAGGGTAACCTCGGACTCGCCAACGCGGTATTGCGGCACCTGGCGGAAAAGCTGCCGGTCTCGCGCCTGCAGCGCGACCTGACCGACTCGACCGTGCTGCGCAACATGGGCGTCGCCTTCGGCTACACCCTGCTCGCCTTCGATTCGACCCTGCGCGGACTGAACAAGCTCGAAGCCAATCCACAGCGCCTCGCCGAGGATCTGGCCGACGCATGGGAGGTGCTGGCCGAGCCGGTGCAGACCGTGATGCGCCGCTTCGGCGTACCCAACCCCTACGAGCAGCTCAAGGAGC
>JADJFK010000038.1 GCA_016708585.1 Sulfuritalea sp. | reverse complement strand
CCGGGAAGCTCGGTGTGCCGAACTTGATCTTGGTCTTTTCGACGCCTGGCACCGTGGACAGGATCGGCCAGCCGGTCTCGGTCTGCCAGTAGTTGTCGATCACCGGCAGCTTCAACTCGCCCATGATCCATTCGTGGGTCGGCTGATCCAGCGGCTCGCCGGCAAGGAACAGGTGCTTCAACTTCGACAGGTCATACTTGTGCAGCCAGCTGTTGTCGCTTTTCTTCAGCACGCGGACCGCGGTGGGCGCCGAGAACATCACGGTGACCTTGTACTTCTCGACGATCTGCCACCAGATGCCCGGATCGGGACGGATCGGCGTGCCTTCGTACATGATCGTGGCCATGCCCGCAATCAGCGGGCCGTAGATGATGTAGCTGTGGCCGACCACCCAGCCGATGTCTGAGGTCGAGAACATGGTCTCGCCCTCGCCGCCGGTGAAGATGTGCTTCATCGAGGCCGCGAGCGCCACGGCATAGCCTCCGGTGTCGCGCTGCACGCCTTTCGGCTTGCCGGTGGTACCCGAGGTGTAGAGGATGTAGGAGGGTTCGGTGGACTCCATCCATTCGCAGGGCACATCGGCATTCATGTGCTGGGCACGCAGCTCCGCGTAATCGACATCGCGGCCGGCGACCCTGGGCCAGCCCTTGTCGAGGCCGCGGTCGATCATCAGGACCTTCTGCGGCGGGAATTCGGCCAGTTTGCAGGCCTCGTCGAGCAGGTGCTTGTAGGGCACGGCCTTGCCGCCGCGCATGCCGGCATCGGAGGACACGATCAGCTTGGGCTTGGCATCGTCGATGCGGGTCGCCAGCGAGCCGGAAGCGAAGCCGCCGAACACCACCGAATGGATCGCGCCGATGCGGGCGCAGGCGAGGATGGCGAAGGTGGCTTCGGCGATCATCGGCATGTAGATCAGGACCCGATCGCCCTTGCCCACGCCAAGCGACTTCATGATCGCCGCCGTGCGCATTACCTCCGACTTCAGCTCGGCAAAGGTATAGCTCTTTTCCTCGTTGGTCTCGGTCGAGATATAGACCAGCGCGCGGTCGTTCGGACGCTTTGCCGCGTGGCGATCCACGGCGTTATGGCAAAGGTTGGTCTTGCCGCCGACAAACCACTTCGAAAAGGGGGGGCGCGAAAAATCGCAGATCTGCTGCGGCGGCGTCTGCCAGTCGATCAGTTTGGCCTCTTCGGCCCAGAACTCGTCGCGCTTTTCGATTGAACGCTTGTGGAAATCGGCATATGTACCCATGACACTCCTCGCTGGTTGTTGACTTGTGGTCGTTATGTTGCGGATACGGCTTGGTAATCAGTTGGCAATGGTGACGGCAACGCGCCCCTTGACGCGGCCCTGGATGTAGTCGTCGAAGGCGGCCGGCAGGTCGGCAAACGGAATATGGCGCGTCATTGCCGCCAGATGGCGCGGCTTCATGTCGCTGGCCAGGTGCTGCCAGACACCGCTGCGGTAGGGGTCGCCGATGTAGCCCGAATCGATGCCGAGCAGCGATGCACCGCGCAGGATGAAGGGGGCCACCGTCGTGTTGAGGCTCATGCTGGCCGCCAGTCCGATGCTGGCGATGGTTCCGCCCTGCTTCATGGTACTGGCGATCCAGGCCAGATAGTCGCCACCCAGGTTGTCGACCGCGCCGGCCCACAATTCCTTGCCCAGCGGCTTGATCTTCGCCAGGTCCAGCGATTGACGAAGCATGACCTCCGTGGCGCCGAGCTCCTTGAGGTAATCCGTTTCGCTCTCCTTCCCGGTCAGCGCCACCACTTCGTAGCCGCGCGCGGCAAGCATATCGACGGCGAGGCTGCCGACGCCGCCCGTGGCGCCGGTAACGATCACGGGACCGTTGCCGGGCTTCAATCCGTTCTCTTCCATGCGCACGATGCCGAGGCCCGCGGTGAAGCCGGCGGTGCCCAGGGCCATCGCCTCCGAGCAGGTCAGCCCGGCCGGCAACTTGTGCACCCAGGCGGCGGGAATTCGCGCGCGCTCGGCGTAGCCGCCGTGGTGGGCGACGCCGATGTCGTAACTGGTTGCCAGGACTTCATCGCCCGCCTTGAAGCGCGGGTCTGAACTGGCCAGCACCTTTCCCGCCAGGTCGATGCCTCCCACACAGGGGAAACGGCGGATGATCCGTCCGGCACCGGTAGCGGCGAGCGCGTCCTTGTAGTTGATGCTGGAGTGGGTAACGGCGATGGTGACTTCGCCCGGGTCGAGTTGCCCATCGTCCATATCGACGAAGCGGCTGGCGACCTTGCCCTCCTCCTGATTGATCAGGTAAGCCTTGAAACTCACAGTAGCCTCCTCGAATCTGCGACCCGCTGGCCTGCGGGTCATCTCGCTGGGATACCGTCCGCGGCAACGCCGGGGACATAATTGTTTTTATTGACGCCGCAAGAATTCATTATAGCCAGAGCAGGCTTACGGAGCGCTGAATGGGGGGAAGCGGGGTTTACAGGCAAGGCGGTCGATGCTAAGGTCCGCCCCCATGCAAGGAATTCCCCTCCTGTTCGTGCGAGTTTTCGTGCTTGCCGGTTTCATCAGCGCTTCCTCCGCCCATGCCGACGAGCCCATCGTGGTCCAGTCGCCCATGCAGGTGTCGTTCGTCGACCGTGCCACGACCACCGCGCAAGATGCAATCGACCAGGCGATGGACCTGCTCGGCATCCCTTACCGTCGCGGCGGCAGTTCACCGGAATCCGGTTTCGATTGCTCGGGCTTCGTCAGTCATGTATTCCGTGAAGGTCTGGGCCTCGTGCTGCCGCGCAGCTCGAAGGAAATGAGCAAAGCGGGCGAGGCCGTCAGCAAGGATCAGCTCCGTCCTGGCGACCTGGTCTTTTTCAATACCATGCGCAACGCCTTTTCCCATGTCGGCATCTATCTCGGCGACAACCAGTTTGTCCACGCTCCGCGCAGCGGCGGCAAGGTCCGCGTCGAGGATTTGCGCGATGGCTACTGGACGAAGCGTTTCAACGGCGCACGCCGAATCAATCCGGACTAATCGCCTTTGGCACTCGACCCGCCAGCCGTGAGCTGGTTTTATTTTGGCTTGCAATTGCGAATGATTCGTATTACTATACTTGCGGATCGTAACTTTACTTGGAAAACACCATGAAATTTTCACGCTTACTCATCGCCCTGCTTGCCACCGGCACAATGACCACCGCCTCTGCGCAGGAAAAAGTACTCAACCTCTACTCCGCCCGCCATTACCAGACGGACGAAGCCTTGTATGCCAATTTCACCAAGCAGACCGGTATCAAGATCAATCGCATCGAGGCCAAGGAGGACGAACTGCTGGAACGCATCCGCAACGAGGGCGCCAACAGCCCGGCGGACATCTTCCTCACGGTCGATGCCGCGCGATTGGCCAAGGCCGATGAACTCGGCCTGTTTGCCCCGGTCAAGTCGAAACTCCTGGAAGAGCGCATCCCCGCCAACCTGCGCAGTCCGGACTGGTTCGCCTTTTCGACCCGCGCCCGAGTCATCGTCGCCAACAAGGACGCCATAAAGGCCGAAGACGTGCAGAACTATGAAGACCTCGCCAATCCGAAACTGAAAGGCAAGGTCTGTTCGCGCTCGGGCAGCCATCCCTACAACATCTCGCTGATGGCCGCGCTGATCGCACACATCGGCGAGGCGAAGGCCGAAGATTGGGCGCGCGGGGTCGTGGCAAATTTTGCGCGTACGCCCAAGGGTGGCGATACCGACCAGATCAAGTCCGTCGCCGCCGGGGAATGCGGCGTGGCCGTGTCGAACACTTATTATCTGGCCCGCCTGCTGCGCTCGGAAAAGCCCGAAGACCGCCGCCTGATGGAACGCGTCGCCATCATCTGGCCGAACCAGAAAAGCTATGGCACCCACATCAACATCTCCGGCGGCGGCATGCTGAAAACCGCGCCGCACAAGGAATCGGCCGTCAAGTTCCTCGAGTATCTGGCCGGTGACGATGCGCAGCGCTACTTCGCCGATGGCAACAACGAATGGCCGGCGGTGGCCGGCGTGCCTGTAAAGAATCCTGCGCTGGAAGCCATGGGCAAGTTCAAGGCGGACAGCCTGCCGGTAGCCACGCTGGCGAAAAATGCCGTCGCCGCCCAGCGCATCTACGACCGCGCCGGCTGGAAGTAATCACATCGGCGGCCCGGCAATACCGCGGGGCCGCCGCCGCGCCGTACCGCCAATGCCGACTTTTCGTGATCCTGCGTATCGGATCACGACCTGCTCCGGTTCCGGAATTTCACGATAGCGCAAATGCTCCTATAGTGTGTACTTCGCCAACAGGATCGGGAGAACAGCAATGTCCAAGCCGGAAATCGCCGCAAAATCACCCTTCGCCGTCAATGTGGAAAAGGGCAAGGATTACTGGTGGTGTTCTTGCGGCAGGAGCAAATCGCAACCTTTTTGCGATGGCAGCCACAAGGGTTCCGAGTTCAATCCGGTCAAATACGCCGCCGACGAAAGCAAGGCCGTGTATTTCTGCGGCTGCAAGCACAGCGGCAAGGGCGCGCTGTGCGACGGTACGCACAAGTCGCTGTAGCAAAGGCCGTCAGCAGGAGCTGATCTCGCTGCGCCCGGCGGCAATCTGCCGGGCCAGCAGGATGATCGGCAGCAGGCCGACCGCGACGATGGCCAGTGCCGCCGTCGACGCTTCCGCCAGGCGCTCGTCGGCCGCCAGCGTGTAGGTCTGCGTCGCCAGCGTATCGAAGTTGAAGGGGCGCATCACCAGCGTCGCCGGCAGTTCCTTCATCACGTCGACGAACACCAGCAGGGCCGCGGTCAGCAGGCTGCCGCGCAGCAGTGGCAGATGCACGCGACGCAAGGTTTCCGACTGGCTGCTGCCGAGGCTGCGCGCGGCGGCTTCCATGCTGGGTGTGATGCGCGCCAGGCCGGCTTCTACAGCCTGCAGCGCGATCGCCAGGAAGCGTGCGAGATAGGCATACACCAGCGCGGCGATGCCGCCGGTGAGAATCAGCCCCGGATTGGCCCCGGTCATCTGCTGCCACAGGCCTGCCAGCCAATGGTCGAGACGGGTCACCGGAATCAGGACACCGACGGCGATCACCGAACCCGGGACGGCGTAGCCCAGGCCGACGATACGGCTCGCCAGTTTGGGCAACTTGTGCGCATCGCGCGCGGCAAAGCCGAGCAGCAGCGCCGCCAGCGCCGCCAGCCCGGCCGCCAGTGCCGCCAGGGTAAGACTGTTGCGGGCAAGCACGAGAAAGCGTCCGGCAAAACCTGCTCCTTCTTCGCCGGCATCGCCCATGGCCAGTCGCAGCAGCAGCAATGCCGGCAGGACGAAGCCGATAACCACCGGGATCGCGCAGCCTATCTGGGCCAGCAGCGCATACCGGCCCACAAGCACCTGGCGCGTGGCGCGACGGCGTCCGCTGCTGTCGTGATAGCGGGCGTGGCCCCGGCTCACACGCTCGAGCAGGATCAGCAAGGCGACAAAGCCGAGCAAGGCCGCTGCAAGCTGCGCGGCGGCAATCCGGTCACCGAGCGAAAACCACGCGCGGTAGATGCCGGTAGTGAAGGTCTGCACCGCGAAGTAGGCCACCGTGCCGTAATCGGCCAGCGTCTCCATCAAGGCCAGGGCCATGCCGGCGGCGATGGCCGGACGCGCCAGCGGGATCGAGACGCGCCAGAAACCCTGCCAGGGATTCAGGCCGAGCGCGCGCGCCGCTTCGATCATGCCGCCGGCGCGTTCGAGGAAGGCGGTCCGCACCAGCAGGTACACATAGGGATACAGCACGCAGGAAAACAGCACGATGGCGCCGCCCAGCGAACGCACCTCGGGGAACCAGTAGTCGCCCTTCTGCCAGCCGAAGCTCTCGCGCAAGCCCGTTTGCAGCGGTCCGACGAATTGCAGGAAATCGGTATAGGTGTAGGCCAGCACATAAGCCGGCATCGCCATCGGCAGCAGCAGCGCCCACTCCGCGATGCGCCGCCCGGGAAAATCATTCAGGGCTACCAGCCAGGCGGCACCGGTACCCATGGCTGCGACACCGATGCCGACGCCGAGGCAGAGCCAGACCGAATTCGCCACGTACTCGGGCAGCACCGTGGCCATCAGGTGGCCCCAGGTCTCGCCGGTGCCGCCGGCGAAAAGATTGGCACCCACGGCGAGCACCGGCAGCGCGACCAGAACCGCGAGCGCGAAGGAGAAAATGGGAAGCGACAAGGATGAGCGGGACACGACCGGCAGATTATAATTGAGACTCATTCTCCACAACCTGCAATCAGCGCGAGAATCATGACCCTGCTCGAAGTCGACCGTGTCAGCCATGCCTACGGCAAGCAGGCCGTGGTGCGTGAGTTGTCCTTCGACCTGGCGCAAGGCGAAATCGCCTGCCTGCTGGGCGCGTCGGGCTGCGGCAAGACCACCATGCTGCGCCTGATCGCCGGTTTCGAGGCACCTTCTGCGGGCAGCATCCGCCTCAACGGCGTGACCATCGCCGGCGAAAGGATCAACATGCCGGCCGAAGCGCGACGCATCGGCATGGTGTTCCAGGATTACGCCCTGTTCCCGCATCTTTCGATCGCCGACAACATCGGCTTCGGCCTGCACGAAAAGTCGGCGCCGGCGAGACGGCAACGCATCGAGGAACTGCTCGACCTGATCGGCCTCGCCAATCGCGGCGGGCGTTACCCGCACGAACTGTCCGGCGGCCAGCAGCAGCGCGTGGCGCTGGCCCGCGCCCTGGCGCCGCAACCGCACCTGCTGCTGCTCGACGAGCCCTTCTCCAACCTCGACGTCGAACTGCGCGAACGCCTGTCGCTGGAAATCCGCGAGATACTGAAACGCGCCGGCATGGCGGCGATCCTCGTCACCCATGACCAGAACGAAGCCTTCGTCATGGCGGACATGGTCGGCATCATGCGCGAAGGCCGCATCGAGCAGTGGGACACACCCTACAACCTCTACCACCGTCCTGCCACGCGCCATGTCGCCGATTTCATCGGCCAGGGCGTGTTCCTGCCCGGCGAAGTGCTGTCGCGCCAGGTCGTCGAAGTCGAGCTCGGCCGGCTCGATTCCGAAGTGCCGATGGATTGCGCTTCAAGCTGCTTCGAGTGCCAGCGCAGCTGCCGGCTCGACGTTCTGCTGCGGCCCGACGACGTGATCCACGACGATGCCAGCGAGGTCAAGGCCGAAGTCGTGGCCAAGGCCTTTCGCGGCGCCGAATTCCTCTACACGCTGCGCCTGCCTTCGGGCGCCCAGGTGTTGTCGCTGGTGCCCTCGCACCACAACCACGCCATCGGCGAAAAGATCGGCATCCGCCTCGACGTCGACCACGTCGTCACCTTCACCCAGGGCCGATGATTCCCTGGCTGGGAGAAGACCCCGTATTCCCGCCGCTGGACACGGCGCTGGCCGAACCCAACGGCCTGCTTGCCGCCGGCGGCAGCCTGGATCCGCAGCGCCTCCTCGCCGCCTACCGGCGCGGCATATTCCCCTGGTACTCGGCGGGTGAACCCATCCTCTGGTGGAGTCCCGATCCGCGCATGGTGCTGGTGCCCGGACGAATTGAAGATCTCCCGCTCGCTGGCAAAAACCCTGCGCAACGCCGATTACGAAGTGCGCCTCGACACCGCCTTCGACGAGGTGATCCATGCCTGTGCGGTCAAGCCGCGCGACGGCCAGCCGGGTACCTGGATCACGGCGGAAATGCAGGATGCCTATCGCGCGCTGCACCGCCTCGGCTACGCCCACAGCGTGGAAATCTGGATGAATGGCAAGCTTGCCGGCGGCCTTTACGGCATCGCGCTGGGGCAGGCCTTTTACGGCGAGTCGATGTTCAGCCATGCGCGCGATGCGTCGAAAATTGCCCTGGCGCATCTGTGCGCCCACCTCAAGCGGCGCGGATTCGGCATAATCGACTGCCAGATGGAAACCGCTCACCTCGCCTCGCTCGGTGCCAGACCGATCCCCCGCCGCAATTTTGCCGCGCGGCTGGACCGGTTGTGTCCGCTTGGCGACCCGCCGGCGCGCTGGCCGGCCGCCGCGATCGACGGCCATTTCAGGCGCCAGCCCTGAGCCGCCCATGACCCACCTGCGCGACCTGCCGCCGTTTCCCCTGTTGCAGTTCTATGCGACGGCGCCTTACGGCTGCTCCTACCTGCCGGGGCGCATCGCGCGCTCCCAGGTCGCCACCCCGACCCACCTGATCGACAGCGCCACCTACAGCGAACTGGTGCGCGCCGGCTTTCGCCGCAGCGGGGTATTCACCTATCGCCCCTATTGCGATGCCTGCCGCGAATGCCAGCCGGTGCGGCTCGACGTCAAGGCCTTCGTGCCCAACCGCAGCCAGCGCCGGGCACTGGCGCAGCACGCCGAGCTCACCGCGCGCGAATGCAGCCTGAGCTTCCGCGAGGAGCACTACCAGCTCTACCAGCACTACCAGGCGGCGCGGCACTCGGGCGGCGGCATGGACCAGGACAGCCGCGACCAGTACGCCCACTTCCTGCTGCAGACCCATGTCGACAGCCGGCTGATCGAATTCCGCGAAAGCGGGGTACTGCGTGCCGTCAGCATCATCGATGTGCTGGCCGACGGGCTCTCGTCGGTCTACACCTTCTACGATCCTGACATCCCGAATGCCAGCTACGGCACCTTCGCCATCCTCTGGCAGATCGCGCAATGCCAGCACATGGGACTGCCCTGGCTATACCTCGGCTACTGGATCCGCGACAGCCGCAAGATGGCCTACAAGGCCCGCTTCCGTCCGCTGCAGGCGCTGCGCCATGGCGAGTGGCAAGCGGTCGAAGCCTAGCCCGGATCAAAAAGTCGGCGCCGGCGATACGGGTATTGCCGCCAGTCAGCGCGCCGTCGCCGTCTCCCGCCGCCGGTAGCCGCGCCAGGCCGGCCAGATCGCCGCGACGAACACCAGCACGATCGCCAGCAGCGGCCATAGCACCGGCCGGTTCCATTCGGCGCGGCGCTGCTCGCGCAAGGCGGCATCCACCCGCTGGTACTTGAGGGTGTTGTGCCCGACCTTGGAGGGCTTGCGGTTGGTCAGCCAGGCATGGCGCAAGGTGTAGTCCTTGGGATGGAAGCCCCAGACCCAGGGCGCATCGTGGCGCAGGATGTCCGTCATGCGGTCGATCAGTTCCTGCCGCGGCGCGCCGTTCTCCATCGCCTTGACCTGCTCGAACAGGCGGTCGTACTCGGGGTTCTGGTAGTTCGCCGCGTTCTCGCCGGAATGCTTGACCTTGCCCTGCTTGCCATGCAGCAGGAACAGGAAATTCTCCGGATCGGGATAATCCGCGTTCCAGCCGAAGTAGAAAAGCTGCACCGCGCCCTTGCGCACCTTTTCCTGGAAGCGGTTGTAGTCGGTGCTGCGCACCACCAGTTGCGCGTCGATTTTCGCAAACTGCTTGTTGAGCCAGTCGATGCGCGCCTTGGCGCCGACGCCGGTGGCCGTCGTGTCGAGGTTGATCACCAGCGGTTCGCCGGTTTTCGCATTCCGCCCATTGGGCCAGCCGGCCTCGGCCAGCAGGCGTTTGGCCTCGGCGATCGGCTTGCGCCGCGGATGGCCGTCGACCCAGTCGTACATGTGGGGATTGATCCCCGCGGCGCCCTCGCGGTGACCGAAAATGCCCGGCGGAATCGGCCCCTGGGCGGCGACGCCGCGACCGTTCTGGAAGATCGAGATGAACTCTTCCTGGTCGATGGCGATCGAGATCGCCTGGCGCAGCTTGCGTGCATTCTCGGCAGTCTTCGGGTCGGCCCCGCCCACCAACGGGTCCAGCCAGTTGAACCCCATGTACATGCTTGAAGTCGCCACCGACGTAGTCAGCACGATGCCCTGCGCACGCATGTCGTCCGACAGGGTGATCTCGCCCGCGCTGACCTGCACCGCCTGGTCGAAGGCGTCCGACGAAATTCCGGACGCATCGTAGTAGCCCTGCAGGAACTTGTTCCAGTAGGGGATCTGCTCCTTCTCGCGGGTGAATACCACCTTGTCGATGAAGGGCAGCGCCTGGCCGCAATCCTTGAGCAGCCCGGCGTCCTTGTCCCCGACTTCCCCCTCGCAGGGGTAGGTTTCGCGGCGGAAGTTCGGATTCTTCTCCAGCACCATGCGGGCATTGGGGTTGTTCTCGCTCAGCATGTAGGGGCCGGTGCCGACCGGATACCAGTCCAGCGTCAGGTTCTTCTGCGCCATCCCCGGCTGGCTGTGGAACTTGTCGGCCTCCCAGGGCATCGGCGCAAAGAAGGGCATCGCCAGCCAGTAGAGGAACTGCGGGTACTTGCCCTTGATCCGGATCCGGTAGCGATGGCGGTCGATCACCTCGACGCCTTCCAGGCGATGCTGGCGCAGGTCGATCCACGGCCGATCCTTCTCCGCCTGCAAGCGCTTGCCGTAATTGCCGAGGCCGACGATGTACTCCTCCATCAGGCCGAAGATCGGCGAATGCAGGCGCGGATGGGCCAGGCGTTTGATGCCATAGACGTAGTCCTCGGCGGTCAGTTCCCGACTGTCGCGCCTGGTGAAGTCGGCGAGGACGTTGACGCCGGCGATCTCCGCGGCGCCCAGCGCGTGGTAGGCGTACTCGCCGCCCTCGCCACGGGCAAAGGCCGCATGCGGCTGGTAACGGATGCCCGGCTTGATGGCAATCACATAATCCGTGAAGGCGATCCGCGCCGCATCGGCGTTGTCCGGTAGCGGCCCGCCCCGGGCGTCCAGGTAACGCGGCTGCGGCACCGCCTCGGCGGTGGCGGCGATCAGCATGTAGGGCCGCTTGAGGTAGTGGTACTGCAGCGGCGGCTCGTAGATCTGGGCCGTGAAGGTGATCTCGTCCTCGCTGTAGGACTGCACCGGATCGAGATGCTTGGGCCGATCGGTGAAGGCGGTGTACAGGATGTTCCGGCCCCGGTCCGCCGCCGGATAGGGATCGTTCCAGGCACCGCCGCAGGCGGTGAGCAGCAAAACGAGAAAGCAGGAGATCCGGCCGCGCATGGAGTCGAGTTTAGCTGATCCGCTATAATCCGCCGTCTGCTTCAACCAAGGAATAGCGATGGGATTTCTCGCTGGCAAACGCATTCTTATCACCGGTCTGATCTCGAACCGCTCGATCGCCTACGGTATCGCCAAGGCCTGCCACCGCGAAGGCGCCGAACTCGCATTCACCTACCAGAACGAGCGCTTCAAGGACCGCATGGCCAAGTATGCCGACGAGTTCGGCTCGACCGCCATCTACCCCTGCGACGTCTCCCAGGACGCCGAAATCGAAGCGGTGTTCACGGAGCTGGCAAAACGCTGGGACGGCCTCGACGGCCTGGTGCATTCGATCGCCTTCGCCCCCAATGAAGCGATCGAAGGCGACTTCCTCGAAGGCATCTCGCGCGAGTCCTTCCGCATCGCGCACGACGTGTCGTCCTACAGCTACCCCGCCCTGGCCAAGGCCGCCCGCCCGCTGTTGCTGAAGGGCAGCAATCCCTCGGTGCTGGCGCTGACCTATCTCGGCGCCGTGCGCACCATGCCCAACTACAACACCATGGGCCTGGCCAAGGCCAGCCTCGAAGCGGCGACGCGCTACCTGGCGTTCTGCCTCGGGCCGCAGGGCATCCGCGCCAATGCGCTGTCGGCCGGGCCGATCAAGACCCTGGCGGCCTCGGGCATCGGCAGCTTCGGCAAGCTGCTGGCCTACAACGCCCACCATGCGCCGCTGCGACGCAACGTCACGATCGACGAAGTCGGCAATGCCGCCGCCTTCCTGCTGTCGGACCTGGCCAGCGGCATCACCGGCGAAATCCTTTACGTCGATGGCGGCACGCACACCACCGCCATGGGCAACGCGGACCCCCTGCCGGGCTGACTAAGCCGGAGGCGCCACAAGCGACAAGGGCCACGCGATGCGTGGCCCTTGTCGTTTCGCGTCGCGAAAGATCAGCGGTCTTTGGTCTCCAGCGCCGCCTTGTTGATCTTGACCGGATGGCTTTCCTTCAAGCTCGCCAACCAGGCGGCGAACTCTTCCTCTGCCACGATGCGCGCATATTGCTGGGCCAGTGCGCGTGCCCGCGGTTCGTTCGCGGCCGCCTCGGCCGCACCGGCTGCGCTGATCCGGTACAGTGCATAGCCCGTGCCCGGATAGGCAACACCGGCATGCGCCGGCAGATTCTTGGCATCGACCGCGAACACCGCCCGCACCGATTCGGGAGGCAGGCCAGATGCCTCGCTGCGGCTGACCTTGCGCACCGGCGACCACTTCAGGTCGAGCGCCTGGCCCTGGCGCAGGCGCGCCAGCTTTTCCTCGCCATCCTTGATCGCCAGCGCCGCCGCCTGCTCGCGCAACAGGCGCTTCTCGATCTCGCCGCGGACGCCCTCCAGTGGCTGCAAGGCTGCAGGCTTGTGTTCGAGCACCCGCGCCGAGACCAGGGTGCCGGGCGCGACCTCGACGGCTTCGGTATTGCGCTTGTTCTTGAGGCCGTCGTCGCTGAACAGGGCCGCCAAAAGTTTCTGGTTGTCGAAGGGCGGCGCCAGTTTGCCGCCCTTGGCCAGCCATGGCGACTGGCGCAGGTCGAGCTTCCATTTCTCGGCGGCGGGCTTCAGGCTGTCGGCCTGTTCGTACACCGTGTTGCCGAATGCTTCCGCCGCATCGGCGTATTTCTTCATTCCCGCCTCACGCTTGAGTTCGGCCAGTATCTCCGCTTTCACTTCCTCGAACGGCTTGACGTGTTCGGGACGCACCCCGGTGACGCGGATGACGTGGAAACCGAAATCAGAGCGAACGACATCCGAAACCTGCCCGTCCTTGAGCGCAAAGGCCGCATCCTCGAAGGCCTTGACCATCGCGCCGCGACCGAACCAGTCGAGATCGCCGCCCTTGGCCGCCGAACCGGGATCCTGTGAATTGTCCTTGGCAAGCTTGGCGAAATCGGCGGGAGCCTTGCGCACCTGTGCCAGAAGCTGATCCGCCTTTGCCCTTGCGGCGGCGACCGCCGCCTCCGGCGCACCGCTGTCGACACGAATCAGGATATGGCTGGCCCGACGCGTCTCGCCGGTCTTGTAACGGTCGGCATGCGATGTGTAGTATTTCCGCGCTTCCTCCTCGTTGATAGCCACCGCAGCCGCCAATTCGTCGCGGCTCAAGACCACGAATTCCGCGCGCACCTGCTCCGGCAATTCGAACTGCTTGCGATTGGCCTCGTAGTATTTCTGCACGGCATCGGCCGCGAGCTTTGCCTGGCCGAGGTATTTCTCGGGCAACAGCGGTGCCTCGCTGACTTCGCGCTGCTCCATTTGCGCCGCCAGCCAGCGCGCGGAGGCCTCGCGGCCGGCAATGCCGCCCTCGGTGACCGGCAGTATCAGTTGCTGCATCGCCATGTCCTGGCGCAAGCGCGCCTCGAACATTTCCTTGCTCATGTTCTGCGACGCGACCACGGCCTCATAGCGCTCCTTGGAAAACCTGCCGTTTTCCTGCAGCGACGGAACCGACGCGATGAACTGCACCAGCTGCTCGTTGCTGACGACCACCTTGGACTGCCTCGCCTGCTCCGCGAGGAGGTGCTGCGTCACCAGCGAATCGAGCACTGCGCGGCGCATCTGCGGCGTATCCAGGGTTGCCGGATCAGCCTTGCCGCCGAGCTGGGTGCGCATGCGCTCCTGCTGTTCGCGCAGGGTCGCCTGCATCTCCTGGCGGGTGATCTTGCTGCGCCCCACGCTGGCCAGTTCCGGATCCCGGTCGACGTTGCGGACGTAGGATTCGACGCCCCAGAAAGCAAACGGAAGGGTGATCAGGGCAAGGAAAACCTGGGTGACTCTCTTGTTGTTGCGAACGATATCGAGCATGCGATGAAAACCCTAGATGCGACAAAGGCGAACGCATGTTCGCCTTTGTTCGGTGGTGGGTGCTGACGGGGTCGAACCGCCGACATTCGCCTTGTAAGGGCGACGCTCTACCAACTGAGCTAAGCACCCGCTGAACAGCCGCTGCCCGCAACGGACAGCCGGCCGCAATTCTATCAGTTCGGGAGGGCTCAGTGGGTCACCAGGCCGGTGGTCGCGGCATCCCCGGTATCGCCGGCAACCACCGCGACCGCCGGTTCCGGCGCCTTCTCGGGCAGCGGCTCCGGCATGCGTTCCAGCGCCAGTTCCAGTACCTTGTCGATCCAGCGCACCGGCTGGATCTCGATGCGGTTCTTGATGGTGTCGGGAATCTCGGCCAGATCCTTGACGTTCTCTTCCGGGATCAGCGCCAGGCGAATGCCGCCGCGCACCGCCGCCAGCAGCTTTTCCTTGAGTCCGCCGATCGGCAGCACCTCGCCGCGCAGGGTGATCTCGCCGGTCATGGCGACGTCGGCGCGCACCGGGATGCCGGTCAGCACGGAAACCAGCGCCGTGCAGATGGCGATGCCCGCGCTGGGGCCGTCCTTGGGCGTCGCGCCTTCGGGCAGGTGGATATGGATGTCGTTCTTCTGGTAGAAGTCGTCGGCGATACCCAGCGAGTGGCTGCGTTTCCTGACCACGGACAGCGCCGCCTGGATCGACTCCTGCATGACTTCGCCGAGCTTGCCGGTGGTCATGGTCTTGCCCTTGCCGGGCAGGGCCACGGTCTCGATGGTCAGCAATTCGCCGCCGACTTCGGTCCATGCCAGGCCGGTGACCTGGCCGACCTGGTTGTCCTTTTCCGCCATGCCGAAGCTGTAGCGCCGCACGCCAAGGAACTTGTCGAGGTTTTTGGCATTGACCACGATCCGGTTCTTGCGCGCCTTCATGACCAGCGACTTGACCACCTTGCGGCAGATCTTCGAGATCTCGCGTTCGAGCGCCCGCACACCGGCCTCGCGCGTGTAGTAGCGCACGATGTCGCGCAGCGCATCCTCGGTGACCGACAGTTCGTCACGCTTGATGCCGTTGTTTTTCATCTGCTTCGGGCAAAGGTAGCGCGTGGCGATGTTGACCTTCTCATCCTCGGTGTAGCCGGCCAGCCGGATCACTTCCAGGCGATCGAGCAGGGCAGCCGGGATGTTGAGCGAATTCGCCGTGGCGACGAACATGACATCGGAAAGGTCGAAGTCGACTTCGATGTAGTGGTCCTGGAAGGTATGGTTCTGCTCCGGATCGAGCACTTCGAGCAGTGCCGAAGAGGGGTCGCCGCGGAAGTCCTGGCCGAGCTTGTCCACCTCGTCGAGCAGGAACAGCGGATTCTTGACGCCGACCTTGGTCATGTTCTGCAGGATCTTGCCCGGCATCGAACCGATGTAGGTGCGGCGGTGGCCGCGGATCTCGGCTTCGTCGCGCACGCCGCCCAGCGCCATGCGGATGAACTTGCGGTTGGTGGCGCGGGCGATCGACTGGCCAAGCGAGGTCTTGCCCACGCCGGGAGGGCCGACCAGGCACAGGATGGGGGCCTTGACCTTGTCCACGCGCTGCTGCACGGCGAGGTATTCGACGATGCGTTCCTTGACCTTTTCCAGCCCATAGTGGTCCTTGTCGAGGATCTTTTCGGCGGCCGACAGGTCCTTGCTGATGCGCGACTTCTTTTTCCAGGGCAGGGCCAGCAGGGTTTCGATGTAATTGCGCACCACGGTGGCCTCGGCCGACATCGGCGACATCAGCTTGAGCTTCTTGACCTCGCCATTGACCTTGGCCAGGGCTTCCTTGCTCATGCCCGCGGCCTTGATCTTCTTTTCCATCTCGTCGATGTCGGCGCCGTCCTCACCCTCGCCGAGTTCCTTCTGGATGGCCTTGACCTGTTCGTTCAGGTAGTACTCGCGCTGGCTTTTTTCCATCTGGCGCTTGACCCGGCCGCGGATGCGCTTCTCGACCTGCAGGATGTCGAGCTCGGCTTCGAGCTGGCCGAGCAGTTTCTCCAGGCGCTCGGCGACGCCGAAGACCTCGAGCACTTCCTGCTTCTGCTCCAGCTTGAGCGGCAGGTGGGCGGCAATGGTATCGGCCAGTCGCCCGGCTTCCTCGATGCCGGCCAGCGAGGTCAGCACCTCGGGCGGAATCTTCTTGTTCAGCTTCACGTACTGGTCGAACTGGGCCAGCACGGTACGGCGCATGGCCTCGATTTCGTTGTCGGTGCGCTCCTCGACCGGGATCAGGGCGACGTCGGCAACGAACAGGGCGCGCTGGTCCTCGATCTTGAGCAGGCGCGCGCGCTGCACGCCTTCGACCAGCACCTTGACCGTGCCGTCCGGCAATTTGAGCATCTGCAGGATGTTGGCCAGGCAGCCGATCTCGTACATGTCCTCGGGCACCGGCTCATCCTTGGCGGCGGACTTTTGTGCCACCAGCAGGATGTTCTTGCCGGCTTCCATCGCCGTTTCCAGGGCCTTGATCGATTTCGGGCGACCGACGAACAGCGGAATCACCATGTGCGGGAATACCACCACGTCGCGCAGGGGCAACAGCGGCAGGGCTTGGGTCTCGACGGGGGAAGCGGGCAGGCCAGACATCATGGTGTCCTTCGGTTATGGGTCACGCCACAGAGATTGGGGCGGCGGACGGGTATTCAAGGCGGCATCGCCGCCGGCTGAAGCGGATGCAGGAACTCAGTTCGAGCCCGAGACCTTGGGCTGATCGGCGTAGATCATCAGCGGCTGGGCGCCGCTTTCGATGGTGCTCTCGTCGATCACGACCTTGCTTACATTCTCCAGGGTGGGAATCTCGTACATCGTATCTAGCAGTACGTTCTCCAGGATCGAACGCAAACCGCGCGCGCCGGTCTTGCGCTTGAGCGCCTTTTTCGCGATGGCCTGCAGGGCCGACGGGCGCACCTCGAGTTCCACCCCTTCCATGGCGAACAACTTGTGATACTGCTTGATCAGGGCGTTCTTCGGCTCGATCAGTATTTCGATCAGCGCCGCCTCGTCGAGTTCCTTGAAGGTGGCGATGACCGGCAGGCGGCCGATCAGTTCCGGGATCAGGCCGAACTTGATCAGGTCCTCGGGTTCGACCTGTTTCAGCATCTCGTCGACTCCCCCGGCGTCGCGGCTCTTCACTTCGGCGCCGAAGCCGATGCCACCCTTCTCCGAGCGGTTGCGGATCACCTTGTCGAGGCCGTCGAAGGCGCCGCCGCAGATGAACAGGATGTTGGTCGTGTCGATCTGGATGAAATCCTGGTTCGGGTGCTTGCGCCCGCCCTGCGGCGGAATGCTCGCCACCGTGCCCTCGATCAGCTTCAGCAGCGCCTGCTGCACGCCCTCGCCGGAAACGTCGCGGGTGATCGAGGGGTTGTCGGACTTGCGCGAGATCTTGTCGATCTCGTCGATGTAGACGATTCCCTGCTGCGCCTTGTCGACTTCGTGGTCGCATTTCTGCAGCAGCTTCTGGATGATGTTCTCGACATCCTCGCCGACATAGCCGGCTTCGGTCAGGGTCGTCGCATCGGCCATGACGAAGGGCACGTTGAGCATGCGCGCCAGGGTCTGTGCCAGCAGGGTCTTGCCCGATCCGGTGGGTCCGATCAGCAGGATGTTGCTCTTCGCCAGTTCGACCCCGTCGCTGCCCTTTTCCTGGTGCCGGATGCGCTTGTAGTGGTTGTAGACCGCCACGGCCAGGATCTTCTTCGCCGAATCCTGCCCGATCACGTACTGGTCGAGCATGTCGCGGATTTCCTTCGGCGCCGGCAGCTCGCGCTTGGCGGTACCGGCCGGCTCGGCGGCGATCTCGTCGCGGATGATGTCGTTGCACAGCTCGATGCACTCGTCGCAGATGAAGACCGAGGGGCCGGCGATGAGCTTCTTGACCTCGTGCTGGCTCTTGCCGCAGAAGGAGCAGTACAACAGCTTTTCGCTGCTACCCGATTTCTTTTCGGCCATCTTTTTCTCCTTCCGCGCGAACGCTCAAGCCTTGGCGGCGTCCGCTGCTTCCTCGCGACTGTTGAGCACCTTGTCCACCAGGCCATACTCCACCGCGGCATCGGCCGACAGGAAGTTGTCGCGATCGGTATCGCGTTCGATGCGCTCGATCGGCTGGCCGGTATGCCGGGCCAGCATTTCGTTCAGCTTCTGCTTGAGGTAGAGGATTTCCTTGGCATGGATCTCGATGTCGGAGGCCTGGCCCTGGAAACCGCCCATCGGCTGGTGGATCATCACGCGCGAGTTCGGCAGGCAGAAGCGCTTGCCCTTCTCGCCCGCCGCCAGCAGGAAGGCGCCCATGCTCGCCGCCTGGCCGATGCACAGCGTGGATACGTCGGGCTTGATGAACTGCATGGTGTCGTAGATCGCCATGCCGGCCGTGACCGAGCCGCCGGGCGAGTTGATGTAGAAGAAGATGTCCTTGTCCGGATTCTCCGATTCGAGGAACAGCAGCTGGGCCACCACCAGGTTGGCCGTCGCGTCATTCACCGGCCCGACCAGGAACACCACCCGTTCGCGCAGCAGGCGGGAATAGATGTCGTAGGCGCGTTCGCCGCGCCCGCTGGTCTCGATGACCATCGGCACCAGCCCCAATCCCTGCGTGTCGGGTACCGGTGCGTCCCAGGCGCCGCCATTTTGTCGCGAACCGTACATGGGCTTCTCCGGAAAGATCATGCTGCATTTCCCATCAGCGCATCGAAGGCGATGGGGGCTTCGCTGACATTGGCGTTGGCCAGCGCCCAGTCCACCACGTTGTTCTCCAGGGCAAGGGCCTCCGCCTCGGCCAGGCGTTCTGGCTGGGAATAGTACCAGCGGACCACTTCCTTGGGGTCCTCGAAGGTTTCCGCAAATTCGTCAACGATGGCGCGCACCTGTTCCGGCTTGACATGCAGGTCGCGGGCCTTGACCAGTTCGGCCAGCAGCAGGCCCAGCTTCACCCGCCGCGTCGCCTGCTCGGTGAACCACGAGGCTTCCACCGGTATGTTCTTCATGCCCATGCCGCGCTTCTCCATGTCACGACGCGCCGCCTCGGCCATCTGCTCCGCTTCCATCCCGACCAGCGCCTTGGGCACGTCGACCGGATTGGCCTTGAGCAGAGCATCCATGACCTGTTCCTTGACCCTGGCCAGCAGGCGCTTCTTCACCTCACGCTCCAGGTTGGAGCGCACCTCGGCGCGCATCTTGGCGACATCGCCGTCGGCGACGCCGAGTTGCTTCGCGAATTCGGCATCGATCTCCGGCAGGCGGGCGGCTTCTACCTTCTTCACCGTCATCTCGAACTGCACCGTCTTGCCCGCCAGGTCGGGCGACTGGTAATCGGCAGGGAAAGCCACATCGAAGCTCCGGGTCTCGCCGGCCTTGACGCCGATCATCTGGGCTTCGAAATCCGGCAGCATCATGCCGCCGCCGACCATCACCGAGTAGTCGCTGGCCTTGCCGCCGGGAAACTCCTCGCCGTCCTTGCGGCCGACAAAGTCGATCACCAGGCGATCATCCTTGGCCGAGGCGCGATCGGTCTCCTCGTAAGTGGTGCGCTGCTTGCGCAAGACTTCGATGGTCTTGTCAACCTCGGCATCGGTCACCGTCAGGGTCGGTTTTTCTATCGCCTGGCCGGAAATGTCTGCCGGAACGATGTCGGGGTAGACCTCGAACACCGCGGTAAAGCCCAGTTGCCCGGCGCCGGCATCGGCCTTCGGCTCGATGCGCGGATAACCGGCGACGCGCAGTTGCTGTTCGCGCACCTTTTCGCCATAGGCCTTTTCCACCGCCGCGCCGATCGCATCCGAGCGCGCCTGGGAGCCGTACTGCTGCGCGACCATTTTCATTGGCACCTTGCCGGGGCGGAAGCCCGGCATCTTCACGCTGCGCGACATCTGCTTCAGGCGCTGCTCGACATCCTTTTCGATCTCGGCCAGAACCACCGTCATTTCGATGCGCCGTTCCAGCGGATTGCTGATTTCGCTTGCCGCGTCCGTCGTTGCCGTATCCGTCATTTCTGTATCCGTCGTTGAAAAATCATTGAAAAAACCAACCAAAACCGAACCGCGGCCGGGTTTTCGCCAAAACCCCCGGAGTGCGCGCCCGAACGCTGGTGCCCAGGAAGGGACTCGAACCCCCACGCCTCGCGGCGCCAGAACCTAAATCTGGTGCGTCTACCAATTCCGCCACCTGGGCGCAGGTCGCAACCGGCCGAAGATGCACTGCCGCCCGCCACGACATGGATCGCGAATTTTACCTGCTTTCGACATTTCTTTCCGGCATGCGCGCCCCGTCGGCGACGGCCCCGCCGCCGTGACGGACGGAGCGGCGAAGTGGCAACCGGGCTCTGTGGCTATACTCCCGCGCACATGGCCGTCGACCACTACGAAAACTTCCCGGTTGCCTCGATCCTGCTGCCGCCCGCCCTGCGCGAACCGGTGGCGGCGATCTACTGGTTCGCCCGCAACGCCGACGATTTTGCCGACGAAGGCAACCTGCCGCCCGAAGAGCGG
Organism: Sulfuritalea sp.; assembly: GCA_016708585.1. Lineage (GTDB taxonomy): Bacteria > Pseudomonadota > Gammaproteobacteria > Burkholderiales > Rhodocyclaceae > Sulfuritalea. The sequence goes on along the minus strand of JADJFK010000038.1, from coordinate 2,728 downwards.
CGCGCGCTGCTGGCGGAATACCAGGCGGAACTCGACGCCATCGAACACGATCGGCCGAGCCGCCACCCGGTATTCCTCCGCCTGCGGCCGGTGATCGCGCACTACGAACTGCCGCTGCAGTTGTTCCGCGACCTGCTCGACGCCTTCATGCAGGACGTGGGGAAGGATCGCTACCGCGACTTCGCCGAACTGATGGACTATTGCCGCCGTTCCGCCGACCCGGTCGGCCGCCTGCTGCTGCACCTGTTCGGCGCCGCCACGGCACGGAACCTCGCGCGTTCCGACGCGATCTGCTCGGCGCTGCAACTGATCAACCACTGGCAGGACGTCGGCATCGACGCCGCCAAGGGCGATCGCGGCCGGATCTACCTGCCGCAGGACGACATGGCGCGCTTCGGCGTCGATGATGCGACGGTTCGTAGCCGTGTCGCCAGCGCCGACTTTCGATCCCTGCTGCGCTTCCAGGTCCAGCGCGCGCGCACCCTGATGCTTTCCGGCGCCCCGCTGGGCTGGGACCTGCCGGGCCGCATCGGCCTGGAAATCCGCGCCATCGTCGCCGGCGGCCTGCGCATCCTGGATAAAATCGAAGCCGTCGATTACGATGTCTTCAAGCGGCGGCCGAAACTCGACGCCTTCGACTGGCCGCTGATCCTGTGGCGTTCCCTGGTCCGCCCCGCGGACACCAACCGTTGACTTCGCCGTGACCCCCGACGAGTACTGCCAGCAGCGCGCCGCCGCCAGCGGCTCCAGCTTCTACTACAGCTTCCTCTTCCTCGAACCGCGCCGGCGGCGGGCGATCACTGCGCTCTATGCCTTCTGCCGCGAGGTCGACGACGTGGTCGATGAATGCCCCGACGCCGGACTCGCGCGCACCAAGCTCGACTGGTGGCGCGGCGAACTCGCCGCCCTGTACACCGGGCGCGCCGGCCATCCGGTGACGCAGGCGCTGGCCGCAACGCTGCAGGATTTCCACCTGCCGCAGGAGCAATTGCTGGAAATCATCGACGGCATGGAAATGGACCTCGACCACACGCGCTATGCGGACTTCAAGGCCCTGCACCTTTACTGCTACCGCGTCGCCAGCGTGGTCGGCCTGCTCGCCGCCGAAATCTTCGGCTACACCGACCGCCAGACGCTGAAGTACGCCCACGACCTGGGGCTGGCCTTCCAGCTCACCAACATCATCCGCGACGTCGGCGAAGACGCCCGCCGCGGCCGCATCTACCTGCCGCAGGACGAACTGGCGCGCTTCGGCGTGGCCGAAGCCGACCTGGTCGACGCACGCTACGGCGACAATTTCCGCAAGCTGATGGCCTTCCAGGTGGAACGCGCCGAGGCCAGCTACCGCCAGGCCTTCTCCCAGTTGCCCGCGGCCGACCGCAAGGCGCAGCGCGCCGGCCTGATCATGTCCGCCATCTACCGCGCCACGCTGGACGAGATCGTGCGCGACGATTACCGCGTACTGCACCAGCGCATCTCCCTGCCGCCGCTGCGCAAGCTCTGGCTGGCCGGCAAGACCTGGATGACGGCTGGCTTGACTGTTGCCGTCATCGGCGCCGGATACGCCGGCCTGGCCGCTGCCGTCGAACTGGCCGCCGCGGACCATCGGGTCGACGTCTTCGAAGCCTCGCGCACGTTCGGCGGCCGCGCCCGCGCCGCGCGGATCGACGGCTTCGAGGTCGATAACGGCCAGCACATCCTGATCGGCGCCTATGCCGAAACCCTGCGCCTGATGCGCGCCGTCGGCGCCGATCCGGATGCCTTGCTCAAGCGCACGCCGCTACGCTTCGAATTCCCCGGCGAGTTCCTGATGCGCGCGCCGCGCTTGCCGGCGCCACTGCACACCGCCTGCGCCCTGCTCTTCGCCCGAGGCCTCGACTGGGGCGAAAAATGGGCGGCGATCCGCCTCATGCGCAGCCTGCAAGCCGGCCGTTTCCGCATCGAACCCGACACCACCGTGACGAAATGGCTGGACGCCAACCAGACGCCGTCCCGCCAGCGCCGACTTTTGTGGGAGCCGCTGTGCATCGCCGCCCTGAATACCTCGGCCGACCGCGCCTCGGCGCAGGTGCTGGCCAACGTGCTGCGCGACAGCCTGGGCGGCGCGCGCGAAGCCAGCGACCTGCTGCTGCCGCAAGTCAATCTCTCGGCGCTGTTTCCCGACCCCGCGGCGAAGTTCGTCGCCGAGCACGGCGGCACGGTGCGCCCCGGCCATCGCGTCGCTTCGCTGCGCCGCGAGACCGATGGCTGGCACATCGACGAGACCGGCCCCTACACCCACGTCGTGCTCGCCGTCGCGCCCTACCACCTCGCCGCGCTGGTGCCGGAACTCGCGCCCCGGGTGGGACATTTAGCCTGGGAACCCATCGTCACCAGCTACGTGCGCTACCCGGACACGGTGCGCCTGCCGCAGCCCATGCTGGGCGTCGACGCCGGCCTCGCGCAATGGCTGTTCGACCGCGGCGCGCTGTGCGGGCAGCACGGCCTGATCGCCGCCGTGATCAGCGCCCGCGGCCGCCACCTGGACCTGCCCGTGGCCGAACTGGAACAGCGCATCCACGAAGAGATCGCCCGCATCGTGCCCGGCCTGCCGGCGCCGCTGGCGGTGCAGACCATCACCGAAAAACGCGCCACCTTCGCCTGCGTCCCGGACCTGGAGCGTCCGCCAACGCACACCGAAATCCCCGGGCTGTGGCTGGCCGGCGATTACGTGGCGAGCGACTATCCG
>JADJFK010000037.1 GCA_016708585.1 Sulfuritalea sp. | reverse complement strand
TGGCGTCATCACCAGGGCTCAAATCGGAGCGTTCGGTCGGCATTTGACGCCCTGTTCCTCACGCCGCGCGCAGCACATGCAACCGCTTGATGTTCCAGGCCATCGCTCACCAGCGACCATTCGCCGCGCGCCCTGGTCCAGCCCGCGCATGCTCATCTGGCGCCGGCCCACGACCCGCTTGATGATGCCGAACACGGCCTCCGGTTCGCTTCGCAGTCCATACAGTGCCCGACCTGTTTTCGTGCCCAGCAGGTGCGCCATCTGGAGCACCGGATCGTCAGTTTTCAGGCGCGGACGCGTCCGCAGCGAAGCGCTCAAGCACTGGTGCGTGGTAGGGGATTCGCGCTTCATCGACAGCATGGGCTCGATTTCGTGGCCCAGGCAGGCCTGCACGTTGGCCCGGCTGGAAGTAGCCCGTGTCGGCCAGCAAGGTCGAGACGCTCCCGAGGCCTGCGGCAGGGCCTGAACCTCATCCAGTACCGGCGCAATTTCGCGCTTGTCGTTGGGCGCCTGCGTGACGTGTGCGGTGATCACCAGCATCGTCGCGGTGTCGACCCAGCCTGCGCGTTGTAGCTCTGCCCGAAGCCACCCCCGAGCTGGGCATGATGCGGGACTCTTCGTCGGTGGGGTTGACTTGGTCGCCTGGCCTGGGTTCACTCGATGGCGGGCTCCGGCTCCGGGGGCCGCGCGGCTTCTTGCCGCATCGCGCTGGGCCCCCGCGCTTGGCGCCCTCAGCCTCGTGCGCCTCTCCACGGCATGGCGCTCGGCAGCCCGTTGTCCTGATCTTGCCCTCTGGTGCGCCAGTGCAGCAGACGCTGCCACGCGCCGGGCGATCTCCGCGGGCACGTCCAGGGCCGTCGCCCACCGGCCGGCTGTCGCTGTCCTCGGCCAGCTTCAGCAGCAGTTGCACCTCTTCGCGCAACTGGGCTTCGATCCTGTTGGCGTGCTCCCACGACAGCGCACTGTGCTTGCTGGCGTTGGCCGTAATCTTGCGTGCCGATCCAGTGCGATGGCGCCCAGTCAGGCACTTCATCTCGCGCGCCAGCATCAGCACTTGCACGAACAGCGCTTCGATCTGCGGCAGAAAGCGCCGTCGGGACGTCCCAGTGCTGTCGGTCGCGGGTTGGGTTGGCAGCGATGAAGCGCATGGCCAAGAGTCGTGGCAGGCGTCGATCTTGCGCGCTTGGGTGCAGCCCGGTGGCGTAGCCGTAGACCAGCAAGCCCAGCAGCATCGCCGGATGGCAGGTATCGCTGCCGCGACCCGCGTACCCTGACGCGTCAGTATTCTACAGATCCAACTGGTCGATGACCTCCACCACGAAGCGCGCCAGATGATTCTGGGGAAGCCACCTCGCGCATTTCGGCGAACGTGACCGATGATTTCGGGAACGTGACCGATCTGGGGTTCGGTGCTGGGTTGCGCGGTTGAGATTGTAGGAACGAGTGCGGACGGGCTGGTTGGCGGCCTCCTTGGCGGACGTTGGGGGGCCTGCGATGCCTGAGCGGCGGGCGGGGTATTGCTTGTACTTCTCCATCTCCCGTGGTGGGGTCCTGTGGAGCTTGTGGGCAGCCGACGGCCTGTGGGTGGGCGCGTGGGCAACCCGCAGGGTTGTCCATCCGGCCATCCACAGGTGAACGCCCCCCCGGGGCGTTCAGTCGGGAAGCCCGCGCCAGCGGGCCTGTCCATAAATCCACAGGGCTGGCGGTGGTCAGTGCGCCGCGTCGGTAGTGGCGCTGCCGCCGGCGTTGGCCGTGGCAGCCCCGGGCCTTTGCGTGCGCAGCGACTTGCCCTTCAACGCCAGACGGTGGCTGCGCGAGAGCAGCCGGTCGAGGATGGCATCGGCAATGGTCGCGTCGCCGATCCAGGCATGCCAGTGCTCCACCGGCAGTTGGCTGGTGATGATGGTGGCGCGCGTGCCTGCACGGTCGTCGATCACCTCCATCAGGTCGGCCCGGGTGGGCCCGTCCATGGCCGCCAGCGCCCAGTCGTCGAGCAGCAGCACGTTGGTGCGCGCCACCGCCGCCAGCCAGCGCGTGAAGCCGCCGTTGCCGTGCAGGATGCGCAGCTCTTCGGCCAGCCTTGGCACGCGCAGGTACAGCGCCGATTGCCCGCGCCGGCAGGCGTATTGCGCCAGCGCGCAAGCCAGCCACGACTTGCCCGAACCGGTGGGCCCGGTGATGAGGATTGCCGTGCCGTCCTCGACCCAGCGCGACAGCGCCAGGCTCATCAATGCGGGCCGCTCGAAGCCGCGCCCGGTGCGGCCGTCCACGTCCTCGATGCAAGCCTGCGGGTACTTCAGCCGCGCCCGCTTGAGCAGCGCCGCGTGGCGCTTGTCGGCGCGCTGGTGCACCTCTCGATCGACCATCAAGGCCAGCCGCTCCTCGAAGCTCAAGGTCGTGCTGGCGGTGCTGGAGAGTTGTTCTTCGACGGCGCTGGCCATGCCCACGAGCTTGAGCTCGCGCAGCTGCGCCAGGGTGTTGTTCATCATCATGGTGAGATCCTTCAATTCGTTGCGGTCGGTGCTGTCGGCAGTGCCGGCGCCCTCAGTGGTGTCAGTGGTAATTCGCCGCCCCGCGCACGTTGTCGTGCACAGGGGCCACCCACTCGGGCGCGGGCTCGCTGCGGGGGACGAGGTCGCGTCCATTGGCCAGGATGTCGCGCACATGGCGGTAGTGCCCGGCGCGCAGCTCCAGGGCCAGCGTGCAGGCCGCCTCCAGCCGCACCGGGCCGTAGTGCTTGGCCTGGCTGAGCAGGCCCAGGCAGCTGCGGTAGCCGTGCTCGGGGTGCTTGAAGCGCTGCAGCAGCTGGGCAACGAACTGGCCCGTGTTCGGGCCGATGCCGGTGCCCCAGTGGATCAGCCGCTCGGGCGTCCACTGCTTGTGCGCCCGATGCGCCGCGGGCATGTGCGCGTCCACCGTGGTGAAGCCGCCGCGGCGGCTGCTGCGGGCGTGGCATGCCACGCGTTGGCCGCGGTGCAGCACCTCCACCAAGGCGTCGGTGACGCGTGCCTCCAGCTCCAGTCCCACCAAGGGATGCGGCACGCTGTAGCGATGGAATTCGACCTCGACGTGGTAGTCGATGTGCGCCTTGACGGTCTTGAAGGTGGCCCACTGCCAGGGCTGCGCTGGCAGCGGCGTCAAGGCCGGTCCGTCCAGCGCGACGAACAGGCTGGCGCGGCAGCCGTCGAGCTTCTGGAAGGGCCGCTGGTTCAGCGACGCCAGCAGCGCCGAGATCGCAGCGTCGGCGGCGTGTACGTCGGCCAGCACCGTGTGCCGCAGCCGCGCCAGGATCCAGCGGGTGACGACTTGCACCGCGGACTCTGCGGTGGCCTTGTCCTTGGGCGAATATGGGCGCGCAGGGAGTATCGAGACGGCGTAGTGGCGGGCGAAGTCGCGCACGGTCTCGTTGAGCTTGGGCTCATAGCGGCAGGCGTCGCAGACGAGCGAGCGCGGGTTGTCGGGCACGATCAGCTGCGGCACGCCGCCGTAGAAGCTCAGCGCCCGCGCCATGGCGCCGAGCCACGAGCGCATGCTCTGGTCGGCGGTGGCGCAGGCGAAGGTGTAGCTGGACGCACCCATCGCGGCGACGAAGACCTGAGCGCGGGAGCCGTCGGTCAGCGCCAGGGTCGCGCCGGCGTAGTCGATGAACAGCTTCTCGCCAGCGCGGCGGTGCTGGCGCATCGAGCGCTTGAGGGTCTTGGCGAAGGCCTTGTAGTGCTCGCAGAACTGCGTGTAGGCCCAGGTGCGCTGGCCCTCATGGGCGGCGCGGTACTCCTGCCACAGCAGCATCAGCGTGACGCCCTTACGGCGCAGTTCGATGTGCACGCGGGCGAAGTCGGCCTCGACGACCTGGGCCTCGGCGGCGCTGCGCCCCAGCAGCCGGCGCTCAAGCCCGGCCTCGTCGAGTTCGGCCACAGCGGCCCAGTCCAGGCCGGCGGCGCCAGCCAGGCCAAGGTACTTGGCGACGACGCCCTTAGAAATGCCGAGGCTGCGCGCGATGGCCTCATGCGAGAGCGCGGCGCTGTACTTGAGTCTGAGGATGTCCTTGATCATGCGTATGTCCAGTCGTTGCTGCGGCATCGGCGCTCCGGCCAAAAGGCCGTGACGCTATGCCGCCGCGGTGGTTCATACGCAACACCAGCACTGAGCCCTTGACAGGCCCGCGACCGCCTTTAGGCGGCGACCAACCGTGCGTCGGTCACGTCACCGAAATGACCGGTCACGCTCCCGAATTCGGCGGTCACGATGCCGAAACGGGCGGTCACGCT
>JADJFK010000036.1 GCA_016708585.1 Sulfuritalea sp. | reverse complement strand
AGATCATTTCCACCGCCGCCGCACCCGCCGCCATCGGCACCTACTCGCAGGCCGTGCAGGTCGGCGACACGGTTTACATGTCGGGCCAGATCGGCCTCGATCCGGCGACCATGACCATGGTCGAGGGCATCGACGCGCAGATCGTGCGTGTCTTCGACAACCTCAAGGCAGTGGCCGAGGCGGCCGGCGCCACGCTCAACCACGCGGTCAAGGTAAACATCTACCTCACCGACCTGGCCAACTTCGCCAGGGTGAATGAAACCATGGCGAAGTATTTCAGCCAGCCCTTCCCGGCGCGCGCCGCCGTCGGCGTCAAGGAACTGCCGCGCGGCGCCCTGGTCGAGGCGGACGCCGTGCTCGTCCTTGGCTGAAAAGAAAGCGCAGTCGGGCAACACGCTCGCGGGGCGCCTGGCCAAGCTCGGCCTGAAGGGCGACAGCGACTTCGTCCTGCACCTGCCGCTGCGCTACGAGGACGAAACCCGCATCACCCCGCTATGCGACGCGCGCCCCGGCGTCGCCGCGCAGTTCGAGGTCGAGGTCACCGACTGTGAAGTCGCCTATCGGCCGCGCCGCCAACTGATCGCGCGGGTGCGCGATGCCGGCGGCGTACTTTCCTTGCGCTTCCTGAATTTTTATCCGAGCCAGCAGAAGGTGCTGCAGCCCGGCACGCGCCTGCGCGTCTTCGGCGAAGTGCACGAGGGCTACCTCGGGCCCGAGATCATCCACCCGCGCTTCCATGTGGTGGCGGCCGGCGAAGCCCTGCCCGAGGGGCTGACGCCGGTCTATCCGACCACGGCGGGCCTGGGCCAGGCCACGCTGCGCCGCCTGATCGAGAAGGCGCTGGCGCGGGTCGACCTCACCGACACGCTTGCACCGGACCTGCTGCGCCGCCTGGATCTTCCCGGCATCGCCGACTCGCTACGCTTCCTGCACAACCCGCCGCCCGACATGGCGCAGGCGGTGCTCGAAGCGCGCGACTATCCGGCCTGGCGCCGCATGCAGTTCGACGAACTGCTGGCCCAGCAACTCAGCCTGCGCCGCGCCTACCTCGCCCGTCGCGCCCGTGGCGCGCCGCGCCTGGCGCCGACCGCGACGCTCACCGATGCGCTGCTGCGGTCGCTGCCCTTCCGCCTCACCGCGGCACAACAGCGCGTCTGGCGCGAGATCGCCGCCGACCTCGGCCAGCCGCACCCGATGCAGCGCCTGTTGCAGGGCGACGTCGGCAGCGGCAAGACCGTAGTTGCCGCGCTGGCCATGCTGCATGCGGTGGAAGCCGGCCACCAGGCGGCGTTGATGGCGCCCACCGAAATCCTCGCCGAGCAGCATTACCGCAAGCTCGCCGCATGGCTGGAACCGCTGGGCATCGAAGTGGCCTGGCTCACCGGCAGCCTGAAGAAGCGCGACAAGGAGGCGGCGATTGCAAAAGTCGGCGCCGGCGAGACGCCGATCGCGATCGGCACCCATGCCCTGATCGAAGACAAGGTCGAATTCGCGCGCCTCGGCCTGGCCATCGTCGACGAGCAGCACCGCTTCGGTGTGCGCCAGCGCCTGGCGCTGAAGGACAAGGGCAGCTTCGCCCACCAGCTGGCGATGTCGGCGACGCCGATCCCGCGCACCCTGGCCATGAGCTACTACGCCGACCTCGATGTCTCGGTGCTCGACGAATTGCCGCCCGGGCGCAGCCCGGTGACCACCAAGCTGGTGGCTGAGGGCCGTCGCGGCGAAGTGCTGAAGCGCGTGCACGACGCTTGCCGCGTCGGGCGCCAGGCCTACTGGGTTTGTCCGCTGATCGAGGAGTCCGAAACCCTGCAATTGAAGACGGCGGAAGAGACCTACGCGCGCCTGGTCGCCGAGCTGCCCGACCTGAAGGTCGGCCTGGTGCATGGCCGGCTCAAGGCCGCGGACAAGGCGGCGGTGATGGCGGCCTTCGTGCGCAAGGAAATCCATGTGCTGGTGGCGACCACCGTGATCGAAGTCGGCGTCGACGTGCCGAATGCCAGCCTGATGGTGATCGAACACGCCGAGCGTTTCGGACTGTCGCAACTGCACCAGTTGCGCGGCCGCGTCGGCCGCGGCGTCGACGCGTCGGCCTGCATCCTGCTCTACGCGCAGCCGCTGGGCGAACTGGCGCGGGCGCGGCTGAAGGTGATTTTCGAAAGCACGGACGGCTTCGCCATCGCGCGCGAAGACCTGCGCCTGCGAGGCCCCGGCGAATTCATCGGGGCGCGGCAAAGCGGCCTGCCGCTGCTGCGCTACGCCGATCTCGAAGATGCGGCGCTGGTGGAGCAGGCGCGCGCCGTCGCCGAGGACATGCTGCGCGACGCGCCGGAACAGGCAGAAGCGCATCTGCAACGCTGGCTGGGCGGCCGCGAGGAACTGCTCAAGGCCTGAACTCGCCTGATCGCAAGCTTGCCGGGCGCGCTTGATTACCTTGCCGCTGATCCGCCGGCGCGCGGCCGCGCGTGCTTGCCGTCGCCTTGTGCGGGCGTCGCGGGAGGCTCGCCGAACTCGAACGTGGCATTGAACATCGGCAAGGGATGCCGTTTCTGCGGCGCGACGCCATGGACTGCCAGCCATGCCGCGTAATAGGCGCGGGCCAGCACATGCAGTTCCAGCGTTTCCAGCGGCGCGCCGGTCTCAAGGTCCGACACGCGATAGTTGGTGAGGCGAGGGGGTCATCTGCCGATCCGTCATGGTGGTGGACAGGCAGACCTGCATGCCGCCTGCGAAGGACTGCAGATTGCCAGTCCGCACCGGAATCCGCTTTACCCCGCGCGCCAATCGCTTGACCGCAGGCGCCAATCTTTCGGGGCCGCTCGAACAATGGCGCGCCGGGTCAAGCGATTGGCGCCGCAGGTCAAGCAGTCGCCGGCGGGGCAACCTAAGCTGGGGCCTCCTAAATTCACCGGCCGTTCACCCAATGCCCGCCATGACTTCACCCTACCGAAACAACCCGGGACCCCGACCAACGCCGAAAAGCGCTGGCGGCATTCCCCTCTGGCAGCTGGTCATCGGCGGATTGTTGGTCGCCGTCGGCGGCATCCTGGCCGGCATCAAGATCGCGGAGATGATCCTTCCATTATGGCTGCCGGGGCTGGCGCGTTGAGCGTCCGCGCCGCGGTGCCGGTATGGCCGGCCCCGCCTCAGGCGGCCGTGACCGCAGCGAGGCCGGCCCGGTAGTCGGTCGGGCTGCGCCCCGTCCAGCGCTTGAAGGCGCGCGTGAAAGTACTCGGTTGCGAGAAGCCCAGCGAAAAGGTGATGTCGCTGATCGAGCGACCGGCATCGACGATATAGCGCAGCGCCAGGTCCTTGCGGGTGTCATCCACCAGCTGCTGGTAGGTAAGCCTGGCCTCGGCCAGCTTGCGCTGCAGGGTGCGCGGGCTCATGTGGAGCAGCTTCGCCGTGTCTTCCGCGGACAATTCGCCGGAGGTGAGGTATTCGAGCACCGCGGCCCGGCAGCGGGCGACGACATCCGACTTGTCGAGCCGTGCCAGTTCCGCACCGAGCATCTTGTCGAATATCCCGGCAAGTTGCTTGTTGGAGGAGGGCAGCAGATTGTCCGCGTCTTCGTTCGCGAGCAGGAAGAAATTCTCCTCGGCGCCGAACCGGATCGGGCAACCGAAAAAGCGCTCGTAGGGTGAGGCGGAAGCGGGAGCCTTGCGTCGCAGGCTGGCGGCCACGGGGCGCAGCGAGGCCCCGGCGTTCAAGCGGCACATGTCGATCAGCAGGGACATGGCGATGTCGACCATGACGGCGGCGACCGGCACTTCGGCAGGGTCGCCGCGCTTGCCCCAGAAGCGGACCTTGATGCCCCGGCGCAACTCGTCGACCTCGATCACGCCCCGTTCGCCGATCAGGCGGTGGTAGCGTTCGAGCCGGCGCAGCCCGGTGCGCAGCGTCGAACTCGACAGCCAGGCATAACCCAGCACGCCGAGGTTGGCGGGGTGCCAGCAGCGCGCGGCCTGCAGGCCGAAGGCGGGATCCTGGATGCGCGTGATGGCCAGTTGCAGGATGGCGTCGGCCCGGTCTACCGCGATCCGCTCGGTGGGCGCAGGCAGCTTGACCAGGTCGAGTCCCGCCTGCCGGCCCAGTGCCACGGCGTCGAGCCCGTGCATCTCCAGCAGGCGCTGGTACATCGGCAGCATGGATGCCAGCGCGGTGTCTTGCGATTTGCCCAGATCAGCCCCCCGTGGATCGATGTTGGCGCCGGCGGTGAAGCGACTGGCGCGGCGGGTGAAGCGATACGCTTGTTGGATCGGGATAGTACACGCATCGAACAGGCAACCGGAGGAAGCCGAACGCCACGTGCCGCACAGCGGATCGCCCCGGACCGCAAAAAGTCGGCGCCGGCGACACGGCGCTGGCTTGCAGGGGGCGTGACCGGCAGCGGCCGGCCCGCTCCCGGTAAAATCCGCCACATGACTTTCGCCGAACTCAAGCAACGCCTCGACCTCTACGAAAAGCCGATGCGGCTGGACAAGCCGATCGGCACGCTGCTGCTGCTGTGGCCGACCTTGCGGTGTTAATGGGGTCGCTTGATTTGATTCCCGAGCATCGAAGCAGAAGCAGGCACTGGAAACGCTTGCTGTCCCGCCCGATGCGAAAATTCCCGTCGCAGACATTATCATCTGCTGATACAATGCGACATGCGTGTAGACCACGGGATTGCCACCCTGATCGACCTCCACGAGCAGATCATCGACCAGGGTGGTGGCTATTGGGTGAAGATCGAGGCTTGGCGTGTCGAGGCAACGGCAGAGGTTCCTCACGGAATCCGCTATGCGCTGACGCTGCACGAGCCTTACGGCAAGCGAATCCTCGGCTACGACAACGCCCATGCAGTGAAATCGCCCAGGAAGTTCAAGTATGCCGGACGGCGATTGACCTACGACCACAGGCACCTGCATGCGAGCGATAAAGGCGTGCCCTACGAGTTTCAGGATGCACAGCAACTCCTGATCGATTTCTTCAACGAGGTCGATCGGGTTCTGAAGGAGGCGAGACAGAAATGAAAGCCATCGTGATCGGCATCATGCCGCAAGACAAGATTCGGGACCGCATCTTGTCCATCGCCCGCGGCGAGTACAAGCCGAAGCCGGGTGAGCCCAAGGTCTGGTTCAATTCGATGCGCTCGCTGGCCGAGGTGTTGAGCGACGAGAACCGTTCCTTGTTGCAGGTAATCAAGGACACGAATCCGCAGTCCATCACATCGCTGGCCGAGACGACGGGCCGCAAACCGGGCAATCTCTCGCGGACGCTCAAGACCATGTCCAACTACGGCATTGTCGAGATGCGGCGTGAGCGCAATCATGTGCGACCTGTCGCCATGGCTACGGAGTTCCGGATCGTCGCGTGAGTCCATTGTGCCGATAACCGGATCAAAGGGGCCGGAGTCGGCCTGAATTCGCACGGCCTTTGAAAGTCGGCGCTGGCGGCACGGCAATAGTGCGTGGCGGGCGTGCCTGCCAGGCTTCCCTCATCGCTCCGGGGCCGGCCGAACGGGCCGATGCCATCCCCCATGACCGGCAGCGGCCGGCCCGCTCCCGGTAAAATCCGCCATATGACCTTCGCCACCATCAAGCAACGCCTAGACCTCTACGAAAAGCTGATGCGGCTGGACAAGCCGATCGGCACGCTGCTGCTGCTGTGGCCGACCTTGTGGGCGCTATGGATTGCAACCCGGGGGCAGCCGCACTGGATGCTGGTCTGGATCTTCGCCCTCGGCACGCTGCTGATGCGCTCCGCCGGCTGCGTCATCAACGACTATGCCGACCGCGACTTCGACCCGCATGTCGAACGCACCCGGGACCGGCCGCTGGCGGCGGGCCATGTCTCGACGCGCGAGGCGCTGACCCTGGCCGCCGTGCTGGCCTTCGGCGCCTTCCTGGTGGCGCTGCCGATTTTTCGCGAGGTCTGGTGGCTGGCGCTGATTGCGCTGTTCCTCGCCGCCAGCTATCCCTTTACCAAGCGCTTCTTCGCCCTGCCGCAGGCTTACCTCGGGGTCGCCTTCGGCTTCGGCATCCCCATGGCCTTCGCCGCGGCGACCGGCCAGGTCGGCGCGCTGGGCTGGACACTGCTGGTCGCCAACATCTTCTGGGCGCTGGCCTACGACACCGAGTACGCCATGGTCGACCGCGAGGACGACCTCAAGATCGGCATCCGCACGGCGGCCATCACCTTCGGCCGCTTCGATGTCCTCGCGGTGATGCTCTGCTACGCCATCACCCTCGGCATCCTGGCCGCGATTGGCTGGACTTTGCGCTACGGCGCAGCATATCTCGGCGGCCTGGTGGTGGCCGCCGCGGTGGCCGGCTATCACTACACGCTGATCCGCAACCGCAGCCGCGAAGGCTGCTTTGCCGCCTTCCGCCACAACAAATGGTTCGGCGCGGCGATCTTCGCCGGCATCGTCGCCGAACTCAACCTGCGGCCGTGGTTGGGACAGTGATACGCCCGGCGGTTAAACTGAGCCCATGAAATACACCGATCTGCGTGACTTTATCGGCCAACTGGAAACGCTCGGCGAACTCAAGCGGATCGCCGTCGAGGTCGATCCCTGCCTGGAGATGACCGAAATCGCCGACCGCGTGCTGCGCGCCGGCGGGCCGGCGCTGCTGTTCGAGAAACCGAAGGGCCATGCGATGCCGGTGCTGGCCAACCTGTTCGGCACGCCGCGCCGCGTGGCGCTGGGCATCGCCGCCGCCGAAGATGAAGCCAGCGCGGATCTAGACTGGAAAACCCGTTTGCGCGAGGTCGGCGAGCTGCTGGCCTGGCTCAAGGAACCCGAGCCGCCCAAAGGCCTGAAGGATGCCTGGGACAAGCTGCCGGTGCTGAAGCAGGTGCTCAACATGGCGCCGAAGGTGGTAAGTTCCGCGCCCTGCCAGGATGTGGTGTGGCAGGGCAAGGAGGTCGATCTCGGCCGCCTGCCGCTGCAAACCTGCTGGCCCGGCGACGCGGCGCCGCTGATCACCTGGGGTCTGGTCGTCACGCGCGGGCCGGCGAGGACGCGGCAGAACCTCGGCATCTACCGCCAGCAATTGCTCGGGCCGAACAAGCTGATCATGCGCTGGCTGGCGCATCGCGGCGGCGCGCTGGATTACCGCGAGCATTGCGCGGCGCATCCCGGCGAGCCGTTCCCGGTCGCGGTGGTGATCGGCGCCGATCCGGCGACGATACTGGCGGCGGTCACGCCGGTGCCCGATTCCCTGTCCGAATACCAGTTCGCCGGCCTGTTGCGCGGCGCCAAGACCGAAGTGGTGAAGTGCATCGGCTCCGACCTGCAGGTGCCGGCATCCGCCGAGATCGTGCTCGAAGGTTTCATCGCGCCGGGCGAAACCGCGGCCGAAGGGCCCTTCGGCGACCACACCGGCTATTACAACGAGGTGGCCGAATTTCCCGTATTCACGGTCGAGCGCATCACGCTGCGGCGCGACGCGATCTACCACTCGACCTACACCGGCAAGCCGCCCGACGAGCCGGCCATGCTCGGCCTTGCGCTCAACGAAGTTTTCGTCCCGCTGCTGCAGAAGCAGTTCCCCGAGATCGCGGACTTCTACCTGCCGCCCGAAGGCTGCTCCTACCGCATGGCGGTGGTCAGCATCAAAAAGCAGTATCCGGGGCATGCCAAGCGCGTGATGTTCGGCATCTGGAGCTTCCTGCGCCAGTTCATGTACACCAAGTTCATCATCGTCACCGACGACGACGTCGATGTGCGTTCCTGGCCCGAGGTGATCTGGGCGCTGACCACCCGCGTCGATGCGGCGCGCGATACCCTGATTGCCGAGAATACGCCCATTGATTACCTCGATTTCGCCTCACCGGTGGCGAGCCTGGGGAGCAAAATGGGCATCGATGCGACCAATAAATGGCCGGGCGAGACGACGCGCGAGTGGGGGCGCCCCATCGTCATGGACGAGGCCGTGAAGCAGCGCGTAGACCTGCTGTGGAAAGATCTGGGACTTTAGGAGCCGAGATGACCGAACCCGAAGTGATTCCCGCGCAAGATGAAACGGCCGGCGGCAATGGCGGCGCACCGAACGGTCAACTGGACGGCCCCCGGGCCTGGTGCCATGTCATGTACGGGCTGCACGCCCTGTCGGCGGCGTCCGGGATACTCAGTTCCGCCACCATCATCGGCGCCTTCGTCTTCGGCTGGCCGTCGATCATCGCCGTGATCATCAATTACCTGACCCGCAACAAGGTGCGCGGCACCTGGCTGGACAGCCACTGGCGCTGGCAGTTGCGCAGCTTCTGGTTCGCCGCCTTGTGGCTGCTGGCGGCCGGTGTTCTGATGCTCACCCTGATCGGCATTCCGGCGGCCATCATGGTCATCGTCGGCACCGGGCTGTGGGTGCTCTACCGCGTGATACGCGGCTGGCTGGCACTGCTCGACCGGCGCGGCATGCCGGTGCCGGTCGTGGTGTCGGCCGCCTGACGGCCGGTCGCCGCGCGGATTGCGGCATCCGGGCGCGGACCCTGCCTTGCCCATGCGTCGCCTCTGCCTTGCCTTCCTGATCCTGCTGTGCTCAGGCCTTGAGCCCCTGCCGCTGTCTGCGGCCGAAGCGGTGGACGAGCGATCCGTGCTCCTGATTGCGAGCGAGGACATGGCTGACCCGCGCTTTCGCCAGTCCGTCGTGCTGGTGACGCGGTACGGCCGCGGCAATTCGCCGCTCGGCGTCATCGTCAATCGCCCCCTCCAGGCCGGTCTCGACCGGATTTTCCCGGAGCTCAAGCAGGCGGGGCAGCATCGCCTGCACTACGGCGGCCCGGTGGCCCCGGGCCGAATCGTGTTCATGCTGCGCGGCGAGGCGGCGCCGGAGGCAGCGATCACCGTCGCGCAGGGCCTCTTCCTCGGCAGCAACATCGAAAGCCTGCTGCGCCTGCTCGAGGCGCCGACGCCGGCGACCCGGCTGCGGGTCTTCCGCGGCTTCGCCAGCTGGGCGCCGGACCAGCTCGAAAGCGAGATCGATCGCGGCGACTGGCATCTGCTGCCGGTCGACGCCGATGTCCTGTTCAACGAAGCGCCGGACGGGATGTGGCTCAAGCTGTGGCGACGCGCGACGCAGGTCATGGTGCGGGCGCCGTCGCCTGACGGCGGCAGCACGCTGGCGCAGCGCTGACGCCGCGTGCCGCCGGCCCCGGGCTTTAGGCGACGCAGACTACTTCCCGCCGTCGCCCGGCCGCATACTGCGGCACCCTTTGCACCTTCCCCAGGAACCGCCATGACCATTTGCCCGATCGCCATCGTCGCCGGCTGCAAGAAATGCCCGGCTTTCAAAATCTGCCCGCTCAAGGGCGTACTCGGCGACGCGCCGCCGCCCGCGGCGGCAAGCGCCGCGCCAGCAAAGCAGCGCCGGGCGGCCGCAAAAAAGCAGAAGTAAGCCTGTTCCCACCCTGCTGCGGCGGATTTCCGGCCGCGCAGGCGGGAGCCGCGCCCGGTCAGCCGGCTTCCTTGCGCGCGGCGCCGATTTCGATTTCGGCGGCGCGCCGCATCTCGCCCGAGTCGAACATCCGCGGGTTGTCGACGAAGGCATTGGCCCAGGCGATGGTGTCGCTGCCCCAGAAGTTCTGTCCGTTGAAGGCCAGCGTCGGCACGCCGAACACGCCTTGCGCCGCGGCGGCAGCGGTGTTGTCGATCAACTGCTGCTTGACCGCCGGATCGCCGATCAGCGTTGCCGCCTGCCCGGCGCCGACGCCGAGCCGCTCGCAGAACAGCGGCCATTCCGCGGCAAGGTCGCGGCCCTCGCCAAAGACGAAATCGAAGGCCGCATCGACCGCCGCGCGCGGCGCGCCGAGCGCGACCAGCAGGCGCTGTCCGTGCAGCGGGTTGAAGGGATGGCGCGGCGGCATGCGGAAGGGAATGCCATGCTGGGCGGCGGTCCACACGCAACTGCGGTAGGTATGCAAACGCTTCGGCGCCAGTTCCGCCGGCCCCTTGTTGTCCCAGTGCTTGAGCAGGCCGGCGAAGAGCACCGGAACGAACTCGACGTCGAGCGCCGGATGCAGCTCGCCGAAGCGCTTCAGGTGCAGGTAGGCGAAAGGCGAGACGAGGTCGAAATACCAGCGGGCGGGAATGCGTTGCGTCATGTCGTGCCTTTCTCTCGGACTGATTGAATTCCTTGCCGGGCCGGATTGCCGGAGCTGGCGGCGGCGCCCCGCCACCGCACCCTCAGTCGGTGAAGCTGTATTGCGCCGCCTTGACCGCGCCGGCCTCCATCGTCACCTTGCAGGTGTGGCGGCCGTAGCTGCGCGAGTCGCCGAGGAAGCTCACGCCCCTGTCTGCGGCGGAACCGTCGAGCCGCTTGTCGAGCGCGAACTGGTTCACTTGCGCCCGCGTCATGCCGGGTTTCACCTCGCCGCAGACGGCCCGCATCCGGTCTTCGCCGGTGAGGTTGAAATAGCTGAAGAAGATGATGGCGAGGACGATCGGCAGCCCGAACAGTGCTCCCAGACCCTTGGCCAGCGGGCTCATGGTTTTCCGGGGGCGGCCGGGCCGCAAGGGGTTTCAGACATTGAGGACCTGCAGCATCGGCGAGTTGCGCCCGGCATCGTCGCTGAAGCCGGCGACCAGCAGCACGTTGTGGCCGGTGCGGGTCAGTTCGCAACTGCGGGCGATGCGCCTGCACAGCGCATCCCAGTTGCCGTATTCCGACTGGGTCGCGGTCATCGGCACGATGCCCCAGTTCAGCGACAGCCGGCGGCAGACCGCCGCATTGGTGGAGACCGCCACCAGCGGCGCCGTCGGCCGGTAGGAGCAGATCACCCGCGCCGTGGTGCCGCTCAGGGTCGGGATGATGATGCCCTGCAGCTTGAGGTCGTGCGCCAGCGAGGTGGCGGCGACGGCGACGCCGTCGCGCAGGCTCATGTCGGCCAGGGCAGCTTCCTCGCCGGCGAGGAAGCTGCCCTGTTGCCACTGGTAGCCCTCGGCCTCGCGCAGGATGCGATCCATGATTTCGACCGCGCGCAGCGGGTACTTGCCGCTCGCCGTCTCGGCCGAGAGCATCACCGCATCGGCGCCGGTCAGTGCGGCGTTGGCGACGTCGCCGACTTCGGCCCGCGTCGGCCGCGAGTGGTCGATCATCGATTCCAGCATCTGCGTCGCCACGATCACGGCGCGGTTGTGGCGGCGGCCGAGGCGGATCAGTTCGCGCTGGATCAGCGGCACCTGCTCGGCCGGCATTTCGATGCCGAGGTCGCCGCGCGCGACCATGATCGCGTCGGAAGCCTGGACGATGGCCTCGATGTTCTCCATCGCTTCCGGCGTCTCGATCTTGGCGATGATCGGCGTGTTCGCGCCTTCGCGCGCGATCAGGCGGCGCAGGCCGGCGACGTCCTTCGCGGTGCGGACGAAGGACAGCGCCAGGTAATCGACGCCGAGCGCGAGGGCGAATTTCGCATCGGCGATGTCCTTCGGCGGCAGCGAGGAGGCGGAAACCTTCGAGTCCGGCAGGTTGATGCCCTTGTGGTCTTTCAGCAGGCCGCCGAACACCACCTTGCAGCGCACGCGCTCGCCCTCGATCGCCAGCGCCTTGAGCTCCAGGTTGCCGTCGTCGAGCAGGATGCGGTGGCCCGGCTGCACGTCGCGCGCGATGGCGCGGTACTGCGAGGCGATCAGGCCCGGCCCGCCCTTGTCCACGCGCGGATCGATCATCACCTCCTCGCCGGGCGTGAGCTTCAGCGGCCCCGCGGGGAACTTGCCGCAGCGGATCTTCGGCCCGCACAGGTCGGCGAAGATCGCCACGTGGCGGTCGAGCTTCTTCGCCGCGGCGCGCACGCGCTGGTAGACCTCGCGGTGGGCGTCGTGGGTGCCATGGGACATGTTGAGCCGCACCACGTCCACCCCGGCTTTCAACAGTTCGGTGATGGTTTTCGTATCGGAACTTGCCGGACCCAGGGTGGCCACGATCTTGGTCCGGCGCCAGCGCAGGGCAACGCGTTTTGCGGTCAGGTTCATGGCGGTTCTCCTATTTTCCCCGGGATGCCTTCGGCCGGCCATTATCACACCGGGCGGCACGCCGTGCCGCGCCGCCTGCGGTCCCGCTGCCGAGTCTTCGCCGTGGCGCAGGCGCCGACTTTTGCTACCCTATGCCCTGCCGTTCCGCTGGGCAAGGGGACGATCAACCGGGGAGCGAACGCATGAAGATCGCCGTGATGGGTGCCGGGGCCGTGGGTTGCTACTACGGCGGGATGCTGGCCCGCGCCGGCCGGGAAGTGGTGCTGATCGGCCGCCCCCAGCATGTCGAGGCGATCCGCCGCGACGGCCTGCTGATGGATACGCAGACTTTCCGCGAGCACGTCGCCATCGGCACCAGCCTCGATGCCAGCGGCGTGCGGGGAGCGCAGCTGGTGCTGTGTTGCGTCAAGTCGACCGACACGGCGCACGCGGCGGCGGAAATGGCGCCGCACCTGGCGCCGGAGGCGATCGTGCTCAGCCTGCAGAACGGCTACGACAACGCCGCGCGGCTGCAGGCCCTGCTCGGGCGCGAGGTGCATCCCGCCGTGGTCTATGTCGCCACCGAGATGGCGGGCCCGGGCCACCTGAAGCATCACGGCCGCGGCGAACTGGTGATCGGGCCGTTTGCGCGCAGCGCCGAGGTGGTGGCCCTGTTCGCCGCCGCCGGTGTGCCGGTACAGGTTTCGGACAAGGTCGCCGGCGCGCTGTGGGCCAAGCTGATCATCAATTGCGCGTACAACGCGCTGTCGGCGATCACCCAGCTGCCCTACGGCCGCATCGTGCAGGGCGAGGGCGTGGCGGCCATGATGGAGGACATCGTTGCCGAGTGCCTGGCCGTGGCGCAGGCCGACGGCATAGCGGTGCCGGGCGACATCCGCGCGGCGGTGGCGGGCATTGCGGTATCGATGGCGACCCAGGTTTCATCCACCGCGCATGACGTGGCGCGCGGCAAACCGAGCGAGATCGACCACATCAACGGCTACGTGGTTCGCCGCGGCGCGGCGCTGGGCATCGCGACGCCGGTCAACCGCGCGCTGCACGCGCTGGTGAAGCTGCTCGAAAGCCGCGCCGCCTAGCCCGGCAGCGGAATCGGCATCATGGTGACGATGCCGGTCGCGGCGTAGGTATCGCAGCGCTCGACGAACTCCCGCGTGCTCTTGGGCATGGCGACGCGGGCGCGCACGACATGGAAGATCAGGTCGCGGCCGTTGCAGATGAGCTGGGTGCCGAAGGAGGCGACGCGCTGTTCATGTTCGCTGTCCGGGTTCGCCATGACCGGGCGGAAACTGGCCAGGCGCTCGCCGGCGGTGACCATCCCGGCCCAGAGGTCGAAGATGTCGCGGTCGGTGCGCAGGGTTTCCACCTTGTTGCGGGCGGCGCGGGCGAAGTCGCGGATGGTCGGCTCGATGCCGGGGAACATCGCGACGGCAAAGGTGCGGATCATGGTGTCGGCGATGGTGTCGATGTTGCGCATGGCCTCGGCCATCTTCACGTAGCGCGTCGCGTAGAAGTCGGCGAGCGGCACCGTGAAGGCGCGGAAGGGTTCGCCCCACAGCTCGTCGATGCCCTCTTCGCCGCTGCGATGGAGCACCAGGGGGCACAGCGCCAGCGCTTCCTGCAGGCAGCGCCCGCATTCGCGCATCAGGTCGTTGGAGGATGAGATCTCGACGCCGACGGCCTGCAGGTCCACCAGGCGGGTGAAGATGTCGGTGGCGCGGTTGAACATGGCGCCGGCATACATGGCGCCCTTGATGCGCTTCTTGCCGGGATCGGCCTCGTCCTGCCAGGCCTGCCTGGCTTCGGCCAGGCGGTGGCCGGGAATGTTGAGGCCGTGCTCGGTGTGGTTGAACAGGCGCCGCGTCAGCGCCTCGATCAGCCGGCGCTTGGCCTGCAGGGTGTCTTCCGGCACCGGATAGGTCTTGATCCAGTAGCCGTCGGTGTAAATGCGCTCGCGCCCGTCGATGGTGCGCAGTGTGCCGTTGGGAATGTCCGGGTCCATGGCGTGCAAGGGTCTGTGGCAGAAGGCGGAGGGGCGAATAGTGCACCAATCCGGCAATTTCAGCCAATCAGGGCCACCGCCTTGATCTGCACCCAGACTTCGCGCCCCGGGACGAGGTCGAGGCGCTGCGCCGAGCGCCGCGTCAGGCGCGCCAGCAGCGTCGTGGCGCCGGCGCGCAGCTGCACCAGCACCGCCGACGGATGGTCCTCGCCGGCCAGCGCGATCACCGTGGCCGGCAGCAGGTTGAGGATGCTGACGTCGTCATGGCGGCTGTTGGCGATCGACACGTCGCGCGCCAGGATGCGTACCCGCACGCGGCGGCCGACCGGAACCCCGCTGTCCTTCACCCAGAGCTCGCCGCCGTCGAACTCGACGCGCGCCAGGTGCCACTCCGGGTCGCGCTCGGCGACCGTCGCGGCGAACACCGCGCCGGCGTCCTCGCCGAGGCGGATCGGCAGGTCGACGCGCGCCAGGGTTTCCGCCAACGGGCCTGCGCCAGGTTGCGGCCGCCTTCCATGACGACGAGGTGGTCGGCCAGGCGCGCCACTTCGTCGGCGGCATGGCTGACGTAGATCACCGGAATCTCCAGCTCGTCCTTCAGGCGCTCCAGCCAGGGCAGGATTTCCCGCTTGCGCGCATGGTCGAGCGCGGCCAGCGGTTCGTCCAGCAGCAGCAGGCGCGGCGCGGTGAGCAGGGCGCGGGCGATCGCCACGCGCTGCTGCTCGCCGCCGGAAAGCCGCTCGGGCAGGCGCTCGAGCAGGGGGCCGAGGCCGAGCAGGTCGATGATGGGCGCGCGTCGTGAAGAGTCGGCGCTGGTGCCACGGCGAAATGCGCGGCGCATGCCGTAGTCGAGATTGCCGCTGACGGTGAGATGCGCGAACAGGCGCGCGTCCTGGAACACGTAACCCAGCGGACGACGATGCGTGGGCAGGAAAGTGCCATCGTCCTGCCAGGTTTCGCCATTCACTTCGAGCCGGCCGGCGCCGCGTTCCAGCCCGGCAATGCAGCGCAGCAGCGTGGTCTTGCCGCAGCCGGACTGGCCGAAGACGGCGGTGACACCGCTGCCCGGCAGGTCGAGGTCGACGTCGAGCGTGAAGCCCGGGTAGTCCAAACGGAACGTCGCGGCGATGCTCATTTGCGTCGCCCGGTCGGATTCAGCGTGTACAGCGTCAGCAGCACGACGAAGGAGAAGAGCAGCATGCCGCCGGCCAGCCAGTGCGCCTGGCCGTATTCGAGCGCCTCGACGTGGTCGTAGATCAGCACCGAGACGACGCGGGTCTTGTCCGGGATGTTGCCGCCTATCATCAGCACCACGCCGAACTCGCCGACGGTGTGGGCGAAGCCCAGTATCGTCGCGGTGAGGAAGCCGGGTTTCGCCAGCGGCACGGCGACGCTGAAGAAGGCGTCGAGCGGCGATGCGCGCAAGGTGGCGGCGGCTTCCAGCGGCCGCTCGCCGATGGCCTCGAAGGCGTTCTGGATCGGCTGCACGACGAAGGGCATGGAATAGAACACCGAGGCCACGACCAGGCCCCAGAAGGTGAAGGGCAGCAGGCCGATGCCGGCCCATTCGGTGAAGCGGCCGACCACGCCCTCGGGCCCCATCAGCAGCAGCAGGTAGAAGCCGAGCACCGTCGGCGGCAGCACGATGGGCAGCGCCACCACGGCGCCGACCGGGCCCTTCCACCACGAGCGCGTGCGCGCCAGCCACCAGGCGAGCGGCGTGCCGACCAGCAGCAGGATCAGCGTGGTGGCCGTGGCCAGCTTGAAGGTCAGCCAGATCGCGGCGAAGTCGGCGGGGTTCATATCCAGTTCAACGTCGGCACGGGGCAATACTTTCAGGAATATTCAATCCGGTAAATTCAGGGGAGTGTTCGGGCGGTTATTTGGCTGTCCAGGTTTCCAGCCGCAGCGGTGCCTTGATGCGTTTGAAATGGCGCAGGTTGTTGCTCACCAGTACTGCCCCGACCGCCAGCGAATGCGCGGCAATCATCATGTCCATTTCGCCGATGGGCTGGCCCTTTGTTGCAAGCTGATGGCGGATGTCGGCGTAGTACTCGGCGGCGTCGGAATCCCAGGGCAGCGTGCGGACGATCTTCAGGAACTGTTGCACGGCGATGTGCAGGCGATGTTCCGGCGGCAGACGCTTCAAGCCGTAGAGCAATTCGGCCCGCGTCACCGCCGAGATGCAAATCCGGTCCGGTGGAATCGATGAGAGTCGAGCCTCGACGGCCGGCGAACGGCCCTTGATGACATAGCTGGCGATGTCGGTGTCCAGCATGTACATGGCTCAGAGGCGCTCAGGCGCCGTTTTCGTCGTCGAAGGCGCCACGGGCCGGTGGCGGAACGTTCATCGGCCGCTCGCTCATGAAATCGTCCGGCAGACCAAGGGAGCGGACCAGGCCGAAGAATTCGCCCCAGGTGCGCGCTCCGGGTCGGGTCGAGAGCAGTACGTCGCCGGTGGCCTCGTCGCGGCTGACGAAAACCTCTTCGCCCTCAAACCGGAATTCGGCGGGCAGGCGAACCGCCTGGCTGGCGCCGTTCTTGAACAGTTTTGCGGTACGGGTTTCAATCATGGCCTGCCTCCCGATAAAAGTATATCCACAAGTATATACCTGGTCGCTTTCAATTACACAGGGGAGCATTGGTCATTACCCGCGTGCCCCCGGCGACGCGCTGTGCGCGGCCGCAATCGGCGCGGAAGGCGGGGAGGAAAGGGCGCCGGGTGGCGTTAGTGTGGTGCGTATCGGGCGATTTCCCGCTGACGAAAGTCGGCGCTGGCGGTACGGCGGCTGTTCGGCCGAAGCGGTCAGCGGCGCTTGTTCAGTGAGCTTCCGTACCCGGCCACAACCAGCCGGTCACTCCAACCTCGGGACGGACATCTGAACGACTGCTGCAACCCGGAACCTGCCGGAAGGCCAATTCACACACCTCGGCCAATTGAGCCGTTAGCGGTATATCGAATCAATGTCGGCAATAAGCTGGTTAGCTGCCCGAGGATGGCCCGGTTGAAACACTCCCGAGCCATCACTGCCGATTTCCATCTCACCTTTGACGGCCATCAATTAGCTCTTATCTCAAACTCCCCATTGCCAGATGACTTGCAAACACCCGATGGAGACCGTCCGGACCGCCATTCCAGGAAACACTGGATAGCTTCGCCGTCTGCACTCTTGAGAACGGGTTCTGCCCGGTAAATAAGATGATCCAGATCGAGTCCGGCTGTCACTCGTTGATAGTGCTTGCTGAAATTTCCTCCCAGTTGTTGTTGAAGCTCGCGTAGATTCTGGCTGCTTCGGATTTCAAAACCGGTAGAAGCAAACTCCGTCTCTTTGTAAGCCAGAGTCATTGTTGGTTTTGAACTTCCTCCATGCATGAAGGATCCGATGGCTTGACTATTTTCTGTGCTCGACAAAAATAGCTGATGGCCATGGCTAGCACATCCGCCCAGCACCAGCGCACCGATTGCCGTTACGAGAAGTCTGAGTTTGATCTTGGTCTCCCTTAACTCTATGGGTTACTTCAATACAAAACGCGCTGTAGCGGCGGGCTTGCCAGGCAAATTGACCACAACCACCGCTTTGGTTCCTGCCCCAACCTTGTAACTGCCCTTCGACTCCAACCTGTCGGCTGCGGGCGCAAGTTCCACTTCCTGCTTTTCGGCCCCTGCCAACAAGGTGACTTTGGCCTTTGCCTTCGATACATCGACGGGCTTGCCGTGATCACGGACATACAGTTGCAGAACATCCGGCTTGGCGACGAGTTCGTAATCCATATCCTTGACTTCGGTCACAAAGCCACCGTGCAAGGGCTTGTGCTCATGGCCGTGATTGTGTCCCTCGGCAGCGTGAACAGCGCCAGCCGAAAAAAGAGTCAGTGCAGCCAGCAGAGGCAGGGTTTTGTACGTCTTCATGGGTAAGTCCTTTCTTTGGATAAATTGACCATCAAAGTGCTTCACGTTCGCTACTGTCCATCAGGCGCTCGGCTTCCTTGCGACCGAACAGCCAGAACATCACCGGTGTCAGGAAGGTGTCGAGCAAGGTTGGACTAATCAGTCCGGAGAAAATCACCACCGCCACCGGATTGAGAATTTCGGTGCCAGGTTGCTCTGCCTCAAAAAGCAGGGGTGCCAGGGCAAAGGCGGTTACCAGCGCGGTCATCAGCACCGGCGATAGTCGCTCCAGAGATCCGCGCAGGATCATCTTGTGGTCGAAGTCCTCACCTTCGATACGCATCAGGTTGATGTAATGGCTGACCTTGAGGATGCCGTTACGCACCGAGATTCCGGCCAGCGTGATGAACCCGATCAGCGCCGCCACCGATAATGGTTGTCCGGAAATCCACAAGCCAATCACTGCACCGACCAGAGCCAGCGGGATGTTGGCCATGATCAACACCGACAGGGTGGCCGACTTGTAACGGCTGTACAAGGTGACGAACATCAGCGTCAGCGAAACGATGGACAATAGGCCGACCAGCTTCGACGCTTCCTCTTGTGCCTGGAACTGGCCACCGAGCGTAACGAAGTAGCCCTCCGGCATTTTTGTTTCACCCACCACCTTGCGAATGTCGGCAACGATCTCGGACAGTGCGCGTCCCTGGGCATTGGCCGACAACACGATGCGGCGCTTGCCACCATCTCGGCTGATCTGGTTGGGGCCGTCGCTATCCTCGATGGTGGCAATGCGCGATAGGGGAACGCTGCCATGGGGTGTGCTGAACTGAATGCGGCCCAGGCCCTCGATCGTGCGCGATGACTCGGGCAGACGCATGACCAAAGCGAAGCGACGCCCGCCCTCGACGATCTGCGCCGCCTTCTCGCCTTCGATCAGGCCCTGCAAGGTGGCCAGAATTTGCGGTGTCGGCACGCCATATTGCGCGGCCGCCGCATAGTCCACCCGCACTTTGATCTGCGGCGAAAGCACCTGCTTCTCGATTTGCAGGTCGGCCATCCCGGGAATCGCCGCCAATTTGCCGCGCAGCACATCTGCCTGGCCCCGCAACACGTCCAGGTCTTCGCCAAAAATCTTGATGGCGATCTGCGAGCGCACGCCCGAGAGCATGTGATCGATCCGATGGGAAATCGGCTGGCCAATTTCGATGGCGGCCGGCAGGTTGATCAGGCGCGCTCGAATATCGGCCTTCACTTCGTCCATTGAGCGCGTCAGCTCCGCTGCCGGCTTGATGCCAACATCGAGTTCGCTCACATGTACCCCTTCGGCATGCTCATCCAGTTCCGCCCGGCCACTGCGCCGACCGACGTGGACCACTTCCGGCACGCCTTTGACCAGCACCTCGGCTTGCCGGGCAAGCGCAGAAGATTCCGCCAGTGTCACGCCGGGGTTCAGCCGTACACCGATCAACAGCGTCCCCTCGTTGAAGGGTGGCAAGAAGGTCGTCGGAAAGAACGGCACGGCCACCGCCGCAATCACCACGGCCGCCGCTCCCGCAGACAGCGCGGCGCGCGGACGGTTGAGTACCGCCTGCAAACTGACGCGATAGTTTGCCTTGAGCCAGGCGAGAACCTTCGTGTCGCCGTGGTCGAGGGATTTCATGCGCGGCAGCAGGTAGAACGCCAGCACCGGCGTGATGGTCACCGAGACGATCAGCGAGGCCAGCGTCGACACGATAAAGGCAATGCCCAACGGCACGAACAGCCGCCCCTCCATGCCCGGCAGGGCAAACAACGGCAGGAACACCAGGACGATGATGACCGTCGCGTAGAGGATCGCAGAACGCACCTCCATGGTAGCGTGTCCCACCAGTTCCAGCGGATGCAGACGATGACCGGGGTGCTTGATGCGTTCGTCCTTGAGGCGGCGTAATACGTTCTCCACCCCCACCACGGCATCGTCGACCAGGCCGCCGATGGCGATGGCCAAGCCGCCCAGTGTCATCGTATTGATGGACATGCCGAAATATTTGAAGACGAGTGCCGTCATAAAGATTGAGACCGGAATCGCCGTCAGGGCGATTACTGTCGGACGCAACGTACCCAGAAAAAAGAACAGGATGGCAGCGACGAACACCGAGGCACCGATCAGTTTGCCTTGCAGGGTATTGATGGATGCTTCGATGAAACTCGCCTGACGGAAGGTGACGCGCGGCGGTTCCATGCCGGCAGGCAAGGACTTGCCGAGCTCATGCAGCGCGGACTCGATGGAACGGGTCAGGCCGATGGTGTCGGCGGTTGGCTGCTTCTGGATACCAAGAATCACGGCAGGTTTGCCCTCGAAACCGGCATCACCTCGCTTGGTGGCGGGTGCAAACGTTACCTCGGCGATCTGGCGCAACAGAATCGGCTGCCCGTTGCGCGCCGTCAGCGCCAGATTCTTGAGATCTTCCAAACGCGAGGTTCGACCCAGATTGCGGATCAGGTACTCGCGCCCCTTCATTTCGAGGAAGCCACCCGAGGTGTTCGACGAGAAGCCTTTGATCGCCGCATCAAGCTGGTCGTGCGTAATGCCGAGCTCTGCCATCCGCACCGTATCCGGTTGCACCTGGAACTGGCGTACCTCGCCGCCTATGGGAATCACCTGGGCCACTCCGGCAATTGCCATCAGGCGCGGCCGCAGCACCCAGTCGGCGTATTCGCGTACCGCCATCGGTGACATCTTTGCAGTGTCGATGGGAATGGCGATCTGCATGATTTCGCCCATGACCGAACTGATCGGCCCCATGCGCGGAATCACGTCCTCCGGCAGTCCCTCTTCCATCGACGAAAGTCTCTCCGACACCATCTGCCGGGCACGGAAGATGTCCATGCTCCAGTCGAAGGTCACATAAATGAAAGAGAGTCCGGCACTTGATACGGAGCGAACGCTTTCTACACCGGGCAGTCCGTTCATGGTTGTTTCCAGCGGAAAGGTGATGAGTTGCTCCACCTCCTCGGCGGCCATGCCCCCGGCTTCGGTCATGATGGTGACCGTGGGTTTGTTGAGGTCGGGAAAAACGTCCACCGGCGTGCGCATCAGCGTGAATGCCCCGTAGGCCATCAGCACCAGGCTGGCGATAATCACCAGCAGGCGGTTGGCGAGGCTGTTGTCGAGTAGCCACTTAAACATGACGGCTCCTCAGCGCACCTGATTGACTAGGGTCGCGGCTTGTGTTACCACCCGTTCCCCCGCGTTCAGGCCGCTGGTGACGGCTACATTGGCGCCATCCAGCGGTTCCACCGTCACCGTGCGCGGCACAAAGTGTTCCGGTGCAGCCTTGACCCAGACGATGGTCTGGTTGGCCGGGTTCTTCATGAGCGACGCGGCCGGCACACTTAGTCCACGAATCGTGCTGCGGGTCTGCACAAATACTTTCAAAGGCTGACCGACGGCGAGACGATTGAGCCGTTCGTCCTCGCCCTGGAACATCAAGGGCAACGCCTGTTCGCGCAGGCTGCGTGCCGCACCGAGAAAACTCAGTGCGATTCGTTCCTGGCCGATAGCCACGCTCCCGGTGGCCACATCGGCGGCGACATCGGGCTCATAAGCCAGTGCCTCGATACGCAACCGCTTGGGATCGACCACTTCAAAGATCAGTTCGCGGGCATCGACAACTTGGCCGGCCACCGCATTGCTCGAAGCCAACACGCCGGATACCGGGGCTACCAGGGCATCGCGGTTACTCAGACTACCGCCTACCGCTGCTGCGCGCTCCGTCAGGCTGGCCAGTTCGCTTTCTGCTGCTTCGATGTCCTTTTTGGGTACGGTATCAGCGAGTTCCTGCAAGCGTGCCACGCGCTTTTCGGCCAGTCCCTTGGCAGCGCGCAGTTCGGCCAGTTGCGCCGTCTGGTTGCCACGCTCGATCTGACCGCTGGCGGGTACGACATAAGCCAGCACTTCGCCCTTGCGAACACGTTGTCCAAGACTCGGAAAACCTTTCGGGCCGGCTTCGAGACGGCCAGCGACCATCGCCTGGACCTTACCTCCCGCATTCGGGTCCATGACCACCTTGCCTGCCAGTTCGACGGCACGCGGTAAGTCACCGAGTTCAACGGGCAGGGTACGCAGACCCAGCTGACGCTGGGCAGGTTTTGGCAGGAACACACTACCATCGGGCAGGCGCTTGGGACCGCTGCCGGTGGGTGCCGCAGGTGCATCGCCGTGATCGTGACCATCCCCCGCCCAGGCTAGCGTGACGAATGCCGTGAGCAACACGGCAGTAAAGTTAGAACGGGCGTTCATGCCACACCTCCAATGCGCGATGCGCGGGCAGTGCGCATCCGACGATACAAGACGATGGCCAGAAAGCCGCCAACCACCAGCACGATGGCCCAGAGGCCATATGCCTGCCAGCCATGGGATTGAATGGCCGCAACACCGGCTGCTTCGTCGTGGAGATCCAGTTCACCTGCCAGCAGGTCGGTTTCCTCGCCGGCAACGACCGTCGCCGTGACAGCGATTACCCCGGGTTTGAGTTCTTGCGCCAGCGTTGCCTCGAATTCGCCTTCCTCGTGAGGTTCTACCGCTATACGTGTTCCACCCAAGTCGAGTTCGAGTTTGGCACCCTTGACCGGACTACCATCGGCGAAGCGATCCAGGTACAGCGTGAGTTGCTTGCCATTCAAGATGCCGACCAATTCAAAGGTCTCGGAAACTGCGGAAAAACGTGGCGCAGCGGCACCACCGGCTGCAGCTGGTGCCTCGCCGTGATCGTGACCCTCACCGGCCAGCGCTGTTGGTATCACAAGAGCAGCCAGGGCAGCCCAGCTCGCTATCAGTAGTGTGTTACGAAGCTTCATGATGATTCACTTGTCCTTTTATTCAGGCAGCAGGCCCATGGCCTGACGGAATGCGGAAATGGCGGCGGCCAGTTCGATACGGGTGCGTGTCATCTGACGTTCCGCATCGACGGCGTCCAGCTCGATACGCAAGCGGGTGGGCAGATCCGTTTCGCCAAGGCGAAAGGATTTCTCGAAGAAGCTGCGGGATTCCCTGGCCAGGGTTGCGCGTTTCTCCGCCGCCTTGAGTTGATTCTGGGCAGACGCCACTCGAACTCGCGTGGCCTCCAGGTCGGCAATCAGGCGTTCGCGTTCGATCCGCAACTGCGCTTCTGCCTCGATGGCCTCAGCTCGAACCGTGCCGACCTTGGCGCGCTGCCGGCTTTCGGAGCCGAAAGGAATGCGGATACCCAGGGTGATGGATTGTTGCCATGAGTCGCCAAACACACTCCGGTCGCGTGTCGTCGCCAGCGTCAACTCCGGGTTGGCGCGCGATTGGCTGTCGGCCAGATCGGCACTCTTGCGGGCAACTTCGGCACGATCGAACAGTTCGATGACCGCCGGATGCGTCGTGTCGAGCGCCGCAAAATCCGCAGGGGCCTCTGGCAGGTCTTCCATGTTGGCGGCCGCCACCTTGTCAGGCGTTGCGCCGATCATGGCGCGCAGTTGCTGAGTCGCGGCGGCAAGAGCCGCTTCGGCTTCCGACAAGGCCATTTCAGCACTGGCGGCGGCACCCTCGGCCTGATGTTGATCCGAACGCGCCAGGGCTCCCGCCTTGACACGCCGTGCAACATCGTCGGCGAGTTGCTGTGCGTTGGTCAGTCGTTCGCGGGCCAGGGCTTGCTCGCCTTGGGCACGTTGCCACAACCACCAGGCTTCGCGGATCGAGGCGGCAACACGCAACTGAGCCGCGAGCGCACGGCTGGTAGCCATCCTGCTCTCGGCGTCGGCCAGGGCGGCGGTGCGCGTGCGCTCCCCTGGCAACCAGAGTGGTATGGCGAGGCCGACCTGATACTCGCGCATTCCCTGATTGTGATTGAGCTGATCGGTTTTGTCCGACAGTTCAATGGAAAGCGGCTCGGCCAGCCAACTATCAGCGGCCTCGCGCCGGGCGCTGGCCGCCTCGCGCCGGGTGTTCAATGATTGTGCCTCGGGCTGGCGAGCCCAGGCGGTCTCGTACGCCTGTTTTAGGGAATTAACCGCCGTCGTTGATGGCGGGGGTGATTGCGCCCATAGTTGCGTCGCAGACAGAAAGAGTGTGGCGGCAAGCGCCACGCGATTCCGCCAGCAACAGCTTGTTGCTTGATGCATCCGATTCTCCAGTGAAAATAAACATGAAAATCACAGTGGGGAATCGGCGAGACTCGATCCGAATATGGATCGCAGCGTCACTGGCGGGTCAATTCGCCAAGCAACGCGGGGTAATACGAATAGGAATTTACCCGCCCCGCCGATCAGGCGAGGGCTGCCCAATTAGGGCGTTCGGGAATTTCGAGCGGGGGAGAAGTCAGTCCTGTCCAAGAGCCATCGATGACATTGGAGGCATGGACAGGCGACTTGATCTGAATGTTGCCCAGCATGGCGACGCAGCATCCGGCATGGCACGTACCGCAATCGCTATCAATGCTGCCAGAGAGCTTCGAGTCGGTATTGTCCTGATCCTGGCTTGCCTGATGCTGATGGTCGTGATGACCAAAATGCTGAGCCTGACTTTCGGACTCATGCGCGCAATAAGCCGCCACAGACGCCCAACTCAGTTGGAGCGGCAACAGGACCAGCAAGAAAATAACAAGCAGGCGACGCATAAGCATTATTCTATCAGGAAGGTTGGTTAATACCCGAGTTCCGCAGCAATCGAACCCCGTTCGCAACAACGAGCAAGCTGGCGCCCATGTCGGCGAACACCGCCATCCACATGGTGGCATTACCGAAAATTGCAAGCAGCAGAAATACCGCCTTGATGCCAAGCGCAAGTGCGATGTTTTGCCATAAAACCGCGTGCGTCCGGCGCGACAGGCGGATTAGTTCGGGAATTCTTCGCAGATCGTCGTTCATTATCACGACGTCGGCAGCCTCCATGGCGGTATCGGTTCCAGCGGCCCCCATCGCCACCCCGATATCAGCCTTTGCCAGCGCCGGTGCATCATTAATGCCGTCGCCGGTCATAGCCGTCAGGCCGTGCCGCCTCTTCAAGTCTGCGACGGCCGCAAGCTTGTCCTCGGGGAGCAGGTTGCCGCGTGCATCATCAATCCCAGCCTGCCGCGCAATTGCATCGGCGGTTGCGCTGTTGTCACCGGTGAGCATGGCCGATACAACGCCCAGGTGGTGCATTTCAGTAATAGCTTCGCGTGAACTCTCCTTGATCGTGTCCGCCACGGCAAAGATCGCCAGCACCTGGCGTTCAGAAGCCAGCAACGTCACGCTGCACCCTTGCGACTCATGGACGGCCAGTCGCGCCTCGATCGCCGGGCCGCATAAACCGCGCTCCTCGATCAGTCGGTGATTCCCCAGTGTCAGCCGCTCGCCGTCGGTCCGGGCTTCGATACCACGACCAGGAAGCGCAACGAAGTCCTGCAAACCGTTTTCCGGTAGCGCGAGACCGCGAGCAATGGCCTTTGAAACGGGATGGTCGGAATGTCCGGCCAGTGTGGCCGCCCAAACCAGCACCTTGTCTTCCGCGACGTCCGAGGGCATCAGTTCGGTCGCGATCAGACGCGGCTTGCCTTCCGTGATCGTGCCGGTCTTGTCCAGCGCAATCGCGCGCAACTTGCGCGCCTCCTCAAGATAGACGCCGCCCTTGATCAGGATGCCTCGTCGCGCAGCCGCTGCCAGGCCACTCACGACCGTCACCGGCGTGGCGATCACCAGTGCGCACGGGCAGGCGATCACTAGCAGGACCAGAGCCTTGTAGAGGGCATCCGACCAGACCCACCCCAAGATAAACGGCGTCAATAGCGCCACTCCGAGTGCAATGACGAATACTGTCGGCGTGTAAATCTCTGCGAAACGATCCACGAAGCGCTGCGTCGGCGCCTTGGCGCCCTGAGCCTGCTCGACCGCATGAATAATTCTGGCCAGCGTCGTATTGCTGGCAATCGCCGTGACCTGAAACTCCAGCGTGCCGGTTTCGTTGATAGTGCCTGCAAAGATCGGTTCTCCCACGGCCTTGTCCACCGGAATGCTCTCACCCGTAACCGGCGCCTGATTTACCGCGCTGGAACCCGCCGTTACGCGCCCGTCGAGGGGAATGCGCGCCCCTGACTTGACGCGTACACAATCGCCCAAGGCCACCGCTGCCGCCGGCAGTTCGCGCCAACTACCATCCATCTGGCGGACCTCGGCGGTATCCGGCGTTAAATCCAGCAATCCTTTGATGGCATTGCGCGCCCGATCCACCGAACGAGCTTCGATCAGTTCGGCGATGGCATACAGCGCCATCACCATTGCCGCCTCGGGCCATTCGCCGATCAGGAAGGCGCCTGTTACAGCCACCCCCATCAGGGCGTTCATGTTCAACTGGCCTCGCCGCAAAGCAGCCAGTCCCTTCGTGTAGGTCGAGAATCCAGACAGCGCTATCGCAACCGCCGCAAGCACCACGCCCATTATCTTGAATGCCAAGGCGTCCGGCGCGAAGAAATGGACGGACTCGGCGCACAGCGCCAATACCAGTGCGAGCGACACCCGCAGCAGGTCGGTATTGCCCCCATCGGATTCCTGCCCCGCCTCATTAGCGGCAAGAGGCTTCACTTCGTAACCCGCTCGACGAATGGCGCCGATGGCGGCTGATACGGCCGAATCAGGCGCCTCGATGGTCAGTGTCCGCGCCGAAAGCTGAAAACCCAGGCTTCGGATGCTCTCGATATCCGCCAGCGCGCGGCGAATGTCGTTCTCTTCGGACGGGCAATCCATGGACGGAATGTGCAACACGGTCGAGCCAGCCTGGCTTGTCGAAGCGGGCACGACGGGCAACGACAGTGGGGCCGTACAATTTCCAGCACAGGCACAATTTCCCTGCTGGGTTGGAATTGCTTTATCGACTGTCGGGTTGGCCATCAAATTCTCCTTGCGTACCGACATTGAAAACCCTGTAGCGGCTAAAGAGTCAAGAGGCTACAATCACCTTGTATGTTCGATGCTGCCCAGGCCCCAGGGAGTGAATCAAATAAGCGTCATGAAAATCGGCGAACTCGCCCGCCAGACAGGCACCCAGGTCGAAACCATCCGCTACTACGAGCGCGAGGGTTTGCTGTCTGAAGCTGCACGGACAGACGGCAACTATCGTATCTACAGCGAGGCGCACGTGGAACGGCTGTTGTTCATCCGCAATTGCCGCAGCCTGGACATGACGCTAGACGAAATTCGGTTACTGCTGCGTTTCAAGGATTCACCCGCAGAAAATTGCGGTGCCGTAAATGAACTGCTTGACGAGCACATCGGGCATGTTGCCGCTCGCATCCGCCAACTGCGCCAATTGGAAAGAGAACTCAAGGAGCTGCGCGAGTTTTGCCGCGAAACCTCTATCGCAGGTTCCTGTGGCATCTTGAATAAGCTTTCGCGACAATCTCCGAGGAAAGAATCAACTGAATCAAGTGTTGGGGTTCACGTACGCCGTACCCATAGTTGATTTTTGTCGTTTCGTATTCAGATCATATTCTGCCAATACGATCACTGCTCGGCTGCTTACTGCAAGATTGCAGTCGTTCCTCTTTTGAAATGCAATGACAGGTCAGTCTAAGATTTGTCGATGGCGAGTCATCCGGAACGACTGTTGTGATCAGTTACCCGACTTCAGACCGCTGTGTCGACATCCGTCCGCTTAGGGCACCGAGCGGTAGTTCATCCGAGCTGCGCCATTGTCCGCAAAGGCCGAACTCCCGACACTCGCCGTCCCGCCGGCACCGACTTTTCATACCCGGCGCAACCACCCTTCGAGACGCAGCCCGAACCCCTGACCTGGCTGCCGCGCAGCCTCAATCGCCGTTGGCGCGCAGTTTGCGCGGCGGGGTGGTGATGGCCCTGTGGAAGTCAGACCTCGTAACCGAACGACCTGATAATCGCTTTCGCCTTGTCGCCCTTGAGAAATCCCAACCATGCTTCGGCGGCGGGGCGACCGCGGCCTTTGTTCAGCAGTACCGCATCCTGCCGGATCGCCTTGTGCAGCCCGGCCGGCACGATCCAGGCCGAGCCTTCGCTGATCCTGCCGTCCTGCATGATCTGCGACAGGGCGACGAAGCCCAGTTCGGCATTGCCGCTGGCGACGAACTGGTGGGCCTGGGCGATGTTTTCGCCCTGGACGAATCGGGGCTGCATGGCATCGAGCAGTTTCAGCGCCGCCATCACCTCGATGGCGGCCGCGCCATAGGGGGCGAGCTTCGGGTTGGCGATGGCGAGGTGCCGGAAGCCGCCTTTCTTCAACACCTCGCCCTTGTCATCGACATAGCCGGGCCGCGCCGACCAGAGCGCGAGGCGGCCGGTGGCATAGGTGTAGCGGCTGCCGGCGACGGCGACGCCTTCCTGCGCTAGCTTCGCCGGGGTTTCGTCGTCGGCCGCGAGCAACACCTCGAAGGGCGCGCCGTTCCTGATCTGGGCGTAGAACTTGCCGGTGCCGCCGAAGGCCAGTTGCGCCCTGTGTCCGCTGTCCTTCTCGAATTCGGCGGCGAGAAGCTTCGCCGGCGCAGTGAAATTGGCGGCGACGGCGACCTGGACGTCGCCGGCGTGGGCGGTGCAGGCGGCGAACAGCAGGGAAATCAGAAGTCGTCTCATGTCTCGGGTCCGAAGCAGGGCGAATAATCGCAGTAATTCGCGCGATCGGGGGACTTGCAGATCAGCACCGCGGCCTGCTACCCGGTCGTGGCTTGCACCGGGTTACTACTGCGCGAGGCAGGATGCAGGACGCATTTCACGGCCGGCCATTTGCCTGGCATTTGGCGAAGGTTTGATCCATATCAATGGCGGTCGCGGCCCTAGCTTATAGGGTAGCTGCCGCAAATCGACGAAGCCCCTTCCGGATTGTCCGGCAGCGGTTTGTGTCGATGGACCCGCGCACCGGACGACAGTCTGTTGATTCATTCGACGACTCGATCCCGGCTATTTTCCGTACTGCTGGAGAACGATTTTGGCCCCTAACGAGAACCCTGCTGCCGATCCCGACAAGGAGAGGTCATCCGAATGTTCGGCGCAACCCGCGTCGGCGGACCCTTCCGCACCTGGCCTGACCACCTCGCGCCGCGATTTTCTCAAAGGCGGCGGAATGCTCAGCGTTTCCGCGCTGATGGGCTCCGCGGCGTTGATGACGATGTCCGACGATGCCAAGGCCTCCACCGAGTGGGCCGAGCATTTCCAGAAGAACTACCGCCTGATGACGGACGAGGAAAAAGCCGAGGCGCGTACCCGGCTCGAACGGCGCTATTCGTCCGAGTACGGCAAGAAGGTCGCCGTCGATACCACGGGGCCGCAGCCGGGCGTGCTCATGGGCTACGCCCTGAACGTCAGGAAGTGCATCGGCTGCCGCCGCTGCGTGCATGCCTGCGTCGAGGAGAACAACCAGTCGCGCGGCACGCGGCCGGGGGAAAAGATCGAGTGGATCCAGGTGCTGCGCATGGAGCGCGGCGAGTTCTCCAAGGACAAGATGAACCACGGCTATCCCGAGGGCCTCGGCATCCAGGTCGGCGGCAACGCCTACACCCCGGCCGGCCAGGTGCTGGAAGGCCAGTACCACTACAACCCCGAGGCCGTTCCGGAAAAGGATGCCACCTACATGCCGATCGCCTGCATGCAGTGCGAGAAGCCGCCCTGCGTCAAGGTCTGCCCGGTGCGCACGACCTACCGCGAGGCCGACGGCCCGGTGGTGATCGACTACAACTGGTGCATCGGCTGCAAGATGTGCATGAACGCCTGCCCCTACTGGGCGCGTCGCTTCAACCTGACCAAGCCGGTGCTGCCGAAGGAAGAAATGAACCCGGTCACGCATTATCTGGGCAACCGTCCGCGCATGCGCGGCGTGGTCGAGAAGTGCCACTGGTGCCTGCAACGCACCCGCCACGACCGCTACCCGGCCTGTGTCGAGGTCTGCCCGGTCGGCGCCCGCAAGTTCGGCAACCTGCTCGATCCGGAAAGCGAAGTGAGCAAGATCCTGGAGCGGAAGAACGTGTTCCGCCTCAAGGCCGAGCTCAACACCTTCCCGAAATTCTTCTACTTCTACGATTGAGGAGCCGGCCGTGCAACAACTGATCAGCTTCACTACGGACTACACCCGCTACGTGCTCAAGGGCGGCACCAAGTTCTATGCCTGGATGGGCTCGCTCGCGCTGCTCATCGTCGGCATGATGTATGTGTTCTATCTGCAAAACACCGACGGCCTGATCGTCACCGGCATGACCAGCCAGATCAGCGACGGCCTGTACCTGGCCAACCTGGTGTTCCTGGTGGGCGTGGCCGCCGGGGCGGTGACCATCGTCTTCCCGGCCTACGTCTATCATCACGAAGGCATGCACAAGGTGGCCGTGCTGGGCGAGATGCTGGCAATCACCGCCGTGATCATGGTGATGGTGTTCGTCTTCGCCCACATGGGCCGGCCCGACCGCCTGTGGCACATGATTCCGCCGCGCGGCATCTACAGCTTCTCGTCGATGCTGGGCTGGGACGTGATGGTGCTGAACGGCTACCTGATCCTCAACTTCGTCTGCGGCTTCTACTACCTGTGGTGCAAATACACCGGCAACCCGGTCAACCAGAAATGGTTCATCCCGCTGGTATATGTCGCGATCGCCTGGGCGCTGTCGATCCACACCGTGACGGCCTTCCTGATGGCCAACAACCCGGCGCGCCCGATGTGGTTCCACAGCATGATGCCGATCCGCTTCATCGCCACGGCCTTCGCCGCCGGCCCGGCGCTGATCATCCTGATCTTCCTGGTCATCCGCAAGAACACCAGGTTCTGGGTCGATGACAGCGCGATCAAGCTGCTGACCACGATCGTCCAGTTCTGCCTGGGCATCGCCATCTTCCTGACCCTGTCGGAAGTCGTGGTCGAGCTCTACGCCCGCACCGAGCATGCCAACGGCCTCTACTACCTGATGTTCGGCCTGCACGGCCTCACCGGGCTGGTGCCGTGGTTCTGGAGTTCGCTGGTGCTGATGGTCGGCGCCTTCGTGATGTTCTTCATGCCGTCCTTCCGCAACGACTTCGACAAGCTGCGGATTCCCTGCGCGATGGCCTTCACCGGGATCTGGATCGAGAAGGGCATGGGCCTGATCGTCCCCGGCTACATCCCCTCGCCGATCGGCGAAGTCACCGAGTACCACCCGAGCTTCGTCGAGTGGCTGATGGTGCTGGGCATCTGGGCCTTCGGCTTCTTCATCCTGACCATCCTGCTCAAGGGCGCCATCGGCATCCTGCTGGGCGAGATCAAGCACGGCGGCCCGGCGGCCGCCGCCAAGTGAGGTTGCCATCATGAGAAAGCTCGCGATCGTTACCCTGGTTCTCGGCCTCTGCGGCGGGGCGTTCTACGCCGTTTCCGCCGCGGAGAAAGCGGCCGAACCCGCCAAGGAAGCCGCGCCGAAAGCGCCTGTCGAATGCTTCGAAAGCCGCAAGGGCGCTTCCGAAATCACCCAGCGCGACATCAAGCCCGGCTGGCCCAACGTCAAGTGCTCGCCCAAGACCGGCGCCGCGCTGTGGTACGGCGATCCCTACGACGGCACGGTGCCGATGGGCAAGATGCCGGGACTCGAGAATATCCCGGAGGGCCACGCCGTGATCAAGCCGCGCACCGAGAAGCTGGCGCTGATGCCGATGTGCGGCGTCTCCTGTCATAACGGCGTCGGCCCTGCCTTCAATCCGCCGACGCTGCCGAAGGACAAGAAGCCCAAGCCGAACCCGACCATGGAAGCGATGGTGCCCGACCTCGCCAACCTGCAGCACGGCCGCGGCCGCATCTGGTGCATGGACTGCCACCACACGACCAAGCGCAACATGCTGGTCGACCACTTCGGCGACCCGGTCAGCTTCGACCAGCCGCAACTGCTGTGCGGCAAGTGCCACGGCGACAAGCTGCGCGACTGGCGTGACGGCATCCATGGCAAGCGCATCGGCAGTTTCGCCAGCACCGGCAAGAAGCGCTGGTTCACCTGTACCGAATGCCACAACCCGCACAACGTGCAGGATGGCGCCCGCAACCGCGGCTTCGCGCAGCTCCAGCCGGAAGCATCGCCGCAGCTGCCGAGGGGGATGAAGGACGCTTCGCACGAGAAGCTGCATCCGATTCCGCACTGATGTCGGACGCGCCTGAAAGACCGGCCAGAGGCGACCCGACCTGGGTCGCCCCCGCCCTGACACGCGACGAGAAGACCCGCAACGTCGGCAAGACGCCGGTCTTCTTCGGGCCGCCGCTGGCGATCCTCACCGACGGCCAGAACAACACCATGGAGATCAGCGGCAAGCTCAACCGCACCGCCGAGCGCTACCTGGAAATGCTCAGGTATCACGGCATGGAGCTCACCGAGCCGGAACGGAAGTGCCTCGCCCATATCTGCAACATCGGCTTCATGTCGCCGCTGGAGATCCGCGAGCTGCCCATGGAAGTGGAACTCACCAGATTCGAATGCGAGGGACTGGACAAGCTCGCGCTGGCGGCGAAACTCGAAGCGGCGAGCTTCGCCGACCTGGTGGCGGTCGTCGAATCGCTGGGGTTCTGAGCGCTTGCGCGGCTACTTGCGCTCGATCAGCTCGATCTTGTAGCCGTCCGGGTCTTCGACGAAGGCGATCACCGTGCTGCCGCCCTTCATCGGCCCCGCTTCGCGCGTGACCTTGCCGCCGCGCGACTTGATCTCGGCGCAGGCGGCATGGGCATCATCCACCGCCAGCGCGATGTGGCCGTAGCCGGTACCGATCTCGTAGCCTTCGACGCCCCAGTTGTGGGTCAGCTCGATCACGGTGCCATCCGCTTCGTCCTGGTAGCCGACGAAGGCGAGGGTGAACTTGCCTTCGGGGTAGTCGTTGCGGCGCAGCAGGCGCATGCCGAGGACTTCGGTATAGAAGGCCAGCGACTTGTCGAGGTCGCCGACGCGCAGCATGGTGTGCAGGATTCTCATTGCGGGGTCTCCGGTATCAAAGTATCGGCAGCGAAGTGGCGCGCTGCTTGAGTTCGTCGCGCGCCGCCTGCCATTCGGGATAGAGCGAGCCGACCACGGCCCAGAAGCGCTTGCTGTGGTTCAGCTCGATCAGGTGCGCCGCTTCGTGGGCGACCACGTAATCGCCCAGGTGCGGCGGCAGGTGGATCAGGCGCCAGTTGATGCGGATGCCGCTTTCTTCGCTGCAACTGCCCCAGCGCGTGTGCGCCGACGACAGGCTGAGCTTTGGTGGCGCGAGGTCGAGTCGGGTCGCGAAATGGTCGAGGCGTTCGCTGAAATGCGTCAGCGCCCGCTTTTGCAGGGCGCGTTTTGCCAGTTGGCCGAGGTCCGCTTCCGGGCGCGCTTCGAGGACCAGGGTGTCGGCGATCCAGCGCACCCGGTTGGCGCCGGGCAGGACGCGCACTTCGGCTTCGCCGCCGAGCAGAGGCAGCCGCGTGCCTTCCCTGATCGTGAGGTGGCGCGGCCTGGTGGCGCGGGCGAGTTCGTCGAGTTTTTTCAACACCCAGCCGCCGTGGCCCTGGATGAAGGCCTCGATCTCGCCCAGGCTGATGCGGGGCGGTGCGCTGATGCGCAGGCCGCGTTCGTCGATGGTCATCGACAGCCGCCGGGCGCCGTTTTTCAGGCGATAGTCGATGATGCGCCCGCCGATCAGCAGGTGCCGGGCCTTGGCCTCGGCGGGCGGGGAGGGGAGGCGGAACAGCTTGAGCTGCTCGAGGAACATCACGTCGCTCAGGCTGCCGGGTGGGCCGTCGGGCTGGCGCCCGGGCCACCGAAGAGGTCGAAGCCCTGGTCCTCTGCCGGCAGCGCGGCGATGCCGAGGGTGATCGCCTGTTCGATGACGGGCAAGGACTGCTCGATCAGGCGCCAGTTGCAGCGCAGTACGTCACCGCCCTGGGCCTCGACCCAATGCCCGCGCGCGGCGAAGGACAGCGCCAGGCGCGGCGCGCGCCGTCCCGCCAGCGCCGACTTCTGTGCGATGACCTGTTCCAGTATCCGTTTCGCCTGTTCGCGCAGCCATGCCTCGGCGCGGTCCTGGATCTGGCGCGGCGTGGCTTCCGGCGGCAGCGGCAGTTCCAGCGTGTCGCCTGTGTGTAGCGCCTCGTGGTGGGGGGTACCGAGCACCAGGCGCAGGCTGCCGCCCAGATACGCCAGCGCGGCGCCGTCGTGCCAGCGGCCGGCGGGATCCGGCTCGCTGCCGTCGAGGCGCAGTGCAATCTGCGGGTCGCGGCGTCCCGGACTCATGCCGGCGTTCCGTAAAGCTGCGGACTGATCCGCGCCATCTCGGCCTCGATCCAGGTTTCCGCGCGCGTCAGCACTTCGGCGGCCGTGAGTCCGGCGGGGTCGATGGCCGGACCGACGCTGACGGTGACGGTGCCGCTTGTCTTGAACAGGGCGTTGCGGCCCCAGAATTCGCCGGAATTCAGCGCCACCGGCAGCACCGGCGTCCCGGTCTCGACCGCGAGCAGCGCGCCGCCGCCCTTGTAGCGGTTCTTCGAGCCGGGCTCCGAGCGCGTGCCTTCGGGGAAGATGATCACGGTATAGCCCTTGTCGAGGCGGTCGCGGCCCTGTTCGACCAGGCTTTTGAGCGTGGCCTTGCTGGCGCTGCGGTCGGTCTCGATCATCGGCGTCAATGCCAGCGCCCAGCCGAAGAAGGGCAGGTACTTGATCTCCTTCTTCCAGACGAAGACCGTGTCCTTGAACACATCCTGCAGCATCAGGGTTTCCCAGGCCGACTGGTGCTTCGCCAGCACGACGACGGGGCGGTCGGGGATGTTCGCCGCGCCCAGCAGGCGGTAGGGAATGCCGAGCAGGTGCTTGACCAGCCAGATCACGAAATTGACCCAGGGCGCCACCGAGCGGCGCCGCATGCGATGCGGCAGGGGCCAGCAGAGGAGGAGAACCGCCAGCGTGTAGGGCGGCGTCACCACCAGCAGGATCAGCAGGAACAGCAGGGAGCGGAGTACGGCCATTACTTGGCGATATGCGCTGCCGCTGCGGCGAGGTCGGGGAAAACCAGGGTCTCAGGCGGCAGCGCGGGATCGTCGGCGGTCTTGCGACCCTTGCCGGTCAGCACCAGCACCGGCTGCGCGCCGACGGCGGCGGCGGCCTTGAGGTCGCGCAGGGAATCGCCGATGGCCGGCACGCCGGCGAGATCGGCGTTGAAGCGCGCGGCAATCTCGCGCAACATGCCGGGCCGGGGTTTGCGGCAGTCGCAATTGTCGTCGTTGGTATGCGGGCAGAAGAAGATGGCGTCGATGCGCCCGCCGACCAGCGCCAGCGCCTTGTTCATCTTGTCGTTGATGGCGACCAGCGTATCGGTTTCGAACAGGCCGCGGCCGATGCCCGACTGGTTGGTCGCCACCACCACGCGATAGCCGGCCTGGTTCAGGCGCGCGATGGCGGCGAGGCTGCCGGGGATCGGCTTCCATTCCTCCGGCGACTTGATGTACTGGTCGGAGTCGTGGTTGATCACGCCGTCGCGGTCGAGGATGACGAGCTTCATGGCCTCATTTTCGCCGTGTCGCCGGCGCCGACTTTGCCGAACATCGCCGCAAAATCCCTGTTTATCGCCATCGTTCAGGCCGACAGGCGTGACAGGTCGGCGATGCGGTTCATCGCCTGGTGCAGCGTGGCGAGCAGCCCGAGGCGGTTGGCGCGAAGCTGAGCGTCCTCGGCGTTCACCATGACGCCGTCGAAAAAGCTGTCCACCGGCGCCTTCAGCGCGGCCAGCGCCTGCAGCGAGGCGGTGTAGTCGCCGCGTTCGAAGGCGGCATCGGCCGCGGGTTTCACCGAGTCGAGCGCCTTGTTCAGCGCGATTTCGGCGGCTTCCTTGAGCAGCGCCGGATCGACCTGCGCCGCCACGGCGTCCTCGGCCTTCTTCAGGATGTTGCCGACGCGCTTGTTGGCGGCGGCAAGGCTCGCCGCTTCGGGCAGCGCGGCGAAGGCGCGCACCGCGGCCAGGCGCTTGGGGATGTCGCCCAGGCGTTGCGGACGCAGGCCGACCACGGCATCGACTTCGAGCGCCGAGTAGCCCTGCTCGCGCAGGCTGCCGGCGAGGCGCTCGTAGATGAATTCCGACAGTTGTTCCACCACCTTGGCGTCGACCAGTTTTGCCGCGCCGAACAGCCACGCCAGGTCCAGCGCTAGGTCGCGCTCGATCAGCATGCGGATCATGCCCAAGGCATGGCGGCGCAGGGCGAAGGGGTCCTTGTCGCCGGTGGGCAGCTGGCCGATGCCGAACATGTCGGCCAGGGTCTGCAGCTTGTCCGCCAGCGCGACGCACAGGCCGACCTTGCCGCGCGGCAGTTCGTCGCCGGCGAAGCGCGGCTTGTAGTGGTCCTCGATGGCGTCGGCGACCTCGGCCGGCTCGCCGTCGTGCAGCGCGTAGTAGCGGCCCATGATGCCCTGCAGCTCGGGGAACTCGCCGACCATGTCGGTCAGGAGATCCGCCTTGGCCAGCACGGCGGCGCGGTCGGCCTGGTTGGCGAGTGCTTCC
This sequence comes from Sulfuritalea sp., assembly GCA_016708585.1. Classification (GTDB taxonomy): domain Bacteria; phylum Pseudomonadota; class Gammaproteobacteria; order Burkholderiales; family Rhodocyclaceae; genus Sulfuritalea. Next base: position 22,163 of record JADJFK010000036.1, on the reverse strand, counting down.
CCGCCGAGTTGCTGACCGATGGCCCGCGCCAGCGCGGCGACACGCTCGACGCGCTCGCCCTGGGTGCCGAGCTTGTTGTGGTACACCACCTTGGCCAGGCCGGGGATGCGATCCATCAGCGACTTCCTGCGGTCCTGGTCGAAGAAGAACTTGGCGTCGGCCAGGCGCGGGCGCACCACGCGTTCGTTGCCGCCGATCACGGCCGAGGGATCGGCCGGGCGGATGTTGCTGACGACGAGGAACTTGTGGGTGAGCTTTCCCGCGGCGTCGAGCAGCGGAAAATACTTCTGGTTGGCCTTCATGGTCAGGATCAGGCATTCCTGCGGCACATCGAGGAATTCCTTTTCGAAGGCACAAATCAGCACGTTGGGCCGTTCGACCAGTGCGGTGACTTCGTCGAGCAGGGCCTCATCATCGATGGGCGTGAGGCCTTCCTTCGCGGCGGCGGCCTTGAGTTGCTCCTGGATCTCGGCGCGGCGCGCAGCGAAGCCGGCGATCACGGCGCCTTCGCTTTCGAGCTGTTGCGCGTAGGAATCCGCATCCTTGATCGCTACGACCGGATTCGCGGCCTCGAAGCGGTGGCCTTGGGTCTCGCGGCCGGCCATGAGTCCGAGTACCGCGATCGGCACGATATCGGCGCCATGCAGCGCGACCAGCTTGTGCGCGGGACGGACGAAATTCACGCTGCTCCAGCCGTCGGCGAGTTGGTAGCTCATCACCTTCGGGATCGGCAGCGCCGCCAGCGCGGCTTCGAGTGCCGCCTGCAGGCCTTCGGCCAGCGTCGCGCCGGGCACCCGGCTGTCGAGGAACAGGGCTTCGGCCTTGCCGTCCGGCTGGCGCTTCAGTGTGGGTACCACGGAAGCATCCGCCCCCAATGCGGCAAGCTTCTTCAGCAGCGCGGGCGTCGGCTGGCCGGCGGCGTCGAGCGCCACGGCGACCGGCATCAGCTTCTGCTGCACCTGCCGGTCGGCGGCTTTCGCGGCGACGGCGGTAACATGCACGGCAAGGCGGCGCGGCGAGGCAAAGGGCGTTGAGACCGAAGTTCCATCGATCAAGGCTTGCGCCTTGAGGCTCGCGGCCAGAGTGCCAGCGAAGGATTCGCCGAGCTTCTTCAGCGCCTTGGGCGGCAGTTCCTCGACGAACAGTTCAACCAGCAGATTCTTCGACGTCATTTCAAATGTTCCAGTTCGTTGTTTGTTCCCGCCATGGATCAAACACGTGGTTAGCTGAAGGTTTGGGAGTGCCAAGGACAGCGGGTATCCCACTCCGTCCATGTCCCCCGTCGCGGGCTGCGCCCGCTCCGCCCACGGCTTGCCCGGCATGGCAAGCCGGCTGCGGCAGCGCGGAGCAGTGCTCCGCGAAACCCTGCCTACGCCCTCCTTTACTTACCGGAGTGGGATACCCGCCATCCTTGGCGGGAAGCGCATTCGTCTTGCGACCGCAAACCGTCGCAAGTGTCACATGATCGGGAGGGCGGGGCGTTCTGCGCAGCGAAGTAAAGAAGGAGTCGGCGCCCGCAGGGCGGCGATGGGTGACATGAGCGGAGCAGAATGCCCCGGCTTCCCGATCCCGCACGAGCCGTGAAGATACGACGGGTTCCATCCTAAGCCGCCTTCTTCGCCAACTGCGCCAGAACCTCATCGGCCCAGGCCTTCGGCGCCATCGGGAAGCCCAGCCGGGCGCGGCTGTCGAGGTAGCTCTGCGCCACGCTGCGAGCCAGGTTGCGAATGCGGCCGATGTAGGCGGCGCGTTCGGTGACGGAGATCGCGCCACGCGCGTCGAGCAGGTTGAAGGTGTGTGCGGCCTTCAGTACCTGCTCGTAGGCCGGCAGCGCCAGCTGCTGTTCCATCAGGTGCTTGGCATTGCCCTCGTGCGCGCCGAAGGCGGTGAGCAGGAAGTTGACGTTGCTGTGCTCGAAGTTGTAGGCGCTCTGCTCGACCTCGTTCTGGTGGAAGACGTCGCCGTATTTCAGGCCCGGCGCATACACCAGGTCGAAGACGTTCTCGACGCCCTGCAGGTACATCGCCAGGCGTTCGAGGCCGTAGGTGATCTCGCCGGTGATCGGCTTGCAGTCGATGCCGCCGACCTGCTGGAAATAGGTGAACTGGGTGACTTCCATGCCGTTGAGCCAGACTTCCCAGCCCAGCCCCCAGGCGCCCAGCGTCGGGTTCTCCCAGTCGTCCTCGACGAAGCGCACATCGTTCTGCCTGAGGTCGAAGCCGAGTGCTTCGAGCGAGCCGAGGTAGAGTTCGAGGATGTTTTCCGGCGCCGGCTTCAACACCACCTGGTACTGGTAGTAGTGCTGCATGCGGTTGGGGTTCTCGCCGTAGCGGCCGTCCTTGGGGCGGCGCGAGGGCTGCACGTAGCCCGCCTTCCACGGCTCGGGACCCAGCGCGCGGAGGAAGGTGGCGGTATGGCTGGTGCCGGCGCCGACTTCCATGTCATAGGGTTGCAGCAGCGCGCAACCCTGCTGGTTCCAGAACTCCTGCAGGCGCAGGATGATTTCTTGAAAGGTCGGCTTGCCGACCTTCAGTGAAGGCACATGCCCGCTGGCGGGCGTGATGCCGGAACTAAACGTCCCCACTTTTTCCATCGGGAAACCCTGTGAAATCGCAAAGACGCGGATTTTACAGGGTTTCCGGCCCGCACTTGCGCGCGCGGGGCGGGCTCAGCAGACCTTCCCGGCCGGGCAGGCGGCCTTGGCGGTGTGGCTGGAATGCAGCTCGCCGATCATGCGTTCCAGTTCGTCGATCTTGCGCTGCATCGAGGCGAGCTTGCCGTTCATGGCGCCGACGTTGAAGAAGGTTTCGCGTTCCGCCGGGGCGTCGAGGCGGGCGGCATAGCCCAGCCAGGACGAGTCGTAGACCTTGACCTTGTTGAATCCCAGCGTCTCCAGCACCGCCGCGGTTTCCGCGGCGCGCACCCCGCTCTGGCAATAGACCACGGTCTCCTTGTCCGGGTCCAGCCTGGCGTAGAGCGATTTCAGCGCGTCGGAAGACGCCAGGCCGGCGCCCTTGTTGTCCGGCACCTGGCGGCGTGACATCTTGGCGTTGGTTTCGGGGTCCTTCCAGTTCTGCTCGTAGGGGATGTTCACGGCGCCCGGAATGTGCCCGCCGCGGATGGCGCGCACGTCGTTGCCGAGGTATTCGCCGGAGGTGCGGGCGTCGATGATTTGCACTGCGCCGGCCTTGGCGCGGGTCACCACGTCCTCGGTGCTGGCGATCAGTTCGGGCCGCGGGGTGAGCTTGAGGGCGACGGCGGGCCGCTGCGCGTCGGCGGTTTCCACCGCGTTGCCGGCCTCCTGCCAGCCCTCGATGCCATCATGGAAGACGCTGACCTTCTGTGCGCCGAAATATTGCAGCGCGAAGCGGCCGAAATAGGCATAGGGATTGCCGCGCTCGGCATAGACGACGACTTCCCGTGCCGGGTCGATGCCGGCGTTGCCGAGGATTTTTTCCACCTGCGCGGTTTCGATGAAATCCTCCGTGACCGGATTGCGCAGGACATTGCCGGCGTCGCCGATGCTGACCGCGCCGGGGATGTGGCCCTTGCGGTAGAGCGGCGTCGCGCGCACGTCCCAGACGATGGCGCCGCGCGCCTGCGCGACCTTGACGGCTGCCGCATCGATGATGGGCGCGGCGCCGGACGGGATGGCGAAGAGCGCCGAGACTGAGATCAGGAGGGTCTGCCAGGCGGTACGAATGGTCATGATCGCTTCCTCTGCGGGGATGGGACATGCATTATGGGAGCGAAGCGGCCGCCGTCAAGCTGCCGCGCAGCGGACTGCCGCAGCGGCGCCCGGCCGCTCCGGAGGCGGCGGCTTCCGGTATGATCCACGCAGTCCAACCAAAGCTTGAAGGAGTGGTACCGTGGATCATGAAGTCAGTGTGGTGTTGAAGAGCGGCGACCGGTTCGATTTCCCCCTCGGGGCCGATGAGTTGGCTGCATTCGATCCTGCGGGCGCGCGCCACTGGATAGCCGATGCCTTCCTTGTTGCCGGTCTGGAAACCCCGAATCCCATGGGCAAGATGCTGCTGGTCGACCAGATCCTGTTGCTCGCGGCGAACTTCAAGCCCGCCGATTATCACCCGGCGACGGCGGATGTCCGCCGCTTCCTGTGTGCGGCGCTGCGGGCCATGGGCCGGACCACGCTGACCATCGACCTGGTCGCCTACAAGCTCTAGTTTTTGCCGCGGCGCACTGCCGTGAGGCAGGCGCCGACGGCGATCAGCAGCGCCAGCAGGTTGCCCCAGCGGGCATAGGGCGTCAGGCCCGTGCGTCCCTGGGCCTGCACCACCAGCGCGTCGGTGACGAAGGGCGGCAGCGCCGCCGCGATGGTTCCGTTCGCCGCCACCATGGCGGTCATCCCGGTATTGGTCGCGCGCAGCATGACGCGGCCGGTTTCGATGGCCCGCAACCGGGCGATCTGCAGGTGCTGCGGCTGCGCCAGCGAATCGCCGAACCACGCCGTATTCGAGAGGTTCACCAGCAAGGTCGCCGCCGGTAGCGCACCTAGCAGCTCCTCGCCGAACAGGTCCTCGTAGCAGATGTTGGGCGCGATGTGTTGCCCGGCGATTTTCAGGGGCTCCTGGCGCGGCGGACCGGCGGTGAAATTCGACATCGGGATGCGGGCGAAGTTGAAGAACCAGGCGAAACCCGGCGGCGGATATTCGCCGAAGGGCACCAGGTGGCGCTTGGCGTAGGCGCCGGCGGCCAATTGCGGCGTCAGCGCGACGGCGCCATTGGTGTAACCGCCGTCCGTGGTACCGATGGCGACGCCGATCAGGGCATCGCCGTGCGCGGTCAGGCCGCGCAGCACCTCGCGCGGGACTTCGCTGAAATACAAGGGAATGGCCGTCTCCGGCAGGACGGTCAGCGTCGCCGGGTGGGTGTGCGCCAGCTTCAGGTAGGTTTCCACCGACAGCGGCAGGCGCTTCGGGTCCCACTTCAGGCTCTGCGGCACGTTGCCCTGCAGCAGGCTGACGGTGACCGGGTTGCCGACCGGCTGGGTCCAGTCCATGGCGCGCAGCAGGCCGCCGAAGCCGAGCAGCAGCAGTATCGCGATCCAGGGCCCGGGCCTGCGCCAGCCGTCAAGCCGCATGTGCCCGAGCAGCGCGCCGATCAGGGCGACGATGAAACCGACGCCATATACGCCGAGCACCGATGCCCAGCCGGCCAGCGGGCTGGGCGGGCTTTGCGCATAGCCGACGGCGAGCCAGGGGAAGCCGGTGAACAGCGTGCCGCGCAGCCATTCGCTGAGCGTCCACAGGCCGGCGAAGAGCCAGACGTCGCGCGCCGTGTTTCGGCGCCAGCGCAGGAACAGAGCGCCGGCCAGCGCGGGGAAAAGAGCCAGGTAGAGGCAGAACAGCAACGTTGCCGCCGCCGCCGCCGGAGGCGCCATGCCGCCGAATTGCGAAAGGCTGACATAGACCCAGGACACCCCGAGCAGGAAGCAGCCGGCGCCCCAGGCCAGGCCCAGCAGCAGGGCTTCGCGCGCGGTCGCGGCGCGGCGCCAGAGCAGGTACAGGCCGCCCAGGGAAAAAGTCGGCGCCGGCCATACGGCGAAATAGGCATCGAAGGGGGCGAAACCGAGGACGCAGAAGGCACCGAGCGCAAACGCCGCGGCGACGGCACGCAGCGAGACTGCCGGCCGTCGCTGCGTCGCCGGTGCCGTCATTGGTCGGCAGCAGGAGGGGGCGACAGCGGCAGATCCTTCTGCGGATCGACCAGCAGGGTATGCACGCGGCGGCTGTCGGCGCGCAGGACCTGCATGCGCAGGCCGTCGATGGTGACGACTTCGTTGCGCTTGGGCAGGCGCCCGAGGTGGTGGATGACCAGTCCGCCGACGGTGTCGAAATGCTCGTCGGGAAATTCCGTGGCGAACGCCGCGTTGAAATCGGCGATTTCGGTCAGGGCCTTGACGCGATAGCGGCCGGTATTGTCGGTGACGATGTTATCCGCGGTTTCGTCGAAGTCGTACTCGTCCTCGATGTCGCCGACGATCTGTTCCAGCACGTCCTCGATGGTCACCAGCCCGGCGACGCCGCCGTATTCGTCGACCACGATGGCCATGTGGTTGCGCGAGGCGCGGAATTCGCGCAACAGCACGTTCAGGCGCTTCGATTCGGGAATGAAGATGGCCGGACGCAGCGTGTCGCGCAGGTCGAATTCCTTGCCGGCGAAATAGCGCAGCAGGTCCTTCGCCAGGAGGATGCCGAGCACGTCGTCCTTGCTTTCGCCGATGGCGGGAAAGCGCGAGTGGGCCGTGTCCAGCACGGTCTCGACGATCTGCTCCGGTGTGTCGTTGATGTCGACCACGTCCATTTGTGCGCGCGGCACCATGATGTCGCGCACCGCCACGTCGGCGACGGACAGCGCGCCTTCGATGATGGACAGCGCATCGGCGTCCATCAGGTGGCGCTCGAAGGCGCCATGGAGCAGTGCCAGGAGTTGTTCGCGGTCTTCGGGTTCGCGCAGCAGCAGCGCGGTAAGACGTTCGATGAGGCCGGGTCTACTGGATGGGTCCATTATTCACGCGTAAGGATCGGGGTAACCGAGATCGGCCAGGATTTCCCGCTCAAGCGCTTCCATGCGTTCGGCGTCGGCGCGGCCGGCCTCGTGGTCATAGCCCTGCAAATGCAGCATACCATGCACGATCAGGTGCGCGCAGTGGGCTTCCGGGGGTTTGCCCTGCTCCCGCGCCTCGCGTGCGAGCACCGGCAGGCAGAGCACCAGGTCGCCGCTGAGCGTGGTGCCCGCAGCGTAAGGAAAGGACAGGACATTGGTGGCGTAGTCCTTGCCCCGGTAGTCGCGATTGAGATCCCGCCCTTCGTTCGCGTCGACAAAGCGTACCGTCACTTCGGCCGGGATTCCGCAGGCGGCGCGCACCCAGCGCCGCACCTGGGGCCGGGTCGGCGCGCCTTCCTTGCCGCCGGGGTACTGCACCGACAGCCGCAGTTCAGGCAGGCGGGCGCGCGGCGTCATGCTTCTGGTAGGCATCGACGATGCGCGCCACCAGCGGGTGGCGCACCACGTCGGCGGCGTCGAAGTCGGCGAAGGCCAGGCCGCGCACGTCGGCGAGGATGCGCCGCGCTTCGACCAGGCCGGACTTTTGTCCGCGCGGCAGGTCGATCTGCGTCACGTCGCCGGTGACCACGGCCCTGGCGCCGATGCCGATGCGGGTGAGGAACATCTTCATCTGTTCCGGCGTGGTGTTCTGCGCCTCGTCGAGGATGATGAAGGCGTGGTTCAGCGTGCGCCCGCGCATGTAGGCCAGCGGGGCGATCTCGATGCTCTGCTTCTCGAACAGCCGGGATACCTTGTCGAAGCCCATCAGGTCGTAGAGCGCGTCGTAGAGGGGGCGCAGGTAGGGATCGATCTTCTGTGCCAGGTCGCCGGGCAGGAAACCCAGCCGCTCGCCGGCCTCGACCGCCGGCCGGGTCAGCACGATGCGGCTGACCTGGTCGCGCTCGAAGGCGTCGATCGCCGAGGCGACCGCGAGGTAGGTCTTGCCGGTGCCGGCCGGGCCGATGCCGAAGGTGATGTCGTGTTCCTGGATGTCGCGCAGGTACTTGACCTGGTTCGGCGTGCGGCCGTGCAGGTCGGTCTTGCGCGTCAGCAGCCCGGCATTCGGCGGCACCGCGGTGCGCGCATTGCGGTTGCGCGTGATCTCGATCAGGCCGAGCTGGATTTCGTCGATCGACAGCGGTTCGTCCGCCTGCTCGTAGAAATGCTGCAGGGCGGCCGCGGCCAGCCGCGATTGCGCCGGGTCGCCGCCGATCCGGCAATGCTGGCCGCGGCGGCTGATGGTGACGTCGAAGGCGGCTTCGATCTGGCGCAGGTTTTCGTCCAGCGCGCCGCAGAGGTTCTGCAGCCGCGCGTTGTCGAGCGGCTGCAATGCAAGGTTCAGGGCGCGCGGGGCGGTCATTGCTGCGTGACGACTTCGCCGCGCAGGCTGTGCGGCAGCGCGGCGGTGATGGTGACATCGACGAAACGGCCGACCAGGCGTTCGTGGCCGGCGAAGTTGACCACCCGGTTGTTGTCGGTGCGGCCGGCCAGTTCGCTGGCGTCCTTGCGCGCATGGCCTTCGACCAGCACGCGCTGCACCGTGCCGACCATGGCCTGGCTGATTTTCAGGGCCTGGGCTTCGATGGTTTTCTGCAGGCGCATCAGCCGCTTCACCTTGAGTTCCGCCGGCGTGTCGTCGGCCATGTCGGCGGCGGGCGTGCCCGGACGCGGGCTGTAAACAAAGGAGAAGCTGTTGTCGAAGTTCAGCTCCTCGACCAGGCGCATGGTCTTCTCGAAGTCTTCTTCGGTTTCGCCGGGGAAGCCGATGATGAAGTCGGACGAGAGCGAAAGATCCGGACGCGCCGCCTTGAGCTTTCTGACCAGCGACTTGAATTCGAGCACCGAATAGCCGCGCTTCATGGCCGCCAGGATGCGGTCGGAACCGGATTGCACCGGCAGGTGCAGGTGCGAGACCAGCTTTGGCGTGGTCCGGTAGACGTCGATCAGCCTTTGCGTCATCTCGCGCGGATGGGATGTGGTGTAGCGGATGCGCTCGATGCCTGGCATGTCCGCGATGGCCTCGATCAGCAACGCCAGGTCGGCCGCCTCATCGTCGTCCATGGCGCCCCGCCAGGCATTGACGTTCTGCCCGAGCAGGGTGACTTCGCGCACGCCGATGCCGACCAGCCCCTCGATTTCGCCGATCACGTCCGCGAAGGGGCGCGAGACCTCTTCGCCGCGCGTGTAGGGCACGACGCAGAAGCTGCAGTACTTGGAACAGCCCTCCATGATCGAAACGAAGGCGGCAGTGCCGCTGACGGTGGCCGGGGGCAGGGCGTCGAACTTTTCGATTTCCGGGAAGGAGATATCGACCTGAGCCTTGCCGGTTTCGCGCCGCCGGGCGATCATCTGCGGCAGGCGGTGCAGGGTCTGCGGGCCGAAGACGAGGTCGACGTAGGGCGCGCGGGCGACGATGGCCGCGCCTTCCTGGCTGGCGACGCAGCCGCCGACGCCGATCACCAGTTTCGGGTTCAACTGCTTGAGGTGCCGGACCCGCCCGAGGTCGTGGAACACCTTCTCCTGCGCCTTTTCGCGCACCGAGCAGGTGTTGAACAGGATGATGTCGGCTTCCTCGGGATTTTCCGTCTTGACCACGCCCTCGCTGCCGGCCAGGACGTCGGCCATCTTGTCGGAGTCGTATTCGTTCATCTGGCAACCGAAGGTGCGGATGAACACTTTCTTTGGCATCGTCGATTGCGGCAGGAAATGGGGAGGAAACGCGATTATAGGGCAGCGCCCCGGCGGCCCGTTTGCTACCATCGCCGCATGTCATCCGCAGTCATCCTTCTTTCCGGCGGCCTTGATTCCGCCACGGTCCTCGCCCTGGCGCGCGAGCAGGGCTTTGCCTGCCACTGCCTGTCGCTCGATTACGGCCAGCGCCACGGCGCCGAGCTGCAGGCGGCGGCACGCGTCGCGGCGGCGCTGGGGGCGGCCGCGCATCGCGTGTTGAAGCTCGACCTCGGCCAACTGGGCGGCTCGGCGCTGACCGACCGCTCGATCGCCGTGCCCACCGCCGGGGTGCAGCCGGGCATCCCGGTCACCTACGTACCGGCGCGCAACACCATCATGCTGTCTTTGGCGCTGGCCTGGGCCGAGGTTTTGGGCGCCCAGGACATCTTCGTCGGCGTCAACGCGGTGGACTATTCGGGCTATCCGGATTGCCGGCCGGAATTCATCCGCGCCTTCGAGGCGCTGGCCAATCTGGCGACCAAGGCGGCTGTCGAAGGCAGGCCGCTCACCGTACACGCGCCGCTGATCGAGATGAGCAAGGCGCGGATCATCTCGGCGGGAGCTCGCCTGGGTGTCGATTACGGACTGACGGTGTCGTGCTACCAGGCCGATGCGCAAGGGCGAGCTTGCGGGGTATGCGATTCCTGCCGGCTGCGCCGCGAAGGCTTCGCTGCGGCAGGGCTGCCTGATCCCACTAAATATTAGAATATACATATATAGAGCGCGGTTATTTTTTGAACGATGCTTTGAATCGAGGCCACCGGGTTTTTGGCAGAGAATCTGCGGCTCGAAAAAACCGCAACTTTCAAGAGGATCGCGCGACATGCCTGAAGAATTGCAAGCCATAGCCAGGACCGTCGTCTGGTGGGGTTTCGGTCTTGGTTTCATCTTCGGTTTCTTCGCCAACAAGACCAATTTCTGCACCATGGGCGCGGTTTCCGATGTGGTCAACATGGGCGACTGGGGGCGCATGCGTGCCTGGCTGCTGACCATCGCCGTCGCCATCCTCGGCACCAACCTCCTCGCCTACACGGGCAAGATCAACCTCGCCAACACCATCTACACGGGGCAGAACCTGTCCTGGCTGGCGCACATCGTGGGCGGACTGACATTCGGCGTCGGCATGACGCTCGCTTCCGGTTGCGGCAACAAGACGCTGGTGCGGGTCGGGGGCGGCAACCTGAAGGCCGTGGTGGTCTTCATCTACATGGCGTATGCGGCGAACGTCACCCTGCGCGGCATCTTCGCCGTGCCGCGCGTCGAATGGCTGCAGGCGCCCGGCGTCACCTTGAACCTGACGACCAACCAGACCCTGCCGCACCTGCTGCATGGCAGCATGGGTATGGACCTGGCCTCCGCCGAACTGGTCATCGCACTGGTGCTGTCGGGCCTGTTGATGGCCTTCGTGCTGTTCAACAAGTCGTTCTGGGAAAACAAGGATAACTTCATTGCCGGCATCGTCCTTGGTGGCGTGGTGGTTGCCGGCTGGTACATCACCGGCAAACTGGGCTGGATGGAAAACCCCGAGACCTTGAGCGACATGGCGGTCGGCACCAACTCCAAGCTGGCCGAGTCGATGTCGTTCATTGCCCCGGCGGGCTACACGCTGGAATTGTGGTCCTTGTGGACCGACAAGAGCACGGTTGTGACCTGGGGCATCGCCACGGTATTCGGTGTCGGCATCGGCTCCTTTCTCTACGCGATCGCGACCAAGGCGTTTCGCTGGGAACACTTCGTATCGGCGCAGGACATGTTCCGCCACATCATCGGAGGCGTGCTGATGGGCTTTGGCGGCGTCACGGCGATGGGCTGTACCGTCGGCCAGGGGATCACCGGCTTTTCCACCCTGTCGGTCGGTGCGATCATCACCTTCGCCGCCATCGTTGCCGGCGCCACCGTCACCATGAAGTTCGAGTACTGGCGGATGATGCGCGAAGCTTGACCCTTAATGTAAAGTGGTTTATCAGGCCATAGAAAAAAACGGCAGCGCAAGCTGCCGTTTTCGTTGATTATTCCGCCCGTACCGGATTCAGCCACGCCGGTGATGCCTGGACGTGGCGGCTGTACCGAGGAGGAATGGCTGGCGCGCCGTGTCGCGAACGCCGACTTTTTGCCTCCATCGGATCGTGTTCAATTTCCCTGATTCGACAATTTGGAGGCAACCATGCAATTCCGTAAATCCCTGATGACCGCCGCGATTGCGGCGATGCTGCAAATGCCGGTAGCCGGCATGGCCCAGACCGCGCCGCAGATGCCCGCCATGGGCGACTGGAGCAAGGGCATGGGCGACTGGATGACCGCCATGACCAATCCGCAGATGATGAACAGCATGATGGGCATGATGGATCCCCGGGTGATGGAGCCCTGGATGAAGGCCATGACCGACCCGAAGATGATGGCCTCGATGATGGGCATGATGGATCCCAAGGTCATTACGCCCTGGATCACCAGCATGACCGATCCCAAGCTGATGAACAGCATGATGGCGATGGCCGACCCCAAGGTGTGGACGCCGTGGATCCAGACCATGACCGATCCCAAGTTCATGAACGCGATGATCGCCATGGGCGACCCGAAGATGTGGACGCCCTTCATCACCGCCATGACCGATCCGAAGATGATGAGTTCCATGATGTCCGTGGTCGATCCCAAGGTGTGGACGCCCTTCATCACCTCGATGACCGACCCGAAGTTCATGAACGCCATGATGGGCATGGTCGAGCCGAAGGTCTGGATGCCCTTTGTCACGGCGATGACCGACCCGAAGCTGATGAACGGCATGACGGCCATGATGGATCCCAAGGTGATGGGGCCCTGGATGACGGCGATGACCGACCCCAAGCTGATGAGCAGCATGACGGCCATGATGGATCCCAAGGTGATGACACCCTGGATGAACGCCATGCTTGATCCCAAGCTGATGGATGCCATGATGAAGATGATGGATCCGGCGATCATGATGCCCTGGATGAACGCCATGACCGATCCGAAGATGATGAACGCCATGATGGGCATGATGGATCCCAAGATGTGGATGCCCTTCATGGCTGCCATGACCGATCCGAAGATGATGAACGCCATGATGCAGATGGCCTCGCCGGAGATGATGAACCAGTGGGTCGGCATGATGACCAATCCGCAGATGATGGACGCCATGATGAAGATGATGAACCCGGCGCTCATGGTGCAGATGATGAACGCGATGTCCATGGCGATGAACGCGATGCCGAAAATGGCCGACGACATGAACAAGGCGGCGGTCGGCACCGCCGGTGCCGGAGCCGGTTCGGCGGCAAAGGCCGCCGGCGCCGTCAAGAAGTAAGCCGGTTATCTCCGGACGGAGGCTGCAAGGAGGGGATGGCGCCGCCATCTCCTCCGCTTTCACTTTTTGGAGGACGTTCCCATGCTGAGGAACATCGCTAGGAAATCTGCCACTTTCGCGCTCTGCGCGGGTCTTGCAACCCAGTTTGCCCTGGCCGCGGACGAGGGCGTCAAACGTGACGGCAAGCCCAGCCAGCTTCCGTCGCAAGGCCTCCAGGGCGCTCCCATGCCCTTCAACATCCAGATGCCGCCAACGCGTCCTCGGGAGCAGGCCGTGCCGAATACCATGCGCGAATCGATCAGCCCGGAGGCGCGTGCCAATTTCATCTCCAGCATGATGTCGATCAACCCGTTCTCGATGCAGGACATGATCGCGATGATGGCCGTCAAGTATCCGGCCAAGGACGGTCTCACGTACGACGAAGTGGTCGAGGCGATGAAACTCAAGGCCAACGAGCTGAATTTCAAGTTTGTCGGCCATAGCCCCATGTGGAAGGATGTTGTCGCGATCACCGGCAAGACCGACACGCCGCGCGTCGAATTCTTCAGCTTTTGCGATGCCGTGGTCGCGCGCGACCTGCTCGACCTCAGCCTCGAATTCGCCATCTTCCTGCCCTGCCGCGTCGCCGTTGTCGAGGATGCGAACAGGAAAATCTGGCTGCTGACCCTCGACTGGGACGCGCGCTGGCTCGACACCAGCAAGAACCCCAATCAGATGTCGGCCAAACTGCGTGACGGTGCCATCAAGATTCGCGAGGCGATCGACAAGATCATGCGCGCCGGAGCCAGCGGGGATTTCTGATCCGGTTGTCGCGTTTCGGCTAATACCGGGTGATCAGTTCCAGCCAGCCGTCGGACAGGCCGGCGATCATTGCTGTCGCCATCGCCTTGTCGAGACCGGTGGCGATGAAAAAGCCTGAAGCCATCGCCAGCAGGCCAAAGCCGCGGCGCAACCGGACGCCGTGTCCGAGCGTCCAGTTCCTCACTTGTGCGAACACGGAGCGCGACGCGTAGGCGGCCAGTACAAGCGGCGTTGCGGCGCCCAGGCCGAACATTCCCAGCAGCAGCGCCCCCAGTCCGGCATCGCGGCCGGTGGCCACCAGTGCCACCGACGAGACCAGCATCGGTCCGGCGCAGGGGCTCCAGGCCAGGCCCAGCAGGCCGCCAAAAAATAGTGCCGCGGCCGGGGATTGGTGCCCGACCGCGGCCGCCAGCCGATCCGCCGACAGAGCCAGCGGCTGGACGAGGCGTGAAACCAGGTTGGCGAGCGGATCCACCCACAACGCGAGGCCGAAGATGACAAGGCTGATCGCCGCTGCCTGGTGTACCCGTTCCGCATCGATGTCCATGGCGGGTCCCAGCGCGCCGAGTATCCATCCCGCCACCGCGAAGGCGGTGGTCATGCCGATGCCCATCAGCAGGGGTGCCGCGCGGTGACGCTGCATCGCGCCGCCGACGACCAGGGGCAGCAGGGGCAATACGCAGGGGGAGAGTGCGGTGAGCGCTCCGGCCAGGTAGCTGATGCCGATACTGGCGGGAACGAATGTCTGGGCGACGACCGTCACGGCCCGGCCTTCAGAGTGCCCGGGCGAAGAGCTGTTTGAGTTGCTCGGAACGAAAATCCCCGGTGGTGCGTGCGCGTTCCTGTTCGCCGCGAAAAACCACCAGGGTGGAAAAGCTGGTGACGTTGAAGCGCTTGCGCAGCGCCTCCTCCTTGAAATAATCGGCCTGGAAGACGGTGACGCGGTCCAGGGCCTTGTCGTCCTTGAGCGACTTCACGCCGCGCTCCTGCATGACGCAGGTGGGGCACCAGCCGCTGTGGAACTGGACAACCGAGACCCTGCCTTCGCTTTGTGCGCGCGCAAAACGATCCGCGTCGAAGGGCACGATTTCAAGGGCCGATGCGGGCAAGGCTGCAAGACCTGCGAGCAGCAGGGGCAGTCCGGTCAGGAGTTTCAAGGAGGGGTTCCGGAAGGAAAAACCGCATTGTCGGCTTCAGTTTGCGCCAACGCAAAGCAATCGGACTTATCGCTCCAGCAGTATTTCTTGCGTGCCCGGTGGTTTCCGGGGGCGGCAGCAGCGCGATTTTGCCCCTTCCCTTGAATTCGGAATTGACAGCGGCCGCACGGCTTGGTTAGAATGCCCGGCTTTCCGTAAAGCGCACGGCTATGGAGGGGTTGCCATCCGCAGTCGCGCCGGCCGGGCCATTGAAGCAAGCAAGGAACACCAGAATGAAAACATTTTCCGCCAAGCCGCATGAGGTCCAGCACGACTGGGTTGTCGTCGATGCCACCGACAAGGTGCTCGGCCGTCTGGCCGCCGCGATCGCACACCGCCTGCGCGGCAAGCACAAGGCCATCTACACGCCGCACGTCGATACCGGCGACTACATCGTCGTGGTCAATGTCGACAAGCTGCGCGTCACCGGCAACAAGGCCGAAGACAAGAAATACTATCGCCACACCGGCTATCCGGGCGGCATCAACGAAACCAACTTCATCAAGCTGCAGCAGCGCTTCCCCGGCCGCATCCTGGAGAAGGCGGTCAAGGGCATGCTGCCCAAGGGCCCGCTGGGCTACGCGATGCTGAAAAAGATGAAGTGCTACGCCGGTGCTGCCCATCCGCACACCGCCCAGCAGCCCAAGTCACTCGACATCTGAGCGCTGGAAATCCAAGGAGTTATCGATGGCAGTTACCCAATATTATGGAACCGGTCGCCGCAAGACGGCCATTGCCCGCGTCTTCCTGCGCAGCGGCAGCGGCAAGTTCGTGGTCAATGACAAGCCGGTCGACGAGTTCTTCTCGCGCGAAACCGGCCGCATGGTCGTGCGCCAGCCGCTGGAACTGACCCAGCACATGAGCACCTTCGACATCCTGGTGAATGTCGAAGGCGGCGGCGAGTCCGGCCAGGCCGGCGCCGTGCGCCACGGCATCACCCGTGCCCTGATCGAATACGATGCGACGCTGAAGCCCGCGCTTTCGAACGCCGGTTTCGTCACCCGCGACGCACGCGAAGTGGAGCGCAAGAAGGTGGGCTTCCGCAAGGCTCGCCGGCGCAAGCAGTTCTCGAAGCGCTAAGCCGCAGCGGCCGCATTGCTGCCTTGCAAAAGCCGCCTTCGGGCGGCTTTTTCGTCTCATGTCCGCGCCGGGGTGCGGACGGTATCCCCTCGTGGGATTACGGGTTACCATTAATTCTTTCGCGGCAAGGAGCTTGGCATGATCAAGGCGGGAATCGTCGGCGGTACGGGCTATACGGGCGTGGAACTGCTGCGCCTGCTGGCGGGGCACTCCGGGGTGGAACTGAAGGCCATCACCTCGCGCGGCGACGCCGGCAAGGCGGTCGCCGAAATGTTTCCCAACCTGCGCGGTTTCGTCGGCCTGAACTTCAGCGACCCCAAGGATGCGCCGCTGCATCAGTGCGACGTGGTGTTCTTCGCCACCCCCAACGGCATCGCCATGCAGCAGGCGGCAAGCCTGCTCGACGCCGGGGTCAAGGTGATCGACCTGGCGGCGGATTTCCGCATCAAGGACATCGCGCTCTGGGAAAAGTGGTACGGCATGACCCACGCCAGCCCGGCGCTGGTTGCCGAGGCGGTGTATGGCCTGCCCGAGGTGAACCGCGAGCAGATCCGCAAGGCCCGCCTGGTGGCGAATCCCGGCTGCTACCCGACGGCGACCCAATTGGGTTTCCTGCCGCTGGTCGAGGCCGGCTGCATCGACCTGGATCACCTGATCGCCGATGCCAAGTCGGGCGTGTCCGGCGCCGGTCGCAAGGCCGAGATCGGCATCCTGTTTTCCGAGGCTTCGGATAATTTCAAGGCTTACGGCGTCCCCGGCCATCGCCACCTGCCGGAAATCCGGCAGGGTCTGGCGCGCGCGGCGGGAAAGGACGTCGGCCTGACCTTCGTCCCGCACCTGACGCCGCTGATTCGCGGCATCCATTCAACGCTTTACGCCCGCATCACGCGCGAAGAGGATTTCCAGGCACTGTTCGAGCGGCGCTATGCCAGCGAGCCCTTTGTGGACGTGCTGCCGCCGAAATCGCACCCCGAGACGCGCTCGGTGCGCGCCGCGAATACCTGCCGCATCGCAGTGCATCGCCCGCAGGACGGTGACACGCTGGTGGTCCTCTCGGTCATCGACAACCTGTGCAAGGGGGCGGCCGGGCAGGCGGTGCAGAACATGAACCTGATGTTTGGTCTCGACGAATGTTCGGGCCTTTCACAAGTTCCCGTCTTGCCCTGACGCTGCGGCGGCTGCGCGGCCGCTTCGGCATATCGGCGCCGCGCGTAGCGATCCGCACGCACTTGCCGTGGTACTGGCGTGCGCTGGCCATCGTGGTCCTCTCCGGCGTGTCGCTGGCGCTGGCCGGCTGGATTTACGACGCCGGCCGGCGTTTTTCCGGCTTTCACCAAGTCGCCAGCGAACATGAAATCGCCGAAATGCGCGAGCGCCTGGCCAGACAGGAATCCGAACTGGAGGGCGCGCGCAAGGTGGCGAATTCGAGCGAAAGCCGCCTGCGCATCGAGAGTACGGCACAGGAACGACTTGCCGCGCAGATCCGGGCCCTCGAAGAGGAAAACACCCGCCTCAAGGCTGACTTGGCGACATTTGAAAGCCTGGCGGGCGACCAGGCCGGCAAGTCCGGGCTCGCGATCAGCCGGCTGCAGATTGTTCCCGGCGGCGGCGGACAGTACCGCTATCGTCTTCTTCTCGCCCAAACCGGAGATAAAAAGGACAAGGAATTCAACGGCATGATTCAATTCGTCGCCACCGTGCAACATGGTCAGGAGACTGTTATGATGCAGTTTCCCGCTGCCGGCGATCCTGCCGCCGGCCAGTATCAGGTCAATTTCCGCCACTTCCGGCGCCTGGAGGGTACGTTCAAGGTGGCCGCCGAGGCCCGCGTTCTGCGGGTCGAGGCGCGCCTGGTTCAGGATGGTGCGGTCAAGGCCAGCCAAAGCCTGGTACTTTGAGTGCTTCGGCGAAGATTGCAGCAAAGGAGATTCCAACCATGTTCGGCAAGCAAAACAGCAAGCCCCAGGGGCGCATCGACAGCCTGATCGGCGCCGGCACCTCGGTGACGGGGGACGTCACGTTCACCGGCGGCCTGCGGGTAGACGGTGAAATCAAGGGCGACGTGCGCGGCGCCGAAGGCCAGCCGGCGACGCTGGTGATCAGCGAACACGCCCGGATCGAGGGCAATATCACGGTATCCCACCTGGTCATCAACGGCACGGTCATCGGCGGGGTGCATTCCAGCGACTTCCTTGAACTTCAGACGCGTGCCCGGGTCACCGGGGATGTCGAGTACAGCACGATCGAGATCCACCTCGGCGCCGTGATCCAGGGGCGCCTGGTGCACCAGGGTGCGGCGGCGAAGGCCGTCGAATTGAAGCTTGCCGCCAGCAATTGACCTTTTGTCCCATTGAAATCATAATTACTGGACTTATTTAGTAGGCCATTACAGATCCCCCCAGGAGAACGCCATGAACGCACCCACCGAAATGCCGGCCCCGCTCAACTTCACCGATAACGCGGCAAGCAAGGTCAAGGAACTGATTGCCGAGGAAGGCAACCCCGAACTCAAGCTGCGCGTGTTCGTTACCGGCGGCGGCTGCTCCGGTTTCCAGTACGGCTTCACCTTCGACGAAGTGACCAATGACGACGACACCGTCATGGAGAAGAATGGCGTCTCGCTGCTGATCGACCCGATGAGCTACCAGTACCTGGTCGGCGCCGAGATCGATTACTCGGAGGGCCTCGAAGGCTCGCAGTTCGTCATCAAGAACCCGAATGCCCAATCGACCTGCGGTTGCGGCTCGTCCTTCTCGGCCTGATCCGCTTGCGCTGAATTGATGAAGGGCGCGGGGCATCGAGCCCCGCGCCCTTTTTCGTGCACATTCAACGCGGGTAGATGGCGCCGAGGATGCGCGGGCCGCGGGCGCCGGTGACGTCGGCCAGGTTCCCCGGTTCGCCGCGCAGCGTGCGCCACGCCAGCCAGGCAAAGGCCATGGCCTCGACCCAGTCGGCCGGCTGGCCCAGAAAGTCGGTGCCGGCGACACGGCAATCCGGCAGATGCTCTTGCAGGCGCGCCATCAGCGCCTGATTGCGCGCGCCGCCGCCGCAGACGAAAACCGCCTGCGGCTTGCCGCACCAGCGGCCGATGGCCGCGGACACCGTCACGGCCGTCAATGCGAGCAAGGTCGCCTGGACGTCCTCGGCCCGTTCATTGCCCGCCAGCTGACGATCCAGCCAGGTGCTGTTGAACTCGTCGCGGCCGCAGCTTTTCGGCGGGTCGGCGGCAAAAAAGGGGTCGGCCAGCAGGCGCTGCAGCAGGTCCTGCAGCACCTGTCCCCGATCCGCCCATTGACCGCCGTCATCGTAACGTCGTCCCTGGTGGCGTTCGATCCAGGCATCCATCAGAAGATTTCCCGGGCCGCAGTCGAAGCCGCGCACCGGTTGGCCCGGATTGAGGTCGGTCAGGTTGGCGATGCCGCCGAGGTTGAGGATCACACGGTGCTGGCCCGGGTCGCCGAATACGGCGGCATGAAAGGCCGGCACCAGGGGCGCGCCCTGGCCGCCGGCGGCGATGTCGCGGCTGCGGAAATCGGCGACGACGGCGATCCCGCTGAGTTCGGCCAGCAGCGCCGGATTGTTCAGCTGTACGGTGTAGCCGGCGGCCGGCTGGTGGCGGATGGTCTGGCCATGGCAGCCGATGGCTGAAACCTGCGCCGCAGCGACGCCGGCGACGGACAGCGCCGCACGCACGGCCTCGGCATAGCAGCGCGCCAGCGCGTTGGCCAGTTGCGCCGCCCGGTGAATTTCGTCCGGCCCCGCAGCCTGTAGCTGAAGCGCCTGGCGGCGAATGTCATCCGGATAGGGCAGCCAGAAGGTGGCCAGGGTGCGCGGGGGACGTTCCGAAAAATCCACCAGCACCGCATCGACGCCGTCCAGGCTGGTCCCCGACATCAGCCCGACGACCAGGGACACGGTCAGTCAGCCTGGGCGAGGTTGAATCCGCGAATCAGGTCGATGCGGGCAAGAAGGGCGCCGGTTTGCGTGCGGAACAGCCCGATCTGCTGGGGAGCCAGGGGCGGCGCGCTGGGCAGGGCCATCGCCAGGGGATTCTGATGCACGTCGTTCACGCGGAACTCGTAATGCAGGTGCGGGCCGCTGGCCAGCCCGGTGGCGCCGACGAAGCCGATCACGTCGCCCTGGCCGACGCGATTCCCTTTGCGCAGGCCTGAGGCGAAGCCCGAAAGGTGGCCGTAGAGGGTGGTGTAGCGGTTCTGGTGGCGCAGGATCACCACCTTGCCGTAGCCGCCCTGCACCCCGACATACTCGACCACGGCGTCGCCGGTCGCCTTGACGCGGGTGCCGGTCGGCGCGCCGTAATCGACCCCCTTGTGCGCCCGCCATTTCTGCAGGACGGGATGGAAGCGCGCCGAGCTGAAGCCGGAGGTGATGCGCGAGAACTCCAGCGGCGAGCGCAGGAAGGCCTTGCGGATGTTCTTGCCTTCGGCCGTGTAGTAGCCGCCGCTGCCCTGGCCGCCGTCGGGATCGGCGAACCATGCGGCGCGATAGGCCTTGCCGTTATTGACGAACTCGGCGGCGAGGATGCGCCCGCTGCGCACCGGACGGCCGAGATGGTTGACGGATTCGTAGATCACGGCGAAGCGGTCGCCGCGACGCAGATCGCGATGGAAATCGATGTCGCCGCCGAAGATGTCGGCCAGTTGCGTTGCCACCGCATCCGGTATGCCGGCGGCGTCCGAGGCGCCGAACAGCGAGTGGCGGATCTCGGCGGTTTGCATGACCACCTGGGTTTCCAGCGGCAGGGCCTGTTCCGTAGCCGAGAACGCGTCGCCATTGCCGTCGGCCCGGCGTTCCACCACCAGGGCCTGGTCCTTGCCGCCGTTGAGCGGGAAAATCAAAGTCTGCAATTCGCCCTGCGGCCCGGTGCGTGCCGTCAGGTTCTTGCCCGGGCTGAGCTGGCGGAACAGGCTTTGCGCGGTGGCGTTGCCCTTGAGGAAGCCGACGGCGGCAGGATCATCGACGCCGAGGCGCTGCAGCAGCCCCATCACCGTATCGCCGCGCTGCACCCGTTCTTCGCGCAGGAAGCTCTGCTCGCCGTCTTCCGCCGCGGCGCTCAGCGCCGGCAGTGCCAGGCTTTCCACCACCTGTTGCTGCGGGATGTCCGTCGGCCGGGCCTCGTTGACCGTGCCGAGGGCGGCCACCATGCTGAAGAGCGAAACACCCACCACGCCGGCGCCGGCCCAGAAATGCCCGGGGCGATGGCTTCGGTGGTGAAGGACTTGCGCTAAAATTCCGCCTTTGTTTTTGTGCAATTGGATGGGCGGCCGGCTGAAAAGTCGGGTGAGTGTAGCAAAGTTCGCCCTTCCGTCAACCCGGGTTAATCCACCATGGTCGATATCGACTCCCAACTGGCGCTGATCAAGCGCGGCGCCGACGAACTGCTGATCGAGGCCGAGCTCGTCGACAAGCTGAAATCCGGCCGCCCCCTGCGCGTCAAGGCCGGCTTTGACCCGACCGCGCCGGACCTGCATCTCGGCCACACGGTGCTGATCAACAAGCTGCGCCACTTCCAGGACCTCGGCCATCACGTGATGTTCCTGATCGGCGACTTCACCGGCATGATCGGCGACCCCAGCGGCAAGAACGCCACCCGCCCGCCGCTGTCGCGCGAGCAGATCCTGGAAAACGCCGACACCTACCGCGCCCAGGTGTTCAAGATCCTCGACCCGCAGAAGACCGAGGTCTGCTTCAACTCCACCTGGTTCGAGCCGCTCGGCGCCGCCGGCATGATCAAGCTGGCCGCCCGCCACACCGTGGCGCGCATGCTCGAACGCGACGATTTCTCCAAGCGCTACGCCGGCGGCCAGCCCATCGCCATCCACGAATTCCTCTATCCGCTGTGCCAGGGCTACGACTCCGTGGCCATGAAGGCCGATGTCGAGCTCGGCGGCACCGACCAGAAGTTCAACCTGCTGATGGGGCGCGAACTGCAGAAGCACTACGGGCCAGGCGCCGCAGTGCGTGCTGATGATGCCGCTGCTGGAAGGCCTCGACGGCGTGAACAAGATGTCGAAGTCGCTCGGCAATTACATCGGCATCGCCGAATCGCCGACCGAAATCTTCGGCAAGCTGATGTCGGTCTCGGACGAACTGATGTGGCGCTACTACGAGCTGCTGTCCTTCCGCGGCAACGACGAGATCGCCCGCTTCAAGCGCGAAGTGGCCGACGGCCGCAACCCGCGCGACATCAAGGTGCTGCTGGCGCAGGAGATCGTCGCCCGCTTCCACTCGCAGAAGGATGCCGAGGCCGCGCTGGCCGAGTTCGAGGCACGCTTCCAGCGCGGCGTGTTGCCCGACGACATGCCCGAAATCAGCGTTCCGGCCGGCTCCCTGGCCCAGGTGCTGAAGGCCGCCGGCCTGACGCCGAGCACCTCGGAAGCGCTGCGCATGATAGCCGCCGGCGGCGTGCGCGTGAACGGCGAAAAAGTCGGCGCCCGCGATACGGC
>JADJFK010000035.1 GCA_016708585.1 Sulfuritalea sp. | reverse complement strand
CCCTACGAGATCGAGCCGCGGCTGGGCACCGGAGCTTCCGCCGGCGACCTGCTCAAGGCCGCCGGCTGGCCCGACCGCAGCGGCGCGGTGCTGATCGTCGGCCACCAGCCCACCCTGGGGCGCGTCGCCGCGCTGCTGCTTGCCGGCGAGGAGGCCGACTGGGCGGTGAAGAAGGGCGGCGTCTGGTGGTTCGCCGGCAGGGAACGCGACGGCGCGACACAAACCGTACTGCGCGCGGTGATCAACCCGGATTTCGCCTGAATTTCCGGGTCCGGCGCCGGCACCGGCGCCGATGCCGGTTGCGGAATCCGGCGTCTTTTGATATTTTAGACATCGATATATCAACCGGGCAGCGCATCCCAGCGCCATATACCAATGTCAAAGAAACATGCCGCCACCGATACCGAAACACGCGCCTCCTCCGAGCATGCGCCCGACCTGCGGCTCTGGCTGCGCACGCTGGCCTGCACCAACCTGATCGAGAACCACATCCGCTCGCGCCTGCGTGCCGAGTTCGGCATCACGCTGCCGCGCTTCGACCTGATGGCCCAGCTGGAGCGATCCCCGCAGGGGCTCAAGATGGGCGAACTGTCCAAGCGCATGATGGTGACCGGCGGCAACGTGACCGGCATCACCGACCAGCTGGTCGCGGAGAAGCTGGTGGTGCGCGAAGACAGCCCGAATGACCGCCGCGCCTACATCGTCAAGCTGACGCCGGAGGGGCGCCGCAGCTTTCGCAAGATGGCCGAGGCCCACGAGACCTGGGTGGTCGAACTCTTCGCCGGGATGGACGAAAAGCAGCGCAGCCAGCTGTACGACTTGCTGGCGGCCCTCAAGACCAGCGCTACCAAGGTGGCGGCGAAGAAGTAATCCGCCGCCGTACCTCAAGGCGCCGGATTGCCGTAACGCAGATGCAGCGCCTCGATCTGCTGCAATAGCTGATCCCCAAGCGATACCGCGCAAGCGGCGATATCCTCGCCGAGTTGTTCCAGGGTCGTGGCGCCGATGATCGTGCTGGCCACGAACGGGCGGCTGGCGACGAATCCCAGGGCGAGTTCAACCGGTGTCAGGCCGCTGGCGCTTGCCAGTTCGATATAGGCCGCCACGGCGGGCTCGACATTGGGCTTCGCATAGCGCTGGCCAAAACCCGGAAACAGGTTGAGCCGGCCGCCGGCATGGGCGTTCCGCAGGTACTTGCCCGACAGGAGGCCGAACGCCAGGGGCGAATAGGCCAGCAGGCCGACGTTCTCGCGAAAGCCGATTTCCGCCAGGCCCATTTCCCAGGTCCGGTTCAGCAGGCTGTAGGCATTCTGTACCGAAACCACGCGCGGCAAGCCGTGCTTCTCCGCCTGATGCAGGAACTCCATCACGCCCCATGGCGTCTCGTTGGACAACCCGACATGGCGCACGCGCCCTTCCTTGACCAGTTCGGCCAGCGCCGCCAGGGTTTCCTCCAGCGGCACGAAGTCGCGCTCCTTCCCGGGATCGAATCGATACTGGCCGAAAATCGGCGTGTTGCGGTCCGGCCAGTGCAACTGGTACAGGTCCACGTAATCGGTTTGCAGCCGCGCCAGCGAGCCTTCGATGGCGGCGCGGATGTTCTTCCGGTTGAAGGCCAGGTCGCCGTTCCTGATCCAGTTCAGGCTGCGCCCGGGCCCCGAAATCTTGGTGGCGAGGATGATCCTGTCGCGCGCCTGGCGCTTCAGCCAGTTGCCGATGCAGGTCTCGGCCCTGCCATAGCTTTCGGCGTTCGGCGGCACGGAATACATTTCCGCCGTGTCGATGAAGTTGATGCCATGGGCCACTGCAACGTCGAGTTGCCGATGGGCATCCGCCTCGCTGTTCTGCGTGCCGAAGGTCATGGTGCCAAGGCAGATCCGGGAAACCCGAAGGTCGCTGCTGCCGAGCATCGCGTAGTCCATTGCGGCCGTTTCCATTTTGTTCGCGGGACGGCTATTCTATGTCGCAGCCGACCGGAACGCGGATCGGCGAGGCTTACGCATGCTGACCCCACAAGAACTCGACCATCAGTACAACGCCCGTGCCGCGATCCCGGACCATCCGGAGATCTTCGAGCGGTGGCGCGCCGACTCGCGCCTCGCTCGCGACGGGCTGCGCTGGGAAGCGGACTGCCATTTCGGCTCCTCGCCGGCGGAAACGCTCGACTTCTATCCCGCCGCCGTGCCGAACGCGCCGCTGCTGGTCTTCATCCACGGCGGTTACTGGCGTTCGCTGGACAAGCGGGATTTTTCCTTCCTCGCGCCGACCTTCGTCAAGGCCGGCGTCGCGGTGGCCATGCCGAACTACGGCCTGGCCCCGGCCACCCCGATCGCCGAGATGGTGCGGCAGATGCTGCGTGCCATGGCGTGGCTCTACCGCCACGGAGCCGAACTCGGCATCGATCGGCGCCGCATCGCGGTGGCCGGCCATTCCGCCGGCGCGCATCTTGCCGCCATGATGCTGGCGGCCGACTGGCCGCTGATGGCGGGCGACCTGCCGCGGGACCTGCTGCGCGGCGCGACCTGCATTTCCGGGCTGTACGACCTGCAACCCCTGGTCCGCACCCCCTTCCTGCAGGACGACCTCCGGCTGGATGATGCGACCGCGCAGCGGGTCAGCCCGGTCGCCTATCGCCCCGCACTTCCCCTGCCCCTGTTCACTGCCGTCGGCAACGCCGAAAGCAGCGAATTCAAGCGCCAGAACCGCCTCATCCGCGAAGCCTGGCCACACTGTTTCCGGCGCGACCTGCCCCTGCCCGATCGCCACCACCTGGCGAGCGTGGAGGCGCTGTGCGACCCGGATCATGCCTTGTTCCATGTCACGCTGAACCTGTTGGGAAATCCATCATGAAGAAACTCGCGGCCGCCCTGCTCGTCGTCGTCGCCATCGCCGGTGGCGCGGTGTTCTGGCTTTCCGGCAACATCGACGGCCTGATCAAACGCGCCATCGCAAATTACGGCAGCGCCATGACGCAGACCAAGGTCGCGGTCGATGAGGTCAAGATCTCGCCTGCCGACGGCAAGGGCACGCTCGGCAACCTGGTGATCGGCAATCCGTCGGGCTTCAGGACCCCTCACGCGATGAAGATAGGACGGATCGATGTCCACATCGACATCGCCTCGGTGGCCAGGGACGTCATCGTGATCCGCCGCATTGCGATCATCGCGCCCGAGTTGAATTACGAATTGGGCAGCACGATGACCAACTTCGATGCCATCCAGAAGAACATTGCGAGCTATCTCGGTTCCGCCGAGAACAAGAAGAAGGGCGGCACCAGGCTCATCGTCGAAGAGCTGACCATCCGCCAGGCCAGGGCACAGGCCAGCGCCGCCTTGCTGGGCGACAAGACCGTGAGCGTCGTTCTGCCGGACATCACCCTGAGGAACCTCGGCAAGGCCAGGGGCGGCCTGACTCCCGGTGAACTGGGGCAGCAAGTGGCCGCCGCCGTGACGGCAAAGCTCGCGGGCGCGGTGAACTTCGAGAAGTTGCTGCAATCCGGCGCAGCCGCCAAGGCCGGCTCTGCCGTCAAGGGGCTGTTCAAGTGAGGTCCGCCGCAACCCTTGCCACGGCCGGCCGCGGCCTGTAATACAATACGGGGCTTGCGCGCCCTGCCGGTTGGCGCCCGATTCGGCATTCCGCCGCATTTCCCTCAAGCGCTTCGCCGCCTGAACCGGTTCCCCTGAAAAGGGGCGAGGCGGGGTTTCGCAAAGCATGCTTTGCGCCGCCGCAGCCGGCTGGCTGTGCAAAGCCGGCCGTGGGCCGCGAAGCGGCCGATTCAGGAGTTCCATTGAACGACAACGACACAAGCATCACGCCCGCCATTCCCGTCGACGCAGCCGCCGTATCGCCGGCGCCGACTTCCGAGCCTCCCCGCATAAGCTTCGACGACCTCGGCCTGCTGCCGGAGTTGCTGCGTGCGGTAAAGGACGCGGGCTATACCCACCCGACGCCGATCCAGGCCCAGGCCATCCCCATCATCATGTCCGGCAAGGACGTCATGGGCGGGGCGCAGACCGGCACCGGCAAGACCGCCGGCTTCACCCTGCCGCTGCTGCAGCGCCTGGCCAGGCACGCCACGTCTTCGCCCTCGCCGGCGCGCCACCCGGTACGCGCGCTGATCCTGGCGCCGACCCGCGAACTGGCCATGCAGGTGCATGAGAGCGTGGTCACCTACAGCAAGCATGTGCCGCTGCGCTCGGTCTGCATCTACGGCGGCGTGGACATCAAGCCGCAGATCGCCCAGTTGCGCGAAGGCCGCGAGATCGTCGTCGCCACGCCCGGCCGCCTGCTCGACCACGTCGAGCAGAAGAGCGTCTCCTTCGCCTCGGTCGAGGTGCTGGTGCTCGACGAAGCCGACCGCATGCTGGACATGGGCTTCATCCCCGACATCAAGCGCATCCTCGGCATGCTGCCGAAGGAGCGCCAGAGCCTGCTGTTCTCCGCCACCTTCTCCAACGAGATCAAGAACCTCGCCGACAGCATGCTGAAGGCGCCGCAACTGATCGAAGTGGCGCGCCGCAACGCGGTTTCCGAGACCATCACCCACCGCGTCTACCCGGTCGCCGCCGACCTGAAGCGCAGCCTGCTGGTGCATCTGCTGACCCACGACGAGGAGAAGGCCAAGCAGGTGCTGGTCTTCGTCGGCACCAAGTTCGGCGCCAGCCGGCTGGCCGTATACCTCGAGCGCCAGGGCATTGCCGCCGACGCCATCCACGGCGACAAGAGCCAGCAGCAGCGCACCGAAGCGCTGGAAGGCTTCAAGTCCGGCAGGATCCGCGTGCTGGTCGCCACCGACGTCGCCGCGCGCGGCCTCGACATCGACGACCTGCCCCACGTCATCAACTACGAACTGCCGCATACCGCCGAGGACTACGTGCACCGCATCGGCCGCACCGGCCGTGCCGGCAAGCACGGCGACGCCACCTCGCTGTTCGCGCCGGAGGAAAAACAGCGCCTGGCCGACATCGAAAAGCTGATCAAGCGCCAGATCGAGCGCGTCGAGATCAGCGGCTTCGCCGAACTGGCCTCCGCGCCGCCCGAGCGTGCGCCGAGCAATCGCGGCCACAAGCGCGAACACCTCGAGCGCGCCCGCGAGAAGGCCCGCGAGCGCGACCGCGCGCTGACGCTGGACGGCGTCAAGCCGGCCGGACGCGAGCTGCCCAGCCCCGTCGCCCACGTGCCCAGGCTAGACCCGCGCCTGCCCAAGCTGGACTTCGACCCCAGCAAGCCCTACGTCAGCAAGCCCGCCGCCGGCGACCCCGCCGCCGCCGCCGCGAAACCCGCCCCGACCCGGCCGCAGCGGCCCGTCGCCGCCCTGCTCGGCGGATTCGGCAAGAAGTAAAACCGACGGACGGGCCATGAGCGTTGCGCCCGCATGGCAGCTCGACCTGCGCCCGGGCGACGCCGACAACTCCGGCACCTTGTTCATCGTGCTCGGCGGGCGCTGGTGCATCGACCAGAAACTGCCCTCTGCCGGGACGCTGCTGGCCCGGTTGCCGACGTCGGCCCGCCGCCTCGGCTTCAATGCCACCACCCTCAGCGACTGGGATTCGGGCCTGCTGACCTTCGTCGCCGTAATCGGCAAGTCGTGTGCGGAACAGGGCATCACGCTCGATGTCGGCGGACTGCCGGCCGGCGCACAACGCCTGCTGGCGATGGCGGCGGCCGTACCGGAGCAGAAACTCGCCGCGCGTGACGGCGGCGCGCAGGGAACGTTCGCACGGGTTGGCGCGGCGACGCTGGAATTTTTCCGCGGTGCGCCGCAGATGCTGGCCTTTCTCGGCGAGGTGGTGCTGTCGCTGCTGCGCCTCGTTTCCGGCCGCGCCCGCTTCCGCGCCCGCGACCTGTGGCTGGAAATCGAGCAAGTCGGGCCGCGCGCCCTGCCCATCGTCTCCGTGATCAGCTTCCTGGTCGGCCTGATCCTCGCCTACCTCGGCGCCGACCAGCTGAAACTGGTGGGGGCGCAGATCTTCATCGCCGACCTGGTGGCCATCGGCATGGTGCGCGAGGTCGGCGCCCTGATGACCGGCATCATCATCGCCGGCCGCACCGGCGCCGCCTTCGCCGCCCAGCTCGGCACCATGCAGGTCAACGAGGAGATCGACGCCTACCAGGTGCTCGGCATCTCCGCCATCGACTTCCTGGTGCTGCCGCGCATGCTGGCGCTGATGCTGATGGTGCCGCTGCTGACGCTTTATTCGGGCTTCATCGGCATGCTGGCGGGATTGCTGGTCTCGGTCACCATCTTCGACATCGGCGTCTTCGAGTACTACACCGAAACCCTGCGCGCGCTGGAGTTCAAGCAGTTCGCGGTCGGCCTGTCGAAAGGCACGGTGTATGGCGCGATGATCGCCTTCGCCGGCTGCCTGCGCGGCATGCAGTGCGGTCGCAGCGCCGAGGCCGTGGGCCATGCCGCCACCTCGGCCGTGGTCACCGCCATCCTGCTGATCACCATCGCGGCCTCGATCATGACCATCGTCTATTACCAGCTCGGTATCTGAGGCATGGATGCCCTTCCCCACATCGAGGTACGCGACCTGTCCATGGCCTATGGCGATTTCGTCGTCCAGCGCGGCCTCGATTTCACGGTGAACAAGGGCGACATCTTCGTCGTCATGGGCGGCAACGGCTGCGGCAAGACCACGCTGATGCGCGCCCTGGTCGGCCTGCAGCGGCCCGCGGCCGGCTCGGTGCGCTACGGCGGCGAGGATTTCTGGAATTCCGGGGAGGCGGTGCAACAACGGCTCAAGCGCCGGCTCGGCATCCTGTTCCAGGGCGGCGCGCTGTGGAGCTCGCTGACGCTGGCGGAAAACGTCGCGCTGCCGATCGCCGAATACACCGGCCTGCCTCAAGCCCGCGTCGACGAGATCGTCGCCTTCAAGCTGGCGCTGGTGGGGCTCGCCGGTTTCGAGGACTTCTATCCCGCGGAATTGAGCGGCGGCATGAAGAAGCGCGCCGGACTGGCGCGGGCCATGGCGCTCGACCCGGACATCCTGGTCATCGACGAACCCTCCTCCGGCCTCGATCCGCTGACGGCGCGGCGCCTCGATGAACTGATCGTCGAACTGCGCGACAGCCTGGGCACCACCATCGTCGTCATCACCCACGAACTGGCCAGCATCCTCGGCATTGGCAACAATTCGATCTACCTCGATACCGAAAGCCGCACCATGATCGCCACCGGACATCCGCAGGACGCACTAAAGAACGGCCACCCCAAGGTCCGCCATTTCCTCACGCGGGGCGGCGAGGCACCGCCCCCACGCCCCAACCTTCCGGCGCAGACGCCATGAGCAGAAAAGCCAACCCCACCCTGATCGGCGCCTTCGTCCTCGGCGCGCTCGCGCTGGCGATCGCCGCCACCCTGCTGCTGGCGGGCGGCGGCTGGTTCGGCGAGCGCCGCCAGCACGTGCTGTACTTCACGGGCGCGGCGCAGGGCCTGCAGGTCGGCGCGCCGGTGGTGTTCCTCGGCGTCAAGGTCGGCACCGTCAAGCAGATCCAGCTCGGGCTCGATGCGCACAGCCAGCGTTTCCTGGTGCCGGTCATGATCGAAGTGCAACCCCACGTCGTGCACACCCACGGCGGCGAAAACGTCGACCTGCGCGATCGCGCCACCGTCCGCCAGCTGGTCGACCGCGGCCTGCGCGGCCGCTTGCGGCTGCAGAGCCTGCTTACCGGCCAGCTGTACGTCGACCTCGATTTCCATCCGGACAAACCGGCGATCTTTGCCGCGCTCGATCCCGATCTCAGCGAGATTCCGACCATCCGCACCGCCGCCCAGGAGCTGGCGACCAAGCTCGAAGGCTTCCCCATGGACCAGTTCCTCGCCGACGTGGCGGCCATCAGCAGTGCGGTGAACAAGCTGGTGTCGGCGCAGGCGACGCAGGACCTGCCGCGCCGCCTCGACGCCACGCTGCGCCACCTCGAATCGCTCGCCCGGCGCTTCGATGCCCAGGGCGGCCCGCTGCTCAAGGACGCGCGCGACAACCTGGCCGAGATGAACAAGGCGCTGCTGGCGGCGCAGTCCGCGCTGGCCCGGCTCGACACCGCGGCCGATCGCATCGCCCAGCTGGCGCAGCCCGATTCGCGCCTGGTCGCCGGCATGACCCAGGCCAGCGAGGAACTGGCCCGCGCCGCGACGGCGGTACGCAAGCTGGCCGAACAGGATTCGCCGACGGTCGACAACCTCAATGCCGCGCTCAAGGAAATCGCCCGCGCCGCCGACGCCCTGCGCCTGCTGGCGGAAACCCTGGAACAGCAGCCGGACGCGATCTGGCGCGGCAAGAAGCAGAAGTCCGCACCCTGAAAAGGAGACAGCATGAAACTTGTCCGCTACGGCCCCAATGGCCGCGAAAAACCCGGCCTGATCGCCGCCGACGGCACGCTGCGCGACCTCTCCGCCCATGTCGCCGACATCGGCTGGGACGAACTCTCCGCCGCCGGCCGGAAGCGCCTGCGCGCACTCGATCCCGCCGCGCTGCCGGCAGTGCGCGGCAAGCCGCGTTACGGCGTGCCCTTCACCGGCATATCCAAGATCGTCGGCATCGGCCTCAACTACCGCGCCCATGCCCTCGAAGCGAAGATGCCCATCCCCGCCGAGCCGGTGATGTTCATGAAGGCCACCACCTGCATCAGCGGCCCCGATGACCCGATCATCAAGCCCATCGACAGCACCAAGCTCGACTGGGAAGTCGAACTGGGGCTGGTCATCGGCCGCGAGACGCGCCGGGTCAGCGAGGCCAACGCGCTCGACCACCTCGCCGGCTACTGCGTATTCCACGACGTCTCCGAGCGCGCCTTCCAGCTCGAACGCGGCGGCCAGTGGGACAAGGGCAAGGGCTGCGACAGCTTCGGCCCCATCGGCCCCTGGCTGGTGACGAAGGACGAGGTCGCCGACCCGCAGGCGCTGCGCCTGTGGCTGGAGGTCAATGGCGAACGCATGCAGGATTCCAGCACGTCGGACATGATCTTTTCCTGCGCCGAAATCGTCAGCTACGTCTCGCGCTTCATGACCCTGCTGCCCGGCGACGTGATCTGCACCGGCACGCCGCAGGGCGTCGGCATGGGCCGCGGCCGCTTCCTGCAGGTCGGTGACCGGGTCAGGCTCGGCGTCGAGGGCCTCGGCGCCAGCGGAGGAGCAGGCAGCCGGTGATCGCCGCCGGCAACGACCAAACGGCACCGACCCCCAGCCGCCTGTGTTCGTGCCACGTAGGCAGCCAAGGGCCAGGCGAGGAAGGTTTATTGCCACCCCGCTGGGGGCCGCCCCCTCCCCCCCGGGCCGACTTTTCATGGCTATGCGAATTCAATTCGAGCCTGGTCGCTTGTCACTGCACATCGCGCAGCGTCCAGAGAGCGAAGCGAACGGGGTCGCCCGCAGGGTTGGGCGTCTTAGGAAAACAAGTGTCATTCGGCATACCTTAAGCCTGAAACGGCTATGTCACATTCAATCCACGCCTCTATAACCGTTCGTGTTACAGCGGGGTGACTGTCCTTGGCGACAACGAAGGCAAGATACGTCTCAAGATTAGCAACGTCAGGGAAGGCGCCGTTGCTGGCAAAGTCCTTTGCGAGATCACCAGTTGGGTCGTCTCGTTCAGCTTGCCCTTTCAGCCACGACCGAAACGGTAGGGGGTTGTCGGTATTTACGTTTGCTAGCTCGCGGGCTGTATCAAACACCAAATCGCTGGCGACTTTATA
This sequence comes from Sulfuritalea sp., assembly GCA_016708585.1. Lineage (GTDB taxonomy): Bacteria > Pseudomonadota > Gammaproteobacteria > Burkholderiales > Rhodocyclaceae > Sulfuritalea. The sequence continues at coordinate 5,264 of JADJFK010000035.1, read as the reverse complement.
TTCAATCGACTCCTCGGCTTGGTCGCAGGCCAAGTAAACGTCTGCCGATCGCATTAACCGACGAGCGAACTTTCCATGGGGTGAGGTGGTAGTGTCATTTAGACGTGCAAACAATGCCAATGCGGGTTCGCGTTCAAACCATTCGCCTCGCACCAAGTGTTGGCTCAGAATGTTATGGATTGCTCGCTCAACTGCGGGTCCTGCCTCGACAGTCCCGAGGACTACCAATTTCTCGAAGACTAAAGGTTCCAGGGTCGAATTATTCGATCGCTCAAACAGTCGAGTTTTCAATTTCCCGCAGTTCAGCCACCACCGTGTCGGGACCAAGGTCCTGCCCATTGGGCCAGCCTATGCCATGAAAGAAAACCCGTACTTGGTCGAAATATGCCTTGTTCTCCAGTTCCCGAAAAAAATCGCTGGTCATGTAGGGACGCACGTCGAATTCACCGCGCCTTCCATCGGCCATCCCGACCAACACTACCCCGGTGGTCTTCACCCTGACATCGATCACCTTGTTCATCCGCTTCTCTTCAACCCAGTGGCTTGACGAGCTATGTTAATTCAACGCCGTCGCGCCGGCGCCGACTTTTCGGGTCCGCACAGAAAAGTCGGCGCTGGCGATACGGCGGACAGGCAGTTGCTGCCGACGAAGCGGCAATGCGGCGACCTAGTTCAGATAGTCCAGCCGCAACCTCTGCTGCAGCGTGTGCGCCTGGCGGAAGGCTTCCTTGAGGATTTGCCGGTCGAGGCGATGCAGGCGATCCGGATTGAGCCGGTTGACGGCCGCTGGAAACTCGCCGGACACCTGGTTCTGCAGGCGCAGGCGCTGGATCTGGTAGAAGGCGGCAACCATGGCGGCCGCCTCCTCGACCGGCATGCCCAGGGCCTGGCGCACGCCGCGCAGGCGCTCGATGGTGTTGGTGTGCGCGACGCCGTGCGTCAGCGCCAATATCCTGACGGCATCGACAAAGACGCGGATGCCCTGGCCCTTGAGGTCCAGCGTGTGCGGAAACTCATTGCCGCCACTCAGGCGAAAATCTCGCCACCACGAGAGCGGCGGTTCCTGCGCGAGCGCGTTGACGGTCATCGCGCGGAAGAAGGCGGCATTGCCCTTGACCTTGCCCAGCAGCCAATGCTGCAGTTCGGCCACCAGTTCTTCGCGCCCGTAGAGCGGGCGGAAGTCGAAAAAGATGCTGGCATTGAGCAGGGCTGCCGGCTCCGGCACCGAAATCCAGTTGCCGAACTGGCGCTTCCACTCATCCAGCGAAAGACACCAGGCCGGGTTGCCCGCCATGACCTGCCCGCCGCAGAGGGGAAAACCGCAGGCGTCGAGCGCATCATTCACGGCCCGGGCAAAGGGCAGGAAACGCTGACGCAACCCTTCCGCCTCCGCGCTCGATGTCGCCGCGAACACAATGCCGTTGTCCTGGTCTGTAAATAGCGTCTGTTCGAGGCGGCCTTCGGAGCCGAAGACGATCCAGCACCAGGGCACATAGGGCAGGTCGAATTCGCCTTCCACCAGTTCGATGGCCTGCAGGGCGATCAGGTCGTTGAGCGCGGAAATCCATTCGCACAGGGTCTCGGCGCCGCTGCCCTCGGCCAGCCGGCGCGCGGCAAAGCGCCTCACGGCCGTCGTCTGCGCCGCCAGTTCGGCGATGCTGCGGGTGGCGAGGATGGCGTTGGCCAGGCTGGCCGAATCGGCGGCCTGCATGCCGTACAGATCGCCCTGCGAGACCACGTTGAACAGTTGCCCGTCGGCCCCGGTCAGGATCAGGTGGCGCATGCCGCGGCGGAACATCAGCACGGTGGCCTGATGCACCGTGGCGTCGGCCGACAGGCTGGCCAGCCCGCCGGTCATGACGCCGGCGATCGGTCCGGCCAGGTCGCAATCCTCGTTGACGATGCAGCGCAGCGCATCGCGCAGCGTGACGATGCCCAGCGGCACCGAGCTGGCATCATCGACGATCACCGCCACCTCGGCATCGCGCAGGTCGATGGCACGCAACGCGTCGCGCACCGAGGTCGCCGGATCCAGCACCACCGGCGGCATCAGCGGCAGGTTGCACAGCGTCGTATTGAGGTTGACCGACGCCGCGTCGATCAGGCGGGAATCAGTAGGTGATGCGGGCATGGTAAGTCTTCTCGCTCGCCTCACGCGCCTGGCCCAGGGTGCGGATGCCCTTCTCGGCCAACAGCGGCAGCATCTTGAGGAAGACTTCGGCGGTGACGATGGCATCGCCGACCGCGGTGTGGCGTCCCATGACGGAGACTCCGAGACGTTCGGCAATGGCTTCCAGGCGATGCGTTTCCTGATTCGGAAACAGTACCGCCGAAAGCAGGAAGGTATCCAGCACCGGGCGATCGAAGCGGATGCCGGTGGGGGTTTCCTTGAGTTCGAGAAAACGCATGTCGAAAGCGGCGTTGTGCGCCACCAGGACGGTGTCGGCGACGAAGGCGCGGAACACCGGCAGCACCTGCGCGATCGGCGGCTGGCCGGCCAGCATCTCGGCGGTGATGCCGTGGATTTTCACCGAAGCCGGCGGCAGGCTGCGCTGCGGATCGATCAGCTGCTCGTAGGCCTCAGCCGCAGCAGGCGGCGATTGACGATGCGCACGGCGCCGATCTGGATGATCTCGTCACCCGCCGACGGTTCGAGGCCGGTGGTTTCGGTATCGAACACGGTGAACGCCAGCTGCGCGAGGACGCGGTCGTCCAGGGCCAGGTCGGTCTCTTCGCTCTTGAACAGGTCGAAATCGTAGAACTCGGGGCGGCTGTCGGCCAGCGCGACGCCGGCTGCGGTGACCACCGCATCCTGGGCGCTGATGGCGGGCAGCAGGAAGCGGAAGAAGGCCCGGTAGGCGGCGTGATCGCGCTGGAACCACACCTCGCCGCCATTGCGCTCGACGATGTCGCGCACCGTCAGCGGCGACGACTCGCCGGCCACCGTCAGCGCGTCGAGTTCCCATTGCATCACGGTCTCGGTGCTCATGAAGACGCCTGACCAGATCAGGTCGACATGCGCCATCGCGCCGTCGCGGCTCAGGCGCAATTTCACGTCGCGGATCTGGTATTCGTCGCGCAGGCGCGCGGCGAAATAGGTCATCGCCTGCAGCATGGAAAAGCCATCAACCTTGATCCACACTTCAGCATCCACATCCTCGATGCTCACCTGCAGGCCGCAGCGATCGGTGATGCGGCGGCGCGCCGCCGTCAGCAGGTCGGCACCGAGCATTTCCTCCAGCGGCCAGCGCGACTTGAGCACCGCGGCAAACGTCCGCGCGGCGCCCTCGACCCGCGTCGCCAGCCCCGCAGCTTCGTCGCGGACCACGGTGAGGAAGCGCTGATGGTCCTCGGCGCTCATGTCCGTGTAGTCATAGAGCATCTCCGCGGCGGCGCGCAGGTTGCCGACCGGCCCGCGACTGCTCTCGGTCAGGTCCTGCAGCAGCCGGTCGCGCATGGACTCGCTGTCGAAGGTCTCCGTCATGTCCTCGATCATCGTCATGTAGCCCGAGTAGCCGCCCGCCGCTTGCGGCTCATCCGCAACTGCCGCCGCGGCGCCCGCCTCCGGAATCGGCGCCACCAGCACACGCAGCAGGCGACCGGACTCGGTCACCGCGACGAAGTGCCGGTGCGCGCTGCGCCGCGCATCGAAGTTCTCCAGTGCGTAGGCGATCAGGTGACGGTCGAAGATGCCGTAGATCGAGCGCCCGAGGCCCAGTGCCGCCATGCCCTGCCCCGCCCCGCCGGCGAACAGCGCACGCGCGCGCCGGTTGTAGAGCAGTATGCGGCCGTCCATGTTGCAGACGATGACACCCTGCGCAAGTTCCGACATGAGCACGGCGAAGCGGTTGCGGTCGGCGTCCGCAGCGGCGTTGGCGGCACGGATGCGCGCGTCGATCTCTACGTCACGCGCCTGATGCTGCTCGGCCAGGCGATTGACTGCGCCGAGCAATGACTGCAGTTCGCCGTTGCCCTGAATGCTGAGGCGGCTCGCCGGCTCTTCCAGCATCGCCCCCGCCTCTTCGGCGGCCCGTGCCGGCGGCAGCACGAGGAATTCGTGCACGGCGCGCAGGATCAGGAAAAAGGAAGACGCAGGCGAAAAGGACGACCATCAGCACTGCGCCCAGGCGGCGATCGAGCACGGACTCCATCACGGCCTGTTCCTGCCCCTCCAGCCCGGAAGCGATGATGAAGAATGCGGCGGCCAGCACGGCCGCCAGATACGCGCAGCCGACGGCGACGGCAGCGACAAGTTTCATGCGGGAATTCATGATGCGCTCAGCCCTCTAAAACAGTGACCGGCGCTCAAACCCTGTCGATCAAGGCCTTGACCTTGGCGATCAGTTCACGGGTCGCGAACGGCTTGGTCATATATACATCGGCACCCAACGCGAGGCCTTTGGACACCTCGGTATCGCGCCCCTTGGCGGTCAGCATCATGATCCGCAGCGTCTTGAATTCGGGATCCTGGCGCAGGTCCTGGCAAACCTCGAAGCCGTTGCGATGCGGCATCATGACATCGAGAATCGCCATGTCGGGCCGCTCGCTGCGGATCCTCTCGAGCGCCTGTGCGCCGTCATGGGCGACCACGACCTCATAGCCCTCGCGCTTGAGCAGGAATTCGAGTGAAATGACGATGTTCGGCTCATCGTCCGCGATCAGAATCTTCGTAGCCATGACTCCCCTCCGGCATCGGCATGCTGTTTTTCTAAACGGAAGAATACACTGTGCCGGGGCTTGGCGACAAACCGGACGGCGGATGTCGGTTCTGCTGCGCAATGCAGGAGCGCGATACCGTAAGCGGCAAGATGCCGCGGACGCAAAAAAGCCCACCTCGAGGGTGGGCTAGATGCGCCGAAAAACGGGGAAATCAGGCGACCGCTTGTGCCGGAATTTGCCGGCTATGGTGCGTGATGCGGTTCCTGGCATCGACGTACACCAGATCGGGCTCGAAGTTCTGCAGTTCGATCTCGTTCATCATGGCGTAGGTGGCGATGATCAGCAGGTCGCCGGCAGCGGCCTTGCGCGCGGCGGCACCATTGACCGAAATCGTTCCTGTGCCACGTTCGGCGCGGATGGCGTAGGTGCTGAAACGCTCGCCGTTATTCACGTTGTAGATGTCGATCTGCTGGTATTCCTTGATGTCGGCTGCATCCAGCAGATTTTCGTCGATCGCGCAGGAACCCTCGTAGTGCAGTTCGGCGTGGGTCACCGTGACACGGTGAAGCTTGGACTTGATCATCGTGCGCTGCATTGTCAGACCT
>JADJFK010000034.1 GCA_016708585.1 Sulfuritalea sp. | reverse complement strand
GTGAATGACTCCGCGGCGAACTCCAACACCGTCACCTCGACCGTGAACCTCACGTCGGTGAACGACGCGCCGACCCTGACGGCGACGGCGGCCAGCCCGACCTTTACCGAAGGTGCGGGCTCGACGCAGGCGGCGGCGGTCAGCGTCTTCAGCGGCGCGACGACGGGCACCGTCGAAAGCGGGCAGACCATCACCGGGCTCACCTTCACCGTGGGCGGGCTGCTTGACGGCGCCAGCGAGCGGATCGTGGTCGATGGCACCACCATCACCCTGGGCGCCAACTCCTCGGGCACCACCGCGACCAATGGCATGAGCTACACCGTCACCATCGCCAGCGGTACCGCCACGGTGGTGCTGAGCAAGGTGGCGGGGGTCTCGACCGGCAACATCAGCACCCTGGTCAACGGCATCACCTACCAGAACACCAGCATCGACAACCCGACGGACGGCAACCGGGTGTTCACCCTGACGCAGATAGTCGACAGCGGCGGCACGGCAAGTGGCGGCGTCAATACCACGGCGCTGTCAATCGCCTCGACCGTGAATGTCAATCCGGTGAATGATGCGCCGGTGCTGGCAAGCGGCAGCACGCTGGCCTACACGGAGAACGCGACCAGTGCGATCAACACCCTGATCACGGTCGCCGATGCGGACAACACCACGCTATCGACGGCGACCGTATCGATCACCGGCGGCTTCGTCAGTGGCCAGGACGTGCTGGCCTTCACCAACGTGCCGGCGACGATGGGCAACATCACCGGTTCCTACGTGGCCGGCACCGGCGTCATGACGCTGAGTTCGGCGGGCAACACGGCGACCCTGGCGCAGTGGCAGGCGGCCCTGCGGGCGGTGACCTACAACAACAGCTCGGACGACCCGAACACCGGAGCGCGCACCGTGAGCTACACGGTGAATGACTCCGCGGCGAACTCCAACACCGTCACCTCGACCGTGAACCTCACGTCGGTGAACGACGCGCCGACCCTGACGGCGACGGCGGCCAGCCCGACCTTTACCGAAGGTGCGGGCTCGACGCAGGCGGCGGCGGTCAGCGTCTTCAGCGGCGCGACGACGGGCACCGTCGAAAGCGGGCAGACCATCACCGGGCTCACCTTCACCGTGGGCGGGCTGCTTGACGGCGCCAGCGAGCGGATCGTGGTCGATGGCACCACCATCACCCTGGGCGCCAACTCCTCGGGCACCACCACGACCAATGGCATGAGCTACACGGTCACCATCGCCAGCGGTACCGCCACGGTGGTGCTGAGCAAGGTGGCGGGGGTCTCGACCGGCAACATCAGCACCCTGGTCAACGGCATCACCTACCAGAACACCAGCATCGACAACCCGACGGACGGCAACCGGGTGTTCACCCTGACGCAGATAGTCGACAGCGGCGGCACGGCAAGTGGCGGCGTCAATACCACGGCGCTGTCAATCGCCTCGACCGTGAATGTCAATCCGGTGAATGACGCGCCGGTTGCGGCGGCCGACGTTGGCGCCGTCAATGAAGATGCCACGCTCACGGTCACCGCGATAAACGGCGTCATCCGTGGCGTCGGCACGGACACCGATGTGGACAATACCACCGCCAGCCTGGTGGTCAGCGGCGTTCGCGTCGGGGTGGGAGCGGTAACGCAAGGCGTCGGAGTCGGCACCTCGCTGACCGGCACCTACGGCACCCTGACGCTGAACGCCGATGGCAGCTACACCTACATCGCCAACCAGGCCGCGGCCGATTCGCTGGCCACGGGCGCCACGGCGAACGACGTGTTCACCTACACGGCGAAGGATCCGGGTACTGCCGTGTCCAACACCACGACCCTGACCATCACGGTGACCGGCACCAACGACGTCCCGGTCTGCGCCGTCGATACCTACAGCGCGGTGGAAGGCGTTCCCGCGGTGCGCGGTTCGGTGCTGGCGAACGACACCGACGAGGAAGGCAGCCCGATCAGCGTGTTGCAGGTTGCCACCACTGCGGGCGGGACCGTTATTGCGGTGAATGGTACCAACGTGGTGACGACGGCGCTGGGCGGTACCGTGGTGATGAATACCGATGGCACATTCACCTATACCGCGCCGGCGCAGTCGAATAATCCGACTGCCGTTCAGGACAGCTTCGTCTACAAGGCCACGGATGGCAGCGCGAGCTCGGCCTGGACTACCGTCAACCTCAACATCACCGACAGCGGCCCCACCGCCAATAACGACAGCGACAGCGTCGGCGCGCTGGCGACGGCCACGGGCAACGTGATTACCGGCGCCGGCGTCGCACCGGGAGGCGCCGATACACTGGGAGCTGACAGCGTCACGGTGAGCGGAGTGACCTACAGCGGAACACCGATCTCGACGACCGACAATGGCACGACGATTACCATCGTCACCGCCGAAGGCACACTGGCCATGACCAAGGCGACTGGCGCCTACACCTTTACCTCGACCGCCAAGGATATCGTTGTCGCGGCGAGTCCCGGTGATGTCGCGGCAACGATTCCGACCTGGACCGCGACGGGCATCGAGTTGTTTGGTTTCGACGGAAGCAGTCCCTACACTGGTGGTCTTGCAACCAACGGGCTGAATCCTGCCACCCTGACCGGAACCCAGGCAGGATATGTACGCCTGCGCGACAACAACACCAACCCCGACGGGATCAATGATGGCCTCGGTGTCGAATCGACAGGTGGCAACAACAACAACAACCGGATAGAAAACGGCGAGACCCTTGTCGTCGATCTTAACCAGATGAACCGGTCCGCGACGGTTACGCTGACCGATCTGCCGGTCGGCGAAACGGCCACCTGGCATGCCTACAGCAGCAGCGGCGCCTATATCGGCTCGGGGACGATCGCGGGTGTCGCCGGGAGCATCGCCACGGGCACGATCAGTCCGGCCAGCCCCTTCCAGTACATCACTTTTACCAGTACCGCCGCCGGCACCCACTACCGCCTGAACGGCATCAGCGCCCTGGTGCAGGATCCGGTATTCACCTACACCCTGACCGACGCCGACGGAAGTACTTCCTCCGCGACGCTGACGATGGACGTGCGCAGCACCATCGGCGCCGTCAACGACACGGCGACCGTCAAGGAATCGAGCCTGGCCGATGGCACCGAGGCCGGCATCGCCAGCACCAGCGTCAGCGGCAACCTGCTGGACAACGACACCGGCCTGACCGGCACCACCAACATCACCAACGTGGCCGGCGGCACGCCGGATGGCAACGGCGTGATTACCGTGACCAATGCCGTCGGCACCCTGGTGGTGTACACGACGGCCTATGCCGGCCATGTCAAGGGCGACTATGTCTATACGGTGACGGCAAGTACCGACGAGGCCACCACCGATGATGTCCAGTCCTTCACCTACACGCTGACCGACGGCGCGCAGAACTCGACTGCGACGCTGACCGTGACTATCCAGGATGATGTACCCCAAGCCAGCAACGCGGTGGCCGAAGTCAGCGAATCGCCAGGCGGTGGCCTACAACCTGGTGCTGATGCTGGATATCTCGGGCAGCATGCGGGTCAATGACGGCGGGGGCGAGGTGCGCCAGGTCGATGCCGACGGCAACGCGACGATCACGACGCGACTGGCCTTGGCCAAGGCCGGCCTGGTGGCACTGGTCGATGAATTCTTCAGCCAGACGCCGAACATTTCCGTGAAACTTGGCCTGTTCGCCAGCACGGCCCAGATTCAGAACGGCGGCGTCGCCTATACCGACAAGGCGTCACTGATAGCCGCCATCAACGGAATAACGGGTGACGAGATTACTTCCGCTACCAACTATATTGCGGCGCTGCAGACTGTGCAAACCGCATTCGGTACGCCGGATCCCCGCAGGCGCGCAGAAGGCCAGCTATTTCGTTTCCGACGGCGCGCCCAACGCCGATCCATCGGCCCAGATCACCACCTGGAACAGCTTTGCCACCACCAACAACATCAAGTCCTACGGCGTCGGCATCGGCACCGGCATCGCCAACATCAGCTACCTGAACAGCATGCACAATGTGGATGCCGACAAGAGCGGCGCGGTGGATGCCGCGATCCTGGTCACCGACGTCAACAAGCTGGAAGAGGCGCTGGTCGCCACGGTTCCGCGGGCCTTCACCGGCAGCGTGGCCAGTGCCGGCGGCGCCAGCAACGTGACCTTCGGCGCGGACGGCGGATACATCAGCTACATCGAACTGACGATCGACAACGACGGGACAGGGGCCGGCACGGCGACCACGCTGGTGCGTTTCTCCTACAACCAGAGCCTGGACCAGATCACCGCATCGCCGGCCTTGGGCATCTTGGGCGCATTCCCCGTGAGTGGCAGCTTGCTGAGCATCGATGGCAACAAGGGTTTCATGGATGGAACCCTGATGTTCGACTTCAGTACCGGCCAATACACCTACTTTACCAACCCCACCGCGACCGAAGGCGACAGCTTCGATATCGCCTTCCAGGTCACCGATGGCGATGGCGATACCGCAACGGCCATGCAGACTATTGTCGTGGTCGATGGCAAGCCGATCGCTCGCGACGATGTGGACACCCTGATGCCGGTCAACAGCTTGTTCGAGGGTAATGTAATCAGTGGCCTCGGCACCGATGGTGGCGCTTCGGCCTTGCTGACCGATCTGGGGCAGGCGGTCAGCTCCGGCGCCGACAGCATTCTGGACAACGCGGTGGTGAAGTTCGTCGAATTCCGCGGCATAGGGCCGATCAACCTGTCGGTCGATACCGGCAGCGCGGTCACCGGCACAGACAGCGAGGGTGTCAATTACAGCTACACGGTTCTCGATGGCCGTTTGATCTGGACCAATACGGCACAACCGGCCAACCAGCTGATCTTCGACGACGATGGGTACTACCGGTACACCCCGCTGGCGGCTGAAATAGCGGCCCCCACCCTGGGCGCGGTTCTTACCAACACCTTCAATTCGGCAGGTAATGCCGCCGCGAATGGCGTAACCATCGCGGGCTATTCCCGGACCGCCAACCCTCGGCGGCACTGACGGCGAGCTGACGTATTCGGCCCTGACCTAGGCCGGTGGACCGGCGTCGGCGATGACCGGCGCCAAGACCAGCGGCGCGGTCGATGATCTGGAGACCCTGGTGATCGTGTTCGACCGTACCACGTACCCGCGCGGTGTCAAGAATGTCAGTCTGACGGTAAATGCCGCGAACAGCAATCTGGGCCCGAGCCAGACGGTGATTTTCGCGCCCGATGGAACGGGTTACAGCGGCGTCGTCGTGTCCGTGAATTATTCGATCTTCGACATCAGCGGCAACCTGATCGGGCAGTTCGCCAGTCCAGCGAGGGTTCCATCACGATATCGACGACCTATAGCAACATCGGACGCATTGAAATCGAGTCCAGCAGTCCGGCGCGGGCACGAATCCAGAATATGAGCTTCCAGTCGATCACCGGGGCCGGGATCGCGACGGCGATCACTCCCGAGGAAATCCAGTACACGCTGGTCGATGACGACAACGATTCGTCCCAGGCGATGCTGACACTGAGCATGATCAGCGATCACCGTGCGGGTGATGCTGCTGCAAACACCATCGCGGGCACGGCTGCCAATGACTACATCTCTGGCTTGGGCGGCGACGATACGCTATCCGGCGCGGACGGTCACGACGTGATACTCGGCGGCGACGGCAACGACAGCATCGACGGCGGCGCTGATGATGATCGGCTGTCGGGCAATGGCGGAAACGATACGCTGCTTGGCGGAACCGGCAACGACAAGCTCTACGGCGATGAGGGCAACGACAGCCTCGACGGCGGCGACGGCAACGACATGCTTTACGGCGGAGCGGGCGATGACACGGTTGTCGGCGGCTCGGGCGCGGATACCATCTCCGGCGGCGCCGGTGACGACGTGCTATCAGGCAACAGCCTGCTGGCCGGCGATCTGGTGACGGACGTGTTCAAGTGGGAACTCGCCGACATTGGTACCAAAGGCGCCCCGGCGAGCGATGTCGTCAAGTTCTTCGACAACCAGGCGGCAGGTAGCGGCGGCGACGTGCTCGACCTGCGTGACCTGCTGATCGGCGAGCACTCCGCGACCAACCTCGACGATTTCCTGCACTTCGAACTCAGCGGCACGAACACCATCGTTCATGTCAGCGCGACCGGCGAGTTCGCCACCGGCTACAACGCTGCGAAGGAAGTGCAGACAATCACGCTGGAAAACACCGACCTCTTCGCTGCCGGCACCCTGAATACAGACCAGCAGATCATCAATGACCTGCTGACCAAGGGCAAACTGATCACCGACTGAGCGCAGGCAATGTTCCACGGATGCTCCTCGCCGGCGCCGGCCCGCCCCTGAAAAGTCGGCGCCGGCGACACGGCGATCCTGGGGTCTTTTCGCCCCCGGACGCCGTTTCAGTGCAGCAGGCGCGGCCCGCCGGCGTGCAGCGGCACGGGCGCGGCGCCGGCGCCGGGACTGACCTCGAGGTTGAGCCCCCAGTCGGCGGCAACGGCCGACTGCTGCAGCAGGCGTGCCAGCACATGCACCAGCCGTTCGTCCAGGTCGAGATTGATGCCCTGGCCTTCCTGCGGCAGCAGGGTCAGGGTCTGGGTAGTGCCCTGCAAGGGCTTGACGGTGACGCGGCCGAGCAGGACCGGCTCTTCGCCCAGCGGATAGATCGATCCGTCGCGGTAGGCGCTGCCGAAGTCGGCCTTGTTTAAGGCCTCGCCGTGGGCCAGTTCGGCCAGCGTGCTGCGCGTGGCCGGGTCGGTGGCTTTGCGCGCACTGAACTCGTCGGCCATTTTCATCAGCACGGGCCACAGCAGCGCGAGGTAGCGGCGGGTGATCCAGAAGCGGTATTCGGCGTCGTCGCTGCTGCGGATGCGCAGCAGCAGGCGATCCTGCGTGGCATCGTGGCTGGCGCTGAATTGCTCCAGTTGCGGGGGTTTGCTCATGGCGGGGGTCCTCCGGCAGTGGCCTCGGCTGCGGTCGCGCGGGTAAATGCTACCGCATTCAAACCCTTGAAACCGGTCCGGCGTCGCCAAGGGACGGTGGGACGGCACCCACCGGGATGTGTGGAAAAAGTCACGACAGAGAGCATTTAAGGGCATCCGCCGGGGTATGGCAGGGAGAATTCGGACGGTTTTCCCTTTATAATCGCGCGCTAGCTCGTGAAATAGAAAAAGTTACAATATTCATGAAGTTAAAGACATAACATAAGAAAATAGTGGAATGAAAGCCTCGCACCTGATTCTGTCAGGAATCGTGTTGCTGTGCCTGCGCGGCGGGACGGCGCTCGCCGCCCCGCATCTGACGCTGAAGGAAGTGGTGCAGAAGGTGGTGCTGACCAATCCGGAAGTGCTGGCGAAATGGCATGCCTTCAAGGCGGCCGGGGGGGATGTCGATGTGGCGCGGGCCGGTTTCTTTCCGCGCATCGATTACACCTACGGTACCGGCAAGGAAGACCTGCAACAGCCCGGAGTCGCCGACCGCGACTACAACCGCAACGGCCACGTGCTGACGCTCAACCAGATGCTCTACGACGGCTTTGCCACGGCGAGCGATGTCAAGCGTCTCGACAAGGCGCGCCTGACGCGCTATTTCGAACTGCTCGACGCCGCCGAGGCCGCCGCGCTGGAGGCGGGACGCGCCTACTACGATGTCATCCGCTACCGGCAGTTGATGCTGCTGGCCGAGGGCAACTACATCGAACACCGGTCCAGCTACGAGTTGCTGCTGCGTCGGGCACAGTCCGGGGCGGGGCGGCGGGTGGATGTGGAACACGCCGCCGGGCGCCTGGCGCTGGCCGAACTGAACCTGAATACCGAGGCGGCAAACCTGCACGATGTGACGGCGCGCTACCTGCGCCTGGTCGGCGAGCAGCCGCCGTCCGTGATGTTCGGCCCGGCACGCCTGGAAAGGGGCTACCCCGCCAGCGAGGAGGAGGCGCTGCGGCTCGCGTTCAAGCAGAATCCCGCGCTGCTCGCCGCGGTGGAGAACGTCGAAGCGGCGCAGCACGACCTCGAACTGCGGCGCAGCGCCTTCCATCCCCGGCTCGACCTGCGCCTGCGCAATGACCGCGCCGAAAACGTCGACGGCGTGATGGGCCTGCGCCAGCAGAATGTCGCCGAGGTGGTGCTCAGCTACAACCTGTTCAACGGTGGCGCGGACAAGGCGCGTCAGACCGCCTCCGCCGAACGCAAGAACCTCGCGCTGGACCTGCGCGACAAGGCCTGCCGCGACATCCGCCAGACCCTGTCCATCGCCTACAACGAGGTGCGCCGGCTGCAGGCCCAGCGCTCGAGCATCGACCACCAGGTCAATGCCATCGAAAAGACGCGCGACGCCTACAAGGCCCAGTTCAACATCGGCCAGCGCTCGCTGCTCGACCTGCTCGATACCGAAAACGAACTGCTCAACGCGCGCCGCACCGCCGTCAATGCCGATGCCGACATGGACCAGGCCTACCTGCGGACCCAGGCCGGCATCGGACGCCTGCTCGAGTTTCTCGGCCTGAAGCGGATCGACGAGCAGGCGGCGCCGGATCCCGCCGAGCTGGCGCAGGTCGTCGAATCGGATATCTGTCCGCCCTCAGCCCCCAGGAGCTATCTGGTCGACCTCGAAGCCCTGACGGCGCGCGCACTGGCCCAGCTGGACGTGGCCAAGCCGGTGCCCGATCCGACGCCGCCGCCATTGCCGGCCGCACCTGCCGTGCCGCCCGCAAGTTCGCAACCGCTGGGCATCCTGCAGGAGCGCGTCGCCGCCTGGTCGGCCGCCTGGTCGGCCAAGTCCTTCGCCAGCTATGCCGGTTTCTACGCGCCGTCCTTCGTGCCCGCGGACGGTGCCAGCCGCGCCGCCTGGGCGAAGCAGCGCGAGCAGCGCCTGGCGACGCCGAAACAGATCCGGGTCGAGGTCAAAAACCTGAAACTGAAGCAGGCCGGAAACGACATGCTGCTCGCCGAATTCGAACAGCATTACAGTTCCGACGGCTACAGCGATGTCACGCAGAAGGAACTCAAGTGGGTCAGGGTCGGTGGCCAGTGGCTGATCGAGCGGGAGACGGCGCGCCCCGCCGGCGTTGCCGCGACGGCCCCGAAAAAGGGCGAAACATGAATCCCGTTGCCTGGCGGCTGCTTTCCCTCCTGCTCGTCCTGTCGGCCGCGCTGCCCGGTGCACAGGCGCAGAACGTCACCGAGCCGACGCTCGACCGGATCCGGGCCAACGGTACGATCTACGTCGGCCATCGCGAAGCCTCGATCCCGTTCTCCTACATGGTCGGTGACGAGGTGGTGGGCTTTTCGACGGACCTGTGCGATCGCGTCGTCGATGCCGTCCGCGCCAAGCTCGGGATGCCGAACCTGAAGGTGGTGCGGGTGCCGGTAACCAGTTTTTCCCGCATCCTGATGTTGATGACGGGCAGCGTCGACCTCGAATGCGGCTCGACCACGAACACCAGGATCCGCCAGCAGCGGATTGCATTCAGCGTCACGACCTTCGTCTCCGGGGTCAAGGCGCTGGTGCGCAAGGATGCCGGCATCGAGCGGATAGCGGATCTGAGCGGCAAGGTGGTGGTAACCACTTCGGGCACCACCACCGAGCGTACAGTCCGATCGGTTCTGGCCGCACGCAAACTTCCGGCGGCGCGCCTCAGGACCACGGGCAAGCATGTGGAATCCTTTGCCATGGTGACGTCGCGGCAGGCGGATGCCTTCGTGCTGGATGAGCCCATCCTGGCCGGCCTGATGGCGAGTTCGCCCGATGCCGGCAACCTGAAGCTGCTCGAGGAAAACTTCGGCTTCGAGCCCTACGGCATCGGCATGCGCCGGGAAGACCCGGAGTTCAAGAAGCTGGTGGACGACACCCTGGTCGCGATGATGAAGAGCGGCGAATTCGAACGGATCTACGACAAGTGGTTCATGTCGCCGATTCCGCCCAACAACCACAGTCTGCAGCTGCCGATGGGCGAGATGCTGCGCGAGCAGCTGCGCAACCCGAACGATACCGGGATTTAAGCCCATGCCGCGCGATCCGGCCGTCGAAGTTCTGCGCCAGGCTGCGTCGTCCCGGGAGTCGCCGCGGCCTGCCACCCGCATGGATGGCCAGCATGCCCTGCCCTTGGCTTGCAGGTACGGCGCCCGGCGGATGCTTACCCTTGCGGTTTCCCTGGCGTGGCCGTTCATGCCGCCGGATGCCGCGTTGGCGCAGGTTCGCCCCGACGCGGGACGCATCGAGCGCGATTTCGAACGCGACCGGGTGCCATCCGCACCGCCGCCCAAGCCGGCCGCACCGGTTTTCGACGAGGGTCAGCGACCGGCCATGGCGGCTCCCGACAACGTGAGCTTTCCGGTCAGCGGCTTTCGCATCACGCGCAACACCGTTTTTCCCGAGGCCGAGTTACTGGCCTTGCTCAAGGATTTCGTCGGCAAGGAACTCTCGCTGGCGGACCTGCAGCGCGCGGCGGATGCCATCACCGCCCACTACCGGGAGCGGGGCTACTTCGTCGCCCGTGCCTATGTCCCCGCCCAGGAAATCCGCGACGGCATCGTCGAGATCATGGTGCTGGAAGGCAGGCTGGACGGCATCAGCCTGAAGCCCGCGAGCGAACTCCGCTTGCGGCCGGAATTAGTGGAACAGGCCCTGCGCGAAGCGCTGCCGTCCGGGGGGGTGATCCGCGAAACCGACCTCGAGCGCGGATTGCTGCTGCTCAACGACCTGCCGGGCATCGCGGTCCGCTCGGTGATTTCCCCGGGTGCCGCGCTCGGTACCTCGACCATCACCGCCGAAGTGAGCGAAGGTCCGCTGGTCACCGGTTCGATCGATACCGATACCCACGGCAACAAGTACAGCGGCTACTACCAGCTGGGCGCAACGCTGAACCTGAACGATCCCACGGGCCATGGCGACTTGTTTACCGCGCGCATTGCCGCGACCTCCGGGACATCCTATGGCCGCCTGGCCTACCAGATCCCGCTGGGTGCGTCGGGTCTGCGCCTGGGCGGCGTCTACTCCGAAACCCGGTATGAACTTTGCTGCGATTTCGATGCGCTGGAAGCCGAGGGCAATGCGCATACCGCCACGCTGGTCCTGCAATATCCATTCGTACGCAGCCGGGATTACAGCCTCTACGGCAGCCTGGCCTACGATGCCAGGAGTTACTTCGACGAGACGATCGCCGGTACCACGGACGACAAGAAAACCCGGTTGTTTACCCTGGGTATCAATGGCGACGGCCGCGATTTCCTGTATGGCGGCGGCCTCAACAATTTCTGGCTGGCTGCGACCTCGGGGCGGCTCGATCTCGACGACTGGGCACCCTACAAAGCGGCGGATGCCGCCAGTGCGCGCACCCAGGGCAGCTATGGGAAACTCTCCTATTCGCTGTCGCGCCTGCAGAATCTTGTTGCTTCGACTTCCCTGTATGCCGGGCTGGCCGGCCAGTTCGCCTCGAAGAACCTGGATTCTTCGGAAAAATTCGTGCTCGGCGGCGCAACCGGCCTGCGCGGCTACCCCTCGGGCGAGGCGGCGGGAGACGAGGGATTGCTGGTGAACATGGAACTTCGCCACAATTTCCTTGATTCCCTGCAACTGACCGGATTCGTCGAGCACGGTGAAATCCGCCTGCACAAGAATCCCTGGGCGGGATGGCAGGGCGCCAATACCCGCATCAGCAACCGCTATGGGCTGTCCGACTTCGGCCTGGCCCTGAACTGGCATCAACCCGGCCGTCTCGTGGTACGCGCCAGCGCCGCGCGGCCGATGGGCAGCAACCCCGGCCGCAGTCTCGATGGCAAGGATTCCGATGGTCGCAAGAGCGGCACTCACTTCTGGCTGCAAATGGTGAAATTTCTCTGATCAGAACGCGTTAGTGGAACGTGACGGCCCTGCGGCCGGTCTCAGCAAGGATGAACGTGGCGACGAAATGCGGCGTATCTGAAGTAACAGTTCGCGTATCCGGGGGCCGGAGATTGCGTCTTGTCCTGCGTCCGCGCCGCCTGCTGAGCCGCCTGATGGCCGTGCTGCTGGTGACGGTCGGCGCGTTGCCGGTGCATGCGCTGGATCCGAATGCCTTGCCCACCGGCGGCCGGATCGCCGCCGGTGCCGCAACCATCACCCAGTCCGGCAATCGCCTGAACGTGAATCAGTCCAGCGATCGCGCGATCCTCAACTGGTCCACCTTCAACATCGGCGCCAACGCGGCGGTGAGCTTCGTCCAGCCCAACTCCGGGTCCGTCGCGCTCAACCGCGTGCTGACCTCGGCCGGGGCATCGGACATCCAGGGCCGACTCACCGCCAACGGCCAGGTGTTCCTCGTCAACCCCAGCGGCGTGCTGTTCGGCAAGGGCGCCCAAGTGGACGTCGGCGGGCTGGTCGCTTCCACGCTCGACATATCCGACACCGATTTTCTCGGCGGCCGTTATGTGTTCTCCCGCGCGGGTGCCGCCGGGTCGATCGTCAACCAGGGCACGCTCAATGCCGCGCAGGGCGGCTACATCGCCCTGCTGGCCCCCGAAGTGCGCAACGAAGGCGTCATCACTGCGCGTCTGGGCAGCGTCGCGCTTGCCGCAGGAAACCAGGTCACGCTCGATTTCGCTGGCGACCGCCTGGTCAGCCTCGCGGTCGATCAGGCCGCCGTCAACGCGCTGGTCGAGAACCGGCACCTGATCCAGGCCGACGGCGGCAACGTCATCCTGGCCGCGCGCTCCGCCGGCGACCTCGCCGCGACCGTGGTCAACAACACCGGCCTGATCCAGGCCACCAGCGTCTCACGGCAGAATGGCGTGATCCGCCTCGAAGGCCTTGGCACCGGCGTGGTCGCTTCGTCCGGCACGATCGATGCCTCCGGGCGCGGCGCCGGCGAGACCGGCGGCACGGTCAAGTTGCTCGGCGACAAGGTTGGCCTGATGGCCGGCGCGGTGATCGATGCCTCGGGCGATGCGGGCGGCGGCTCGGTGCTGGTCGGCGGCAACTACCAGGGGCAGGGCCCCGAGCGCAACGCTTCGTTTACCTTCATTGACCCGACTGCTCGAATCTGGGCCGATGCAGTGACTACGGGCGATGGCGGCAAGGTCATCGCCTGGGCCGACGACACGACCCGTTATTACGGCAGCATTACCGCGCGTGGCGGAGCCAACGGCGGCAATGGCGGCTTTGTCGAAGTCTCCGGCAAGGATTCGCTGGTGTTCAAAGGCGACGTGGATACCCGCGCTCCGCACGGCGCGACCGGCATGCTGCTGCTCGATCCCGCGAACATCATCATTGCCAACGGTTCGGGGGATAGCATCGACGATGGTGACGCTTCGACGACATCCTTCTCCGGCGCACCGTCGGGCACTACAGGTACCGTCATTACCACGGACAATCCCGGCGGCGGCACGCTGACGCTATTCGAATCCGAGCTTCAGGGCATTGCCGCCACAACCAATATCTCGCTCGCGGCAACGAACGCGATCACCATCAACAACCTCGCCGACAATAACCTCAATCTGGCGCAGACCGCGGGAAATTCGGTTTCGTTTAATTCCGCCACGTTTGCCATGACGGCGGGCGACACCATCACCACGGCAGGTGGTGCGGTCAATATAACTACCACCGGTGCGGCGACGGTAGCCGGACTGAGTACCGGTGGCGGCGCAATCCTCTTGGACGTGGGTGGTACATCAACGGTGAGCGGTGTAATTGCAGGAACCGGTACCACCTTGACCAAGCAGGGAGCCGGCACACTGACGCTCTCCGGTGCCAACACCTACACCGGCCTGACGACGGTCAGCGCCGGCACCTTGGTAGCCAACAACAATGCGGCGCTCGGCACCACGGCAGGAGCGACGACGGTCACCTCCGGGGCAACGCTCGCCATTCAAGGCGGCAGGACAATCGCGGATGCCTTGACCATCACGGGTAGCGGCGTAGGCGGTACGGCGGGCGCATTACGGAACATCAGCGGCAACAACACTTATACCGGCGCCATTGCTCTCGGTGCGGGCGGAGCGCGAATCAACGCCGACCTGAATACCCTGACGATCTCCGGCGCAGGCAGTATTACCGGTGCCGAGGCGCTCACGATTGGCGGTGCCGGCAACGCCACCATCAGCAAAATCATCGCGACAGGCGCGGGTACGCTGACCAAGGATGGCGCCGGCACACTGACGCTCTCCGGCAACAATACCTACAGCGGCGCGACCACCATCAGCGCCGGCACCCTGACAGCCACCACCAGCGCCAACGCGCTGGGCGCCACGGGTGTGGCCAGCGGCACGACCATCGCCGCCGGCGCCACCCTGGCGTATGGCAGTTCGCTGACATTTGCCGCGGAATCGCTCACGATGAGTGACGGCACCTTGTCGCGCTCTGCCGGCAATCCGACCATGAACGGCACCATCGCGCTGACCGGCGCCAATACCGTTACGGGCGCGGCCGGCACGCTCACCCTCGGCGGCATCGTCAGCGGCACCGGCAGCCTGGCCAAGACCGGTGCCGGTACGGTGGTGCTCTCCGGCAACAATACCTACAGTGGCGCGACCACCATCAGCGCCGGCACCCTGAGGGCCACTACCAGCGCCAACGCGCTGGGTGCCACGGGTGTGGCCAGCGGCACGACCATCGGCGCCGGCGCGACCCTGGCGTATGGCAGTTCGCTGACGTTCGCCGCGGAATCGCTCACGATGAACGGCGGCACCTTGTCGCGCTCCGCAAACAACCCGACCATGAACGGCACCATCGCCCTGACCGGCGCCAATACGGTTACGGGCACGGCCGGCACGTTCACCCTCGGCGGCATCGTCAGCGGCACCGGCAGCCTGGCCAAGACCGGTGCCGGCACGGTGGTGCTCTCCGGCAACAATACCTACAGTGGCGCGACCACCATCAGCGCCGGCACCCTGAGGGCCACTACCAGCGCCAACGCGCTGGGTGCCACGGGTGTGGCCAGCGGCACGACCATCGGCGCCGGCGCGACCCTGGCGTATGGCAGTTCGCTGACGTTCGCCGCGGAATCGCTCACCATGAATGGCGGCACCTTGTCGCGCTCGGCCGGCAACCCGACCATGAACGGCACCATTGCGCTGACCGGTGCCAATACGGTCACGGGCACGGCCGTAAGCACATTCACCCTAGGCGGCATCATCAGCGGCACCGGCAGCCTGGCCAAGACCGGTACCGGCACCGTGGTGCTCGCCGGCGCGAACACGTACACCGGTGCTACCAGCGTCAGTGCGGGCATCTTGCAGCTAAATAGCATCAATGGCCTCGGCGATGTGGCGGCGGGTACCACGGTGACTGCAGGCACGCTGGCCTACAACGGTTCGCTGACATTTGACGCGGAGTCGCTCACGCTGAATGGCGGCACGCTCTCGCGCGTGGGCGGCAACCCGACCATGAACGGCGCCATTGGCCTGACAGGCGCCAATACCGTCACGGGCGCCGCCGGTACGTTCACCCTCGGCGGCATCGTCAGCGGCGCCGGCAGCCTGGCCAAGACGGGGGCGGGCACGGTGGTGCTATCCGGCGACAATGCCTACAGTGGCGCGACGACCGTCAGTGCCGGTACGTTGTCGGCGCAGCACGCAAACGCGCTGGGCACCACGGCGGGAGCGACGACGGTCAGCTCGGGCGCGACGCTGGACATCAACGGAGTTGCGATCGGCACGGAAGGGCTGACGCTACTCGGCACCGGGGTGGGTGGCAACGGCGCCCTGACGGGGACCGGCACGGCGTCGCTGGGCGGGACGGTGGCGATCGGCGCGGCGAGCACGATCGGCGGCACGGGCACACTGACCTTGAGCGGCATCGTTTCGGGGACGGCCCTGACCAAGACGGGGGCGGGCACGCTGGTTCTGAGCGGCGCCAACAGCTACACGGGATTGACGACCGTCAGCGCGGGGACATTGACTGCACAGAACGCGACGGCGCTGGGCACCACGGCGGGAGCGACGACGGTCAGCTCGGGCGCGACGCTGGACATCAACGGAGTTGCGATCGGCACGGAAGGGCTGACGCTACTCGGCACCGGGGTGGGTGGCAACGGCGCCCTGACGGGGACCGGCACGGCGTCGCTGGGCGGGACGGTGGCGATCGGCGCGGCGAGCACGATCGGCGGCACGGGCACACTGACCTTGAGCGGCATCGTTTCGGGGACGGCCCTGACCAAGACGGGGGCGGGCACGCTGGTTCTGAGCGGCGCCAACAGCTACACGGGATTGACGACCGTCAGCGCGGGGACATTGACTGCACAGAACGCGACGGCGCTGGGCACCACGGCGGGAGCGACGACGGTCAGCTCGGGCGCGACGCTGGACATCAACGGAGTTGCGATCGGCACGGAAGGGCTGACGCTACTCGGCACCGGGGTGGGTGGCAACGGCGCCCTGACGGGGACCGGCACGGCGTCGCTGGGCGGGACGGTGGCGATCGGCGCGGCGAGCACGATCGGCGGCACGGGCACGCTGACCTTGAGCGGCATCGTTTCGGGGACGGCCCTGACCAAGACGGGGGCGGGCACGCTGGTTCTGAGCGGCGCCAACAGCTACACGGGATTGACGACCGTCAGCGCGGGGACATTGACTGCACAGAACGCGACGGCGCTGGGCACCACGGCGGGAGCGACGACGGTCAGCTCGGGCGCGACGCTGGACATCAACGGAGTTGCGATCGGCACGGAAGGGCTGACGCTACTCGGCACCGGGGTGGTGGCAACGGCGCCTTGACGGGGACCGGCACGGCGTCGCTGGGCGGGACGGTGGCGATCGGCGCGGCGAGCACGATCGGCGGCACGGGCACACTGACCTTGAGCGGCATCGTTTCGGGGACGGCCCTGACCAAGACGGGGGCGGGCACGCTGGTTCTGAGCGGCGCCAACAGCTACACGGGATTGACCACCGTCAGCGCCGGCACGCTGATCGCCAACAACAATGCGGCGCTCGGTACGACCTTGGGCGGAACGAGTGTTGCAGGTGGTGCCACGCTTGAAATTACAAACGGAACCACAATCGGGCCGGAGGCCCTGAATATCAGTGGAGCGGGCGTGGGCTCGAATGGCGCCTTGGTCGTCACCGCCGGCAGCGCCTCCATCGGCGGTGCGGTCACGCTTGACGCAAGCGCCAGCATCGGCGGCAATGGCAGCCTCACGCTCGGGGGCACCGTGGAAGATACGGCGCCGGGAACGTCGACGCTGACGCAAGTCGGCAGCGGTACGTTGACCTTCTCCGGCACGGTCGGTGCGACCAATGCCCTCGCCGGGATGACGACAAGCGTCGGGCAGGCCACGGTCATCAACGGTGGTTCGGTAACCACCTCGGGTGATCAAAGCTATGCGGGCAGCCTTGCAACCGGCGGTGCCACGGCGCTTACGGCAACGGCCGGCGCGATAACCGCCACCGG
Source organism: Sulfuritalea sp. (assembly GCA_016708585.1). Classification (GTDB taxonomy): domain Bacteria; phylum Pseudomonadota; class Gammaproteobacteria; order Burkholderiales; family Rhodocyclaceae; genus Sulfuritalea. The sequence goes on along the minus strand of JADJFK010000034.1, from coordinate 588 downwards.
CATCGTGACCGCAACGGCCGGCACGCTCACGCTTGCCGCGGCGTCGACAGGGGACATCTCTTTCAACAATGCCGGCAACAACTTCGGCACGGTCGCCATTACCAGCGGCAAGGATGTAATCCTCAGGGGATGGCAACGACCTCACTCGGCACTTCAGGCTTCGCCGGTACGCTGACTGCGAACGCGAGCGAAAGATCACGCTGGGCGGGAGCCTGACGGCAGGCGGCGCAGGCGATGCCATCGTGCTGGTGGCGGGCACCGACTTCGACAATTCCGGCAATCATTCGCTGAATCCGGAGGACCGGCCGCTGGCTCGTGTATTCAACCGATCCGGACAGCGACACCCGCGGCGCAGGACTACTTGCCGCGTATGACTTCGCTGTACAAACACAACATTCGGCGGGGAATCCTCGGCACCGGGGACGGCTTCATCTATTCCTTGCCCCGACAATCACGGCGGGGCTGACGGGGTACGGCAAGCGAAGGTCTATAACGGCAACACCAGTGCCGCCCTTGCCCCCGCCAACTACACGGTTACCGGCGTGGTTGATGGTGATACGGTCACACTCAACAACCCGGCCACAGGGT
>JADJFK010000033.1 GCA_016708585.1 Sulfuritalea sp. | reverse complement strand
TGTTGATCGTACGCTTGACAAGTTTGAAGCGTTTGCCAATGAAGAATACATGCCGTATTCTGGTCAACGTGTTGCAAACTTCAACGAAGATCAGCTAGCTGGATTTGAGGGGTTCCGAAATCTTGACCCCAACAACCCGATGCGCACTCAAGGCGGGGGTATCGTCGGGCAAGCAGCGCAAGGGCTTCTAGCCCAAGGCAATCAGCGGTGGGATCAGTCACAGGCTGACCACTATATGTCGCCATACATGCAGAGTGTGGTGGACATTCAGAAGCGCGAAGCGATGCGCGATTTTGGGAAACAACAAGCGGGGGTTCAATCAGCGGCATACCGTGCTGGCGGGTTCGGTGGCGACAGGCACGCTATTGTCGATGCGGAAAACTACCGTAATCTGAATCAAAATCTTGGCGACATTCAAGCTACGGGTCTGCAAAGCGCGTACACAAATGCGCAAGGACAGTTCAACGCTGACCGTACCGCAGCAACAGGCGCGTATACTGGCGCTATGGGCGCAGGAAACACATTGGCGAACATCGGGCAGACTACGTTTCAGAATCAGCTTGCGCAGAATCAAGGACTCATGGGCATCGGCAACCAGCAACAAGGTTGGGAGCAGCAAGGGCTCGATACAGGCTACCAGAATTTCCTTGAGCAGCGCGACCATCCGTTGACGCAGGCCAGAATCATGCAGTCTGGGTATCAGGGGTTGCCGATGACGCAAACAACGACTGCAAACACAACTCCCGCACCGACGCTGGCGCAGCAGCTAATCAGTAGCGGTATTGGTGGGTATATGATCGGGGGCGGGAAATGAGCATCGTTGGTAGGCAGTCTGTCTCCATGAGTGACCTGATGAAGTTGGGTCCGCAGGCACTTGGCGCTATGGCTCAAGGGCAGATGCAAAGCATTGCCCCCTCGTACATGGTCATCGCAGCCCTCAAAGCGCTGACAGATCAGCAGCGCGGTACTGGCGCACAAGTCCCACAAGGCACCGTCAAGGATCAGGTGTTGGCTCAAGCTGCACCGCCTGCACAGGCAGGGATTGGTGCTATGGGGCCGATGAGACAAGGGATGCCACAACCCGTTCGTCAGTTTGCGGGTGGTGGGCCAGTAGGTACAGACGCCGTTAACGCCAAGATTGCAAATTACTTTCGGCAGATGTTTGGTCCTGGGTGGGATAACCTAAAGGAAGAAACGCGGCGCGGTCTTGCAGGGCGCAGGCGCACTGAAGATGAATTCAACTACGGCAATGAAGGAAATAACTACAAGCTACCCAAAGGCACCGAAGCAACAAAGCCCGATGTAGCGGAACGTGTTGGCACAGAAAAAGGCCGCGCTACAAATCCTGTTGAAGGCGAACTCAAGCCAGGGGCGCCCGTCATCGCACCACCGCAGATCGTTGCGCCTGCCGCCGCACGTGGGGTTGGTAGTGCTGGCGTGAATCCGTTGGCTAAGTATGCGCCCGCTAAGTTAGGTGAATACGAGAAGATGGGTGAACTGGCGAAACCCGATCAGTACAAGCTTGATATTCCGAAGAACGCACAACTTGGCGAAGAAGCGGAAAGATATAAAACACCCGATCCGGTTCGCATAAAAGAACTTCGTGAAGCGGAAGAAGGTGCTGGGCTTGCTGCATTTGGGCGGGGTATGTTGGGGACCAAGAACGGCACCGGGTTTGGTGCTGTGTTCGGCAGTGCAGCGGCTGACTATGTTGATGCTAAGGAAGCGAAGGCCGAGAAACGGCGTGCGTATCTGGACGAACGGGAAAAGATGGCTACGCAGCTTGGCATTCAAGTCGGTGCAGAAGCTAAAGCCGACTATCTTGCGAATTCCAAGTGGGGCGCGGAACGGGCTGATGCAACTAACCAGCAAGCCATTCGCGTACTTCAAGCGCAGAACGAAGCGACTCGATTCGGGAATGCAGAAATTCTGGATCGTGAGAAGATGGCAATGACTGAACGGATTGCCGCTCAGTCTGCTGCGATCCAACGGGAAGCAAATAGGCTACAGGCGGAAATTCGGAAAGATGGTGTGGATCAACAGAAGTTCCAACGTCTTCTCAATACACAACAGGTGGCAGCGGATAACGCGCGTAAGCTAGCAGAAACTAAGGTCGGAAAACCAGATGATCCGCTGAATAGGATGAATCCTGACTTCCAACGTCGATTCAACTTTGAGTACAAGCAAGCGTACGAAAGCACATTCCCGCCTGCACTAGAAGCACTTCTGCAGCAGGGACTTGGTATTGGTGCCACAGCGCAGCCACAACAAGCTGCACCCGGTAAAGTAGTGCGAGGCAGGCTCTAAATTATGGGATACCGCGACTTTGAACTACCTGATGGCACGTTTGTCGAAGTGCCGTCAGACATGCCGTTTGACCAAGCAGATGCGCTTGCCAAACAAAAATACCCAGATGCATACAAAGGCCAAGTTCAACCCGCAAGTAAAGGCGGGTACAACAACATCGGCTCTCTCATCTCCGGTGTTGGCAATGTAGTTCAGGTTCCGGGACAACTCGCGGGTCTTGCTGGCCTAGCTGCGCCTGACAACGCGCTTGTCAAAGCCGGTCAAGGTATCAAAGACTACGGTCAGTCGCTCAAGTCGGAAGAACGCAAAGAACAGGAACTGAAGATCGCGCTTGCGATTCAGGAAGCCGAGAAACTCGGCTTGACTGCTGAAGTTACAGAAACACTCAAGCAATACGCCAGCAATCCCGGTGTCACTCTGGGTATGCTGGTTGAGCAGATTCCGATGCTCGCCGCCACAATGGGCTCGGGTCTGGGCGCTCAGTTGGGCGCCAAGGCGCTTGTCAAGGGTATCGGCAAAGAGGGACTCAAACGCGCAGGCGTAGCCGGTGCTGCCGGTGCTGGTGCCACTATGCAGGGTGCCGATGTCGGTGCCGAGACATACGACCGTGTGTACAAGGCTGCTGTTGCCAAGGGGTTCACGCCCGAGGCTGCGCACGAGCGGGCGCTTGGCGAGGCACGCAAGGCTGCACTGAAAGCCGGTGCGGTATCCGGCGCGACGATGGCATTCCTGCCCGGTGCCGAGAAGGCGCTGATGGGTATGAACCCCGCCAAGACGGCACTGCGCGGCGCTGGCCGCACGGGTCTGGGTGAGTCAGTACAGGAAGCCGCCGAAGAAGGCAGCGGCGCGTACTTCGCCAACGTCGGGGAACAGTCAGTCGATCCCACGGTGGACACCACCCGGGGCGTAGGCTCTCGGGCCACTACCGGCGCCATTCTCGGCGGGCTCATGGGCGGCGCCACTGGCGCGTACAGTGGGCAGCAGGAAGCGCGGAAACTCAAGACCGAGGCTCGGGCCGTTGAAGACGCGGAATCCGAGGCGGCTGCGTCTCAGGAAGAAGAGAAAAAGAAACAGGTTGAGGCGGCTAAAGATACCCCTCAGTATCTTCTTGAACTGGACAGTAAGTTCCAAGAGCGGAACAAGACCCTGGCCGACCTGACGGCGCGCATCAAGGCGTACGGGAAGCCTGATTCGACATCGGCTGAAGCGCTTGAGAAGAAGCAGCTTGAAGAACAGAAACGCAAGCTTGTCAAAGACACAGAGAAGCTGAAAGAAGAATTCGTTGCGCGCCGTCCTGAGATTGAACGCGCTAAGAAAGACCCGCAAGACTTCATGATGGAGTCGTTGCTGGCAGAACCGACAGTGAGCGCTGGGTCGCCAACGTCGTTGAAAGCGATTCGGGAAAAGATTGCGGCGCAACAGGCCGAAGCGCTCAATAAACCAGCGCCTGAAGTTGAACAGACAAAGAAAGAACTCGCTAGCATCATGGCGGGTTTGCAGAACTACGCCAACATCACAGGCGGCAACATCACTGCTGCCGATGTGCTTGAGAAGCTGACACCTGAACTGGTTGCTGCGGCGCAGAAGCACAAGTTGACATTGCCTGGGATGGACCCGGCTTCGTCTGCGCTTTTGATCAAGACAGCGGCTAAGGATTTTGAGAAAGCGCAGAAGGCTGATCTGACGGCAACGATGCAACAGCGTCAAGCCGATTTGACTGCGCAGGCTACTACGGCGACAAAAGAAACTGATCCTTTGGCTATGCTGAAGGAGTCGATGGCGGAACAGGAAGAATTCCAGAACACAGGCGAGCAGAATTTCGACTATCTTGATAATGTCTTTGAGAAGGCGCTTGGTGAAGGGAACGAAACAGGCCCGCGCAAGGTAACGCTGCCTGAAGGTGTGCGCCCGGTTCACAACGCCGGTAGTATCCTCGACCGTGTTGACTCGCTCTATGCAGAGCGGGATATGGCCGACAAAGACCTCGACACGGCATCGCGCTCGGGTAACAAAGAAGCTGCGATGGCTGCAGCAGCGCGTCGTGAGAAGGCAAATACTACGCTGCTTGGGCTTGTTGACACTACCCCCGTTGCTGGCGGCATCGTACAAGAACGCAAGAAACAAGAAGGAGCGATGGCAGATGTCGCGTTCCTGATTGATGATCTTGCTGCTAACCGCACACTTGGTTCCCGTAACCCAGAAGCCCGGGGGTCTGCCAGTTCTACACCAGAGACGCTGCGTAACCAGATCAGCAAGGCGCGTCAACAGTACGTGCAGGCAGTGATTCAGGAAGCAGCCATTACACGTGCTGCGTTTGGCAAGGCACTGACAGAACGAGAAGCGCTTCAAGCCGCTGCAGAAATTCAGCGTGTGTTCAACGAGTGGGTTACTCGTGCTGGTGCCCTGCCTAAAGAAATGGCGGAAGAAGAACGTGTCAAGGTGCCTGCACAGATGCGCGGCACTGAGCTTGTTCGTGGCGCCGAGATGGAGAAGTTTGACCCGCGCCCGTTGGCAGAGCGGCGCCTGGGCGCGTACCGTGCAGCCACTGAAGTTTTTCAGGATCAGATCAACCGCATCGTAGCGCCGCTGGTGTCCGTGCGGGAAGAAGGTCAGCGTGTTGAGCAGCCGCTGCGCATGCAGTTTGCCACGTCGGAAGCAGCGAAAACTGCTGAGGCGCGGGGGGAAACGGCACAGACTCGTGGTGGAGAACTACGTCGTCGGCGTGAGTATGTAGGGAACTTGATTGAACGCGCACTCACTACACGCGATACGCTTCCTTCAATTACACGTGGGTTGCAAGCTGCCAAAGACGCTATTGACGCGGGGCAAGGCGGCACCGACGTTGTTTCAGATATAGAAGGGCAGCGGTTCACGGCAGGGCTGCTTGATGCAGCAGAAGAACTGTCTACACGCGTCATCGAAGGGCGTAAGGAACGCACGCAAAACGACAAGCTGCTTAGAGAAATTGCAGCAAATGTCGGCAGACAATTTACATACACAACCGTCAAAAATGAAGGCAACATTTCTCGACCGCGTAAAGGCGGACAACCCGTAAGCACGTTGCGGGGACAGATGCCGCCACCGGGTGAAGCTGTTGAAGGCCAACAAAGCCTGTTCGACCCCGCGCCTCTTGAGCAAAAACAAGAAGCCACGCGTGAGCGTATTGCGAAACTTGAAAAGCAAGTCGCTGATCTAAAAGCAGGCAAGTTTCAGTCATTGAAAGAAGGTGTCTCTGCAGCCAAGCGCATCAGTGGGCTTGAAAAAGCCATCAAGATTCTGCAAGACGACAAGAAGGTAGGTATCGACGCCGATGTGCGGGCCATGCGCAAGGAATATGCGCGTCTGCAAGGCGACCTTGGGTTCTTCCGTGCCACTGCAGCTAACTTTGAGAAGGCACCGGAAGTCAAGGCGGGGCGCAAGGCTGTTGAGCAAGCGCGTGCTATCAAGGCTGCTTGGGATGCCCTCGACGCGCGTTCCGAGAAAGAACGCGTTGATTTGAAGAACCGGCTTGACGCTATCGACGCGCGGTTGAGTGACTTTGCTTGGGTTAAAGAAGCTAAAAAAGCGGGTCCTGTTGAGCTTGATGAAACGCGTGAAGCCGAGATGGCGGCGCTACAAGCGGAACGGGCGGAAAAAGGTGCAGTTGTTGCACCTACTAAAGGGCCAAAAACCGCTGAAGAACTTGCACGCGACAAGATCAAGCAACAAGTTCAAGCAGTTCGGCGCGCATACCAAGAAGCAGTGCTTCGCGCTCTTGGTAATCTGAAGAATCAGGCAATGACGCCTGAGATGCAAGCGCGGCAGCAAGAAGCTGAAACGGCTGTACAGGGTGCGTTCACGTGGTTGCGTGAACTGACTGCACAGAAAGATGCTGCCAAGCTTGAGTTGGATCGGCAGAAGCGCGAGATTGCCAAGAAGGAAGCCGAGCTAGAAAACGAAGAAGGTGCCGAGGGGTTGCGCCTCGTGCTGGCCGGCATGGTTCCGGGCATGAACCGCCTCGCCAAAGAACAGATTGATGTGCTTGAGCAGCGCATTGCGCTCGAAGAACAGCGCCTCGATGCAGCGTCTAAGACGCTTGAAGAAATTCGTGACCAAGTACGCGAGTCGTGGAACGGTGCGAATCTCAATGCAGAAGCTGCTACCGACAAGACTGTTGCGTTTGAAAAGCTGAATCTCGACTACTTTGCCAACCAGTTGCGCGAGCAAGGCTACGTCGTTGATGTAGAAAAAGGCACTGTTGAGACAGCACGCGGAACGCCGGCAACACAGCAGGCGGCAGAATTGCGCCGGCAGAAAGAAGCCCTGGCGCAAGCCGAAGCTACCCAAACGAATTTCGCTGCGCAGGCAGATGCGCTGCGCCCCTTGCAGCAAGGTCTGGGGCTCCCTGGCACCCGGGTCAAGTCGAAGCGCGACCAGTACGGGCGCGTGACCCGCGACATCGAGCGTATCCCGTCGATCACCGAGCAGGATGAAGCCACCCGGGCAGCGCGGGAAGAAGCCCGGGAGCAAGCCGCTGAAGAACGCGCTGCCACTAAGGCAGTGAATGATGCTGCACGTGCAACGATCCAGGCTGAGATTGATGCGCTGACAAAGCAAGCCGACGACAAGCGCGCCGAGATTCAAGCTGCACCCAACAAGCGTGCACAGAAACCGCTTGAGAAAGAACTGCAGGCTATCTTGGCGCAGTTGGGTGCACGGAAACTGGCACTCGACAATGTTGGCAAGAAGCGTACGTTCCGTCAACAGCCGGTGATGCGTGAGCAGACTTCCGCGCCGTTGAATATGCGCACAGGTACGCCTGAGAGTCGTGAAGTTACGATGAAGGCGCGTGCGTCTAACACCAAGAAGCTGACTGCCAAGGAAGAATCAGCGCTGGCTAAGGCACTGGCTAAACAGAAGGCGCGTGACGAGGCACCGACAGATTACGAAGCCGATGACGACATCTCAGGATTTGGTACGTCGCCGGATGTGTATTTTTCTGGCCGCGCCCCCGGTGTTGCACCGACAATCAAGCAACTCAACGAAGCTAGAAAACACCCGCTGAATGGGATGACATTCTTGCAAGCTGGTGAGTGGCTTGTTGGGCAGTTTGACAACGCGCTACAGAAATCGCTGGCTAACAAGGTGCTGCAAGTGCTTGGCAATGTGCCGGGTACTATCGAAGTGTCGATGACGCATGCCGCTGAACACAATGGCATGTACGCGCCTAGCGAAGAACTGATTTACCTGTCACCGGCAGTATTTAATGACCAGCCGGCGCTTCGTGAGCTTGTGCTGCACGAACTGACGCACGCGGCTACGCTGGCGGGCATTGAGACGAACCCCGAAGTGGCGCGGGATATCTATAAGCTGCTGCAACACGTCAAAGCGTGGACAAAGACCAAAGAAGGCCAGCAGTACCTGTCGGATCACCCCGAAGCGCTCGATAGCGGTGAAGTGTATGCCGTTACGGATGTGCACGAGTTTGTTGCAGACACGTTCTCTAATCCTGCGTTTCAAGAAATGCTCAAGCAGATTCCGCCACAACGCGGCATGCTTGAATCAATTAAAAACGCGTGGTCTGCATTCATCAACAGAATCGCTGCTTTGTTTGGTGCCAAGCATCCTCGTGAACTGCAGACACTGACCGATGCCGTTGCTGTTGCTGAACAAGCGCTTCTTGCGAACTGGCTTGAGTATGAAACGCGGGACTTCAAAACAGATGCCACATTCGCATCACCTAAACGCGCCTACGCATCCCCCGACATCGAAGAAGCTTCCAACACATTCATCGGACGCGATAAGAGCAAACTGGCAGCGATCCGTGAGGCAGCTTCTGGCCTATCTATACGCACGCGATTTGTTGACAACTACGCGGCGCTGAAGGAAGCGCTCAAGCGTGGTGATGCTACGTATGCGATTCAGGTCACGTATGACCTGATGAATTACGCGCAGCGTAATCACATGGTGCAGCAGTCCGTGATGGAAGGCCCGCCCGTGCGCGTCAAGAGCAAGCACAAGGGCAAAGATGTGCGCATGGTTGAGGCGCAGGAAGGTGGACCCACACTGAGGCGCGTGAGTGAGTTGCTGGCCGCTGTCAAGGGCTTTGGCGACCATCAGGCTACGTCCGATGCGTTCACTATGTACGCCCTGGCAAAACGCGCTCAGACGCGCGGGTGGGATCGTGTGTTTGCAGACACGGCAATTCCGCCGAATGCGTCTCAGGCTACAGCCGACAAAATCCGTGCCGAGAATGCCAAGAAGGCCAAAGCACGCGCACAGGCCGACGCATTGGTAGCCGACAAAAATTCACCGTTCCTGGCTGCGTACAAGGAATATCAGGATTGGAACAAGGGCATGCTGCAGTTTGCGCAGCAAGCCGGTGTCATCAAGGAAGAAGATTTTCGCAGGCTCGCCAGCGAGGGCAACTACACACCGCTGTTCCGCAAGGACAAGCACGGAAATCTCGTGCTTGAAATCGACCAAGGGCGCGACATCACAGTTGGGCGCCTAGCTGACGAGCCGCATCTACAAAAACTGCTTGGCGGCAGTGGACAAGTGATGGATTTCTTCACTGCGTCCGTACGAAACGCATCCGTCTTGGTTGACGCTGCGTTGCACAATATCGCTTCGCGTGAGGCGGCATTGGCACTTGAGGCTATGGGTGCAGCACACCCGATATCTGAAAATGAGAAGAACGAGAACACTATCGAGTTCCGCAAGGATGGGGACCTACAACGATTCGCGGTGGACACGACAGACACCGCAGCAGCCGACATCCCGACTGATCTGCTGGTGAAGGGCTTTGCCGGCGTTCCTGCCAGCCTGCCCGGGTGGGTGCGCATGATGGGTGTTCCAGCGCAACTCCTGCGCAAGACGGTGACGCGCAACCCGTTGTACATGTTCCGGCAGCTAGTGCGCGATCCGTTGAGCGCTTGGCTGGCTACGGGCGCGGACATGAACCCGCTGACCGACACGTTGGCGCAAGTCGGCAAGTCTCTCACAGGAAAGTCAGACAAGACGTTGGATCGTCGTGGCATCACGGGGGGCATGCTGTTCTCCGAGAATGAGATGGACATTGAGCGCATCCAGAACGAGGCGAAGAAGGCGCCTGCTTGGTCCTGGGGTTACTGGATGGCGAAGCTTGACCATGCGGCGATGGGTGCGGACGCTATCACGCGGCGTAACGTGTACCAGGGGGCGTTGAGGGAAGGCGCCTCTGAGATTCAAGCGACACTGGCAGCATACGAAGCGATGCCGTTCAGCAAGCGCGGGTCTTCGCCGTCAGTGCGTTCGCTCAACCACATGGTGCCGTTCTTGAGCGCGGCGATCCAGGGTTGGGATGTGCTGTACAGGTCTGCATTCACAAAGGACATGCCGCTGGCGGATCGGGTCAATATCCGCAACAAGCTGCTGGCGCGTGGTGCCATGATCGGCGGCATCACAATGATGTACGCTATGGCGATGGGTGACGATGACGTTTACAAGAACGCCAACACTGCAGAGCGTCTCAGTAACTGGTTTGTGAAGATTCCGGGCACAGACATCACGATCAAGCTGCCGACGCCGTTTGAGTATGGTGTCTTGTTCAAGATGATCCCAGAAGCGATTGTTCGCACGCTGTTCCAAGACAAAGACTTCGGTGACGAGATGCGCATGGTTGGCGGTGCGCTGTGGCAGATGGTGCCTAACGTGGTTCTCCCCCAAGGCGTCATCCCGCTTGTCGAAGCGCAACAGAACACGTCGTTCTTCACCGGCAGGCCCATCGAGGGCAGGGCGCTTCAAGACATCGACATCGGGTTGCGCGCTGACAGGAACACGAGCGAACTGTCTAAACTCGTTGGGTTCGACTTCGAGGCTTTCGGTACGCAGTGGGGCATCTCACCCAAGATGCTTGAGCATGTGTTGGGTCAGTACACAGCGGGGTTGTATCCTGCCTTCGCTGCGCTGATCGACACTATGTTGCCTGCGCCGACAGTGGACAAACCGGATCGCACGCTGGCGGAACTGCCGCTGTTCAAGAGCGCGCTTCAACAAGAAGATGCTGGCGGTCAAGTCAATAGGCTGTATGACAAGATCGACAAGTTCACGCGCTACAGCGAGACGTTCAAGAAGCTTGTTGAAACTAACCCTGTTGAAGCGCAGGAGTACATGGCAGATAACGCCGAGAACATTGCCAAGGGCGGCATGGCTGCAAAGATGAAAGCAGCTATTGACAAGATCAGCAACGCCGAGAACGTTGTGCGCAATAGCACGATGACAGCAGCGCAGAAGAAAGAAGCGCTCGACAACTTCAAGCGCGTCAAAACCAATCTAAGTTCTCAGTTCGCTTCCGCTCTCTAGACGGTTGCCTGTAGCAGAGCACACCGCTCATGCCCCTGTAGATACCCGAGCGGACTACAGGGGCATTTTTTCGGGGTTCATACCCCATTGACAGCAGATTTTTTTTCGCCGTTTCCGTATCTAGAGACGGTACAAAAAAAGATTCACCCTCCCGCAGCGCCTTCCACGCGGCGGCGGCATCGATTTTTGTTTTTTGCATGGTTGCTATGCAACCTTCTCCCCAAACAAATCTACAACCTTGGCAACGTCTTGTCTGACGTGCAAGCACTTGACGCTCATGACCGGACCCTTGGTGCCGTGCAGCAAGTTCTTGTGTATGCCTGACCGAAACAGCGTTTTCTCTGCCGTCAGGTCGCGCTTAAACTCAGCGTAACCGTAGCTCAACGACGAGCAGAACGCCTTGATTTCCTTCTCTTCGATGTAGTAGTCCACCAGCCCGTCGTTAGCGTTGCGCTCAACGCGCCCACACAAGTCGCGCCGGTCTAGTGTCTCCGCAACCTCAATGCCTGAGATACGAGCAATCTTGTCGTTGACCGTCACCAGCTTGCCGAAGTTACGCTTAGTGAACTCATTCAGCACATCAAGCGCCGAGCGCTTCATCCGGCCTGTCTCCAGGCGCATGTGCTTGATGACCTCATATAGATATGCAGCCACTTTACCGTACGGAATATCTATGACGTTGGCAGCGTGCTTGCTGGCGAGGCGGATTCCGGCGAGAATACAGGCACACCCGGCGATCCAGAATCGCTCATCACCCGTGGCACCGAACTTCTCAAATACTTCAGTGTATGTTGCCTTGGTAACTTGCCGTGCCACTTCCGGGTTCGCCGCCAGCCACCTAGCATACGCTTCACCAGCCACGCCGTAGTTCTCGGGTAGTGTGTCGAACAACAGCGATTTCGTCAGGGGGTCAATGTTCAGTTCTTTGTCAAACACAATCTCAACAAGGCGCCGCACTTCACCTTCACTGCCGTGGTTTCTCTCAGCAGTCAGATAGTCAAGCATGTGCTTGTTTGATGTCATCAGCGCCATAGTCGCCCACGTGGTTGTGTTCCGGCGCTCAGTATTTGTCTGTGACTCCATGCGATCCTTGCCGCGCCCGTCAGACATCTGAGAAAGAAACTCAGGGAACCACTCGGCTTCAGCGCGCCCCTTGTGGGTAATCTCATCGACCATCAGCGGCAGGCTACCTAGCATACCCAGGCGGTTCACCATCGCTACGGGGCTCGTGTTTGGCGTGGTGCGGAACTTGTCGGGGATTCCCCAGACGCTTGATGCTAGGCGCTGGCAGAGAGTCTTCCCCTTTCCGCTGTCATTCCCACAAAGATGAAAAGTAAGACCGTTGAGCCCGGTGAAGCGCATCAGTGGCGCTCCGAACGATATCGCAGTCATGGTCACAATATCCCACCGCTGCAGGCGCATGATGCCCGCAATGACGAGGCGCCACCCATCTAGGGTGCCACGGGTTCCGATAGTCTCATTGATGTTGTCGAAGCCGTGCATGGGCACATCGTAGTCACCTGTCGTCGTGTACATGCGCCCATTGAAAGCGAAGGAATCATCGTCTTGCCAGCCTAGATTTGTAGGCATGATGCGCACAGGCTCTTTCTTCGCTTCCGCTATTGTTACCTTTAAGTATGTGCGAAACGCGTTGTCCTGTCCGTTGTAAACCATGATGCCGATTTTCGCAAATGCCTTGATGCTGTCGTCGCGCGCAGTGGCAACTGCAAGAGGCATCACCGTGGATTTCTCTACACCGTGTTCCACGAAGTTAAACTGTACGTAGCGCTCTCCTGCCCTGTCATATGTCACCTTCGCATAAAAGACCATATCTGCAATGAGGACGGGTCTAGATAAACCATCTGGGGTACTAGCCATGATAGCAACGCCCCGAGAACTGTATGCAAAGTTATCGGGCGGTGGCGGGATTGTGTGTGTCTCTCTCGGTACGTCAATATGTGGTGTTGTTCCTTCTTGCTCAACAGGAACACTCGGTTGAAGTGCCGGCTTCGTAACTTCGATAGGTACGTTTTTGAGTTCCCTTCCAAGTGCGATAGGATTGTGTATCTTACCAAAGTGTTTACATCCTCCGCACACACCGGGGTTTGACGCATCAAATGTAGCGCAGTTGTGTGGGCCTTTAATGCCAGCATACTTCCGGGATACTCGTTCGTCGCTATAAGGGTGTAGTCTGCCAAGCTCAATGGCTCTATCTTCACCGTCGATGCAAAACTTGACGATTGAGATGACTGACCGGAAGAGGGGTTCGAGGCCATCTTTTGTGGGCTCCGCTAGATAGCTGTTGATTTGCAAGCAACCATCGGCGCCGAGCGCAACGATCTTGCTGAAGTTACCTTGTGAGATGTCCTGAAGTTCTGTTCTGTACGATGCGCCGGATGATGCGTATGCTGGTGCGGCGTCGAGGATGTCGTCGGGGTCTTGTTTTATTTCAGGTAGAACGGAGACTTTTTCTTGCCAATCTGCGAGTAGCTCGGAATAGTGCTCGAACGGAAACGCTTCACCTTGGGTTTTGACTTGTGACTGCACGAGGCGCCTCTCTTCGTTTGTAATTGCTGGTGCCCGGTACACGTAACACTCGCGCAGCATCTGCACTGACACTGTAATCGATTGCCAATCCACCGCTGGCACACGCTCGTTTAAATGCTTCCGCAACTGGTTTCCACTTATTGACTGGAACAGCTTCTGTAAAAGGCCAATAACAGTGTAGTCCGTATCCAGAGACCACCATATAGGGAACAGGGAATCGTGAACTAGTGAGCCACTCGCTAACTCCGATAATGGCTTCACGAATGGATTTGTATGTCTTGGTATCCCCAACGTCCACATCTGCGAATAGACACCGGATGTTTTTGCTATTAGCAGCAGTACGGCCAATTCCCTCCGTAAAAGTTGCCACTCCAAAATACGTGTCTTTCGCATCTCCGTCGAAGGCTCTAGCTGCATCATATAGACTCTCTATAGATTCAACAAACTTGTGTTCTCGTCGTGGTGTCGTAAGCTCAACACAGCAGTAGTATCCGTTGCCCGGTGGTGGTAGTACAGCGGACAAAAACTCAGTTGTTTGCATGTTCTGTCTGTGTAAAGAAAAAGAGCGCTGAACAGGATATCCAGCGCTCTCTCAGGTCAGCCTACAAGATCAAGAATCGTCGTCAGCGAACTCGGCAAGCAGTGCAGCGATTTTCTCACTTGGCGCATTCGTCACATCCGTTGCCTTGCGCACCACGGGCTCCACGTTCTCGGTGCCGTCAGCCGCGACAGGTGCAGTCGCTGTTTCCTTGGCCTTGCGGACGATTGTGGTCGCGGCGGGAGCCGGCGACGGGGCAGGAGCGGCAGCAGGCGCTGCAGCTTGCGACATCACGGGCGGGGTCCCCGAGGGTAGAGGAACCGCAGCCCCCGCGTCAACCCCATCAGCCTCGAAAACTGTCATTGTGATGGCGCGAAGTGCCTGTTCACTCTGTCCCTGGCGCACAGCGGTATCGTATTGCTCCTGCGTCAGCCACCCCATTGCGGTAAACCCTAGCTTCGGGGACTCCACATCCGTGTCGAACCGCGCCCGGGTGATGAGTGCAGCCGGGTCGATAGACCGCGCCGCCAGCGCCTTGTAGTACCCCTGCAGCGTGGCGCCGGCTTCCTTGCTGCCTTCACCGAACAGGGACGTGGCGGGCAGTTGAAGCTGCAGCACTTCTCCTGCAATGTCGTTCGCAAGAACCACGGCAAGGCGCTGGTTGTACCGGCAGGCACGCGACTCTCCCTGGCCCGATCCCTTTTGATTCTTGGGGCATCCAAGGCAGTTGTCATGCTGCTTGTTGCGAGCCTTCGGGTCCGGTTTCACCCCGTCCTGACTCCAGCAATCAGGCGCCTCAGCCTTGGCAGTCGGGTCAAACGTCTTCAGATACAGTGTGCGCGACACATGCGGCGCAGCGTTGACAAGCACGAGGTCAATGAACCGATCTTCGATCTTGCCAATCTCTTGACCGCCAGCGATGTACCGGAAAGTGCCGCCTTTGATAGAGAGGCGCTTGATACCGCTGTTGAGGGTGTCGTCCAGCGCCTTAGCGATGGCAGACTTGTTCTTCGCAAAACTAGGGACGGCATTGAAATCAATGGGAACAATATTGGACATGTGGGTTCCTTAGTACGTTTCGTTGTGAACTACAAACCAATCTTCGGCAAGCATATCTGTTTGCGATGCAAGCCACGGAACACGAGAACCTGTCGGGTACGCAGGGTGCCCATTCGGATACTCAATGTAGATGTAGGGAAGTGTCATCTTGGAATGCGCATCAGGCGTCTGCATTTGCAGCCACATGTTTTTGCCATTCCACCCGTTGCGGGCAACACGTTCGCCTTTCTTGAGTTGGGATAGTGCATCCCCAAAAGATACTGTCATGTAGATTCCTTAGAAAGTAGTGGGACGAGCAATGCCGCGAATCACGGACATAAAGCCTTTTTGCAGATCAGTTACGCCGATGCTGATCCAACGTTGGTCAAGTGGGGTGTCTGTATTTTCTGGCGTAAGTTTTCGCAACTTGTCAATATACACGGCGACTTGTTCAGCAAGCGCCTTTCCTTCGTTCATAAGCGCCGCTTCCGTTTCGCTTAGTTGGCGATAGCCGGTGATTTTCGGCTGCGTAAAGGTTTCCATTAGTTCTTCCTCACAGTTACAGTCAGTTCCGATTCAGCTTGAAGACCCGGGGGCGGGTTTGTCGGATTCTCTTCAAGCCACTGTTTCACGTTGGTCTGAGCAACGCGCTTCTCCAACAAATCTACTGCATCATTCTGCACGATCCAAGTCTTGAACACCGACCAGTCCATCGGGTAGTAGCGGGTCTTGACTTGTGAATACACCGTGCCGTGGTCCGTCTTCATCGACGTGGCGCCGGCAGCAACGAGCATATCTTTCATGGCGCCGGCCAGTGCATCCAGCTTGCCATCGTACAGCGCGATTTCTTCTTCGTACTTCTTCACCATCTCGCGCTTCTTCTCACGAATCTTCACGTAGACATTACACAGTTGGTCTACGGTTGGGGTAGTTGTCATTTCAACTCCTTCAGGCAAAACCCGTATTCTGTTCTACAAGCGCCCATTCGTTTTCTCCGTGTCGCTGATAAGTACGTCCTGACAGAGGTCCTTCTAGGACAATGCGCCAATCATGCTCCGGGTCTTTTGCAGCCATTTCTTCAGCTTGCGCGCCCGTAAGATATTCGTCGTCGCTTTTTGCTTCGTTCGGTTCAACCCAAACTGCTTTGTTGTCACAGTGCAGCGCCGCGTACCCAAAACCGACAGCAATAATTCCATCGACAGGAAAAAAACTAGGGCGAACGCCGCAGTTTAAGCACCCGCCATGCTTACCTTCAATGGCCGGCAACTTTTCCCAGGTAGTAGTTGTCATTTCAACTCCTTCATTTCTTCATTGTACAACTTCACAATCGCTTCATGGTCTTCTACACGAGACTCTAATTGTCGGAACATCCTTGCTTCGATGTCGCTACTTTGTAAGTGTACTACAGTTACGCTCGCTCCTTTCTGTCCGATTCGATCTGCGCGAGCAATACACTGAATGTATGTTTCCACGCTGGTGACAGGTCCCCAGAATACAACAGTATCAGCAGCCGTGAGCGTGACGCCGTGCGCAGCGGCTTGTGGTTGTATGACCAGAACGCGCGGATCGGGTTTGGATTGGAAGTCATTAAAAATCTCCCCGCGCTTCGTCGGTGTCACATCGCCCGTGATTGCGCGACAAGTAACATGAGTGTGGACAAGATGCTCAACAATAGTGTCAATACTGCTACGGTAAGGGGCGAAGACAATAACCTTCTTGTCTGTGTCATCAAGAATTTCATCCAAGGCATGCAATCGCGGTTTGCAGTCGAACACAACCGTCTCTTGTCCATCACTATACACGGCACCTGCACTAATTTGTAACAATTTATTTATGACGGTAGCTGCGTTCACGGCTGTAACTGTTTCTCCACCAGCGGACATAACAGCACGAATCTTCATCATGCGGTAATACTTGTCCTGCTGCGCCGTCATTGCAATCTTGCGCGTCGATGTCAACACAGGCGGCAAGTCGAGACACATCGCCTTGGTGAACCGGATGGCAGGCTGCAGTGCACGGTGAACTGTCTGGGGCGCATCTCCCTTGGCAATCCACTTGAACTGCGACACCTTCATCATCGTCTTGTCTTTCCAAGCAGTGATGAATTTAGGTACAGTGCCCGGAGTAACAAGTTTCGCAAGTCCGAAAGCGTCAACCGGAGATTGCGGAGCCGGAGTACCTGTGAGTGCCCATATACGCGTTTCAGGAGTGCAGACAGCGTTGATCGCCTTCCAGCGTCTTGTGTTTGCATTTTTTACGAAGTTCGCCTCGTCACAAATAACTAGATCAAATGTGCCGTCAGCGATGATTTCCTTGGCTACGCCTTCAACACCGTCGTAGTTGATGATAACGAATTCATGCCCTTCGGCAACGATGTCCCGGCGCTTCTCCATCGAAGCAGCGTGAGCGATAGCGGCTTTTCTGTGAATGACAGACTGCATCAAGTCTTTCATCCATGCGGCTTCCATGATCGACAGCGGGCAGACAATGAGACAGCGGCGCACCAGCCCTTTTGTCATCAGATAATCTGCTGCCCATAAACACGCTAATGACTTGCCTGTTCCAGCTTCGTTGAATACATACGCTCTGTTGTGCATCGTAAGAAACGATGCTGTAGCGATCTGGTGTTCAAAGGGCTTGAAGCGCCCCGGCCATTTATATGTACCTTGGATGGGTGAGGGTACGTTTTTGACGCCCAGGTTGCGAAGAACCTTAACTTCATCGAGTCCCCACTTTACTGCAATCTCGTGAATCCCCGGCGCAACCTCTCCCATGTTGCGCGACTTCGGGATGAGCGTATACCGCTCAGGATTGCGTGTCCTGAATAACAGTAACTTGTTTTCTATGATTTGATCTGCATATACTCCATAAAAGTTACGACGCCCCGAGAGTGGTGTTCTCTCGGGGTGCCGGCGCGCTCGTGGGCAGGAGAAACCCTTACGCACAGACTACGTTAATACCCTCGCTCAAGGGCGCATCCCCACGTTTGCCTTACGGGATGCTTTTGCCACCAACCAGCGGCTACCAACACAACTACTGTACTGCGGCACAAGCGCCGCGTCAATGGGAGAAACCCTACTTGCCCTTCTTCGACCGCTCACTTTTCATCGAGCTATCGGCATTTCTAGAAAAACTACGATTCGTAGACGGGCTCTGCAGTTTGATGTTTTTCAAATCTGCCGACCCGCCTTTACTGTACGCGCGCTTGTGACCATTGTCCAGCCCATCGCCTTTACTAGCGCGGCCCTCGGCTTCAAGAGCACGCTGAACTTTCACCCCATGCGCCCGATGCTTGCGTGCAGCAGGTTTACTGTCAACGTTCTCGTTTTGACGTTTGTAGTCACGTTTTCCGTTAGGAAGAGTATACGGCATTTCAAACTCCTTCTTTGTTTCTTCGTGCAGCTTCTCTGACACGGCGTGGTTGCGCCCACATAAAAACGCTGTTCACTCGATGCCGTTCTTTAGCTCTGTATTCTGCTGAGGCTTCTTTACTAGCTTTTGCTTTAGGCTTCGGAGCATCGGGCGCATCACCAAGCGCCAACACAGCACGAAGGTAGCTGCGCCCACCTGAATCGTCGTCCCTCACCCACCGCTTCACATAGATGCGCTTGGGCAGCATCTTACACGGCTTGCGCATACGGGACACGACACTGGAGCAATCAAAGCGATGCAAGCCGATGATTTTAGCCAATTCAGCCATTGTAGCTTCTCCCTCGTGTTCTAGTGCGGCGGTTATAGCAAGCACCAAGGGGCCAGGAAGCCTACCCGGCATTCTTTTTCCTATCTCTCAACAAGTTCGCAAAGTACAACGCATAGTTGTCCATGTGTTTGCGGCGTTCGTGAAGTTCCTCTAACATCTTAATACTTTCATTCAGCGCTTCTTCCCTACCGCGCGCAATCAGTTCTTGTGCGGCGCTAGATACTGCGGGGTCAAGCGAGACGGTGACGTGCCAGTTGATAAGCCTGTTGATTGACTCTCGTGGGTCATCGCTGGCAACCTCGTGGCACGTGACGAGCATATCGTCAACGGCGTCTCTCCAGGGATTTTTTCCATTATTTCCTACCATTTGTAGCGACTCCAATCTGTACCGTGCGGGTCCATAGAAATTCGCGGATTGTAGGGGTCTTTATTATGCCGTGGATACATTGTTTCGATCAGCCGTTTTACGTGGTATTCAACTTCACGGTAAATATGCTCTCGCATGGCAGGGTGTTGGATCAGCGCACGAACAACATATCCAGTTTCTTGTTCTCGTCGTGGATCGCCCATAGTAGAAATGAAAGCATCGACTACACGACGATCAATTTCTTCATCAAACAACAACGCATTATTTGCAGCGTCGGACATTACATTTTTTCCTACCTACCATTGTGTGCACACGACAAAACACAGCAGTGTTTCTTGCATAGTCCGGACTCCTTCATGGGCCAGTTGTCAGCGGCGTGAGATGCGATCACCTTAGCGTGCCTCTCTCTATATTTCTGCCAAAGCCTGTCTTTCTCCGTGATGTCTACTGTGCGCTTCCTGACTTGTTCACTGAGTACAAAGAGAAGAACGCCCTTGACCAGCTTGACATGCGGGTAGTGCGCGAAGATCAACAGCGACATCAATTCTAGCTGATCTGTGTCTGCGTACTTTGAATCCCCTGCTTTGTAGTCTACAACCCGCGCCACTGGTGAGTCACCCACGATAGTCAGGTCAGCAATGCCTTGAAACCAGCGCTCAGGGTCGTTCCACCGTGTCGGTGTGCCGTCGTGCTTGACGCCCATCTTGTGTTCCGTGCGCTTCTCTCCCGAGATGTTGCGCAGTGTGTCGAGGATGGGTTTGATGAATTTAAACTCAGCCTCTAGTTCACCAGCCGCTTTGACATACGCTTCTGCAGCTTTGTGCATTCTGTCCCCATAATCTCCTTTTGGAGATGTGAAGACATCCTGAAAGTTTCTGTAGACATTGACTTCCGCAAACTTGCGGGGGCAAGACTCGTAAGTCTTGAGCGACGAGTAACTGAACGCATTAGGATTGAACGCGTACACGGTGCCCAAACCTTTCTGCTTCTTGTCGCGCTTGTTCTTCTTGCATATGTGTCATAGTATTCAGCAGCAATTTTGTCTCTGCCATTAACTCAAGGGTGATGTCTCTAGCGCCTTCATAGTTTCTGGAAAGACAAGCATCATGTACAACCTTCGTCATGAACTCGATCTTGATAAGGTGTTGCGCATAGTCAATCATCTTTTTTGTCTTTTGCAACGTTGATTTCCATGCGCCCGGTGGCGTACCAGATGGCGAGGATGGCAACGCACCCCCACACTACGATTCCTGTGACCGTGAAGAACATCATAGACTATCCCCTTCTACTTTACTTTTCTTACATCCGGTGCAACGAAACCACGAGTGCCCGAGAGGACCGTGATGTGAGAACATCCAGTTGTGCCCCGTGTCTCTACCGCATTCATCTTGAAGTGCACGGATTTTGTCGTAGTGCACCTTATCATACTCTTGCATCAGTTCTCGTTCTTTGTCACGCCGCTCTATATCTAGCATGTTTCTCTTTTTCCAAATTGCGTCAAGTATTTTATAGTCCATAGTGTTTGGTGCCGGCAGTAGGAATCGAACCCACAACCCCCTGCTTACAAAGCAGAAGCACTACCGTTGTGCTATACCGGCTTGTTAGTTAGGCTTTACTTTCCCCGTACCGTTGCGCCGCCCCAATCGTAGCATCGAGGGGGATGCCGGGGAGATATGAAGGCGCACCGCTCACTTGCATCATGCGCAAAACACGACAAGCTTTTCATCATGGACCGCTCGTCATGACGCACACCTGTATCGCGGTTGGACTCGTAGCATCCCGTCCCCGATAACACATCGTGCAGTTCCGCTGGTGACATTCTCAGCAACGATTCCACTGTGCAATGCCTTGTACGTCTTTCCGTTCCAGTATGAATACTGCGGTCTTCCGATGTCATCTGTCTCCACTTTGATGTTGTCATACGTCATGAACAAGCCGTTGGGCAGCTTGATCTTCCCAGGCATGAACGTGAGGCACTTGTGGGTGACAGGCGCTGCGTCGGGCACGGCGATGACGGTGGCGATCATCTTGTCGAGGAAGCCCCAGAAGGAAACGATGGGCTCAGACGCGCGGCGGTAGCGGTCGATGATTTCCTTGGCGCAGACGCAGTGAACCAGCAGTTCCTTGTCGGTGCACGTGTGGGGAATCTCCATCATGCGCTCAAGTCGCTCCGCTCCTGCAGCCGCGCCTCGCCGCCCCTCGTGGGGGTAGCCGGTCATGAATTCTACGACCGTTTGGCCGGAAATCCCGAGTTGCTTCATGAACGCCCTGTCATATCTTACAGGTGGGGCGCCCAGGAAACCGACGAGAAGCTGTGAAGCGAATGATGCCCACCCCAGTCTATAACCGCACCCAAGCATCGCACTTTTGCTAGACTGCCTAAGTTCTGGATTTTCTTCTTTGTTTAGCGTTGGCATCCCAAACATCGTTCTGCCAAATAACGAATAGGCATCCTTGCCCGACTTAAAGATTTCCAGTAGTTCAGTGAAGTCAGCTAGGTGCGCCAACACACGCGGCTCGATCTGGGACAGGTCGCCGGCCACACACTTATACCCAGGCGGGGCGATGATAGACTTGCGCAGCTTCCCGCCTCGCTTCAGGTTCTGCATGTTAATGTTGGAACCCTTAGCCGCCCCCCATCTCAGCGTTCGCGTATGCGCATAATTTACAGGCACCGGCAACAACCCATCTGCCCGACCCGCGATGTCAAGAAAGCGCTGTGCCCGTGTCCTCTCCTGTGTGCTCTTTACTTTCATCCTCGCTTCGCACAGGAGAACCGCTTCTTCGTTGTCGCCGTTCAGGATTTGTTGGAAGAGGGCGTCGTTCTTGGCGAAGGCGTAAGCTTCTTTTCCGGTGGTGGGACTAATCTTTGTTGGCGGGTCGATACCAATAGCCGAGAGTACAGCGGCGAACTTATCATTGGAAGCAAGTTCCTCTTCTTTGACGTTTAGTTTGCCAAGAAGGGAAGCGCGGAGTGATTCGTCATCACTGATGGCGGTTTGTAGTAGGTCCTTGTCCAGCGCCAGTTGCGGCTCGGTGAACATGCGGATCGTGGCGTCGATCAGTTTCAGTTCCTTCTTCGGAAACTGCGGCAGCATGTTGTCTAGGAACTTCTCACACAGAAATACGTCGTGCTTGCAGTAGTCGGCCAGTTCTTTTTCTACTTCCGCCGTCAGTTCATATAACCCGTCCGAACTCTGTGTCGCAAACCCCTTGGGCGGCAGGTTGAAGCGCTCGGCCAGTTTCTTTGCTGAATTGCCTACATCGATCCCATACAGCGCACGCGCCATACTGAGGGTGTCGAAGATGAACGCGGGTTTGATCCCATAAATCCACGTGAGAATGGCAATATCAAATTGGGCATTGTGCGCGACAACGGCAGTTGTACTCCAGTCGATACTGCCGAAAAACTTCTTCAGAAACGGATGCGTGATGTAGATCGGAGCGCCTTCTTCTCCATAGTATTT
>JADJFK010000032.1 GCA_016708585.1 Sulfuritalea sp. | reverse complement strand
CCAATGCCGGCGACCAGAGAAGGAAATCGCCTTCATCAAATCGGTCGTCGAACGTTCGATCCTTTCGGCCCGCTTCCGCCCGACATCGAGCGCGCCGCCCGCTCGCCGCTGGGCGTCACCATCTGCATCCAGCCCGGCGTCGGTGGTAGGCTTCGGCTTTACCTGCATGGGCGATGGCCGACCCTGCTGAACCGACAGGCGTTTGCCGGCTAGCGACCGTTCATTCGGGCTGGCGCCATGGACAAACGGCCAGTCGAACATGGTTTGCGTCCGTTCGCAGGCGGCTTCACCAAACGCCCGCCCGGAAGCTTAACTTCCAGCGCAACCTCGCGCGATCAGCTTGGCCGGTGGCAATGGGTAATCGCGTCAGCGACAGACAACGCGGATGGGTAATGCGTACTGGCGCTCTTTCAGCAGTCCTTCGTCGGTAACTCCGACCACAGACAAGGCAACGCCGGTCTTCAATTCACCCCTTCCAGCCGACGCCAGGCCATGCAGGGTCTGCCGGAGAGCGTTCAGGTCACTCTTCTTGTCGTAGAAGGCATAAGCTCCGGCTTCCAGGCATCGCTTGCGGTAAACGTCCTCCGCGAAGTTCGTGAAAACCACGATCTTGACGCTCGGATGCGCTGCGCGCACGGCGCGCAAGACCTCCAGCCCGCTGCCATTGACGAGCTGCATATCAAGCACGATGACCTCCGGCGGGTTGTTTCGAATGCTTTCGATGGCCGGTGCGGGACTTTCGAATTCGCCCACCACTTCCGCACCTTCGACCTTCGCGAGCATTTCGCGCAGCATGACGCGGACAACGGCTGAATCATCGACGATCACGATTGACATCACGGTCGACCCAAGAGAGAACACGGAAAGAACCAGAACTGGCCCTACGAGACGCGCGGCGTGCGCCCGAAGGGCGCCAGCGGCCAACGCGGCCGGCGAAAGGGAGCAGTGAGGGGGACCCGGCGACGGTGCCGAGGAGCAACTTTTCGAGCTGCTCATGCACCACCAGCGCGACATTGGGCAGGAGACTGAGCGAGATCAACCCGGGACGCTGGTGATCCCCTGCCGCAGCACGATCACGATGAGCGGATCAGTCCAGCTGACGATCGGCTGGCCAGGGCAGCATGCACAAAGCCCGAGGTATTGCCCCAGCTGATGACGATCACATCTGGGGCGTGCCTCGCCGCGCAATCGTAAGCGTCTTCAATGGAACGAGCCGTCGCCACCACGTGGACTCCCTTGTTCGCCCGAAGCGCGCCGCCAACATCGTCCAGAAACAGATTGTCCGTGTCTACCAGCAGAAGACGAGTGCAGCCGTGCGGCAAGGGGGTGATGTGCAGGCATCCATGGCTATCTCCACTGTCATTGATCCGCGGGAAGAAAAGGCTCCTTCTTGCGCAAAGCGATGTCCAGCCCGCATCATCCCCCACCCACGAATCATCGACTATCGGCGCCGAGTGTAATTTCCTTGTCGGTGAATCCCTACACAACGAGAGTGCCGGCGCCCTGCCCGCGCCGGCAGCCGCTCGCCACGAGGCGCATCGTCGCCAAGCGACCCCGCCGAAGGACTGGCCTGGCGCTGGACTTCTGCCGCACCGGCTCAATTCAGCAAGCCCTTCTCGAGGGCGTAGCGGGCGAGTTCCGCGTTGCTGTGCAGCCCGGTCTTGTCGACGATTCGGGCACGATAGGTGGTCACCGTCTGGGGCTGAGAGATGCAGGGCCTCGGCAATGTGGTTCAGGCTCTCGCCAGCGGCTATCCGCCGCAGCACTTCGACCTCCCGGTCAGACAGCGCATCGGAACCGGATTTCCTGCCCTGCCCTACCTCAACCGCCAGCTGCTCCAGCAGCGCCGGGCTGACATGCCTGCCCCCACCGGCGACTTTGCGAATCGCCGCGAGGAGCGTCGCCGGCGGGCTGTTCTTCGTCAGGTAGCCGGATGCGCCGGCTTTCAGTGCGCGCACGGCATAGACCTCCTCGGCGTACATGCTGAGCATCAGCACGGCAAGCTTGGGCCGCTCCGTCCTGATCTGTTTCAGCAGGTCCAGACCGCCCTTGCCTGGCAGGCCGATATCGACCAGTGCGACATCGAACTCGCCCTGGCGGACCAGGTGAATCGCCTGCTCGGCGTTCTCCGCCTCGCCCCACCTCCATATCGCCGGTCTCGGCCAGCAGCAGCCGCAAGCCGCCACGGACCACGGCGTGGTCATCGACCAGCAGGACCTGGAGCTTGCGTCCGCTCATCGCCCCTCAAACCGGCATGCGCAATACAAGGATGGTGCCCTCCCTGACGCCGCGCGACAGCGTGATGCTGCCGCCGAAACGGGCGGCACGTTCCTGCATGCCCAGCAGGCCCCAGGATTCGGTCTTGATCAGTGCATCGTCGGCAATGCCCACGCCATCGTCCTCGACGGCAATCATAACGGCACCCGCTTCACGGCGGATACGAATCTCGGCGCGCGACGCCCGGGCATGGCGGACGAAGTTGCTCAACGCCTCCTGGACGATGCGAAACATCGCCGTGGCACGCTCCGGATCGACCTCGATTGCCGCCACCTCCGCGGCAATTGAGACCTTGCATGGCAGACCGGTCCGCTCTTCGATCTGGCCCGCGTACCACTCGATCGCTGTCCATACCCCGAGGTGGTCGAGGACGCTCGGCCGCAGATCACTGATGATGCGCCGCATCGTATCCACGGCTGAATCCAGCAATTGCGACGCGCGGGCAAGCTGCGCGTCGGCGGGCAGCGCGGCCTCTTGAGCGCGGTCGATCGCCATCGCTATGGACCACTTGACACCTGTCAGCGTGCTGCCGAGGTCATCGTGCAGCTCCCGCGCGATCCGCACCCGCTCCTCCTCCCGGACTTTTTCCAGATACTGGGAGAGCTGTCGCAGCTCTTCGTTGGACGCCATCAGCGAATCCTGGCTGTGTTTCGGGTGGTCATATCGACCACGTTGACCAGGACGCCGTCGATGTCGCCATTGACGTTCCGATGCGGCGCGTACGAGGACAAGGTCCAGAAAGAGCGCGGATCGTCGCGACGGTCCGCCGGCCTCCGGCGCAATGAGTTCCGTCGTGCCACGCAGGCGCGGCACGAACTCGTCGGCCACGACCACTTCGCCCGCCAGCGCACGCGCCAGAACTTCGATGCCGTGCTGTCGCGCGCCGGGGAAAGAGCTCATCAAAGATGCTTGCCGATCGCTGCCTCGCGCGGCAGCCCGATGGCGCGCTCCAGAAAGCGATTCCAGACGACCACCCGCAGGGCCCGATCATAGACCACGAATCCTTGATTGGCATTGTCCAGGATCTCCTGGGCGAAACCCTCGGCCTGCAGGCGCGCGGTGATATCCTGGACCGTCGCGACGAAGAAGTCCACGCGGCCGTCTTCATCCCGAACCGCCCGCACATCGGCCGTGGCCTTGATGACGCTGCCATCCTTCCGCAGGAAGCGCTTGTCCGTCTGAAAGCCATCCGTGGCGCCGCTCAGCACGCGCTCGAACTGGCTCGAGTCGGCGGCGAGGTCGTCTGGATGGGTGAGCTGCGTCCAGGTCAGGTCGACCAATTCCTCGCGCTCGTAACCCAGGATTTCGCACAGGCGGTCGTTGAAACGCAGCCAGCGCATATTGTCCGGCGAGAGGATCGTCATGCCGACGAAGGGAAGATCGAAGAAGAACCTGAGCAGGCGATCCTTTTCAAGACCCTGGGCAGCCAACTCCAGTTGGTGCGTTCGCAGTTGCTGGCGCCACAGAAGGAGGAGCAGAAGCGCGACGACCAGGACGGCGGACGTCGCGACCAGGCTGACCCAGAATATCAGGTTGCGCAGCGGCGCCAGCACTTCGTCGCGGTCGATCTTCGCCACCAGATGCCACGGCGTACCGATTACCGGGCGCGTCGCCGCCAAGACGCTGACACCGCGGTAATCCTTCCCTCCATGACCTGCGCCGTGCCGGCCAGCACCGGCGCGGGCGGCCGGCAGTTCGCGATCATCAAGGGCTTGACTGAATAACAGCGCTGTTCCCTGGCGATGGCGTAATTCGTTCAGATACAGGACGCTGTCCCCGTCCCGACGCACCAGCAGCGTCTCGGCGCTCGGGCTCGGCGTCGGCCAGCTCTGGATCAACGGGAAGACAATACGTCGACCGGCGTGTCGAGGATCACGGCGCCCACCGCTTGTCGTCTGCCATCGATCTCCTTCACCAGCGGCGCAACCCAGTCCAGGTGGACACCGCCGGAGTCGCTCCGATAGAGATCTGTCGTCGCCACGCGGGTGGTCTGCAACGCTGTCTGGAGCGCTTTTTGGACAGGCGCTTCGGCAATGGCTTCGTGCAGCCCGATGGCGAGGATTTGTTGGGCGCTCGCGTCGACCACCACGAAGCTTTCGTAGGCGTACGCCCGCTTGAGCGTCTCGAGACGTTCCGCGATACGCCGTCGTGCGGCGGAATCCCCGCCCGGCCGCCGCCAGTACGGCATCCTCAATGAGGCCGGGCTGGCGCCAAGGACAACTGCGTCCCCGTGTCGCTCCGCCAACCACGCTTCGATCTGGCTCGCCTTCAAGTCAGCGATGGCGTTCAGATCCGCGAAAGCCTGCTGCTTCAGACGCGGTGTCTCCAGGAAGAAGATACCGACCCCGAGCAGGGGGCACGATCGACAGCAAACCCAGGATGATGACGACCAGGCCACGCAACCGCGATTTGGGTAGCATGCTGGCGCTGATTGGTGGGAAATCTAAAGGCACCGGTACGAGCATACCCACCCGCCAACCGGCCGTCAATCTCCCGTCATGTTCCGCAGCCCGGACGCATGCCCCTGCCGAATCGGACCCGTTTGCCGGTAACGCCCGCTTTCGCCGCCGAGGCGGTCCATAACTCTGCCGCACTTGACCGATCGCTCACCTTGTTTTACAAAGCCTCAACATCCTAACCGGTTGTTAACACCCCATACGCATATTTCCTGCTTTTCAGGCGAGTCTCGATTCTAAGTCTTTGATTTTCCTGATGGTGGATTTTTCTGGCGTTTTGTAGTGCCATAATCGTATGCCTTTTTGGCCGATCCTCTTGCTTTTGTTGTACGATCGTGGGCATGTTCATACGACAGACGAGAACCGGCAACAAGGCGACGGGTGAAAGCTACGTCACCTACCGACTGGTGCGCACCGAGCGCATCGGTGGCAAGGTCCGTCAGATCACGGTGTTGAACCTCGGCCGCCATTTCCCGATCAAGCCGGAAGACTGGCCGATCCTGTGCAGCCGCCTCGAGCAGTTGCTCAATCCGCAGGCGGTGATCCTGCCTTTGGAATGTTCGGAGTCGATCGAGCGCGCCGCGCAGCGTTACCATGCGCAGCTGGTTGCCCGCGCGCCGACGCTGGCGTCGCCGGCTGACGAGGCGGCCGGATCGGGCGGCGAAGCTCCCCCGCCGGCGGACTTCCAGGAAGTCGATGTGGACTCGCTGCAGATGACGCAACCCCGTTCGGTGGGCGTCGAGCACGTCGGTCTGCATGCGGCAAGCGAACTGGGTTTGATCGAGACGCTGAACGACCTGGGCGTCAATGGGGTGATGCAGGCATCGATCCTGGGCAGTCTGATCGGGAGAATGGGTCAGCCGGGGTCGGAACGGGCGACCTGGAACTGGCTGCAGCAGCACAGCGCCCTGGGTGAGTTGATCGACGTTGACTTCCTGTCGATGTCGCACATGTGCCTGTATCGCGCCTCGGACGTCCTGATGAAACATCGGGAGGTGATCGAGACGCGTCTGTTCAGCACCGCCCGGACGCTCTTTGATCTGCAGGAGACGGTCACCCTGTACGACCTGAGCAACACCTATTTCGAAGGCGAAGCCGAGCTGAATCGCAAGGCCAGGCGAGGACGTTCGAAGGAGAAGCGCAGCGACTGCCCGTTGGTGACACTCGGTCTGGTGCTCGACGGCAGCGGCTTCGTCCGGCGCTCACAGACCTTCGCCGGCAACGTCTCCGAGCCCGGCACGCTGGCGTCCATGCTGGCCGGCCTGGGGACGCCGGCGGGAGCGCTGGTGGTGATGGATGCCGGCATTGCCACCGACGCCAACGTCGCCTGGCTGGTCGAACACGGCTATCGCTATCTGGTGGTGCGTCGCGGCGGGATGCGGCAGTTCGATGCCACACGCTCGGTGAGCATCGAGACCGCTGGCGAGGAGTGGCTGCATCTCCAGAAGGAGCTGAGCCCGGATGGCCAGGAGCTCTGCCTGTATTGCCACTCGCCGAGTCGGCAACTCAAGGAAGAGGCGATGCTCGCGCAATCCTGTGGGCGTTTCGAGGCTGGCTTGCAGCAAATGCGCGATGGGCTGCAAAAGCCGCGCAGCGAAAAGAATCACGACAAGCTGCTGGAACGTCTCGGCCGACTCAAGCAGAAGAGCCGCTGCGCCAGCCAGCACTACCAGGTCAATCTCGTCACCGATCATTCCGGCAAGACGGTGACGGCGATCACCTGGCAAAAGGTGCCGGTTCCCGGCACGATGGCGACGCATCCCGGCGTCTATTGCCTGCGGACCAACGAACTCGCCTGGGATGAAGAGAAACTCTGGCGCACCTACACGATGCTGGCTGACCTGGAGAGTGTGTTTCGCAGTCTGAAAAGCGAGCTCGGCTTGCGACCCATCTACCACCACAAGGAAGTGCGCTCGGACGGACATCTGTTCATCACCGTGCTCGCCTACCAGTGCGTTCAGTTCCTGCGCGTGAAACTCAAGGCCGCGGGAATCACCGACAGTTGGGCGACCCTGCGCGACATCCTCTCGGTGCAGCGCCGGGTCACCGCGACCTTCAATCAGCGCGACGGGCGATCGCTACATGTGCGCAAAGCCACTGTCGCCGAACCGGATCTGCTGGCGATCTATCGTGCGCTGGGCATCAGCGCCGCACCCGGAGGAACCAGAAAACTGATCAGCTGAATCGCCAATTACGGGCTTGTAGTGCCACTCGACATCCTCTTGGCCCGCAACCGATTGATTCAGAGAGATGTTTTTTGGGACTCGTTAAACTTAGATAGAGGGTGTGCGGTGAGTGAGGGATGGCGCAGGCCGTGCTCGAGGATCGATCGAGTGCAATTTTTCGAGCGTATCGGCAAGCCAGGGCCGCAGGTCGGGGTGGCGGGCGAGGAGTTTGCGGGTGCGGCGGTCGACGCTGACGGTGGTGACGAGCGTCCAGCTCATTCAGCGGATTGGTCCAGATGCTTCAAGAGCGCATCCACGCTGCGGTGCCGGGTGGCGCGGCCGGCCTTGGCCAGCGCTTCGTCCACGGCGGCGATGCCGCGGCGCTTGATTTCCTGGGCGGGAACGCATTCATCTGTAACGCATCCCCGGCAAAGCCCGGGGCTTTCATTATGTGAGCCGCTCAAGCGGCTAAACAGAGTCGCTAACGCGACCCTGACCCATTTTGCGCCACCTAAGCCGGCGAAGCCGGAACCAAACAGGTCAAAGTTGTGGTCATAGCCTTAGTGGGTAATCGGAGGCGACCATGACACAGATGCTAACGGATCGATATCACGACCGGCTTGCCGGAACGCTCTCCTGCTACGACCGGATCGTGATTACGGGGACGTTGCCCGGCGCGTGCTACGCGGCGGGGATGACGAGTTTTCTCAATGCCAGGCACATTCGAATTTTTGACTATCCGCGCTTCGCCGAGCCGCTGCGTGACCGCATTCGTGAAGCCGCACAGGCGCTGGCGATCGCCCAGGGGGCGCGAATCGAGCATGTTGCCAAGGCGCACATCCGCAAGGAAGATCTGGTTGCCGCGGTGCTCAAGGACCGTGGGGATCATCCGGGATTGGTGCATGTGCTCTCCGCCATGGAAGCCTGCGACGCCTACGAACCCTGGCACGACAAGCAAAGTCATCAGACCTTTCTGCGCCATACCTCGGGCAAGTGCCTGCACTACTATTTCTACTGGATGGACGAGACCCTCGGACTCATCTACCTGCGCGTGCCGACGTGGAGCCCATTCCGGCTGCAGTTCTCGCAATGGCCACAGTTGGCTGTGGCACACTCGCTGACAACGGCAGGTATCGACTACGCGATGGCGGACAATGCCTTCATCCGTATCGCCGATTGGGAGCGGGCTCAGCAACTCGCGGACGCCTTCTCGCCGGACACGCTGCATGCCCTTCTCGACCGCTACGCCGAGCAGTGCTGCCCGATCCTCGAGGTCTTTGGACAGTCCTATCACTGGAGCCTGATGCAGGTCGAGTGCTCGACCGATCTGGTGTTCCGCTCCGATACGATCCTGAAGTCGCTCTACGAGGAACTCTCCCGGCAGGCGATCTTCTCGGTCAAGGCAGAGCAGGTCGCCAACTTCCTGGGCAAGAAGATCACACCGCAACTGGCGCAGGAACTCGGTAGCCGCTTCACGACGCGCATCGAGGGCACCTGCATCAAGCACCATCTGGGCAAGGTATCGGTCAAGATGTACGACAAGTTCAATCGCGTGCTGCGTCTGGAAACCACGACCAATGACGTTTCCTTCTTCAAGCACCACCGCAAGGTGGAACATCGGGATGGTCACGAGTCCCGCGAGATCGCCCCTCTCCGAAAGACCATCTACAGCCTGATCGACCTGCGCGAGATCCTGCTCGGCTGTAACCGCCGCTATCTCGAATACCTTTCCGCACTGGACGACTTTTCCGCCGGCGATCGCAACCTGCATCGACTGACCAGCCCCAAAATCGTCAATGGCCACAGCCTCAAGGGCTTCAACTTCTTCGACGCCACTCAGCAGGCCCTGCTGCGCGCGCTTCAGCGTCCCGAATTCAACATCCGTGGTATCCGCCGTGCCGACCTCGCTCCCTTCTTGCGCCAGATTTCCCCGGCCAGCATCACGCGCTATCTTTGGCGCCTGCGCCAGTTCGGTCTCATCAAGAAGGTCGTTCATGGCTATCGCTATTACCTTACCCGCCTCGGCCGCTCTACCATCGCCGCCGCTTGTCGAATCACGGAAGAAAGCATCGTTCCGGCACTCGCCCACGCTACCCCATGACAAAATCTGCTCAGAGAATGTAACGACCTGAGTCATAAGAGACCTAGGCTTTTCCCAAGACTGCGCTTGGGAAAAGAGGTTCTCCTGCGGAGAACAGCCGAAAACGGCGTGGTCGGGATGGTGTGATGCCATGACGCCCGGATCCGCATTGGATGACCAGCTGACCGTTCTACGGCCGCGACATGGGTGGCTCAGGGCGAACGGCAGTTCACCCCGCCGGGTGAGAGGAAAGAATCCGTTGGCTTTACGCCTGTCAAAGGATGAACGGGATTTTCCGGTGTGCGCGGAGGCTCTTCCGATGAAACAACCCGATGACTTGTCTGCGTATTACGAGGAGCTTCTGGAAGGCCGTTATGACTGCGTCGATCGCATCGTGCTCAACGGCTACTTTCCGCTCGGCCAGCAAGGTGGCGCTTTCCGTACCTGGTGGCGAGCACTGACCGGATCGGACGCCACCCTGGATGCGGACCACCTGATGCAAATGGCTGGCCGTTTCAGCCGCCGGGTTCATGCCTGGGCCAAGGGACACGGCATTCCCCTGATCCATTGCCCGCCCGATCAGCGCAAGCACGAGTTGGCCGAGAAATACCTGCCCGCGGATCCGCAGTTTCGCGGTCTGTTCCTGATCCTGGTCGCCAAGGCGCCCGCCCTGGTCTGGGAGGTCACGACCTGCAAGAGCGGTGCGCCCCACCTGGAGCGCAAGAAGCCCTGGCCCTACGTCAATCATTACCACTTTCACCTCATCGACCCCGAGTGGGGTCACCTCACCATCAAAATGAGCGGACATCCGCCTTTCGGTGTCCAAATCATGCTCAACGGTCACGAATGGGTCGAACGGCAGGCCCGCGCGCAGGCCATCTCCTTGGAGAAGGAGGGTAACTGCTTCGTCGGGGGTTCGTTCCAGGCTTTGGATCAGCTCGCAGATACCTTGTGCGATGAGCACGCCATAGGGCGACTGGCCGAGGTCTGTGACCGTTGGGTGTACTCAAGCTGCCTGTGCTTCGCTCTGACGATCGAGGAGCAAGAGCGCAGCCGCTTCCGGTACCGCTACTCGGTCTATCAGATCGAGTACAGCCGCAATCTCTTGTTCGTCCGTGGCACCACCCTGGATGCGATCTTCCAGGGCTTGATTGATCGTACCCGGCGCCTGCTCGACGTGCCGATCCTGCGCACGCTGTTCGGCCGCAAACAACGACCCCGTTGGCGTGCCGACAGAAGCCACGGCGTGGCTCGTATCGTCGATCAGTCTGCCTACGATCTGACGGTGTTCAAGGTGCATTTCGGAGCGCTGACCCTCAAGCTCTACGACAAGGGAGCGCGCGTGCTGCGCGCCGAGGCCATCGCCCACAACATCAAGGAACTGCGCTGCGGGCGTTCGCTGGAGAAACTCTCGATCATGCTGGCCAAGCTCCAGCACATGGCGATCGACTTTCTCAACGCGATGCAGGCCGCACATGTCAGCTTCCTCCCCGATGGCGTGCTCGATTCCCTCATCGAACCGACCGAGCGTGGCAATCGCCGCTTGTCCGGCGTCGATCTCCAGAAGCCGCGCATGCGCTCGGTTGCCGAAGCCATCCTGCATCTCGCGCCCAATCCCGACGGGTTCACGGTACAAGAGCTGGCTGACGAAGTGCGTCCATCGCTGCCTGAAGTCGCCCGCGACGCCTACACCGGGCGGCAGGCCGCCTACGATCTCATGAAGCTCCGTGGCAAGCGCCTCATCGAGCGTGTCGCCAAAACGCGCCGCTACCGACCCCCGCCGATGGGGATCAGTATTCTCGCTGGCTGGCTCATCCTCCGGGAGAAAGTCATCAAACCCGTTCTCGCCGGCGCCGGCAAACCACTCCTGGAACCGCCACCCAAGAACATCCAGGCCCTTGATCAACACTACGAGAATCTCCAGCGCGAGTTGCGGCGCACCTTCGATACCCTGCTCATCACTGTCGCTCCTGGCTCAAACACTAACACCAACATGTTTGCTTCAACACACCCGCCCTAAAGGTGGCAAATCAGCGCCACAGGCTCAGTTGATCCAGTCGCTTGTCCTCCTGCTCCTGGTCTCGGATGTACTCCCGGATCAACGCCTCGTCTCCATCAACGGTCGAGACGAAGTGCGGCCTTGCCCAGAAGCTCGGGCCGACGAAGTTCCTCTTGTGCTCACCGTACACTCGGGCCAAGTGAATCGCGCTCTTGCCCTTGATGTACCCCACCACATGCAACACCGCATACTTCGAATGGCTTAGGCTTTCGGACTCGTCCATCGGGATTCTCCATACTCGTGTGCTTGGCGGCTCACGGCTTGAAGTTTCCTGATGGACTCCCTGAAATGTCAAACTTTTCCAGTCCCCCGGCAGAGCCGAGGGATTTCCCATTCTTGGTTAACCATCGTGGAGCACATCATGGCCATGCGCAGGCGAGATGAAGAGGTAGTGTTTCCCAACTCGGCGGGGATTGACGTCGGGGCTTCAAGCCACTGGGTGGCCGTACCCCGAGACGCGACGGAAGACCCGGTACGCGAGTTCGGCCCAATGACCGACGACCTGAACGCCATGGCCGACTGGTTGGTCGCGAGTGGTGTAGACACGGTGGCACTTGAGTCCACCGGCGTGTACTGGATCCCGGTGTTTGAGGTGCTCGAACAGCGCGGTCTGAAGGTCTGGCTGGTGGACGCTCGGCAGATGAAGTACGTTCCTGGGCGTAAAAGCGACATACAGGATTGCCAGTGGCTGCAAAAGCTGATGAGCCTGGGGTTCCTGCGCGCGGCCTGGCGCCCTGAAGGCGATGTGTGCGTCGTGCGCGCGGTGGCCCGCCAGCGCGAAATCCTACTCGCCGAGCAGGCCAGTTGGGTTCAGCGTATGCAGAAGTCGCTCGTGCAGATGAACATCCAACTCACCGAGGTGCTCACCGACGTCATGGGTACGACCGGCCAGGCGATCATCCGCGCCATCGTGGCTGGCGAACGCGATCCCAAGGCGCTGGCAAAGCACCGCAACCGCCGCGTCAAGGCCAGCGCTGAGGAGATTGCCAAGGCGCTGACCGGCAACTGGCGTGACGAGCACCTGTTCGTGCTCTGCCAGGCGCTGGCCATGTACGACGACATCGCCCGGCACCTGACCGAGTGTGACTCGAAGCTGCAGGCACTGCTGCGCGCTCTCGGTCAGTGCAACGTCGATCTTGGGAAGGCCCCTCGCACGGGCAGCAAGCTGCGCGACCAATTCGACGCCCGCCAGATACTCGCCAACTGGGCTGGCGTGGACCTCACGCGCATCAATGGGCTGGGCTTGACGGCGGTCATGAAGATCCTCTCTGAGCTAGGTCCCGACCTCAGTCGCTTCGCCACCGTCAAGCACTTCTGCTCGTGGCTTGGACTGTGCCCTGGTACCAAGATCAGCGGTGGCAAGGTCCTCTGCGCCAAAACAAAGCACTCGGCCAACCGGGTACGCCAGGCGCTGAAAATGGCGGCGATGAGCCTGTCACACAGCGACTCCGCGCTCGGCGCATTCTATCGCCGCCTGTGCAGCCGCATGGACAAGCCCCGCGCCAACACCGCCGCGGCGCACAAGCTCGCACGCATGGTGTATTTCATGCTGACCCGCGGTGAAGACTTCGTCGACCAGGGACAGCAGCGCTACGAAGAACAGCAGCGCCAGCGGAGCATTGCCGCCCTCAAGCGTCGCGCCGCCGCCCTGGGCTTCGACATCAATCCGACGCCCGCGCCAGCATGAAAACAATCTGAACTCGTTCTGTTTCTTGTCTCTTGACTCAGGTCTTTACATTTCCTGAGCAGATTTTGTCATGGGGTAGCATGGGCAAGAGCCGGGACAATGCTTTGTTCAGTGATTCGACAAGCGGCGGCGATGGTAGATCGGCCAAGGCGGGTAAGGTAATAGCGATAGCCATGAACGACCTTCTTGATGAGACCGAACTGGCGCAGGCGCCAAAGCTGGCGGGTGATGCTGGCCAGGAAATCTGGCGCAAGAAGGGGGCGAGGTCGGCAAGGCGGATACCACGGATGTTGAATTCGGGACGCCGAAGCGCGCGCAGCAGGGGCCTGCTGAGTGGCGTCGGTTGAAGCCCTTGAGGCGATGGCCATTGACGATTTTGGGGCTGGTCGTCGATGCAGGTTGCGATCGCCGGCGGAGAATCGTCCAGTGCGGAGAGATATTCGAGATAGCGGCGATTACGCCGAGCAGGATCTCGCGCAAATCGATGAGGCTGTAGATGGTCTTTCGGAGGGGTGATCTCGCGCGACTCGTGACCATCCCGATGTTCCACCTTTCGGTGGTGCTTGAAGAAGGAAACGTTGTTGGTCGTGGTCTCCAGACGCAGCACGCGGTTGAACTTGTCGTACATCTTGACCGATACTTTGCCAAAATGGTGCTTGATGCAAGTGCCCTCGATGCGCGTCGTGAAGCGGCTGCCGAGTTCCTGCGCCAGTCAGTGGATCTTCTTGCCCAGGAAGTTGGCGACCTGCTCTGCCTTGACCGAGAAGATCGCCTGCCGGGAGGTTCCTCGTAGAGCGACTTCAGGATCGTATCGGAGCGGAACACCAGATCGGTCGATACTCGACCTGCATCAGGCTCAGTGATAGGACTGTCCGAAGACGTCAAGGATCGGGCAGCACTGCTCGGCGTAGCGGTCGAGAAGGGCATGCAGCGTGTCCGGCGAGAAGGCGTCCGCGAGGTTGAGCCCGCCCCCAGTCGTCGATACGGATGAAGGCATTGTCCGCCATCGCGTAGTCGATACCTGCCGTCGTCAGCGAGTGTGCCAACCAACTGTGGCCATTGCAGTAGAACTGCAGCCGGAATGGGCTCCACGTCGGCACGCGCAGGTAGATGAGTCCGAGAACCTCGTCCATCCAGTAGAAATAGTAGTGCAGGCATTTGCCCGAGGTGTGGCGCAGAAAGGTTTGGTGACTTTGCTTGTCGTGCCAGGGTTCGTAGGCGTCGCAGGCTTCCATGGCGAGAGCACATGCACCAATCCCGGATGATCCCCACGGTCCTTGAGCACCGCGGCAACCAGATCTTCCTTGCGGATGTGCGCCTTGGCAACATGCTCGATTCGCGCCCCTGGGCGATCGCCAGCGCCTGTGCGGCTTCACGAATGCGGTCACGCGCGGCTCGGCGAAGCGCGGATAGTCAAAAATTCGAATGTGCTTGGCATTGAGAAACTCGTCATCCCCGCCGCGTAGCACGCGCCGGCAACGTCCCCGTAATCACGATCCGGTCATAGCAGGACAACGTGCCCGCAAGCCGCTCGTGATATCGATCCGTCAGCATCTGTGTCATGGTCGCCTCCGCTTACCCGCTAAGGCTATGACCAAAACCTGACCTGTTTGGTTCCGGCTTCGCCGGCTTAGGAGGTTCAGGCAAGGCCAGACGCAACTGCTGGCGACGGTGGCGTGTCATCCGACAAGACCGGCAGCAGCCTTTGCGCGATCTCCTGGCCCACGGATTGATCTCGCCATAGGTCTTGACGAGCCGGCCTTCCGATGCACGGAACAGCAGCCTGGCGCGGCTGTCATCGACCGAATTGTCGTAGAGGTACGTGCGGTCGGCCAGCCAGGCGACAAAGTAGCAGTACGCCAGGGACCGGGTGTAGCGGGCAATGATCTTGGGAATCGGGACGTCGTGCCCACCCTCCATCACCCGCATGGCAACACGCTTGGCATTTATCGAAGGGTCGTCGGTGCCGACGAAGAACAGGCGAATGAAGAAGCCGGCTTCGCGCGCCCGGCGGATGAAGTCAAGCTTGTCCGGAGCCGAGAGGACAGTTTCGAAGGCCAGGCTGCGCCCGTGTTCGAGGCAGTGTTCACGGATCTCCGTTGCCCGCTCGGCCGCCTGAATGACCGCCTGTGGCGAGTTCCAGTCGCCGAAGTCGTCGCGCGCAATGAAGTCGGGATTGACGTAAACGCAGCCACCCATCCACTCGTGCATCAGCAGCTGCTGGGTGATCGAAGTCTTGCCAGAGCCGTTGGGGCCGGCAACGATGATCAGCCGGGGTCTTGCCCCGTCATTCATGCCTCACGTCGGCAGGGCGGCTTGATCGCCGTGATCTCGGCCCGCAGACGAACCATCAGTTGCGCGCGTGCCGCCTGACCGTGTCTACGCGCTTCTGCGGCAACGGCTTCCATCAGGTCGTCGAGTTGCTCATCGGAAGGTTCATGGCTGATGTCATTCAGATCGAATGGTTGTAATTGCATCGCTTCCTCCGGAATCGAACCGCGTGGATCGCTTGCCGCTTGGCTAGCCGACCCTGATTCTAACCCAGAAACCGATACGCTATGCACCGTGAAGACAATGCAGTCGCCGACAGGTCGACTGCGATTGCCAGCTTCGGCAAGACCCTGCGATACTGCAGCCTTGTACCAATCCTGAAAACTTGGCTGCCGGTCAGCGGGCCGGGCCGTGCCATGCCACCTGTCCAAAGACCATGAAACTTCGACGCATCCACACAATTCACCGCGCCGCGGCCGGCCGGAAGCGTTTTCCCCCGCTCGTCTTTGTCCATGGCGGCTACGCCACGGCGGCGTGCTGGGACGCTTACTTCCTGCCCTGGTTCAGCGACCGCGGCTTCGACTGCCACGCGCTGGACCTTGCCGGCCATGGCAGCAGCGAAGGCCGCGAGCGGCTCGACTCTTTCGGGCTTGACGACTACGCCGAAGATCTGGCTCAGGTGGCGGCAGAACTGGATCGGCCGCCGATCCTGATCGGCCACTCGATGGGCACGGTGGTCGTCGAACGCTTTCTCGAGCACAACCAGGCGGTTGCCGCCGTCCTGATGGCCCCGGTACCACCGACCGGAATCCTGGGCGCCACCATGAAAATCGCCTTCACCGAGCCTGCTTTCTTCGACCAGCAGGCCCGCGCCACCCGCGGTGAGTACGCGCGGAGACGATGCAGACGATTCGCGACGTTATACTACTCGGCCGAGACCAGCACCGCGGATCTGCTCCGCTTCGCTCCCCTGTTCCAGGTCGAATCGCGCCGCGCGCTCCTGGATCTGTCGCTGCTGGCCATGCGTATCGGCAGACCACGGCCGAAGCTGCCGGTCCTGATCGTCGGCGGCAATGCAGACGCGGTGTTCTCACCTGCCGTGCTGGGCTTTACCGCCGCGCGCTGGCAGGCTGAAGTGGCGGTGATTCCGGCTGCCGGGCACACCCTGATGCTCGACGCCCACTGGCAGGCCGCCGCGGAAAGAATCGCTGGCTGGATCGAGCGGCAACCGTAGCCGCGCTCAGGCAACCCGCCCCGCCCGCAGCTCACTTGAACGACCCTGGCGCCAACCGCCGGCATCGGGTCTACGGGAAGTTCCTGTCAAGCCGTTCGCTCAGCGCCTCGTAGCCGGCCCGGCGAGCAGCCGCGACAGTTCCTGCATGCGGCTGAAGACCTGCGTGGCGCCGGCAGCGCGCAGAGCCTCGGCCGAGCCTGGGCGCGCATGGCCGGCGCCGCAGAAGCCGAAGACTCTGCCTGCCGCGCATGCGGCCTCGATGCCCGCGACGCTGTCCTCGATCACCAGGCAGCGCTCGGGCGGTGAAGCCAGCGTGGCGGCGGCGAGCAGGAACAAATCTGGCGCCGGTTTGCCGCGCGCGACCATCTCGGCACTGAACAGGTTCGGCTCGAAGTACTGCAACAGGCCGGTGAGTTCGAGGTTGCTGCGAATCTTTTCCAGCGCCCCCGAAGAGGCCACGCAGCGTGGCAAGGACAACCGGGCGAGCATAGCCGCGACCCCGCCCACCGGCTGCAACTCGGCGCGAAAGGCGGCGCGATCGCGCGCACCGAGATGCGTGACGAAATCGGCCGGCAAGGCGCGCGCCCACTCGGCCTCGACCAGTGACAACACCGCAGGCAGGCTGATGCCGGTGTAGCGGTCGATCGCCTGCTGTGGCGTCAGGGGAAAACCGATCTCGGTCAGGGCTTCAGCCAGGACGCGACTGGCGATCGGCTCGCTATCGACGAGCACGCCGTCGCAGTCGAAAATGACCAGCATCGGTGAGCGCGGGTTGTTCATCAGCGGCCGCTCGGCGATCCGGGGCCGCCGGTGGGCAACGTTGAAAGGAAAAGCGCCAATGACCCGGGCTCCCTACTCGCCAAGACGCCACTCCAGCACTTCCTCGAAGCGCCTGACGACGACGTAGGACTTCACGCTGACGCGTACGATGGCGCATGAGGGCGAACTCGCGAATTCCGCCAGGTAGGGGTGACGCAAGATATAGGCGGCACGCAGCCGCGTGCAGTCGTCGCCGGTCACCTCCTGCGCGGCGCCGATGGCGGTGACCGCCACCGCCTCGTGGGTATCCGCCCCGACGTTCTCCCGGTTGTCGATGAACACCGCCACACGGCTATTGGCGGTGAGGTTGGCGTACTTTTGGGTAGCCCGTTCGGTGACCAGCGTCAAGTCCTGCAGATCCTCGCTGGCGGCAAAAGCCATCAGGCTGGTATAGGGCTGCCCGCCGTGGTCAGTGGCCAGCACAGCGTACCTCTGGGCTGCCAGCAAAGGCTGCAGCAACTCGTGCATGGTATTGGCAAGGCTCATGTTCTCGCTTCTCAAAGGGGTGCTCATCGGGTCGCGACAGCGCGCTGTCCGAAGTGGTAGTCTTGAAGCAAAGCCACCCGTATTCCTGCCCCGGAGCCGCGGTTTCGGCCGGCGCCAATATAGCAGGCCAGGGCCGCCATCGAAAAGACAATCCACTGTGGACAATGTCCGCTGGCGGGCGGATACTTCCCCGCCACGTGGTATCTGCCGCTGCTGCCAAGCGTCTTCCGATCGTGTCGCGTCACCCGTCACTGCCTTCCTGCATGCCAAAACTCCACCCGTGCCTGCTGGCCACCACCCTGCTGCTCGCCCTTTCCGTGCGCGCCGAGACTTCAGTTCACCCTACGCCGTACCCGTGCAGGCGATCGGATCCTACTTCCTGTTCCGCATGGTATTCCAGAACGAGCCGCGGGAACTGGCGGCCATCAAGCTCTACGTCTTCACCGACCGCGACAGCGGACCGGTACCGATCGTCCAGGCAAGCTCGCCTCCTTTGCAAGCCTGCTGAAGGATGCCGACTACACCATTGGCAACCTCGAATGTCCGGTCGCGACCGTGGGTGAGCCTCTGGAGAACAAGATCGTCAGCTTCCGGGCACACCCGCGCGTGTTGCCGCTGCTGGCCGGCAGATTCAATGCGCTCGGTGTGGCCAACAATCATTCCGGTGATTATGGCCAGGCTGCGTTCCTCGAAACGCTCGGCCTGCTCGCCGACCAGGGAATTGCCACCTTTGGCGGCGGGCGCCAGCTTGCCGAGGCGCATCGCCCGCTATGGATAGCCCGCGGCGGCCTGCTCATTGCCGTACTAGCGTACAACGAGTTCAAGCCGCGCTCTTTCGAAGCCGGCGCCGAATGGGCAGGGATCGCCTGGAGCGAGGACAGTCAGGTTGTCGCCGACATCCGCGCGGCGCGGACGGCCGGAGCCGACCTGGTGATTCCGTTCATGCACTGGGGCTGGGAGCGCGAGCTGCAGCCGAGCGAGCGCCAACGACAGCTGGCCCGATTGATGATCGACGCCGGCGCCGATCTGGTAGTCGGCGGGCATCCGCATGTGACGCAGGGCGTCGAGTATCATCAGGGAAAGCTGATCGTCTATAGCCTGGGC
Source organism: Sulfuritalea sp. (assembly GCA_016708585.1). Lineage (GTDB taxonomy): Bacteria > Pseudomonadota > Gammaproteobacteria > Burkholderiales > Rhodocyclaceae > Sulfuritalea. The sequence goes on along the minus strand of JADJFK010000032.1, from coordinate 12,416 downwards.
AACTTTCTTCGACGGCTTTGACTACGCCGCCGGCCGCAGCGGCTGGCTGCTGCGCCCTGACCTCGACAAGCGTGGCCTGTTGGCCTGGGATACGCTTGCTGCGGAGATCGACGACGACGGCACGCCCCATCCCCATGCCGGCATCGCGACCCCGTGCGGCCAGCGGGGAGACCCGGTGATCCGGGAATGCCCGAACCCCTGACGTCTTCGGTCAAGGGCTCAGTACCGGCCAGGCACGGTTCGCTCTTGACACGGACCGGACGCGGTCGCGCTAACGCCTGATCAGCGGGCCACGAAAGTGGGTTTGTACCCCAAGGCCAGACGAATCCTCTCGGCGACCTTCTCGGCATCGGCACGGCTCGGATAGGGGCCAAGGTGGACGCGGTGCATGCCGCCACCGGCAGCGATCTGGATTCCGTCGCTAAGCCAGTCGAGTTCGCGCTGCAGGTGTGAGCGCAGCGTTTCGGCGTTATCGGCGCTGGCGAAAGCGTCCAACTGCGGGAAAACACCGCCACCGCTCGCCGGTCGACCTCGTCGAGGCGAGGCGTGGCGAAACTGGCAGCGTCGCTTCCGCGACCAGCGATGGTGCCGAACCGGTGTTCAGCCCGAGCTTCGCCGCCAGCAGTTCAATCTCGTCGCGCTCCGCCAGGGCGCCGACCGGGCGCGCGGAGCGTGGCGCCGGCATCACCTGCGCGTAGCTCATCGTCGTCGCGCCCTCGGGTAGAATCGATTCGACCTCAACCAGAGTGCTGCCGTTGTCCACGTAGCCCAGGCGGTGAGCCGCCGCGTAGGAGAGGTCGATGACGCGATCGGCGTGGAAGGGACCGCGATCGGTCACGCGCACGACGACGGACTTGCCGTTGCCTACACTGGTCACCCGGACGTAGGAGGGAATCGCCAGCGTCGGGTGGGCAGCAGTCATCGAGAACATGTCGTAGGGCTCACCGATCGAGGTCTTCTGCCCGTGAAACTTCTTGCCGTACCAGCTCGCCACGCCACGCTCCTGATAGGGTCTGAGGCTGGCGTGAGGCTCATAGGCCTTGCCGAGGACGACATAAGGCCGATTGGCAAAGCGATGCAGTGGTTCGAGTCGCGGCTGCGCGTCGGGAATATCATCGAGATTGTCGGGAATCTCGTCACCTGGGCCATCGTCCTTGTAATAGGCGCCTCCCCGCTTCTGCACGACGGACGACTTCCTGGCCGTCTTGCCAGACGTCTTTGCCGGCTCGGCACTACGGGCAGTGGCCTCCGGCAGCCGCGATGGCTGCCCTCCGCAAGCGACGAGCAGCGCCGGCAGGACCAGCAGGCACAAACGCTGATGGCGGCATGCGCCTTGCCCATTTAAATTTCGCGCGCTTCATTTGACGATCAGCATTCGGTGCGTTTGGATACTCATCAGGATGCCGATGCCGATCGACAGCGTCACCAGCGCCGTTCCGCCATAACTCATGAAGGGCAGGGGCACGCCGACCACCGGCAGGATCCCGCTGACCATGCCAATGTTTACGAAGACATAGGTGAACAGGCTCAGGGTGATCGAGCCAGCCATCAAGCGGGCGAAGAGCGTCGAGGCGTTGGTGGCAATCATCAGCCCTCGCCCAATCAGGCAAGGTAGAGCAATAGCAGAATCGCGTTGCCGATCAGGCCCGCGCTCCTCGGCGAAGACGGCGAAGATGAAGTCCGTGTGGCGTTCGGGAATGAACTCCAGGTGGGTCTGCGTACCACCCAGCCAGCCCTTGCCGAAGGTGCCGCCGGAGCCGATGGCAATGGTCGCCTGGATGATGTGGTATCCCGCACCAAGCGGATCGCTCGTCGGGTCGATCAGAGTCAGGATGCGTTTGCGTTGGTAATCGTGCAGCATGGTCCAGACAAAAGGCGCAGCGCCGGCCGCAACGGCAAACAGGCCAACGATCACCTTCCAGGGCAGACCGGCAAAGAAAAGCACGTAGAACCCTGCAGCGCCGACGAGAATGGCCGTTCCCAGGTCCGGCTGCTTGGCGATCAGCGCAAACGGTACCAGCAGCAGCAGACAGGCGACCACGTAGTGACGAACTTTGAGGCCAGCTTCGTGCCTGTGGAAGTACCAGGCCAGCATCAGCGGCACGGCGATCTTCAGCAGTTCGGAGGGCTGAATGCGGGTAAAGCCGAGCGACAACCAGCGCCTGGCGCCGTTGACCTTGATCCCGAAGAAAAACACCAGGATCAAGAGGAGCACGCCGACAACATAGAGCGGACGGCGAAACGCATCAGCTTCTGCGGTGGCAACTGCGCTACCGTCCACATCGCGCAGAGCCCGACCGCCATGTTCAGGTCTGCGCCAACCAGGCGATCGTTGGTGTCATAGGTGGCGCTGTGAACGGTCGCCAGGCCAGCCGCCATCAGCAAACTCGCGATCATCAGCAGTGGCCCATCAACATGCTCGACCAGACGCCGCCAGACGCGGTACAGGAACTGCTGCAGCATCAGCTAGTCTTCCTCCACGTCATCTTCCCGGCTGCCCCCTTGGGCAGCTTGCCAAGCAGATAGTAATCGAAAACCATGCGCGCGATCGGCGCCGCCGACTGGGCGCCGAAACCACCGTTTTCGACGAGCACGGCGAGGGCGATCTTTGGCTCATCGGCCGGGGCAAAGGCAATGAACAGGGCGTGGTCGCGCAAATCCTTCTTCACCCTCGAGGCCTTGTATTCTGCCCCTTTCAGGCTGAAGACCTGGGCCGTTCCGGTCTTGCCTGCCGAGGTGTAGGCGGCACCGGCAAAAGCGCGCGCGCCAGTGCCGTGGGTGTTGACCCCGACCATTGCCCGCTTGATCACATCGACATTCTGCCGCTTCCATGGCAGCACACGCAGCGGCTCGGGCTCGACCATGGTCCGCTCGCCGGTGCGGCTATCGGTAATGTACTTGACCAGGTGCGGGCGGTACATGACCCCATTGTTGGCGACGGTAGCCGTCGCCTGTGCCAACTGGATCGGCGTGTAGGAATTGTAACCCTGGCCGATGCCGATCGAGATCGTCTCACCGGCAAACCACTTCTGCTGCTCCGGCCGCCTGAAGCGACGCTTCTTCCACTCCGGCGACGGCAGCACGCCTTCCGACTCGCCTTCGATGTCTACCCCGGTGCGCTGACCAAGACCCAGCTGACCCATGAAGCGGGCGATACTCTCGATGCCCATGTCGTTGGCCAGAATGTAGGAATAGGTGTCGCACGAATGAACGATCGACTTGTGCATGTCGACGATGCCGGGACCGCCCTTCTTGTCATCCCGGAACTGGTGCCGCCAAAGTTGAAGAAACCGGGATCCGAGATGGCCTGTGCCGGCGTGCGCTTGCCGGTTTCCAGCGCCGCCAGGGCCATGAACGGCTTGAAGGTCGAACCCGGAGGATAGGCGCCGTTGAGTGCCCGGTTGAGCAGCGGCTTGTCGGGCGAGTTGTTGAGGACATCCCAGTCCTCGGTACGGATGCCGTCGATGAACAGGTTCGGGTCGAAAGTGGGGCTGGAGACCAGCGCCAGGATGCCGCCGGTCGACGGCTCGATCGCCACGAGAGCGCCGCGACGCTCGCCGAAAGCCTTTTCGGCCATCTCCTGCAATTTGGTATCGAGCGTCAGCGTCAGGTTGTTGCCCTGCACCGGTGCGGTACGCGACAGATTGCGCACCGCCCTGCCGCCAGCGTCGATTTCGACCTGTTCGTAGCCGGTTTCGCCATGCAATTGAAATTCGTACTTCTGCTCTATCCCGGTCTTGCCGATGTGGTCGGTACCCTTGTAGTTGGCTGCCCTTTTCGCTCTCCTCGATCAACTCGAGGTCGCGCTTGTTGATGCGATTGATGTAGCCGATGGCATGTGAGGCGATCGGACCCAGCGGATACTGCCGGAACAGGCGCGCCTTGACTTCAACGCCAGGAAAGAGATAGCGATTGGCAGCAAACCTGGCAACTTCCTCCTCGGTCAGCCGGGTACGAATCGGCAGGCTTTCAAAGGTCTTGCTCTCCTCGAGCAGCTTGCGGAAGCGCTTGCGGTCCTTGGGCAGCACTTCGATCAACTTGCCCAATCCTTCGATCGTTGCGTCGAGGTCATCAACCTTGGACGGCGTGATTTCAAGCGTGAATGCCGAGTAGTTGCGCGCCAGGACGGTACCGTGACGATCAACGATCACCCCGCGATTGGGAACAATCGGCACCAGCGAGATGCGGTTGTCCTCGGCGCGGGTGGTGTAGTAGTCGTGCTGAACCACCTGCAGATGGAAAAGGCGGGCAATCAGCAGGGCAAGAGCCACCACCACCGCGATCCCCGCCAGGGCGACCCGGAAGCGGAAGCGATCAAGCTCGCGATCCAGGCGCATTCAGTGGTGACTGGCGAGCAAGGCAAGGCAACCTCTCGACGGCGACCCACGTCGGTGACGCGCGGCCCAAGACCCGCGAAATGCAGGGAGTGCGCTGAACCAAGCGCCAGGCAGTCTTGCGCACGGGCTCAGAGCGGCCGGTTGGCATCACGGTCTACCGGCTGATGCTGCGGCAGCAGGAGGACGAAAGTCAGCACGGGCCACAGCAGGGTGGCCAGACACGGCCCGACAAAGTGGGCAAGACCGGGGAAATCGGCACCGGCCATGGTGCGCACGCTGATTTGCACCAACGGCACCAGCAACAACAGCGGGAAGACCTGCAGCGCCTGCTGTGCGAGCGGAAACCAGAGTATCCGTCGTGAGAGCGACGACGCGCCGTAGGCCACCAGCACATAGGCAAGCGCGTGCTGTCCGAGCAGACTGGCATCGGCGACGTCCATCGCCACGCCGAACAGAAACGCCAGCCCCATGCCAACACGGCGCGGCTCGTGCACGCTCCAAAAAACGATCACCAGCGACAGCCAGTCAGGCACGCCAGGCCAAGCGGCAGTAGGAAGGAAGTTCAGCAGCAACGCCACCAGCAGGCTCAAGCCGATGAACCACGGCCGAACCGGCAACAGAATGCGCGATGATGAGTAGCTTGTCTGCATCTGCTTCAGTCCCTTCTTTGGGCGCTTCTTTCTGGCCTGCCCGGTTCGCCTGGCGGCTTCGCCTCCCGCCCTGCCGCCTCACTGGCCAGTTCCTCCGGCAAGGCGACTGCCGGACGCGGGTCGAGAACCATGACCTCGCTGAAGTTCTCGACGCCAGCCAGCGGCATGCAGAAGATCCTGGCAAACGAGTACGAGGTATCACGTTCGATGTGCACCACCTTGGCGACCGGAAAACCCGGCAGAAAAATGCCGTCCAGACCTGAGGTGACCAGCATGTCGCCATTCTGGACGTCGGCGTTGGCTGGCAGAAAGCGCAGCTCGAGTTGCCCGTTGCCCAGACCGAAAACTACCGAGCGCTGGCCGGTCCGCACAATCTGTACCGGAACGGCCTGTTCCTTGTCGGTGATCAGGGTCACTTCGGCGACAAAGGGAAGACCCGCGTCACCTGACCGACCACTCCGGCATCGTCTATGATCGGCTGCCCGGCGACGACCTTGTCCTGCTGGCCCTTGTCGATGACGATGCGCCGCGAGTAGGGATCGCGGGCCGCATAGAGAATCTGAGCCAGCTGGCCGCTTGCCTGCTGCCGTTCCTTGACCGCCAGCAGCTTGCGCAGGCGCTCGTTCTCGACCTCGACCTGCTGGGTGCGCAGCAGCGTGGTCACGTTTTCCAGGCGGGCGCGCTTCAGCTGGGCGTTTTCATCCTGCAAGCGCGGCAAGCTCGCGAAATAGCCTGTGGCGTTGTCCAGAAACTGCGCCGGGAGATGGGCAAATTGCTGCACCGGGTGGGTGAACAACGACAACGCCTGGCGCAACACCTCAAGCGTCTGCAGGCGCGCATCGACGACCAGCAAGGCAACCGACAGCGTCACGTAGAACGACAGCAGCGCCAGAGGTGCCGGCCCGCGTTTGAAAAACGGTGGCGGCTGGTGATCCATCAATCGGTCCTGGCAATTGGCGACGCGCGGCGATCACGCCGCTCTGTGTCAATCGGAAGCGAAGATGCTGCCGAGATTGTCCATCTTCTCGAGTGCCATACCACAACCCCGGGCGACGCAGGTCAGCGGCTCCTCGGCAACGATCACCGGCAAGCCTGTCTCCTCCATCAGCAGACGATCGAGGTCACGCAGCAGTGCTCCACCGCCGGTCAGCACGATGCCCTTGTCGGCGATGTCGGCGCCGAGTTCGGGGGGCGTTTTCTCGAGCGCCGACTTGACCGCCGAGACGACGCTGTTCAGCGGTTCGGTGAGCGCTTCGAGGATCTCATTCGAGGAGATGGTGAATTTGCGTGGAATGCCTTCGGACTTGTTGATCCCCGAGACCTCCATTTCACGCACTTCGGCGCCGGGAAAGGCAGAACCGATTCTCTTCTTTGATGTTTTCGGCCGTGTTCTCGCCGATCAGCATGCCATAGTTGCGGCTGATGTAGTTCATGATCGCTTCGTCGAGCTTGTCACCGCCGACGCGCACCGAACCCGCATAGACCATGCCACCGAGCGAGATCACACCGACCTCAGTGGTGCCGCCGCCGATATCGACCACCATCGAACCGGTCGCGTCCGACACCGGCAGCCCGGCGCCGATTGCGGCCGCCATCGGCTCCTCGATCAGAAAGACCTGACTCGCGCCGGCACCGATGGCCGACTCGCGAATGGCGCGGCGCTCGACCTGCGTCGACCCCGACGGCACGCAAATGATGATCCGCGGCGAAGGCGAGAGCAGTCTTGAGTCATGCACTTTCTTGATGAACTGCTTGAGCATCTGCTCGGTGACCGTGAAGTCGGCGATCACCCCATCCTTCATCGGCCGAATGACGGTAATCGCACCAGGCGCCTTGCCGAGCATTTCCTTGGCCGCCTTGCCGACGGCCTGAATGGTCTTTTTGGAACTCGGCCCGCCCTCGGTCCTGATGGCGACCACCGACGGCTCGTCGAGAACGATTCCCTTCGAGCGAACATAGATCAGCGTGTTGGCCGTACCTAGGTCGATGGCGAGATCGTTGGAAAAATAACTGCGCAGAAAACTGAACATGCTGGCGAAATCCGTGATGGCCCCGCAGGGGCTGCGGTGGGAAAAACTTTTATGATACCTTATAAGGCTACCTCGTTTAACACCTTAGTGATTTCCCAGCCATGTCGCTTACCCTAGAACAGGTCCACCGCGTCGCCCACCTCGCCCGAATCGAAATCAGCGACGCCGAGGCGCGTAGCACGCTCGGCCACCTCAACGAGATTTTTGCCCTGATCGAAGAGATGCAGGCCGTCGACACGCAAAGCGTCGCACCTATGGCACACGCCCAGGATCTGGCACAGCGCCTGCGTGCTGACCGCGTGACCGAGTCCGACCAGATCGCTCAACGAGCCGCCTTCCAGGCCATTGCGCCGGAAACCGAGGCCGGACTCTACCTCGTGCCGAAGGTCATCGAATGATTGAGCACAGCCTCCAGGCCATTGCCCTGTCGCTGAAAAGCAAGGAGATTTCGAGCGTCGAGCTGACGCAACTCTATCTCGACCGGATTGCGCGCTACAACCCGCGGCTCAACGCCTACATCGCCGTCGACCCAGCCAGCAGCCTTGGCCAGGCGCAGGCGGCCGACGAACGACTGGCGAGGGGCGAAGGCGGCCCGCTGACCGGCATCCCGATTGCGCACAAGGACATCTTTTGCGCCAGGGGCTGGCTGACTACCTGCGGATCGAAGATGCTGAGCAACTTCGTCAGCCCCTACGATGCCACGGTGATTTCCCGCTTTCATGCCGCTGGTGCCGTCATCCTCGGCAAGACCAACATGGACGAGTTCGCCATGGGTTCGTCGAACGAAACATCGTTCTTTGGCCCGGTGCACAACCCCTGGGATACCACTCGCGTTCCCGGCGGATCTTCCGGTGGATCAGCCGCCGCGGTGGCTGCGCGCCTGGCACCGGCAGCCACCGGCACCGACACCGGTGGCTCGATCCGCCAGCCGGCAGCCCTGTGCAACCTGACCGGGATGAAGCCGACCTACGGGGTCGTCTCCCGCTACGGCATGATCGCCTTTGCCTCATCACTCGATCAGGCCGGCCCGCTGGGACGTTCGGCCGCCGACTGCGCGCTCCTGCTCAACGCCATGGCCGGCTTCGATGAACGCGATTCGACCAGTCGCAACCGCCCTGCCGAGGACTATGGCCGCGAACGCAATGCCGCTGCCGGCGCCAAGCCGCTGGCCGGATTGAAAATCGGCCTGCCGGAGGAGTTTTGCGGCGAGGCTGTGGTCCGGAAGTGATGCACCTGGTCGAGGCGGCGATTGCCGAATACCGCCAGCTCGGCGCCGAAACGGTCGCCATCCGCCTGCCCAGCATGGGACTTTCGGTCGCCGCCTATTACGTGATCGCACCGGCCGAGGCCAGTTCGAACCTCTCGCGCTTCGATGGTGTTCGCTACGGCTATCGCGCCCCGAGTACCAGGACCTGAACGACATGTACAGCAAGAGCCGCGCGCAAGGCTTCGGCTCCGAGGTCAAGCGACGCATCCTGATCGGCACCTACGTTCTCTCGCACGGCTACTACGACGCCTACTATCTGCAGGCGCAACGCATTCGCCGCCTGATCGCCAAGGATTTTGCCGCCGCCTTCCGGCAGTGCGACGTGATCATCGGGCCGACCAGTCCGAGCACCGCCTTCAAACTCGGGAGAAAGCGGCCGATCCGGTGCAGATGTATCTATCGGATATTTACACCATTGCCGTCAACCTGGCGGGCTTGCCGGAATTTCCATCCCTGCGGATTCGCCGGCGGCTTGCCGGCCGGCCTGCAACTGATCGGCGATTATTTTACCGAAGCCAGGCTGCTCAACGTCGCCCACCGCTATCAGCTGGCAAGCGCCTGGCATCTGCAGCGGCCAGCGGCTTTGATTGACATGCCCGCGCTCGGCGAATCCTGCGCCGGCGCCCCCGTCCGGCCAATGCCCGCAAACGCGTCGCTGACGGCCGCTGTTCTTGAAGAGTGAGTAAGCACTGATGAAACAATGGGAAGTCGTCATCGGCATCGAGACGCACGCACAGTTGTCGACGCAAGCCAAGATTTTTTCGGGCAGTTCAACCGCCTTTGGCGCCAGCCCAATGTCCAGGCGAACGCCGTCGATATTGCCCTGCCCGGCGTCTGCCGGTGCTCAACAGGGGTGCGGTCGAGTGCGCGATCAGATTTGGCCTGGCAGTCGGCGCGAAGATCGCACCGCGATCGGTGTTCGCGCGCAAGAATTACTTTTACCCGGACCTTCCCAAGGGTTACCAGATCAGCCAGTACGAACTGCCGGTGGTCCTTGGCGGAAAGCTGGCGATCCAGGTTGGCGAGACCGACAAGAGGGTCCACCTGACCCGCGCCCACCTCGAGGAAGACGCTGGCAAGTCCTTGCATGAATGCCCAGGGGCGAACTTCCACGGCCGGACGGGAATCGACCTCAACCGTGCCGGGACGCCGCTACTGGAGATCGTCACCGAACCCGACATGCGTTCTTCGGCCGAAGCCGTCGCTTATGCCCGCGCGCTGCACGCGCTGGTGCGCTGGATCGGTATCTGCGACGGCAACATGCAGGAAGGGTCCTTCCGTTGCGATGCCAATGTGTCCGTGCGCCCGCGGGGCCAGGCCGAATTCGGCACGCGCCGCGAGATCAAGAACCTCAACTCGTTCCGCTTCATGCAGCAGGCCATCGACTACGAAGTGCAATGGCAGATCGACCGCCCTGGAAGATGGTGGCAGCATCGAACAGGCGACGGTGCTGTTCGACCCGGAAAGCGGCGAAACCCGCGCCATGCGCTCCAAGGAAGATGCGCACGATTACCGCTATTTCCCCGACCCCGATCTGCTGCCGCTGATCATCGATCGCCAATGGGTTGAGGAGATTTCCGGCACAGATGCCCGAGCTGCCGGCTGCCCGACGCGACCGCCTGATGGCCGATTACGGGCTTTCCCTTACGATGCAAAGGTGCTGACCAGCTCGCTCGAACTGGCAGGCTACTATGAAGCCGCAGTTGCCCTGGCCGGCAGGTCAAACGCCAAGGCCTGTGCCAACTGGGTGATGGTCGACCTGGCCGCCCGTCTCAACAAGGAAGAGCGAGAAATTGGCGATTCGCCTGTCTCGGCAGAACAGCTTGGCGGCCTGATTGCCCGCATAGCCGACGGCACAATCTCGACCAATATGGCCAGGAAGGTTTTTGATACCCTCTGGAACGGTGAGGGAGGCTCGGCTGACGAGATCATTGCCAGCCAGGGCCTGCAGCAGATTACCGACCAGGCGCTGGAAAGGCTGATCGATGAACTGTTGGCGACCAACGCGACGATGGCAGCCGAGTTCAGGGCGGGCAAGGAAAAGGCGTTCAACGCGCTGGTCGGGCAGGCGATGAAGGCGACGCGAGGCAAGGCCAACCCGCAGCAGGTCAACGAATTGCTGCGCAAGAAACTCGGCTGACAGGCCAAGGGCTGGCTCTGGCGCCGGCTCAGCGCGACAGGCCAGTCTCTCAGGGCCGCGCGGGTGGCCGTTTCGAGAGTTCGAGAAAGCGACGCAAATCCTCGTCGTACTTGAGGCGAATGGCGTCCTGATCTTTCTTCTTGGACTCGATCACCGACTCCTGCGCCCTGATCTCCTGATCGTCCGCATCGCGCAGGCCTTTGGCGACCTCTGCCGGCAACTGTCGATTCTGGTAGAACTCGGCCTCGTTTTCGAACTTCTTGCGCTGTTTGCGGATTTCGGCGATTCTCTCTTCAGCCGCCTTGATCGCCGTCGCAGATCGCGCCAGGCGCGGCTACGCATGACCTCGATATCCTTCTCGCTGCCATAGGTATTGAGCAGCGCCTGATCCTTCCGCCGCTGCTCGTTGAGTAGCCGTTCCTGTCGCTACGCCGCTGTTCTTCAGCTGCTCGCTGGGCTCGCTGCTCGCCAGTCAGCGGCGCCTCGACCAGTTCGCCGTCCGGCCGGTATCACCGAGTTCGCGATAGGCGCGCCCATAACAGGCCGCCGGCAGGACGTCGCCACAGACCTGCCTGCCCGCTTCATCGTGGCAGCAAAGATCGAGGCGGCCGCAAAGGCTCGACCCAAGGCCCGCCAGCGCCAGCAGCAGCAGACCGCACTTAGCCGCCGCACGCAACGCCGTACTCCCTGCCGATAGCGCGCGACGGCCGCCTCGTTCTGCCTGAAATCCGGGCACTGATGGAGGAAGCCAGCAGGTCATCCAGACTGGCAACGGCGATTACCGGATACCGTAGTCCCGCTCGACCTCCTGCACCGCAGACAGCTGTCCGCGCCACGCTCCATGCGATCAAGGGCAGATCACCACACCGCAGGGCGTAGCGCACCCGCGGCACGAATCAGTTCCACCGATTCGCGCACCGAGGTGCCAGCGGAAATCACGTCATCAACGATCAGCACGCGACCCGCCAAGGGAGCGCCGACGATACTGCCGCCTTCGCCGTGATCCTTGGCTTCCTTGCGGTTGAAGGCAAACGGCAGATTGCGCCCGGCGCGCGCCAGCGCAGCGGCAATCACCGCGACCAGCGGAATGCCCTTGTAGGCCGGGCCAAACAATGCGTCGACATCGATACCACTGGCGGTAATCGCCTTGGCGTAGAATTCCGCCAGCCGGCCCAGTGCCGCACCGTCATTGAACAGGCCCGCGTTGAAGAAATAGGGCGACAAACGCCCGCCCTTGGTCCTGAACTCGCCAAAGCGGAGAACGTCCTGAGCGACCGCAAACTCGATGAATTCCTGCCGAAAGTCCATGCAACCTGCTTCCTTCAAAACCGTTCCCGGCCCGGTGCCCTATGTTACGCATCATTACCCTGAATCTCAACGGCATTCGCTCGGCCTGGCGCAAGGGAGTTCTTCCCTGGGCCAGCGCGCAGAATGCTGACATCATCTGCCTGCAGGAACTCAAAGCCCAGCAGGCAGATCTCGGCGAAGAAATGAAGACGCCGGATGGTTTCCATGCCTACTACCGCTGCGCCGAGAGAAGAAGGCTACAGCGGCGTCGGCCTGTGGTGCCGGAGGAAGCCGGACAGAGTTGTCAACCTGCTCGGAAGCACGGAGTTCGACCTCGAAGGACGCTACCTGCGCGCCGACTTCGGCAAGCTGTCGGTGGTTTCGCTCTATCAGCCGTCCGGCTCCAGTTCCGAGCAACGGCAGGAAGCCAAGTTCCGCTTCATGGACTTCATCTACCCCATCTCCGAACTCGCCTCGAGTGGTCGTGACGTGATCGTCTGCGGCGACTGGAACATCGCCCATCAGGAGATTGACCTCAAGAACTGGCGCAGCAACCGCAAGAATTCGGGTTTTCTGCCTGAGGAACGCGCCTGGGTAAGCCAACTGCTCAACGAAGGCGGCTGGTGCGATGTCTACCGAAGACTGCACCCCGACGCTACCGAAGACGCGTACACTTGGTGGTCAAATCGTGGCCAGGCCTGGGCA
>JADJFK010000031.1 GCA_016708585.1 Sulfuritalea sp. | reverse complement strand
CCGACGGCGATCATGACAATCACGGCGGCGACGCCGATGATGATGCCGAGCATGGTCAGCGCGGAACGCAGCTTGTTGATGCGCAGGGCGAGCAGGGCGATGCGCAGGGTGGCCGCGAAGTTCATGGTTGGATCGCCGCGTCCTTGGCCGCATTCGTCCGGTCCTCGACCACCTTGCCGTCGCGGAAGGAAATGATGCGGCCGGCAAAGTCGGCGATGTCGTGTTCGTGGGTCACCAGCACGATGGTGATGCCCTCGCGGTTGAGCTGCTGCAACAGCGCCATGATCTCGACGCTGGTGTGCGAATCCAGCGCACCGGTCGGTTCGTCGGCGAGCACCAGCTGCGGATCGTTCACCAGCGCGCGGGCGATGGCGACGCGCTGCTGCTGGCCGCCGGAAAGTTGCGCCGGGTGGTGGTCCATGCGTTCGGCCAGGCCGACCTGGGCGAGGCGCTGCTCGGCGTGGCCTTGCCGTTCCGACGGCGGCATGGCGCCGTAGAGCAGGGGCAGGGCGACGTTGTCCAGGGCCGAGGTGCGTGCCAGCAGATTGAAGTGCTGGAAGACGAATCCCAGCTTGCGATTGCGCACCGCGGCCAGTTCGTCGCCCGAGAGCGCCGAGATTTCCTGGCCGCCCAGCCAGTAACTGCCGGCACTGGGGTGATCGAGGCAGCCGAGCAGGTTCATGAACGTGGATTTGCCGGAGCCCGACGGCCCCATCACGGCGACGAATTCGCCGGCCGCGATGTCGAGCGTGACACCGCACAGGGCCGGCACCACGGTGCTGCCCATGACGTAATCCTTGGCCAGCCCCTCGACCCGGATCAGCGGTTGGCTCATGGTGGAAGCCCTAGAACAGGCGCGGGCCGGGCATGCCGGAAGCCTTTGGTGCGGCTTGCTGGCCGACGATCACTTCCTGGCCTTCCTTGATGTCGCCCGAGATGATTTCGGTCATGCTGCCGTCGGTGAGGCCGAGGCGCAACTCGACGGCCCTGGGTTTGGCGTCCTCGCCGACGATCCAGATCCTTCCCGCGCCACCGCCGGCACCGGAGCGCACGGCCTGTGCTTCGCCGGCCATTTCGTCGTAGCGCTTCTTCTGCTCCGGCGTGAGAATCAGGGAAACACGTTCGCGGATTTCGGCGCGATTGCGTTCCTGCGCTTTGCCCTTTTCGGATTCCGGCAGGTCGCGCGCCACCCTGAACTTGTCGCGCATGCTGTCGTAGATGGCATCGATCCTGGCTTGCTGGTCTGCATCGAGCTTGAGCTCGGCAACCAGGCGCTCGCGCTGCTGGGCAAGGCCGCCACCGCCCGCACCGCCGCCGCCCGGGGCGGCAGAAGAAGTCGGCGCCGGCGACACGGCGACCGCGGCCTTCTTTTCGTCCCCGCTGCCGGCGGGGCGGAAACGCAATGCCGCGTTGGGCAGCTTGAGCACCTTGTCCTTCTGCGCGGTGATGATCCGCACGTTGGCGGTCATCCCCGGCAGCAAGGTGAGGTCGGGGTTCGCCGCCGAGACCACCACGGTGTAGGTCACGACGTTGGAGACCACGGTGGCGGCCTTGCGCACCTGGCGCACCTCGCCTTCGAAGCGGCGGCCGGCAAAGGCATCCACCGTGAAACTGGCGGTCTGTCCGAGGCGGACGCGACCGACGTCGGCCTCGTCGATCGAGGTTTCCACCTGCATGTCCGTCAGGTTCTTGGCGATGATGAACAGTTCGGGCGCCTGCAGGCTGGCCGCCACCGTCTGCCCGGGCTCGATGCTGCGCTTGACCACGATGCCATCCACCGGGGCCTTGATCGAGGTGCGTTCCAGGTCGACGCGGGCCGCCGCCAGCTGGGCCTCGCGCTGGCGGACGATGGCTTCGCCGTTCTTCACCTGCGCTTCGGCCGACGCCAGGGAGGCGCGGGCCGCGTCGAGGGTGTTCTGCGCCGTGTCGCGTTCGGCCGGGGAGATGAAGTTCTTTTCCACCAGCGTCTTCTTGCGTTCGTAGTCGCGCTGGGCGTTGGACAGGCTGGCGCGGGCGCGCGACACTTCCGCCTGCTGCACGCCCTGCGCGGCGCGGGCTGCGTCTACATCCGCTTCGGCCTGGCGCACGCGGTGCTGGTAGGTTTCCGGGTCAAGACGCGCGATCAGCTGGCCGGACTTCACCGGCGAGTTGAAGTCGACCAGGATTTCCTTGATCTGCCCCGAGACTTGCGATCCGACCTGCACCGAGACCACCGGATTCAGGGTGCCGGTGGCGGAGACCGCTGCAATGAGCGGACCGGACTCGGCCTTGGCCAGCTTGTATTTTGGCGCATCGCCGGCGCGGTCCCATGCGCTCCATGCGCCATATGCACCGGCGCCGGCGATGGCAACAGCCGCCAGGACAATGATGAGCGAACGCTTGTTCATGGAGCGATTCTAGCCGACGCGGGCATGTGGACTACGCGCGGCCGGTCTCTGCCGGGCCGTGCCGATTGACGAGCGGATTGGGTGTGCCGAGGACGTCAGCCGGCGAATCCCGCATTGCCTTTCATGCCCAGCAGCCTGGGCTGGTTCAGCTTGCGCGGGGTGACGGTCTTCTTGTCGCGCAGATAGCGCGCCACGACGTCCCATACCGGCTCGCCCCTGGCGCCTTCGGCCACCGGCGCCCAGCCCGCCACCTTGTACTTCCGCGCGGCGTCGAGCGGTTTGCCGGCCAGGCGCATGTCCTGGATGCGGTTGCCGATTTTCGCGTTGGGGTCGCAGGTGTATTGCAGGCCGCCGACGCGCACCATGTCGCCGCCCTGCTGGTAGTAGGGATCGGGATTGAACAGGTTGTCGCCGACGTCTTCGAGGATGCCCTTGATCTGTTCGCCGCTCATCTCGGTCAAGGTCGCGTTCGGGTAGGTGATCGCGGTCTGGTCCATCAGGTGCTCGAAGGTGATCGCCTGGCCGGGCAGGATCGTGGTGCCCCAGCGGAAGCCCGGCGAGAAGCCGATGTCGGCGCCCTGTACTTCCATGATGGCGTCGAGGATCAGCTGGTCCCAGCTGCCGTTGAAATTGCCGCGGCGGTAGAGCAGGCCTTCCGAGACGGCGAGCTTTTCTTCGAGCCTGGCCTTGTGCGGCGCGCGCACCTTGTCGATCAGCGCCGCCATCTCGGCATCGGCCGGCAGCAGATTGGAAAATATCGGCAGCAGCTTGTAGCGGAAGTCCGAAACCTTGCCGTTCTTCACCTCGAAATCGAGCACGCCGAGGAACTTGCCGTTGGAGCCGGCATTGGTGACCAGGGTCTGGCCGCCGGCATTCTTGATGATCACCGGTTTCGGTACGCCGTCATGGGTATGGCCGCCCATGATGGCGTCGATGCCGGTAACGCGGGTCGCCATCTTGAGGTCGACGTCCATGCCGTTGTGGGAGAGCAGGACGACTACCTGGGCGCCCTTGGCGCGCGCCTCATCGACCGTCTTCTGCATGTTGTCGTCCTGGATGCCGAAGGTCCAGTCCGGCACCATCCAGCGCGGATTGGCGATCGGCGTGTAGGGGAAGGCCTGGCCGATCACCGCGATTTTGACGCCGTTCATCTCGCGCATCGTGAAGGGCTCGAAGACCTTGTCGCCGAAGTCGCTGGTCTTGATGTTCTGGGCGACGAAATCGATTTTTCCCTTGAAATCCTTTTCGACGATTTCCAGCACGCGCTTGTCGCCCAGCGTGAACTCCCAGTGGCCGGCCATGATATCGACGCCAAGCAGCTTGCAGGCATCGACCATGTCCTGGCCCTTGCTCCACAAGGCGGTGGCCGAGCCCTGCCAGGTATCGCCGCCGTCCAGCAGCAGCGCACCCGGGCGTCCCGCCCGCAGGCGCTTGACCAGCGTGGCGAGGTGGGCAAAGCCGCCGACCTTGCCGTAGGTCTGCGCCGCCTGCTCGAAATTCAGGTAGGTGAAGGCATGGGCCTCGATGCCGCCTGGCTTGATGCCGAAGGCCTTCAGCAGATGTTCGCCGACCAGGTGCGGCGCCTTGCCCTGCGCACCGCCGACGCCGAGATTGACGCTCGGCTCGCGGAAATACACGGGCAGCAACTGGGCGTGGCAATCGGTGAAATGCAGCAGGTGGACGTTGCCGAACTTCTTCAGATCGTAAAGGCTGTCGCCCGTGCCGCCGGCCCATACCGAACGGGCATCGAGGGCGAAGCCGGCGGCCGAGGCGGCGGCCAGGAGTTGCAGGAATTCACGGCGGTTCATGGAAGACATGACAGGTTCCTCGGACTATTCTTGCTGGCGACTTGCTCGTCGCTTGAGAAGGGACACAAAAAAGCCTGGCCGTGGCCAGGCTTTCCGGAACAGCAGAACCTACTTGTTGACCGGCGATTCGGGATCGAGCAGCAGGGCCACCAGGTCCTTGACCTGTTTTTCGTTAAGCGCACCGGCATGGCCGAAGCGCGGCATTTCCGAGCACAGGTTGAAGGCCTTGGCATTCCAGATCTTGCTGTAGGCGTACTTCTGGGTCTCTGCGGTGTTGCCGCGGAGTTTGCCGAATTGATAAAGACTCGGCCCGATGGTGCCGAACGAGGTTTCCTTGGGTGCGATCTTGTGGCAGTTGTAGCAGTTGCCGCCTACCGGCAGTCCCGGATTGTCGGTCCAGGTGAAGCCGCGTCCGCTCTGGGCGATTTTTTCGCCTTCCTTCCAGTCGCCCAGCAGCTTGCCGTCGGCAGGGTACTTGACGGTCGCCAACTGATCCGCCGTCATGGCCTTCTCGATATAGTCGGGCGGCTTGTTGCCGGTGCGATTGCAGATCGCCTGCACACCGTCTTCCGCCAACCGGTCGAGGCCGGCCTGGCCGCGCGGCTGGAAGTCTTTCTTGATAACGGCGATGGCCTTGGCGCGATGGTCGCCATCGGCGGCGGCGGGCAGGGCAATCATCAGAGGGGCGGCCATGGCGACGGCCAGAATCATTTTCTTGGTCATGTCTGTCTCCATGTTAGCGCTTGATGCCCGGGCCTTTGTAAACCTGGCCGTTGGCGGTGCCGATCATGTAGGTCAGCAGATAGGCGACCGCATCGGAGGCGTACTTGGGCTGGGGGAAGCGCTGCTGGCGGAAGCAGTCGCCCATGCGCCACTGGTGGGTCAGCATCACGCCGCCGGTCATGCGATAGCCGGGCCAGCCCTGCACGCCCTTGATTGCGCCCGCAGGCGTGCTGAGGTTGGGCAGGTTCTGCATGCGGATGCGCTTGCCGTCCGTCCCGTGGCAGGTGTTGCAGGAGAAGTCGTAGGGGCCGGCACGATAGGCCGCGATCTCCTTGCCGACTTCATACGCGTCGCGCACCTTGGGATCGTCGAGCGGCACGGCGATCTTCATGTTGCGGGAATGGGTGGCGACATAGGTAACCAGGTTGGTGATGTCGGGCGTGAAGGTTTCGTTGGCGAACGGCTGTTTGGCGATATCGTCGAACTTGAAACCCTGTTTTTCGACCATGCACCAGACGATGCGTCGTTCGGCGTCCATCACCGCGTCGGCGTCGGCGAAATAGCGCGGCATCTTCACATAGGCGCCTTCGACCTTGCCCACGCCCTGGCCGAGGTCGCAGCTTTCGGCCAGCGACACGTTCTTCGGGCCGCGCTTGGCTTTCCATTGTTCCTGGCCCTTCATTTCGAAGAGCTCGGCCGGATTGCTCTCCTCCATTTCGGCACGGAACTTTTCGAACTCCAGGGTCGCGGCGTCCTTTTCTTCCGCTGCCGGTGCCGCGGCCGCCTTGGTCGAAGGCTTGGCCACCGGCTTCTTGGGGCTCTGGGCGGACGCGCCGCCCATCACCGCCAACGCGCAAAGCGCGCCAATGATGTTTTGCTTCATGGTCTCCTCCTGTCAAGGAATGGGGCGGGTGTATCCCGCCCGGGTTTTTATTCTGTTTTACGGTGTTCAGGCTACCGCAGCTTCATCGGTCCGCTTTTCACCCTTGT
Source organism: Sulfuritalea sp. (assembly GCA_016708585.1). Taxonomy (GTDB): domain Bacteria; phylum Pseudomonadota; class Gammaproteobacteria; order Burkholderiales; family Rhodocyclaceae; genus Sulfuritalea. The sequence continues at coordinate 9,523 of JADJFK010000031.1, read as the reverse complement.
TATCTATCCAGCTAACCACGACCTTGTCGCCGGCCTTGGCCCCTTTCATCTTGAAGCCGAAGACCGGGTTGCGCGACACCGAGCCGCCAACCTGCCCGTCGACCACGCGCTTGCCGCCGACATCGATCGTCATCGATTGAATGAAATGGGCCGGCACGGTGGCGCCGGCCGCGTCCTTGCGCTGGCCGGTTTCCATCGCGTGGCTCATCAGGACACGAATCTCTGCAACGTCGCCCTTCAACTGGGCGCGAATCTTCATCGGATCTGCCATGGTGTCTTCCTTTATTCGGGTTGGGTTGGATCAGCCGCCGCAGCCGCCGACCGTGACCTTGACTTCCTTCTGTGCCGTATAGAACTTGCCGTCGGCTTTGGCTACTGCCTTCACCATCGAGGTCTGACCCATCTTGATACGTGCCGACGCTTCGGGCAGGGCACCATTGGAAAATTCAAACTGCGCGCATAGCGGGGACGGATTCTTTTCTACCAGGATTGCAATCGAAGTGGTTTTTGGAATGTTGCTGACGACATCGACTGGCACCACGGCGCCGTTCTCGGCAATGTCCGGTACCTTGAGAACCAGGTCCTTGCTGTCGGCCGGTGCCGCGGCGCCGATGCCCTTCAGTGCGCCGGCCGTGTCCTTGGCCTCGAAGGCGGCCTTGTTCCACTCTGAGGCGAGCACCTGGGTCGGGCGCAGGGCGCCGGCGGCGATCAGGCCGGCCAGTACGCCGCTGGCGGTGGCGCCCTTGAGTACCGTTCTGCGGGTCGTGTTCATGGGATGACATCCTCCTCTCGTCGAGAAATTACGCTTTAGGTTTAAAAACTCACAACAGAATATCCCATTCTTAGCGTCTTTTTCCGGCTTGGCAAATCACCTCTGGTAATAATGAAATCAGTGGCCCTGATTCAAAGCCAATTCGCATTCGAGGTCGCGCTGCGGCAAACCTGTCCGATTGCGGGGTTGGCGTCCATGAGGATTGCTGTCCCAACCGCCATCCATGCCAGCTCGAGGCGAGCGCTATTGCGCCGTACGGCGCGTTACTTCCTTGCTGCCCCGCCGTTCACGGTGCGTAGCAACGATCCGGTGTTGGTGCATGCCGGTACCGAAAGAACCCGGCAAGCGGGATATAGATCCGGATCAGAGTTCGACCTGGGTGCCGAGTTCGACGACGCGATTGGTCGGCAGCTTGAAGAAGTCCGTCGCCGTACCGGCATTGCGGAACATCCACATGAACAGGATCTGTCGCCATAGCGGCATGGACGGCACGCGGTTGGGGACAATGGTTTCGCGGCCGAGGAAGAACGAGGTTTCCATCATCTCGACCGGGGCCATGCCGTGACTGCCGCACAACTCCAGCGCCAGCGGGATGTTGGGATCGTCCTTGAACCCGTAATTCAGGATCACGCGGTAGAAGCCATTGCTGAGTTGCTCGACCAGGATCCGCCCGGTTTCATCGACGTGGGGAATGTCCTGCAGGTTGACGTTGAGCAGGATGATCCTCTCGTGCAGCACCTTGTTGTGCAGCATGTTGTGCAGCATGGCCCGCGGCACGCCGTCGGGACGGGTAGTCATGAATATGCCGGTGCCGGCCACGCGATGCGGGCCGCCGAACTGCAGGCTGGCGAGGAAGGCGTCGAGCGGCATGGAGTCCTGCTGCAGCCTTTCGTAAAGCAGGGTACGGCCGCGCTTCCAGGTGGCGAACAGGATGAATATGCCCAGACCGAGCGCCAGCGGGAACCAGCCGCCATCGAATACCTTGACCAGGTTGGCGGAGAAGAAGGCGAAGTCGACAACGAGGAACAGCGCCAGGAACAGGCCGGCCTGCAGCCAGTTCCAGTTCCACAGCGCGCGTACCACGACGAAAGCCAGCAGCGTGTCGATCATCATGGTCAGGGTGACGGCGATGCCGTAGGGCGGACGCCAGGTTCGACGAGGACTTGAAGCCGAGCACCAGGATGATGACGACCAGCAACAGCAGCCAGTTGATGTTGGGGATGTAGATCTGCCCCTTTTCCCGTTCCGAGGTGAACCGGACGTGGATGCGCGGACAGTAGCCAAGCTGCATGGCCTGGCTGGTCAGCGAGAATGCCCCCGAGATCACCGCCTGCGAGGCGATCACCGCGGCTGCCGTCGCCAGCGCGACCATGGGATAAAGCAGTTCTTCCGGGACCAGCATGAAGAAGGGGTTTTTGATGGCTGCGGGGTTGTCGAGGATCAGCGCGCCCTGGCCGAGATAGTTCAGGTACAGGCAGGGAAACACATACCCGAGCCATGCCCATTTGATCGAGCGCCGGCCGAAATGGCCCATGTCGGCATACAGCGCTTCGCCCCCGGTGATCGCCAGCACCACGGCGCCCAGGGCGAGCCAGGCGTGGCCGCGGTTTTCGAGGAAGAAGTGGAGGGCGTACCACGGGTTGATCGCGGCGATGACATCGGGATGCTTGAGAATGTTCCACAGGCCCAGCACGCCGAGCGTGCCGAACCAGAACAGCATGACCGGACCGAACAATGCGCCGACGCTGGCCGTGCCGCGCGGCTGAAAGATGAACAGGCCGCAGAGCACGCCGATGGAGATGGGCACGATGTAAGGTTTGAACACCGGCGTGGCGACCTCCAGTCCTTCCACCGCCGACAGCACGGACATCGCCGGGGTGATCACGGCGTCGCCGTAAAACAGGCCGGCCCCGAAAATGCCCAGTATCGACATCAACCACAGCATGCGCGGTCCCGCTCCCTGCGAGCGCAGCGCGAGCGACGTCAGCGCCATGATGCCGCCTTCGCCGCGATTGTCGGCGCGGGTGATGAACACCACGTATTTGAGCGATACCGTGATGGTCAGCGCCCAGAAGATCAGCGAGAGGATGCCGAGCAGGTTTTCCGGGGTGACGGCCACCGCGTGCGGGCCGTTGAAGACTTCCTTCATTGTGTAGAGCGGGCTGGTGCCGATATCGCCGTACACAACGCCCATGGCCGCCACCGAAACAGCCGCCAGGCGGGGTGTTGGCGTGTTGCCTCCAGAATTGCTGCTTTGCACCATGGGGCGATTATAGGCTGCATTGCGAACCAGGTTGCCCCACGGTGTTTGTCCGTCGGTTACGACCCCGGTGCCCTGGTCGGCTCTGCGCTGCTTACCCGCACTTCCGCCATTGCTGCCGCAATCCAGGCCGTCCGGCAGGGCCGCCACGGAGATTGTGGGACGGCCGAGTTTGTCGGATAATTCGCGCCTCGCGTAGCCGGGGTCTTCCCGGCGTCGGCATCCCGGGCCGGGGTGACGGAATCGGTAGACGTAGCGGTCTCAAACACCGCCGCCGCAAGGCATGGGGATTCGACTTCCCCCCCCGGCACCAGCATAACATCCAACACCATCCATATCCGACCGGAATCCCCTGAAAACACGGGGATTCACGGTAAATACCCTTACATATCCCGCCATACCCTGCTATTGCCAGATACCCCCATCTGGGGGTATTCTTGGGGGAATCGCAGAAATACCCCCTGCTTATTGGCACAGGATACCCCCGCATGGCGCTGACCGATACCACCCTCCGCAGCATCAAGCCTGCCCGCCTGACCAAGCCCAAGCGTTACCCCGACCAAGGCGGCCTGCATCTGTACGCGACGCCGACCGGCGGCATGTCGTGGCGGTACAAGTACCGTTTCGCAGGCAAGGAAAAGCTGCTGACGCTGGGCCAATATCCTGATGTCGGACTGGCTGCCGCACGCGACAAGCACATTGACGCGCGGAGACTTCTCAGCGCGGGCACAGACCCTGCCGCCGAAAAAAGGCGAACCAGACGCGCACTGACAATGTTGCACGCCAGCACCTTCGCGGCGATCTATGAAGAATGGTTGGCGAAAAAGAAAAAGGAGATCGGCCCCAAGCAGATCGCCAACACGATCGGTCGGTTCAGGGAAGTAAATTCCTGCATCGGCAATCGCCCGATTTCCGAAATTACGGCACCGGAAATTCTTGACGTGTTGAAGCGGATCGAGAAGCGCGGAGCAGTCTTCACGGCGAAAAGGGTGGGGCAGCAGATCGGCGAAATCTTCCGTTACGCCATCGCCACCGACCGCGCCACATTCGACCCCATGCCCAGCCTGAAAGGTGCCCTGAGCACGCCGCCGACAAAGAACATGCCCGCCCTGACCGCCCCGGCTGACGTGGCCGAACTGCTGCGCAGCTTCGATGGCTTCAGGGGCAGCAGCGTGGTGCAAGCCGCTCTGCTACTGGCACCGCTGGTATTTGTCCGTCCGGGGGAATTGCGTCAGGCCAAGTGGGCTGACATTGATCTTGATCGGGCAGAATGGAAGTTCCTTGCGAGCAAGACCAAGACCGAGCATCAGGTGCCGCTCGCCACACAAGCCGTCGCTATCCTGCGCGACCTACATAAGATCACCGGGCACCGCGCCCATGCATTTACTGGGCGCGATCCGTTGAAGCCGATGAGCGAGGCGGCTGTCAATGCGGCTCTGCGTCGCTTGGGCTGGGACACCAAGCGCGAGATTACCGGGCATGGGTTCAGGGCGATGGCGCGCACCATCTTGCACGAGGTTTTGGATATTGCGCCGGCCGTCATCGAACATCAGTTGGCGCATGCGGTACCCGATACGCTTGGGTCCGCCTACAACCGGACCAAGTTCCTGCCACAGCGCAAAGTCATGATGCAGCGGTGGGCCGACTACCTGGAAAAGCTGAAGGCTGGCGCTGATGTGATCCCGATCAAAGGGGCGGCATAAGCAACCGGCTGGGTTTAGCGGGGGATGATATTCAAAATCATCCGATGCACGCAGATGGCGTGCCGTGGTAAAGTGCTGGCGCTGGTCAAGAGGTCGTCCCGTAGTGCTCACCCGAGCGGACCCAATTGACCAGAGCGGCGGTGAATATACCGCAGCAATTTCCAGCTGATTGACGGCACGGGCGCATGGTGCGCCGGGCGGCGAATAGGGAACGGTCAAGGCCGTGAGCGATTTTCTCCAAGGAGATGTCGCGTGAATTCGCCCATCAATCAAGACCCGCTGTTACGTGCTTTCGAGATCGTATCTCGCCCCGAAGTAACCCCCGAACAAGCCGAAGTCAATCGCAGCAAAGGGCGTGACTTGCGCCAAGCCCGCGCCGCGCAACACGGTATTCTGCCAATTGCGTTGAGCACCTGGAACTTGTGGCGTCGGAAAGGCCGTGCGCCTGCGCCGAGCGTTGTAATCAACGACATCCCGATGTGGAAGCTGTCGGACATTCACAACTTCTTTGGCATATCCGCCAACACATCCGCACAAAAATAAACCCCCGACGCTCGACCAAGCGACGGGGGCCACACAGACATTTGCACGAACAAGACGGTGCAAATTTTAGCAGGTCACTCGCGCGCAGGGCGTGCTGTCGGGGTTTCCGTCATAGGAGATCACCGAAATGCTACAAACCCAATCGCCCGTTACGGGCAACAACCCCCAGCCCGCCACGTCCGGCATTGACCGCGCTGCGCTTCGCGTCGTGCTGGACAAAATGCTTCAGAGCCACATGCTGCCCGCCCATGCCCGCGAGAGTATCAAGAATAGGCTTGACGACAAGGGGGGCCGGTGGATTGAGGATATCGACGAACCAGGGCTTGAGAAATTTGTGGCATGGCTCAATCCCGAAATCGAACGCCTGAACGAGAGAATGCGGGCCGACGCAAAAGCTGCTGCCGATGCCAAGGCAAGGCCAGGTAAGGCCAAGCCTGTTGTTGAGCCCGAGCCTGCTGCCGAGGCATGGGAAACTGCCGCTGGTAAGCCCTCGCCCACCAATGCCGACTTCTTGAGGGCGATCTTCCCCAACCTCCCGAACACGCTGCGCATCGCCACGTGCAGCTTTTCCGGCAATGCGAAGAAGGCACGTGGCGAGTCATGGACCGCGGAGATGATGGTCCCTGGCGACGTGGGCGATCACCCGCACGGGCATCCTCGATCTTGACGAACACACGCCGAACGGTGTGCGCGACATAATTGACCACCTGGGCCTCGACATTCCGCTTGTGCATGGGCGCGGTAGTTCGGCGACCGCAGAGCGCTGGCTTGAGCAACTGCCCGCGCTGATCACCGCAATATTCAGGGACTGCGATGTCCTGCTTGTGCAGCTCGGGGCCGACCCGCATATCGACGATCCCTTGGGTGGGTGGCTGGATGATGACCAGCTGTGCCGTCGCGATCGGGCAGTCTTCACTACCTGTCGGGCGATGGGGCTGCCGATGGCGTGGAACTTGGCGGGTGGCTATCGGCGCGATGCTGCCGGCACGATTCGTCCGGTACTCGACATTCACGATGCCAGCTTGCGAGAATGTGGGGCGGTTTGGCTGCGCTGAAGGCAGCGGTATCGTGGTAGCCTTTTCTGCGAAGCAAGGCGAGACAGGGGGTATTCGTGGGGGTATCGGCAAGATCGAACTGGTAGATAACGCCACCCACCAAGCGTTTCGACGGGTTGTTTGGCTCTCCCCCCCGCACCAAAACGGCTTGCAAAGCCGTCCGAGTGAGGCCGACAATAACGACTACACTTGCCCCTGAGTGTATGGTTCTATTTTTTGGAGGGTATGTTGTGGCCTCGCCGAATGCCGGAGTTTCATTGACGATACTGCGCGCGCTGCCGATCTTCGAGATGCTCGACGACGACAGCCTCAAGCCGCTGGCTCGCGTGGCCATGCTGCGCACCGTGCCGCGGCATACCGTCGTGCTGCATGCCGGCGACCGCACGGACAACATCTACTTCGTTCTTTCGGGCGCCCTGAAGGTGCAGGTCAGCGACGAGGAGGGGCGCGAGGTCATCCTTTCCCTGCTCGGTCCCGGAGAACTGTTCGGCGAAATGGGGTGCTCGACGACCATCCGCGTTCGGCTACCGTCCTGGCGGTCGAGACCAGCGAAGTGGTGATGATCGGCCAGGCGGAGTTCAAGCGCTGCCTGGCGGAAAATCCCAACGTTTCCCTGTTCATCATGCGCAACCTGACCAAGCGGTTGCGCGTGGCCGACCGGACCATCGAGAGCCTTGCCCTGCTCGACGTCTATGGGCGGGTTGCGCGTTTGCTGCTCGAGTCGGCGGAAACCGTGGATGGGCGCAAGGTCGTCACGCACAAGATCAGCAAGCAGGATATCGCCAAGATGATCGGTGCTTCGCGCGAGATGGTCAGTCGCGTGATGCGTGATCTCACCGCCCAGGGACTCATCCACGAACAGGACGGCCAACTGATCCTGGTCGACCTGGCGGCGTTCAGGCGCCACGGCGACGTCGACGCCTCTGTTTGATCGATGCCCTGCGGCGAGGCCGGCGGGTGCGCCATCGCGCTCTGCTACCATTCCGGGCGGGCCGCCGGAATGGCCGTCGAAAGCCTCTCGTGACGTGCAGGCATTCACCTGCTGCCATGCACTTTTCCAGCCCTGCCGATGTCCTTGACACTTGCCGATTTCGACTACGCGCTGCCCGCCGAACTGATCGCCCAGGCGCCCTTGCCGCAACGCTCGGCAAGCCGCCTGCTGGTGGTGGAGGGCGAGCGGCACAAGGACGGCAACTTCGTCGATCTGCCGCTGTGGCTGCGCGCAGGCGACCTGCTGGTGCTGAATGACAGCCGGTGCTGCACGCCCGCTTGCTCGGGCACAAGGAAAGCGGCGGCCGGGTCGAAATCCTGGTCGAGCGCCTGCTCGATCATGCCACCGCGCTGGCGCAGTTGCGGGCGAGCAAGCCGCCGCAGCCGGGCAGTCGCCTGCGGCTCGAAGACGCGCTCGATGTCGAGGTGCTGGGACGCGAGGGCGAGTTCTACCGGCTGCGATTCTCCGGCGATGCGGCGGAGCTGATCGAACGCTACGGCCGCCTGCCGCTGCCGCCGTACATTTCCCGCGCCGCGCAGGCGCCCGACGAAGAACGCTATCAGACGGTGTATGCGCGCGAAAAAGGCTCGGTCGCGGCGCCGACGGCGGGCCTGCATTTTGACGGCGACCTGTTTTCCAGGCTGCGCGGGAAAGATGTCGAAATCGCCCATGTCACCCTGCACGTCGGCGCCGGGACCTTCCAGCCGGTGCGGGTCAGCGACCTCGCGCAGCATCGCATGCATACCGAGCGCTACCTCTTGCCGCAAGCCACGGCCGACGCCATCGCGGCGACCCGGGCGCGTGGCGGACGCATCGTGGCGGTCGGCACCACTTCCTTGCGCGTGCTCGAATCGGCGGCGCTGGGCGGGGGCCTGAAAGTCGGCGCCGGCGAGACGGCGCTGTTCGTCACGCCCGGCTTCGAATTCAGGATAGTGGATATGCTGATTACCAATTTCCACCTGCCGAAATCCACCTTGCTGATGCTGGTCGCGGCATTTGCCGGCATGGAGGAAATTCGTGCCGCCTACCAACATGCGATTGCCGCCCGCTATCGTTTCTTCAGCTGCGGATGCTATGCTGCTGCGCAGACGGCCACGCGAATGAACTTCGAACTGCTTGCCACCGACGGCGCTGCACGGCGCGGCACGCTGACGCTGGCCCACGGCGTGGCGCCAACGCCGACTTTCATGCCGGTGGGTACCTACGGCACGGTGAAGACCATGTCTCCGGAGGAACTTGTCGGTATCGGCGCCTCGGTCGTGCTCGGCAATACCTTCCATCTCTGGTTGCGGCCGGGGCTGGAGGTGGTCGCGGCGCATGGCGGCCTGCATCGCTTCATGGGCTGGAGCGGCCCGATCCTGACCGATTCGGGCGGCTTCCAGGTGTTTTCCCTGGGCGACCTGCGCAAGATCAGCGAACAGGGCGTCAGGTTTGCCTCACCGATCAACGGCGACCGGCTGTTCCTGACGCCGGAGGAATCGATGCGCATCCAGCATGTGCTGAATTCCGACATCGCGATGATTTTCGACGAATGCACGCCGTATCCGGCGGATCTGGCCACGGCAGCCGAATCGATGCGCCTGAGCCTGCGCTGGGCGCGGCGCTCGCGCGATGAGCATGACAGGTTGCGGAACGCCAATGCCCTGTTCGGCATCGTACAGGGCGGCATGCACGAGGCGCTGCGCGACGAATCGCTGGCGGGGCTGGTCGACATCGGTTTCGACGGCTTTGCCATCGGCGGCCTGTCGGTGGGCGAACCCAAGGAGGAAATGGCACGCATCCTTGCCCACACCGCACCGCGTCTGCCCGCGGACAAGCCGCGCTACCTGATGGGCGTCGGCACGCCGGAAGACCTGGTGTATGCCGTAGGGCAGGGCATTGACATGTTCGACTGCGGATGCCGACGCGCAATGCGCGCAACGGCTGGTTGGTTCCCCACGCCATGGCGACATCAAGATCAAGAACGCGCAATACAAGGCCGATACCCGGCCGCTGGACGCCCTGCGTTCGCCATACCTGCCGCAATTTCACCGGCCTACCTGCATCACCTGCATCGTGTCGGCGAAATCCTGGGGCTCGGCTCAATACCATCCACAATCTGCATTACTACCAGACCTTGATGGCGGAAATGCGGTGCCGCCGTCGAGCAGGGCGACTTTGCCGGGTTCCGTCGCCGCTTCCATCGGGCACGAGCCGGCG
>JADJFK010000030.1 GCA_016708585.1 Sulfuritalea sp. | reverse complement strand
CTGGCGCCCGCGACGCGCACCGCGATCAAACTGCTGCAGGACATCGAAGGCGGCAGCCTGCGCCTGGTCCTGCCCGATGGCCAGCACATCCTGCTCGGCCACGGCGCCGAGCGCGCGACGCTGGAAGTCAATGACGAGCGCGTGTTCCGCCGCGTGCTGGCCGAAGGCGACATCGGCTTCGAGAAAGCTGGATAGCCGGCGACTGGCACAGCGAGCAGCCGGCCGAACTGCTGACCCTGCTCGCCGAAAACCGCAAGCAGCTGGCGCGCGCGGTGCACGGCAGCTGGCTGCCCGTCCTCGGCCACCGCCTGCGGCATCTCTTGCGCAGCAACACCCGGGCCGGTTCGAAGCGCAACATCCTCGCCCATTACGACCTCGGCAACGACTTCTACAAGCTCTGGCTCGATCCGTCGATGAGCTATTCGTCGGCGCTGTTCGGCACCGATCCGCAGCAGTCGCTGCAACAGGCGCAACGCCAGAAGTACCTGCGCCTGCTGGAGATGCTCGACCCGAAACCGGGTGACACGATCCTCGAAGTCGGCTGCGGCTGGGGCGGGCTGGCCGAGGATCGCCGCCAGCGAATTCGGCTGCCGCGTGCATGGCATCACGCTGTCGCCTTCGCAGCTGGAGTGGTCGCGGGCACGCGCGCAGCAGAAAGGCTTTTCCGACCTGGCGGACTTCTCGCTGACCGACTACCGCGACGTGCGCGGCCAGTACGACCACATCGTCTCCATCGAAATGTTCGAGGCGGTCGGCGAACGCTTCTGGCCGGACTATTTCGCGCAGTTGCAGAAGTGCCTGAAGCCGGGCGGGCGCGCCGCGGTGCAGACCATCACCATCGCCGACGAGCGCTTCAATGCCTACCGGCGCGGCACCGACTTCATCCAGCGCCACATCTTCCCCGGCGGCATGCTGCCCTCGCCGCGGGTCTTCGAACGCCGTGCCGCCGGCGCCGACTTTTCGGTGCTCGACCGCCACGCCTTCGGCATCGACTACGCGCGCACCCTGGCCCACTGGCATCGGGATTTCGAGGCCGCCTGGCCGCAGATCGCGGCACAGGGCTTCGACGAGCGCTTCCGCCGCCTGTGGCGCTTCTACCTCGCCTACTGCGAAGCCGGCTTCCGTTCCGGCGCCACCGACGTTTATCACTTCCTGCTGCAAAAGCCGCGCGCGTGAAAGCCACCCTGCGCCGCTGCGTTGTCGGCCTCGGCCTGCTGCTGCTCGCCGGCGGCGCGGCGGCCGTCCTGCCGCCGGACTGGCGCATCCAGGGCCAGGGCGAAATGCGCTGGTTCGGCTTCCGCCTCTACCAGGCCAGCCTGTGGGCGCCGGGCGGACGCTGGCAGGCCGCTCAACCCTATGCGCTGGAACTGCGCTATGCCCGCGACATTCCCTCGGTGCGCCTGGTGCAGGCCAGCATCGAGGAAATGCAGCGCCTGGGCAGCGCCGACGAGGCCCGCCTGGCGCGCTGGAAAGTCGAGCTGGAGCGCGTCTTCCCGGATGTGCGCGAAGGCGAGGTGATCCACGGCCTGTACCTGCCGCAGCGCGGCGCCGAGTTCTACCACCAGGGCAGGCTCACCGGGCGTATCGAGGACGTCGACTTCGCCCGCGCCTTCTTCGCCATCTGGCTCGACCCGCGCACCCGCGAACCGGCCCTGCGCGCGCGCCTGCTCGGCCTCGGCTGATGGTTGCCGGCAAGCCTGCCGACGCGGCAGATGGTGGCCTACGGCGCGCTCGGCTTTCCGCTGGCCTTCGCCGCGCTGCCCTTGTACGTCCATGTTCCCAAGCTGTATGCCGACAGCGTCGGCCTGCCGCTGGCGCTGGTCGGCGCCGTGCTGCTGCTGACCCGCTTCGCCGATGCGCTGATCGACCCGCTGCTGGGACAGTGGAGCGATCGCCTCGGCAACCGGCGGCGGCTGATCCTGATCGCGCTGCCGCTGCTCGGCCTCGGCCTCGCGGCGCTGCTGGCGCCGCCCGCCGACGGCGAAGTGGGTGGCCTCGCCTGGCTGGTGCTGAGCCTGAGCCTGACCTTCATCGGCTTCAGCCTCGCCACCATCAACTACCACGCCTGGGGCGCCGAGATCGGCGAAACGCCGCAGGAGCGGGTACGCGTTACCGCCGCGCGCGAGATGTTCGCGCTGGGCGGCGTGGTGGTGGCCGCCGCCCTGCCATCCCTGCTGGCAAAGGATGTCGCCACGGCGATGCAGCACCTGGGCTGGGTCTTCATTCCCGTCCTGGCGCTGGGCGCGCTGGCCACCTTTGCCGGCGCGCCGGCGGCGGCTGCGCCGGCACGCGATGCGCCGCCGGGCCTGCCGCTCTCGGCGGTGTTCGCCGACCCGCGCTTCCGCCGCCTGCTGGTAGTGCTCGCCGCCGGCGGCATCGCCTCGGCGATCCCGGCGACGCTGGTGCTGTTCTTCATCGCCGACGTGCTGCAACTTCAGGAATGGCAGGGGCTGTTCCTCGTCATCTACTTCGTCTGCGGCGGCCTCGCCCTGCCCGGCTGGGTGGCGCTCGCCCGCCGCTACGGCAAGGTGCACACCTGGCTGGCGAGCATGGTGCTGGCGATCGCCAGCTTCGTCTGGGCCTTCCTGCTCGGACGCGGCGACGGCCTCGCCTTCGCCCTGATCTGCGCCGCCAGCGGCGCCGCGCTGGGCGCCGAACTGGCGCTGCCGCCGGCCCTCCTGGCCGACCTGCTGGCTGACGGAAGACGCAAGGGACAGGCTGCCGCCGGAGCCGGCGCCTATTTCGGCGTCTGGAATTTCGTCAACAAATTCAACCTCGCGCTGGCCGCCGGCATCGCCCTGCCGCTGGTCGCCCTGTTCGGCTACAAAGTCGGCGCCGGCGATACGGCGAGCCAGGGGCTGCTGGCGCTGGCCGCCACCTATGCCCTGCTGCCGGCCGCGATCAAGGTGGTTTCCCTGCTGCTGCTGTGGCGCTGGCGGCACCATTTCGAAGGAAGGACATCATGATGGAAACATTGCGCCGGATCGGCAGCATGCTGCTCGCCGCCGTCTTCCTCGGCGGCTGCGCCGGCATCGAGGTCGAGCAGTACCGCACCGAAAAGCCGCAGCTCGACCTGCGCAAATTCTTCTCCGGCACGGTGGAGGGCTGGGGCATGTTCCAGGACCGTTCGGGCAAGGTAATCAAGCGCTTCCATGTCGTGATCGAGGCGAAGTGGCAGGGCGACACCGGCACGCTGGACGAGCGCTTCACCTGGTCGGACGGCGAAGGCGGCGGCAATCCGCCGCGCCGCGTGTGGACCCTGCGCGACACCGGCGGCGGACGCTTCATCGGCACCGCCGGCGACGTGGTCGGCGAGGCGCTGGGCGAAACGGCGGGCAACGCGCTGCGCTGGCGCTACGTGCTGGCGCTCGACGTCGACGGCAAGACCATCCACGTCGATTTCGACGACTGGATGTTCCTGGTCGACGACCAGGTCATGCTCAACCGTTCGCTGATGAGCAAGTACGGCTTCGCCCTGGGCGAAGTCACGCTTTCGCTCAAGCGCCGGACGCCATGAACAAGCCCATCCGCGACTGGACGGCGCAGCGCGTCTGGATCATCGGCGCCTCGTCGGGCATCGGCGCCGCGCTGGCGACGCAACTATTGCAGCGGGGCGCACATGTCGCGGTTTCGGCGCGGCGCGCCGAGGCCTTGCAGGCGCTGGTCGCGGACCACACGGAAGCGCGCGCACTGGCCTTCGACTTCACCGACGACGATGCCTTCGCCCGCGCCTGCGACGAACTGTTCCGGACCTGGCGCGGCATCGACTTGGTGGTGTTTTGCGCCGGCGCCTATGCGCCGATGCGCGCCTGGCAGCTCGACGCCAATGACATCGACCGGATGCTCGACATCAATCTGCGCGCGCCGATGGCCGCTGCGGCGCAGCTGATTCCGCGCCTGCTGAAGCAGGGCAGCGGCGCGCTGGCCTTCGTTTCCAGCGTCGCCGGTTTCCGCGGCCTGCCGAAGGCGGCGGCCTACGGCCCGACCAAGGCGGCGCTGATCAACTTCGCCGAAACCCTGTACCTCGACCTCGCGCCGCGCGGCCTCTCGGTCTTCCTGATCAACCCGGGCTTCGTCGCAACGCCGATGACCGCCGCCAACGATTTCGAAATGCCGGCGCTGATCAGCCCGCAGCAGGCGGCCGAAGAAATCATCGCCGGCTTCGGCCGCGGCAGTTTCGAGATCCATTTTCCGCGCCGCTTCACGTACTGGCTCAAGCTGCTGCGCCTGCTGCCCTACGGTCTTTACTTCGCGCTGGTAAGGCGCTTCACCCGCTTGTGACCGCCATGAAGAACCTGCAAGCCCTGATCGACTGGTTCGAGCACCTGAGCCCGGCAACGGTCGACCGCGTGCCGGACTTCTACGCCGCGAACGCCGAATTCAAGGACCCGTTCAACGAGGTGCGCGGCACCGAGGCCATCGCCCGCATCTTCCGCCACATGTTCACCCAGGTCGACGCGCCGCGTTTCGTCATCGGCAGCCGCTTCGGCAGCGAAGGTGACGAGGGTGACGAGGGCGGCGTGATGCTGCTGTGGGACTTCCACTTCCGCACCAAAGGCCGGCGGCCGCAGGCGATCTGCGTGCGCGGCGCCAGCCACCTGCGCTTCGACGCCGCCGGCAAGGTCGTGCTGCATCGCGACTACTGGGACGCGGCCGAGGAGCTGTATGCCAAGCTGCCCGTGCTGGGCAGGCTGATGCGCTACCTGCAGCGCATGGGACGTGCCTGATGGAGCCATCGGACCCCATGCTGCGCCGTGTCGCGGGCGCCGACTTTTTGCCGACGATGCGCGCCGGGTGCGCGCTCAGTGCGCCCCCGCGCCGCGCAGGCGCGCGACCAGCTTCACCGCCGCCAGCGCCAGCGCACCGGCCACCACGCCGAGCAGGATGTCGAGCAGGGTCGGCACCACGGCGGCAAGCAGGCCGCCGACGCCCGCCACGGCGCGCAACACGGCATCGAGGTGGTGCAGGATATCGTGGCTGCCCGGCAGGCCGTGCATCAGGATGCCGCCGCCGACCATGAACATCGCCGCGGTGCCGATCACGGTCAGCGCCTTCATCAACTTCGGCGCCGCGAGCAGCAGGGCGCGGCCGACCGCGGCCTGTGCGCGTCCGCCACGTTCCAGCAGCCAGGCGCCGGCATCGTCCAGCTTGACGATCCCCGCGACCAGGCCATAGACGCCAAAGGTCATCAGCACGCCGATGCCGGACAGCACGGCGACCTGGAACGCAAAGGGCTTGTCGGCGACGGTGCCCAGCGTAATGACGATGATCTCGGCCGAGAGGATGAAGTCGGTGCGGATCGCGCCCTTGATCTTGTCGGCTTCCATGACCACCAGGTCGACCGCCGGATCGGCCAGCAGGGCGATCTGCTCGGCATGATGGGCGGCGTCTGCGGTGGCCGGGTGCAGCCACTTGTGGGCCAGCTTTTCGACACCCTCGAAGCAGAGGAACACGCCGCCCAGCATCAGCAGCGGCGTGATCGCCGCCGGCAGCAGGGCGCTGATCGCCAGCGCCGCAGGCACCAGGATCACCTTGTTCTTCAGCGAGCCGACGCCCACCGCCCAGACCACCGGCAGCTCGCGCTCGGCGCGCACGCCGGCCACCTGCTGGGCGTTCAGGGCGAGGTCGTCGCCCAGCACGCCGGCGGTTTTCTTCGCCGCGACCTTGGTCATCACCGCGACATCGTCGAGGATGGTGGCAATGTCGTCGAGCAGTGCAAGCAAACTGGCGCCGGCCATGATTTCCTTGTTCCGTTTTGGGGAAAAACCGGTCCGCAGTTTATCCGCTATCCCGCGAATGCAGGCCTCGGCCGAACCTGCCGGATGCAGGCAATGCGCGGGGAAGCCCGCACAAGGGCACAAGGGGTATGCGCCATGGGCATCCCGACTTGAATCGGCCCCCGGTTCCCGCTACGCTTCGCCCGTAACCAGACGCGGGAGGAGAAACCATGAAAACCGGTTATGGAACATATACCCTGATCGCCGCGATGCTGATCGCTTTTTCCGGCGCCAGCGAGGCCGGTCGCGCCGGCAGCAAGTCATCGTCGTCGTCGAAATCGAGCTCGAGTTCCCCATCCACGACAAGCAAGAAAACCGACAAGGAAGAGACCGGCGCGGATTCGGGCAAGGGCATCAGCGTCAATTATTCCTCGGGCGGCAGGTCATCCCCGGGCGGCAGCGTCTCAACGGCCACGCCGGCGGCAACAGGTGTGGCCGTCGGCGTGGCCGCCGGCGCCGCGACCGGTGCGGCGGCGGCCAGCACGATGTCGGCGGAAGAGCAGCGGCAGCAGGCGGAAAAGCAGAAGCAGCAGCTGGAAGCGGCGAAACTCGCCGACGACAAGCGCAAGGCGGAGGAGGCCGGCAAGCAGGAGGAAATGCATCGCCTGGCCCAGCAGGCGGAGGAGGATCGCAAGCAGGAAGCGATTCGCCTCGCCCAGGAAAAGAAGAAGAAGGAGCAACTGCGCGCGCAGCTGGAGCTCGAGCGGCGCTGCACCATCAAGCCGGTCATGACTGACGCCGAGATCGCCCGCTGCAGGTGACGTGACAAACCTACGAATCCGCGCGGCCCGAAAGGGTCGGGGACCGCGGGCAGGCGTCAGTCGAAGTAGCTGCGGCCTTCTTCGAAGCGCGCGGCGAACCAGCCCTGCTTCAGGCTTTCGGTGCGCACCTTGCCGCGGCTGTTGGGGGCGTGCACGAAGCGGTCGTCGCCGATGTAGATGCCGACATGGGAGCGCGGCCGGTTGCGGGTGTTGAAGAAGACCAGGTCGCCGGGCTTGAGTTGTTCCAGCGGCACCGGCTTGCCCTGGCGGGCCAGGTCGGCCGCCGAACCGGCGAGCCGCAGGTCGACGGATTTCTCGAAGACATAGCTGACCATGCCGCTGCAATCGAGCCCGGCTTCCGGATTCTTGCCGCCGAAGCGGTAGTCGGTTTCGAGCAGCCCCAGCGCGAACAGGACGACATCGCTGGCCTTGTCCTGGGCGTTCGTCACCCCCGCCGGGGAGCCTTCGCCGCCGGCGCCTTGCGGCCCCGGGAGAACTCTTGCTGCCACCGGCGCCGGCGACTGCAGGGCGTAGGGGAAAGCGCCACAGCCCCCCAGCGCCAGGGTGGAACCGGCAAGCAGCGTGGCGAGCGAATGGCGTCGGGCCGACATGCGGACAAATGTATTCCGCTAGACTGCGCCTGTTAATCCCGAGCAAGGCAGAAAATCCCATGCAAATCCGCGCCGCCGTCCTCAGCCAAATGGAACAACCGCGCCCCTACGCGCAAACCCGGCCGATCGCGATCGAGACCGTGAACCTCGCCGGGCCCGGCCCCAACGAGGTGCTGGTGAAGATCACCGCCGCCGGCCTGTGCCATTCCGACCTGTCCATCGTCAACGGCGACCGGCCGCGGCCGATGCCCATGGCGCTGGGCCACGAGGCGGCCGGCACGGTCGAGGAGACCGGTCCCGGCGTCACCGACCTCAAGCGCGGCGACAGCGTCGCGCTGGTCTTCGTCCCCAGTTGCGGCCACTGCCTGCCCTGCCTCGAAGGCCGCCCGGCGCTGTGCGAACCCGGTGCCGTGGCCAACACGGCGGGCACCATGGTCGGCGGCCATCGCCACCTGTCGCGCGCCGACGGCACGCCGCTCAACCACCAGGTCGGCGTTTCCTGCTTCGCCGAATATGCCGTGTGCAATCGCGGCTCGCTGGTCAAGGTCACGCCCGACCTGCCGCAGGATGTCGCCGCGGTGTTCGGCTGCGCCGTGCTCACGGGTGTGGGCGCGGCGATCAATTCGGCGCAGATTAGGCTCGGCCAGACCGTGGCCGTGGTCGGCCTGGGCGGCGTCGGCCTCTCCGCCGTGCTGGGGGCGCTGGCCGCCGGCGCGCGCGAAGTGATCGCCATCGACAGCCTGCCTTCCAAGCTCGAAACCGCGCTGGCGCTCGGCGCGTCGCGCGCCTTCCGTGCCGACGATCCCGACCTCGTGGCGCAGGTCAAGGCCGCCACCGGCGGCGGCGTGGACATCGCGATCGAGGCCGCCAGCTCGGTGCAGGCGCTCGACGCGGCCTACAAGATGACGCGGCGCGGCGGCACCACGGTGACCTGCAGCCTGCCGCCGCCCTCGCATACCTTCAACGTGCCTGCGGTGAACCTGGTCGCCGAGGAGCGCACGCTGAAGGGCAGCTACCTCGGCTCGGCCGTGCCGGCGCGCGACATCCCGCATTACATCGCCCTGTTCCAGGCCGGGCGCCTGCCCGTAGACAAGCTGATCACCCATCGCCTGACACTGGACCAGATCAACGAGGGTTTCGACCGGCTGGATTCGGGCGAGGCCGTGCGCCAGGTGATTTTGTTCTGATGGTCCGTAGCTACCTGTTCACGTCCGAGTCGGTTTCGGAGGGCCACCCGGACAAGCTGGCCGACCAGATCTCGGACGCCATCCTCGACGCCTTCCTGGCCCGCGAGGCGACGGCCAAGGTGGCCTGCGAAACCCTGGTCGCCGACAACCTGGTGGTCATCGCCGGCGAATTCCGTACCGCCGACGAAGCCGCGTTCGACGCGATCCATGACCGCGCTGAAAGCATCGCCCGCCAGGTGCTGCGCGATGCGGGCTACAAGGATGCCGCGACCGGCATCGACCCCGATCGCTGCGAAGTCCAGGTACGCTTCAACCACCAGTCGATCCAGATCAACAAGGGCGTGGTGCATGCCGACGGCACGCTCGGCGCCGGCGACCAGGGCCTGATGTTCGGCTTCGCCTGCGACGAGACGCCGGACCTGATGCCCTACCCGATCTGGCTGGCGCACCGGCTGGTGCGGCGCCAGGCCGAACTGCGCAAATCCGGGGCGCTGCCCTGGCTGCGGCCCGACGCCAAGAGCCAGGTCACGGTGCATTACGAGGGCCACAAGGTGGCCGGCATCGCCGACGTGGTGATCTCGACGCAGATAGCGCGCGATCTCGACCCGGCCTGGGTGACGCGCGAAGTCACGCGCGAGATCATCGATCCGCTGGTTCCGGCCAAATTGCGCACGCCCGATTTCCGCATTTTCGTGAACCCCGCCGGCCCCTTCGAGATCGGCGGCCCCAACGGCGACACGGGCCTCACCGGACGCAAGATCATCGTCGACACCTACGGCGGCGCCGCACCGCACGGCGGCGGCGCCTTCTCCGGCAAGGACCCGAGCAAGGTCGACCGCTCCGCCACCTACATGGCGCGCTACATCGCCAGGAACATCGTCGCCGCCGGCCTCGCGCGGCGCTGCCTGGTGCAGCTCGCCTATGCCATCGGCGTGGCCGAACCGGTGTCGGTGATGATCGACACGCAGGGCACCGGCAGCGTGCCCCATGACGCGCTGGAGGCGGCGGTCAGAAAGGTCTTCCGCCTGACGCCCTCCGGCATCATCGCCATGCTCGACCTGGCGCGGCCGATCTACCGGCAGACCGCCGCCTACGGCCACTTCGGCCGCAGCGACATCAACCTCGCCTGGGAACGCAGCGACCAGGTCGCGGCGCTGAAATCGGCGCTGGGCTGAGGGCGACGACCGCCGTCCCGCCAGTGCCGACTTTCCCGGTTCCTCCCCTGCAACTCATGTCGCTACAGGCTCAGTCGATCACCCCATCCACGTAGAACCAGCGCCCGTCCTCGCGCACGAAGCGGCTGGTCTCATGTATCCGCTGCGCACGCCCGCCGACGCGGCAACGGGCGACGAATTCCACGGTCGCACTGTCGCCGTTTTCAGTTCGGGCGTTGATTTCCAACCCCAGCCACTTCGGTTTCGCTTCGGTGCCGAGATTCAATGCGGCGGGGCGCGTCGAGGCGTGCCAGGTGGCGAGCAGGTAATCCTCCAGCCCGAGCACGTAGGCGCTGTAGCGCGAGCGCATCAGCGATTCGGCATCCGCGGCGGGGCTGCCGGCATGGAGGTGGCCGCAGCAATCCGCGTAGGACCGCGGCCGGCCGCAGGGACAGGGCCGAGTGCTTACGGACGCGCTTCGGGTTCGCTTGGCGGCAGACATTTGGCGCAGTCGGCGCGGCCAAAGGGCGAGATGTAGCGCCACCAGATCCAGGCCAAGAGCGGCAGCAAGGCGATCAGCGCGATGTCGCCCCAGCCCGGCTGCGCCAGCTCGCCCTGCCACCAGGCCACGGCGGCGCGGATGGCTTCGATCAGCAACACCATGTAGGTGAAGCCGGCGCCAAGAAACACGATGTACTTCACCCCGCGCTTCATCCCGCGCTCCGCTCGTACACCCATTGCAGCAGCGCGTCCTGCGCCGCCTGTGCGCCGCCGGCGCCGGCGTGATTGACGAAGAAGACCACGATCCAGCGCCGCCCGGATTTGTCCAGCACATAGCCGGCAATGCTGCGCACGCCCTCCAGCGAACCGGTCTTGATATGCGCCTGGCCGGCGACGCCGTTCTGCTTGAGGCGCTTTCTCATGGTGCCGTCGGTGGCGGTCACCGGCAGCGAGGCGATCAGCTCCGGCATCACCGCGCTGCGCCACGCCGCCTGCAGCACGCGGCCGAGGCCTTCGGCCGAAATCCGTTCGCGGCGCGAGAGGCCAGAGCCGTTCTCCAGCACCAGTTCCGGCACGGCCAAACCGCGCGCATCGAGCCAGGCGCGGATCGCGGCATCGGCGTCGGCGGCGCCGGCCGGGCGCTTGCCGCTCTCCATGCCCAGCGTGAGGAACAGCTGGCGCGCCATGACGTTGTTGGAAAACTTGTTGATGTCGCGCACCACCTCGGCCAAGGTCGGCGACGGCAGCACGCCGACCGCGCGCGCCTCGGCCGGCACCGGACCGTCGCGCACGTCGCCGGTGAACGTGCCGCCAAGTTCTGTCCACAACTGGCGGAATACGCCGAGCACGAATTGCGGATGGTCCTGCACCGCGATGTTCCAGCGCTGCTCCTCGCAACTTTGCGGAAAGACGCCGGTCAGCACCAGGCGCGTGGTCGGGCCGTGGCTGAAGACATCGGCGCGCAGTTTTTCCTTCCAGTCGCCGCAGCCGTTGCCGTTGCCGAGGGTGACCTGGTTGACCAGGTCGAGATTGGCCGGCGCCGGCTCCATGGCGACCAGCAGTTTCCGGTTCGCCGGATCGGGCACCAGCTGCAGCGTGACCGCCTTGAAATTGACCAGCAGGGCATCCGGCGCGACGTTGTAGGGACGCATCGGCTGCGCGTCGAAGCGTCCGGGATCGGCGCCGTTGGCGGCGAAGGCGCTGCGGTCGAGCACCAGGTCGCCGCGGATCTCGCGGATGCCGCGCGCGCGGATCTGGCGCAGCAGGCGGCCGAACTGGTCGTAGGTCAGCTTGGGGTCGCCGCCGCCCTTGAGGTGCAGGTCGCCGCTCAGCACGCCGTCATTCTGCGTGCCGGCGGCGTAGGCCTCGGTCTTCCAGACATAGGCCGGCCCCAGCAGGTCGAGCGCGGCGTAGGTGGTGACCAGCTTCATGGTCGAGGCCGGGTTCAGCGCGGCGCGGGCGTTGACCGCGAGGCGCGGCTTGCCGGCGTCGACTTCGGCGACCCAGGCGGCGGTGGCCGCCTGCGGAATGCCGGCGTGCTTCAGCGCCTGCGCCACCGGCGCGGGGTAGTCGGCGGCGAGTGCGGCCGGGAGGTGGCAGGCACACGCGCAGTACAGGGCGGGCAGCAGTTTTCGCATGGACCCGATCTTATAGAATCGGCGGAGAAAAAAGGGAGTCAAGCCATGACCACGCGCATCGCCGTGCCGCTGCCCAAGTCCTACCTGCTGCTCAACCACGGCCCCACGGTACTGGTCTCCAGCGCCCACGGCGGCCGGCGCAACGTGATGGCCGCAGCCTGGAACATGGCGCTCGACTTCGATCCGCCGAAGGTCGCCGTCGTCATCGACAAGGCCACGCTGACGCGCGAGCTGGTCGAGGCCTCGGGCGAATTCGTGCTCAACGTGCCGGCGCGGGAGCAGGCCGCGCTGACGCTGGCGGTCGGCACGCAATCGGGGCGCGAGGTGGACAAGTTTCAAAAAGTTATGCGCAGCGGTATCCCCGGGGACGGCGTTGGCGAGACGGCGGCAAGCCAGGTCGGCGCGCCGCTGATCGAGGGCTGTCTGGCCTGGCTGGAGTGCCGCGTGATTCCCGAGCCGCACGTCGAGCAGGCCTATGACC
This sequence comes from Sulfuritalea sp., assembly GCA_016708585.1. GTDB lineage: Bacteria > Pseudomonadota > Gammaproteobacteria > Burkholderiales > Rhodocyclaceae > Sulfuritalea. Next base: position 11,994 of record JADJFK010000030.1, on the reverse strand, counting down.
TGTTCCTTGCCCAAGTGGTCGCCGCCTGGGCCGATCCGGCCGCATTCTCCGAAGGCCGCTGGCATTTCCCCGACCCGCAGCGGCGCAGCATCCACTACCAGGCCGGCGGCAATTTCTTCGCCACCGGCGAGGCCTTCGAGGCCTGAGCGATTAGTGAGCCGATCTGAGCAAGCTTGAAACTCCCGTTCGGGCTGAGCTTGTCGACGCCCCATGTGCCTTTCGACAAGCTCGGGGCGAACGCTCAAGTGGATTGCAGCCGGATCAATACCCGCAGCCGCAGCGGGCCAACGCCGGCGGCGCTGCGAGCGGCATTCAGCGCCCCGTGAAACGCGGCGGCCGCTTGTCAAGGAAGGCCGCCAGACCTTCGGCGTAATCCTGCGTGTCGAGGAAGGTGAAGGATGCGCGCTTTTCCTCCGACGTCAACGGCCGGCCGTCGAGCAGGCGGGCAATCCACTGCTTGTGCCAGCGCGCCACCAGCGGCGCACCGGCGGCGATGCGCGCTGCCGTGGCCTGCGCTTCGGCGGGTACCGCGTCGTCCGCCACCACGCGCGTCAGCAGGCCCTTGGCATACGCCTCGGCCGCAGTCAGCAGGCGTCCTTCGAGCAGGATTTCCTTCGCCACGGCCGGCCCGGCCAGTCTGAGGAAACCGGCGAGTTCGCCCGGGTACATCGAGAAGCCCAGCTTCATGATCGGCGCGCCGAATTTCGCGCCCTCGCCGGCGATGCGCAGGTCGCAGGCGCAGGCGATCTCCAGCCCGCCGCCGACGCAGGGGCCGAGGATCGCGGCCACCGTCGGATGCGGGCAGGACTCGATGGCGGCCAGCGCCGCGCCCACCGCCTCGTGATAGGCCAGCGCGCTGTCGACGTCGGCGCGCGCGGTCTTGAACTCCTCGAGGTCGCCGCCGGCGGCGAAGGCCGCGCCCTCGCCGCGCAGGATCACGCAGCGCAGCGTCTCGTCGGCGGCAAGCCCGGCGAAGGTCTCGCGCAGCCGCGACCACATGCGCGCGTTGAGCGCGTTGAGCTTGTCCGGGTTGAACAGGGTTACGGTGGCGGTGGCGGCATCGCGTTCAAGAAGGATGTCGGATTCCATGGGCACTCCCGATCGGGCACCGGCTTCAAGCCGTCATTCCGGCGCATGCCGGAATTAAGGAATTGTTGCACGAGTCGTCGTCCGGTCGTCAAACATAGACGGCAGGCATCAGGTGCCCGGAAAGTCAAATGACTCTGATCTCTTTGGTTAAAATGACTCCGATCCCTCTGTTCCACTCCATCGGCCTCGCAACGCCTCCGCGAGACAATGATCGTGCCCTTGGCGGAGAAATCGGCGCATCTCATGGAAAAAGTCGTGTTGACGTATGGTACGTTCGATCTGTTTCACATCGGCCATCTCTCCCTGTTGCAACGTCTCCGGCGCCTGGGCGACACCTTGATCGTCGGCGTCACGACGGATGAATTCAACGCCCATCGGGGCAAGGCGTCCTGCACCCCTTACTCGGAACGCATCCAGATCGTCGAAAGCATCAGGTATGTCGATCGGGTGATTGCCATGGAGCGCTCCGACCAGAAGGCGGATGACATTTGGCGCTACAAGGTGACCATCCTCGGCATGGGGAGCGACTGGACGGGACAGCTCGACGCACTGCGCAGTCTTTGTGAAATCGTGTATCTGCCGCGCACCGAGGGAATTTCGAGCAGTCGGATCAGGGACGCCCTGTGCGCCGGGAATGGCCTTCCCCCTCGCTAGTTCCTTGCGCCATTCGGTTCGCATCGTTGCTTCCTCCGCGGCTTTGACAAGGGATCCAATTGATTTTGCATGGTCATTGAAAGTCGGCGCTGGCGGTACGGCGATAGTCTGAAGATGGAAGCTGGCTCAAGGTTCACCACCGCCAAACACCCACGGCGCACCCCGAACGGGAGGGTGGGGGTTTCTGCGCAGCGAAGTAAAGAAGGGCGTAGGCAGGGTTTCGCGGAGCACTGCTCCGCGCTGCCGAAGCCGGCTTGCCATGCAGGGCAAGCCGTGGGCGGAGGCGCCGGAACGGCGCCGACGGATGACATGAGCGGAGCATAATGCCCCTCCCTCCCGTTCGCGCACGAAACGGCAAATTTCGACTCAATCGTGCATCTGCTTCGCGTGGCTGTCCTTCGCCAGCGTCAGGACGAAAGCCGCGACGATCATGGTGACGAACATCAGCGTGAAGGCGCCGCGATAGGCGGCCGCGTCGTAGACGCGCACGCCATTCGCCAGCGCGCCGTTCCAGCGCTGGTCGAGGATCCAGCCCACCGCCGGCTGCAGCAGCATGCCGCCCAGCAGCGGCCCCATGTTGCAGACGCCCGATGCCGTGCCGACCAGGCGCAGCGGCACCGATTCCTTGGCCCAGGCGAAGCCGATGATGATGTTGCCGGAGGCGAAGCCGGTCGGCACCAGCAGCAGCACCAGGGCCCACAGCGGCAACGGCAGGTAGAGGATGGCCGACCAGCCGAGCAGGGCGACGCCGGCGGCGATCAGGTACAGCGGCTTCCGCATGCCCATGCGCTCGGACCAGTTGCCCAGCGTCGGCCCGCCCAGCGCCCAGGCCACCAGCAGGGTGGAGGTGATCGCCGCTGCGGTCTTCGGGTCCAGCCCATGCACCTGGCGCAGGAAGGGCACGCCCCAGAGGCCGGCGAAGGTCAGCACCGCGCCGGAAAAGCCGATCGGCACCAGGGTGAGGATCCAGACGTTGGGGTAGGACAGCACCTCGAGCAGGCCGCGCCACAGCGAGGCGCCTTCGTGCGCGCCATGCACGCCCTGGTAGTGGCTGGCGTAGCCGCGCTCGACCGGGTCGTCGCGCACGCGCAGCCAGGTGACGACGCAGAGCACGGCGGTGACCGCCGCCGAGACGGCCATCACCGGCCGCCAGCCGAAGGTCTCGACCACGAAGCGCAGCGGCACGCCGGCCACCACGCCGCCGACCACGCCCATCAGGAGCGCCATGCCGGAGACCATGGCGTACTTCTCGGGCGGGAACCAGTGGCTGGCGAGCTTGAGCATGGAAACGAAGGCCACCGCCACCGAAGCGCCGATCAGGAGCCGCCCCATGTTGGCCCAGAAGAGGCTCGGCGCGAAGGCGAACAGGGCGGTGCCCAGCGCGGCGACGCCGGCGCCGGCGGTAAGCAGGCGGCGCGGGCCCCAGCGGTCGGCGATCATGCCGGTGGGCACCTGCATCGCGACGTAGGAATAGAAGTAGAAGGCCGAAAGGTTGCCCAGCGCCGCGCCGCCGATGGCGAACTCCAGCATCAACTGGTCGGTGATTACCGCCGGCGCCACGCGCTGGTAGAAGCCGATCAGGTAGAGCAGGGCGCCCAGGCCCCAGACAGACCACGCCAGCGCGAGCGGTGGAAAGCTTTTCTGTTCGCTCATGCCGGAAATGCCCCGGCCCACCACAGGCGCGCCTTGAGGCCCCAGGTCGTGGCGTAGCCGACGACGCGGAAGCGGATGACCCCGTTGGCATCGACGACGAAATGCGTCGGCACCCCGCGCACGCGCCAGTTCATCGCGTGGCGGCCGTCGGCATCGATCAGCTGCGGCAAATCGATGCCGCGCTCCTTGAGATGCTTCAGCACCGTCGCCGCATCGCCCGACTGCATCGCCACCGGAATCACGCGATGGTCTTTCGCCACGGCAACGATGTTGCCTTCCTCGGCCTTGCACACCGGGCACCAGGTGGCCCAGAACGCCACCAAAGTCGCCGTGTCGCCGGCGCCGACTTTTATTGTTTGCCCATCGGTAAGCACACCCACCAGCGGCGGCGCGATGCCCTCGGGCAGGCCGCGCGTCTGCCAGTACTGGGCGCCGAAGATCACGCCCAGAATCAGGGCCGCTTCGAGCAGGCGGCGTTGCCAGCGCTTGAACAAGAGGGGTCCCGCGCGCAGCTTCAGATCAGCACTGCTCCCACGGCAACCCCTCGAAGCGCCAGCCGTTCATCGAGCCGCGATGGTGGGTGTCGTCGAGTTCGCCTTCGAAGCCGTGCAGCACGTTGAACACGCTGGTGAAGCCGGCGGCTTCCAGCGCGTTGCCGGCGTCGACCGAGCGGTTGCCGCTGCGGCAGATCAGCACCACGGGACGATCGCCGGAATGGCCGGCCAGCTTCTTCACTTCGCCGACGAAGTGCGGATTGACGTCCCAGTCGGGTCCGTCGTTCCAGGAGATGTGCGCGGCGCCGGCGGGATGGCCGACGAAGAGGAATTCCATTTCGCTGCGGCAATCGATGAACAGCGCCTTGGGATTGTCGTGCAGGAACTGGGCGGCTTGCTTGGGGGTCAGGTGTTCCATGGCGGCTCCTCGTCGGGTTTGCCCGATTTTAGCGCGCCACGGCCGCAGCCGACCGCTCCGGTATAGTCGCGGCATGAATCCCCTGTCGCGCTCACTCGCCGCGCTGGCCGCCGCGATCGGCTTCTACGGCTGCGACGGCATCCACCTGCGCAAGCTCAAGCCGGGCAGCGCCACCCGCAGATGTGCGCGAGCGGCTCGGCGCGCCGACCGCCGAGTGGCCGCAGGACGACGGCGGCGCGACCTGGGAATACACGCGCCAGCCGGAAGGCACGCGCTGCTGGATGCTGACACTGGACGCGCGCGGCGTGCTGCAGAAGATCGAACAGGCCCTGACGGAGGAAAACTTCGCCCGCATCGAAACGGGCTGGAGCGCGGAACGGGTGCGGCGCCTGCTGGGCCGGCCGGCCAGCGAAATGGAGTTTCCGTTGAAGCCCGAAGTGGTCTGGGACTGGCGCATCGAACCGGCGCTGCCCGGACAACGCGCCTGGTTCCATGTGCATTTCAGCCCGGACGGATTCGTCACCGGCACCTCGCGCCGCGAGGAATCGCCCGGCGGCGGATGAGGCCGGCATGAACCAAACGCGGCGCGCCCGGTCGGAAGCTGCTGATCTGCCGATTTGCAGAAAGGAAGTTCCAGTGCCCGTTTCGAGTTTGCGTCGTTTCGCTTTTGCCGTCGCCCTGCTGGCGGCGGCCGGATTTGCCCATGCCACGCCGGACCTGGCGGCGCCGGATGCGGCAGCCGCCGTGGCCGCCGGCAAGATCACCCTGATCGACATCCGCACCCCGCCGGAATGGAAGGAAACCGGCGTCGCCAGGGGCGCGAAGCTGGTCAACATGCTGCACCCGCAGGGCGCGCCGGGCTTCGCCGATGCCCTGCTGGAACAGGTGAAGGGCGACCGCAATGCGCCGATCGCGCTGATCTGCCGCACCGGCAACCGCACCACGCAGGTGCAGCGCTACCTGCAAAGCCAGGGCTTCACGCAGGTCTACAACGTCAAGGAAGGCATGGCCGGCAGCACCGCCGGCCCGGGCTGGCTCAAGCGCGGCCTGCCGGTGGAGACTTGCAGCACGCAGTGCTGACGCCGCCGGCAAAAGTCGGTGCCGGCGCCACGGCGGTATAATCGCGCCTCGCTTCCGAGGAGCGCTGCAAGGCCGGCCCTGAAATTCGGGCCGTAACCCCAGGCTCGGAACCTGTTTCAACGGCGCTCACCGACCCCTCCGGGCCGCCGGTGAGCCGCTGCAGCGCTCCCGCCCCGGTCATGGATTGGAGAGACGCATGACCGCCGTACCCACCGATACCGCCGCCCGCTGGCAGCCCGACCGCAGCACCGAATTGCGCGCACTGCTGGCGCAACGCATCCTCATTCTCGACGGCGCCATGGGCACCATGGTGCAGCGCCACGGCCTGGTCGAGGCGGATTACCGGGTGGGTGTGACCAATTCGCGCTTCGCCGCTCACGGCAAGGACCTCAAGGGCAACAACGACCTGCTGTGCATCACGCGGCCGGACGTGATCGGCGGCATCCACGCCGACTACCTCGCGGCCGGCGCCGACATCATCGAGACCAACAGCTTCAACGCGACGCAGGTGTCGCAGGCCGAGTACGGGCTGGCCGATCTGGCTTTCGAGTTGAACGTGGCCGCCGCGCGGCTGGCGCGCGACACCGCCGACCGCTTTTCCACGGCGGACAAGCCGCGCTTCGTCGCCGGCGTGCTGGGGCCGACCTCGCGCACCGCCTCGCTCTCGCCCGACGTCAATGACCCCGGCGCGCGCAACATCACTTTCGACGCGCTGGTGGCCGATTACGTCGAAGCCGCGCGCGGCCTGACCTCCGGCGGCGCCGACATCCTGCTGGTGGAAACGGTATTCGACACGCTCAACGCCAAGGCCGCGCTGTTCGCCATCGAGAAATTCTTCGACGAAGCCGGCCGGCGCTGGCCGGTGATGATTTCCGGCACCATCACCGACGCGTCGGGGCGCACGCTGTCGGGGCAGACCGCCGAGGCCTTCTGGAATTCGCTGCGCCACGCGCGGCCCTTGAGCTTCGGCCTCAACTGCGCGCTCGGCGCGAAAGAACTGCGCCAGTACGTCGAAGAACTTTCGAAACTCTGCGACTGCTTCATCTCCGCCCATCCCAACGCCGGCCTGCCGAACGCCTTCGGCGGCTACGACGAAACGCCGCAAATGCTGGCCGACGAAATCGCCGAATGGGGCAAGGCCGGCATCATCAATATCGCCGGCGGCTGTTGCGGCACCTCGCCGGATCACATCCGCGCCATCGCCGCAGCGCTGAAGAATGTCGCTCCTCGCCGTCCCGCCAGCGCCGACTTTTCACTGCGCCTGTCGGGACTCGAAGCCTTCAACATCGGCGAACGACAGCCTGTTCGTCAACGTCGGCGAGCGCACCAACGTCACCGGCTCGAAAGCCTTCGCCCGCATGATCCTCGAAGGCCGCTACGACGATGCGCTGGCCGTCGCCCGCCAGCAGGTCGAGAACGGTGCACAGGTGGTCGACATCAACATGGACGAAGCCATGCTCGATTCGCAGGCGGCGATGGTGCGCTTCCTGCACCTGGTCGGCTCCGAGCCGGACATCTGCAAGGTGCCGCTGATGCTCGACAGCTCGAAGTGGGACGTGATCGAGGCCGGCCTCAAGTGCATCCAGGGCAAGGGCATCGTCAATTCCATCTCGATGAAGGAAGGCGAGGCGAAGTTCCTCGAACAGGCGCGGCTGGCGCGGCGCTACGGCGCGGCGGTGATCGTCATGGCCTTCGACGAGCAGGGCCAGGCCGATACCTACCAGCGCAAGATCGAAATCTGCAAACGCGCCTACGAGGTGCTGGTGGCCGACGGCTTCCCGGCCGAGGACATCATTTTCGACCCGAACATCTTCGCCATCGCCACGGGCATTCCCGAGCACGACAACTACGCGGTCGATTTCATCAACGCGGTGCGCTGGATCAAGGAAAATCTGCCGCATGCGCGCAGTTCGGGCGGCGTTTCCAACGTGTCGTTTTCCTTCCGCGGCAATGAAGCCGTGCGCGAGGCGATCCACACCGTGTTCCTCTATCACGCGGTCAGGGCCGGCTTCACCATGGGCATCGTCAATGCCGGCCAGTTGGGCGTCTATGACGACCTGGCGCCCGAGCTGCGCGAGGCGGTGGAGGACGTCGTGCTGAACCGCAAAGTCGGCGCTGGCGACACGCTGATCGAACTGGCGACGCGAGTGAAAGGCGCAGCAAAGGAACAGGTGGTCGACCTGGCGTGGCGCGAGTGGCCGGTGGACAAGCGCCTCGAACACGCGATGGTCAAGGGCATTACCGAGTTCGTCGTCGCCGACACCGAGGAATGCCGCGCCGCGCTGGCAGCCAAAGGCAAGCCGCCGCTGTCGGTGATCGAAGGCCCGCTGATGAACGGCATGAACGTGGTCGGCGACCTGTTCGGCGCCGGCAAGATGTTCCTGCCGCAGGTGGTGAAATCGGCGCGCGTGATGAAGCAGGCCGTGGCCCACCTGATCCCCTACATCGAAGAGGAAAAGAAGCGCACCGGCTCGACCTCCAAGGGCCGCATCGTGATCGCCACGGTCAAGGGCGACGTGCACGACATCGGCAAGAACATCGTCGGCGTGGTGCTCGGCTGCAACGGCTACGACATCATCGACCTCGGCGTCATGGTCTCGGCCGACAAGATCCTGCACGCGGCCAAGGAACACGGCGCGCAGGCCATCGGCCTGTCCGGCCTGATCACGCCGTCGCTGGAAGAGATGAGCCACATCGCCGCCGAGATGCAGCGCCAGGGCTTCACCCAGCCGCTCTTGATCGGCGGCGCGACGACATCGCGCGCCCACACCGCGATCAAGATCGCGCCGAACTACGCCGGCCCGGTGGTGTATGTGCCGGATGCCTCGCGCGCCGTGGGCGTGGTGACCAAGCTGCTGTCGCTCGACATGCGCGACGGCTATGTCGATGAGATCGCCGCCGACTACGAAAAAGTGCGCGGCCAGCACGCGGCCAAGAAGGGTGTGCCGCTGGTTTCGCTGGCAGCGGCGCGGGCGAATGCCGGCAGATTCGAATTTGTTGGAAAATGCGCGCCGGTCAAGCCGAAAAAGCCCGGCGTCACGGTGCTGCGCGACCTCGACCTCGCGGTGCTGGCAGAGTACATCGACTGGGGCCCCTTCTTCCAGACCTGGGACCTCGCCGGTTCGTATCCGAAGATCCTCGACGACGCCGTGGTCGGCGAAGCCGCGCGCAACGTGTTCAAGGACGGCCAGGCGATGCTGCGGCAGCTCATCGCCGAAAAATGGATCCGCGCCAATGCGGTGTTCGGCCTGTTTCCGGTGACGCGCGAAAACGAAGACATCCATTTTCTCGGCGCTGGCGGTACGGCGTCGGGGCTGCCGCTATTTACCTGGCACGGCCTGCGCCAGCAGCAGGAGCGCCCGGCCGGCAAGCCGCAGCAGAGCCTGGCCGACTTCGTCGCACCCACCGGCGACTACGCCGGCGCCTTTGCGGTTACTGCGGGCATCGGCATCGAGCGGAAGCTGGCCGAGTTCGAGGCGCAGCACGACGACTACCGCGCGATCATGTTGAAGACGCTCGCCGATCGCCTCGCCGAAGCCGCCGCCGAGTGGCTGCACCGCGAGGTGCGCACTGACTACTGGGGCTATGCAACGGGCGAGACGCTGGACAACGCGGCGCTGATCGCCGAGAAGTACCAGGGCATCCGTCCGGCGCCGGGCTACCCGGCCTGCCCGGACCACACGGCCAAGGCCGGACTGTTCAAGCTGCTGGATGCCGAAGCCAGCGCCGGCATGGGCCTCACCGAGAGCTTCGCCATGACGCCGGCCGCCTCGGTCGCCGGCTTCTACCTGGCCCACCCCGAGGCGCGTTATTTCGCCATCACCAAAATCGATCGCGACCAGCTTGAAGATTGGGCGAAACGTGCGCACTATCCGGTTCCCGAAGCCGAAAAATGGCTCGCCCCCCTGTTGTGAGGAATTGCCATGTCAGAGACCAGCCCGAATCGCCTGAGCTTCAATGAAGCCGTCGCCTACGTCGAGCAGACCGGCAAGGCCGCGTTTGCCGCGATGCCGGTGTTCGGCGACGACGAAGGCGACGAGAACGCGACGGCCGAAGGCGCGCGCGTGTTCCTGCTGCTGCCCGACGCGGACGAGGGCTGGACCCTGCGCTTCATCGCCGGGCCGTTCTTTTCCGCCGCCTATGCCGCCAACGACATCATCCCCGCCGAAGAGATTCCCGATCGCGTGCGCGAGCTGCTGTTCATGCCGACGCGTTGCGATGAGTCCTGGCTGACCGACCAGTTGCAGGTGCTGCTGGGCAAACTGACCCAGGCCGCAGGCATCGGCGAGCAGATGCCGGATTACGGATCGCAGCCGGCGAAGGGTTCGGGTCCGGAAGCGGTGTTTCCGATCGCCTTCATCGGCGGCTCGAAGAAGCCGCATTGAGAACCCACGGGGCCAAGCCCCGGAAACCGCCGTTTATCGAAGCATCGAACTAGGATCGCGCGGCCGCCGCGACCTTGGCGACCTCGGCATTGAAATTCTGCACCCCGTTCATGACGCCGGCAGCGAAGGCTTCCCTGTCGATGGTCATTTCGTAGTTGGTGATCGTGCGCTGGATGTTGCCGGAGCCGAAATTGCTCAATACGCTGCTCAGGCTGTTCGCGGCCGTCGGCGATGCATCGGTACCTTGCGAAAGATTGCCGACTTTTTCGCTGACATTGATGACGGGCTTGGTCGTCGCGACTCCGGGGATGCCGCGCATCATTCTTGAAACAGGCTGACCCAGCCAGGTCACGCGTGCGCTGGCCATGTTCATGCCATGCACCACATTGGTGGTGGCCGAAACGGAGTTGTAGCCGCGGCTACCCTCGGCCCAGGCCTGTGGAGCATGAAAGCTGTACTGCGGGATGATCAGGGTCGCGTCACCGATTCGCGTTTTGCCACCGGAGATGAATTCGCTGAACAAGCCGCCGTTGAAGCCGCTCTGGAACAGCTGTTCGTCGCTTGGCGCAAAGGTCAGGGTATTCAAGCCGCCGTCAGAGTTCGCCTTCGGGCCGGCTTCGCGGGCGGCATTGCGGAACACGTCCCTGTCCTTGACGTCGGCGTAGGTCAGCACGGTGTATCCGGCGGCGCGCAACTGCCCGACCAGGTTATCCAGCGCCGCCTTGGCGAGGCTCTGGGCATACGCCTTGTCGATACCCTGCACCGTGAAATTCGCCGCAGCCCGCGCGGTGGCATTTCCCTGCTGGAACGCGCCGGCCTGCTTGCTGGCCGAGACGCGGCCATCGGTAACCACGGTGACATAGGCGGTTGGTATCACCAGGGTCTTGCCGGAGCTCAGCAGGTCCTCGGGGTTGATCGCTTCGACAGTCACCAACAGAGGAATCACGCGCTTCCCGGCCAATGTTTCGGCATCGATCTCGCGTGCCGCGGCCGACGGCATCGCGGCTGCCGATGGGGTCGCTGTCGCAACGGTGATTGCGGCGTTCGGCGTTTTCGCGGGCGCCGAGGGATCGCTCGCGGAGCAGCCTTTGGCGAGGAAGATCTGCGCCAGATGCTCCTTGCGGCCAAGGGCCTGCTTCTCGCGCTCCATCGCCTGCGCCGCGGTGGCCTGGCCCTGCTGCTCGGCAACACCGGCGGCAGTTTTGCTGGCCACGGTACCGAAGAGATGGCCGGTCAGGCCGCCCAGTGCGCCGAACATGCCGGTTCGGCTTGCCACCTCGGCGGCCACGCCCGCGGCCTGGCCGGCGGTTGCGGTGGTCTGGCCAGAAGACTGGGTTGACTTGGCTTCGGCAATGACCTTGTCCATGCCTTGCAATTCGTCGAACATCGCCTGGCAGGTAAGGTCGTTGTCGGAGATTTTGACCCGCTCGATCGAAGCAGGCGCCTGGGCGAAGGTAAAACACGAATACAGGACAGCCAGGCAAACACAAACACCGCGCACGAAAATCTCCCTGGGAATTGAGGAGTCGAGATTTTAGGGTATATCGGAGCGCCTGGAATCGGCGCGACCGCCACGATCAGACACCCCAGACCACGGGCTTCCTTTTCTTCAGCGACCACTCCAGCAGTTCCAGCAGCGGCACGGCGCGCTGGGTCAGGCTGACATAGGGGCGGCTACCGCCGCCTTCGGCCTTTTCGCTTTGCGGCTGGTCTTCCGGATCGCGCCCGGCGCGCTGCCGCTTGTCTTCCTCGATCGCCGCCTTGATGCGCGCGATCGCGTCCGGCAGCTGCTCGACGGTGACGATGCCCTTGTCGGTCGGCTCCTTGCCCATCAGCTTCATCATGCGCTTGGCGACGTCGCCGAACATGATGACGTCGCCCGATGCGGGGGACTGGAAGATCACGATCACAATCCGAGCTCCTGCAGCCAGTCGAGGATTTGCCGAGCGGGCTTTTCCCAGTCGCGTTCCAGCATCAGGCCAGCCCCATGCCGGGGAAGATGTTGGCTTTTACGCCGTAAGTACGGGCGGTCATCTGTACCAGCGATGCCGGAATCAGGTGATCGTGTTCCGCCCCCTGCACCAGCAGCGGCGTGCGCTTCACGCTGCCGGTGCGCGGCATCGCAAACAGGGACATGTCCCAGATGGCGCGATGCGATTCGGATTGCGTGTGCTTGTAGTAGCGCTTCAGGTCGTCCGCCGACACCGGCTGGGCGAACAGC
>JADJFK010000029.1 GCA_016708585.1 Sulfuritalea sp. | reverse complement strand
GGATAATGATTTTATTTTGGTAAGGATAATGATTTTATTTTGGTAAGGATAATGATTTTATTTTGGTAAGGATAATGATTTTATTTTGGTAAGGATAATGATTTTATTTTGGTAAGGATAATGATTTTATTTGTCAGGATAATGATTTTATTTTGGTAAGGATAATGATTTTATCCTTACCAAAATAAAATCATTATCCTTACCAAAATAAAATCATTATCCTTACCAAAATAAAATCATTATCCTTACCAAAATAAAATCATTATCCTTACCAAAATAAAATCATTATCCTTACCAAAATAAAATCATTATCCTTACCAAAATAAAATCATTATCCTTACCAAAATAAAATCATTAAGTTTTTTGAAATCCGCCTAAAATTAATCGATCTAAGAAAATTAAATGTATTGGATTATCTAATTGGAGAAAAGATATATTGATAGTTAGGGGGAAAGTCACCAGGTTCTCATTCTAGTCGAATCATTTTTGACTTTACCAGCATAGCCATTTCCTTGCTATCAAGTTGGTGGATGGAGACCCCGTCGATAGATATCGAAGAGAACGGCAGATTATCGAGAAATACTGCCTGGGACTTTACAAAAAAGTATGACTTAAGAAAGTGGGCGACCATGACAATGTCTAGGGAAGTTTTGGCGGTCATAGTGGAGTAATTGTCGTAGTGTTTCAGTACGGGTCCTTCCATATCGTACTCGTTTTCAGGCGAGAGTGCATCTGTTGATTCGATTGTAAAGCGTTGTAAAGGGAGATTAAATTCTGCTAGTAATTCCGATAGTTTTTTCATATATATATGTTCCTGAACTATCTTGTCGCTGGTGTACAATGTACTGGGGCTAGACAGGGTGCTTTTTTACAAGATCGGCGCTAATTTGGTCGCGTTTGCTAGTTTACTGTTACTACCCTAAACGGTTAGCCATTCTTGCTAACTCTATCTCTTTCCGTAGAATTGAATTATCAATCTGTCGCCGAAAAAAAATTCATAACAATGCTACTTAGTAGTAGTGACGTTACCTCTGTTTGACAAAAATTTTCTATTTCAATAGGTAATGGCTCCAGCGTAAGTAAATTTTTAGCTTCTAGTTTTATCCCATGGCTTGAGAGTTCTTTACTCAGTTTGAGCGCTGTATTCTCCAGTAAAACTTGTTTTGTTTGGTTGTAGATTCCGTAGTGCGTCTTAAAATCGTGGTGGACACAGTTTAGCTTTGCTTGCCTTACCAAAATAAAATCAAAAAAGCTGACTAAATAAAAACCTTTCGGCGTCTACTCAGAGCCACTAATCTTAAGAAGACTATTATTTTAAAATAAATAAATCTCAATTCAGTATACGGGTAAAAAAATGTAAATAAAAAAAAATGTTTAGCTAAGTGTTCAAAATCAAAGCTCTCCTTAAAAGATACGTAGGGGAAATGACTAAACCACAAAGCTCATGTATTTAGTATATCCAACCACTCAAGTCATAGCAAAGCGCGGTCCTCTAGAAATGTTTCTTTTACAATAAGTTCATCTAAAAAATTATCTAATATGAATGTGTAAATAATAAAAGTGTAATTAATAAATTCCGCAAAAATATTTAGAAAATAAAATCTAGAGAGACTACTTATAGTATAAAATTTTGTAATGAGTTTTGTTAATAGTAATAGTCAAGCCCAAACTTTAAACACAACAATACCATAAACTCTTGTGTTTACTCCAAGCATATAAGGTATAAATCTAATTTTTAAATAAAGTTTATACATTTGTCATTTGAAAGGTTCTCACAAATAGTGATAATTATCCGTGACAATTAGTCAAATAACAAACAACACAAGGGCGGAAATTAAACTTATAACGATAGCGTTCAAAATCATTATTACTGATAAAAAAAAATTAACTAAAAAAATTAACTAAAAAAAAATTATTTTTTTTTTTTTTTTGATCTAAAAAAAAAGGGTTTTCTAGTTTTGCAGAACATCCCCAGTTTTCTACCGATACTATATTCTGAGCTTTTGTAAAACATTAAATTATTTTTACCACCGTGAATAGAAAACCAAGAGTTACAAGTTAAATTATTAATTGTTTTCTCTCTATCACTAGCAACTTGATATGTTTTATTTTCTAAAACTGTATTATTATAAAAGAAATACATATCATCGTAAGTTAAAAAAAAATGTTTGTATTTAGATCGAGCCAATAAACTGTTACCTATCAACCTCACCAAAAACAATATCTATCGTACCTATTAATGCAGCTAAGTCACTTAAATAATGGCCTTTTGCTAGTTTAGGTAAAGCTTGTAAGTTAAAATAACTAGGAGATCTTATTTTACATCTGCTTGGAGTTGAGCTATTATCACTTAAAAGTATAACACCAAATTCCCCCTTCGGTGATTCAATATATGCTGCAACACTATTTTTTTTTATAGAAAAACCACTGTGTCAATTAATAAAGTGACTGATTAAATCTTCCATAGACGTGTATGGCTTATGTTTAGTGTCGTAAAAAAGTTTATTGCTAAAAATTGTAGAGTATAAAAAGTCTTTATTATTAGTAAAATTAGTTAATAGTGTAGTACTAACTTTATTTATTATATTTAAGCTTTCCCCCATTTCCATCATTCGTATTAAAAATCTATCATATGAATCCCCTTGATTACCGCAATAAGATTTAAATTCAATATTATTATAGAGAGCGTACGCATTTTTTTTTGATAATCGTAAATCTCTTTTAATCCCCACAGATCTACTCATAACTCCCGTTAAATTAAAATTTCTGCAATCTTCATAGGTTAATACCCCAATATTTACTAATCTTTGTTTTCAAATTCTATTATATGTTAATACATTATGCATTTCGTTTAATGTTACATAACAGTCTTTAACAAAAAATAAAATATCACTTAAAAGTTGTTTATCCAAGCATGGAGAAAACTCATTGACAGGTTTATGATACGCTGCATGAATTCTAGCTCCACTAACACGCTCATAAAATTCCATTAATTTTTCTCTTTCTTCAAAAGCTCAAAAAATCGCTGACATCTGACCAATATCTAATGCATGGCAAGCCACGGCAAGCATATGATTTAAAACACGTGTAATCTCGTCAAATAAAATTCGAATTAATGAAACAGCGGGTGTAATGTGAGTATAACCGAGTAAACGCTCAATTGCTAAGCAGTAAGCATGTTCTTGTGACATCATAGAAACGTAATCTAGCCTATCAAAATATGGTAAACCCTTAAGGTAGTGTTTAGTAGTTATTAACCTTTCAGTACCACGATGTAGTAATCCGATATGTATGTCTAAACGTTGAACAACTTCACTATTAAGTTGTAATATTAAACGTAAAACGCCATGAGCAGCAGGGTGTTGTGGTCCAAAATTTATTATGACTGATCTTTTTTTAGTATTTTTTTTTTTTATTTGATTTCAGTGTTGAAATAAACTACGATTCATTAAAAAAAAATTACTTTCGATAATCGCGTCTTCGCAGTTTTTTCCCTAATCTTTTATTAACTTCGTCTTTTAACTGAATTTTTGGAAAACCCCTAGGTGTGCGAGATCAATAAACGAAACGAGCAAATAAGAGAGGTACCCCTAAAGTGTATAGTTTAACCAATTTTTTAGCTTTACCTATTTTTGAAGCTTTACCAAAGCGTTTGTAACCATTGGTTTGATTTCCCGCTAATAAAACGGGATTAAAAAAACCAGCCTTATTCCCCGCATACGCCATTCTTTTTGCAAAAATTGAGGCCTGATGTCATTCATGATGTCAGTTATAGTGTCACAGCCTATTGTTATACTCCGCTTTAACTAAAGTAGGATAAATATTTCTACTTTTTTGACCAAACATTTTAAAATATTGTTGAACCCTAAAATTCAATAAAAGTTTATTTTTTTTACTTGTATTTGAATTCGTATGTGTAGTATTACCTCCTTGTGGGTATCCTCGTATTTGTCTTCACATACAAACTAAATGAATCATGTCTTTTAGTAAACAGTTAACCAATTCCCTTGTTTCTTTAACTAAATAAAAAATAGAAAAAAAAAAAATTTCCATTCAAACGTATTTATTAATTAATTTATTAAAATTTAGCAGAGATGTTGTTTCACAAAAAGAGCTAAGTACAAAACGATCTGTGGATTGCTTTAATGATTTTTTAAAAGAAAATAAATATTTTATTTGAACCACATTATTTACAACGTTTAGCAATTCACCCCCATGGGCTAAGTTCAGGTTGTTTTGCTTTGGTACGCCCTCCGTTAGGATGATCGACAGGATTCATAGCTACACCACGAACTGATATTTTTTTTTTAACATTTAATAACACACCATAACCTCCTGTAACGACACGATTCATATATAGATTTTGGGTAGGTCCAAACAAACAAAAAGTCTCTGTAGATAATAAAATTCTTTTTGTAGAGGGCAACTCTACGTATGTTAATTTTGATTTTTTAAAATTTTTTCTTTTTTTTGCTATGCAACCTGAACTAAGAGCATAAGTCATATACTGATTATATTTATTAAAAACTGAGCTAATAATCGTATTTATCGGTAATATTGAAATAGGGATATATTGACCAAATAAATTGGTATCCCCTTTCAGCAGGGTTGACAGATTATAAAAAACAAAACCGGGTTTAATATAGTCATTGCTTGGTAAAATTTTTTGTTCGCCATAAATTGTTTTACAAACAACAAACTCCTTTAAAGGAAACTTCCTATAACCGAAATTAAAAACAACAAGAGATCTTAATGTTGGTTTTATCTTTAAAATATCAAATAGATACGTTTTTTTAAAAAATTTTAGCCCCCTAATATTAATACGCCCTGATAAAGTTTTTTTTCGAAAGGTTTTTACTTTATAAAAGAATCTAAAATTATTTGATCTAGATCACTTTGGATAAGAAATAAGGGTTTGTCATTTTTTAACGGGTGAAATGTTTTTTGACTTTACTGGTACCATATTTTTATATTTTTTTTTTCGTATAACCCCTTTGTCGTGTTTTAGTAAGTCTAAAATGTTTTCTTCTTAAAACATATGAGTGTCAGTGTCTTTCTCTAAATTTTAAATCATCGTATGGTCAAAACAAATAAAGTCCTTAAGTATTATTTTTTGTAAGTTTAGAACCCCAAAAAATAAAGCTTCAGCAGTAGGTGGGCATCCCGGTACGTATATGTCCACTGGGATTATTTTATTACATCCCTTAACTACTGAATGAGTATGGTGGTAATAACCACCACCGTTAGCACAACTTCCCATAGATAAGACTCATTTAGGCCCACTAACTTGTTCATAAATTCTTCTTAAACCAGGGGCCATCTTATAAGTCAATGTTCCAGCAACTATTATAAGATCTGAATGTCTTGGTGATGCTCGAAAAAAAATCCCAAAACGATCGAAGTCATATCTACTAACAGCTGCGTGCATCATCTCAACAGCGCAACACGCTAATCCAAAAGTTAGCGGGTAGAAAGATCCATGGCGAGCTCAGTTTATAAGAGAAAAAACTTTACTCTTTAATATTCCTAACTGGGACATATAAAGTATATACTATTCACTAAGTTTTCTAAAACGTCTACGGATATGTGTTTTCATATCGGAAGGTCTTTTAACACCATAAATCGAACGTCTTTTTTTTTTTGTGAATAGAGGAGAAAAGTCGTATACTCCTCGTAAACATGAGTAATTAACTACTGGCAAATCTCTAGCCCCAACCCCACAAATTAATACCTTAGAGTGACGACGTAGATTATGGCCTGATCCAGGAATATGAGCCAGTACTCTTTTTTTTGACGAAAGACGTGCTTTAACAACGGGCCTACGCGCTGAATTTGGTTTTCGAGGGGTGCAAATCCTAAGGCGCATAACAACTCCTTTTCGTTGTGGAGACATAGCTAGTTTTGGCCTATTTCATTTGTAATAGTAAACATTATTAATTCATCTAGCTCTTTGATTTAAAGTTGCCAACGTCTACAGTTAAACTAAAAAATCAACAAAGATTCCGCTTAAATCTCCAATAAAAATAACCGTAAAAAAACTAAAAAAAAGAACAAAAATACTAAAAAATGTAAAATAGTATACTCTAGTAAAATAGTAATAATTTCTATTTCCGATAAGAGGTCTAGTAGCAATCTCCTTTAAACTTTCGTCCGATAAAGAATAGTCTGCCGCTGAAAAAATTTTTAAGTAAAAAAACATACCTAATAAAAAGTTTGCGAATATTAAAAAAAATAGCAAATATGATGCTTTAACCATAACTTGTTCTAGTAAAACAAATTTTAAAAAAAAGAAAAAAAAAGGAGGTAAACCGCTTATTTGTAAAATAAAAAATTTAAAAATTCACCCTAATGAGTGATAGTGGGTTAAAAGACCTCAAAATCGAGAAAATGACAGTTTTGTGCTGATATCAGTTAATTGAAAAATAAAAAAATAATAATAAATACAAATCATTGTTAGTAAATATCATGCTGTATACAAAAAAATCAAAGTAAACATATACGTTAATAAAAAATTGCTATATTAGCGCCAACTACACCTGTGATGGTGCCCATACTATACGATCTGTAAGAAACACATAAATTTTTATTTGTAAAACTAATACGCCCAGCTTTAAAAAAAATTTTTTTTTTCCTAACACTACCCTTCTTCCCCAGTTTACCCTTGAAGTAGAGGCTGTAACCCTTAACTATATCTTTTTTTGAACACAAATGAAACCATAAAGTTAGAAAATCTCGAATTTTATAAAAATAAGATTTATGTCTCGTTATTTCTGCTTTTCTTAAATGTTGCTGAAATAACTCAATAAGTAACTGGGTGTCTTTTAAATAAGTAAGCTGAAGAAAAATATTATAAAATTGTTTGTTTTTTAATTGTAAAAATTTAAAACGTTTGGACTTTACTATTTTTCTAAATATTAACATATGCTTGGGGTTTGTTGAGGGATTACATAAATCAATAAAGCACCAATTTGTGTAAAAACCGAGGTATTCATAAGAAATTAAACGCATATAATTTTCTAGATATCAGCCTGGCCTTACTTTACTAAATTTACTATTAAATTTTAAAAAAGACATAAGAAAAATATTAGAAAACGTGGTAGAAATTAATAAATTAACGGGATTATCTAAAATGTTACTTTGGGATGTAACGATTGCATAATGTTGATGATTTTTAAGGGTACAAAAATAGTTATTAAATAAGTAAAACTGTGAATAAAAGTAAGAAATAAAGAAATTTATAAAAACTAAGGTTGATTCAGTTTTCGAGTTATATTTAGGGATAATATAATTACAATTATTTAATATAATTTGCTTATTTTCCACTTTATTTTTAAAAACGATAGCTAAATAATTTTTTCAAAACACTGCCAATAAAAGGAATTGAACCTCTGACCCCCAGATTTTCAGTCTGGTGCTCTACCGCTGAGCTATATTAGCTATCATACGAGGATATAAAAACTTACTAATAATTCTAATATTAAAGCTAAATATAAAAAAACAAATAATTTTCAGTGTTTTGCTTCAACTTGATCTAATCTAAATCTAGGGAAAACACCTCGTATAACAACCGCTAAAACAACAATAAAAACAGTTTTTACAATTAAACTCATACGCTAATTTTTTTGTTTATTAAACAAAAAAATATACAGTACCAGCAATTAAAAATGACATAAATACGAAAGTTTCAATTAAAGCAAAACCCATTAATGTTGAGTTAAATAAGTTTTCTGCTTCTTCAGGGTTTCTAGCAGCACCTGATAAATAACCAGCAAATACAATACCAGTTCCGATAGCAGCACCTGCTAATGTAATCATAGAACCTGCGACAACTAACATTTTAGCTAAAACAATTAAAATCATGTTAAATGATTCTAAGCATGTATAGTTTATAGATTTTGTATTTAAATTTAGTGATAACGTGTGACTCACTCTTTGCCACTAAAAAGTTTTCCAAACCTGTAATTAAAGAATGCTTTCGGCTAACCCCTTTGACAGGCAGGGAGTGCATAAAAACTGATCATCACTTTCAAACAAATAGTATACGTCTCTCTGGTTTAATGTAAAAAGTCCGATGTGTATAAATTTTTTTTTTTTTTTTTTTCGTTATTTTAGTAGCTAAGTTAAACATTGCGTTTATCTGAGATCCCTTTCACAGCATGGTGTAATCCAACTCTGAACTTGATTTAGTGTTGGTGATTAAATTAAAAAATACACTGTTATCTAAATTTGAAAAAACATAAGGTAAATGTTTTTCTGATACATTTTTTGAAAAATTTGCTCTTAGTATATTAACATAACAACGTCTAAGATCTTTGTAACTTCGTTGAAAATTTGAGCGATAAACTAATCTATTAGCTAAGGATTGTGTCAACGAGTTTTTAAATTTTAAAAAACTTAAGCGATCACGATAACATATTTTTAGACTAACAGATTTTCTGAGATAAAGCAAAGGTTCTATAGTGTAGTAATATTTACTAATATTTAAAAATCGTAGCAATTAATTAAACCAAACAGTGCTATACTAGCTCATGTATTAACCGAGCTATACGCAAAAAAATTATAAACGGAGCCACCGTTATTTGCCCTCACTAATAATAAAGTATTAACAAATAACAAGTAAATTACCATTAAATGGTTATTGGTTACTAAAGTTGGATAAAAAGAAAATAAAACAAACATTAGTATAAAGTAGTTAAAATACAATGTATAGGCAGAAAAGATAAATACTAAATATTTAGAGATATAACGATATAACTCAATTTTAAAGAAATGAAACCCAGGCGCACCAGATTTTCACAAAATGCTTATTAGAACAACTTGTCACAATACAAAGTTAGTGTTGTTAACGTATTGTAACTCGGAAAAATCTAAAGTACCAGAAAAATAAACAAATGAAAAGTTTATTATTGCTAGTAAACACAAAACAAGAAAGGAATTTCATAAATACAGACTTAGTAAATTTCTATATTTTAAAAAGGTATCGCTTAGAGACGAGATTTGTGTTAAAAAAAAAAAATAGTAAACAATTCCTAAAAGCTCTAAAACAAATACTAAAACTAAAAAATTATTTACAAATAAAAAACAAGAAACTGTTATGAACAAAAGTATTGATAAATTTCAAAGTTGTTGTAATTCTTTTAAATCTAGTAAAACTCTTGAAAAAAGAGTTAATAAAAATCTACTAAAAATTAAAAATAATACTAAATATATAAGTATTAAAAAAAGTCCAGGGATATACAGTTTCCCAGCTCATTTAAAAAATAAAATTAGTAAAAATTGCAAGAAATAACTTTGTTTTACTTGATGACGCATATTTAGTAGAAAACTTCTGTTCACCTCGGTAAGTAACTCAAAATGTCTAGTATTTTTAAATCAAATTAAAAAAAATTTTAAAGCGTAAGTAGAAGTGAACACAAAAACAAAAAAACTCATAGTTATTCATAAAAGTAAGAAACTACCAACCATAATAATTACAAAAAAAGTGTACTTTTCTTATATGAAAAATGATAAATATAAGAGAAATAAATAAATTTACCAAAAGATAATAACTGAATATAGAAATATAAGTATACAAAAAAAATAGAAGAAAAATTTCAATCTCTAAATTTCTGTGGATTTGAGAGTGTTAAAAAACTTGTGGAGCACAACCATTAAACTTGTCATTCTAAAGTTTTCCCTGAATAATCAAACAATAAAGTTATGATTAATCATAAAAAAAAAAATAAAACAGCACCTGCTACTTCTCAAGATAAGACTGTGGGGTTTAATGACATAGGGATAAGAACTAAAAACTCCCCATCATAAATTAAAAGAAATAATAAAAATAAAACAAAGTTTAATTCATAACTAACTTTTTTTTTACTAAAATTTTTAAAACCACATTCATAAAAATTTAGCTTATAATTATAAAATTTATTTGAGTATGTATATTTAGCTACAAAAGTTAAAATTCAAAAAATAAAGGTAAAAATAAACGCATTTGCAATTAACTGTATAAATAAACTACCAACCATAACTATTCATATTTAAATTTAACATCGCAAATAAAACTAAGTCTATTCAGAGTAATACCTGGGTCTCTTATCTCACAAATATTAGATCGCAGATGATCAAATAGGTGCTTATTATTATCCTTAAACACCCATTTATAACTTAAAGAAGAGTTTAATTTTAATTTTTTTAAAAAAATCCCATTAAAGAAAAAGATATGTTGTTTACCTGATTTAAAATGTTTTGGGGCCCTTACAAACATCAAAGGTTTGTTACTTTGTTTACTTATGAATTTTTTGTGAAAAATATATCTTGTGCGTACTAATTCTCGCCTTAGAGATCTTAAGTGGTATTTATATTGTTTTACAATTAAAATATTATTTGGTACGATAAGTAATGGCAACGTCTACTTAGGATTTCAAACAATAAATTTTAAAGGTACCCTGTAACGACTATATTCGTGGACCCTGCGCAAATATAATGTTGAATAATTTTTAAATTCTACAAAGCTTATGTAAGATTTTAAACGAATCGCTACTCTAACGAGAGCGCCAACACCAGCCCCCATTCGCGAATTTGTAGATTTACAACTTAAAATACAATTTGGTCTTAAAAAAATTCAAAATTTACAAACACGAAAGCGCATTCTTTTTTTTAAATAACGTCTTCTTACAAGTTTTTTTAAAAAACGCATATAAACAAATTCAAATCGTTGAGGTTTTGTACTAAAAAAACCAGATTCACCTAAACGAAGTTTTAGGGGACGTACAATAAAGTCACAACCTCTTTTTTTAAAAAGATGTTTTCTTTTTGTTAGATAATTTAAATTCAACGTCGACACTAGACTTAATTTTGTATTTAGTTAACGTAAATCTTAAAAATACTTTTTAAATAAAAAATAAATAAATAAAAAAAACTCAATAAAAAGAGTAACTCATAAAGACTTTAAATAAGAGCTTTTTTTTAAAAGGATACAAAAAACCCACACTTTGGTAATAATTTGCAACTGTAAAAAATTTAAATTTTAAAAAAGAGTCAGTAGTCAATGAATTTGAGGCAGACAACATTGAATTATGTACATTATAATTAACATGATTAAATAGATTAAATAATAAAAAATTATTTTGCCTATAGGATAGTCAACAAAAAAAAAAAATAAATATGCTGAGGTGTAATAATAATATAAAGTTTTTGAAAAAGGATAAATTAAAAGAAAAACATGAAAAAAGAAAAATAAGTAAAAAATACAAAAAAAAATTAAAAAAAATTAAAAAAGTTGTAACAAAGAAAAGTAAGACACCACCTTGGGTAATAAATAAAAATGAGTAAAAACTTGAATTAACTAGTTTTCGCAAATCAAAAAAGTTATGTCTAGTAAAAGTAAAACCCCAACGAAGTAAAAAAATTCAAATAACCAGAATAAATAAATAGGTAAATAGATATAAAGCGTTATTTTTAGAAGATTCTGAGTGAAGAACTACTAATAAGAAGCACGTTAAGAAAAATAAAATTAACTCAATAGAGTCATTTACTCAAAAAAAACCCCAAACACTATTACCACACCCCCATAAACCACCTAAAAGTAGTGCAATGCTTGAAGCGAATAAAATTGTCTTTAATCTTAAAAAAAAACCCATTTTTCAGGACGATGTATAAAAAAAACTTAATACAAAACTAAAATAAAAAAAAACCGGATGAATATTGTTATAACCTACTAAAAGTTGTGAGGGAATAGAGGTTAGCTGAACTAATCAAAAACAATCAAATAAGTATAATAGAAATGTAAAAAAAAAAAAAATCACTTTTATTTGTAATCTAGAAAAAAAACTAGCGATTATAAAAACTATAAAAAAGTTTCAGTATGTGTTGATTAGCTTTGCAATAAATATATATCATGCCAAGCTATGAGATAAAAAAAATAATTTTGTAAAAAAAATGTTTAAACTAAAAAAAACAAGTAAACCTAACAATTATTGTCTTTGTAAATTTTTTAAAACCCTTCTCTTTATTCTTTTCTTTTTTAAAAATTTTGGCATAAAAGACTGGTGATGTATAAAATAAAAAACCTTTGGTGTTATTAAATCCATTATTTTCTTATAAAGACAGTACTGTCGATAATTAAAATTACGTATAAAATAGATATATATTTTTTTAAAAAAAAAAGAGTAATCTTTTTTTAATTGTAATGTTAAAGTCATAATATTTTTAGGGTTTCTTTTAAAAAATTTTTGTTTTCGACCCATTTTAGCCAAAAAAACACCCGTACTAAAACCAAGTTGTTTATTAGTTTTTAAGTTAAAAAATGTAAAAAATTGCTGTCTTTTTGGCAAAGTAAAAAAAACAGTAGAATTATAATAAGAAGAGTCGCGTGTTATTTTGTTATGGATTACGGAAGCTAACTCTCAATACAGTTTAATTATAGAGCACTTATATCTGCGGGACATTCGTCTTTTCATAAAAAATCGAAGCAATTATACTGTTAATAATAATATATTTAAGGCTAACTCCAAACCACCGATCATTAAAAAAAAAAAAGAAAAACCGACTAAAAAAAAAATATTAAAAAAACTAGATAGAAGTAATCCTAAAAAAAAGAAAATAATCAATAGTGCCTCGCCTACGAGCAACATAATGATAAGTTGTCTATTTAAAAAAACTAAAGAAAAAAAACAAGAAACAGCTAGAAAAGAAAATATATAAAGCCAATGTAACACCTTTTTATTATATAAATCCTGAACTAAACCAGAGTACATACTTGTTCTGTAAAAAGAAGTTGTATTAGGTCGCTCAGTGTAGTCAGTCAACAAACGTCTAGCGTCTTTTAAACCTAAAAAAAAAATATTAAAGAACTCACCCATTTCACGCTCCATTCAGATACAACCTGGGTAAATACCACTAAGAGATGGAAATTCTGAGGAAAACGATTTTTGGCCAAACGTTAACACGGAAAAATTAAAAAAGTAACAATTTACGGAGGAAATAACTCCTAGCTCGTGCATGTTCTCTCCATAAAATGTAAAATCTTGAATAAAAAAAAGATTTGATATTTCAAACCTAAGAAAAACAGTTAATCAATAGTGAATGTCTCTGTTTACAACAAGCGAAATACTATCTGTTGTGGTTAGTGTGTTTGTCCCAAAAGTTAAATTACCTAAAAATCGAGTCAAGAAGATAGAATCATAAGGTAAATAACCGACAAAGTGGTATTGCTTTAATATTTTTAATAAATCCCCTTCTGTTACTGTTTTTAAAAGTTCTAATACAAAATCTGAAATATAATTTTTTTTTTTAAAAAATCTATAATCTTTTTTATATTTAATATTAAAATTGTTATTAAACGTATTATAATTACTTCCCATAAAAAAAAAAAAATGTAGATTATTAAACTCAAAAAATGAAAATGAAAATGAAAAATACCAAAAAGTTAAAATTATAGAGTAAAATAAAAATAATGAAAATTTGAAAATATAGCTCGCTGAACTCATAATTTTTTTTTTTTTTAAATTTATAAACACAACGCTTAAAAATAGTAAAAAAATTAAAAATTGAAACAACAATATATGGTATTCTATTATTATTTTTAAAAAAAATTTGTAAATGTTATAGAACCCTAAAACAAAGAGCATTATTAAAAAAAAATTATAAATAAAAAAAAAAGAAAGAAAAGCTTACATATAAAAAAAAAAATAACAAAATAAAATAAAATATATTTCAGTTATATAATTTAAATGTTAAACAGTATTCGCTAAATCTTTTACAGAAAATTGATAACTTCCCAACCATCTTAATATTGTTAAAATAAAAATAAAATAAAGTTTAAAAAAAATAAAATAAACCCTAAAGCAAAACCAAATATAAAATCTTTTAAAAGCATAATTTTATGGAGTAAAACAGTTTTAGGGGCCCCATACAAAACGATAAATCAAACCCTACAAAATCCTAACACGGAAAAAAAACAGATAAAAAAAAAACAAAAAAATCCAAGAAGTTTAAAAGAAGCAATAAAAGATAACAATAAGTCTCACTCAATTAAAAATTTTATAAATGTAGGGAAGCCTCTAAAAATTAAAACCGCTCATCATATCAAGAATGTTAATGTAGGTAAAATAACTGATAACCCGCTTAATAAAGTAGAATTTCTTGTATAATTTTGTTTTTGAACCTGATCTACTAGATAAAAGAAAAAAGAGGATAAAACACCATGCACCAACAAAAAACAGTTTAAAATTCCGTATGAGTTAGCGTCTAAAATAAATAACAATAAGACAATTAAATTCATTTCTTGAATAGTTGCGAATGCAATCAACCTTTTAATATCAGTACTAGTTCACATTCTTATTGACGCGTCTAAAATTCCTCAAATACAAAAAGATATCATAATAGAGGTTGATAACTCAGTATTAAACAATAAAAAAAGGTAACTAAAACAAAAAAAGGCGGTCTTTACCAGAAAACCACTTAAAAAAATAGAAAATCCAGTAGGTGCTTCAACATGAACTTTTGTTAATCAATAATAAAAAGGTCAAATTGGTAACTTTACCCCAAAACCTAAAAAAAATATTCAAAGAAGAGAAAATTTTTCAGAAAAAGATAATTTTATAAAGTCATTTGAGTCTATCAAAAAACTACCATTTATGAAAAAAAAATAACAAAACCCTAATAAACATAAAAAAGAACCAGATAATGTTCATTTTAGTAAAAAGCTAACTGTAACATCAACTTTTTTTGAGTAACCTAAGTGGTAAACAAAAAAAAGAGATGGTAGAAATAAAAGCTCAAAATATATGAACATAACAAATAGATCATTTGTAGAAGTCATTTGAAATGTACAGCAAATAAAAATATAAAAATAAAAAACATTAACGTTTGATTTAAATAAGTATCTTTCACTCAGGTAAACCCAACTAATAATAGTTGTTAAGAGACATAAACAGTTTAAAGTATCACCAAAAAGATTATTTATAGGAAGATTATTTATGTTAAAATAGTTATAGTAGGGTAAAATAAAAAAATTATAAGAAACATAAAACTTATAAAAAGAAAAGATACATACAGTTAAAACTAAAAGCAAAAATGTTCAAAAAAAAAAAGAAGTAAAATAAAGAAACCTAAGATTAGTTATAAAAGAGTTAACTATCATTGAGATTGCTATCATAAAAAAAAAAAGTCCCAGAGAAAAGATATTAACATAATTATAAAGTACACTCATTTGAGATATTAAACTCATATTATTTAATCACATACGTTACCAAATATAAAAAGAAAAAGCTTAAAACTACAAAAATAATAATTAAAGGAAACACAACATACGAAAAATTATTGGAAAAAACACTAATAAAGTTTCGCAAATAGCGATTTACACTTACTAACCTAAAAAAAATGTTCTCAATAAAATATTTTTCGTTAAACACTACATTAAACACATAAAAAAAAATAAAAGAGAGTGATATTACCCATCTTTTAACAAAAAAATCTAATAAAAATCCAGATTTTATAAATCTATAGTAAATGAAAAAAAAACTTTTTGTAAACCTAATCATTATGCAATACTAAGTGACCTTAAATAAAAAGAAGTTACAAAACTTGCATACATCAAATATACTAATAAATAAAAAACTCCGTGATATATACTTAAGCCGTAAATAACATAAAAAATACCATAAATAATTAAAATATTTATGTATAAACCAAAATAAAAAATTACGCGAGCTAATTGTCTATTTCTAGAGTACCTACTCTTATTAAAAACTCTTGATTTTCTTAATAATTCTAAAGTCAACTGCTCATAGCTGGAATCGAACCAACACCCCGTAGGATATGATTTTAAGTCATACGCGTCTACCAGTTCCGCCATACGAGCAAAGCGGCGTCTGGGAATTGAACCCAGCAAATCATGGGGGATGAGCCCTGAATGGACCTCCGCGCCGCAAAAAGCCTGATACTTTGGGCTATAACCGATATTGCCAAGGTTTTAACAATAGTTACGTATCAACTGGCGAATTCTGCTTTTTTTTCAGTCATCCTTACTAAAATCTCTGTTGATTTTTATATTTATACCTACTAAAATATTTTTCTTCGGTATTATTTGCGATGTATGATCATATTAAATAGATAATTAAAACCCTTAAAAGATCAGTTGTTAGTCGCTTTTCGAATTTTAGGCATCCTTCTAATGCATTTGTAGAGCTAATCTTTTAAAATGAAGTGGGTTGGATTCGAACCAACGACGGTCACCCAACAGATTTACAGTCTGCCGCTTTAACCACTCAGCCACCACTCCCAATTATTTGAAACAAATCTGTATTTTAGCTCATTTAGGCAAGATCCATTAGTACCTCCATTAATCTCTTAATTTTCAGTACCTAAGTATTAAGTTGTAGTCTACAACCCGCCTATTTAAAAAAAAAGATTACAAAGTTCCCATATTAACGTATGGTTACATTATCAAGCGTAGCTATTAAGCTTACTCAGTTCAATGAATAACTTATTACAATTGGCTTGTTGTCCCCGGTCCTCTCGTACTGGAGTAAAACTAATCTTTTTTTTAAAGTGTACAGTAGATAGGGACCAAACTGTCTCACGACGTTTTAAACCCAGCTCACGTACCATTTTATTCGGCGAACAGCCGAACCCTTGGCAGCGTATGCTCCACCAGGATATGATGAGCCGACATCGAGGTGCCAAACAATCTCTTCGATAGGAACTCTAGGAAATTATCAGCCTGTTATCCCTAGCGTACCTTTTATTCGTTGATCGATTTTTTCTGCTATAAAAAAAATCGGGTCATTATAACAGACGTTAGTCCATAGCTTACGTGTTTGTAAACTATTCCAGCTTAGGTATATTATTCATCCTTCTCTGTTATATACATAACCTAAACCGCTTATTCACCTCCGTTACTTTTTAGGAGGTTGCCGCCCCAGCCAAACTGTCTTTCAAAGTAGATAAAATATATAATCATTTTAACAAAAATATAAAATTTAAGAAGCAGTTTTTCAATTGTATTATATTACTGCATACCTATTTCATTAAATCTTATATTTTAACCTTAGATAACAGTAAAGGTGCATAGGGTCTCTCCGTCTAGCTGTACATTAACGCATCTTCACGTCTATTTCAAGTTCATAGAGATAATACTAGAGACAGCGGGGCAGTCGTTACACCATTCGTGCAGGACGGAACTTACCCGTCAAGGGATTTTGCTACCTTAGGACCGTCAGGGTTACGGCCGCCGTTTACTGGGACTTATAAAACTAGATAACTAGTTTTTATTCATCTTGCAGCACCGGGCAGGTGTCAGACCTTATACCTCATATTTCTATTTTGCAAGGTCTTATGTTTTTAATAAACAGTCGCTACCCCCTCTTTAATCATACTCATATAGTTCTCTTTCTCCCGAAGTTACAGAGACATTTTGCCGAGTTCCTTTAGTATTATTCACTCTTTTGCCTTAATTTACTCAATAAACCCACCTGTGTTGGTATTTGTACGATAAAATTTAAGGTTTTTTCTATTATTATCAAATATAAAATATGAATGTTCATATTTTATATATAATAATACGTTGCTTAAAAAACATCACCTATAACGTTGGTTAAAGGCCTAGTATTCGATTTTTTTGTAGTCAGATTATCTTAACTACAGAACCACGTGGGCATTCGGCATATCTTTTTCACAAAGATAGTCTATTACTCATGTTGGCATAATTAAAACTTATCTTTCCAATAAATCTTCCGATTTATCTTCTGCAAGATAAAGTACACTCCACTACCCATATACAAATTGTATATGATACTGCTTCAGTTTAAGCTTTTTTGACAAAAATTTATAGGCTCAGTCGTTTAAGTTTTCTAAAACTAGTATTGATGCTTGAACTTTTACGCTTTCTTTAAAGGATGGCTGTTTCCAAACCTACCTCTTCATCAAAACAGTGCTAAACCTTTTACATTAAACTTAATTAGTCACTTTAGCAGGTATTCTGGGCTGTTTCCCTCTCGACAATTAACCTTAGCGCTAACTGTCTGCTTAATTTTATATTTGTTATCTAATTCAGACATTAACAAGGAGAGCGACCACCCCGTTAGAGAAGTACCTAAATAACAATAAAAAATCACTCTACTTAGATAGATTTCGTGGAGAACCAGCTATCACTAGGTTTGATAAGCCTTTCACCCCTAACAACAAGTCATCCCAAAATTTTGCAACATTTATGGGTTCAGTCGAAACACTTGCTCATTGTTAGATCACCTAGCTTCGGGTCGGATTTAATAAACTAAAATGATTTCTCTTAGCGTTAGCTTGCTTATTAAACCCACTCGCCAACCCATTATACAAAAGGTACAATAACACATAACGCATTATTTGATTTACAGCATTAAAATTCAGTTTTCATAAAAATTGATTATTTAACCTTTCCCTCGCGGTACTCTTCGCTATCAAATTCGATAAAAAATCAGCAGTGAGATAACACCCAACTTCAGCCATTAGGCATACTTATGTAAAAAAATAGTAAATAAATAGGTTAACAGTATATCCCTAAAAATTTTAAAGCAAAATTAAGGTACATTATATAAATAAAATCGATAAATCTCTTGTGAGACGATGTGTACGGTACCGAGGTCTGAAAAAAACCCCAAATATAAATACCTAATGAGCCTAACAGTTTTTTATTCAAATTTTTAAAATTAGTTCGGGGCCTAGAATGAAATCTAAAATATAAAAAAATACAAAATTTAATAAAAAGTCTAAGAAAAAAAATGTTACTTTTTGAGTTTTTTTGCGCTAGATTCTTATTTTTTTCTAGTTTTACAACTTTTTGAGAGTAAACTATATTAAGAATATTAATATACACTGCCGACGACTGGGATTTAACCAGATTAATAAATATATTTAAATGCAATTCTAAATTTTCTTATTTTTAGCATTTTCGACGTCGGCCCATACAATTCCTTCCCGATAGTATTCATTCGTTTTTTTAATAAAACTAAGCTATTATTCTCAAACTGGTAGTGTAAGCCAAAAGTTTTGTAATAATACCTTTGCGAACGAATAACTACTGCCCTCACCCTTCTTTTACGTCTTTTTGAAAGTCTTGTTTTTGTTAATTTTAAAACAACACGTAAAAACTTCCCTATATCAGCATGTCGTCTAGTACTACAACGCCTAGTTTGGATGACTTTTACTAATAAAACTTTACTGGAATCACTAGGTATCGAAAAACTTCCTTTTTGGAACAAATAAATCTTTAAAAAACCTCAAAAGTTCTTTTTCGGTTTTATCTTCTTCATCTTTACGTTTAATTGCAACCGTACTAGGCCTATTTAAATCCTCAAAATAACCTGTGCTTTTTATTGAAAATGTTCTAACCATTGGCGAAAACCTTTCTTGTTTCACTCTATTTTGCTTACGTAAAACTTGAACTCCTACAAAACTATCATCAGTGCGTTGTGCAGCCTTTCTCATACTAAAATAAAATAAAATAAAAAATATAGTAAATAAACTTAAAATTAACGTAAAAAAAAAAATAAATTGCGGAAAAGCCATAAAAAAAGTATAAAAAAATATAAACAAGTCACTTGCAAAAATATCTCATATACCGTGATACATAAATTTATATAAATGAGAGAAATTACTATATGATAACAAACAAGAGCAAAAAAAAACAACAAACATAATGATGACAAAATACTTAAGTGAAAGAAAAGAGGTATGGTTAGAATATCGTTTTTGGTCATTAGTAATTATAATGAATAAAAATAAAGAAACTATTAAGAATTCTGTTGTTAAAAGCAACATAACAAAACCATCAAAAGAGAAGTAGAATCCTCAAAATGAAAAGCTACCTAATAAACACAAGTAATAAACTAATTTTTTTCTAACTGTTGAGCTTTGAAAAAGACCCCACAGAGAAAAACTCATTAAAAAGATAAAAAAAATATCATAAAAAGACATATAAAAAAAACTAAAAATGTTAGAAAAGTTACAAACAGTTAAATAAAAGTCAAAAAGATTATTAAAAATTGGCGAAAAAAACCCCGAAAAATGATTATAAACTACGTGAGTTAGGTTTTTTGACAATAAATCCGGGGTGAAATTAGCAAAATTTTTAAAAGAAGAAAGTGAAGGGGTAAAGTCGGTTGTCTGTAAAACGTTAGAGTTAGCACAATAAAATTTACTAGATGAGGTGAAAAATCCTAAAACAAAAATAAAAAAAGTTTTAATGAACACAATCGTTATATTCACAAGATATTGCACGTTCTAGCCAGGAATTGAACCTGGATTAACGAGTTGAAAGCCCGTTGTCCTACCGTTGAACGACTAGAACTCCTCAAAAAAATTTCGCGAAACATCAAATATGTTGATAAGCTAGGTTAGCTGGTGTTTAACAACAATCACTTACACAACGCACGAGTTAATAAAAACCTTAAACACACCACTAACTAGTTGTTTTCAACACAACTACTCACAGACATAGAAACTAGACACATAATAAGTGCCTGTACATTGTTTAAAATTTAAAAAAATAACTTACCTAGACGTCAACAAAAACCACAAAACAATACAGTAACCATCTGACCATTGTCCTAAAGACAACAGCTTAAGGACAGAAAACTTAATAACAAAAAGGCAAGAGTAAAATCTAGTTAGATAAAAACTTTCAAAACATCAGCATAAATTACAAAAATGGTGTAACGTGCACAAGACTTCTAAAAATCTGACGTAGAAACTAGACTCACAGTAAATATTTATACTTGTTTAAAGTTTAAAAGGTAGAAATAATTTATATAAATAAAAACTTTCAAAACATCAGCAGAAGTTACAAAAATGGTGTAGTATACACAAGATTCCGAAAATTCTGAAAAAGACACAAAATATACGAACAAAAAGAGCTAACACCTAATTTCCCTAAAGACACAAGCTTAGGGACAAAAACTTAATAGCAAAAAAGAGAAATAATTTATATAGATATAAACTTTCAAAACATCAGCAGAAGTTACAAAAATGGTGTAGTATACACAAGATTCCAAAACTTCTGAAAAAGACACAAAATATAAGAACAAAAAGGGGAACTTAACATGTCAAAGGTTAATGAAAAATCACCAGCGTCTACAAAAAGCAACCTGACGTTGAAAAAATGCTATCCAAAAAAATAGGTTAAAAAGTAAACCCCCTCTCTACGGTAGCTATAGCCGTGCAAAATCAATGATAACGCAAAAAGTAATTCACAGAAATACAGGTACACCCAGAATAAAACATACCCCAGCAACTGGTCGCCCACCCTTTAAACCTTAAAGTAATAGTTGAAATTAATACATTAACACTATAAAAGTCAATAATAAGGCAAAAAACAAAAACAGTAAAGAGATTATGTTATATGAACATCGAACCTAATAATATAATGTATGAAGCTCATTAACAATAGTTCTTGCGTGTATGTATATATATTATATATATTATATAGTATATATATATATATTATTTATATTATATAGTATATATATATATTATTATTTATATTATATAGTATATATATATATTATTATTTATATTATATAGTATATATATATTATTATTTATACTATGTAGTATATATATATTATTATTTATATTATACAGATAACATAAATAACACCGCTATAATATGTAGGGATGTCGCGTAACCTACAGTCTGTGAGTGATCGTTTACTGCGTGGTTTAGTTTGTTAGTTTGGTACTCGTGTATATTCTTTTTGTACACTTTATTGATCTGGTCAACACCTTTCATTAAGAAATGGGCTTGCATACGTCACGATATGCCACACGCTTATTGATATGGGTTTTGTTTTGCCCTTGTTAAAATTATATACTTTTTGTATGTTTTTTTGATTTACTCAATACTATCCTCTATAGAGAATGTGTGCACACATATTTATTGGCGTAAGTTTTGCGCTTGGTGGGGTTATATACGTTTTGTGTATTTTGCTGATTTACTCAAGACCTTCCATTTACTAGGGATGTGCAGGCAAATATCCATTAATGAGAGTTTTGTGGGGAATTGTGGGGAACCTTTGTTACTACGTTTGTAGCACGGTGTGATGTTATTTTTTTTGTCCTCATTGTTATCCGCGCAGAAAATCAGCAATGAAAATCTTTGTAAAACTGGGTGGACTTTAGATCCTTTTTGTGGTCGTGGTTGACATATTGTCGAACATCTTCCTTATAGGATTTGTTAATTCTCATTTTAATCACCATGGATTGCCGATTTGTGGGTATGTAATACAAGGTTTGTTTGTATTAATGTGAGTTTTGTGGGCAAGCTTTGTTACTACGTTTGTAGCACGGTGTGATGTTATTTTTTTTTGTCCTCATTGTTAGCCGCGCAGAAAATCAGTAATGAAAATCCTTGTAAAACTGGGTGGACTTTAGGTCCTTTTTGTGGTCGTGATTGACATATTGTCGAACATCTTCCTTATAGGGTTTGTTAATTCTCATTTTAATCACCACGGATTGCCGATTTGTGGGTATGTAATGCAAGGTTTGTTTGTGGACCCAGTGAACTTAGTCTATGTTTAATTCACTAAAATTTGTCTCGTTTTGTGACCTTTGTGTCTTGTTTCTCCATATAGGGCATTTACAGTTTTTACAAATTCTATGATAGCTCAACCCTAACAAAATCTAATTGCCCCCCCCCGTGCGCGTCTATACGGATATCACGAATAACTTGTTGTTTTGCTTATTTAAGATCTCACCCAGTACGTTATTAAAAAATGAGTTGTTGTTTTTAGTTGTGACCACAAACTTCCAAACACCTAGTACCCTCTTTATTACTATTTTTGGTGTTTTTTAGATTTTCATCTCTACATATTAGGAAAAATATACTCTGCGTTTAATTGCAATATTGGTAGGTGGGTTTTACTTTTTTTTTAAAGTTTTTAAAATTAGCCTTATTGGCATCACTAAATGATTACGCAACATCGATATTTATTGGCTTTACTCGTTAAATACTTCGTCAAGTTACAAATTGCGTTTCATGAATTACCTGCTGTATTAGGATTTTGTGTTTTTTTAACTATTTATAATCAATTAGTTACTGGTATTATGTTATCTTTCTCTTTATCTCCTGAACCTATGTATATCCCTTTATCTAGAGAAATTGAAGATCATGAGACTATTTATACAGATGATTTTTTCTTTTTACATGAAAGAGGCGTTGATTATTTGGTTATATTTTTATTTTTACACATGTTACGAAAATTATACATAAACGCAGTTACTGTTTCTCATGAGGTTTCGTGAAAAAGTGGTGTGTTACTGTTTTTGTTAGCTCAGTTAGTTATTTTTACAGGTCTCGTACTTTGTTGTTCTCACTTAAGTGACGTTACTTTAACTATAGCTATAAACGCTTTTAATAGTTTCTGTTTATTTATCGGTAAGGTTTCTTGAATGGTTGCACCTAACGGTGATCTAAACGTTGATACTGTTATTAGGTTTGGTTATGCTCATTATATTTTAGCATTTGTTTTAGGTTATTTTGGTGTTTATCACGGTTTAGATATGCACTATAATTGAAAAACAGAAGAAAATTTTGATGGTTTGTATCATGAGCTTGATTGATATGACGAAGCTGTAGTTAATGAGGTTTGTCAATTATTTAACATGATTATGATTGTGGCTATTATTTGTCTTATGCTATACGCAGAGCCAGAAGCTTTACATTATGAATTATTTATGTGAGGTGATGTAGGTATGTCCGTTGACGTTCGTTACTTTGGTGTTGCTCCACATTGATATTTCCGTCCTTACATGGGTTGACTGGTTGCTTGCCCATTCCACTACTTAGGTTTAATTGGTTTAATTTTATTTTTTGTGGGATTTTTTTTCCAACCTACAATTGTTAGACCAAACGAATTTAAAGAATATTCTGGTGCTAAGCTTTTAATTGCAAGACTTTGATGAAGATCAGAAAGATTAACAAAGAAAGTCGTAAAAGTTATGCCTTTTATTGCAGAGCAAAATTTTTTTTATCAGATAACTTTTGCTGTTTTCTTAACTTGTTTATGATATGCGTTCTCATACTTACCTTATGGACGATTCTTTAACAGATTAGGTGGAAATAACGTTTCTTTAATGGTGTACGTTTACTTGTTTTTCTATTTGTGCTGCCCAAATTTAAGAAAACCAAAAGTTTACGGATTTACTGTTTTAAAAATTTTTTAAAATTTAGTAAGAATGTTAGAAATATTAAACAAAAACACTAACTTTGTTAATTTTTTAAACTTAAACTTAGAGCATTTAAACATAGGTTATAGTGACTTTATTCAAAAGTCATGATGATCTGCGTTATCAAATTATTTATATTACCCTGATTTAAAGTTAAGCGTAAACACAGTTTATCACTCAAAATTTAATTTATTAGTGGTCGATATGTTTGTGACTTGTTTACCGTTTATATTTATTCTAGGATTATTAGTTGTTTATCTTTCTATTTCTGGCTTAAAAATTATTTCATTTGGTGCAAATTCAACCAATATTTTTACAGATGTTTTTACTAATTTAACAGATATCGATGATGAAATTGGAGCATTTGATGATGCACTTTTTTATTTTGTTGTCTTTACTCTTATTATTGCTTGATATTTCATGTATACTGTGTTTAGTATGTATTTTGTAACAAACGCTGCATGAATTTTTGCAATATTAAACCTTATTTTTTTAATAGCTGTTTTAACACCTGGTTATATTATGTACAGTTTTGGTGCGTCATTCCCTATGTATGTTAGAGGTGCTGGAAGAACCACTTCTTTTTTTGCAGAGACCTTTTTTGATTTTATTGCACTGGGGGTTATGTGAGCACGTTTTTTAATTCAGAATATTAGGTTAGTTTTAGTTTTTACAGCCTTTTTTGAATTATTTGAAGTAATTTATCAAAATTGTGACTTTACTGGCGCGTCATTAATTAATCAATTATTTTCTTTTAACTCAAACTTAAATTCTCAATTTTATTCATCTTATTGATACGATTGATTTAGTGATATTTTGTTAACACAAATATTATTAATTTATTATTGAGGTCATTTGACTTATACTTTTATGGCTCAATTTGCTAATTATGCACTATTATCATTTTATTTATTTTATTTTTTGTATACCAGCTTTATTTTAGAAACTCACGAAAAATACTTTTTATTTAAAAAATCTATTTAATAATAAATGGTTCATTTTTTATTAAACCGACAGAATTTTTTTGTTAGTAAAAGAAAAGTTGTTAAGAAGGCTTTTAGATTTAAATTTTGAAAAAAAATATACTCCCCTACTAAAGAAAGACTACGACTGTTAAGTTTTTACAAAAAACTTTGAAAAAAGTTTAATAACTCAGTTATAATGATTGTGTTTATTTTCATAACGATTGTGCTCGAGGAATATACGTTAATTTTTAAGTATTTTTTGGGATTTCAAATTTTATTCCCTGTTGCATTTTTCTGATTAACTCCTATCAGATATGCTTTTGTAAACGCTCTTTTTTTATTTGTTGCCGTTCTCTTTGGTATTATTGGCTTATTTGATATTGTTTTAGAGTACTCCCATATTACTTTTATGTGATCTGAGAATAATTCATTGCAAGAAAGTATAGATCCATCTTTAAATTTCGCTTTAACCCCGCTATCTTTTTTTTTTAGCTTATTAGTTATGATGATTGGTTGTGCTACAAACTTATATATTATTCGTTATTTTTCCGACGAGGCAAGTGAAAAAAAATTTATCTTTACACTAAACTGATTTGTTATCAGCATGGTTTTATTAGTTTGTGCAAACAACTTTTATACTATTTTTTTAGGTTGAGAGCTGATAGGGCTTACTTCTTTTTTTTTAATTAATTATTGATCTGTTCGCAGAGGAACTCTAAAGTCTAGCTTTAAGGCTTTTTCTTTTAACCTCGTTAGCGATATTTTATTGTTATCAGCTTTTGTTCTATTTTATAAAGTTTCATCTACTACTAATTTAACTTCTTTTTTCTCATACGTTGCAACTAATTCATTAGATGACAATAGTCAACTTTATTATGGTCTTATCTGTTTGATTTTAAGCGCAGGTTTTAAATCTGTTCAAATGTTTGGCCACTTATGACTTCCTGATTCTATGGAAGCTCCTGTTCCAGCTTCTGCATTGATTCATTCTGCCACACTAGTTTCTGCTGGTATTTATTTATTATGTAAATTTCACAGTTTAATTTCTTTATTTAATTTAGTTGATGCTTTAGCTACCGTTGGTGCATTTACAGCCGCTTATGGGGGTGTTGTTGCAGCGTCACAAACTGATGTAAAAAAATTATTAGCTTATTCGACAATGAGTCATTCTGGATTTTTATGATTTTTAGCAGCTGTTGGTCAAGGTTATCCTATTCTAATTTATTTATATTTACATGGGTTATTTAAGGCTATGACTTTTTTTTGCGCTGGTGCTTTTATTAGAGTTTTTGGTACACAAGACTCAAGGTGAATGGGTGAGGCTCATATTCAATCTCGATTGGACAGTTTTTTGTTGATTCTTTGCTCCTCAAATTTAGCTGGATTGCCTTTTACTGTTGGTTTTACTAATAAATATTTTTTTATAAATATGTTTTTTGCTAACTCAGTCAATTTATTATCTTTTGGTTTACTTTTTATTGGTTTACTGAGCAGTTTAATTTATTTTATTAGAATAGTTTATTTTGTGGTTTTTGACTATAATAAATCTATAAAAGAAACTGCACAACAACTTTTAGTAACTTCTGAGCATAAATACTTTTTTTATTATCGCAGTGCACCTTATAATCAAGTATTAGCTGTCTTTTTTTTATACGTGTGCGCTTTGATAATCTCTGCTTATTTTGTTCATTGCGCAACTTGTATATTTATGTGGGAACCATTTATAACTCCTCTTGATAGCGATTACATTAAATACGTAAATTTTTTCGAAGAATGCGAATATTATTTATTATTTTTATATGAATGTTATACTATAGGTATGATTTGTTCATTTGTTATGTGTTGAAAAAAAAGAGTTTATCTAATAGAAGGTCTTTCTATAATAATTTTGTTTTTTTTCAGTACACTGTTTTTTTAACATGTGAGGTCATATAATGACAGAAGCAAATTCTTTAACTAATTTTAATTTTGGTTTTTCAACACATAAATCAGATATTTTAATTCACTTATCTCAATGACAATATTGATGATGATTTTGATTTTCATTATTTTGAGTCATGTATTTTTTTATTATTATTAGAGTTGTACATAGGCGTGTTGCTCATTTTAACCCTGTTTTAAATACCAGTATTAGAGGTCATGGTAAATGAGGTGATTTTTTAGTCGCTTTAATACCTTTAAGCTGATGTGGTAATATTTTAGTTAATTCCAATTTTATTCTACGTATGATTGAATGACAAAATGAGGGGTCTTTATTTACATTAAGAGTAATTGGGAGACAATGATATTGAGAATACAGATATGATTCAACTGCATTGGCAAGCATTATGTCTGCTCCAAAAAACATTGGTCATAATCGTTGATTTTTTACATACGCTAATGAAAGTTATTGTTCAGATTCTTATTATCAAGCTTTAACTCTAGGTATGCAATTAGAGTTTAAAAACCTTTTTTATAAAACTTTAACAAGAGAGGGTGTTACTAAAAAAACTATCTTTAATTCTGTTGGTAAAGGGATTTCTGTATATAACCCCGTTACTACTTCTTCCTCTCATAGTATTAACCCCGAAAATATTGATGTTAATACTTCAAAAACCAGTATTAATCAAACACTCAATGAAACACCTGTAAGTACATTTTATAATTTAAATGCTGTTGATAATAGAACAAATTACGAATCTAATGTCGTTTTAGGGATGAAAAAAAAACCTTTATCTTTTGTCTCAGGGGTTTTAAATAAACATAATTTAGAAATTTTAAAAAATTCAGACAGTAGTTTTAATAAACCAATTTTATTTGTAT
The DNA here is from genome assembly GCA_016708585.1 of Sulfuritalea sp. Taxonomy (GTDB): domain Bacteria; phylum Pseudomonadota; class Gammaproteobacteria; order Burkholderiales; family Rhodocyclaceae; genus Sulfuritalea. The sequence continues at coordinate 12,913 of JADJFK010000029.1, read as the reverse complement.
TAAAATTTTGAGATAATTCCAGAAATGTAGAGCCTAAATTAGAAATGAGTCACCTGTTTTGAGGGTTTAAACAAAAAAAATATACAAGATATAACTCATTTAATATGACACCTAGAAAATATTATAATCCTGACTTTGTAAAAAGTACCGAAATTTATTTAGAAAAACCTATGAATATAAACGATACAGTTGAACTTGATGAGTTAAACATGTTAAATCCATTAATCTTAAAATCAAATATGACAATTGATAGCTCAACAGGTTACAAAGGATGAATGGGTGGAGATATAAATCAACCTATTGAAAGAGCTGCCGATGTAGCATGAGGTTACCATACTTCTGTAAAATATAACAGACATAGGGGTGAACTAGTTCCAGTCAACTTAGCTAGAAGATTATTAAGAACAAAAAGAACATTAGTTTTACCTGCTCACGTAAATATAACTGTTGTCACAAATTCTTGTGACGTTGTACACTCTTGATTTATCCCAGGGTTAGGGTTAAAGTTGGATTGTGTACCTGGTCGTTCTACACATCATTCCTTTTATATTGATAATATTGGTTTTTATTACGGACAGTGCGCTGAAATTTGTGGTAGATATCACCACCACATGCCTATTAAATTATGTGCATTACCTTTTGAGCAGTTTTTAGTTTGATGACAACATAAAGGTTTAAAAAGATTTCACAGACTTCCTGCTGCTAAAACTGGCCAAAATTACGATGTCAATGATATCGCTTTTAGATATAAATGATAGTACTATTATTAAAGGTTTTGATTTAATATTATGAGTGTGATCTTGGCTTGGAGTGAATGCTAGCTAAGTATCTAACACATGCAAGTTAAGGGGTTTAATAAGTTATTTATAACTATTAAACAACTAGCGTCATGGTGAGTAAATACGTACTGGACAACAATACTTCGGTTAAATTCCTGAGCGACGGTGAGTATTGGGTCTTTGCGTAGGGGATTAGGTATTCGAGACGTCGAGCCTATGATCTCTAGTTGATTTGAGAGAAGGATCAACCACATGGGGTATGGAAACTACCCCGCCCTAAGGCAGCAGTGAAGAATGTTAGGCAATGTGCGAAAGCATGACCTATTGACTTAGCGGAGATGAAGAAGGTTAAACTGTAAAGTCTATACGTGCATGAGCAGATGAGGGTAAGTGCAAAAAGAAGTCACGGCTAATACAGGTGCCAGCAGCCGCGGTAATACCTGAGTGATTAGCATTATTCGGCGTGATTGGGCGTAAAGGATACGTAGGCGGGGCTTAAAAAACCAAATCGATTCATAAAAGTTGTAAAGTTTTTTTTAGCAAAGCTCTTGAGTGGATATTAAGGTGGGGGGTTGTCCTGGGTAACGATAAAATGTAAAAACCCACGACTGCTTGCCGGTTTACTAATGTGCCTACCTAATATTCTCTGACGCTGAGGTATGAAAGTAAGGGGTGTGATCAGGATTAGAGACCCTGGTAATCCTTACCGTAAATGATGATTACTAATATTTACGTAAAGTAATCCGCCTGGTGAGTATAGTTGCAAGACTCAAAGTCAACAGAATTGGCGGGGATTAGAACGAATGGTGGAACATGTGGTTTAATGCGATAATCCACGTAGAATCTTACCAACCTTTATTATGTTTTTTTATTTCTTCTTAGTATTTATATTAAAAAGAAAGTTTGTGTTTATAAAAGACATAACAGGTATTGCATGGCTGTCGTCAGTTCGTGTCTTGAAATCTAGGATTAAGTTCCCAAAACGAACGCAACCTACATTTATACAATATAATATTTTATATTATTTGTATTTAGTACTATATATACAAACACATTCAATTTATTGCGTTTTTATAAAAGTAATAATTATTCATAACTATATGAATAATTTCGCATTACGTGGTATGTCTATCTTCACACATGCACTACTCTTCCCTGTAAGGTAGACATATATAACGATTCCATTTTTTTTTTAAATGGATTTATTGATTGTGGTAATTAGCTATAAAATTTAGCTGATTGCGCTGTAGTAGTTTTATTAATTTTTTAAATTATAAAACTTTAAATGTTCCGTAATGTTACATTACTGAACATTATATAGTGGTACTCATATATTATTAAATTATTGTACCTTTTAGGTATTCAATGGTTTACTAATATACTAACTAGCTGAAGTCAAGTCCTCACGGTCCTTATAGGTTGGGCAACACACGTGTTACAAAGATAAAAACAAAGAGTAACAAAAGAGTAATCTGAAGTGATCTCCAAAAATTATCTTAGTGCGGAATTGTTTCTGAAACTTGAAACAGTAAAGCTGAAATCATTAGTAGTCGCAGATGAGTATGCTGCGATGAATTACAACACTAATCCTGCACACACCGCCCATCACACTCGAAGAGTTTATGGTCTAGTAAAGTCGTACTGTATTTTTTCTCTTTTTAAAGTCTTGTAGACCACAGCTTGCTGTGTAAATTTAAAAATTTTCAAGGCTTATAGGCGACTATAAGTCTGTTGGGATTAGCTTCGGTGAAACCTTTGATATTGTTCACGATATCTTAAGAGAGAAAAGCTTCTGACTAGGTCATGGGTGATTTGAGTTAAGTTGACACAAGGTACCCGTAGAGGAATCTGTGGGTGGAATAAATAATATTTATTTAAAATAATATGATTTAATATTAAACTTTTTATACTTTTATTAATAATATGACTTTTTTTGATTTCTTCTCCTCCTTCTTTACTTCTTTTCCGTTTTTTTTTTTATGATTAGCAACTGTTTGCTTATGAGGGCTTTTAGATATATATAATTTAAGCGCTCATTTTTTTAATAGTAAACACTCTTACTCAAATTTACTAAATAGAGAAAACATTTTTTTAACATTATTTAGTTTAGGTTTTGGTAAGAATAAACTTCGCGCTTACCTCACTATTATTTTAGCACGATATGTTTAATATTGGAGGAATAGTTTAGTGGCAAAACTGCGGTCTTCAAAACCGCTGTCGTGGGTTCGATTCCTGCTTCCTTCGTTTGAATTTTACTAATGGATTCGTTTACAATCAATTTTATTACTTTTAAAAAGGCGCATAAAATTTACATTTTTAAAGTTCGTTTATAAATTTCTAATTAGATGAACACCTAATTTTTCTAGACTTCCATATACCAGAAAGAAATAAGCATTTTAATAGATTCGTCAATATCAATCTCACCAAATTAGTAATACTTTAAGCGCAGCTATTAAAAGTTTATTTTACAGTGTTTCGGCATTGGTTCCCAGTCGTTATTTTCCAAATATTAAGTTATCTTTAATAAGAAGAGAGTGATATTATATTGCAGTAGTCTGCATGGAGCTTTTAAGTTTAACAAATTTTAAAAAAAATTTATTTGTAAACTATAGAGAAATAGACTCTTTTTATGAAAAACACATAGCTAAAAATGAATCAATTTCAGATATACGTTTTAAATGAATGCAAGCTATAGTTTTTAATTTATGATATTTTGGTCCAGTTAATCTGGATTTATACTCTTTGATTGATGTAAACTTAAGGGTTATAAATCGTCTTTTTCGTGTATTTTTTTTAATAATCGACCATTGTATTACATTTTTTTGAAGATTTTACCCCTTTAAAAATTTAAAAAAAAATTCCGTATATAAAATAAAAATTTCTTTAGAATCTTCTCAAATTATTGCCTTTTCAAACTTGGATTTACGTAATTTTTATAGTAGTTTTTATAATGGATTTAAAAACTTTTTTTTACCTTTACTCTTAACTTTATCTATTATTTTATTATTGATTGATTTCTATAATATAAACTTTACCCGTCAGTTAGGTATTTGATTTGTTATCGGGATCTTATTCTTCTGATTGATTAGTGGTTTTAACTTTTTTATAAAAAGATATCGATTTGGTAAATTTACAGGAGCTATTCAACGTTTTTGAAAAAGAACTAATTCTTATTTTTGAATTGTTGAGGGTTTTTTATTTTCTCTGTTTTTTTATTATTACATAAACAGTTCTCAAGACGTTTTATATTTTGTCGACGAAGCTAATTTGAATCAATCCTTTGTTACTAACCTGAGTAGTTTTTACTTTTCTACAATTTTATTATTGTTTTTAATTTTTTATTCGGTGTATTTATTATTAAATTTACCGAACTTCAACTTTAAGCAACAAATTTTACACCTTACAGTTATTACAGTATTTTTTTTGTATGGTTTCTTACTGGAAACTTATCAATTTTATTATGTTATTGCAGGTTTTTTTGAATTAGTGTGGGATTTTTCAGAAGAGAGCAATAGTTGAACTGTTGATACATTATCTCCATGAATAAGAACAAAACAACAGTATTTAACATTAGCCTTAATAGCTAAATATTGACATTTTTTATTTATTTTTATTTCCTGATTGTTTATGGTTTTTAAATTTTATGAAAACAAACGAGTTAGCTATACATTAATAGGTGTAAACATACAAAATTACATGTTACTTTTTTTGTTAAATATACTATTTAACATTAATTGATTAAAATGGATTACTAGAAGATATTATGACGAAAGCTATTATTGATTTTTTGCAGACTTTAACTATTGAACTTCTAAAGTGGCAATAGACGAATTATTTACTTTTTTTTCAAGTTTTTCCATTGTTTAATCTGACACGTCATATACGATTTCTAAAAGAATCCTATATTTTTTCCCGCCAACTAGTTAAAAAATATTTATATACAATAAATCACCGCCGATTAGGGTTAAATTATTTTTATTTTTCCCTAATAACCGCCATGTCTGGAGCCCTACTGGCTACCGCCATTAGGTTTGAGATGGCATATCCAGGGAGTCCGTTTTTTGGAGGAGACTCTTTGCGATATTTACAAGTCATTACTGCTCACGCATTAATTATGATTTTTTTTGTCGTGGTGCCAATTTTTTTTGGGGGGTTTGCTAATTATTTATTACCATCTCATGTTGGTAGTAAGGATGTTGCCTATCCGCGCCTAAACAGTTTAGGTTTTTGAATTCAGCCTTGTGGTTATTTATTAATCGCTAAAATTGGTTTTTTAAGAACTATGTGTTGAAAAAACTATGAAAATCAAACAAATTTTTATAGCATCAATAAATCTACTAAATTTGATAGTTTTATGGAATCTAACGAGATTCGTTCTAACGAGTTTTTGAATTATGTTCAAGTCCCTGAAGATAAACTAAGAGAATTCCAATTTGTTACAAAAGATGATAAAGACATGTGAGCTTTAAAACAAAAAGTTGGACGTTTAGATACTCCAAATTACACTTTATTTTCTAAATCCATTAAAAGTGTTACACAATTATTTTCACCAGATTATTCTTATGGTACTGTTGCATTAGATAAAAATAACTCTTGAAAACTATTTTTTTGAAAATATATTCATAATATACCTGATGCTTTTTATTTTTTAGTTACAAATTCAAAAAAAATAAAAAGTAGAAAACGACACATAGTAAAATGTTCTTCTGCTACTCAAACTGTCGCTGGTTGAACCTTTATTACACCATTCTCATCTAAGTTAAAATACACAGGTCCTGGTATACAAGATATGTTAATCTTAGGTGTATACTACGCTGGTATTAGCACAACAATATCAATATTTAATTTATTGTCAACAAGAAGAAATCTCTCAATTCCCGGCCTTAGAAATAGAAGAATTTTACTTCCTTTTATCACAATTACTGTTCTTTTGATGTTACGTGCTTTGTTTGTTATTACACCTGTTTTAGGTTCTGCTATGTTAATGCTTGAACTTGATAGGCATTGACAAACATCTTTTTTTGATTTTGCTTATGGGGGGGACCCTATTTTTTTTCATCATCTTTTTTGATTTTTCGGTCACCCTGAAGTTTATGTTTTAATTATACCAGCATTTGGTGTTATTAATTCTGTTTTACCTGCAATTAATTTTAGAAGAATTGCTTCAAAACATCATTTAATTTGAGCTATCTATATTATGAATTATATGGGTTTTTTAGTTTGGGGACATCATATGTATCTAATCGGCCTAGATCACAGAAGTCGTGCATTGTACAGTACTATCACTATTATGATATCTATGCCCGCTACTATTAAGGTAGTTAACTGAACCTTTACTTTGGTTAGTGGTTCATTACGCAACGATTTAATTTTTTTTTCTGTTATTTCTTTTATTTTATTTTTTTTAGTTGCTGGGTTTACAGGAATGTGACTGTCACACGTTAGCCTTAATATTTCCATGCATGATACGCTATACGTTGTAGCGCACTTTCATTTAATGCTTTCTGGTGCTGTTATGTTAGGTATATTTACTGGTTTTTATTTTTATTTTTTTAATTTTTTCCAAACAAAGTTTTCAAGAACTTTTGGTTATGTCCACATTACTATGTACAGCGCAGGACAGTGATTAACTTTTATTCCTATGTTTTGAGTCGGTTTTTCGGGTCTTCCAAGAAGGTTACACGATTTCCCTGCAATTTATATGGGATGACAAAGCATGTCAACTGTTGGTCATTTAGTGACTATGATTGGTGCTTTAGCTTTTTATTTTATGTTATTAGACTCCAAATTAGAGAAAAAATTAAGCGCTTCATTAGTTAGTCTAGTCCCTAGATTAAGTAAAAGGCCTTTATACTATATCGCAAAAGAAATAGAGTTTTACTTAAATAAAAAATTATCTGAGTTTTACCCTACTCTTCTTTGTAGAAAAGCAGTTGCTTGAATTTAATTATGGGTGTTAATAATAAATCTGTTAATTTGGTAAAGAAGTATTCTTTTAATGATAATTATATTTATGATTTGTCAGATGACTCTATTTTTGATTTTTCGCTTTTTTTTAAATTTATTCACAATTTGTATGCTTGAGCCGCAACATATGTTGTAGCTTTTTTAAAATTTTTAATTCTTTTTTTAATTCTAACAATAGTTATAGCAAGTGTAACCCTTATTGAGCGAAAAATATTATCATTAACACAAAGACGAGTAGGTCCAAACTATATTGGTTATAAAGGGCGACTTCAATTTATTGCGGATGCCTTAAAAATGCTTTTAAAACATATTACCGTTTTAAGTAAAGCTAATAGACTATTGTTTATTATGGCTCCAGTTTTGGTATGTACAGTTATTTATTTATTTTGAAGTAATATTCTTTGGGGACCGAGTCAAGGTCTACTAGAGGTTGAGTATAATCTAGTTTTGATAGGGTTAATGTCTAGTATTTACTCTATTTTAATAGCTGTTGTAGGATTTAGCTCTAGAAATAAATATGCTTCTTTATCATCTGCTAGGGTTATCATGGTGGGATTAACTTTAGAGGTTTTAATAACTTTTTTAATAATTATTGTGGCGTTATTAGCAGAAAACTTAAGTTTTTCTGTTCATGTTAGGGGTCAAAGTATGGGGGCTGTTGGTATTTTGTTATTTTTACCTCTCTGCCCTATTATGATTGCTACCTTTTTAATGGAAACTGGTAGATTACCCTTTGATTTTGCTGAAGCCGAGTCAGAGTTAGTAGCTGGTTACTCTACAGAATATAGTGGTTTTTTTTTTGCATTATTCTATTTAGGTGAATATTTTCACTTATTCTGTTTTTCAGCAGTATACGCTATTTGCTTATTTGGGGGTTAAGAAATTAAATTGGGTCAAATAAGTTTACCTCGTTTAGAAAAAATAAATACAACTATGACTTGGGAGAGTTCATTTTTTTCCCAAGATGAGCAATGAGCAAGCCCCAAACTTCTTATAATGAATAAGTTATTTGCAAGTTTAATCTTAAAAAAAAAATTTTCGTTAAAAAAAAAATGAAACACCAACACTTTAAATATTAAAAATTTCTTTTTATCTAAAGGTGGTGTCTTTAAGTCTTATCGTTACGTTTATTTATATACATCTCCTTCCCCCGATAGTCTCATCTTGGGGGTTTATATTTATCAATTTAATAATAAATACACTACTATTGCAGTATACTCTTCAAGAAGATATAAAAACAACTTTTTTGATAAATTAAAAGTTTTACCCGTTAAAGAAAATAAATTTTGGTTCAATCTAACTCAATATTTAATTATTTAAATACAGCGTCTTTTGTCGGCAATCACGCTAAATCTTTAAATAAGCTGTGGTTCTTCGAAGCAAATAATGCCAACATCTTATTAGTCGGCTCAAAAACTGATAAATTTGATATAATAAATGCGCACGTTACGGGATTTAAAAAAACCAACTTCGCAAATGAACATTTCACGCCTAGTGTATTGTCGTACTTTTTTCTTTTCCAGTGATGTCATTTAGGTTTCCGAGGTAAAAGTTACCGAATTAGAAATTTTTGCCGGGTCAATAAGTTTACTTTCAATTTGGGGTATTCACATTGAACAAAATTAAAACTTTTAGATAATTGATCTTTTTACAAAAGAAGAAGGCAAAATTATACCGTCTATTCTTTTTTTTTAAAAGATTTTTTATTTTTCAAAAGATTAATACCTTTTATTAGATTTTATAATTGCTACACAATGCGAGGTTTGCGCTTACGAAAACAACCTATTATTAGAAGGTTTGGAAAAATTTCTCAACATATTTCTAGTCTTCATTAGTTTTACAATTACGTGGTTCAATATAATAATATTAACATAAATAAAGATTTTTTAACTTTTCTTATTTTGTTAAATCATAAACGTACGTTTTCAAATAATTTTTTTCTTTTTAACTTTTTTTACTTAAATACTTTAAACACTTATTTTACTTTACTACAACGTGTTTCATTATTTTTAAGTCCTTTACCGACTAGATGACGACTACGAAAGTTTATTTTTAAACGTAAAAAATTTTTTAAAAATACTAATTATCTACAATTATCTTCTCTTTGAAAAAATAGTAATTATAATTCATTTTCTACTCTTTTGTTACATGGTAAACTTGGTAACTCTCGACGAAAATGAGCAAGACTAAATAATTCTAGGCGAACAGATAGTAATCGTATTCGATTAAAACTTAGAGTTTCAAAAAAAGTTATTAATGCTTTTTTTTTAAAAAGATATGCAGAGTTGCACTTCCATGTACCAAAAAAAGTAAAACCAACATTTTTATTAAGACAGCGTTATTTTTTAACATCAAAAAACCTAAATAAAAACATTTGAAAATTTTTGTATGCTAAATCAAAATATACCTTTAATAATGATAAAAAAAATCTAAACCTGCAATTAACTTATTTGTTAAAGCCATCACAAAAAAAATCTCTTTTTTTTGTTAATTTATATAAAAAACTTTTGTGAAAAATGAGAAAATCAAGGTACGCTCACTGGGGTTACAGAACAACTGGGAAATTAAACGAATGGCGATATAACAAACTTTTATCTTATGAGTTGGGTCATTTAGTGAAAGATTTTTCAAAACAAATGTTAGTACATATACTATTCAGAACTTTATATAAAACGTTATCCTGACGTCAAGTTTTACTTTTACTTTCCTTTAACCTAGTTGTTGTTAATGGAAAATTTTGTAAACAACATACAAGTTTAAAAAAAGGAGATATAATCGAGTTACCGACTTTTATTAAACCCGATACTCTTAGAAATAGATTAACAAAATCAAATGTTTTTAAGAAAATTATATCAAGGGGTAAAAAATCTGCTTATAAAGCTTTTAGATCTAAAAATATTTTTAATAAGCCAAATATAAAAAAAATACCTAAAATTTTTAAAAAATTGCCTATGGGTTATAAATTTTTAGGTTCTACCCTTGCGAGAGATAGCTCCATAAATGCGTTAGCTTTGATCTACGATCTAATGAGCTTATCACATGATTTAGAGTATAAGATGACGTATAGTTCCGTTTTAACCTTACAAAACTGACGATACAGATTTGATTAATTCTTAAATTTTTAATAAAAATTTAGGTGGTTGCTTCTTTTAAAAAATTTCTATAATAACCTATTATTAAGGCCATCACATAAATTTAATTTTAACTTATTTTTTTTCAAAAAAAGTCTTTTTTTAAATTATCCAGTATTAGATTCTATGCATTTTTTCCTTAAAACTAAAACTTTTAAGATTAAATTCCTAAATACTAATATCTTTAATTTTTACTCTTTAAGACTTGTAAGCATTTTATGTTTAAGTTTGTCTCTTATTTTATTTCTACTTTAATACTTTTAAGTTTGTTTCGACATAAACATCAATTTTATAAAGTTATTCGATATTTTAATTGAAAAGAAGAGGTCATAACTAATATTTTTATAAATAGCTGGCAAAAAAATTTAAAGGTAAAACCAATAATAAGACATTCCCTTTCATGAAAATATAAAAACTATAATTCAGATAGAAGATTTTATCTTTCTCAAAACAAATTACAGTGTTTGTTTCATTATAGTTTTAGCGTGCCTAGTAGACGACTTGCTACTTCACGATTTTTATTAACAAAATCATCTGATCGATTAATTTTAGGCGGATTTCAAAAAACTTAATAATTTTATTTTGGTAAGGATAATGATTTTATTTTGGTAAGGATAATGATTTTATTTTGGTAAGGATAATGATTTTATTTTGGTAAGGATGAATGATTTTATTTTGGTAAGGATAATGATTTTATTTTGGTAAGGATAATGATTTTATTTTGGTAAGGATAATGATTTTATTTTGGTAAGGATAATGATTTTATTTTGGTAAGGATAATGATTTTATTTTGGTAAGGATAATGATTTTATTTTGGTAAGGATAATAAAATCATTATCCTTACCAAAATAAAATCATTATCCTTACCAAAATAAAATCATTATCCTTACCAAAATAAAATCATTATCCTTACCAAAATAAAATCATTATCCTTACCAAAATAAAATCATTATCCTTACCAAAATAAAATCATTATCCTTACCAAAATAAAATCATTATCCTTACCAAAATAAAATCATTATCCTTACCAAAATAAAATCATTATCCTTACCAAAATAAAATTATTAAGTTTTTTGAAATCCGCCTAAAATTAATCGATCAGATGATTTTGTTAATAAAAATCGTGAAGTAGCAAGTCGTCTACTAGGCACGCTAAAACTATAATGAAACAAACACTGTAATTTGTTTTGAGAAAGATAAAATCTTCTATCTGAATTATAGTTTTTATATTTTCATGAAAGGGAATGTCTTATTATTGGTTTTACCTTTAAATTTTTTGCCAGCTATTTATAAAAATATTAGTTATGACCTCTTCTTTTCAATTAAAATATCGAATAACTTTATAAAATTGATGTTTATGTCGAAACAAACTTAAAAGTATTAAAGTAGAAATAAAATAAGAGACAAACTTAAACATAAAATGCTTACAAGTCTTAAAGAGTAAAAATTAAAGATATTAGTATTTAGGAATTTAATCTTAAAAGTTTTAGTTTTAAGGAAAAATGCATAGAATCTAATACTGGATAATTTAAAAAAGACTTTTTTGAAAAAAATAAGTTAAAATTAAATTTATGTGATGGCCTTAATAATAGGTTATTATAGAAATTTTTAAAAGAAGCAACCACCTAAATTTTTATTAAAAATTTAAGAATTAATCAAATCTGTATCGTCAGTTTTGTAAGGTTAAAACGGAACTATACGTCATCTTATACTCTAAATCATGTGATAAGCTCATTAGATCGTAGATCAAAGCTAACGCATTTATGGAGCTATCTCTCGCAAGGGTAGAACCTAAAAATTTATAACCCATAGGCAATTTTTAAAAATTTTAGGTATTTTTTTATATTTGGCTTATTAAAAATATTTTTAGATCTAAAAGCTTTATAAGCAGATTTTACCCCTTGATATAATTTTCTTAAAAACATTTGATTTTGTTAATCTATTTCTAAGAGTATCGGGTTTAATAAAAGTCGGTAACTCGATTATATCTCCTTTTTTAAACTTGTATGTTGTTTACAAAATTTTCCATTAACAACAACTAGGTTAAAGGAAAGTAAAAGTAAAACTTGACGTCAGGATAACGTTTTATATAAAGTTCTGAATAGTATATGTACTAACATTTGTTTTGAAAAATCTTTCACTAAATGACCCAACTCATAAGATAAAAGTTTGTTATATCGCCATTCGTTTAATTTCCCAGTTGTTCTGTAACCCCAGTGAGCGTACCTTGATTTTCTCATTTTTCACAAAAGTTTTTTATATAAATTAACAAAAAAAGAGATTTTTTTGTGATGGCTTTAACAAATAAGTTAATTGCAGGTTTAGATTTTTTTTATCATTATTAAAGGTATATTTTGATTTAGCATACAAAAATTTTCAAATGTTTTTATTTAGGTTTTTTGATGTTAAAAAATAACGCTGTCTTAATAAAAATGTTGGTTTTACTTTTTTGGTACATGGAAGTGCAACTCTGCATATCTTTTTAAAAAAAAAGCATTAATAACTTTTTTTGAAACTCTAAGTTTTAATCGAATACGATTACTATCTGTTCGCCTAGAATTATTTAGTCTTGCTCATTTTCGTCGAGAGTTACCAAGTTTACCATGTAACAAAAGAGTAGAAAATGAATTATAATTACTATTTTTTCAAAGAGAAGATAATTGTAGATAATTAGTATTTTTAAAAATTTTTACGTTTAAAAATAAACTTTCGTAGTCGTCATCTAGTCGGCAAAGGACTAAAAATAATGAAACACGTTGTAGTAAAGTAAAATAAGTGTTTAAAGTATTTAAGTAAAAAAAGTTAAAAAGAAAAAAATTATTTGAAAACGTACGTTTATGATTTAACAAAATAAGAAAAGTTAAAAAATCTTTATTTATGTTAATATTATTATATTGAACCACGTAATTGTAAAACTAATGAAGACTAGAAATATGTTGAGAAATTTTTCCAAACCTTCTAATAATAGGTTGTTTTCGTAAGCGCAAACCTCGCATTGTGTAGCAATTATAAAATCTAATAAAAGGTATTAATCTT
>JADJFK010000028.1 GCA_016708585.1 Sulfuritalea sp. | reverse complement strand
CAAAACCTCCGCCGTACCCGCGACCTCCTGCTGCCCCGCCTGCTCTCCGGCCAGATCGACGTTTCCAACTTACCCGAACCGGTGCCCGCATGAACGCCCAAGACCTCCCGCTCACCCAGTTACTCGACGGCGCCAAGCAGTTCATCGTGCCCATTTTCCAGCGCGATTACTCCTGGGGCACCAAGCACTGCCAGCAGCTCTGGAACGACATCCTGCGGGTCGGAGGCGACCCCAACGCGCGCGCGCACTTCCTCGGTTCCGTGGTCTACATCGCCGCAGAGGACAACGCGGCTGCCATCCCGCGATGGCTGGTGATTGACGGGCAGCAGCGCCTGACGACGGTCTCGCTGCTGCTCACCGCCCTGCGTGACCAACTGATAGCAGCGCCTTCCGACGACGAAACCTTGCCGTCGCCGGAAGAGGTCGAAGACCGCTTTCTGCGCAACCGCCATGGCAAGGGTGAGCGCAGGAGCAAGCTCATGCTGCGCCGTGCCGACAACGACGCGCTATCCGCTCTCATGTCTGGACAGACACCGGCCTCGGACAGCGCCGAGGTGGTGCGGGAGAACTATGAGTTCTTCCGCGAACGTCTGGCCGAAGCCGATGTGGGTCGGGTCTATGCCGGAATCGCCAAGCTCGTCATCGTCGATGTCAGCCTGACACGCGGACACGACGATCCGCAGATGATCTTCGAGAGCCTCAATTCGACGGGGCTGGATCTGACGCAGGCCGACCTGATCCGCAACTTCGTGCTGATGCGCCTGGACGACGAACTGCAGACCCGACTCTACGAAGACTACTGGCGCCCGATCGAGCTTGCCTTCGGCAACCGCTACCGCAGCGAGTTCGACAAGTTCTGCCGCGATTTCCTGGTCCTGAAGCTCAAGCCGAGCAAGCAGCTTCGCGCCGACGCGATCTACCATCACTTCCGCGGCTTCTTCCATGCCGAATCCGCGCATCGGTCGGTCGAGGACGTGCTCGGGGAGTTGCGCCGTTTCGCCGGCTACTACGTCCGTTTCAGCCTGGGCCGGGAGGCCGATCCCTTGTTCGCCGGCGCGGCGAACCGCCTGCGCGGACTGGTCGAGGTGGCGTCACCCTTGATGCTGCGCTTGCATGACTGTCACGAGCGGACAGGACAGTTCGACAGCGCCGCGTTCAAGGAAGCCATCGAGCTTCTCGAAAGCTACGTCTTCCGTCGTTCGGCCTGCGACATGCAGACCCGCAACCTCTACCAGGTCTTCGCCAGCCTGGCCTACAGGATTCGCGACAACGCACCGCTCTTGAGCCTGAAGGTAGCGATATATCGCGGCGGCAAGAAACGCCGCTTCCCCTCCAACATCGAATTCAGCGATGCCCTGGAAACGCGCGATATCTATGCGATGCGAACCTGTACCTATCTGCTCGACCGCCTCGAAAACGACAGCAAGGAAAAGATCGACACCAGTTCCTTCACCATCGAGCATGTGCTGCCGCAGAACGAGAATCTTTTGCCGGCGTGGCGGGAGATGCTCGGCGACGACTGGAAGACGATTCAGGAAACCTGGCTGCACCGCCTGGGCAACCTGACGCTGACCGGGTACAACGCCGAGTACAGCGATCGTTCGTTCGACGAGAAGAAGGCGATGCCCAAGGGCTTCAACGACAGTCCCCTGCGCCTCAACCGGTTCGTCCGCGAACAGGCACGATGGACCGCTGCCGAAATCGAGGCCCGAGGCAAGGCGCTGGCGCAGCAGGCCGTTCGCGTCTGGCCGGCGCTGGTGGTCGATATGGCGGCCGTTCGGCAGGCCGATCTGGAAGAGCGGCGGGCCGCCGCCGCGCAGTACAGCATCGACACGGTCGGCTTCGATGCCGAGAGCCGGACGTTGTTCGACGCCATCCGCCCGCACATTCTGGCGCTGGGCGAAGACGTGCTTGAACTTTGCGGCGCGAAGAGTGTGGTTTACCGCGTCTACGACCACTTCCTGGAGATCCTGCCACGCACGAAATACATCCTCTTGCTGGCGAACATCGACTTTGATGAAACGGACGATCCCTCGGGCCTCTCGCGTGATGCGTCGGACTTCGCATTCATCACCCACGCCAGCGAATCCGGAGATGTGATCTTTTCGCTCAAGGACGCATCGCAAATACACGCGGCCATGCACGTCGTGATGCAAGCGTATGAGCGGGTGACTGAGTAGCCATGTCCAAAGACCTCCGCCGCACCCGCGACCTGTTGCTGCCGCGCCTGCTCTCCGGCCAGATCGAGGTCGCGGCGGCCCGAGGTCATTTGACAATCCCTACTAATCTTTAAGTAATTTAGTAGACTTTGCCTGCCTTCCCTGTCTATACTAATCTCTACTAATTTGATTAAGGTTTAGTAGACAATGCGCCTGCCGGAGCACGCTCCCCCACTGGAAACCAGCTTTGCGCAACTGGCGCCAGCCCGGATCGAGGCGCTGATGCGGCACGCCAACCCCTTGCCGACCGGGAAGTATCTGCACTGGGACGAATTGCGGCGGCGCCCGGCGCCCGAAGGGCTGACGCATGCCGAGTGGTGGGCGGCCGTCACCCTCGGCCGCATGCCCTCGTTCCAGCCCTTGCCCTTGCTGGACAAGCAGGGCCATCCCTTCGTGTTCACCACGCCGGCGCCGGTGGCGATCGACCTGCACCATATCGACCGTGATGCGGCCGGGCACATCCGCACCGCGACCGGGGCGCCGCTGCGGGAAGACTCCCAGCGCTACCTGATCAGTTCGCTGATCGAGGAGGCCATCACGTCGAGCCAGCTGGAAGGGGCGTCCACCACCCGCAAGGTGGCGGCGACGATGCTGCGCAGCGGGCGCAAGCCGCGCGACCTCTCCGAGCGGATGATTTTCAACAACTACCGGGCCATGGAACACCTGCGCTCGCTGCGCGAGGTGAAGCTGACGCCCGGGCATGTGCTGGAACTGCACCGGATGCTGATGGAGGACACGCTGGAGGATGCGGAAGACGCCGGCCGTTACCGGCGCGACGATGCGGTGCATGTGGTCGATGTGCGCGACAACACCGCGCTGCATGTGCCGCCCTCGCATGCCGAGTTGGCGCAGCGCATGCAACGGCTGTGCGATTTCGCCAATGCCGACGAGGCCTCGCTGCCCTTCGTGCATCCGGTGCTGCGCGCCATCCTGCTGCACTTCATGATCGGCTACGACCATCCCTTCGCCGACGGCAACGGGCGCACGGCGCGGGCGTTGTTCTACTGGTCGATGGCGCGAAGCGGCTACTGGCTGATGGAGTACACCTCGATCAGCCATATCCTGCGCAAGGCGCCGGCGCGCTACATGCGGCCCTATCTGCACACGGAAACCGACAAGAACGACACGACCTACTTCCTGCTGCACCAGTTGCAGACCATCCGCCAGGCCATCGCCGCGCTGCATGATTACGTGGCAAAGAAATCCCGCGAACAAAAGGAGACCGAACGCCTGCTGGCCGCATCGCCAACGCTGCGCGGACGTTTCAACCACCGGCAGACGGCGCTGTTGAACCATGCCTTGCGCAACGCGGGGGAAGCCTATCGGGTGGATGCGCACCAGCGTTCCCATGCCGTGGTGTACCAGACGGCACGGCACGACCTGCTGGCGCTGGAGGCGCTGGGACTGCTGGAAAAAACCCGGCAAGGCAATGCCTATGTGTTCTTTGCGCCGTCGGACTTGCGTGATCGACTGAATGCCCTGGCGAAGTCCGGCACATGAGCCCCCACGCCTACACCGAAGACCAACTTGTCGAGCAGCCGGCGATCGGGCTGTTTGCTGCGCTTGGCTGGCAGACGGTGTCGGCGCTGGAAGAAACTTTCGGCGCCGGTGGAACGCTGGGGCGGGAAACCCGGGGCGAGGTGGTACTGGTGGAGCGCCTGCGCGCTGCGCTGTGCAAGTTAAACCCCGCGCTACCGCCGGAGGCGATCGGCAACGCCGTCGATGAGCTGACCCGCGACCGTTCGGCGATGAGCCTGGAGGCGGCCAACCGCGAGGTATATCGCCTGCTCAAGGAAGGCATTACGGTGTCGGTGCCCGACCGGGAGCGCGGCGGGCAGAAGACGGAGCGCCTGCGCGTGGTGGATTGGGAACACCCGGAGCAGAACGACTTCCTGCTGGTCAGCCAGTTCAGCGTGGTCGGCAGCCTCTACACCTGCCGGCCCGATCTGGTCGGCTTCGTCAATGGCCTGCCCTGGGTGGTGATCGAACTCAAGAAACCCGGCGTGCCGGCGCGGGCCGCCTTCGACGAAAACCTCACCCACTACAAGCAACAGATTCCGGCGCTGTTCTGGAGCAACGCGCTGCTGATCGCCAGCAACGGCACCGACAGCCGCGTCGGCTCGCTCACCGCCGACTGGGGGCGCTGGGTGGAATGGAAGCGTATCGAACGCGAGGACGAAGCACGCTGCGTATCGCTCGAAGTGATGCTGCGCGGCACCTGCGACCGCAGCCGCCTGCTCGATCTGGTGGAAAACTTCACGCTATTTTCCGAGCACAAGGCCGGGCTGGTCAAGGTCATTGGCCAGAATCACCAGTTCCTTGGCGTGAACAACGCCATCGCCTCGATGCTCGACGCCCGCCAGCTCGGTCACGGGCGCGGCGGCGTGTTCTGGCAGACACAGGGCAGCGGCAAGAGCTTCTCGATGGTGTTCTTCGCGCAAAAGGTGTTGCGCAAGCTGGCCGGAAATTGGACCTTCGTGGTGGTCACCGACCGCGTCGAACTGGACGAGCAGATTGCCAAGACCTTCAAGACCACCGGCGCAGTGTCTGATGCCGAAGGCGACGCATGCCATGCGGCCGGCGGCGCCCACCTGCGCGACCTGCTGCGCGGCAACCACCGCTACGTGTTCACGCTGGTGCACAAGTTCCAGACGCCGGAACTGCTGTGCGACCGCTCCGACGTGATCGTGCTGACCGACGAGGCGCACCGAAGCCAGTACGACACCCTGGCGCTCAACATGCGCGCCGCGCTGCCGAGGGCGATGTTCCTGGCCTTTACCGGCACGCCGCTGATCGCGGGCGAGGAGCGCACCCGGGAAGTCTTCGGCGATTACGTCTCGATCTACGACTTCCAGCAGTCCATCGAGGACGGCGCCACCGTGCCGCTGTTCTACGAGAACCGCACACCGGAATTGCAGCTCGTCAATCCCGACCTCAACGAAGACATCTACCGCCTGATCGAGGATGCCGACCTCGACGCCGATCAGGAGGCCAAGCTGGAGCAGGTGCTGGGCCGGCAATACCACCTGATCACCCGCGACGACCGGCTGGAAACCGTGGCGCAGGACATCGTGCGGCATTTCCTGGGCAGAGGATTCGTCGGCAAGGCGATGATGGTGTCGATCGACAAGGCCACCGCACTACGGATGTACGACAAGGTCAAGGTGCATTGGGAGGCGGAAACGGCGCGGGTGCAGAAGGAGTTGGGCGAGCTGGCCTATCTGCCGCGCGGCGGCGAGATGAGCGCCGAACAGGCGCGACGCGATGCACGCATGGCCGAACTGAGGCAGCGGTTGGCCGTGCTGACCAGCACCGACATGGCGGTTATCGTCTCGCCGGGGCAGAACGAAATCCAGCAGATGCAGGCGCTGGGTCTGGCCATCGAGCCGCACCGCAAGCGCATGAACGAATCGCAGCCGGGGCTGGACGAGAAGTTCAAGGACACCGAAGACCCGCTGCGGCTGGTCTTCGTCTGCGCCATGTGGCTGACCGGCTTTGACGCGCCGAGCTGTTCGACGGTGTATCTCGACAAGCCGATGCGCAACCACACGCTGATGCAGACCATCGCCCGCGCCAACCGGGTTTATCCCGGCAAGCACAGCGGCATCATCGTCGATTACGCCAACGTCTTCGCCTCGCTGGAAAAGGCGCTGGCGATCTACGGCGCCGGCAGGGATGGAAAAAGTCCGGTCAAGGACAAGCAGCAGCTGGTGGAGGAAATGCGCAGGGCAGTGGCGGATGCGCTGGCATTCTGCGCCGCCCACGGAGTAAGCCTGCCCGAGATCGAGGCGCTCGGCGCGGGAAGTCTGGAACGGCTGAACAGGGTCGAAGAGTCGATGAATGCGCTGATCTCCCCCGACCCGCTGCGCCGTGACTTCTTCGCCCATGAGCGCCTGGTCAGCACGCTCTACCGCGCCGTGAAGCCCGACCCGGCGGCGCTGGAATTCGCCAGCCGCGTCGCCTGCCTGACCACGCTGGCCGAGGCCATCCGCGCCAGGCTGAATCCGAACCCTCCCAATATCTCGCAGGTGATGGGGCAGATCAACGGCCTGCTCGACGAATCCATCACCGGCCATGCAATACGTGAATCAGGGCCTCCGGCGCTCGACCTTTCGAAAATCAATTTCGAGGCGCTGGCCAATCGGTTCAAAGCATCGAAACACAAGAACACCGACCTCGAAGTGCTCAAGGCCGCGATCCGTGCCCAGCTTGAAAACATGATCCGCCTGAACCGCACCCGCGCCGACTTCGCAGAGAAGTTCGAGGCGCTGATCGAAAGCTACAACGCCGGCAGCCGGAGCATCGAAGAGTTGTTCGAGGAACTGGTGAAGCTCTCCAACAGCCTGAACGATGAGCAGGAACGCCATGTGCGCGAGAACATGAGCGAGGAAGAGTTGGTGATCTTCGACATCCTGACGCGGCCGGCTCCGGAGCTATCGACCGAGGAACGTGCCGAGGTGAAGAAGGCGGCAC
Organism: Sulfuritalea sp.; assembly: GCA_016708585.1. Taxonomy (GTDB): domain Bacteria; phylum Pseudomonadota; class Gammaproteobacteria; order Burkholderiales; family Rhodocyclaceae; genus Sulfuritalea. The sequence continues at coordinate 78,195 of JADJFK010000028.1, read as the reverse complement.
GGGAACTGCTGGCACGGCTCAAAGCACTGCTGGTGCTGAACTGGCGACAGAAATCAGCGGCGCGCTCGCAGCTGAAGCTGGCCATCGAAGATACGCTCGACACGGGCTTGCCTCGCGCCTACACCTCGGAGCTCTACCACCAGAAGTGCTCGGCGGTGTTCGAGCATGTGTACGAGAGCTACCCGGAGCGGAATGTGGGGGTGTATGCGTAGCGTACGAACCAAACCCGGCCTTGCACTACCGATAGCCCGGAATTGGGAAATACAGTTTAGGGTACCGTAAGCAGCACGATGGCACACCTGCAAAAGAGACGGGAGCCGAGGCTCCCGTTCTTATGCCACCGCTGCAAAAAGTCGGCGCTGGCGACACGCCGACTCCAGGCTGCGATCAGCCCAATGCCTTCAGCGCCGCGTCGTAATTCGGCTCCTGCGCGATCTCCGGCACCATCTCGGCGTGGATCACCTTGTCGTTCTCGTCGACCACGACCACGGCGCGCACCGTGAGGCCGAGCAGCGGGCCTTCGGCGAAGGCGACGCCCCAGTCCTTCATGAACCCGGGATTGCGGAAAGTCGACAGGTGCGACACGTTGGCCAGCCCTTCCATGTCGCAAAAGCGCTTGGCGGCGAACGGCAGGTCGCCGGAAACGCAGAGCACGACGGTGTTGGCCAGCTTGCCGGCGGCCTCGTTGAACTTGCGCGTCGAGGTGGCGCAGGTCGGCGTGTCGATGCTGGGATAGATGTTGAAGACCTTGCGCTTGCCGGCGAAGTCCTTGAGCGAAACTTCGGCCAGCGCGCCGCTGGTCAGCTTGAAATCGGGCGCCTTGGCGCCGACGGCGGGCAGGTCGCCCTCGACGCGAAGGGGGGTGCCGCGCAGGGTTACGGTGGTGCTCATGGCTTGCTCCTTTTCTGGATCGGGTTGGGGGGTTGGGAAAGAGTTTAGTGCATCGGCGCCAGGCCGGGAAGAACGGCTGCCGCATTGCGCATGGTGGCTGCGGCGACTTCCTCGACGGCAATGCCGCGCAGGCCGGCCAGCGCCAGCGCAATGCGCGGCAACTGATCCGGCGTGTTGCGGGCGCCGACTTTCCACTCGGGCGGAATGTCCGGCGCATCGGTTTCGAGCACGATGGCATCGAGCGGCAGGGTCGCGGCCAGTTCGCGGATGCGGCTGGCGCGGGGAAAGGTCATGGCGCCGCCGAAGCCGAGCTTGAAGCCGAGCTTGATGAATTCGTCGGCCTGCTGCCGGCTGCCGTTGAAGGCATGGGCGATGCCGCCCGGCACCCGGCAACGCCGCAATGCCTTGAGTATCGGATCGATGGCGCGCCGCACATGGAGCAGCACCGGCAGGTCGTGGTCGCGGGCGATCTGCAGCTGGGCATTGAAATAGAGCTCCTGCTGCGCCTCGTCGCGCGTTTCGACGAAGTGATCGAGTCCGATTTCGCCCACCGCCAGAGGATGTTCGCGCAAAACGGTTTCGCGCAGGGTGTCGAGGTCTTCTTCCCGCGCTCGATCGACATACATCGGATGGATGCCGTAGGCCGCGCGGCAGCCGGCATGTTCGCGACAGACCGAGGCCACGGCGCCGAAGTTGGCGCGCTCCACCGCCGGCACCACGATCAGGCCGACACCCGCCTGAAGCGCGGCGGCGGCGACCGCATCACGATCGGCGTCGAATTCCGCGGCATCCAGGTGGCAGTGGGTATCGACCAGCATGACCGGCCGCGCTCACTCGACCTCGTCGATCCAGGCCTGCTGTATCGCTTCGAGCTTCTTTTCGCCGCAGTGGCTTTCGCTTTCCTCGAAGCCGGGCAGTTCCATGACCCAGGTCATCAGATCGACAAAATTGATCCGGGTCGGATCGACCTCCGGATGCGCTTCGGAAAGCGCGATGGCAACATCGAGGCTGTCGGTCCATTTCATTTCTTGGAATGTCCTTCCTTGACCATGTTGATGGTGTATTTCGGTATCTCGATCACCAGCGGCGTGGCGCCGACGATGGCCTGGCAGGAAAGCCGCGACTTCGGCTCCAGGCCCCAGGCCTTGTCCAGCAGATCCTCCTCGATCTCCTCCGCCTCGGCCAGCGACTCGAAGCCTTCGCGCACGATGACATGGCAGGTGGTGCAGGCGCAGGACTTCTCGCAGGCATGCTCGATCTCGATCTCGTTGCCGAGCAGCGCATCGCAAACCGAGGTGCCCGGCGCGGCGTCGATCACGGCACCGTCGGGACACAGCTCGACATGGGGTAAAACGATGATCTGGGTCATAGGGATATCTGGTCCACGTTGCGGCCGGAGAGTGCGCGCTGCACGCTCTGGTTCATGCGGCGCGCCGCGAATTCGTTGGTCGCGGCGCTCAGGGCCTGCATCGCCTGGTCGATGGCGCGACGGTCGTCGCCGATCATCACGGTCTGCAGTTTGGTGATGGACGCGTCGATGTGGGCGCGCTCCAGGGTGGACAACAGGTCGGCGGAATCCTGCAATGCCGACTGGGTGGCCTCGATCAGGCGCTGCGCCTCCACCTGCGCTTCGCGCAGGGCGCGGCGGAAGGCGTCGTCGCCGGCGTGGCTGAAGCTGTCCTTGAGCATCGCGGCGATCTCGTCGTCGGACAGGCCGTAGGACGGCTTGACCTCGATGCGGGCCTCGTGGCCGGTGGTCTGCTCGCGCGCGGTGACCGAGAGCAGGCCGTCGGCATCGACCTGGAAGGTGACGCGGATGCGCGCCGCGCCCGCCACCATGGGCGGTATGCCGCGCAGTTCGAAGCGCGCCAGGCTGCGGCAATCGGATACCAGTTCGCGCTCGCCCTGCACCACCTGGATCGCCATCGCGGTCTGGCCGTCCTTGAAGGTGGTGAATTCCTGCGCGCGCGCGATCGGGATCGTCGAGTTGCGCGGGATGACTTTTTCCACCAGGCCGCCCATGGTCTCCAGCCCGAGCGACAGGGGAATCACGTCGAGCAGCAGCCAGTCGTCGCCCGCCGCGCGGTTGCCGGCCAGCAGGTTGGCCTGGGTTGCGGCGCCGAGCGCGACCACCTTCTCCGGGTCGAGGTTGTTGAGCGGCTCCTGCTTGAAAAGATCGGCCACCGCATGCTGGATCTGCGGCATCCGCGTCGAGCCGCCGACCATGACCACGCCGCGCACGTCGGCCACGGTGAGCCCGGCATCGCGCAAGGCTTTTTTGGTCGGCGTGATGGCTTTCTGCACCAGGGTACGGGTTATCTCGGTAAAGACTTCGGTGGTCAGCACCAGATCGACATACTCGCCGCTGCCGAGCTTGACGGTGATCGGTGCCTGGCCGTGCTGGGAAAGTTGTTCCTTGGCTTCGCGGGCGCGCATCTGCAGCAGTCGCGCGTCCTGCAGCGAAAGCGGCGCCAGTTGGGCCTGTTCGATGATCCAGCAGAACACGCGGTGGTCGAAATCGTCGCCGCCCAGGGCGGAATCGCCGCCGGTGGCCATGACCTCGAATACGCCTTTCGACAGGCGCAGGATGGAAATGTCGAAGGTGCCGCCACCCAGGTCGAACACGGCGTAGATGCCTTCGGCCGAATTGTCGAGGCCATAGGCGATCGCGGCGGCGGTCGGTTCGTTGAGCAGGCGCAGCACGTTGATGCCGGCCAGGCGGGCGGCATCCTTGGTGGCCTGGCGCTGTGCATCGTCGAAATAGGCCGGCACGGTGATCACGGCGCCGGTGAGTTCGCCGCCGAGCGAGGCTTCGGCCCGGTTGCGCACGGTCTTCAGGATCTCGGCCGAAATTTCCACGGGACTCTTGATGCCGGCAGCCGTCTTCAGCTTGACCATGCCTTCGGCATCGAGGAAGTCGTAAGGCAGGGTTTCGATGTGGGCGATGTCGCGCCGGCCGCGCCCCATGAAGCGCTTGACCGAGACGATGGTGTTCTTCGGATCGACGGACTGCTTGGCCTCCGCGCCATAGCCCACGGCGACAGTCCCGTCGGCGGCATAACTGACTACCGAAGGCAGCAGCGGCCGGCCCTTGAGGTCATTGAGCACCACGCTCATGCCGCTCCTGACCGTGGCGACCAGGGTATTGGTGGTGCCGAGGTCGATGCCGACGGCCAGACGATGTTCGTGGGGTGCCGCGGATTCTCCCGGCTCCGCTATTTGAAGTAGTGCCATGGTTTTCTTTAAGCAGTGACGGCTTCGAGCGCGTCGTCGATTTCGTTCAGCAGTTTTTCCTGGAACATCAGTTGCCGGACCAGATTGGAGGCCGCCACCAGATCACGGTCCGTGTCGATCAATCCCGTCAGCCGCTCGTATTCCGTCCGGATCTCGCCCAGCAGACGGACGCGAACCGTATCCAGCGCATCCTCGTCGGCCGCGCTGCGGGCCTCTGCGACGGCCTCGCGCAATTCCATCTGGTTCACCAGGAATTCCGCCGGCATTGCCGTGTTGCTTTCGATCTGCGGATCGTGGCCCAGCAGTTGCAGCAGGTAGCGGGCGCGCCTGCCCGGCGACTTCAGCGTCTGGTAGGCCTCGTTGATGCGCGTTGCCCACTGCATGGCCAGCCGCCGGTCGGACTCGGCCGCATGCGCGTGCTTGTCCGGATGCACCTGCGACTGCACGGCGCGAAACGCGTTGTCGAGGCTTTCCTGGTCGAGCGCCTGCACGTGCGGCAGGCCGAACAGCGTGAAGTGGTCGGCAGCGAAATTCAGGTCGAACGTGGTCATCGCAATTCGGTCAGGCGGGCATCAGGTATTGAAAGACTCGCCGCAACCGCATGCGTCCTTGACGTTCGGGTTGTTGAACTTGAAGCCCTCGTTGAGGCCCTCGCGCGCGTAGTCGAGCTCGGTGCCGGCCAGATAGGGCAGGCTCTTGGGGTCGACCAGCACCTTGACGCCATGGCTGAGGAACTCGATGTCCTCCGGGTTGGCGGCATCGGCGAATTCCAGCTTGTAGGCCATGCCCGAGCAGCCCGAGGTGCGCACGCCGAGGCGGATGCCGATGCCCTTGCCGCGCTTGGCGATGTATTTGGCGATGTGGTCGGCGGCGCGCGCGCTGAGCGTCACCGGGCTGGCGCTCTCGCTGCCCTGCCAGCTTGCCGGTGGCGCCTCGGGCATGACGGCGCTATCGGCAGTCGGGGTGGTGCAGGCGCTCATCTCAGGCTCCCTGTTTCTTCTTGTAGTCGGCCACGGCGGCCTTGATCGCATCCTCGGCGAGTATCGAGCAGTGGATCTTGACCGGCGGCAAAGCGAGTTCCTCGGCGATCTGGGTGTTCTTGATGTCCAGCGCCTGGTCCAGGGTCTTGCCCTTGACCCATTCGGTGACCAGCGACGACGAGGCGATCGCCGAGCCGCAGCCGTAGGTCTTGAACTTGGCGTCCTCGATGACGCCGTCCTTGCCGACCTTGATCTGCAGCTTCATGACGTCGCCGCAGGCCGGCGCGCCGACCATGCCGGTGGCGACGCCTTCGTCGTCCTTGGCGAAGGAACCCACGTTGCGGGGGTTTTCGTAGTGGTCCAGTACTTTTTCGCTATATGCCATGATGGTTTCCTTAGTGAGCAGCCCATTGCACGGAGTTCAAATCGACGCCGTCCTTGTACATTTCCCACAGCGGCGACAGATCGCGCAGCTTGCCCAGCTTGTCGTGCAACAGCTTGATCGTGAAATCGATTTCCTCTTCGGTAGTGAAGCGGCCGAGGGTGAAGCGGATCGAGCTGTGCGCCAGTTCGTCCGAACGTCCCAGCGAGCGCAGCACGTAGGACGGCTCCAGGCTGGCCGAGGTGCAGGCCGAACCGGAGGACACCGCGATGTCCTTGATCGCCATGATCAGCGACTCGCCCTCGACGAAGTTGAAGCTGACGTTGAGGTTGTGCGGCACGCGCTGCTCGATGTCGCCGTTGACATAGGTTTCCTCGATGTCCATCAGGCCCTTGAGCAGCCGGTCGCGCAGCATGCGGATGCGCTCGTTCTCGACAGCCATTTCCTCGCGGGCGAGGCGGAAGCATTCGCCCATGCCGATGATCTGGTGCGTCGCCAGGGTGCCCGAGCGCATGCCGCGCTCGTGGCCGCCGCCGTGCATCTGCGCTTCCAGCCGGACGCGCGGCTTGCGCCGCACGTAGAGCGCGCCGATGCCCTTGGGGCCGTAGGTCTTGTGCGCGCAGAAGGACATCAGGTCGACCTTCAGCTTCGAAAGATCGATCGGCATCTTGCCGGTGGCCTGCGCCGCATCGACGTGGAACATCACGCCCTTCTCGCGGCAGATCTCGCCGATCTCGGCGATCGGCTGGATCACGCCGATTTCATTGTTGACCGCCATTACCGAGGCCACGACGGTGTCGGGCCGCAACGCCGCCTTGAACTGCTCGACGGTGATCAGGCCGTTTTCCTGCGGCGTAAGGTAGGTCGCTTCGAAGCCCTGGCGCTCTAGTTCCTTGACCGTGTCCAGCACCGCCTTGTGCTCGGTGGACACGGTGATGATGTGCTTGCCCTTGGTCCCGGCGTAGAAATGCGCCGCGCCCTTGATGGCGAGGTTGTTCGATTCGGTGGCGCCCGAGGTCCAGATGATTTCCTTGGCATCGGCGCCGACCAGCGCGGCGACTTCCTCGCGCGCCTCCTCCACGGCCTTCTCGGCTTCCCAGCCATAGACGTGGGAGCGCGAGGCCGGGTTGCCGAAATGCTCGGTCAGCCAGGGAATCATCTTCGCGGCCACACGCGGATCGACCGGGGTGGTTGCGGAATAGTCTAGGTACACCGGCAGTTTCATTACCAATTTCTCCAGTTCAGCTAATGAGGGCCCTGAGGCCCTTGAGTTGCAGGATTGTAGTGTTCAATGCGGCCAGAAAATCACGAACCTGTGCCGCGCCATTGCCGACGCCAAAACTGATCCGCACGGCGCCACGCGCAAGCGAGGATGGCACACCCATCGCCAGCAGCACCCGCGACGGTTCAGGGTTGGCGCTGGAACAAGCGGCCCCGGCCGCCACGGCAAACCCGGCGCGGTCCATCTTGCCGACCAGGGTTTCGCCGTCGATGCCGGCGAAGGCAAAATAGCTGGTGTTCGGCAGACGTTCCGCGGCGCTGGCGAAAACCATTGCCCCCTGCGCCACCAGGCCCGCTTCGAGTTCGGCACGCAAGGCCTCGTACTGCCTGGCACGGGCGTCGAACTGCGTGCTTGCCAACTCGGCCGCAAGGCCGAAACCGACAATCGCCGCAACGTTTTCGGTGCCCGAGCGCAGTCCGCGTTCATGCCCGCCACCGGCGATCAGCGGCTGCAGTTCCACCCGCTTGTCGACCACCAGCGCACCGGCGCCTTTCGGCCCGCCCAGCTTGTGCGCGGAAAGGGTCAGGGCATGCACGCCGGCCCCGTTGAGGGCGCGAAAATCGATGCGCCGCTTGCCGAAGGCCTGCACCGCGTCGGTATGGAACCAGGCACGCGCAGGTTTGGCCTGCCCCGCGAGCGCCGCCACGTCCTGCACGACACCCGTCTCGTTGTTGGCCAGCATGACCGATACCAGCGCCGGTTTTTCTGCACATGCCGCCAAAAAGTCGGCGCCGGCGACACGGCAATTTTCATCGACCGCTATTTCGCGCAGCTTCCAGCCGGCACGCTGCAGTTGCTTTGCCGGCTCGCGCACGCAGGGATGTTCGATGGCGGAGATCGCCACGGTACCCGGCGCCAGGCAGGCCGCCGCACCCTTGAGGAACAGGTTGTTGGCTTCCGAACCGCCGCTGGTGAATACCACTTCGGTCGGATGGGCACCGGCGGCATAAGCCACCCGCTGCCGCGCCTCGTCGATCGCGCGCCGCGCCGCGCGGCCGTATTCGTGACGGCTGGAGGCATTGCCGAACTGCTCGCGCAGGTAGGGCAGCATGCCGTCCAGCACGCGCGGATCGAGCGGCGTGGTGGCGTTGTGGTCGAAGTAGACAGGAGCGAACATTGCGGCGGACACTCAAGCGGCGGCGAGTTCCTCGGTCGTACGGCGCACGCGGCGCAGCGGGCGTTCGTCGTGCATCACGGCGGTGACACCGCTGCGCTCCCGTTGCTGGGCGACCAGCTGGGCAAGGGTGACCGAGTTGAGGTACTCGAACATCTTTTCGTTGAGGCTGGTCCACAGTTCGTGGGTCATGCAGGGCTTCTGGTCCTCGGAGCAATTGCCCATGCCGCCGCAATTGGTCGCATCGAGCGTCTCATCCACCGCATGGATGATGTCGGAAACCGACACCGCCTCCAGCGGCTTGGCCAGGTTGTAGCCGCCACCCGGGCCGCGCACGCTGGAAACCAGCTGGCGGCGGCGCAACTTGCCGAACAGTTGCTCAAGATAGGAAAGGGAAATCTTCTGGCGCTCGCTGATGCCGGCCAGGGTGACCGGGCCCGCATGCTGGCGCAGGGCAAGGTCGATCATCGCGGTCACGGCAAAACGTCCTTTGGTCGTCAATCTCATGGTATTTCTCCGTCGGGTGGTTACATTCGGGAAACGCGTCAGGCCAATACCTGAGCATTTCCATCAACTATATGGGATCCCGAGTGTTTTAGTCAACTATCTTCGACAAATAATTTGGGTCGAACTTGTCGGCGGTGGCGACATCGTCGTCGAGCGATACCCCGCAGCGCTCCATGGTTTTCAGCAAGGCCTCGATGCGGCGGTCGGTTTCGACCGCATGATCGAGCAGGCCATGAATCGCCAGTGCCAGCGGATCGTCCTCGGCGCGGGTCACGGCATAGGCGGAGAAGCCCATCTGGCCGGCCTTGACCTCGCGATCGATCTCGCTGCGATCCTCGATGATGCGCGCCGGGATGCCAACCGCCGTCGCCCCCGAGGGGACATCGCGCACCACTACGGCGTTCGATCCCACCTTGGCACCGGGCCCCAGGGTAATCGGCCCCAGCACCTTGGCGCCGGCGCCGATCACCACACCGCGCTGCAGGGTGGGATGGCGCTTGCCCTTGCTCCAGGAGGTGCCGCCCAGCGTGACGCCGTGATACAGCGTGCATTCGTCCTCGATCACCGCCGTCTCGCCGATGACCACGCCCATGCCGTGGTCGATGAAGACCCGGCGACCGATGGTTGCCCCGGGATGGATCTCGATACCCGTGACCCAGCGCGTGAAATGGGAAACAAAGCGCGCCAGCCAGCGCAAACGGGCGCTCCAAAGCCAGTGAGCGAGCCGATGCAGCGTCAGTGCATGGAAGCCCGGATAGCAGGTCAGCACCTCCCATGTGGAACGGGCGGCAGGATCGCGTTCGAAAACGCAGGAAATGTCTTCACGCAGATGGGCGAACATGGAGCGGTCTTTTATTAGAACTTGCTGAAATGGTAGAAATCCCCAGCGCGGGGGTCAAGTTTTATTTGCATTTCGGGCCGGAAGCGGCTTTTCCAATGCCGCCAGGAGGCCCCGCAGGATATCAACCTCTTTCTTCTCCGGCGCGGCGCGGGAAAACATCCGTCGCAGCCGCGGGATCAGGCGCTTGGGGCTGGCCGGATCGAGGAAACCGCTGGACAGGGCGGCACGCTCGACATGCGCGATCAAACCTTCCACCTCGTCATGGCTGGCAATTTCGCCGGCACCGGCAATGGCCGGCGGCGCACCGGGGTCAAGCGCCGCCAGCCGCAGTTCGTAGCACATCACCTGGACGGCGGCGGCAAGGTTGAGCGAACTGAATTCCGGGTTGACGGGAATCATCGCCCAACGCCGGCACATTGCGAGTTCATCGTTGGACAGGCCCGAGGTCTCGTTGCCGAACACCAGCGCGACCTCTCCGCTGCCAGCCGATGCAATCAGTTCAGCCGCCGCATCCCGAGCCCACAGCGCCGGCACCGCGAGTTCCCGGCGCCGCGCCGTCATCGCCACGGCCAGCACGGTGCCGCTCAGGGCTTCCGGCAACGAGGATACGACCTCGGCCTGCACCAGCAGGTCGGTGGCGCCCGCCGCCATGGCATCGGCCTGGGCATCGGGAAACAGCTTCGGATTCACCAGCACCAGCCGCGACAGCCCCATGGCCTTCATGGCCCGCGCCGCCGCGCCGATATTGCCCGGATGGCTGGGGTGCGAGAGGACGACGCGGATGCGGTCGAGTACGGTGACTGCGGACAGTGGCATTGTGTTCATAGTATGTCCCGGCCCCTCTGGGCCAGGACGGTATCCCGGGATAGAATTGCGGCCTTCGCGCGCTGTTTGCGCCCCTCTTTGGCTGCCCCGCCGCAAAATCCATGCATCCCACGCTGAACATAGCCGTAAAAGCCGCGCGTCGCGCCGGCCAGATCATCAATCGCGCCAGCATGGATGTCGACAAACTCAGGGTCGACGTCAAGCAGCAAAGCGATTATGTAACGGAGGTCGACCGCGCCGCAGAAGCGGCCATTCTGGAAGTGTTGCGCGAGGCGTATCCGACCCATGGAATTCTAGCAGAGGAGTCGGGGCTGGCCGGCACCCGCGCCGACAACGAATACCAGTGGATCATCGATCCGCTCGACGGCACCACCAACTTCATCCACGGCGTGCCCCAATATGCCATTTCCATCGGCCTGGCGCACAAGGGCGTGATGACGCAGGCCGTGGTGTACGACCCCAACCGCAATGAAATCTTCACCGCCAGCAAGGGCGGCGGCGCCTTCGTCAACGAAAAGCGCATCCGCGTCGCCAAGCGCTTCCGCCTCGACGAAGCGCTGATCGGCACCGGCTTCCCCTATCGCATGTTCGACCACGTCGACACCTACCTGGCGATCTTCCGCGACGTCGCCCAGCGCACCGCCGGCATGCGCCGCCCGGGCGCCGCCTCGCTCGACCTGGCCTGGGTGGCGTGCGGGCGCATGGACGGCTTCTGGGAACTCGGCCTCTCGCCCTGGGACATGGCGGCCGGCAGCCTGCTGATCACCGAAGCCGGCGGGCTGGTCGGCGACCTGTCGGGCGAAGCGAATTACATGAAGACCGGCAACATCATCGGCGGCAACCCGAAAATATTTTCGCAGTTGCTGCAACTCATCACCCCCCACCTGAACGCAAAACTAAGGGCCTGACCCGAGTCCGATGTCGGCCGCATTGACGGCCGCCGAACTGGCGGCGCACACCCCCGTAATGCAGCAGTGGCTGCGCGCCAAGGCAGAGCACGCCGACAAGCTGTTGTTCTTCCGCATGGGAGATTTCTACGAACTGTTCTTTGAAGATGCCGAGCAGGCCGCGCGCCTGCTCGACATCACGCTGACCGCGCGCGGCCAGTCGGCCGGCAAGCCGATCCCGATGGCCGGCATTCCCTACCACGCCGTCGACGGCTACCTGGCGAAGCTGGTCAAGCTCGGCGTCTCGGTGGCGATCTGCGAACAGATCGGCGACCCGGCGCTGGCCAAGGGCCCGGTGGAACGCGCCGTGACGCGCATCGTCACGCCCGGCACGCTGACCGACGCCAACCTGCTCGACGAGCGCAACGACAGCCTGCTGCTGGCACTGACCATCGACCGCCAGCGCGCCGGCCTGGCCTGGCTCAACCTCGCCAACGGCGACCTGCGCCTGCTGGAAACCTCGCTCGACGCCCTGCCCGCCCACTTCGAGCGCCTGCGCCCGGCGGAACTGCTGCTGCCCGATGCCCTGCGCAGCGGCGTGCCGGAGCATCGCGCCGTCGCCCAGTACCTGCCCGACTGGCATTTCGATGCGCGCGCCGCGGCGAACGCGCTGGCCGAGCACTTCGGCAGCCGCGACCTGGCCGGCTTCGGCGTCCATGACGAGGAACTGGCGCTGGCCGCCGCCGGCGCGCTCTACCGCTATGCCCAGGCCACGCAGTTGCAGGCGCTGGCCCACGTCACGCAACTGACTGTCGAACACGAAGGCAGCTTCCTGCGCCTCGACGCCGCGACCCGGCGCAACCTGGAAATTTCCGAGACCCTGCGCGGCGAAGCCGCGCCCACCCTGCTCTCGCTGCTCGACACCTGCGCCACCAGCATGGGCTCGCGCTGGCTGCGCCACTGCCTGCACCACCCGCTGACCGAGCGCAGCATTCCCCGCGCGCGGCACGAGGCGGTCGCGGCACTGATCGGCGACGCCGGCAACGGTCCGTTCGCGGCATTGGCGAAAGCGCTATCCGGCTTCGCCGACATCGACCGCATCGCCGCGCGCATCGCCCTGAAGAGCGCCCGGCCGCGCGATCTTTCCTCGCTGCGCGACAGCCTGGCCCGGCTCGACGGGATCCGTTCAAAAGTTCCCGCAGGGACGCACAGCGCTGGCGCTGGCGACACGGCAACACGACTCGTCGAACTGGCTGCCGCGCTCGCCACGCCGCAGGCCTGCATCCGCCTGCTGACCGACGCCGTCGCAGTGGAACCCGCCACGCTGCTCCGCGACGGCGGCGTCATCGCACCGGGCTACAACGCCGACCTCGACGAGCTGCGTGCCATCCAGCACAACTGCGGCGCCTTCCTGATCGAGCTCGAAGCGCGCGAACGCGAGCGCAGCGGCATCAGCAATCTCAAGGTCGAGTACAACAAGGTGCATGGCTTCTACATCGAGGTCACCCACGCCAACGTCGAGAAGATTCCCGACGACTACCGCCGCCGGCAAACCCTGAAGAACGCCGAGCGCTACATCACGCCCGAACTCAAGACCTTCGAAGACAAGGCGCTGTCCGCCAACGAACGCGCGCTGGCGCTGGAAAAGGCTTTGTGGGAGGAACTGCTCGGCGCACTGGCGATCCACATCCCGGTGCTGCAACGCATCGCCCGCGCCATCGCGGAACTCGACGGCCTGACCGCCTTCGCCACCGCCGCCGTGCGCCACGACTACCGCCAGCCGGAGTTCTGCGACGAAGCCGCGATCGAGATCGAAGGCGGACGCCATCCGGTAGTCGAACGGCAAATCGACACGCAGTTGGGTACATTCATTGCGAATGACACCCGCCTTTCGCCCGCGCGCCGCATGCTGCTGATCACCGGCCCCAACATGGGCGGCAAATCGACCTACATGCGCCAGGCCGCGCTGATCGTCCTGCTCGCCCACTGCGGCAGCTTCGTCCCCGCGGCGCGCTGCCGGCTGGGACCGATCGATGCGATCTACACGCGCATCGGCGCCTCGGACGACCTCGCCTCGGGGCGCTCCACCTTCATGGTCGAGATGACCGAGGCCGCCGCCATCCTCAACGGCGCGACGGAGAGATCGCTGGTGCTGATGGACGAAATCGGCCGCGGCACCTCGACCTTCGACGGCGTCGCGCTGGCCTTCGCCATCGCCCGCCACCTGATCGAGAAGAACCGCGCCTGGACGCTGTTCTCCACGCACTATTTCGAGCTGACGCGACTGGCGCAGGACTATCCGGTGTGCGCCAATGTCCATCTCGACGCCGTCGAGCATGGCCACAAGATCGTCTTCCTGCATGCCGTGGAAGAGGGGCCGGCTTCGCAAAGCTACGGCGTGCAGGTGGCCGCGCTGGCCGGCATGCCGCCCGCCGTGGTACGCGAAGCGCGACGCCGTCTGACCTTGCTGGAAAACCGGGAAGTCGGCTCGTTGAACCAGCCTGACCTGTTCGCCAGTGCCCCGGCCCTGCCCGAGCCGCCGCATCCGGCGCTCGATGCCCTGCGCGATGTCAATTGCGACGAACTGAGCCCGCGCGAGGCGCTCGACAAGCTCTACCAGTTGCACAAGCTGGCAAAGTCGTAGCCTCGGTCAGTGCAACTCGTCTTCCGGCGGCACGGGCGCCGGCAGCACGGCAATGCCCTCTTCCAGGAGGTCGCGCGTTTCGTCCTGCGTTGCAACGCCGCGGATGCTGCGCGCCGGTGCTTCGTCGTAATGGATGCGCCGCGCTTCCTCGGGAAATCGCTCGCCGACGTTTTCGGCTTTTCGCGCCATGCTGACCAGCGCCTGGTGCAACTGCACCATGGCCGGCGCAGACGCGGGCGTTGTCGCCTTCTCCGGGATCGCGACCTCCGTCGCCGCGCGCTTGACATGCGGCGCCGATGGCAACTGGCTTATGCCCGAGGTCTGACACTGGGGGCAATGCACCAGCCGGCGCTGGCTTTGATCACGAAACGCCTCGCCCGAAGCGAACCAGCCTTCAAAGCGGTGTCCCCGGTCACACAGGAGATTGAGGACTATCACGTGTCTGGGTACCTGGTGCCCGGAACCGGAATCGAACCGGTATGGCTTGCGCCGAGGGATTTTAAGTCCCTTGTGTCTACCAATTTCACCATCCGGGCCCGAGAAACGCTCGAAACGGACGAAACACTGGAGGCGCGACCCGGAATCGAACCGAGGTACACGGCTTTGCAGGCCGCTGCATAACCACTCTGCCATCGCGCCGCGAAGGACTTAAGCTTCAAGTTAAAAGGGGGAAAGCGATCGCTTTCCCCCGGGAAACTGGAGCGGCAGAAGAGTCTCGAACTCTCGACCTCAACCTTGGCAAGGTTGCGCTCTACCAACTGAGCTACTGCCGCAAAACAGCCGAGCATTATATCGGTGGATATCATTGTGTCAACGATTGCGAGCGGAGATTTCGGGCCACGCTTTCCGCAAGTAGTACGCCATCGACCAGAGGGTAAGCAGGGCCGCGATCCACAGCGCAGCGGTACCCAGCAGATGCATGTCGAGCGGGCCGATCGGGGTGTGCCACAGCAGCATCGGAATCGCCGTCATCTGGGCGATGGTTTTCAATTTTCCGATGAAGGAAACCGCGACGCTTTTCGCCGCGCCGATGTTCGCCATCCATTCGCGCAAGGCCGAGATGGCGATCTCGCGACCGATGATGATGAACGCCAGCATGACGTCGGCACGATCGAGCCGGACCAGCACCACCAGCGCCGCAGCCACCATCAGCTTGTCGGCCACGGGATCGAGAAAGGCACCGAAGGCCGACGTCTGATTCAGTTTGCGCGCCAGCCAGCCGTCGATCCAGTCGGTCACGGCAGCAATCAAAAACGCGGCGGTGGCGATGAAATTCTGCTCGGTCGAAGACAACGGCAGGTAATACACGCCAACCACCAGCGGGATGAGGAGGATTCGTGCCCAGGTCAGCAGGTTGGGGATGTTCAGCGGCATTTCATCTGAGGGTCTTGTGGATTTCTTCGGCCAATCGCCGCGAGATGCCGGTAACCCGGCACAGATCCTCGATCGTTGCCGCCTTCACGCCGTCGAAACCGCCAAACTGGGCGAGCAACTTCTTGCGCCGTGCCGGGCCGACACCGGCGATATCTTCAAGTTTCGAACGCCCGCGCGCCCTGGCGCGCCGCGCCCGATGCCCGACGATGGCAAAGCGGTGCGCCTCGTCGCGGATTTCCTGTATCAGGTGAAAGCCGGCATGGTCCATTCCCAATTGTAGCGGCATGCCGCGACCATGCACGAAGAGAGTCTCCAGCCCCGGCTTGCGATCCTCGCCCTTCGCCACGCCGATGCTGAACAGGTGGTCGAGCCCGAGTTCGGCGAAGACCTCTCGCGCCACGCGATGCTGGCCTTTGCCGCCGTCGATCAGGATCAGGTCGGGAGCCGGCGCTTCGCCCGTGGCGACTTTCTCGTAGCGCCGCATCAGGGCCTGCCGCATCGCCGCATAGTCGTCGCCGGGCTGGATGCCCTCGATGTTGAAGCGCCGGTAGTCACCCTTCTTCATCGCCCCGTCGACGCAGACCACGCAGGAGGCGACGGTAGCTTCGCCCATGGTGTGGCTGATGTCGAAACACTCGATGCGGCGCGGCGGCTCAGGCATGTCGAGCGCCTCCTGCAGGGCCGCCAGCCGGCCGCTGCTGCGCGCCTTTGCCTGCCAGCGTGCCTGCAGCGCGAGGCGCGCATTGGACAGGGCCATCTCCACCCAGGCGCGCTCCATCTCGTTCCGCGGCGACCCGGCGTTCGCTGCCTCGGGCAGATCCTCGACCGGAAACTCGCTCAGGATCAGCCGCGCCGGCACCGGTTGATCCACGTAATGCTGGACGACGAAGGCGGCGAGGCCTTCGGCCGCCTCCGCTTCCGCCGCGGCTTGCGGAAAATAGGCGCGGTCGCCGAGATGCAGCCCGCCGCGGACCATGGCCAGATTGACGCACAGGCTGCCGCGCTCGACGACCGCCGCGATGATGTCGACATCGGTATCCCTGGTGGAACTCACGTATTGGCGATGCAGCACGGCCTGCAGCGCCCGTATCTGGTCGCGCAGGGCAGCCGCATCCTCGAAGCGCAATCCGTCGGCCGCAGCTTCCATCTGCGCCGTCAGTCGATCGATCACTTCCGCGTGCCGACCGCGCAGGAACATTTCCGCCAGGCGCACGTCGGCCGCGTAGCCCTGCTTTGACACCAGGCCGACACAGGGGCCCTTGCAGCGCTTGATCTGGTGCATCAGGCAGGGCCGCGAACGATTCGCGAACACCGACTCCTCGCAGGTGCGCAGCAGGAAGGTCTTCTGGATCAGCTGGATGCTCTCGCGCACCGCAAGGCCGTTGGGGAACGGACCGAAATACTGCGACTTCTTTTCGAAGCCGCCGCGATGGTAGAAAAGGCGAGGGAAGTCCCCGCCTGACACGCCGATATACGGATAGGACTTGTCGTCGCGAAACAGGATGTTGTATTTGGGCGCCAGCTTCTTGATCAGCGTGTTTTCCAGGATCAGCGCTTCGGCTTCGGAGCGCGTCGCGGTGACCTCCATGGCCGCTACCTGCTGCAGCATCAATGCGATGCGCGGGCTGTGGCCACCCTTGTTGAAGTAGGACGCAACGCGCTTCTTCAGGTTTTTCGCCTTGCCGACGTAGAGCACCGCTCGATCGGCCGCCAGCATGCGGTACACCCCGGGCGACTCGGTCAGGGTCGCCAGGAAACCACGGGCGTCGAACGCAGCCTCAACCGGCGCCGAGTTCGTCGCGGATCTTGCGGAAGACATCGTGAAAGTCGGCACGGGTGAGACGGCGGGTCTGGGTGTTGTAGCGGCTGCAATGGTAGCTGTCGATCAGGACGCGGCCATCGGGCAAGGGGTGGCGCACGCCATGACCGAAAACCAGTGCGGACTGCCTGAGGCCCAGCGCCATCAGCACCGCCTTGTGCGCCACCAGCCCGAGTGCCAGGATCACCCTGACATCCGGCGACGCCTTCAATTCGCCGGCAAGATACGGGTTGCAGGTCTTGATCTCCGCCGGCTCGGGCTTGTTCGCCGGCGGCAGGCACTTCACCGCATTGGTGATGCGACAATCGCTCAGGCGCAAATCGTCGTCGGCTGCGAGCGATACCGGATGAGAGCCGAAACCGAAGGCATGCAGGGTTTCGTAAAGCAGGATACCGGCATAGTCGCCGGTGAATGGACGCCCCGTGCGGTTGGCGCCATGCATGCCGGGCGCGAGGCCGACGATCAGCAGGCGGGCCCGCGGATCGCCGAAGGCCGGCACCGGGCGCGCATGGTAATCCGGCCTGCTGCCACGCACCCCGGCAAGGAAGCCGGCCAGGCGCGGACAGTCGGTACAGTTCATGAGCGTATCCATTAGGCTAGGATACCGCCCGCCATGAAGAACAATGCAATCCGCTGCGACATTTTCTGCGCCGTCGTCGACAACTACGGCGATGCCGCGGTTTGCTGGCGCCTGGCACGCCAGTTGGCTGCGGATCACGGCTGGCGAGTCCGCCTGTGGATCGACGACCTTGCGCCCTTGTACCGGTTGGCACCCGGCTTCGCCACGGGGCCGGTCGAGGTGCATGCCTGGCCGACGACGTGGTCGCGCCCCTGGCCGGAGGATGACACGCCCGAAGTGGTGATCGAGGCCTTCGCCTGCGAAACACCCCAAGCGTGCGTCGACGCCATGGCAAGCCGCGCCTGCCCGCCGGTCTGGATCAATCTCGAGTATCTCTCGGCGGAAGCCTGGGTCGAAGGCTGCCACCGCCAGCCGTCGCCGCATCCGCGCCTGCCGCTGGTCAAGCACTTCTACTTTCCGGGTTTCACGGCGGGCACCGGCGGACTGCTGCGCGAACGTGATTACGACGCGCGACGCGATTGTTTCGACGAGGCGGCTTTCCGCGCCGAGTTCGCCTTGCCACCGCGCCTGCCCGGGGAATTGACGATTTCCCTGTTCAGTTACGCCAATCCGGCGCTGCCCGGGCTGATCGAGGCATGGGCGGCGTGGGCACGGCCCGAGCGTCCCGTGCGCGTGCTGCGGCCGGGCGGCAGCGATGCCGCACAAGCGATCGGCAAGCTCGACCTGCTGCCCCTGCCCTTCCTGCCCCAGGAACGCTACGATGAACTGCTCTGGGCCTGCGACCTGAACTTCGTCCGCGGCGAGGACTCTTTCGTCCGCGCCCAATGGGCCGCCAAGCCCTTCGTCTGGCAGATCTATCCCCAAGCCGAGGGCGCCCACCTGGCCAAGCTCGGCGCCTTTCTGGCGATGCATCCGGCCGGTGCGGCTTTACGCCCGTTCTGGCACGCCTGGAACGGGGACGGCCCACTCGACTGGATGGCATTCGCTGCCGATCTGCCCTCCCTGGACGCGCCGTGCCAACGCTGGGCAACATCCCTCAAGGAACGCCCCGATCTCGCCGACGGGCTTGTAAAGTTCTGCCTGCAAAGGCTAAAATAGCGGGTTCAAAAATTCAGCAGCAGGAAACCCAACATGAAAATCGCCCAGGAACTCCGCGCCGGCAACGTCGTCATGGTCGGCAACGATCCCCTCGTCGTGCAAAAAGCCGAATACAACAAGGGCGGCCGCAGCGCGGCGGTCGTCAAGTTCAAGTTCAAGAATCTGCTCACCGGCGCCGCCTCGGAGGCGGTTTACAAGGCTGACGACAAGTTCGACCAGGTGGTCCCGGAGCGCAAGGAATGCACCTATTCCTATTTCGCCGACCCCATGTACGTATTCATGGATGCCGAGTACAACCAGTACGAAGTCGAAGGCGAGAACATGGGTGACGCCGTCAGCTATCTCGAGGACAGCATGCCGGTCGAAGTGGTGTTCTACGACGGCAAGGCCATTTCGGTCGAAATGCCCAACAGCGTCGTGCGCGAAGTGATCTACACCGAACCGGCCGTCAAGGGCGATACCTCGGGCAAGGTCATGAAACCGGCGAAAATCAGCACCGGGATCGAATTGCCCGTGCCTCTGTTCGTCGAGATCGGCGACAAGATCGAAATCGACACGCGCACCGGCGAGTACAAGAACCGGGTCAAGTAAGCCGCGCCGGACCCGGACAACGGGCAGCCGCGGCTGCCCGTTGCCGTTTACGGCGCCAACGCCCGTTCCACCAGCCTGACCCAGTAGCGGATGCCGGTGGCAATGATCTCGTCATTGAAATCGTAGTGCGGGCTGTGCAGCATGCAGCCGCCCTCGCCCGGACCGTTGCCCAGCCAGACGTAGCAGGCCGGCACCACCTTCGCCATGTAGGCGAAATCCTCCGCGCCCATGCTCGGCGGCAGTTGCAGATAAACCAGGCCGTCGGACGCCACATGCTGTGCCACCTCACGCGCGATCCCGCACGGTGCGGCGGCGTTGACTGTCGGCGGATAGCCGCGCTCGTAGCGCAAGTCGATGCCTACCCGGTAGGTCGCCTCGATACCGGTACAGATGCGGCGCACCCCCTCTTCCAGGGCATCCTGCAGTTCGCCATTGAACGTGCGCACGGTACCGCCCAGCACGGCCGTCTCCGGCAGCACATTGTCGGCATGGCCGGCATGGAAGCGCGTCACGCTCACCACCGCCGAATCCAGCGGATCCGTGTTGCGCGACACCAGCGATTGCAGTGCCTGCACCAGCGCACTGCCGGCCAGCACCACGTCCACCGCCTGATGCGGCATCGCGGCGTGGCCGCCATGGCCGGTGATCTCGATTTCGAAGCGATCGGTGCCGGCCATCACCGGACCTTCGGTCACGCCGATGCTGCCGGCGGGCAGGCCGGGCCAGTTGTGCAGGCCGAACACCATGTCCATCGGGAAGCGCTCGAACAGCCCCTCCTCGACCATGACCCGCCCGCCGCCTTCATGCTCCTCCGCCGGCTGGAAAATGAAATACACGGTGCCGTCGAAGTCGCGCAGCCGGCTCAGCGCCTCGGCCGCGCCGAGAAGCATTGCCGTATGGCCGTCGTGGCCGCAGGCGTGCATCCTGCCGTCGTGCGTCGAATGGTGCGGAAAGGTATTCAATTCCTTCAAGGGCAGGGCGTCCATGTCGGCGCGCAGGCCGATCGCGCCCCCGCCGCCGCCGCAGGAAAGCTTGGCCACCACACCGGTGCGGGCTATCCCGCGATGGACCTCGAGGCCGAGTCCCTCGAGATAATCGGCGACCTTCTCCGCGGTTCGCTTCTCGTTGAAGGCCAGTTCCGGATGGGCATGGATATCGCGGCGAAATGCGGCGATCTTCGGCGTTAATTCCGGCAGCAGTTCATTGATCATTGCAGAACCCCATTCCAATTACAGCTATGCCTCCGTCGCAATCCTAGCCCAAACCGGCACCGCATCGCTAACCCGATATTTTTTCCGGTATTGTCACTTTTCCATGAACATGCCACCGCGCCGCATCGCCCATCTCGACATGGACGCCTTCTATGCGTCGGTCGAACTCCTGCGCTACCCCGAACTGCGTGGCCTGCCCGTGGTCATCGGCGGCCGTCGCGATCAGCAACCCGAACGTCTGCCCGACGGAAGTCGACGCTTTTTCCGCCTCCGCGACTACGCCGGCCGCGGCGTGATAACGACGTCGACTTATGAAGCACGCGCGCTCGGCGTTTTTTCGGCGATGGGCATGATGAAGGCTGCCAGGCTGGCACCGGATGCAATCCTGCTGCCGGTCGACTTCGAGGCCTACCGTCATTATTCCCGCCTGTTCAAGGCGGCGGTGGCACGCATCGCACCAAAAATAGAAGACCGCGGCATCGACGAGATCTACATCGACCTGAGCGACCTGCCCGACGAAACAGTAGCCCTCGCGCGCCGGATCAAGCAGGCGGTAAAGGCGGCGACCGGGCTGACCTGCTCGATCGCGATCAGCCCCAACAAACTGCTGTCGAAGATCGGTTCCGATCTGGACAAGCCCGACGGACTGACGCTGCTGGCACCCGCCGATATCCCGCTGCGCATCTGGCCGCTGCCGGCGCGCAAGATCAACGGCGTCGGCCCCAAGGCCGACGCCAAGCTCGCCACCCTGGGCATCACCACGATCGCCGAGCTTGCGGCCGCCGACCCCGCGGTGCTGCAGGAGCATTTCGGACGCAGCTACGCCGAGTGGCTGCACGCCGCATCACATGGCATCGACGACCGTCCGCTGGTCACCGACTCAGAAACCAAATCGATCAGCCGCGAAACCACCTTCGAGCGCGACCTCCATGTACGCCGCGATCGCGCGATCCTGTCCGAAATCTTCACCACGCTCTGCATGCGCGTTGCGGCCGACCTGCAGCGCAAGGGTTACCTCGCCCGCACCATCGGCATCAAGCTGCGCTATGAGGACTTCCGCGTCGCCACGCGCGACCTGACACTGCCCGGTCCCACGGCCGATCCGGCGATGATTCGCCGCGCTGCCGGCGACTGCCTGCGCCGTGTACCACTGGAACGAAAACTACGTCTGCTCGGCGTCCGTGCCGGCACACTATCAGCCAGCAGCGCGCCACGGATGAGCGTCGAATCGGCACAAGGAGAACTGCCGCTGGATGTGCCAACCATGACTTCGCCAAGTTGACCGCAATCTCCGGCAGCCCTCGAGAATCGCCCGGTCAGGGATACAAGCCGCGTTGCTCCCGGGCAGCCAGTACGCGCTGGCAGGCGATGACGAAAGCCGCCGTGCGGATCGACACGCGGCGTTCCTGTGCCGTCCGCCAGATGGCATCGAAAGCCTTGACCATGATGCTTTCGAGCCGTGCGTTGATCTCATCCTCGCTCCAGAAGAAGCTGGAAAAATCCTGCACCCATTCGAAATAGGACACGGTGACGCCGCCGGCATTGGCCAGCACATCCGGAATGACCAGGATGTAGCGGTCGCGCAGGATGTCGTCGGCGGCCGGCGTGGTCGGCCCGTTGGCACCCTCGACCACGATTTTTGTCCGCAGGCCGTACGCCCGGGCTGGCGTCACCTGGCCTTCCAGCGCGGCGGGCACGAAATACTCGCACTCAAGCTGCCAGAAGTCGTCATCACTGATCGACTCGGCACCGGGAAAGCCGGACAGGCTGCCGTGCGCGGCCACGTGCGCCAGCGCGGCCGGAACGTCAATTCCGGCCGGATTGGCTATCGTGGCTTCCGCATCCTGCAGCGCAATAACCTTTGCGCCATTGTCGCGGAAGATCCGCGCGGCAATGCCGCCGACGTTGCCGAAGCCCTGAACCACCACGCGCGCGCCGGCGATCGGAATATTCATGCGCAAACCGGCTTCCCGTGCGGCGATATACACCCCGCGACCCGTCGCCTCCTGGCGGCCGAGCGAACCGCCCAGGGCGATCGGCTTGCCGGTAACGACGCCACTGGCCGTATGCCCGACGTTGACCGAGTAGGTGTCCATCATCCAGGCCATGGTCTGCTCGTTGGTGCCGACATCGGGTGCCGGGATATCCCTGTCCGGCCCGATGACGATGCCGATCTCCGAGGTATAGCGGCGCGTGATGCGCTCCAGCTCCGGGCGCGAGAACGCGCGCGGGTCGATGCGGACTCCGCCCTTGGCGCCGCCGTAGGGCAAACCCAGCGCGGCGTTCTTCACCGTCATCCAGCCGGACAGCGCCATCACTTCGTTCAGGGTCACCGCCGGATGAAAACGCACGCCGCCTTTGCCGGGGCCCCGCGACAGATTGTGCTGAACGCGATAACCCTCGTAATGAGCGATGCTGCCGTCGTCGCGCACGATGGGCACATCGACGATCAGGATGCGCTTGGGTCGCTTCAAGGTTTCCAGCCAGTGCGACAAGGGTCCCAGGTGGGGCGCGACCCGGTCGATCTGCTCGACGAAGCTGGCCCAGGGTTCGGGACGCGCCGGATCGAGAAAGGAAAGCGTACTGTGATGGTTGGCCATGATGGATCGTGTACCTCCGGTAGATGCGCTCAGATGGACGATGCGGCCCTGGCGCCCTGATCATAGCGCCCGGACAGGGTGCGCAACAAGCGCGCCAGATCGCCGATGCGCAGGTTCTCTTCTTCCGCACCGGAAAAACCCGGCATCAGGCAGGCCTCGCGCACCTGGCGGTAGCGCTCGCAAAGCGCCTGCCCCGCCGCGGAGGTAGACCAGAACACCTCCTTGCCGCGCCGTTCCCCCGAGACCAATCCAAGGTTCGCCAGCTTCTTCAGCGCGTAGGAGACCACATGGGTATCTTCTATGTTGAGCACGAAGCAGATATCCGCCAATTTCTTTTCCCGCCCACGGTGGTTGACGTGATGCACGACGAGGATCTCGGTCTCGGTCATGTCCTTGACGCCGGCGCCGGCCATGCAGCGCGTCATCCAGCGGCCGAAAGCGTGGCTGGCGATGATCAGGCCAAATTCGAGTTCGGACAGTTCGGGGCACTTGTCCGACACCAGATGTTCGGACGAGACGATGCGGCGCACCTGCGACTCGGCAATGGGCTCCGTTACCATGGTTTTCTCGCGTTTCCTTGCCATGCCGGGGACCTTTTAGGTGAATTCCGTCAAATTATTTAAACATTTTATTGACGTTTTGTAAATGTTTTGTTAACGTTATCTTCGTTTCACCATTTCTCCCGACCATTTTGTGAGGATCCCGCTGATGAATACCTGCCTTCGCACCCTCGTCGCCGCACTCGGTTTCACCGCCCTCGCCGCCTCCGCCCAGACCAAGTGGGACATGCCCACGCCCTACCCGGCCGCCAATTTCCATACCGAGAACATCACCCAGTTCGCCGCCGACGTGGACAAGGCCACGGCCGGAAAACTCAAGATCACCGTCCATGCCGGCGGTTCGCTGTACAAGGCCAATGAGATCAAGCGCGCGGTGCAGGGCGGCCAGGCGCAGATCGGCGAGATCCTGCTCGGCGGCTATGCCAACGAGAATCCGCTGTTCGGCACCGACAATGTGCCCTTCCTCGCCACTTCCTACGCCGAAGCGAAAAAGCTCGCCGCCGCGCAGAAGCCCGCGCTCGACTCGCTGCTGGCCAAGCAGGGCCTGAAGATGCTGTTCTCCGTGCCCTGGCCACCGCAAGGCATCTTCGCGGCCAAGCCAATCAACGCCGGCGCCGACCTCAAGGGCGTCAAGTGGCGCGCCTACAGCCCGCAGACCTCGCGCATCGCCGAACTGGTCGGCGCCCAGCCGGTGACCATCCAGGCCGCGGAACTCTCGCAGGCGCTGGCCACCGGCGCCGTTGCCGCCTTCATGACCTCGGGCGCCACCGGCTATGACAGCAAGGTGTGGGAGCAGGTCAAGTATTTCTACGACACCCAGGCCTGGTTGCCGAAGAATGCCGTGCTGGTCTCGCAAAAGGCCTTCGACGCGCTGGACAAGGCCGGCCAGGACGCCGTACTCAAGGCTGCGGCGGAAGCCGAGACGCGCGGCTGGAAGACCAGCGAGGAGAAGACGAAGTTCTATCTTGAGCAACTGGCCAAGAACGGCATGACCGTCGCCCCACCTTCGGCCGCGCTCAAGGCCGACATGAAGAAAGTCGGCGACACCATGATCGGCGAATGGCAGAAGACCGCCGGCGCCGACGGCCAGGCCATCCTCGACGCCTACCGCAAGTAAGCGCGTGTCGATCCGGCGCGCGCTCGACGGTCTTTACGGCGCCGCCGCCTGGGCGGCGGCGCTGTTCATGATCGGCACCCTGGCGATGATCCTGCTTTCGGTCAGCGGGCGTCTGCTGGATTTCCATGTCCGCGGCACCGACGCCTACGCCGGCTACTGCATGGCGGCGGCCGCCTTCCTGGCGCTGGCGCACACCCTCAAGCGCGGCGAACACATCCGCGTCACGCTGATTCTCGATCACACCGGGCCGCGCACGCGCCATGCCCTGGAGCTCTGGAGCCATGCCGCCGGCCTGTTGTTCGCGGTGCTGCTGGCCTGGTTCGCGGCGCGCCTGGTGTGGCAGTCCTTCCAGTTCAACGATGTTTCGCAAGGCACGGATGCGTCACCGCTGTGGATTCCGCAGTTGGGCATGGCCGTCGGCAGCAGCATCTTCGCCATCGCGCTGGCCGAGGAACTGGTGGCCGTCATTCGCGGCGAGAAGCGACACCAACGAGAACCTGGCGGCGAACCGGCGAGGAGCGAATAGACCATGGATATCGCGATCACCTTTGCCCTGATCCTCGCCCTGTTCGCCCTGCTCGGCAGCGGCATCTGGATCGGCCTGGCCCTGCTCGGTGTCGGCTGGATGGGCATGGAGTTGTTCACCCCGCGCGCCGCGGGCGATGCCATGGCCGTGACGATCTGGGGCGCCTCCTCATCCTGGACCCTGACCGCGCTGCCGATGTTCTTGTGGATGGGCGAGATCCTGTTTCGCACGCGGCTCTCGTCCGACATGTTCAAGGGCCTCGCGCCCTGGCTGGAAAACCTGCCCGGCCGCCTGCTCCACGTCAATGTCATCGGCTGCACCATTTTTGCCGCCGTTTCCGGATCGTCGGCCGCGACCTGCGCCACGATAGGCAAGATCACCCTGCCCGAACTGGCCAAGCGCGGCTACCCGGAAGGCATCACCATCGGCACCCTGGCCGGCGCCGGCACGCTGGGCCTGCTGATCCCGCCCTCGATCATCATGATCGTCTATGGCGTCGCCGCCGAAGTCTCGATCGCCAAGCTGTTCATCGGCGGCGTGTTGCCGGGCCTGATGCTGGGCCTGCTGTTCATGGGCTGGATCGTGGTCTGGGCCCTGCTCAATCCCGATGCCGTGCCGCCCGCCACCGAGCGCTACAGCTTCGGCCAGAAGCTCTACGCCTCGCGCCACCTGATTCCCGTCGTGCTGCTGATCGCACTGGTGCTGGGCTCGATCTACGTCGGCATCGCCACGGCGACCGAAGCCGCCGCGCTGGGCGTGGTCGGCAGCCTGGTGCTGGCCGCGGCGCAGAAGTCGCTTTCCTGGGCCACCTTCCGCGACAGCCTGATGGGCGCGACGCGCCTGTACTGCATGATCGCGCTGATCCTCGCCGGCAGCGCCTTCCTCACCCTGTCGATGGGCTACATCGGCTTGCCGCGCCAGCTCGCGGAATGGATCGCCAGCCTCGGCCTCGGCCAGTTCGGCCTGCTTTTCGGCCTGATGATCTTCTTCATCATCCTCGGCTGTTTCCTTGACGGCATCTCGATGGTGGTGCTGACCATCGCGGTGATCCAGCCCACCATCGTCGCCGCCGGCATCGACCTGATCTGGTTCGGCGTCTTCCTCGTGGTGGTGGTCGAGATGGCCCAGATCACGCCGCCGGTCGGCTTCAACCTGTTCGTCCTGCAGGGCATGACCGGCAAGCAACTGCCCTGGATCGCGCGCACCGCCCTGCCCGCCTTCGCCCTGATGATGGGAGCGGTCGGCCTGCTCTACGCCTTCCCCGGACTGGTGACCTGGCTGCCGCAGCGCATGGTGGGATGAAGCTGATTGAGCTAGGCGACGGCGCGCTGACCCTCGAATTCGGCGAGCGCATCGACCCCGACGCCAACGCGCGCGTCATGGCGGCGCGCGATGCGCTTCAGGCGCTGGGCCTCGACGGCATCACCGACATGGTGCCGACCTGGCGCTCGCTGACCGTGCATTTCGATCCCCTGCGCCTGCCCCACGACCGCTTGCGCCAGGCGCTGTTGCAGGCGGCCGAGCAAAAGTCGGCGCTGGCGATACGGCGATCTGCCACGCCCACGATCGTGCCGGTGTGCTTTGGCGGCGAGTTCGGGCCGGATCTGGCCGAAGTCGCGGCAGCCACCGGCCGCAGCGAAGGCGAAGTCATCACCGCGCTCTGCGCGCTCGATCTGCACGTGGCGCTGATCGGCTTCCTGCCCGGCTTTCCTTATCTTGGTGGCCTGCCCGACTGGCTGGACCTGCCGCGCCGCGCCACGCCGCGCACGGCGGTGCCGGCCAACAGCTTTGCCATCGCCGGCGGCCAGGCCGCCATCTACCCCTGGCAGAGTCCCGGCGGCTGGCACCTGCTCGGGCGCACGCCGCTCACGCTGTTCGATCCGGCCAACGCCGAGCGGCCGGCACGCTTCGCGCCCGGCGACGTGCTGCGCATCGAGGCCATCTCGCCCGACGAATTTCAGGGCCTGCGCGAGCATCCGCGCCATGCTTGAGATCCTCGCCTGCCCCTTTCCCGCCAGCCTGCAGGACGCGGGACGCCCCGGCTATCGCCACCTCGGGGTGCCGCTCTCGGGCGCGCTCGACCCGGAATGGCTGGCGCTGGCCAACGCGCTCGCGGGCAATCCGCCGGATGCCGCTGCGATCGAGATGCGCCTCGCCGGACCGCGCCTGCAGAGCGACGCCGATGCGCTGTTCGCCATCGCCGGCGACGTCGACGCGCGCATCGTCGGCGAAGCCGGCACGCACGCCGTGGCGGCGTGGCGCAGCCATCGCCTGCGCGCCGGGGAGGAACTGCGCATCGATGCCGTGCGCAGCGGCGTCGCCTACCTCGCCGTTGCCGGCGGTCTCGAGGGACGCCGTGAGTTGGGCAGCCGTTCGCGCTACGAGCGCGCCGACCTCGGCAGCCCGTTCGGTCCCGGCATGACACTGAAAGTCGGCGCTAGCGGGACGCCGATTCCGCGCCGCCTCGGTGTCGTGCCGGCGCGCAGCGGCGGGCCGCTCCGGGTCATTCCCGGACCGCAGCGCGAGCGCTTCAGCGATGCCGCCTGGGATGATTTCCTCGGCGGCGAATTCGTCGTCGGGCGCGAGGCCGACCGCATGGGCCTGCGCCTTGACGGGCCGCGCCTTGGGCACGTCGGCGGCGCCGACATCGTCTCCGACGCCGTGACGCCGGGCGCGATCCAGGTGCCGGGCGACGGCCGGCCCATCGTCCTGCTCGCCGACTGCCAGACCGTCGGCGGCTACGCCAAGATCGCCACGGTGATCGGTGCCGACCTGCCGCGCCTGGGCCACGCCCTGCCCGGCACGCGCCTGCGCTTTGCCGCTGTTTCGCTGGAGCAGGCTCTGGCCGCCCGCCGTGCGGCGGCGGATGCGCTCGGCGCCAGCCTCGCCGCCGTCGCGCCGGACACGACCGAACCCGACCTCGCCGCCCTCTACGGCGCCAACCTGATCGACGGAGTCATCGATGCCACGAATTAACCTCAACGCCGACCTCGGCGAGGGCTACGGCCCGTGGACCATGGGCGACGACGACGCCATGCTGGCTATCGTCAATTCGGCCAATGTAGCCTGCGGCGGCCACGCCGGCGACCCGGACGTCATGCGGCGGACGCTGCGCCTGGCGCGGGAACACGGCGTTTCGATCGGCGCCCACCCGAGCTACCCCGACCTGCGCAACTTCGGTCGCCGCGCCATGTCGTTGGCGCCGGCGGAACTGGAGAACCAGCTTGCCGCGCAAATCGGCGCCCTGATCGGCATCGCCGCCATGGAGGGTGTTCGCGTCAGCCATGTCAAACCGCACGGCGCGCTGAACAACCAGGCCTGCGTCGATCGCGCGCTGGCCGACACCATCTGCCGCACAGTCCGTGCCATCGACCCGGCCCTGATCCTGCTGGCGCCCGCCGCCTCGCAACTGGTCGCCGCCGGGCATGCCGCCGGCCTCTCGGTGGTCGAGGAGATCTTCGCCGATCGCGCCTACCTGCCCGATGGCCAACTGGTGCCCCGCTCGCAACCCGGTGCCATGGTCCACGGCGCTGCCGCCTGCCTCGCCCACGTGCTGAAAATGCTCGACGCCGGGGCGCTGATCGCAACCGACGGCACCCGCATCCCGACGCCGATCGGCAGCATCTGCGTCCATGGCGACAGTCCCGGTGCCATAGAGGTGGCGCGCCATCTGCGCCGGGAATTGGCGGCCATCGGCTACGCAAGCGTCCCCTTGCCCGCGCTTGCGACCGGAAACTGACGGTTACAATCGCATCATGAACACTCCCCTCTTGCGCGGCAGCGAGCTGCGCGAACTCGAAACGCGTCACGGCGATGCCCGGCCACCGCTGATGGAACGCGCCGGCCATGCCGCGGCCGGATATGCCCGGCAATTGCTGAAGGGAAGTCGCGCGCCGGTGTTGATCCTGGCCGGCCCCGGCAACAACGGTGGCGATGCGCGGGTCATGGCGCGCGTCCTCAGGCAACAGGGCATCGCGGTGGCTCTCGTTGGCCCCGGCGATGCAGTCCCGGCCGGCAAGTACGGGCTGGTAGTCGACGGCCTGTTCGGCATCGGCCTGGCTCGACCCATTCAAGGCGCCTGGGCCGAACTGGTCACGCGCATCAATGCTTTTCCCGGGCCGGTGCTGGCGCTTGACATTCCCAGCGGCCTCGATGGCGATACCGGGCGCGTCCTGGGCATTGCAGTGCGCGCGACGCATACGCTGAGCTTCATCGGCGGCAAGCCGGGGCTATACACGCTGGACGGGCCGGACCACTGCGGCGAGGTCAGCGTCGTCGACCTCGGACTGCGTCTTGACGGCTTCCCGGGTGCCCTGCTCTCCGTCGATGATTTCCGTTCCTGCCTCAAGCCGCGCCCGCGCAACAGCCACAAGGGCAGCTTCGGCTCGCTGGCGGTGATCGGTGGCGCCACGGGCATGACCGGCGCGGCGCTGCTGGCGGGACGCGCAGGGCTCAAGCTCGGCGCCGGCCGGGTCTTTGCCGGCCTGCTGCACGCGCTTGCCGTCGATCCGCTGCAAGCGGAACTCATGCTGCGTTCGCCGGACGACGCGCTGGCGCAGGCCACGACCGTCGTGGTCGGGCCCGGTCTCGGTGTTTCCGACGCAGCCATGGCGATTCTTCGCCGTGTCGCCGGCGCCGACTTTCCGCTAGTGATCGATGCCGACGCACTCAACCTGCTGGCGGTCCGACCGGTACTGGCCGCCCATGTGGCCCGCCGCTCGGCAGCAACGATCATCACCCCGCATCCGGCGGAGGCCGCGCGCCTGCTCGCGACCAGCGTCGAGGCAGTCCAGGCCGACCGTGTCGGCGCCGCGCTGGAACTGGCGCAGCACTTCAAGGCCCATGTCGCGCTCAAGGGCTGCGGCACGGTCGTTGCCCACCCCGACGGCCGCTGGCGCATCAACGCCACGGGCAATCCCGGCCTGGCCTCGGGCGGCAGCGGCGACGTGCTATCCGGCATGGCCGGCGCGCTGCTGGCACAGGGTTGGTCGGCCGCCGCCGCTCTTAGTGCTGCCGTCCATCTGCACGGCGCAGCCGCCGACGAACTGGCCGCCAGAGGCGACGGCCCGATCGGCATGACCGCCGGCGAACTGATTTCCGTCGCACGCAGCCAGCTCAATCGACTGATCCACGCGAATGCCTGACCGCCGCAAGGTCGGCTTCGCCGTGCTGCTGATGCTTGGCGCGACGCTGTGCTTCGCCGCGCTCGATGCGACGTCCAAGCACTTGTCGAAAACCTACCCGATCCCGATGATGGTCTGGGGCCGCTACACCTTCCACTGTCTGATGATGCTGATCTTTCTGGCGCCTTCGATGCGCCTGCAACTGATCGCGACCACCCGCCCGCGTGCCCAGATCACGCGCGCATTGATGCTGGTCGGCACCACGGGCTTTTCCATGGCCGGTTTTTCCATGATGCCGCTGGCCGAAAGCACCGCTTTCCTGTTCGTCACCCCGCTCGTCGTCGTCATCCTGTCGCACTGGCTGCTCAAGGAGTCGATCACCGGCCTTCACTGGATCGCTGTCGTTGCCGGGTTCTGCGGCGCGCTGCTGATCGCCCGTCCCGGTGGCGCACTAAATCTGGAGGGCATCTTCTGGATGTCGCTGGCCGCGGCCTGCTATGCGATCTACCAGATCCAGACCCGCCAACTATCGCCGACCGAGAACACCGTCACCATGCTGTTCTACACCGCCCTGGTCGGCACCGTGTCGATGACGCTGGCGGCTCCGCTTTACTGGGGCGGCCCGATGCCCGGCTGGATCGATGCGGCGCTGATCGCTTCGCTTGGGCTGTATGGCGGTACCGGCCACCTGATGCTGACCCGCGCCTTCCGCTACGCCAACGCCTCCTTCCTCTCGCCCTTTCTCTACGCCCAACTGATCTGGGCGGGGCTGCTCGGTGCATTGTTCTACCAGCATATTCCCGACCTGCTATCGGTGACCGGCATGGTCGTGATCGTCGCCAGCAGCCTCTCCATCGCGCTTGCCGAACGCATGCGGCGTCAAGCCTGATAGAGTAAGCCTGCCGCATCGTTCTCCGGAGGACGCCCATGTTGCAGAGCCTCGACCGAATCATTCCGCAGCGCTACCACGCTTGGGCCCTGTGCGCCCTGCTGGCCGGCGCCTGCCTGCTGCTGTTGCCGTTCTCCGGCCTCTGGCTGTGGCCGGGTCTGGTCTTCGGCGCCCTGACACTGGTCGGCCTCGTCGATTACCTCCAGCCGCGCCAGGCCATCCGCCGCAACTATCCGGTGCTGGCGCATTTCCGCTTCTTCTTCGAATACATCCGCCCCGAGATCCGCCAGTACTTCATCGAAGCCGATTCCGAGGAACTGCCCTTCTCGCGCGCCCAACGCTCGATCATCTACCAGCGCTCGAAGCAGGCGCTGGACAAGCGTCCCTTCGGCACCCAGCTCAACCTCTACGAACCGCATTACGAATGGATCAACCACTCGATCGCCCCCGTGCGCATCGAAAGCCACGACTTCCGCATCGACGTCGGCGGTCCCGCGTGTGCCAGGCCCTACTCCGCCAGCGTCTTCAACATCTCGGCGATGAGCTTCGGCGCCCTGTCGGCCAACGCCATCCTGGCGCTCAACGAGGGCGCCCGCCGCGGACACTTCTTCCACGACACCGGCGAGGGTTCGATCTCGCGCTACCACCGGCAGAACGGCGGCGACCTGGTGTGGGA
Source organism: Sulfuritalea sp. (assembly GCA_016708585.1). GTDB lineage: Bacteria > Pseudomonadota > Gammaproteobacteria > Burkholderiales > Rhodocyclaceae > Sulfuritalea. Next base: position 46,444 of record JADJFK010000028.1, on the reverse strand, counting down.
AATCGGCAGCGGCTATTTCGGCTGCCGCGATGCCAACGGCAAGTTCGACGGCGCACGCTTCGCCGAGAATGCCGCGCCCGACCAGGTCAGGATGATCGAGGTCAAGCTTTCGCAAGGCGCCAAGCCCGGCCATGGCGGCGTCCTGCCCGGCGCCAAGGTTTCGCCCGAAATCGCCGAAGCGCGCGGCGTCCCGGTAGGCGAGGACTGTATCTCGCCGCCCAACCACTCGGCCTTTACGACGCCGATCGAGTTGCTCCAATTCATCGCCCGCCTGCGCGAACTCTCCGGCGGCAAGCCGGTCGGCTTCAAGCTCGCCATCGGCCATCCCTGGGAATGGTTCGCCATCGTCAAGGCCATGCTGCAGACCGGCATTGCGCCCGACTTCATCGTCGTCGACGGCGGCGAGGGCGGCACCGGCGCCGCGCCGCTGGAATTCACCGACCATGTCGGCGCGCCGCTGCGCGAAGGCCTGATGCTGGTGCACAACACCCTGGTCGGCGTGAACCTGCGCCACCAGATCAGCATCGGCGCCTCGGGCAAGATCGTCACCGCCTTCGACATGGCGCGCACCATCGCCACCGGCGCCGACTGGTGCAATTCCGCCCGCGGCTTCATGTTCGCGCTGGGCTGCCTGCAGGCGCAGACCTGCCACACCGGCCATTGCCCGACCGGCGTCACCACCCAGGACCCGGCGCGCATGCGGGCGCTCGACGTCGGCGACAAATCCTCGCGCGTGCACCAGTTCCATCGCAACACCCTGATCGCACTGAAGGAGATGCTCGGCGCGGCGGGACTCGGCCACCCGCGCGAACTCGGGCCGGAACACGTCATCCGCCGCGTCTCGGCCACCGACGTGCGTTCGCTCGCCAGCCTGCACCACTGGGCGCGCCCCGGCGAACTGCTCGCCGGCGTCCCCGACCATCCGGTGTTCAAGGTGTTCTGGGATGTCGCGCGCGCCGACAGTTTCGAGGCGCCGGCGACCACGCTGAGCCTGCGCGGCGCAAAAACCCGTTGAAGCCGCGATGCTAGAATCGGCGGCGTAAAAACCAGCTACCCGAACATCATGGACCTGCCCCTCCAGCTCGCCGCCGAAGTACAGCGCAACGTGCTTGCCGCCCTGGCCGAAGACATCGGCGGCGGCGACCTGACCGCACTGCTGAGCCCGGGTGACAAGCGCTCGCAGGGCACCGTCGTCAGCCGCGAGGACGCAGTTCTGGCCGGTACGGCATGGTTCGACTCCTGCTTCCGACGACTCGATCCCCTTACCGAGATTCGCTGGAACATGCGCGACGGCGACACCATCGGCGCCGGCGAGGTCGTTTGCGAGATCGAAGCCAACACCCGTGCCCTGCTCACCGCCGAGCGCGCCGCGCTGAATTTCCTGCAACTGCTCTCGGCCACGGCCACCGCCACGCGGCTCTACGTCGATGCCATCGCCGGCACCGGCGCGCGCATCGTCGACACGCGCAAGACCCTGCCCGGCCTGCGCCTGGCGCAGAAATACGCCGTCACCTGCGGCGGCGGCAGCAACCACCGCCTCGGCCTCTATGACGGCATCCTGATCAAGGAAAACCACATCATGGCCGCCGGCGGCGTTACCGCCGCGCTGGAGCAGGCGCGCGCCATCGGCCGCGGCGACGTCTTCATCCAGATCGAGGTCGAGACCCTGGAACAGCTCGCCGAAGCCCTCGACGCCGGTGCGAAGATGATCCTGCTCGACAACATGGACCTGCACCAGATGCGCCAGGCCGTCGGCCTCACCGCCGGCCGCGCCGAACTCGAAGCCTCCGGCGGCGTCAGCCTGGAAACCGTGCGCGCCATCGCCGAAACCGGCGTCGATCGGATATCGATCGGAGGCCTGACCAAGAACGTGCGCGCCATCGACCTCTCGCTGCGGCACAGCGAGGGCTGATCCGCTATAATTCGCGCCCTGCCGCAATGGCAGGAACCAGCAGGAATCCGCGGAGAGGTGGATGAGTGGTTTAAGTCGCACGCCTGGAAAGCGTGTTTAGGTGAAAGCCTAACGCGGGTTCGAATCCCGCCCTCTCCGCCAAGCATCGAGTAGCCAAACACCTTTCGTGGCGTTTTTGCACCGAACAAGTATCGCCGTGCTTGGTGGATCCTGATGGCGTTCGTTATGCAGCCCTTTTCAGTCTGCCGCTCCCACATGCCGCCGTACCGCCAGCACCGACTTTTCTGTTGCCGCCCTCGCCTTCCGCAGCATGCAATGCCCCAATCGGTCGAACCCAGCCGCATCGCGGTCGCCGGAAATGCGCCGGATGCTCACCGCGATGCGCAGGCAATCCCCCACGCTACCGTCTCGGGTGTTTGATGCAGCAGCGGCAACGACTCGTCGCCCGGGGAATACCCGGTCGCAAGGTTTTCTGCGAATGGTACCGGTAAACCAGCGCCTCCTTGTCTACCCGCGCGTCGGTCAGGCTTTACATCCTGGCCTTGTCCTGCGCCCTCTCTCTACCGGATTGGGCAACGTACACGTCGGCATCCGAATATCCGAAAACCAGCACCAAGTCGGCCAGGGCCGGTGATTGCCGCCGCCAGCAGCATGAAGCTGATTGCATACTTCAGGTGCGCCCTCCTCCCGGCACCTTGCAGCCGCTGCCATCGGTTGACTTCGTTAGCGCAACAAGGCAGCGTTGCCATCATTGGAACTTCGCCGCCAGTTTTGCCTTCCAGTCCGGATCTTGCTAGAGTCCCGGAAGCATCCGTTTCACCATCGGATCGTCATTGAGCCCCACGCCTAGGAGAACAAGATGACCTCACTCAAGCCGCTACGCATCGCCCTGTGCGCGGCCCTATGTTCCACCGCGCCGGTTGCCGCCGTTGCACAGACCATCAACCTGCTGACCGAGGACGCCTATCCCTTCCAGTACCTGGAGGACAAGAAGCTTACCGGCATGGCGGCGGAAGTGGTGAATGAAGTCTTCAAGCGCGCCGGCATCGTCCACAAGGACGAAATGCTGTCATGGAAGGATGCCTACGACCGTGCCCAGGTTTATCCGAACACCTGCGTCTACAGCACCGCGCGGACCGAAAACCGCGAAAAGGTGTTCAAATGGATCGGGCCGATCGTGGAGAACAAGTGGGCGGCCTTCGCCAAAAAAGGCTTCAAGGGCACGCTGGCGCGCCCCGACGACCTGACCCAGTATCGCGTCGGCGTGTTGCAAGGCGATGCCAAGGAACGTTACCTCAAGGACCTACGGGTCACCTTCCGCGTTCCGGAACCCGATGACGCGAAAAATCCCTCGAAGCTGACGCTCAACCGCACGGAACCCGACAAGATCGACCTGTGGGTCACGGGCTACTATTCGGGCGCCCACATCGCCGCCAAGACAGGTGTCAAGGATGTCGTTCCGGTCTGGGTATTCCAGTCCTCGGAGAACTACCTGGCCTGCAACCTCGGCCTGCCGCAAGCCACCACCGACAAGTTGCAGAAGGCGCTCGACGCCATGAAGCGCGACGGCAACCATGCGGCGATCATCGCCCGCTACGAGGCCAAGGTCAAGGCGCAATAAGGAGCGTTGCCGACCGGGCGGCGCGTCACAGCGGCCGTATCGATTTGCCGCGGACATCGAGCCACGCGCTCTCGCCATTCCGGCGTTTCATGCCGAGGATCGCGCTGCGCGGCAATCCGGCGATGTGCCGCGTGATCACGTCCATGGTCCAGCCGTGGGTGATGACCAGGATGCGTTTGCCGGGATTCGGCCGGGCAATCTCGGCGACGGCGTGCAGCACGCGGTCGGCAAAGTCGTCCATGGATTCGCCCTGCTCGAAATCGGTTGCCGGATTCCGCTTGAGAATCTGCTGCAATAGCACCGGATTCAAGTCCGCCAGTTCCGCCTTCGGAATGCCCTGGATGGCGCCGAAGTTGCGTTCTTTCAGCCCGTCGTGGATTTCGGGCGGCCCCAGCCGCAGCGAACGGGTGATGATCTCGGCGGTTTCACGGGCGCGCACCAGCGGGCTTGAATAAACCTTCGAAAATCCGACCTGTGCCAGGCCCGCCAGCATCTGATACGCCTGCCGCCGCCCCTTGTCGTTGAGCGGGACATCGAGCCATCCCTGCAGTACGCCGGCGACATTCCAGTCGGTTTCGCCGTGGCGCGCGATACAGACGTAGGTGGCGGCCGGGGGCGCATTCATGGCGTTGGGTGCGGCTGCGATCTTTGAGGGCAGGAATGAAAATCGAATTGGCCCGCCCGGCGGGATTCGAACCCACTACCCCCGGCTTAGAAGGCGGATCAGTGAGTTTTGCAAAGAAAGTACGCATTGATTATATGTAACTTTTTATCAACCAGGCGCTCTCGCAAACCGCCTTATCACTAGTCTTACCGCATCATGCCGTACATTTCTATCACAGGTGGCGGCCGTCTCCGTTCAAATATCACTACATAGCGAATAGACTCAAGACTTGAAAAGTGTCAGAAGTAGCCTCATACTTCTACCAGTCTGGAGATATCGCCATGGAAACCCTCACCAAACAAGTCTTGGAACACGCCGCCGGAATGCCGGAGGGCACGCCTTTGGTCGCAAAAGAACTGTTGCACTTGGGCAATCGAGCAGCCGTGGATCAAGTGCTGTCCCGCCTTGTGCGGCGCGGCTCCCTGCTGCGTGCTGGCCGCGGTATCTATGTCGCACCCGTCGAGAGCCGCCACGGCACCCGCGCCCCTTCGACAGTCAAGATGGTCGAGGGCCTGGCGAACCAGCGTGGGGAAACCATCGTGTCGCACGGCGCCGCCGCCGCCAACGTGCTTGGCCTGACCACACAAGTGCCGATGCGGGCGGTCTATCTCACGTCCGGCCCCAGTCGCCGCTTGAAATTGGGCGCGCAAATTGTCGAGCTCCGGCATGCACCGATTTGGCAACTGATATTTCCTGGGCGGGCCGCAGGCGAAGTGGTTCGGGCTCTGGCTTGGTTGGGTCCGGAGAAAGCCAGTGAAGCGATCCGGACGCTGCGCACCAAGCTACCGCCTTCCGAGTTGAAAGAAGTCGCATCGGCGCGCGCGCGCCTGCCAACGTGGATGGCCCAAGAGATCAGCGCTCTGGTGCCGCATGGCTGAATTCTTCCAACTCTCCCCCTCTGATCGCCTGGACGCACTCGACGCGGCAGCCAACCTATCCGGTCTTCCGCCCCATCTGCTGGAAAAAGACATCTGGGTGGTCTGGGCACTGCGGCACCTTTTTTCCGGCCCCTACGCTGACCACTTGGTATTCAAGGGCGGCACTTCCTTGTCAAAAGCCTACGGTGTCATCCGGCGCTTCTCCGAAGATGTTGACCTGACCTACGACATCCGCGCCATCGCCAGCGATCTGGTGGGCGATGCAAATGCGCCGCTGCCAACCAGCAAGAGCCAAGAGAAGAAATGGAGCAAGGAGATTCGCCTGCGCCTGTCAGACTGGGTGGGCGCCGAGATCGTGCCCCGTCTCAAGCAAGACCTCGTGCAGCAAGGTTTGCCAGCAACGGTACGGGCCGAGGGCGACAAAGTGTTCATCGACTACACACCGCTGGTCACCGGCACGGGCTACGTCGCGCCGGCTGTGATGTTGGAATTCGGTGCCCGTTCCACCGGCGAGCCCAGCGAACCCCGTGCCATCACCTGTGATGCGGCTGCACATCTGCGAGGAGTCGAGTTTCCGAGCGCAACGCCGCGGGTCATGCGCGCCGAAAGAACCTTCTGGGAGAAGGCCACGGCGATTCATGTGTTCTGCATACAAGGTGCCTTCCGTGGCGGTGACCGCTTCGCGCGCCACTGGCATGATGTGACTCGCCTGGATGCGGCCGGCTTCGTAAAAACAGCCATCGCGGACAAAACACTCGCCCGAGCAGTTGCCGATCACAAGAGTATGTTCTTTGCAGAAAAGAACCCGCAAGGCGAAGTCATCGACTATCACGCTGCCGTCTCCGGCGGACTCCAACTCATACCTGATGACGATGCCTTGGCCAAGTTAGCCGCCGACTATCAACATATGGTCGATGACGGCTTGTTCCTGGATGACGTCGAGCCGTTCAAGGGTCTGATGGAACGATGTCGAGCTGTCCAGCATAAGGCTAACGCAATCTGATCACCGAACAGCTAAACAGCGCAGGCGCGGCCCAACGTGATCCCTGACTAAGCGCTGCAGAAAGTTGCACAACGAGAGACAGAGCAAGTTCCATCGCGCATAATTCATCCCATGCTGAGCAGCCCTCCTCACCGCGACCCGGTCCTTGCTCGCTTGGTCGCGACTTACCCCGTATTTAGGGACATCCAGCCGCTGGCTGTCGGCATTCACAAGGCCATCATTGCGGCACATCCCGACATCGACAAAGCAGCGCTACGACGAACCTTGCAACGCCATACCGCTTCCACCAGGTATCTCAAAGTCGTCGCGGCAGGTGGCAGCCGATTCGGACTTGATGGTGTGCCGACTGGCGACATCACTCCGGAACAACAGAAACAGGCCAACCAGGATCTCAAGGACCGGTTTCGCAAGCAGGCAGAACAACGTCGCGAACAGCTCAAGGCCCAGGAACATCAGGCCAAGCTGCAACAACTGGTCGACAAGTTCGGGCAGAAATGACGATGCTACAGAGTGCTATCGACGACATCCTGAAACCTGCTCGACTCCGAATGCTCTTCCGATCGACGATGGCGCTGGCACTCAGTGTCATGGCTCTGGCCGCCCGTTCATTCTCGGTCGGGATGACGAACAGCCCTCCCCCGCCCAATGCGGGATCGGGACCCTCGAACGAACACAGGTAAGCGGGAACAAGCAAATCAATGAAACGCATCGTAATCACCGGCGTGACCCGTGGCCTCGGCCGCGCCATGCTCGACGAATTCGCGGCTCGTGGACATAGCGTTGCCGGATGCGGGCGCTCCGAAGCCGCCATCGAGAAACTCCGGCTGCAGTTCGTGGCACCTCATCGCTTTGCGACCGTGGATGTCGCCGATGATATGCAGGTCGGCCAATGGGCACGCCATGTACTGACGACGATGGGACCACCCGACATCCTGATCAACAACGCCGCGCTGACGAATACCCCGGCCCCGCTATGGGAAGTACCGGCAGCGGAGTTTGCCGCTCTGATCGACGTAAATGTAAAAGGCACGGCCAACATGGTGCGCCATTTCGTGCCGGCCATGATCGAGCAAGGCAGCGGAGTGATCATCAATTTCAGTTCGGGCTGGGGACGCGTTTCGGCACCCGACGCCGCCCCCTACTGCGCCAGCAAGTGGGCCATCGAGGGGCTAACTCGATCCCTGGCGCAGGAACTGCCCAAGGGCATGGCCGCCATTCCGCTGAATCCCGGAATCATCGATACCGATATGCTGCGCAGGTCGTTCGGCGAAGCCGCGGGCGAATACGAATCGGCGACCGCGTGGGCAGAGCGTGCCGTTCCGTTTCTGCTGAAGCTCGGGCCGAAGCAAAATGGAAAAGCGCTGACGGTAGCCTGAGTATTGTAAGTCCCACCCTCCAATCTGAACGCGATTCCGGTCAGGCCGGCTACCTACTGCACGCGCTCGTGATTGACGCGAAATCTCTTAGCGAGCATTGAGCATCCAGACATCGCAATCTTGCTGACTTACCAATGTTAGGGACGCGACCAACCAACTACCTCAGCGGTAGAGCAACACCGGCATCTCGGACTCTCCGAGCACAAATGCAGCAACACTTCCCAGAAAAAACTTCCCAATACTGGAGCGAGCATGAGTACCCATGATAATCAGATCACAGCCGGCTCTTGCTTGAATGGACACCAGCATTTCATGGGCATCATTGTCCTGTTGCTGTCCGCTGCTATCAAGCAGATCGAGGCAATGACGAAGATCGATCACGGCGCCGATGACGAAGGGCACTTTGATCTACCCTGCAGCAACGCAGTCGTAAGTCCATTCTTTGGCCTGCTGTGGATTGCCTTCCCAGAAGTAGGATCCCATGCCCTGAAGCAATCCCACTTCGTGTGGGAAGGATCGAGATGCCTGGGCTTGCCACTTAACAGGCCTTCGCTAATCTTCTTGTCGCAGCCATGAAAACCTATGACGAACGACGGCTGGTACTCGTAGAGTTCCCGGAGTGAAGACACGGAATCAGCGTTTGGTAGCCTTGACGGATGCGCTAATACGATTCAGGCCCATCACTGATGATTTGCAACAGGCCGCCTGAACCGTCCGCCAAGCGCGCCGTTGGGGGCGGAAACCGGCTTTGGGCTACGCCCTCCGCCGCTTCCCGCCCCCAACAGAAAAAGCGGACAATTCATGTGCTACAGAACCGGACAAGTCTAAAAACCCGCGACACCTGCGGCATTCTTGACAGGGTCTCAGACCCTTTCGATGATCAGCGCGATGCCTTGGCCGACCCCAATGCACATGGTGCACAGCGCATAGCGGCCGCCGGTCCGGTGCAGTTGGTACATGGCCGTGGTGACCAAGCGTGCGCCGCTCATGCCCAACGGATGGCCGATGGCGATGGCGCCGCCGTTCGGATTGACGCGCGGGTCGTCGTCGGCGAGGCCGAGGTCACGGGTGACGGCGAGGCCTTGGGCAGCGAAAGCTTCGTTGAGCTCGATGACGTCCATCTGCGCCAAGGAGAGGCCGGTCTGCGCCAGCAGCTTCTTCACCGCCGGCGCAGGGCCGAAGCCCATGATGCGCGGCGCCACGCCGGCGGTGGCCATCGCCACGACACGTGCTTTCGGCGTCACGCCATGGGCCTTCGCGGCGGCTTCCGAGGCGATCAGCAGCGCACAGGCGCCGTCGTTGACGCCGGACGCGTTGCCCGCTGTTACCGTCAGTTCAGGGCCGTTGATGCCTTTAAGCTTGGCCAGTTGTTCCAGGGTGGTGTTGGTGCGCGGATGTTCGTCGGTATCGAAGAGCTTAGTCTCGCCCTTTTTCTGCGCGACCTCGACCGGGACTATCTCGTCCCGGAAGCAGCCGGCTGCGTTGGCGGCGCCCCAGCGCTGCTGCGAGCGCAGAGCGAAGGCGTCCTGGTCGGCGCGGGCTATCCCGAACTCGGCGGCGACGTTGTCGGCGGTTTCGGGCATCGAATCGATGCCGTATTGCGCCTTCATCAGTTTGTTCACGAAGCGCCAGCCGATGGTTGTGTCATATACGGCGTTGCTGCGCGAGAACGCGCTGTCGGCCTTGGGCATGACGAAGGGCGCGCGGCTCATGCTTTCCACGCCGCCGGCGATCATCAGCGCAGTCTCGCCGGCCTTGATGGCGCGCGCCGCCGTGCCGACCGCGTCCATGCCCGAGCCGCACAGGCGGTTGATCGTCGATCCGGGCACGGCCACCGGAAGTCCAGCCAGCAGGCCGGCCATACGTGCGACGTTGCGGTTGTCCTCACCGGCCTGGTTGGCGCAGCCATAGATGACATCCTCGACTCCCTCCCAATCGACCTTGCCATTACGTGCGATCAAGGCCCTGATCGGCAGCGCTGCCAGGTCGTCGATGCGGATGCCGGACATCGTGCCGCCGTAACGGCCGATGGGTGTCCGAATTGCGTCGCAGATAAAGGCTTGTTCGTTCATGCTGTTTGGCTTTCTTGGAAGAAGTGTCCCTTAAGTGACGGTCGAAGCTGCAACGACTTGTATTCGAGGAAGTCTTCGAGCCCGAACCGCCCCAGTTCGCGCCCGTTGCCCGACTGCTTGTAGCCACCGAAGGGCGCGTAAAGGTTGAACGGTCCGCCGTTGATCTCGACTTGGCCGGTGCGCAGGCGCCGCGCGATAGCTTCCGCATGCGCGTCGGTGGCCGACCAAACTCCACCCGAAAGCCCGTAGATCGAGTCGTTGGCGATACGCACGGCGTCGTCCTCGTCGCGGTAGGTGATAATGGACAACACTGGGCCGAAGATTTCATCCTGGGCGATGGTCGCTTTCGGGCCGACGCGACCGAAGACGGTGGGTGCCACGTAGTAACCACCGGCTGGCACGTCGAGGGGAAGTTCAGCACCGCCAGCCAGCAGTTCGGCGCCGTCGGCGATGCCCTTGGCAATGTAGTCGCGCACGCGATCCTGCTGCATCTTAGAGGCCAGCGGCCCGAGCGTGGTCTCGGGCTGTAGCGGGTCGCCGACGCGGAATTTTGCAGCCGTGGCGGCGGCGATGCGCGCCGCCTCCTTGTAGCGTGACTCCGGAACCAGCAGGCGGGTCTGCGCAGTGCAGGTCTGGCCGGCATTAAGGTAGCAGTTGTCGACCACGCTCTTCACGGCGACGCCGAAATCGGCATCGTCGAGCACGATGCCGGCGGACTTGCCGCCCAGCTCAAGGGCCACGCGCTTGACGGTGCCGGCGGCAAGCTGGGAGATGCGCTTGCCCGCATTGGTCGATCCGGTGAAGGACACCATGTCCACATCGGGATGAGCGACCAGAGCTTCGCCGATCTCGGGGCCGAAACCCGTGACCAGGTTGAACACGCCGGCCGGCACGCCCGCGTTGTGAATGATCTCGGCCAATGCGAAGGCGTTGAGCGGCGCCACCTCGGAGGGCTTGAGCACCACGGTGCAACCGGCCGCCAGCGCCGCCGCGACCTTGGCCGCGATCTGGTGCAACGGGTAGTTCCACGGAGTGATGGCAACGACGACGCCGACCGGTTCGCGCAATATCTTTGAATTACCGACTTGCTCCTCGAAGGCAAATTCGCCGAGCATGCGCGCATACATACCGAAGGTAGCCGTGGGCGAGCCGACCTGGATGCGCTGCGATAGCTTGTAGGGCATGCCCATCTCTAGGCTGATGGTGCGTGCGATATCGTCGGTGCGTGCCTTGAGCCCTTCCTGGATTTTTTTCAGCAACTCGGCGCGCCGCATCGGCGGCGTCGCGGCCCAAGCATCGAAGGCCTTATGCGCCGCGGCAACGGCCACTTGAGCATCCACTGCGAAGCCTTGCGGAATCCGTGCCAGCAGCGCGCCGTCGGTAGGCGAATGTACCTCGATGGAGGCGCTACCGGCGGGCGGCGTCCAGGCGCCGGCTATGTAGAACTTGTCCTTCGTTATCATCTGCTGTCGCCTTGCATGTTGGGGTTGGGGAATTTGCTTATTTGTCGTACAACGCGGCGCATGCCTCGTAGTTATTCAGACCGTCGCCGAAACGGTAGCGCCCATAGCCGGCGATGATCATCGGACTGCATCAGTTGAACCGCACGTAGGCGAAGTCCACCGCCTGGTTGTTGATGCCGCGCGCGGGCGGGGCGATCCAGTTGGCGTACTTGCCCGGCTCGGCGACCCGGCCCATCAGCGAGGCGACGAAGGCGCGGTCCTCGATCGAGGGCAGCCACTGCAGATGGTGGTGCGTCCATTCGGCTTCCGACAGCACGCTGCCGGTCGGCGATATCTTTGCCGCGGACAAGGGCCCGATCTTGCGGTTGAAGGCCTTGTGCGGCGCTGTCAGCGCGAACGGGATGCCGGCCTTCTGGATGATCTTGTTCCAGCGCTCGATGCCGGCCTTGGCATCGACGACGTAGTCGTCGCGCAGGCGCTCGTTGAGGGCGTTGAGGTAGGGCGCCTGGACCGTGAGGAGCTTGCCGTCGGCGACTTCGAGCACGGGATAGGCGGCGTCGTTCAGCAGATGATCGTCGTCTTGCTTGGTCTCTTCGTAGCGGCCCTTGAGGCCGGTGTTGTAGAAGGTCGCCGCATTCGACGAGACGTCGGCGCCGAACAGGTCCATGGTCACGCTGAAATGGAAGTTCAGGTAGCGCTGGATGGTCGGCAGGTCGATCACGCCCTGGGCGCGGATCTTCGCCACGTCGTCGGTCTTGAGCTGGTTCATGACGTCGCAGGTGCGCTGGATGACGCGGCCGACACCGGATTCGCCGACGAACATGTGGTGCGCCTCTTCGGTCAGCATGAACTTGCAGGTGCGGGCCAGCGGATCGAAGCCGGATTCGGCCAGCGAGCAGAGCTGGTACTTGCCGTCGCGGTCGGTGAAGTAGGTGAACATGAAGAAGGACAGCCAGTCCGGCGTGCTTTCGTTGAAGGCGCCGAGGATGCGGGGATTGTCGGCGTCGCCGGAACGGCGCTCGAGCAGGGCCTCGGCTTCCTCGCGGCCGTCGCGGCCGAAGTAGGCGTGCAGCAGGTAGACCATGGCCCAGAGGTGGCGGCCTTCCTCGACATTGACCTGGAACAGGTTGCGCATGTCGTAGAGCGAGGGGCAGGTCAGGCCCAGGTGGCGCTGCTGCTCGACCGAGGCCGGCTCGGTGTCGCCCTGGGTGACGATCAGGCGACGCAGGTTGCTGCGGTATTCGCCGGGGACTTCCTGCCAGGCGGCCTCACCCTTGTGCGCGCCGAAATTCACCTTGCGGCCTTCTTCGGCGGGGTTGAGGAAGATGCCCCAGCGGTAGTCGGGCATCTTGACGTAGTCGAAATGCGCCCAGCCGCTTGGGTCGACGCTGACCGCGGTGCGCAGGTAGACGTCGAAGTTCTGCGAGCCGTCGGGGCCCATGTCCTTCCACCAGTTGATGAACTCGGGCTGCCAGTGCTCGAGCGCGCGCTGCAGGGTCTTGTTGTCGTTGAGGTGGACGTTGTTGGGGATCTTCTGGCTGTAATCGATGCTCATGGTGCTCTCCTGATTGGGGTCGGGGGGTGTTGTTGTCGGGGTTGTCGGGGCGCGTCAGACGCGTTCCCAGTTGAATTTGGCCTTGTTGCCGCTGCCGAAGACCTTCAGCGCACCGCCTTCGCCGACGGCGTTGGGGCGGATGAAAATCCAGTTCTGCCAGGCCGACAGCCGCCCGAAGACGCGGGTTTCCATGGTCTCGCCGGGGCCGAAGCGCAGGTTGGCTTCCATGCCGGTCAGGGCGTCGGGCGAGAGGCTGGCGCGCTCCTCGAAGACGATGCGAATCTCGTCGTCCCAGTCGAGGTCGTCGGGTGTCGCGGTGACGAGGCCGAGTTCGAGCGCGGCGGCGGCATCCAGCGGCTTGCCGATCGCGGCCCTGGCGGCGGCCAGCGGCGCATCTTCTTCGTAGAAGCGCGCGGCGAGGCGATAGCGGCCATTGACCATCGGGTAGTCGCCGAAATTCATCGCCGACAGGGTGACGCGGCCTTCCTCGGCGGCGGCATCGGGCAGGGCCAGCATGTAGCCGCGGTCGGCGGCGAAGAGCAGTTCGGCCATCGTGCCGGCGAAGCAGGAGCCGCGCTCGACCAGGGCGATCAAGGTGCGCGAGGTGACGTCGAGGCGCGCCAGGGTACGGCGCAGCATGCCGATGGTTTCGCGCACGAACCAGTGCTTGCGCTGCTGGTCGAGCACGGCGTCGGCGGCCAGCACATGGGCGGCATCGCCGCTGGTCTTGAGCACCCAGGTGCCGACTTCGAGGTCGTTGGTGCGCAACATCAGGATCGCGTCGTCGAGTTCGCGCGCCATCTGCAGCGGCCACCAGTTGGCGCCGGCGGCGACGATCTGGGCGATGTCGGACTGCACGGCGGCGGTCGGCGCCTTGACGGTCAGCGTGGCGCGGCGCGCGGCGCGGTCGATCGCGACGTCGACGGTTTCGTAGTGGTAGCCGGCGGCGTCGGTCACGCGCTTGAGCGGCGTCAGGGCGATGCCCTTGGCGTCGGCCGGGCGGTCGCTTTGCGCGGCGAGTTCGGTGGCGCGCTGCTTTACCTTTTCGGCGAAGACCTGCGGCTTGGCGAAGTCGTCGATCAGGCGCCATTCCTTGGCGCGCTGGGCGCGGATGCCTTCGGTCAGGGTGCAGAAGATGTCGGCATGGTCGCGCCGCACGCGGCGCTTGTCGGTGACGCGGGTAAGGCCGCCGGTGCCGGGCAGCACGCCGAGCAGGGGCACTTCGGGCAGGCTGACGGCGGAGGAGCGGTCATCGACGAGGATGATCTCATCGCAGGCCAGCGCCAGCTCGTAGCCGCCGCCGGCGGTGGTGCCGTTGCAGGCGGCGAGGAACTTGAGCCCGGAGTAGCGGCTGGAATCCTCGATGCCGTTGCGCGTCTCGTTGGTGAATTTGCAGAAATTCACTTTCCAGGCGTGGGTCGACAGGCCCAGCATGAAGATGTTGGCGCCGGAGCAGAAGATCCTGTCCTTGCCGGAGGTGACGACCACGCTGCGCACTTCGGGATGCTCGAAGCGCACTCGCTGCAGGGCGTCGTGCAGTTCCATGTCGACGCCGAGGTCGTAGGAATTCAGCTTGAGCTTGTAGCCGGGCTTGATGCCGGCGTCCTCGTTGATGTTCAGCGTCAGCGTGGCGATGGCGCCGTCGCAGGCGAGGTTCCAGTGGCAGTAATGGTCGGGTTGGGTGTCGTAGGTGATGATTTGCCGAAGGGCTGCGGGACTGTTCATGGGGTTCTCCGTTATGGGGTTTGATTCGAGGAAAACACTGACGTTGTTTTGTCTTCTCTGAGTCAATGCGTTGTTCTGCTAGTTTGTGAAAGCAATCTTTTAGAGTTCGGTTTGCCGCTGTTGTTGTTCCGGAGTGACCGCACCCGCAAGCAGGCCGTGAAGTCCGAAACGGGTACCATCTAATGCGACTGGCTTGAGATACCTGGTAGAAGTGATATGGCGCTGGAACGTCTTGTGCAGAATGCCTTGTCAATTTCTGGGTGCGCTGTAATGTTGGCTACCCCCGTTGCCTTCCCTTGCGGATTTGTGTATCTGCTAGGGCAGCGTTGACGACTTCCTTCTGCTGCTGGACGTGTTTGGCGGCATAGCCGACGGCCGGGGAAGGCGATGAGGCGCGCGCCACCGCATCGAGCGTCTGGCCCTTCTTGATCAGCCGCTCCAGGCGATGGTGTTTGGCATACCAGGCGCCCTGGTTCATCGGTTCTTCCTGGCACCAGATCAGTTCCTTGAGATTGGGATACTTCTGCATCTCGTCAAACAGCCGGCGATCGTCGAACGGATACAACTGCTCGACGCGCACCAGCACGACGTTGTCGATCTTCTTTTCCCGGCGCGCGGCGAGCAGGTCGAAATACACCTTGCCGGCGCAGGTGACCATGCGCGTGACCTTCTTCGGATCGACCTTGTCGATCTCGCCGATGATGGTCTGGAAGGTGCCGTTGGCCAGTTCCTCCAGCGAACTGGTGGCGTCCTTGTGGCGCAGCAGCGACTTCGGCGTCATGACGATCAGCGGCTTGCGCTGCTTGCGCAGCATCTGCCGGCGCAGCATGTGATAGACCTGCGCGGCATTCGAAGGTACGCAGACCTCCCAGTTGAATTCGGCCGAGAGCTGCATGTAGCGTTCGAGGCGCGCCGACGAATGCTCCGGCCCCTGCCCTTCGTAGCCATGCGGCAGCAGCATCACGAGGCCGCAACCGCGGCCCCACTTGGCTTCGCCGGACGACAGGAACTGGTCGATCACCACCTGGGCGCCGTTGGCGAAATCGCCGAACTGGGCTTCCCAGACCACCAGTTCATTCGGCGCAGCGGTGGCGAAGCCATATTCGAAGGCGAGCACGGCCTCCTCGGACAGCACCGAGTCGAAGCACATGAAGCGGCCCTGGTTTTCCTGGATGTTTTGCAGCGGCCAGTAGGTGCCCTCGTCCCACTTCTCGCGGTTCTGGTCGTGCAGCGCGGCATGGCGATGGAAGAAGGTGCCGCGGCCGACGTCCTCGCCGGAAACGCGGATGTTGAAGCCGGCGGCGACCAGCGAGGCGTAGGCCAGGTTCTCGCCCATGCCCCAGTCCACCGGCAGTTTTCCTTCGCCCATCTGGCGGCGGTCATCGATGATCTTCTGTACCCGCGAGTGCAGCGTGAAATTCGGCGGGATGGTCGTGAGCCGCTTGGCCAGGCGCTGCATCTCGGTCATCGATACCGTGGTGTCGCACTTCTCGCTGTACGGCACATTGATGTAGGGCGTCCAGTCGATGGAGAACTTGCTCTGATAGTCACTGATCACCGGATCGATCAGGTGCCGCCCCTCGTCCAGCGCGGCCCGATAGTCCTTGATCATCTGCTCGGCATCGCCATCGGCAATCACGCCCTGCGCCGCCAGCTTGTCGGCGTAGAGCTTGCGCGTACCCGGATGCTGGGCAATCTTCTTGTACATCAGCGGTTGCGTCACCATCGGCTCGTCCTGCTCGTTGTGGCCGAGCTTGCGGAAGCAGACGATGTCGATCACCACGTCTTTCATGAATTCCTGGCGGTATTCCATGGCGATCTGGGTCACCAGTGCCACAGCTTCCGGATCGTCGCCGTTGACGTGGAAGATCGGTGCTTCGATCATTTTGAAGATGTCGGTGCAATACAGCGAGGAACGGTAGTCGCGCAGGTCGGAGGTGGTGAAGCCGATCTGGTTGTTCACCACGATATGCACCGTGCCGCCGGTGCCGTAGCCGCGCGTATTGGAGAAGTTCAGCATCTCCTGGTTGACGCCCTGCCCCGCCACCGCCGCATCGCCGTGGATCAGCACCGGCAGCGCCTGCTTCTTGCCTTCGACGCCGCGCCGCACCTGCCGGGCATACACCGAGCCGACGACAACGGGGTTGACGATTTCGAGGTGCGAGGGGTTGAAGGCCAGCGTCAGGTGCACCGGACCGCCGGGCGTGCCGACGTCGGACGAGTAGCCCATGTGGTACTTGACGTCGCCGGCCGAAAGCGCCTGCTTTTTCTTGCCTTCGAATTCGTCGAACAGCATCGCCGGCTGCTTGCCCAGCGTGTTCACCAGTACGTTGAGGCGGCCGCGGTGGGCCATGCCGATGACCATTTCCTGGACGCCGACGGTGCCGGCGGTGCGGATCAACTGATCCATCGCCAGAATCAGGGCTTCGCCGCCCTCCAGCGAGAAGCGCTTCTGGCCGACGTACTTGGTATGCAGATAACGCTCCAGCGTTTCGGCGTGAGTCAGTTGCACCAGGAAGCGCTTCTTGTCTTCCGCCGTATAGGCCGGCGTGCCGCGAATTGGTTCCAGCTTGCCCTGCAGCCAGCGCTTCTGGCCGACATCCGAGAGGTACATGAACTCGGCGCCGATGCTGCCGCAGAAGGTCTGCCGGCAGGCCTCAAGAATCTCGCGCAGCGTGGCCGTCTCTGGCACCGCCGAGAAGGACTCGGCCTGGAATACCTGACCCAGATCCGCCTCGGTAAAGCCGTAGTAAAAAGGCTCGAGTTCCGCCACCGCCGGACGTTCCGCGCGCTTCAGCGGATCCAGCTGCGCCCAGCGATTGCCGAGGAAGCGGTAGGCATTGATCAGTTGCAGAACCTTGACCTGCTTTCCATCTGCCTGTGTCGTGGCTCTGGTCGGCGCCTGCAGAGTGCCATCCTTGGCGCGCTGTGCGAAGGAGGTGATCACCGGATAGTGGGCCACATCCGGCCCCGTATAGTTGCCGGCGCCCGGCAGGGTGCCGAGCTTGTCGAAATAATCGCGCCAGACCGGCTCGACGGAGGCCGGATTGGCGAGGTAGGCGTCGTAAAGCTCTTCGATGTAAGGTGCGTTGGTGCCGAACAGATACGAGTTGGACAGCATTTGCTTCATCATTGCATCACCTAGTCGTGAATGAGACACACAAAAAGAATGGGGAGCACATAGCGCGCACCCTCGGAACTCAATGCTGGGTCCGTGGCGTGACTTCCCGACGCGCGGCACCGAGGTAAAATTGACGCGGACGGCCCATCTTGTATTCCGGATCGGTGATCATCTCGTCCCACTGCAAAATCCAGCCGACTGTGCGGGCCAGCGCTGCTTCACCTTGCGCATCAAGATCGTCACCGTAGCGTTCCCAGAAATGCTGAAAAACTAGATCCAGTTCCAGTAAAGCGCCTCTGCAATGCCATTTCAGCAGCCCAATACGCGCTACGCATTCTTTGTTCATTTTCAGACCGCCCGGCGCACTACTATTCATTGAACTTGCCAATCAACTTGACCCAGTTCAGTTCTCTGGAACAAACGTCGTTACAGTTCATGATGTTGTAGCAATGAAGCATGCAATAGATCCTCAAGATCATCGAGGCGCTCGCGCTCCGGCGGCGGATCGTTGTTGATCAGGTAGGGCTTGATCGAGTTGTACTGCTTGAAGAACTGCGTCATGTCCACGATCAGGTCGCGGATCACCGGCAGGCCCGGCAGCGGACGCAGCACGATCGGCTTGCCCTCCGGGAAGCTGTCCATCGCGGTCAGGCAGGCCAGGCCGTTCTTGCCATTGATGTTCATCGCGTCGGAACCGCAGACGCCCTCGCGACAGGAACGGCGGAAGGAGATGGAGTCATCCTGCGCCTTGAGCTTGACCATGGCGTCGAGCAGCTTGCGGTCGGTCGATTCGATCTCGACCGAAATGTCCTGCATGTAGGGCTTGGCGTCCTGATCCGGATCGTAGCGATAGATATTGAACTGGACGGTTCGATTAGCGTTCGTCATCGTCGGTTCCTTTTAGAAGAGGCGCTTCTTGAGTTCGATGGTGTCGACGCTCATCGGCTTCATCTGCACCGGCTTGTAATCGAGGCGATTGCCTTCGCGGTACCACAGCGTGTGCTTCAGCCAGTTCCTGTCGTCGCGACCGTCCGGGGTTTCCGGACTATCGACCGCGTCGTCGCGAACATGGGCGCCACGCGACTCGGTGCGGGCATTGGCCGAAACGATGGTGGCCTTGGCGACTTCGATCAGGTTGTCGAGTTCCAGCGCCTCGATGCGGGCGGTGTTGAACACCTTCGACTTGTCCTTGATCTGGGTCTGCGCCACCTGGCCGGCGATCTCGTCGATGCGCTTGACGCCTTCGGCCAGCATGTCCTTGAAGCGGAACACGCCGGCATGCTTCTGCATCGTGCGCTGCATCGCCAGGCGAGTCTCATGCACGTCGCTACCGCCCTGCTGGTGGTTGAGGCGATTGACCCGCGCCAGGGTGCGGTCGATCGATTCCTGGGCCAGCGGCTTGTGCGCCTTGACGTTGTTCTTCAGGTCGCTGACCGCCGTTTCGCCGGCCGACTTGCCGAACACCAGCAGGTCGAGCAGCGAGTTGGTGCCGAGGCGGTTGGCGCCATGCACCGAGGCGCAGGCGCATTCGCCGGCGGCATAGAAGCCATGCACCGGTTCGCTCTGGTTGCCGCCCTTGGGCACCACGACCTGGCCATGGTAGTTGGTCGGAATGCCGCCCATCTGGTAATGACAGGTCGGTACCACCGGCAGCGGTTCCTTGAGGCAATCGACGCCGGCGAACTGGATGCCGATTTCGTGGATGCCGGGCAGGCGCTTCATGATGGTCTCGGGCGGCAGGTGGGTGATGTCGAGCAGCACGTAATCCTTGTTCGGCCCGCAGCCGCGACCCTCGTTGATCTCGGTGGTCATGGCGCGCGACACCACGTCGCGCGACGCCAGGTCCTTGGCGTTCGGCGCATAGCGTTCCATGAAGCGCTCGCCGTCGGAGTTGCGCAGGATGCCGCCTTCACCGCGCACGCCTTCGGTGATCAGCACCCCGGCACCAGCCACGCCGGTGGGGTGGAACTGCCAGAACTCCATGTCTTCCAGGGGAATGCCGGCGCGTGCCGCCATGCCGACGCCATCGCCGGTATTGATGAAGGCGTTGGTCGAGGAATAGTAGATGCGCCCTGCTCCACCGGTGGCGAAAATGGTTGCCTTGGCGTGGAACACCACGATCTCGCCGGTTTCCATGTCCATCGCGGTGACGCCAAGCACATCGCCCTCGGCGTCGCGCACCAGGTCGAGTGCCTGCCATTCGACGAAGAACTGGGTGTTGACCTTGACGTTGCGCTGGTACATCGCGTGCAGCATGGCGTGACCGGTACGGTCGGCCGCGGCGCAGGAACGGCGCACCGGCTTCTCGCCAAAGTTCGACATGTGGCCGCCGAAGGGGCGCTGGTAGATCTTGCCGTTGTCGAGGCGGTCGAAAGGCATGCCGTAGTGCTCGAGTTCGACGACGACTTCGTTGGCCTTGCGGCACATGAACTCGATTGCGTCCTGGTCGCCGAGCCAGTCGGAACCCTTGACGGTGTCGTACATGTGCCAGTGCCAGTGGTCCTCTTCCGAGTTTCCCAGGCTGGCGGCGACGCCGCCCTGCGCGGCGACGGTGTGCGAGCGGGTGGGGAAAACCTTGGTCAGCACGGCGGTCTTGTAGCCGGCTTCGGACAGTTGAATCGCGGCACGCAGGCCGGCGCCGCCGGCGCCGACGATGACCGCATCAAATTTGCGAACGGGATAGCTCATGATGGTCTTCCGCAAAGCCACCCCAAGAGATGCAACAAAAAAACTGGACCAGATTGTCGATGAACCTCAGCTGAAATCATGGTGACCAAGGCGGAATAATTAAATACGAATAACTTAGTTTTGCTCACATATTGATGGAACGGCGATGATATGAAACATTCCCCATGCCAATCAGAAAAAAGAAGCCCCAAAGCCATCGGGGCGAAGCTCCAAAAACAGGAGCGAGGAGAGACTTTTAATCAAGCGATCACAAACGCACACGTGGGTATCCGCTACCGTGGGAAATCAACAGTCCTATTCGACCGCCACGGAATCGTTAGCGCAAGAAATTTGAGGCAGTTGCGAGACCCCACTCTGTAACTAATGAAGGTACGTCCACCCAGGCCCGAATCCGATTCTGTCTATCAACGGTAGTTACTGACTATTCGAGTCAAAAGAAAACGCATTCCACATATGAGTTGCCACATCCAGTAAAGTTAATGCCGTCTTGCTACTGGTTCGATGCCGTTGCCGGATCGGCAGTACGGAGACCAAGTTAGCGAGTCAGGTTTCCTTCGTGTCCACCGCAACCGATCCCTGCCGCCGCTGCAAAGCCATCAGGGTGACGACCGCGACCACGCCGGCGCCTCCCTGCAGCGCTAGTGATGGAGCCATGAGTCCGACCCCTGCGAAGAGGAGCAGCAAGCGACCCGCGGTTCCAATCGGGTGTTTCCAATATCCTTCTGCGGCCAGGCACAGACAGCCCACTGCCGCCGTGACGACGATGCAGGCCAAGGCAACATGCCAAGCACTTCCGGACAGAAGTATGCCGTTGTTGTACACGAAGGCGAACGGAACGACGAAGGCGGTGATGGTAATTCTCACTGCAGCCAAGCCGATCGCCAGCGGGTTGGCCAGCGCGATCGGTGCGGCCGCGAAGGCAGCGACCGCAATCGGTGGCGTCATGGCGGAGAGGCTCGCGTAATAGACCAGGAAGAGGTGAGCGGCCATCAGGGAAACGCCCAGCTGGGTGAGGGCGGGAGCAACCAGCACCGCCGCCAAGATATACACGCTTGGGGTGGGCATGCCCATTCCAAGCAGCAGCGTGATGATGGCGGCGACCACCAGCGAGAGGAAAACATCGGCGCCAGCCAAGATGAAGATGAGCTCGGTCACCTTTGCACCGAGCCCGGTCATCGACAACCCTCCCACCACCAACCCAGCCGCGGCGCAGGCAGCTACCACCGGCACCACGCGCAGGGTCGATTCGGCAAGAATCTCATAGAGTGACTTGAGACCCAAGCGCGTTTCACGCTTCAGCATCGCCACGGCGATTACCGCCAGGGTGCCAAAAACTGCGACGAAGTTGGGCGAGTAGCCGATTAGCAGCGCGATGACCAGAGCCAATAGCGGCACCAGAAACATGCCGCCACGGCGCATGGTATCGAGAAACCCCGGTACGTCCTGAAGCCCTGTAATCCCCAGCTTGACCGAGCGCAAATGCACTTGCAGGTACACGCAGAAATAGTAGAGGAAGGCGGGAACGATTGCCGCCACCGCGATCTCGGCGTAACGGATACCGGTGAATTCGGCCATAATGAAAGCAGCCGAGCCCATCACCGGTGGCAAGATGCTACCGCCGGTGGACGCCGCCACCTCGATGCCGCCAGCCACCGCCGCCGGGTAGCCGAGCTTTTTCATCATCGGGATGGTGATCGAACCGGTGGTCACCACGTCCGCCGTTGGACTGCCGGAAATAGTGCCGTAGAGCCCCGAGGACACCACTGCGATCTTGGCCGGTCCGCCCGGGCTCTTGCCGCTCACCGCCGAAGCGACATCGAAGAAGAAATCGCCGCCACCGGTACGTGAGAGAAAGGTTCCGAAGAGGCCAAACAGGAAGACGTAAGTCAGCGCTACCCGGATCGGCGCACCGAAGATGCCGTCGGTGGTGAATGCTAGGACATCGAGGAAATGCTGATAGTCGATCACACCATGACCGAGGACGCCGGGCATGGCGTCGCCCCACAGGTTATAGGCAAGAAACAGCAGCACAACCGAGGTGAGTCCAGCCCCAACCGTGCGCCGGGTGGCCTCGAGGACGGCGAGCATCAGCCCGCTGCCGCAGACGACGTCCCAGATGCTCAGTTCGTCGAGCAGGGTGATGCGGGTAACGATGCGTTCGTTGTGATACCAGAAGTAGGCGGCAATACCGATGCTCGCTGTCGCCAGCATCAGATCCCAAGGTGGTACACGTGTGCGGCAGGAACTCGCGGTGACGCCCGTGGTCAGGAACACCAGCGACAGCATCAGGCCGAGGAAGACGATGGTCATGGCGTAGATCTGTACGATCTGCACCGTCGTCACCCACACGATGCCGAGCGCAATCAGCGCCGAGAAGGGCTTTAGCAACTGCCCAACCAGCCCATCGGGATCCCGCCGCGCACCGGTCGAGAGAAGTTTTTCGACGAATGTGAGGCTCATGCCGACTACCTCAGCAAACCGGCTTCCCGGTAATATTTTTCAGCTCCCTTGTGGTAGGGAATGAGGCGCTGGCTCGCCAGAAACTCGGGGGTGATGGACTTCATGGTGCCGTGTGCGCCCTGGAGTTTATCGATGTTCATGTGTAGTGCTTTTGCCAGATCGTAGGCCACCTTCTCTTCCATTTTGCTATTCACGACCAGAGCCGCACCCAGTGCCACCGTCAGCACATCCTCGGGCTGCCAAGGGTAGGTGCCGCCCTTGACCACAAAAGGTGCAACGCTTAGTTCATGCGACACTTTTTTGACGATCCCTTCCGAAACCGGCAGGAGAACGAGTTCGACGGCGTCGCCGGCTTGGACGATGAAACTGGAACGGACGAAAACGCCGTTGGTGAACATATCGATGCGCTTGTCCTTCATAAGGTCGCCCTGCTCGTCAGAAGCCGCGTAAATTACGTCGCCGCCCCACTTTTTGAAGTCCTCCAAGTCTACGCCGATGGCGTTGAACATCTTCACCGCCACGTGCTCGGTAATGTTGCCCCGCTTGTTGAAGGCAATCCGCAGGGGCGGCTTCTTGAGCGCGATATCGTCGAAATTGCGGATGCCGTGTTTTTGGGCAAAAGCCTTGGTAATAACCATCTGCATCGGCGCCCAGTTATAGAGCAGGGCAATCGCCCGCAGACTGGTAACCGGTTTGGCGAAGGGTTTGCCGCCCTCGGTGGCGATGCGCAACTCGGCGTCGTGGGCAATACCCAGTTCGACCTTGCCCTGGTCCAACAGCGCAATGTTGGCTAGCCCACCGCCAGAGGTCTGGTAGGTAACGTGCGAACCCGGGTAGGACACCTTCACCGCCCCGTCGATGCCGACGCCGAGCACCGTCCACAGGCCGCTGGGACTGGCCCCGGAAAGTGTCATCTTGTAAGTCTGGGCGGTAGCCCCGAGACAAAACAGTGACAGCAAAAATCCAAGCACGATTGTGCGAAAAGTATTCACGGACAGCCTCCTTGTATTAGTTATGTACAAACTCACCACGGATCAAGATCTAGAGTCCATTTCGTGGAACTATTAACATTATGTAGCGACCCTAAACAGGTTATCGCCAACTCAGAATAGCATTCTGGCCCTATAGCAACAATGGATTCATCGCTTCGTATAGTAATTTAATATTCCATGATACGGACGTCTAACAATCAAGCTATGTCGCGGGGAGATAGTGGTACAAATGCAGACGTACCGACACCGTACGCTGGCAATGGCGCGCTGTCGATCGACGACGATGTCATCGAGAACACTGTCCGTCAGATTTTCCTAGGCAAGAAGAACTGACTCTTCACGGGATATGAACCCCCGGTAAGCGTGCCGCTGCGAACCAGAGTCTGCGCGCCACCGCCGCACTCAATGAATTTGATCCTGCCTGGCGGCCACGCGCTACGCTGGAAAAGCTACCCATTTGCGTCAACAGCGAGATCGACTCGCTGCTTCCACTATTTTTGGGGAGGGGCGAAGCGGGGGACGTATGCCGCCTCCCCCCCGTCTTGGTCGAAAACGGATCAGCGCTGGTTGAGCGCCTTGACGTCGCGCCTGGCCGCACCGGTATACAGCTGGCGCGGACGGCCGATCTTGTATTCCGGATCGGTGATCATCTCCTCCCACTGCGTCATCCAGCCGACCGTGCGGGCCAGCGCGAAAATGCAGGTAAACATCGAGGTCGGGATGCCGAGCGCCTTCTGCACGATGCCTGAATAGAAATCGACGTTCGGATACAGCTTCTTCTCGACGAAGTACGGGTCTTCCAGTGCGATCTTTTCCAGTTCCTTGGCCAGTTTGAACAGACGGTCGTTTTCCAGGCCCAGTTCGCCCAGCACATCGGCGCAGACCTTGCCCATCAGCTTGGCGCGCGGGTCGAAGTTCTTGTAAACGCGGTGGCCGAATCCCATCAGCTTGAAGTTGTCGTTCTTGTCCTTGGCGCGCTTGATGTACTCGCCGACGCGCGAGACGTCGCCGATTTCCTCCAGCATTTCCAGGCAGGCCTCGTTGGCGCCGCCGTGGGCCGGACCCCAGAGGCAGGCGATGCCCGCCGAGATGCAGGCGAAGGGATTGGCGCCCGAGGAGCCCGCCAGGCGCACCGTCGAAGTCGAAGCGTTCTGCTCGTGGTCGGCGTGCAGCGTGAAAATCGTGTCGAGCGCGTGCGTCAGCACCGGATTCGGCTGGTACTCCTCGCAGGGCGTGCCAAACATCATGTGCATGAAGTTGGCGGTGTAGTCGAGGTCGTTGCGCGGATACATGAAAGGCTGGCCGGTGTTGTATTTGTAGGCCATCGCCACGATCGTCGGCAACTTGGCGACCAGTCGATTGAAGGAGATGCTGCGATCCTCGGGGTCGGCGAAATCAGTGACATCGTGATAGAAGGCCGACAGCGCGCCGACCACGCCGACCATCACCGCCATCGGGTGCGCGTCGCGGCGGAAGCCCTGATAGAGCCGCACCAGTTGCTCATGCACCATGGTGTGCTTCTTGATCGTGGTCTCGAACTCGCTCTTCTGGGACTTGTTCGGCAGTTCGCCGTTCTTCAGCAGATAGGCGACTTCGAGGAAGTTGCAGTTCTCCGCCAGTTGTTCGATCGGGTAGCCGCGGTACAGCAACTCACCCTTATCACCATCGATGAAGGTGACCTTCGACTGGCAACTGGCCGTGGAAAGGAAACCGGAGTCGTAGGTGAACAAGCCGGTCTTGGCGCCCAGGGTACGGATGTCGATGACATCGTTGCCATGCACTCCCACCATCACGGGAAACTCGTGACTCTTGCCATCTATAGTCAGCGTTGCTGTGCGATTCGTGCTCATGAGCAGATCCTCTTTCAGGTCCGTTGATTGCCGTTGTTACTCGAATTCAGATGACTTACAAGTGAACACTTTGTTTCACCTCATGCGGTCAATATTTGAACAAACTGACGCTGCCAGCCATAAGCGCAACCCATCGCTAAGAGTTGTGATTGTCGATCCAATCGGCTAGCCCTTGGGCGTTGAGCTCAATATCCGCGGCCAGAAGTTTCCACAGTGCAGCGCCACGAAGCCCCCAGTTTTGTCGACTTGCTTCCTCTTCAAGCAGTTCACTGAGCGCAACACGAAGTTGCTCGTTTCGCCGCTGACCATTACCAGAGACGGAACGCGCCGTTGCGACGAAGCTGTCGATAAGCCGGTGCAGATCAGAAGCGAGACGAGGAATGTCGCGAAGTTGCCCGAAATGGGTGACATACACGGCTTCCGGTTTCAGAGCCGCTATACGTGCGACCGACTCATGCAGAGCATCGGGCTCAAACTGTGTGGGCGTGGTCACAGGCAAAACGAAGGCACGCCCGGCGTTGTCCAGTTCGCGATAAGACAGACCGAATGTGTCACCGGTGAAGATATGTCCAGTCGTTTCATCTACGTAACAAACGTGATGGCGTGCATGACCTGGTGTGTCGAGCACGCGAATCGTGCGCGCACCCAGCTTCAGAAGGCTGCCTTCCTTAACCTCAGTGATGCGTTCGGGTGGGATCGGAAGAATTTCCCCATATCTTTCGCGCACCAGTTCTTCGCCATACACTGAAACAGTACCCGCCATTAACCGTGATGGATCAGCCATGTGGCGCGCTCCCCGTTGATGCACAGCCACTCGCGCGTTAGGTAGAACACGCGCCAAAACTCCCGCCGCGCCAGCATGGTCGAGATGGATGTGGGTAAGCAAAATCCAGTCTACCTGTGTCGGCCGAACACCATGGGCAGCTAGCGCAGCCAGTACTTTTATCGAACTGGGATTAGTCGCGGTATCCACCAGAGCCACGTGATCTTCCTCAATAATACAGTGGACCGCAGCAAGCCTCGGTCGAATGAATCCGCTGTCAATTGCAGCAATTCCATCGCCGTAGTTGATTATTGATTCCATGAGTTGTCGCGCTGCCTAGATAAGTTGGAATGATGGCCTGTAGGTAGCGCCAATCGAGATGTTGTCGAATTCAGTCTTTCTACGCTACACATCGATTGCAGTACCTTCCGATATCGTTGGGTATCCAAACGGAATGTCACCTATACCTGCATTTTCTGTCCCCATTTACATTTCCGAATGGTTCTGCCCAATAGTCCATATGGTGATCGCTGATTTAAACCATGCCAATCGTTCCAATGTGACAGTATCTGCTATAGTTCTACTTAGTCATATATATGCTTGTGATTCGCCACAACTTTTATATCCATATTGTGGCCTTCTTAATATTACTAATTCTGCCGGTCACAAAACGGGCCTGTTGATCGCTGAAGTAACGCCCGCCCTGAAACTGAGGCCTACACACAGAATATGGCCCCCACTATTATTCGGTTTTTGCTTGGCCGAGAGACCTGAATCCCTGACACCGAATGGGTGGAAAGAAGTAAATGCTGAATTATTTCCCTGTTAGTAAGAGGTAATGGAACATGCGGCTGACGTACAGTTGATTTCAGGGCAAAGATAGAACTCCCCGCGAGCGCAATATTGGGGTGTCCCATGCCAGAACTTGTATCGTTCTCACAAGTCACCACAACCGCGACCTGACATGGCGCGATCTGATCGAGGAGCCCAACTCCTCAAAAAATATGCCTAAAACAATTCCTGCTTCAGAACTTCTTCTCACCGTACGTACGGCCCTCCAAGAGGATATGGGATCCGGTGATTTAACGGCCATGCTGGTTTCAGCCGATCACTCAGCCGTCGCCACGGTAACCAGTCGCGAAGCGGCTATCCTTTGTGGCATCCCGTGGTTCGAGGAATGCTTTCGAGAACTGGACTCTGCTGTTGAATTTCGTTGGTTGGCGCATGAAGGTGAGCGTTTAGAGCCGGCCCAGACGGTTTGCGAAATCCAGGGCAATGCGCGTGCTCTACTTAGCGCGGAGCGCACCGCACTCAATTTTCTTCAGACGCTTTCCGCCACAGCGACCGCGACTCGCCAATATGTAGATGCAGTCGCAGATACCAGTACGCTTATCTACGACACCCGAAAAACTCTGCCATGTTTGCGCATCGCTCAAAAGTATGCCGTGCGCGTGGGAGGCGGTACCAATCATCGGATGGGGCTCTACGCTGGAGTATTGATCAAGGAGAACCATATTGCTGCTGCCGGCGGCATTCCCGAAGTACTCCGCGCGGCGGCAGCGCTTGTTCCGCTGGACCTGCCGGTACAGATCGAGGTAGAAACCTGCGACGAGCTTAGAACAGCAATCGCTGCCGGTGCGAAACTTATACTGCTCGATAATTTCACTATCGAGCAGATGCGTGAGGCAGTGGCAATTACCGCCGGATGCGCAGAACTAGAAGCCTCGGGTGGAATCACTTTGGCAAATCTGCGTGAAGTGGCGGAAACCGGTGTGAGCCGAATTTCAATTGGATGCATCACCAAAAATATCAAGGCGATCGATCTTTCGATGTGCGTCGTCTGCTGATCTCTGAAACCCGAAAGACTCCGATGGCAAGCATGAAACATGAAGTCCGCCCACGAATCGAACCGGGCCGATGTACTACTCTGTACTCTTTCCTGGCACGGTCCGAACATGGCCGTGGATGATGTCCGTTTTGTGGCGTCAAGCCGGCTTCCCACGCGCTGGGGATTGTTTACGGCCTATGGCTTCGTCGATTCCGCGGGCAAAGAACATTTGGTATTGGCAATGGGCAACGTCAGCAGCGGCGAACCGATACTAGCCCGTATCCATTCCGAGTGTCTGACTGGTGACGCCCTATTCAGCCTGCGTTGTGATTGCGGATTTCAGTTGCGCACTGCCCTGAAGATAATCGGCAAGGAGAAACGGGGCGTATTGCTTTACCTGCGCCAGGAGGGGCGTGGGATCGGCTTGCATAACAAGATCAAGGCATATGACTTGCAGGATAAGGGTGCAGATACTGTGGACGCCAATGTGCACCTAGGATTCGAAGCGGATGCTCGTAGTTACGATATCTGCAAGCCGATGCTCGATCACATCGGTGTGTACCGTCTAAGGCTACTGACTAACAACCCAAGCAAGGTCACCGCGATGCGCGAGCTTGGCTTCGAGGTAGTCAAACGCATAAGTTTTGCATCGCCCAGAACTCCCCACAATGAGGCGTATCTGGACACTAAAGCGCACCGCATGGGCCATCTGATAGAACCTGATGCGAGTTGATCTTCCAATGTGTTGATAATTTTCTCGAATCACCATTAAAGCCGTTCGCTCCCGAAATGCCGAACACCAGTTTCATGCCCCGCGTCCTATCAAAGTATGTCGTGAGCCCATGGTACGTGTTTCCATCCGGATGTGCTTTCTCAAGCCGCATAATACCGGCGACAGGACGAACGACGAAAGAAGTGTCCGAATGAAAACGACCTTGCCGCTCGCGGTGACGGACTACCTCGCCGGCCACAATGTGATGACGCTGGCCACACAAGGCTCCGAGGGGCCGTGGGCCGCCGCCGTGTTCTACGCCAGCGAGGGTGGCTCGCTGGTTTTCCTCTCGTCACCGAGCAGCCGCCATTGCCGCAACCTGGCGCAGGATGCGCGCTGCGCCGCGACCATCCAGGAAGACTGTTCCAACTGGGCACAAATCAAGGGCATCCAGCTCGAAGGCCGGGTCGTGGAACTTGAGGGAGAGGAACGGGAATGCGCGCAGCGGCTCTATGGCGGGAAGTTTCCCATCGCGGCGCCGCTGGCCACGGTACCGCCGGCCATCTTCGCGGCGCTGGCGAAGGTGCGCTGGTATCGCCTCCTGGCGGATCACATTCATTTCGTCGACAACAGCAAGGGCTTCGGCCACCGCGAGGAATTTGCGCCGGGATAGCGGCGGCAAAAGCCGGCGACCCCCGCGCAGGTCGGCGGATCATTGTGCTTATGGACAGTTAGTGGCTTCAAGCCGCTAGTTGAACTGGAATCGCGGCGCGTTCCGAAAGAATCCGGTTTCGTGCATCCACATATACGAGCCGAGGCTGGAAATATCTCACTTCATCTTCAGTCAAGACACCATAGCTGACGACGATCAGGAGATCGCCCGGTGCTGCCTTGCGCGCTGCGGCACCATTGACTGAAACGATGCCCGAGCCACGCTCACCTCGAATGGCGTATGTAGTAAAGCGCTCACCATTCGTGACGTTGTAGATATCAATCTGCTCATATTCGCGGATATCAGCCGCGTTCAGCAAGTCTTCATCAATGGCGCAGGACCCTTCATAGTGCAACTCCGAATGCGTCGTTGTCACGCGATGCAGCTTTCCCTTCAGTACGGTACGACTACCCATCTTGTTTCTCCTTGACCAAATGTACCTGGCGCCATCTGAATCTGTTGATCAGCCTATTGCCACGCTATGGCGTAACCGGGTCCGAGATGTCCGGGTTCAACGTGTAGCGACCGATAAGTTCAGCCGTGGTGAGAATGTGGCTGCGAATCGCCTTAAGCACTGCGGAAGCAGAAAAGATTCCTGTCAATGGGCACTTGGCAACATCGAGCGCATATAGCTTGAAGATGTAGCGATGGGACAACTCATCATTCCACGGCGGACAGGGACCATCGTAACCAAAATAATTCCCCGACATATTGTCATCGTCGTGAAACCAGGTGGTATACCCGTTGAGACCCTGACGCGTGCCATTCGGTCCGTCGGGACCGGGTTTGCCGCGAGGTATGATTGCGTTCGAGAACTGTCCCTTGGCGATACGCCCAAGACTCGGCGCAATATCGACCAGAACCCAATGGTAAAAATCTACGCGCTCAGCGCTGACAGGAATCAACCGATTTTCTTTGTTTATATCTTCCAGAGCCGAAGGGACGTCAGGGTCATAGCAGATCAGGGCAAGGGACTTCGTGGCTACAGGAATGTTGCTCCATTCCAAGTCGGGATTGATATTGCTTGAGAGAGCTATACGAGTCTGAGGATCTATCACTCCAAAGGCGCATTCACTCGGGATGGTTCCGTTGTCCTCAAAACAACTACTGGTCAATTTCATGATCTATTGTCCTTTCAATAACCTGATTAAGACTCACTAGGCACAAGCATGATTTTCCCTACCGTACTGCGCCCAAGTAGCGCATCTTGGGCTTCAGCGAAGCGTTCCAACGGGTAGCTTGCGGCAACAAACGGTCGAATCCTGCCTTGTTCGTACCACTCGAACAGGTGCTCGACTGCGCACCGCACCTTCGGCTCGTAGTACTCGCGCTCGTCCACCGGTGACCATCCGATGTAAGCTCCAAAGTTGAAGCCGAGCAACGAAGTATTCTTTACCAGCAGAATGTTTGGTTGAATCTGCGGCATCGAGCCGCTAGCAAAGCCGATACTGACCAAGCGTCCACTCGGACGCAAACTTCGTAAGGCGGTTTCCGACAATTCGCCACCGACGGGATCGAAAACCACATCGAGCCCCGGAAGTGGTGTCAGGTCGCGTATTCGGCCACGCAGATCTTCGTCACGATAGTCGATCACGGCGTTCGCTCCGTGCTCAAAAGCCAACCTACATTTTTCCTTTCCTCCGGCGGCGGCAATGACAAAGGCCCCGATTGCACGGCCTACTTCAACGGCTGCGAGCCCGACCCCGCCTGCCGCAGCCAACACCAACAAGGTTTCGCCCGCATCAAGATGCGCTCGCCAGACCAGACCACCATATGCAGTACAGTAGGAGATGCCAAGACACAAAGCGGCTGCCGAATCAATACCGTCGGGCAACGGGTACACCGTGGACTCGTGACAGACCGCCTGCTCGGCATAGCCTCCCCAGCCTAGAAACGCTAGGACGCGCTGACCGGGACGATAAGCGGTTACTCCGGGAGCCGCTTCCAACACGCGACCGACAACCTCAGCGCCGGGAACAAAAGGTAGAGGGGGCTTGACTTGATATTTTCCGGCAATCAACAGGCTGATCGAAAAACTCAGGCTTGCAAACTCGACGGCAATGCGGACGCCACGTGAAACCAACTGCGGCTCCGGGAAGTTCTCGACCTGGAGGTCGTGGTAGTCGCCAAAACGATGGCAGACGAGAGCACGCATACTACAAACGTCCTAGTCGAATGCACCCTTCGCCTGGTACTCTGCGTACTCGTCGTCGCTCACCCCGAGAAAGTCTTGGAATACCATCAAGTTGTGCTCACCTAGTAGTGGCGCCGCCCCGGTTACATCTCCCGGCACTTCCGAAAGGTCAAATGAGGAGAAGTAGCAGGCGAGGTCGCCGATAACCTCGTGGCGACGACGACGCCATACATGCCGATACAGAAGTTGAGGATCCCGGAACAAATCAGCGATGGTGTTGACTGGATAAGCGTGTACCCGAGCCGTTTGCAGCGACGTAGCGGCCTCTTCCGCATCCTGGCTCAATGACCATTGGCTAATAAGGGCGCTCAAATCCTTTTCATTGATCTTGCGTGCTTCCATTGTGGCGAAGCATGGATCCGCGGCCAGGCCGGGCTGACCAAGCATGTCGGCCAGACGTCCGAACTCATTGTCCGACCAGCAGGAGAGCACCAACCAACCTCCCGCACGACAGGGATAGGCATCATGCGGCGCGGCATTGGGGTCGCTGTTGCCCGCCCGTTCTGCCACCGCACCAATTTTGTGGTAGTCAAACAAAGCGCTCGCCACAAACATGAGCCCACTTTCATATTGAGCCAGATCGATCAATGCACCCTGCCCGATTCGACGCTGTCGGTCGAGCCCGGCAAGGACTGCTGCGGCTCCCAGCGAGGATGCGATGAAATCGATATAGGGTCCGTAAAGCAGCTGGGGCGGGCCCTCCATGCTTCCGGTCAAGCCACAAAATCCGGCTAGCGCCGACAGCTGCGAACCAAAGCCGGGCGTGTACGCGCGCGGGCCCGTCTGCCCCATGTTGCAACTCGAGATCATCACTACACCGGGATTTAATTCCCTTGCGGCTTCGTATCCGAGGCCGAGGCGCGACATCACCTCTGGCCGCATATTTTCGATGACGATATCAGCCCAGCCAATGAGACGCTTGGCCATATCGACACCGGACTCATTCTTGAGGTCGAGCGTAACCGCGTACTTTGAATCGTTAAAGATTGCGAAACACCCTCCTCGATCCAACCCGGGCTTGCCATCCTTGTAGGGAGGGTATTCGGCGCGGAACCCATCCGGACGGCTGCGAGACTCCACATGAACCACCGTCGCACCGAACGTGGCCAGCATTTTGCCTATATGTGGTCCAGCGGCATAGGCCCCGAATTCAGCAACCTTCACTCCCGATAGAGCTTGCGAAATCGCACTCATATGAATTGCCTTTACGCGTTTCCCGATGTTGAGTCAGTTTTCAACTCGACCAGTAGCCTGTCAATATTGACTTCCTCACCTGGTGCATGGCGAAGCGGTGGACGCACGCCATCGACTATGGCAAAACTACCGCAGTGTCTTTGCTGATGTCCGACCGACCCTTTTAAGTCATACCAGAAATCTCGCGCCTCTAATTGCGGGTCGGCCGCAATGTCGGCCATGGTCGACACCGGGTAGCCCAGCATTTCCCGCCGGCTCGCCTCATCCAAGAACTTTCGTTTTGTGAGGCCAAGAAAAAAGTTGGCAATGGGCCGCTCCAACTCGTCCACCTCGTCCTGTGTGGCGAGTTTGGGGTCGAAACGTTTCCAATCGATATTTTCCAGTACCCCCAGCGGTGAATTCAGCTCGCGCATCCACGCCACAAGTTGTGTATTGGTACGCCGACCCGCAGGGCCACCGTAAAGCATGAAATTGAGATGACCATCCGAACAAGGCCAAAACGCACGATAGCGTGCCCCCTTCATGGAACGCCCAGTGAGATACGCTCCACAGCGGGTGGGATTCTTTCCATCCATATCCCAGAAGGCGGCAGCATGAGACGATGCCAAAATAACCGCTGCCTGTGCCGATACGTCTACGTGCTGTCCGATGCCCGTGGCGGTACGGTGTACTGCTGCAGTGAGCGCCCCGACTGCCGCCTGCGCCCCAGCCCATCCGTAGGACTGCGGCACTGTAACACGCATAGGCGCGCCATCGGGCTCGCCGGCAAGCGACATAGCTCCACCTGCCGCCATCAACTCAATGTCGGAGGCAAGCCACCCTGCACGGGGTCCTTCGCAACCGAAGGGCGTGACCGACACCTTAATCAAGCGTGGATTCAGCTGCTTCAGTCTGGCCCAGTCCAAGTGCTGGGCGAAAGCGTCACCCGGTTGCGCCGAATCGATCAGGATATCAACATCGGGAATAAGCTGATCAAAATTACGTTTCCCGTCGACCGTTTGAATATCCAGCCGCAGAAGTCGCTTGTTGACGTGATAGGCCTGCCAGTCAGCACCTGCGATGCTGACACCTGGTGCCTCGACACGAATCACATCGGCACCGAGATCGGCCAGCAACCGGCCGGCCAACCAGCCGACACGGTTGCTGAGATCGAGGATAGTGTAGCCATTTAGCATGGCGATTTTCCTCTCAGGTTCCGATTTACTAGCGTCCGGTCCTGGCCAGTGACAAAACCCAGCCCTCCATCCGCGACTTCATCTTGTCGATGTCCTTCTCGTTAAAGAAGTTCTCCGGCTTGACCAAGTCAACTCCGTAAACCGGACGATGGAAGTCACTCTCGTAGCCATAGGGAACCGTGGCATCGA
Organism: Sulfuritalea sp.; assembly: GCA_016708585.1. GTDB lineage: Bacteria > Pseudomonadota > Gammaproteobacteria > Burkholderiales > Rhodocyclaceae > Sulfuritalea. The sequence goes on along the minus strand of JADJFK010000028.1, from coordinate 12,297 downwards.
TGCCCATGCCTCCTTCAAACAGGGTATTCGAGGCAGTCCACTGTTTGTCACCTGAGGTCATCCGCTCGGCCGGCATGAAGGTTTGGCCGCGACCACCAGGGATCGGATTGAGGATGTCAGTCTTTGGATTCACGCGCGTAGTCAGACACCACATGATATCGTCCATTGAATAGATATCGCAGTCCTCACTGATCGCGATGGCTAGCCGCATACCTTGTGAGCATGAAAGGATGGCCCCAAGGAAGTTGCGCTGCCAGCCTTCCTCGATCTGGTTACGCTTCTTCACCTGGATGATGCAACCGCCCCAGTCGGTCATGCAGTAGGGAATATGGACGTTCTGTACGATGCCCGGTTGCAGGCGCTCACACAGTGCGAAAATTGCCGACTCGCGTACTGAAGTGTCGATGTTGGAGTCGTCCGCAGTGTGTACGCCCAAGGGGAAAATAATGGGTTTGCTTTCGCGCTTACGCATGGTGATTGCCGTAACGTGGAAAGTCGGCGCCTTGTAGGCCTTGCCCATGTAGCCAGCCCATTCCGGATGAAAATGGAAACGACCCTGGACGTCGGCCTTCTCGGACTCAGCGGTCTCGTAGCGCTTATCGCGTGGGTGCAGATACCCTTCCAACACATATTCGGCATCGGCCAGGGTGTAGGCGTCGATAGTGCGGCACTTGACGAGACGCACCGGCGAGCCTTGGATAGCACCGGCGATGCCAATCTCGTCGCAACCCTTCGGCAGGATCGCATAGTCAAAGCCGGAACCGGCGACGTAGGTGCACGACGGAGGCACACCGAAGCACATGGTGAGAGGGATCGGCTCTTCGTCTTTGTAATGCTCGGTCATCACCTGCCACATATGTGATCCCGGAGAGATCTGGAATGTGCCGACATTGCCCCAGCGAAAGTTCATACGGTTGTAGCCAATATGACTACCACCATCGAAGTAAGGTCCGACTACGCACGAAATGCCAGAACCGATAGTGAGCTCGGACTCCAGCGGCGTGTGCTTGATCGCGGTAATCCACTTGTTGACGTCCAAGTCGTCGGTAATCACCTCTTCCTGTACCGGCGCCTCATCCTGCTCGATAATCACCGGCTTAAGGGGATGATCAATGGCGCGAGCCACCTTCTTCACCCGATCAAGGGAATTCTCCCAGCCGAACAGCTCCTCGACGACACGAATGTCACCAAACAGGTTGGTAATCGCGCGGGCATGCGGCATTCCCTTCACATTGTTGAACAGCATAGGCAGGCTGCCATCAAAAATCTTCTGCAACCCGGTAATCTCCAAGTCCGGATTGACCTCCTTGTTCGTTTCGACCAGGTATCCCTTGGTCCGGAACCATTCCAGTGCTTCGCGCAAATCCTTGTTTCCTATTTTTCCCGCAGTTTTGCTCGATACATTCTTCATATGCGTTATCTCCATTGTTGTCAGTTAATGAATTGAGAGTCCGTTGTTACTTTTGCGGCTGAAGATGCGCAACCCTAGCCCGCATCTGCCCCTCCCAGCGCCGCGCGAAATCGGTTGGGATACCGAATTGGTCGAGGACTCGAGCGACAACGTGGTTCACGATGTCGTCAATACTTTGTGGATGGTTGTAGAAGGCCGGCATCGGCGGCATGATCGTGACACCCATACGCGACAACTTGAGCAGGTTCTCGAGATGAATGTCGCTGAGCGGCATCTCACGCGCCACGAGCACCAAGCGGCGTCGCTCCTTCAGAACCACATCCGCCGCACGATGCACCAAGTTTTCACCGACCCCGTTGGCAATGGCAGCGACGGTGCGCATGGAGCACGGGGCAATCACCATGCCCTCGGTCAAGAACGAACCGGATGACACGGAAGCCCCCATATTCCCTTCAGAATGCGTCACCGTGGCCAGCGCCTTGACTTGTTGCACGGTGAGACTGGTCTCGTGCTCGATTGTTTGCATGGCCCATTTGCTAAGGACTAGATGGGTTTCAACATCGGTCTCCTGGAGCGCCTCAAGCAGACGAATTCCGAAAATGGCACCAGTGGCGCCAGTAATGCCGACGACAAGCCTCTTCATCTTTTCCTCCTAGACCCAACAACGGATCTTCCATTTGATTCTTATATAGTCCTTATTATGGACTATTCGTGAAATGCTAATCGTCACTGCGCTTTCACTACCTACACTGTAACTGCTACGTACTTTAGCAACGCTCTCCCATTGCTGGCAATAACCTAACACCAGATATGATTCCATTATGTGGTCGTCTCTATATCCTGACCGCATCCATTTTTGATCGCATTTTGCGCACGCCCACCTTGATGGCTTACAGCAAAGCTAGTTGAACAAGATTCAAGCCTGCCGAGAAATGGGCGCCGTATTCCTGCTTGCAGTAAAAATGGCAGGAACCTTGCCCACCGCACGGCGGACTTAAACTTGGCGAAAGATGGAGATCCTGATTCGGCGCCTGTCACTCAGTCAGAATAGGTGTAGGAAACGCCGAGGTGGACGGGCTGCGCCCTTACGGATCTGGCGCATTCGTTGCAGAAAGTCGTAGGCGCGCTACCGAGCTGGGAGGACACGACTGCCCTGTTGATGTGTATAGAAACTACACCGCAATTGTCGTCATCTTGGGCCAAAGCCTATAGGCCTTGGCGATGCTCCAAATACGACCGGCCATACGCCCACCGCAGGACTTCTCCGGCTACAGGGCTGAGCCGCCGACTATGCTTGACGCTCATAAAGCCAGTGTCGAAAGATTCGTGACATGACCGGCATGACAACGTACGTAAGCAATACGCTCGTGATCGCCACCAAGACCAGCGTAACGACATAGATCGGGAACCCACTCAGTTGCGGACCGAGGGAGATTAGCAGTGGCGTAATAGTCAGATAAACGCCAATGCAGCTCACGACCATCATCTTGTGGCGCGGAGGGGGAATCATCATGTGATGCTTTCCGACATCTTCAGGCAGCTCAAACCAGGTTTCCAGTCCAGTTTCCTGCCAAAAAGTGACCGGCTCGCTTTCCATCGATTCCAACTCCTGCAGTAACCGCTCGCGCTCTTCGGAGGTTTCCCAGCGCCGGAAATTGTCTAGGCTGTCGAACCTGACTATGATCCGGTAAGCCTTCCCGATCCCCGTGCGCGGCTTAAGTACTGTGGTCCCCATATGACCGGGAAAATTCCGCGCGGCTCGGTCCATTTCAGCGATGGAAAGCTCCCAGTCGCGCTCCCGTCCGTGCTTAGGTACGCGCGTAAACATCAAGGTAACGGGATCATTAAGCATAGCTTGCGCCGAGTTTGGTCAGTAAATCCAATCCAGTAGCACCGCACGCACCTGGGCGCTCAGTGCTTTGAGCGGCTCTCGTCGTAAATGGTATTTAAGGCGGAGTTGAGCATGTTCGAGCGTGACGGAAGGCGCGATCAGCGGTAGACCAGCACGGGAATCTTCGAGTGGGTGAGCACCTTCTGCGTTTCTGAACCGAGCAATAGCCCGCTGATGCCGCGTCGGCCATGCGAAGCCATGAAGATCAGGTCTGCGCCGGCTACTTCAGCGGCAGCGATGATGGCCACGTAGGGAATATCGCTGACTGTGCTGGTGGTCCAGCACTCGACGCCTTCGGCCTTGGCCGCAGCTTCATGCATCGCAAGAATTTCCTTGGCCTGCTGTTCCGCCATTTCGGCGGATTTGTCGGGTGTGGTTGGATCGATCAGTGCTCCCTCCCCGTAAAAAGCCGCCGAGTAATCAGGTTTCGCGAAGAAAAAGGTGACTTTGGAGCGCGTCTCCTTGGCAAACGCAATTGCGCGCCTTACCGTATCGGATGAAAGTTTCGAACCATCGGTCGGAACGAGTATGTGCTTGAACATGGTTTTATTTTCCTTTGACTTGAGTAATTAACTCTACTTTGTCAGATTGAATTTCAAACATCTCCTGTTGTCATCTGACATAATGCAACACATTGATTATCATGCTATTTGCCTTGGGGTCGATTATATTGATGTCAACTCGAATACTCGCATAGCATTCGAAAGCTGGTCGCCTCCACTCTCGCACAGATCGATTCCCACTTCACGCCACATGCCGCAAAGTCAGCACTTTTTCAATACATGCAACAAACCATGCGCTATAGAAGGCTGGATTATTTATCATGTTCTGGTGCAGGCTATCGAGCTCCATCCATGCCCAACCCTCGACCTCCTCTGGATTCGACATTGGATCACCGTCGTACTTGCCAAAGAAGACATGGTCGTATTCGTTCTCAATGAGCTGGTTGTCGAACGCAGCGCGATAGGTGAAACTAAAAACTTGTAGTAGTTCGCAGTCAATACCCATCTCCTCGCGAAGCCGCCGGCGAGCTGCGCTTGTCTGATGCTCGCCGGGTCTCGGATGGCCGCAACAGGTATTGCTCCACAATCCGCCCGAGTGGTACTTAGCGGATGCGCGTTTCTGCAGAAGCAACCTGCCATTGGAGTCAAAGACAAAAACCGAAACGGCGCGGTGCAGCAAACCACCGCAGTGTGCGGCCAGCTTCCCCTCGATACCAACTTCATTGTCGTTGGAATCCACCAAGATAACTTGGTCTTCCATAAGAGACAGCCTCACTTCCAGTCAAAGAGGGGACTCATTTCCGCCGCCCTACCCCACGCATGTTCATTCGTCACACAGTCACCCAACAAACTTGCTTGCGTGGTTCCGAGGCGAATCGCGACCAAACGCGCGCCTCGATTCACCCGGCCTAGAACGCACTCCAAGCATGACGTCCACTATATGACCCAGACATCCCATATCAATGTGGCAGATAAGACCGCTATTTGCTAAAATCCTAACAGTGATATGGCGCACCGACAATGAACAAGCATGAAATACACTGTCACAATATGGACTGACAATCGGAGGCTAAAATGACCAACACGAGGAGAGAAAAACCTGTTACTGGCACGCAAAGCATTGAGCGTGCTGCTTCCGTAATGCGAGTAATAGCTGCCCGTAACACCACGGGGTTACGTCTGGTTGATGTCTCACACCATACGAAGCTTGAGCGTCCGACAGCCCATCGAATCCTCAAATGCCTGATGACTGAAGGCATGATCAGACAGGATTCTGGAACTCGCCGCTACTTTCTGGGGCATCTCATCTTCGAACTCGGACTGGCAGCTTCATCGAATTTCAACTTGCGTGATATTTGTCAGCCATCACTTGTGCGACTCGCGGAGAAGACCGGCGACACGGTTTTCCTGACCATACGTAGCGGCTATGACACGGTTTGCATAGACCGGAGAGAAGGCTCGTTCCCCATACGAACCCTTACCCGACGTAGGCACGCGTCGCCCGCTTGGCGTCGGTGCAGGTGGTTTGGCACTTCTGATGTCGCTCCCCGACCAGACCGCTGAGGAGGTCATCTCTGCCAATGCTCTGCGGTTAGTTACTTACAACAAGTTGACTGTTCGATCATTGATGCAGATGGTCAAACGATGCAAAGAACTCGGTTATGCTCTTAATGACGCGCATATCACCCCAGGAGCAACCTCAGTAGGACTACCGATCCGCTCGCGCTTTGACCAACCCATTTTGGCAATCAGTATTGGCGCCATATCGAGCCGGATGTCGGAGAAGCGACAGGAAGAACTGGTGTCCTTGATTAGAGAAGAAGTAGCGCACCTAGAAGCCACTCTGGAGAGTACCGCCCACCCGTAACCAACTGCGCTCCTCACTTCAGTGCTATTGCAGGTGATGTGGTCGAGTAACCATCCCCCGGCAGAGCCGGGTCTGCGTGGCCAAAGCACACCAGGTTGGTCGTGCCCACCAGCAATTCGAGACTCGACGCGAACACCGCATAGATCATGATCTTGGCAAACCGACCTGTATAGTAGCTGTCACCGAGCATCGAAAATACGGAAAGGACAACGGCCGCGGCAAGCACCGGTGACACACGCAGGAAGCGTTTTTGCATGGATTCATGCTTTACTTGAAGAGCCCTTCGGGCTTGTATAGGAGGATGCCGGCCATCAGTACATAGATAGCCATGCCGGCAGCGGCAGCAAAAAACACCTTGCCGAAGGTGTTGTCCACCTGATCACACCGAGAAGAAACTCGCCTACGCCAGCGTCAATCAAGCGGCCTGTGCCTGCCGCCACCTCTTTGGAACCGTCTAGCACTGCAAGATATGGCTCGACATCCCCACGGCCAAGGTTCCCACACATCTGCCTATCGTGCTCGCGCGTGCCGATGATCGATGCTTCGAATTTGCACAGAGCAACTGGAAGCATTTCCCAACACATCGAACTTCAAATTGTCTTCGTCCGCTATTTCAGTGCATCAGCCAAATCCCTATCCGTCACCTTATCGGACCGATGCAGCCACAACAGAATCGCCAATGGCTTCGGAATATTCCGACCCGATTCGTAGCGTGAGCCACCCGATTGCGTTACACCGTAACGCTTCCAGAAGTCTCTCTGATTGAGACTCATCTTCTGCCGGGTAACAGCAATATCAGAAAAATCCAGCTTCTGTTTGCGAGCCATGACGACCTCCTTTGATGGGGTGAAGAGCGATATGCTAGCGCAATGCAGACCCATGCGCCGCCACTCACAGATGTTTCTTGTAGCAAGCCCACTGCAGCCGCGCCAGTATGCCGACAAGGAACGCGACGGGCACCCCTACCAGGCGTGGATCGATCGATACCGGCTGAATCAGAACCAGCACCCCGCCCATCGCCAGAAGCATGACCTGCAAATGCTTGGCACGGTGATACAGGCTCGCCGACTCCCTCCCGCCGCAGGCCCGACGTATCGCGCGCTGCGTCAATCCATCGGCCGCTGCGACCAGGTACACCAGCACGACGAGGGGCGCCATCATGCCCAGCGTCACCAGCCGAACGCCAAGCAGTTGCGTGCCGATCATTGCTACCTCGATGGCCTCTATGTTGGCCAGATAGCTATTGCGCACGATGGTGTCCGGAATGGAAAGCGCCACCCCTGCCGCAAACCGCAACCCCATATCGTGGATCCCCGTCACCCCAAACACCAGCCCATACAGAAAGTTCGCCGTTCCGGTAACCGCCTTCGGCACCCCACCCTGCCACTCGGCGAGTTCGATCCCGCGAGCAAGGTCAGCAGCCAGGACGCCCTTCAATCGGCCAACACCCTCAGGCCAGACTCTGAACACAAAAACCCAGTCAACGATCCAGGCCACAACGACGATTCCCACCAAGCCGAGAAGCAACGCGAAGGCGAGCTTCAGCGGGGCCAGCAGCGCCCCGGCAACTACGCCCTCATGAAACGATGCATTCCTGGAACCCAAACTCTTCTCCTCTACGGCGCCGGGTTCGACCGGCCTTCCATTCGCCCCCGCACCTCGCCACCAATCGCTTCGAGGCTGACCGGCATCAGCGGGTCGTGGCTGGCGTCCGGCAGTGGCATGCGGATCTTGTGTAACTGCCCACCATGAATCAGCGCGAAGGCCTGCCCCTTTGGCAACTGCACCAGATCGCTCGGTGCCAGCATCGGAGCACTCTCCGTCGTGATGCGATCCTCATTGCGACTGGCGAAGTCCGCAAACTCCCCCGGATCATTGGTATCCGAGACCGAGGACGAAACAATCGTCGAGACAATGCGCACCTCCGGCAACTGGCTGGTCAATAGTTCCGCCGTCGCCACTTCCTTGACCCGCAGCATGATCAGCGTATTGAAGTTTCCCGCAATCTGCCCGGCCTTGGCCTGCGACCCGATGCGCGCTTCCACGTCCGACCAGGTCTGGGTGTAGGCCGTCACCTGGAAACCAGCCCCGCCGGCCTTGTTGAGCAGAGGGATGAACTCGTCACCGATCAGTTCATTGAACTCGTCGGCATGAATCGCGATCCGGCGCGGCGGTGTTTCGCCCGGCAGCCCCCTCCCCGTGCCGAACTTGTAGATGCTCCCCGCCACGCTGGTGAGATCGGCGAACATCGAGTTGCCCACGGCAGCGGCCACCTCGTAGTCGGACAGGGAATCCAGCCCGATATAGACGATGCCGCCCAGGTTGATCACCGAAGCCCAGTCGAACACCGGCCGCCAGTCACTGGCGTCGTCGAGATCCGGCGACAGCAGCGCGGCCGTACGCCCGGTGGTGAGTTTCTCCATCAGGGGCAGGAGGGATGCCACCAGCTTGTCGAAGTAGCTCTTCTCGTAGTTGAGCGTCGACGCCAGCGCGTTCGCTATCGGGTCGTAGAGCTTCTTGCGCCGCGCGTATTCGACCAGGGTCACTGCGCGAAATCCGCGGGACTGGAGCCCCTTGTCGAGGCTCTTCTTGTCGATCGCCATCGATTCGACCTCCTCGCGCCAGCCAGTGGCGGACTGCTCACCGTCCAGCCAGTGCTCGAAGTAGTCGATCAGGAGCGGCTCGACGTTCGAGGCATAGCGATTGATCTGCTCATAGTCGGGCTTGCGTCCGAGCGCGACCAGTGCCCGGGCCATTACGTTTACGAAGCGCCAGACGAACTCCTTGAATGCCGCCGACTGACCTTCGGACGGAAGCTGCCCGGCGATGCGCGTCGCCACCTCGGTGATGCGCGAGAAGCTGCCCACCGGGTTGTAGCGTGCCGAAACCTCCGGATGTCCCAGGTGAAACATGAAGAACTCGTTTTGCCGTCCCGCGCGCTTCGCCTCGGCATAGACGCGCCGCAGCAGGTCGATGTCGCCCTTGGGGTCGAACACGATGACCACCTCGCCGCGCCGGATGTCCTGCGTCAGGAGCACTTCGGCGAGCCGGGTCTTGCCAACACGGGTGGTGCCGAGGACCAGGGTGTGGCCCACGCGATCGCTGATGTCCATCCAGATGTCGGACTCCGCAGGCTCGACGCCGTGAATGGCAGAGTCGCCACCGACGGCGGAGTGCTCCGGCGGCAGGTGACGAAGGAATTCTGTGGTCCTGCCAATCAGTCCGGGCTTCAGCAGGTCCTGCTTTTCTGGAAGACGGGCTTCGTGCAGGCGCTGCGTGTGGCGCTGATCCCAGTGGAACCCCCGGCCCAGAAACAAGCGTTCGGCCGACCACGGAATCTCTTCGGAGGCCACGACATAGCGGCGCTGGCGCCGCAGGTTCGCACGGTAACGTAGGATCCTCAGCCCGGCCACGCAGCGCCAGGCTGCATGACAGATCAGGACGCCAGCTAACCCCAAAGCCAGCTCTCGCGTCAGCAGGAAGGCCGATGGCTTCGTCATCACGCCAGCGGCGGCGAGTGCGGAAACGGCCGCCGCACGCAATTCGTAGGCGGGCCGCAGCAGGGATTCGAGCGGATAGGCCATGGGCTTACGCTTCTCCGACCTTTGCGGGCAGGCGGACCAGCGCCGGATTGATGGCAGGCACCGGCGTGATGAAGCGTTCCGGGTTCGGGATCACGACGCCGGAGAGTTGTGACACGGCGCTCCCCGCGCACCACCGGTAGCTCAACATATTGACGCCCTTCCCGGCCCGCCGATGCCAGCCTGCGCGCAGGAACTGGCGCTGGATCGATTTGCCGATATCCGGGTCCCCGGCAGCGGGGGCCGGACTGTTTCCGTCGCCGCCGAAACGCGTGGCGAACTCGCGGAAGATGCGGGGCGATATCAGAAGCATGCCCTCGGGGACGAAATGCACGAGCGCTCCGGCCACGTTGACCGGAAGCGTGCCATCAGCCAGTCCTTGCTGCAGCCAGGCCATGAAGCGATGCGCCCCATCGGGTGCTTGCGGCCCTGCTGAATCCGATATCATGGATTTACGCGACGGCGGCGACGCAGATTCCGGCTGATCGTCGTCCACCCCTTTCGAGGTACTCCGTTTCCTCGACCGGAAGTGCCGGTTGATCCATTGCCACTGTCTTAGTCGAAGCGGTTGTCGGATCCTCGACGTCGCCTTCGGCTTCACGCCCAGCGGACTCGGGGCCGGCACAGCCTCCTGCACTTGGGGATCACCTCGACCACTCGGACGAAGATCTCGGTTCGGCGATTGACCGGCGGCTCGCCGTACCAGATCACTGATCGCTCCAGTCGGCGCCGAGTCGTCTCCCGAGAGGAACGTAACAAGCTCGCGCATCAACGCGGGGTCCGCCGCCAGCCAGTCGAGAACCAGGGGCGGTACGAAGCGATTCAGTAATTGCTCCGCAAGCCCTCGTGCCGGGTCCGTGCAGCAAGGCGGCGACAAACACCGCGTAGGTCCAGCGATGCGCCTGCGCGCCGATCACCTCCGGCGCCGCCTCGCGGCAGGATCTGGCCACGACGGAAATCGAGCGCGCGACTGCCGACCTGCAGGGGCGTGCGTGGAAGCGAGCACCGATGATATCTTCCCTGCGGCCGTGATTCCGTCGCCGGCGGCCTGTGCACGAACACCGCATAGCCCTCGATGATCGGGCTCACCACCGGCTCGAACACCTCCCGGGGGAAGCCCATCTTGATCCGAATGAGGTCGACCAGGGCCTCGTCCCGGACCCGCTGAGGCGTGTTCGCCGGCAGTGGCCTGGGCAACAACGTCCCCGCGACCGCAAGTCCGCTTCCGGCTCCGCTCTGCGCTCGCACCGGATCATCCACTTGATCATCATGACCGAGTATTGCCGGTCCGTTTCGGGACATCTGTGGCAAATTGAGGCCTCGATGAGGCCCCCAAAACCCCCTTGACGCGCGCCAGCAATTCGCTCATCCACGCAAACACCGCGCAAACGCTACGGCTGGGCCGGCTGTTTCAGGAACCGTCACCCGATGTCAAGCGGATTGGAGGCCTCATCGAGGCCCCGAATCAGGCTCAGTTGCCCGTTCTCCCTGCTTACGATGCGCTCCACCTTTTGCGCAGCGGCATTCCCGCCAAGCGCGCAGACATCAGACCAGGAGAACAGCATGCAGAGACCGCGGAGGCGAATGTTATCGGTGCAATCGAGCGTCGCTCTGGTCTGTTGCACGTCGCTGCCCGCACTGGCCTGCTGGGACGATGCCGCACAGCGCTACCAGGTCAGCAGCGCCCTGCTCTACGCCATCGCCCGCACCGAATCCGGCCTCAACCCACTGGCCATCGGCCGCAACGGCAACGGCTCGCGCGACATCGGGCTAATGCAGATCAATTCCGCCTGGTTGCCGACACTGGCCGCCCATGGCATCAATGAGCGCGAGCTGTTCGAACCCTGTACCAACATCCATGTCGGTGCCTGGATTCTTGCCGGAAATGTCTCCCGCCTCGGCTACACCTGGGATGCCGTCGGCGCCACAACGCCACCCGCCCTGCCTTGCGCCGTGCCTATGCCGACAAGGTGCGCCGCCACCTGCCTGCCGCTATCCCCGCCTCTGCACCCCCGGCGCGAAGAATGACTTTCGCATCGCTGCGCTAGCCGGCCCTGCCTCGATCACGAATGAGTTTCTGCCCCATGAAGTTCCGCCGTTTCACCCTCAACCACCCTCAACCCAAGCACTGGAGATCCAAGCAATGAGCAAGACCTGCAGCAGCACTGCTTTAAACACCACCCTCGTCCTCGTCCTGACCTCGCCGCCGGCTCCGCCTCGGCCGGCACCACCGGTACCGAGTTCCAGACGATGTACACGACGCTGCTCAACTGGGCGACGGGCTTCCTCGGGAAATCGATCGCCATCGCCGCCTTCATCCTCGGCGCCGGCATCGGCATCGCCCGGTCCTCGCCGATCCCGGCGCTAGCCGGTGTGGTTTCGCGCTGTTCATGGTCTATGTGCCGACCATCATCGACAGCATCATGACCGCAGTCGTCTGACCGATGACCGACGCCATCGCTTGAGATCCCCGCCGCCTGAACGATCCGCCACGCATGTTCTGGTGGGATCTCGACGTGTCGCTGCTGAGATGCTCGCCGCAGGCCTGGCCGGAATGATCTCGGGTTCTTCATCACGGGTTGTGCGCTGGGGCTGCTGCTTGCCTCGGCGTATGGCCGCGCGAAGACCGGCAAGCATCCGGCCTTCGCGTTGCACCTGCTCTACTGGCATGTGCCGGCCGCCGTCACGGGACTCAAGCGAACGCCGCCTCGCACCTGCGGGAGGTGGGATGAAGCTCGCCTGGATGGCCGAGGACATCGCCAGCGCCCGCCGGGCCACGAGCTTTCTGGTCGCCCTGCTGGTGGGATCGATGCTGGTGAACCTCATTCTCGCCATCTTCGCCGTCCGGCTATCCGGTCACGAACGCATCGTCATCGTCCCGCCCAGCATTCACAAGACCTTCTGGGTGAGTCCGACCGGGTGAGCAGCGAGTACCTCGAACAGATGGGCTACTTCTGATGCAGCTCACGCTCAACGTCACACCCCTAGGCGTCGACCACCGTGCCAAGCTGCTGTTGCAGTACGCCGCGCCAGCGTCGTTTGGC
>JADJFK010000027.1 GCA_016708585.1 Sulfuritalea sp. | reverse complement strand
ACCGCCTCGTCCTTTTCATCATTCTGAAAAAGGACGAAAGCCGGTCGAGCATTGAGCTTCCCTCTGTTTTTCGTCTTCCAACCCAACGGCATTATGCCGCCAATTGCTACTCATGCTGAATACTGATCAGTCGTCCAGGAACTTCATGGGCGAGGCGTAGCCGGCGTGGAATGCTGTCGTCTTCGGTTGTAGAACGGTTCGATATAGTCGAACAGATTGGCTTCCCGCTGCGGCCGCGTGCTATGGCGGGTGCCCATGCACTGCTCGTTCTTCGGGCTGTTGAAGAAGCTCTCCGTGGCGCGTTGTCCCAGCAATTTGCCGGCGCGGCTCATCGAGCAGATCATCCCGTACCTTTCAACCGCGCCTGGGCGTAACTCCGCGCTCTGCTTCCCGGTCGGAGTGATGGATCACCCGCGCAACGCTGGCTGGAACCACGCCATGGTCAGCGCATCGATCACGATGTCCGCCGTCATTCGAGACTAGTCGACCAGTCGACGACTTCCTGTTGAACAGATCGAGACCACGGCCAGGTAGAGCCAACCCTCGTCGGTCAGATGTAGGTCATGTCGCGGTCAGACCTGATTCGGTGCCGCCGGCGGCGTGAAGTCTCTGGCCAGCGGGTTCGGCGCCGCCGGCGGAGAGTTCGCTTCCGAATCGGTCGTCGCCTAGGAAACGTCGCTGTGGCGTGCCGGATGCCGTTCTCCCGCATCAGACGCTCGACGCGTTCCTTGCTCGCCGGGACTCACTCATCGCTGCGCAGTTCGCGCACCATGCGTGGCTCGTAGGCACCGCTTCAACTCCTGGTGAATCGCCTGGATCAGCGCCAGCATCTGCGTGGCCTCGGTCAGGCGTGTCCGCGTCGGACTGCCACCGCCGCTTCAGGCACGGTAACCGCTCATGCTGACCGTCAGGGCTTCGCGCATCGGCGCCAGTTCAAATTCATCCCGGGTGCGTATCGATCAGGGCGTACTTCACGGTGCTTCTCTCGCAAAGTACGCCGCCGCTTTTTCAGGATTTCGTTCTCGCTTGAGCCGCAGGTTCTCCGCACGCACTCTGGAGAGTTCCATTTGCTCCGCCGTGACGCTTCCGTTCCGGGCCATTGAGCTGCCAGCGTCAAATCGCCTTGACCAGTTGCGCAGGGTCTGCTCGGTCAACCCCAGTTCCTTCGCTACCTCCCGCCGTCTGGCCTGCCTTCACTCGCTTTACCGCCAATTCCTTGCGGATTTCGGCCGGGATTCCGGTCGTTTCAGTTTTCCTTCTTCACTACCGCTTCTCCTTCAACTTCGGGGGCTTCATCCTCCCCTTTGCCTGGACATCGAATTTCCCATCTTTGGAGGAGGAATTCTTTGGGCTCCCTCATTGTTTGGGGCTCCTTCGTTATTCGGGCTGTCGCCCCGCAGGGGATGCTGTGCGAGGATCGCGGGATTCGGGGATCTTCGGGCGCTCTGCGAGAGGACTATCGTTCGCCAATGAAATTGGTGAGAGAAGTAAAGCGAAGACAAACAAAAGACTTGGAATCAGTTTGTGTGGCATGGTCAAGAGGCCGAACGTTAAGTCGGTTGCCTAAATGATGGAAAATTATCCATCAAATAGGCTGTATAAAAATCCTGGCACTTCATGATTTCCATACTCATCAATGCCTTGTCCAAATTTAGTGGAACCTAAAACCCGGGAGCGTTACCGGCGCAAAAAGTCCCGTGTGTGCGCAGGCGGCGTTGCCGACTGATCCGGATTAAACGATTTATCCGGCATTTCTGCAAGCCGGCGCCGTGTCGCAGGCGCCGACTTTTCGCGCAAAGTCGGCGCCTGCGGCACGGCGAACAGGCTTTGCTGCCGACGAAGCGGCATTGCAGCACCTAGCCCAGATAGTCCAGCCGCAGTCGCTGCTGCAGCGTGCGCGCCTGGCGGAAGGCTTCCTTGAGGATTTGCCGGTCGAGTTGGTGCAGCCGGTCCGGATTGAGCCGGTTGGCGGCGGCGGGGAACTCGCCGGAAACCTGGTTTTGCAGGCGCAGGCGCTGGATCTGGTAGAAGGCGGCCACCATCGCGGCCGCCTCCTCGAGCGGCATGCCCAGGGCCTGGCGCACGCCGCGCAGGCGCTCGATGGTGTTGGTGTGCGCCACGCCGTGCGCCAGCGCCAGTATCCTCACGGCATCGACGAAGACGCGGATGCCCTGGCCCTTGAGGTCCAGCGTGTGCGGAAATTCCTTGCCGCCGCCGAGGCGGAAATCGCGCCACCAGGAAAGCGGCGGTTCCTGCCCGAGCGCGTTGGCGGTCATGGCGCGGAAGAAGGCGGCATTGCCCTTGACCTTGCGCAGCAGCCAGTGCTGCAGGTCGGCCACCAGTTCCTCGCGGCCGTAAAGCGGGCGGAAGTCGAAAAAGATGCTGGCGTTGAGCAGGGCTTCCGGCTCCGGCACCGAAATCCAGTTGCCGAACTGCCGCTTCCACTCGTCCAGCGAAAGGCACCAGGCCGGGTTGCCGGCCATGACCTGCCCGCCGCACAGCGGAAAGCCGCAGGCGTCGAGCGCCTGGTTCACGGCCCGGGCGAAAGGCAGGAACTGCCGGCGCAGCGCTTCCCCCTCTTCGCTCGATGCCGCCGCGAAGATGATGCCGTTGTCCTGGTCGGTGAACAGCGTCTGTTCCAGGCGGCCCTCGGAGCCGAAGACGATCCAGCACCAGGGCACGTAGGGCAGGTCGAATTCGCCTTCGACCAGCTCGATGGCCTGCAGCGCGATCAGGTCGTTGAGCGCGGAAATCCATTCGCACAGGGCCTCGGCGCCGCTGCCTTCGGCCAGGCGGCGCGCGGCAAAGCGCCGCACGGCCGTGGTCTGCGCCGCCAGTTCGGCGATGTTGCGCGTCGCCAGGATGGCGTTGGCCAGGCTGGCCGAATCCGCCGCCTGCATGCCGTACAGGTCGCCCTGCGAGACCACGTTGAACAGCTGGCCGTCGGCCCCGGTGAGGATCAGGTGGCGCATGCCGCGGCGGAACATCAGCACCGTGGCCTGATGCACCGTGGCGTCGGCCGCCAGGCTGGCCAGGCCGCCGGTCATGATGGCGGCGACCGGCCCGGCCAGGTCGCACTCCCCTTCCACGATGCCGCGCAGCGCGTCGCGCAGGGTGACGATGCCCAGCGGCACCGAACTGGCGCCGTCGACGATCACCGCCACCTCGGCGCCGCGCAGGTCGATGGCGCGCAGCGCCTCGCGCACCGACAGCGCCGGCTCCAGCACCACGGGCGGCGCCAGCGGCAGGTTGCACAGCGTCGTATTGAGATTGACCGACGCCGCGTCGGCGAGGCGGGCGTCAGTAGGTGATGCGGGCATGGTAGGTCTTCTCGCTGGCCTCGCGCGCCTGGCCCAGGGTGCGGATGCCCTTCTCGGCCAGCAGCGGCAGCATCTTGAGGAAGACTTCCGCCGTCACGATGGCGTCGCCGACCGCGGTGTGGCGGCCCATGACGGAGACGCCGAGGCGTTCGGCGATGGCTTCCAGGCGGTGCGTTTCCTGGTTCGGGAACAGCACGGCGGAGAGCAGGAAGGTATCCAGCACCGGGCGATCGAAGCGGATGCCGGTGGCGGCTTCCTTGAGTTCGAGGAAGCGCATGTCGAAGGCGGCGTTGTGCGCGACCAGCACTGTGTCGGCGACGAAGGCGCGGAACACCGGCAGCACCTGCGCGATCGGCGGCTGCCCGGCCAGCATTTCGGGCGTGATGCCGTGGATCTTCACCGAGGCCGGCGGCAGGCTGCGCTGCGGGTCGATCAGCTGCTCGTAGGCTTCGTGCCGCAGCAGGCGCCGATTGACGATGCGCACCGCGCCGATCTGGATGATCTCGTCGCCCGCCGAGGGTTCGAGGCCGGTGGTTTCGGTATCGAACACGGTGAACGCGAGTTGCGCCAGGACGCGGTCGTCCAGCGCCAGGTCGGTCTCCTCGCTCTTGAACAGGTCGAAGTCGTAGAACTCGGGACGGCTGTCCGCCAGCGCCACGCCGGCGGCGGTGACCACCGCATCCTGGGCGCTGATGGCGGGCAGCAGGAAGCGGAAGAAGGCGCGGTAGGCGGCGTGGTCGCGCTGGAACCAGACCTCGCCGCCGTTGCGCTCGACGATGTCGCGCACCGTCAGCGGCGACGACTCGCCGGCCAGCGTCAGCGCATCGAGCTCCCACTGCATCACGGTCTCGGTGCTCATGAAGACGCCGGACCAGATCAGGTCGACATGCGCCATCGCGCCGTCGCGGCCGAGGCGCAGCTTGAGGTCGCGGATCTTGTATTCGTCGCGCAGCCGCGCGGCAAAATAGGTCATCGCCTGCAGCATGGAAAAACCGTCGACCTTGAGCCACACCCCGGCATCCACATCCTCGATGCTGACCTGCAGGCCGCAGCGATCGGCGATGCGGCGGCGCGCGGCGGTCAGCAAATCGGCGCCGAGCATTTCCTCCAGCGGCCAGCGCGCCTTGAGCACCGCGGCGAAGGTGCGCGCCGCGGCCTCGACCCGCGTCGCCAGCCCCGCGGCTTCGTCGCGCACCACGGCGAGGAAGCGCTGCTGGTCCTCGGCGCCCATGTCGCTGTAGTCGTAGAGCGTCTCGGCCGCGGCGCGCAGGTTGCCCACCGGCCCGCGGCTGCTCTCGGTCAGGTCCTGCAGCAGCTGGTCGCGCTTCGATTCGCTGTCGAAGCTCTGCGTCATGTCCTCGATCATGGTCATGTAGCCGGAGAAGCCGCCCGCCGCCTGCGGCGCATCTCCGGTTGCCGCCCCGGCCTCGGGGATGGGCGCGACCAGCACGCGCAGCAGGCGGCCGGACGCGGTCGCGGCGACGAAATGCCGGTGCGCGGTGCGTCGCGCATCGAAGTTTTCCAGCGCATAGGCGATCAGGTGCCGGTCGAAGATGCCGTAGATCGAGCGCCCCAGGCCCAGCGCCGCCATGCCCTGCCCCGCCTCGCCGGCGAACAGGGTGCGGGCGCGCCGGTTGTAGAGCAGCACGCGGCCGTCCATGTTGCAGACGATGACGCCTTGCGCCAGTTCCGCCATGAGTACGGCGAAGCGGTTGCGGTCCGCCTCGGCGGCGGCATTGGCGGCGCGGATGCGCGCCTCGATTTCCTCGTCGCGCGCCTGGTGCTGCCCGGCCAGGCGATTGACGGCGCCGATCAGGGCCTGCAACTCCGCGCTGCCCTGCAGGCTGAGGCGGGTCGCCGGCTGCGTCAGCATCGCCCCCGCCTCCTCGGCCGCCCGCGCCGGCGGCAGCACCAGGAATTCATGAACGGCGCGCAGGATCAGGAAGAGGAAGACGCAGGCGAACATCACGACCATCACCACGACACCCAGGCGACGCTCCAGAATGGCCTCGATCACGGCCCGCTCCTGTCCCTCCAGCCCGGAACCGAGGACGGTCAGGGACGCCGCCAGCACGGCGACGAGGCAGGCGCAGGCGACGAGGACGGCGGCGACCAGCTTCATGCGGGAATTCATGGTGCGCTCGGCTTTCCGAAACGGCGGCCGGACCTCAAACCCGTTCGATCAGGGCCTTGACCTTGGCGATCAGGTCGCGGGTGGCGAAGGGCTTGGTCATATACACGTCGGCGCCCAGCGCGAGGCCCTTCGACACCTCGGTGTCGCGCCCCTTGGCGGTCAGCATCATGATCCGCAGCGTCTTGAACTCCGGATCCTGGCGCAGGTCCTGGCACACCTCGAAGCCGTTGCGATGCGGCATCATGACATCGAGGATCGCCATGTCGGGCCGCTCGCTGCGGATGCGCTCCAGCGCCTGCGCGCCGTCATGGGCGACGACCACCTCGTAACCTTCGCGCTTGAGCAGGAATTCGAGCGATATGACGATGTTCGGCTCATCGTCGGCGATCAGGATCTTGGTGGCCATGGCTCCCTCCGGCATAGGCATGTAATTCTTCTGGGAGCAAGAATACACCGCGCCGGACCCTGCCACAAACCCGCGGTCGATCGCCGGGGCGGTGCCGCCGCGCCAAAAGAAAAGCCCACCGCGAGGGTGGGCCCGGCGCGCCGCAACGGGGTGGGGAAATCAGGCGGCCGCTTGTGCCGGAATCTGCCGGCTGTGGTGCGTGATGCGGTTCCTGGCGTCGACGTACACCAGGTCGGGCTCGAAATTCTGCAGCTCGATTTCGTTCATCGCGGCATAGCTGGCGATGATCAGCAGGTCGCCGGTGGCGGCCTTGCGCGCCGCGGCGCCGTTCACCGAAATCGTACCGCTGCCGCGCTCGGCGCGGATCGCGTAGGTGCTGAAGCGCTCGCCGTTATTCACGTTGTAGATGTCGATCTGCTGGTATTCCTTGATGTCGGCGGCATCGAGCAGGTTCTCGTCGATGGCGCAGGAACCCTCGTAGTGCAGTTCGGCGTGGGTCACGGTGACCCGGTGCAGCTTGGACTTGAGCATCGTGCGTTGCATTGTCAGACCTTTCTCATGCAAAGGCGGCAATAAATCAGGAACGCTCTCGCAGGAGCGATGTTCCCGTCTCGTTCGCTTCTGGCGCACCGCCGGCATGAGCGCATCGCGGTGGCCTAAACTTCCAGATTGTCGATGAGGCGCGTGCTTCCCAAACGCGCCGCCGCCAGCACCACCAATCCGGAATCGTGAGCGGACGGAGATTGTAGATCAAGTTTTTTGCGGAAGGCAACATAATCGGGAAGCCAACCGTTGACTCTTAATATATTCATTGCCCTGGCTTCGAGGTCGGCGAAGTTGCGGGCGCCGCTCCTGGCCTCCGCGGCAAGCCCGGAGATCACCCGGTACAGGCGCGGCGCCTCGGCGCGTTCGGCTTCCGTCAGGTAGCCGTTGCGCGACGACAGCGCCAGGCCGTCAGGCGCCCGCACCGTCTCGCCGGGAATGACCTCGATCGGCATGCCGAACTCGCGCACCATGGCGGACAGCACCATGAATTGCTGGTAATCCTTCTTGCCGAACAGCGCCGCCTGGGGCTGGACGATGGAGAAGAGCTTCATGACCACGGTGGCGACGCCGCGAAAATGCCCGGGGCGGAATTCGCCCTCGAGGATGCTGGCGTGCTCGGCCGGCGGCTCGATGTAATACGACTGCGCTTGCGGATACAACTCGACCTCGGCCGGCGCGAAGAGATGGTCGACGCCCGCCTCGACCATCCGCTGGCAATCGGCCTCGAAGGTGCGCGGATACTTGTCGAAGTCTTCGCCGGGCCGGAACTGCAGGCGGTTGACGAAAATCGACGCGACCACGGCGTCGCCATGCGCGCGCGCCTGCCGCATCAGCGCGATGTGGCCGTCGTGGAGGTTGCCCATGGTCGGCACGAACACCACGCGGCCGGCTGTCCTCATCGCGGCGCGCACGCCGGCTATGGTTTCGTGGATCTGCATCTTGGAATTGTTTAACGTGAGGCTGCGAAATGGGTCGCTGGTAATGTCGAGCGTAGCGAGCTAACTGATAGCCCCGCCCTGGGAAGGGGGCGAAGCGGGAATCGCGAGCCGCTCCGCCGGCCGGCCAACGGGGTGGGGGCCGATTTGCCAGCCCTCGCCGATACGAAAGCGATGTGTCTCGTCATGCCGGGCGATCCATCGGAGGCATGGCGTCAGTAGCTGTGCTCGGCGCCGGGATAACTGCCGTCCTTGACGGCGGCGACATAGGCCTTGACGGCGCCTTCGATGCTCTGCGCCTCGGCCATGAAGTCGCGCACGAAGCGGCCCTTCTTCCCCGGGTAGAGCCCCAGCATGTCGTGCAGCACCAGCACCTGGCCGTCGCAGTCCCTGCCGGCGCCGATGCCTATCGTGGCGCAGGCGGTGAGCTGGCGCGTGATCTCGCCGGCGAGCGCGGCAGGCACCATCTCCAGCACCATCAGCGCGGCGCCGGCCTCCTCCAGCGCGCGGGCTTCGCGCTTCATGCGGGAGGCCGAGGCGTCGTCCCGCCCCTGCACCCGGTAGCCGCCCAGCGCATGCACCGATTGCGGCGTGAGGCCGATGTGGGCGCAGACCGGGACGCCGCGCTCGACCATGAAATGCACGGTCTCGGCCATCACCTCGCCGCCTTCCAGCTTGACCATTTCGGCGCCGACCGCCAGCAGCTTGCCGGCGTTGCGGATCGCCTGTTCCCTGGACTCGTGGTAGGCGCCGAACGGCAGGTCGGCCACCAGCATCGGCCGGCTCGGCAGGGCGGCGACGCAGGCGGTGTGATAGACCATGTGTTCCATGGTGACCGGCAGGGTCGAGGTCTGGCCCTGGATCACGTTGCCCAGCGAATCGCCGACCAGCATCACATCCACGCCGCAGCGGTCTTCCAGCGCGGCGAAACTGGCGTCGTAGCAGGTCAGCATGGCGATCTTTTCGCCCTCGCGCTTCATGCGCGCGAGCTCGGGCAGGGTGATCGGCTTGTTGCTGGCTAAGTAGGTCATGGGCTGCGGAAGATGAAATAAACGGCGCCTAGGATACACAAACCCGCCCAAAGATAATCAAGCTTGAGCGGTTCCTGCATGTAGAACACCACAAAAGGGACGAATACCGTGAGAGTGATCGCTTCCTGCATGATCTTCAGCTGGCCCAGCGACAGCTCCTGGTGGCCGATGCGATTGGCCGGCACCTGCAGCAGGTATTCGAACAGGGCGATGCCCCAGGACGCCAGCGCGGCGATCCACCACGGCCGGTCGTTGAGATTCCTGAGATGGGCGTACCAGGCGAAGGTCATGAAGACGTTCGATGCCGTCAGCAGCAGCGCGGTCTGCCAGACCACCGGGACCTGCAGCATCGAAGCCATGTTCCCCCCCCCCCCCCCCCCCCCCCGCTCAGGCGGCCTGCGGCAGCAATCTTTCGATGCGCTGGCCGGCGCATTGCAGCAGCAGGTCGGCAACACGCCCGCGGCCGGGGATCACCAGTAGCGGCGCGATTTCGGCCAGCGGCGCCAGCACGAAGGCGCGCTCATGCAGGCGCGGATGCGGCAGGGTGAGCTGCGGGTCGTCGCTGCATTGGTCGCCGTAGAGCAGCAGATCGAGGTCCAGCGTGCGCGGCGCGTTCTTCACGCTGCGGCGGCGGCCGAAGCGCGCTTCGATTTCGAACAGGGTTTCCAGAAAAGTCGGCGCCGGCGGCACGGCGATCAGCTCGACCACGGCGTTGATGAAGTCGGGTTGGTGGCGCAGGCCCACGGGCGCCGTGCGATACAGGGACGACGCGGCGATGAATTCGGTCTGCGGCAGTTCGCGCAGGGCAAGAATCGCCGCCCGCACCGTCAGCACCGGGTCTCCCAGATTGGCGCCCAGCGCTATGAAACAACGCCGGCCCACGTCAGGCTTCGCTGCTTGTGCCGCCGGCCATCTCGCCACCCCCGGCGCCACCCCCGGCGTCGTCCCCGGCCGCCGGCTTCCTGCCGCGCGCACGCCGCCGGCGCTTCTTCGGGCCGCTGTCGGGAATCAGCAGGGCCTCGCGCTCTTCATGATCCGCGTTCTGGAAGTCGTGCCACCACTCGGCGATGTCCATCCCGATCTCGCCGCTTTGCGCGCGCAGCACGAGGAAATCATAGCCGGCGCGAAAGCGCGGCAGTTCGATCAGGCGATAGGGCGACTTGCCGGCGCGTTTCTCGAAACGCGGCTGCAGCGCCCAGATATCCTTGATGTCGCCGGCGATGCGGCGCGTGATGGCGAGCTTTTCGCCCTGCACGTTCAGCACCTCGTCCATCGCTTCGTACAGTGCGGGAATCGGCACTTCGCCGCGGGCCTTGCGCGCATCCCAGGCGGCCAGTACTTCATGCCACAACAGGGTGGCGAACAGGTAGCCGGGCGACAGCGACTTGCCGGCCTTGACGCGGGCGTCCGTGCCCTCCAGCGCCAGCATGACGAACTTCTCGCCCAGCGGCTGTTCGAGGATCACGTCGAGCAACGGCAGCAGGCCGTGGTGCAGGCCATCGTCGCGCAGGCGGTGCACCGCCTCGACCGCATGCCCGGAAAACAGCAGCTTCAGCATTTCGTCGAACAGGCGCGCCGCCGGCACGTTCTCGATCAGTTCCGCCATTTCGCGGATCGGCGCCCGCACCGCCGGATCGAGCGCCAGGCCCAGCTTGGCCGAGAGGCGCACGGCGCGCAGCATGCGCACCGGGTCTTCGCGGTAGCGCTGCCGCGGGTCGCCGATCATGCGCAGCGTCTTCTGCTGCAGGTCGGCGACGCCGTGGTGGTAGTCGATCACCGTCTCCGAGGACGGTTCGTAATACAGCGCATTCACGGTGAAGTCGCGCCGCGCGGCATCTTCGGCGATCGAGCCGAAGACGTTGTCGCGCAGCACGCGGCCGTGCTCGTCCTTGACGGTATGCGCGTCGTGCGCGGCGCGGAAGGTGGACACTTCCAGCGTCTCGCCGCCCTGCATCACGTGCACGATCTGGAAGCGGCGGCCGATGATGCGGGCGCGGCGAAACAGGGAGCGCACCTGCTCGGGCGTGGCATCGGTGGCGATGTCGTAGTCCTTGGGGTCGATGCCGGCGATCAGGTCGCGCACCGCGCCGCCGACGATATAGGCCTTGTGCCCCGCCTGTTGCAGGGTCTCGCAGGTGCGGCGGGCGCCGAGCGAGACATGGTCGCGGCGAATGCCGTGGCGCGCCACGGGAATCATCGCCGGGCCGTGCGTTGACGGGGATTCGCCACGGCGAAACACATGGCGGAGGAACTTGCGGATCATGGGGAGGGGTTTAAATCGCAGGCCGACTTCAAGAGGCGGCAATGATAGCCCAAACCCCCGATGGCCGCAGATTTGCAGAGGCCGCGGGGGAGCCGGTTCCGTTAAAATTACGCCTTTTAGCCCCTCGCAAGACTTATGGAACTCGCCAAGAGCTTCGAACCCGCCGAAATCGAGCGGCGCTGGTACCCGATCTGGGAGTCGCGCGGCTATTTCGCCGCCGGGCTCGACACCACCAAATCCGACAATTTCTGCATCCTGCTGCCGCCGCCGAATGTCACCGGCACGCTGCACATGGGCCACGGCTTCAACCAGGCGATCATGGATTCGCTGACGCGCTACCACCGCATGCGCGGCGACAACACGCTGTGGCAGCCGGGCACCGACCACGCCGGCATCGCGACGCAGATCGTGGTGGAACGCCAGCTCGACGGCCAGGGCATCTCGCGCCACGATCTGGGCCGCGAGAAGTTCCTGGAGAAGGTCTGGGAATGGAAGAAGTTCTCGGGCGACACCATTACGCGCCAGATGCGCCGCCTGGGCACCTCGCCCGACTGGTCGCGCGAGCGCTTCACGATGGATGCCGGGCTGTCGAAGATCGTCACCGAAACGTTCGTCCGCCTGCACAGGGAAGGCCTGATCTATCGCGGCAAGCGCCTGGTGAATTGGGACCCGAAGCTGCTCACGGCCGTGTCCGACCTCGAAGTGGTGAACGAAGAGGAAGACGGCTCGCTGTGGCACATCCGCTATCCGCTGGTCGACGGCAGCGGAAGCCTGACGGTGGCCACCACCCGCCCGGAAACCATGCTCGGCGACGTCGCGATCATGGTCCATCCCGAAGACGAACGCTACGCCCACCTGGTCGGCAAGAACGTGGTGCTGCCGCTGTGCGAGCGCGAGATCCCGATCATCGCCGACAGCTACGTGGACAAGGAATTCGGTACCGGCTGCGTCAAGGTGACGCCGGCCCACGACTTCAACGACTGGCAGGTTGGCCATCGCCACGGCTTCGCGCCGATCGGCATCCTGACGCTCGACGCGCGCATCAACGAACACGGCCCGGAAAAATACCGCGGCATGGATCGCTTCGAGGCGCGCAAGGCCATCGTCGCCGACCTCGAAGCGCAGGGCCTGCTGGACAGCGTGAAACCGCACAAGCTGGTGGTGCCGCGCGGCGACCGCACCGGCGTCATCATCGAACCGATGCTTACCGACCAGTGGTTCGTCGCCATGAGCAAGCCCGCGAGTGGGCCAGATTCGGATGGCAAGAGCATCGCCGGCAAGGCCCTGGAATGCGTCGCCTCGGGCGAGATCCGCTTCGTCCCCGAGAACTGGGTCAACACCTACAACCAGTGGCTCAACAACATCCAGGACTGGTGCATCTCGCGCCAGTTGTGGTGGGGCCACCAGATTCCGGCCTGGTATACGGACGACGGCCGTTTCTATGTCGCGCACGACGAGGCCGAGGCCTACGAGCAGGCGAAGCGCGACGGCTACACGGGCGGCCTGGAACGCGACCCCGACGTGCTCGACACCTGGTACTCGTCTGCCTTGTGGCCTTTCTCGACGCTGGACTGGACTCCCGAATGGCCGGCCAAGTCGAATACCGCACTCGACCTCTACCTGCCCTCGACGGTACTGGTCACCGGCTTCGACATCATCTTCTTCTGGGTGGCGCGCATGGTGATGATGACGAAGCACATCACCGGCAGGATTCCGTTCAAGGACGTGTATGTGCATGGCCTGATCCGCGATGCGGAAGGCCAGAAGATGTCGAAATCCAAGGGCAACGTGCTCGACCCGATCGACCTGATCGACGGCATCGCACTCGACGACCTGGTCGCGAAACGCACCACGGGCCTGATGAACCCGAAGGACGCCGCCAAGATCGAGAAGCGCACGCGCAAGGAATACCCGAACGGCATTCCCGGCTTCGGCACCGATGCGCTGCGCTTCACCTTCCTCTCGCTGGCTTCGCCGGGTCGCGACATCAAGTTCGACATGCAGCGCTGCGAGGGTTACCGCAACTTCTGCAACAAGTTGTGGAACGCCTCGCGCTTCGTGCTGATGAACTGCGAAGGGCAGGACTGCGGCCTCGCGCCCAACGTAAAACCGGGATCGGATGCCTGCAACGCCACCCATCTCGACTTCTCCCAGGCCGACCGCTGGATCGTCAGCCGCCTGCAGAAGGTCGAGCAGGAAGTCGCGCAGCACTTCGCCGACTACCGCTTCGACCTGCTTTCGCGCGCCATTTATGAATTCGTCTGGGACGAGTATTGCGACTGGTACCTGGAACTGGCGAAGGTGCAGCTAACCCCACCCTCTCCCTCAATCCCTCTCCCTGAGGGCGAGGGAAGCGGCGAGCTGGCCGCTGGCCAGCAATCTCGGCTGGAAGCGCAGCAGCGCGCAACGCGGCGCACCCTGGTGCGCGTGCTGGAGACCGTGCTGCGCCTCGCGCATCCGCTGATTCCCTTCATCACCGAGGAACTCTGGCAGACCGTCGCGCCGCTGGCCGGCCGCGCCGATGCCGGCGACGAAACCCGGTCGCTGATGTTGCAGGCCTACCCGAAGGCCGATCTGTCGCGTTGCGACCCCGCCGCCGAAGCCTGGGTGGCGCGGCTCAAGGAAATGATCAACGCCTGTCGCAGCCTGCGTGGCGAAATGAACATCTCTCCTGCCCAGCGCGTGCCATTAGTCGGCGCTGGCGATACGGCGATCCTGAACGCCTATGCGCCCTACCTTGCCGCGCTGGCCAAGCTTTCCGAGGTTACGGTAGCCGACACCCTGCCCGAGTCCGACGCGCCGGTTCAGATCGTCGGCGAGTTCCGCCTGATGCTGAAGATCGAGATCGACGTGGCCGCGGAAAAGGAACGGATGGGCAAGGAAATCCTGCGCATCGAGGGTGAGATCGCCAAAGCCGAAACGAAGCTCGCCAGCGAAAGCTTCGTTGCCCGCGCACCGGCCGCCGTTGTGGAGCAGGAGCGCGCGCGCCTGGCCGGCTTCCAGGCCACGCGGGCAAAGCTTGTCGCGCAGAAGGAACGGCTGGGGTCATGACGCGGCAAGCCGGTGATTGTGGATTGAAGGGCAATCCACAATCACCGGAATAGACAGGTGGCTTCTCGCGCCAGGCCATCCGGCCGATATGCCGGGCTAGGGTCTGTTCTCATTCAGCGGTCGCCGACTGAGCGATAGCGCCGCAGGTACCAGGACTCAAAGCGATCCTTGGCGCCATGCATCAGCTTCAGCGGCGGCCAGGCCCACCCGCCCGATTCCGTGCGCCGCACCAGCATGCCCGCATCGAGACTATCGACAATGCACATCAGCTCGGCCTTGAAGGTCTTGTCCGGTGCGCGGCCGGCCAGTTCGCTCAACAGGTTCTCGGCCGCCGCCGCGGCCTGGATGTCGGCCATGTGTGCCTGCTTGGGCATCCAGTCGGGGCCGGGGAAGCTGCCGGCGTCGCCCGCCACGTAGACGCACTCGCGCCCTTCGACGCGGCAATGCGCATCGGCCTGGATCAGGCCGCCGGGGGAACGCGGCAAATCGGTAGTGTCGAACCAGGCATTGCCGGTCAGTCCCGGCATGAAGACGATGATGTCGGCGGCAAATTCGCCACCTTCGGTTTTGACCTTGCCGGGTTCGAAACCGAGCAGCTTGTGCCCGAGATGGGTGGCGATGTCGCGGCGCTGCATTTCCCCCATCAGACGCTTCAGCGCCTGTTCGCCGAGGCGATGGCCGGGGTTGGGCATCGGATTGAAGAAGGCGAGCTTGATTTGTTGGCGGCGGCCTTCGCGCCGCAACTGGGTGTCGAGCCCGAGCAGGAATTCGAAAATCGGCCCGCCGCGCATGGCCGTCGGCTCGTTGGGGTTGCCGGCGAAGCCGAGGGCCACGGTTCCGCCTTGCAGGGCGGCGACCCGCTCGCGCAAGCGCTCCACCGGAGCGATGCCCTCGCAGGGCAGGATGGCGTGCTCGATGCCCGGCAGCTTCTTGATGAAGCGCCCGCCGCAGGCGATGATGAGTCCGTCATTTTCCGTCGGGCCTGCCGCGGTCAGTACCGTGCGCCCGCCGTCGGCGAGACCCGTGGCCTCGCCCGCGACAAAATCGATGTCGTGCGCGCGCAGGAACTTGTCCAGCGGCACCACCAGGTCCTCGGGCTTGCGCTTGCCCGACGGCAGCCAGATGAGGCTGGGCAGGTAGATGAGTTCGCGGCGCGGCGCGATCAGGCTGATGCGCACGCCGGCATCGAGCCGACGCAGGCGCCGGGCGGCGCTCAGGGCGGCAAAACCGCTGCCGATGATGCTTGCTTTCTTGCTCATGTCATTTCTCCGTTTGACGCCATGCGTCGATCAGTGCGGCCGCCGCCAGTTCGATCTCGCGCAGCGAGGTGGGGAAGCCCACCGACAGCCTGACCGCGCCGCGCGCCCGCGCCGCATCGCAGCCCATGGCGGCCAGCACGCCGCTGACCGCGTCGGCATCGGAATGGCAGGCCGAACCGACCGAGGCGGCGATCGCGTGCGCCGTCGCCAGCAGGTCGCGCCCGGAAACGCCAGGGAAGGATACGTGCAGCGTATTCGGCAGGCGCTGCTCGGGGTGGCCGTTGAGCAGCAGGCCGGGCACGCCCGCTGCCAGCCGGCGGTGCAGCTCGTCGCGCAGCGTCGCCAGATGCCGCGTGGCGTGCGGCAGCCGGCTGCGCGCCAGCCGCGCCGTCTCGCCGGCGCCGACTATCTGGGCCACGTTCTCGGTGCCGGGCCGCAGGCCGTGTTCCTGATCGGCGCCGAACAGGATCGGCCTGATCGCGGTGCCGCGCCTGACGTATAGCGCGCCGATACCCTTGGGACCATAAAACTTGTGCCCGGCCAGCGTCAGCAGGTCGGCCCCGAGCTCAGCCACGTCGAGCGTGACCTTGCCCGCCGATTGCGCCGCATCGGTATGCACCAGGCTGCCGTTGGCGTGCGCCAGCGCGGCGATACCGGCAACGGGATTGATCGTGCCCACCTCGTTGTTGGCGTGCATCACCGACACCAGCGCCGTGTCGGGCCGCAACGCGGCGCGCAGGTCATCGAGGGCGATACGGCCGAATTCGTCCACCGCAAGCACGGTCACATCCCATCCTGCTTCACGCAAATGCAGGGCCGGCTGCATCACGGCCGGATGCTCGACGGCGCTGACAATCAGATGGCGTTTGTGCGGCGCCACCGCTCGCGCGACGCCGAGCAAGGCAAGATTATCGGCTTCGGTGGCACTGCCGGTAAACACGACTTCCGCCGCCTCCGCACCGATCAGCGCGGCCACGGCTTCCCGCGCTTGCACCACCGCCTTGCGCGCTTGCTGCCCGTATATGTGCGATGACGACGGATTGCCGAACTGCTCTTCGATCCAGGGCCGCATCGCGGCGGCCACCTCCGGCGCCACCGGGGTCGTGGCGTTGTAGTCGAGATAGATGGGCAGGCTCATCGCATTCCTTGTTTGACTTCGGGCAAATCACGCGGATACGCCATCCGGACAATTTCCGTCATGTCACTTCTTGCCGGTATCCGCGGGAGCGGTCGGCTTGAGTCGGGCGAGCCCGATCATGTGCAGCGCCCATTTCTCGAAGATCGGCTCGGTCCCGCCACGGCGCATCTTGTACAGGAAATATTTCTCGAAGGCGATCTTCGCCCAGTGCGCCCACTTCCCGCGTTTGAACCAGGTCACATTGCGCGGCGGCATTTGTGGCTGGGCGATGAATACCGCGCCGGTATCACCGAAGTCGGCGATGCAGAATGCGTTCAAGCTTGCCTTCGCCTTGGGGCTTTGTCCAGTCAGTTCTGCCGTGATGTTGCTCACTACCGCACTTACCATTGACTCG
The DNA here is from genome assembly GCA_016708585.1 of Sulfuritalea sp. GTDB lineage: Bacteria > Pseudomonadota > Gammaproteobacteria > Burkholderiales > Rhodocyclaceae > Sulfuritalea. Next base: position 66,512 of record JADJFK010000027.1, on the reverse strand, counting down.
ATCATGTAGCCGGTCTTGGGTTGCCCGGTCGGCACCGGCGTGGCTTCCACCGGCGTCAACGCGACACACGCGCCGGCGGCGTAGATGTTCGGATACGTCGTGGCGCGCTGGTGTTCATCGACGATCACCAGTCCGCGCGGATTGACCAGGCCCTCCACCGCCGCGACCGCCGCCACACCCTTGAAGGCTGGCACCATCATGGCGTGCGCAAACGCGATCTCATGCTGCTGCGCAAGCTGGCCTTTCGCATCGAGTTCCTCGGCGAACAGCTTGCCGGGCTCGATCTTGGTCACCCTGGCATTGGCGATCCACTTGACGTGGCGATTGCGGAACTCATGTTCCATCATGCCCTTCGAATCGCCCACGCCGGCGATGCCCAGGTGCCCGAGGTAGGGTTCGCTGGTGACGAAGGTGATCGGTACGCGGTCGCGCACGCGATGCCGGCGCAGCGCGGTGTCGAGAATCGCCGCATATTCGTAGGCCGGCCCGAAACAGCTGGCGAACTGCACAGCGCCGATCACCACCGGCCCCGGGTTGGCCAGCAGCTTGCGGAAATCGGCATAAGCCGGCTCCGCTTCGTCCACGGTGCCTATCCACTGCGTGTGGCCCTGGTCCGGCCCGAGACCCGGCACGTCTTCATACGCGCAGCGGAGGCCAGTCGCGATCAGGAGGTAGTCGTACGCGACCTCGCGGCCATCCCCGATGATCAGCCTGTTGCCCGGCGCATCGATCTTGCCGACCCGTCCCGCGATGAACCCGATGCCGCGCTTCTTCAGGTAGGGCGCCGCCGGCAGCGTGATGGCCTCGCGCGTGCGCCAGCCGACCGCGAGCCAGGGAACCGATGGCACGAACTGGAAATAGTCCGTTTCGTTGACCACGGTAACCTGGTGTCTGCGGTCGAGCGCCGCGCGCAATTCGTAGGCCGCGGGCATGCCGCCGAGTCCGGCACCCAGTACCACGATGTGAGCCATGAGATTTCTCCGGTGCAGAAGGGGATAGCCGATTCAGGGTAACAAATGGATGGCGCGATTACACGCTCGCCCGCTACTGCCGCGACAACGCCGTCGGGCGTGTTGCGATCCCGGTGATCAGAACACCAGGATCTTGTCGGCCCACACGGTCCATTCGGTCAGGATGTCCATGGTGCCGCGCCTGGCGCCATCGATCAGGCGCTCCTCGGCCATGCCGCGCGCATCCATGCAGGTGCCGCACACCGAGATCTCGCCGTTGCGGCGCATCACTCCGCCGAGCATGTCGCCGAGGTTGTAGTAGCCCTGCGGTACCTTCTGCCCGGCGGCGGCGCAGGCCGCGGCATCGCCCATGAGGAACACGCGGACGTCTTCATTGGCGTTGAGCAAAGTGCGCGCAAGGCGTGCCGCGTTGTAGCTGCGTTCGGTGCCATAGGGCGGGTCGTTGAGGATGAACAGATTTTTTGCCATTTCACTTGCCTCCTGTCTTGATGGTGGATTTCAGAGCTTCACTTATTCGAATCATTTCGGATGGATGCACCCGGCCTTCGGCTGCTTCGACGCTCACTGTCTGTCCGGGGCGCCGGTGCCGGCGCGTACGGGCATGCGATCCATCCAGCCTCGCTTTCACGATAACACTCTAACGATCGTTAGAACAATCTAGACCAAGGATGCATAGATTGTCAAGACAGTCGATAAGATAATTGACAGACGATCGCCAGAACTTTAGATTGAGCGCCATGAACGACTCCCGCCACGTCAAAGACCTGCTCTACGAACAGGTGGCCCGCATCGGCAAGGCCGCATCCAGCCCGAAGCGGCTGGTACTGATCGAGCTACTGTGCCAGGGTGAAAAGTCCGTCGAAACCCTCGCCCGCGAAGCGGCGGTCAGCGTAAAGCTCGCCAGCGCCCACCTGCGCGAGTTGCGCGCCGCCCGCCTCGTGGAAACCGAGAAGCAGGGCAAGTACGTGATCTACCGGATCGCCAACCGCGAGGTCGCCGGGTTCTGGGTGGCGATTCGCTCCCTCGCGGAAGACCGGCTGGTGGAACTGCGCAACGTAATCGAACAGATGGTCAGCCATCCGACCGAGCTGGCGCCGCAGGACCGCGAAAGCCTGGTCAAAATGGCGCGCAAGGGCGATGTGGTGGTCCTCGACGTGCGGCCGTCGGACGAATTCCTCGCGGCCCACCTGCCATTCGCGCGCTCGATTCCGATCGACGAACTGAAGCTGCGACTCGCCGAACTGCCGAAGGGAAAAAAGGTGGTCGCGTACTGCCGCGGACCCTACTGCCTGATCGCACGTGACGCGGTCGAACTGCTGCGCAAGAAAGGCTACGACGCGGTGCGACTGCCGGAAGGCGTCGCCGAATGGGGCATTGCGCCGGTGCGCTGAGCCGAAAAGTCGGCACCGGCGACACGGTGACCAACGCCCCGCCCCGGACTACGACGCCCCGGTACTGATCGTGGCCAGGGAGCGTAGGCGACCGGAAGCTGTTGCCGCGCTGTGCGCCAAATTGCGCGCACAGGCGGCCCGTCCGGCTTAGTCCTTGTCGCCGGCGGTATAGGCCAGGGCCTTCTTGATGGCGTCCGGGGACTCCATGATGCGCATGAAGCTGTTCTCGCCCATCATCGACAGGTCGGGGAAGCTCGCCGCGATGCGGAACCTTGCCGACAGGGCGAATACGCGGCGGTCAACCACTAGGATTTCGTAGGGCAGGTGCGCGGCCGACTTGACATCCTTGAAGTCGATCTCGCTCATGATGAACTTGTCATCGATGAACTTGTCCTTCTCCGTGGCGCCCTTCATGGCCACGCCGAACAGGACTTCCTTTTTGCCGGGAATGTCCACGCGGTAAACCCTGGTCACCCCCTGCTTCCCGGCGGCCAGCCCGGCCTCGACCTGCTTGACGGCCTCTTCGTGGCTCGCATGCATCACGAGCGGATCGGGATCGTCGAAGTAGGGCATCATCATCTTGTAGTGGTATTTGCGCAGCTGGGCGGCGGTGATGCCCTTTGCGCCGAACTCCTCCACCTTGCCCAGCGCCGCCTGCAGCTTGGCCGCGGTGTCCTTCAGTTCACCGGCCATGCGGTAGATGTTGGCCCAATAGGCAGGGTTGGTGTAAGCCACCTGCACTTCGTCCTTGACCTTGACGATGGAGATGCGCTGCGCGGCGCCGAAACCACCGTGTTCCGATTTCGCCGCGGTGCTTTTCAGCTCGTCGTTGGTCACAACGACGATGGTGGTATTGGCATAGGGGCTATAGCTGCCAGCCACGGTGAAGCCGGCCTTGGTCAGCGCGGCCTTGGTCGCCTCGACTTTCTGCGCCAGATCCCCCGCGCCTTTCGAACCCAGCACGAAGGGCTTCAGAACGGCATCCTGGGCGGATGCCACGCTTGCGCAAAGCGAAAAGGCCAGAGCGCCCAGCAATTTAACCAGTTGCGACATGTATTTCCTCCGAGATTTTTTATTCAATTGATTCAAATAAAACGGGGCTGGTTACCCAGCCCCGTTTTGTCAGATCTACGCCTGGCCGCTTGATACCGAACGACCGTCGAGGCAATCCTTAGAACTTGACGCCGTAGGAAACGCCGAAGGAATCCTCGTACATCTTGAGATTGGCATTGCCGCCACCGAAGAAACCCGCCGGAATCGAACCGGAGCCCTTGACCGTCTCCTCGAAGGCGTGCATGTAGGCGAAGGTCACCTCGCCGCCGCTCGCCAGGCGCCAGGTGGCGCCGAGGGTCAGGTGATCCTCGACAGTCGCGGGTGCCAGGATGTTGAAGAAGGTCTGGCTGCTTGGGATCGGCTGATCGCCATGGTTATAGCCGGCACGCAGCGTCCATTCCTTGTTCAGGTCATAGGCGACGCCGATCTTGTAGACCGTCATGTCATCCCAGCCAAAACCCGAACCATTGCTGTTGCCCAGCAGTTGGCCGGGGCCGGGAGGGAAGCGCAGGGGATTTCCCACCGAGTTGATCTTGCCGAAGTTGATTTGCGTCACATCGGCAGCGATCACCAACTGGGGTGTCGCCTGCCAGGACATGCCGATGCCGTAATTCTCGGGAATGTCGAAGCCGCCCTTTTCGGCAAACAGGCCCTTGTAGTCGTCGAGTTCTTGCATCTTTGTCTTCGACTGGTAGGTCGCACCCAGTTTAACGGTCGGGGTGATCTGCCCGGTCCAGCCGATCCCGATGCCCCAACCCCAGGAACTGTCGTGACCATTGTTGGTCAGCTTGGTGAAGTCGCTCGATATGCCGCCAAAAGGCTGGATGCCAAAGGCCTCGAAACGCTGATACGCAATCTTGAGGCTGACGCCGATCGCGTGATTCTCGTTCAGCTTGTAGGACCAGGTGGGGGCAATCATCAGCTGGGCCAGATCGACACCGGCATGCTCACTCACACCCAATCCAGGAGGAGCGTACTTGGCAAACGGATTGTTTTTGTAATCGGTCGCCATGCCACCATTGCCGTAGACCGAGACGCCCAGCGACATGTTGTTGGCAATCATCTTGTTGTAGCCGAACTCGGGCACGAAATAATTTTCCGAGCTATTGCCATCGAACTTGCCGTCGAAGAACCCGCCGAAACCGCTCCCCGTGATCGACGCCTCGCGCTGCGGGCGGAAATAATCGACGCCGGCATCCCAGCGATTGCCGACCAGCACCATGTTGGCGGGGTTGATGGCAGCCGCCATCGCGTCCTGGCCGTAGGCAATGCCGACACCGCCCATGCCCTTGGCCTTCATGCCGTAGCCGTGGGGGAAATAGCCGTTGGTGGCAAAAGCCGAGCCGGACAGGCCGGCAAGGGCGATGAGTGCTGCGATTTTTTTCAGTTTCATTGTGAGGCCTCCCTTGAATCCATGAATTTCAACGAGTTATAAACCTAAACTAAAGTTATTCAAGAAGTCCAGCCAAACGAATTGGTCGCCCGGACTTTTGTTGCGTTCCGGCTACATGAACAGGCTGACATCGGCCTTCTGCGCGACCGGCAGGAAGGTCGCCGCGCCGGCGAAGTCGAGGCCGGGAATGAAGTCGTCGTGGTTGAAGCCGAACAGGTCGACCGTCATCTGGCAGGCGATGAACTTGACGTCGGCCTCCTGCGAAAGGCCGCGCAACTCTTCGATGGTGGCGACGCCGTTGTTCTTGATGGTCTGCTGCATCAGCATCGTGGCCACGTTCTCGAAACCCGGCACGCCGGCCTGCACGATGTTGGGAATGTTCCAGTTGATGCCCTTGAACCACTCCGGCCCGAAAGGCATTTTCATCGGCATGCCGGGGTTGCCGAGCGGGCTCACCTTGAGGTCGGAGACGTCCTTCTTCAGCAGGTTGAGGCCGTAGAAGGTAAAGAAGATCGACACGTCCCAGCCCAGCGCGGCGGCCGTGGAGCCGAGGATGAAGGGCGGGTAGGCCCAGTCCAGCGTGCCGCGGGTGGCGATGATGGCCATCGAAGGCGTCTTCGATTCCTCGCGGCTGCGCAGCGCTTCTTCCAGCTTCTGCGGCAGCAGTTCTTCCAGGCGACGATTGACCAGCTCGTCGATGTTTGCAATTTCGGGGATGGCACCCATGTCGCTGCTCCAAGTCCGTATGACCAAGTTCGAATAGTCTTATAAACCGCAGTGCAGCAACCAGACGATTTTTTCTATAGCCCTATAGCGACCAGTGATTCCTCACGCAGCCGGTGCGAAACGTCGCGCAGGGAGCCCGCCCTGCCGTAAACGACACGACCTGCCCGCGGGCAGGTCGTGTCGGGAGCGGGCAATGCTTATTTGCGCTTCATGAAAAATTCGAATTCCTTGTCTTTTTCGGAGCTCGCCAGGAGTTCATTGCCGGTCTGTTTGGCAAACGCGGCGAAATCCTTCACCGAGCCGGGATCGGTAGCGATGATGCGCAGCACCTGACCCGACTGGAGTTCGGCCAGCGACTTCTTGGCGCGCAGGATGGGAAGCGGGCAGTTAAGTCCGCGAGCGTCGAGTTCCTTGTCGAAGTTCATGCGTTTTCCTCTCTTGTGAATGGTTATGGTGCTAGGGCTTGGTACTTTAGCAAACAATGATATGCCTAAAGACCCTTGGCGACAACAGGTCTCAGGCAATGGACTGGTAATACAGATTTTGCGGATGATTGGCCTGGGCGAAGAAATACCAGCGCTCGGCCAGGAGGCCCAGATACTGCATGGCAAAAGCCCCCGCCAGAAGTGCGACGCCTCCCTGCATGCCGGCCAGAAGCAGCGGAAGCGGAACCAGGAACACACCCAGAATGAAAAACCACTTCACCCCGCGCAGCACCGCCACCGGCCGGCCGTGAAAGAACTCGCGGGTGTTGAAACTGCCGCCCATGAAGCCCTGGGTTTTCTGCACGATCTTCGGGTGCTTGATGCCGATGGCGGTCTGCAGCGTCGATTTCGGCTTGAGGCGTGCGTTGCGAATCAGGGACGCACCGCGGCTCAACAGTCCGAGCAGGGTGATGATGGCTGCCCAGCCGGCGAGGAAGCCGACCAGTTCCGGCGCCGTCGCGGCGGCGAAGGCGGCGGCCAGCGTAAATCCCGAGGCGCCGCCGAGCAGGATGTAATTGATGACGGTCAGCGGCGAGTGCCATTCGGCGAGGAACTTGAGGCAGGCGTAGATCATCGCCGTGCAGACGAACAGGGCGAAGGCGAGCACGGTACCCGCGACGCCGAGGATGGCGCTGGGATCGACGGGCAGCCCGCCGGGCAGGGTCATCAGTACCGGGTGCCAGTCCAGCCAGTGCGCCAGGCCATAGAGAAAGACCACGCCCATGAAAGCCGGCAGCACGATCACCTCGCGCGACAACCACGACGTGCGCCATTTGGCCGCGGCGCGCCAGGCGCGCTCGGGATGTCCGAGGTGGAAGAACGAAGCCGCCAGTCCTGCGACCAGCAGAACCAGCGCCAGCAGGCTGCCCTGACCGTAGAAGGCATGGGCATCCGGCTGCGGCAGCAGTTTGAAGGCGGCGTAGGACTGTGCGGTGAACAAGGCGAGGAACAGGCCCTGGGCGGCGCCGATCAGGGTTGTGAGGAAGATGACCGAGAACGCGGGATGCATGTCGTGTCCGCTTACCAGGTGGTGACGTCGTCGAGGGTCGGCTCGCTCATGGCCGGCTTGGGCAACTGGCGATCGACCTTGAGCGGGTTGTCGGCGCGCTCGAGTTCGTCCTCGTGGATCTTGATCCGGGTCTTGCGCCGCGGCAGGTAGTGGTTGGCCGGATGCGTGCCCCATTCGGGCATCAGGGCATAACCACCGCTTTCGCGAATGGCGATCGAGACCGCGGATTCAGGATCGTGCACGTCCCCGAACAGGCGCGCCGAGGTCGGGCAGGCCTTGACGCAGGACGGCTTGCGATCGGCTTCGGCCATGGTCATGTCGTAGATGCGATCGACGCACAGCGTGCATTTCTTCATCACCTGCTGCTGCTCGTCGAGCTCGCGCGCGCCGTAGGGGCAGGCCCAGGAGCAGTACTTGCAGCCGATGCACTTGTCGTAATCGACGAGGACGATGCCGTCCTCCTTGCGCTTGTAGGAAGCGCCCGTCGGGCACACCGGAACGCAGGGTGGGTCTTCGCAGTGCAGGCAGGACTTGGGGAAATGCACCGTCTCGGTATTGGGGAACTCGCCGACCTCGAAGGTCTGCACACGATTGAAGAAGGTGCCGGTCGGATCGGCGCCGTAGGGATTCTGGTCGCCCATCGGCCCCGCTTCCCCGGAGGTGTTCCACTCCTTGCAGGAGGTCACGCAGGCCTGGCAGCCGACGCAGACGTTGAGGTCTATCACCAGAGCCAGTTGCGTCATTTCGCCTTGATTCCCAGGTAGGCCAGGATGCTGCTGCGCGCCTTCATGCCCGGATAAGGCTTCATGGTCTCGAACTGCGGCGACGTAATCGCCGTCTCGCCGGCGCCGACTTTATATATCTTCACCCGCACGTCGTACCACGCGGCCTGGCCGGTGATCGGATCGGAATTGGAAATCCGTGCCGCACCCGATGGCAGTTCCTCCGAGATCAGGTGGTTGAGCAAAAAGCCCTTCTGCGACTCGTTGGCGTCGGGCGTCAGGTTCCAGGCTCCGGCCGCCTTGCCGATCGCGTTCCAGGTCCATACCGTGCCGGGTTCCACGGCCTCGGAGTGGCGTGCCATGCACTTGACCTTGCCCCATTGCGACTCGACCCAGATCCAGTCGCCGTCATCGATGCCCTGACGCTGGGCGGTCTGCGCATTGACGTAAAGGTAGTTGTGGGTATGGATCTGGCGCAGCCAGGCGTTCTGCGAATCCCAGGAGTGGTACATCGCCATCGGTCGCTGCGTCACGGCCGCCAGAGGATACTGGTGCTTGTCGGTGACCTGGGCTTCGAGCGGATCGTAATAGAAAGGCAGCGGGTCGAAATAGGTCTCGACGCGCTTCTTCAGCGCTTCCGGCGGCCGGCGCGAGAAGCCCTTGCCCTGTGCGGCGGCACGGAAGCGTTGCAGCACCTCGGAATAAATGTGAATGAGGATCGGCTCGGCATAGCGCGTGATGCGGTTGCGCTGCGACCATTCGAGGTAGCCCTTGTTCCAGTTGCGCATGTACTGGTAGGACTTCGGCAGTTCGTAATGGAAGACGCAGTTGTTCTTCTTGTACATCTCCCACTGGTTCGGGTTCGGTTCGCCGCGCAGCGATTTCTCTCCGCCCTTCCCTCTCCAGCCGGCGAGGAAGCCGATGCCGGAGCCGGGCTCGGATTCCCAATTCACCACAAAGTCGGGATAGTCGCGGAACTTGCGCTCTCCTTCCTTCGTGACGAAGGCCGGCAGCTTGAGGCGCGTGCCGAGTTCGATCAGCACTTCCTGGAAAGGCTTGCAGTCGCCCGAGACCGGGACCACCGGGACGCGCACCGAATCCACCGGACCGTCGAACTCCGAGATCGGCCGGTCGAGCATGGACATCACATCGTGGCGTTCGAGGTAGGTCGTGTCGGGCAGGATCAGGTCGGCGAAGGCCGTCATCTCGGAATGGAAGGCATCGCAGACGACGAGGAAGGGAATCTTGTACTCGCCATCCTCGGCCTTGTCATTCAGCATCTTGCGCACTTCGACCGCATTCATGGTCGAGTTCCAGGCCATGTTGGCCATGAAGATCAGCAGCGTGTCGATGCGGTAGGGATCGCCGCGCCAGGCGTTGGTGATGGCGTTGTGCATCAGGCCGTGCACCGACAGCGGATATTCCCAGGAGAAGGCCTTGTCGATGCGCACCGGGCTGCCGTCGTCGTTGACGAACAGGTCGTCCGGGTCCGAGGGCCAGCCCAGCGCCATGCCGTCGAGCGGACGGTTGGGCTGCACCGCGCGCGGGTCGTTGGGCGTGCGGGCGCAGGGCGGGATCGGCCGCGGGAAGGGTGCCTTGTGGCGGAATCCGCCGGGGCGGTCGATGGTGCCCAGCAGCGACATCAGGATGGACATCGCGCGTATGGTCTGGAAGCCGTTGCTGTGGGCGGCGAGGCCGCGCATGGCGTGGAAGGCCACCGGGTTGCCGGTCACCGTGTCGTGTTCCCTGCCCCAGGAATCGGTCCAGGCGATCGGCAGCTCGATCTTCTGGTCGCGCGCCGTGACGCCCATTTCATGCGCCACGCGGCGGATGGTCTCGGCCGGGATGCCGGTGATCTGCGCCGCCCACTCCGGCGTGTACTCCTTGACCCGCTCCTGCAGCAACTGGAAAGCCGGCTTCACCGGCGTGCCGTCCGGCAGCTTGAACTCGCCGAGCAGGAAGGGATCGGCGCCCGGGCTGTGCGTCACCACCGCGCGGTCGGTGCTGCGGTCCCACCACAGCTTGTCCTGCGGTTCGTAACAGGCTTCCTCGGTCGGCACCTCGGTGCGCACGAAAAAACCGAACTCGTCGTTGGCCTCATCGACGTTGATCAGTTGCCCGGCATTGCTGTACTGGACCAGGAACTCCCGGTCGTACAAGCCGGTGGCGATGATCTCGTGGATGATGGCGAGCAGCAGCGCGCCATCCGTGCCCGGGCGGATCGGCACCCATTCGTCGGCGATCGCCGAGTAACCGGTGCGCACCGGATTGATCGAAATGAAACGGCCACCGTCGCGCTTGAATTTCGACAACGCGATCTTCAGCGGGTTGGAATGGTGGTCTTCCGCCGTGCCGATCATGACGAACAGCTTGGCGCGATCGAGGTCGGGCCCGCCGAATTCCCAGAACGAACCGCCGATGGTGTAGATCATGCCGGCGGCCATGTTCACCGAACAGAAGCCGCCGTGCGCCGCATAGTTGGGCGTGCCGAACTGGCGCGCGAACATGCCGGTCAGCGCCTGCATCTGGTCGCGGCCGGTGAACAGCGCGAATTTCTTCGGGTCGGTGGCGCGGATTTTCCCCAGGCGTTCGGCCAGCGTGGCGAAGGCCTCTTCCCACTCGATCTCTTCGAACTCGCCGGCGCCGCGTTCGGCCCCGGCCTTGCGCTTGAGCGGCTTCAGCAGACGCGCGGGGAATACTGCTTCATGATGCCCGACGAACCCTTGGCGCAGATCACGCCCTTATTGAGTGGGTGATCGGGGTTGCCGTCGATGTAACGCACCACGCCATCGCGCAAATGCACGCGGATGCCGCAGCGGCAGGCGCACATGTAGCACGTGGTGTTCTTGACTTCCTGAACTGGCGGGATAGATGGGCTCACGGCTTGCATGCAGAGGTCGTTACGTGTCCGGTCGAGTATATTAGAAACCCACGATATTCTGACGACTCGCCCCCTTGCGGCACAAGGGGATAATTTCTATTTTTGAATAAGCAACAGTGATTACCCGTGGTCGGTCGGCCACGGTACATTACTCGTCCCATGCATGAGCCATCCCGGCATGAAAGCGAATACCCATGAGCATCCCGGACTTTACCGACAGTGAATTCCAACTGGTCAACCAGACCCTGCTCGAACGTTACGGTCGCCTGGTTCCGCTGCAGGCAGCCGAAGTCGAACTGCTGCTCAAGCCCGGCGACACGGAGCCGTCATCATGCCCGGCCCTTTACTGGGACGAACTGGGTGCGGGATTCATCGTCGCCAAGGTGGGCGATCAGCGTTTCCGTTGCCAGTTCTTCTATTCCGAGACTGAGATATTCGGAACCGGCCACGAGTTCTATGACAATCTCGGCGATTGCGTGACCAATGTGCTGCAGATCCAGGCTGACCACCACGGCACGCGCTCGGCGGGTTTGACCGGGAAGATCGGTGACAAGGCCCCGGCTCAGGACGAGGACTACCACGGCCCGGTCATCATATGACCCTGGAAAAAGCGCGCCAGTTGCTGCAAGCCCAGGTCAGCTTCGGCGGCGGCTACAACCGCCACGGCGCGCGCCTGATCCTGGCCGACGTGATTCGTGAACACGGTCAGGTCGCCGCCGATGAGCTGATCCGCGAGATGCGCCTGGACCAGCTCTTCGGCTTCCAGCCCGGCGCGGCGCCGTGAGAATCTGCATCCTTTCCGACAGCCATGACCGCGGTCCGATGATGGCCGCAGCCGTCGCCGCTGCCGCGGCCGAGGGCGCCGAGGCCGTGATCCACTGCGGCGACATCATCGGCGGCAACACCCTGCGTGCCTCGCTCAAGCTGGGGTTGCCGATCCATGCCGTGCATGGCAACAACCTCGGCGACCCGGTTTCGATCGCCCGCATCGCGCACAATTCCGATGAGCAGCTGCACTATTACGGCCAGGATGCAACCCTGACGCTGGGCGGCCGGCGCATCTTCCTTACCCACTATCCGCACATCGGCCACGGCATGGCCTGCACCGGCGATTACGACCTGGTCTGCTGCGGCCACAGCCACGAAACCGAAGTCAGGCAGCAGGCGAACGTCAAGGGCGGCATGACCTGGCTGGTCAATCCGGGCACTGTCGCCGGCCTGGGCGCGCCAAGGGCGACCTGGATACTCGCCGACCTGGCCGCATTGAGTTTCGAAATCCGCGAGTTGACCAATATCGGGAGGCCAGCCTGAGCGCAATCCCGACAATCCTGCTTGCATTTGCTGCACTGCATTCAGCTTTTCTATTGAAACATTGGAAGATTGGACGGGGCGACAGATTCTGAGCCGCTAAAATCACGAGCCTGAGAATCAACTTCCGGGAGCTCGATGTGACGGCTTCAATAGCAACCAACCAGACCATCCTGGTAGTCGGCGGCGGTATCAGCGGCATGACGGCCGCCCTCGAAGCCGCGGAATGCGGCAAGCAGGTGATCCTGGTCGAAAAGACACCTGTCCTCGGTGGCCGCACGGCGCGGCTCTACCGCTACTTTCCCAAGATGTGCCACCCGACCTGCGGGCTGGAAATCAACCTGCGGCGCATCAAGCAGAACCGCAACATCCGCCTGATGACCATGACCGAGGTCACCGCGGTTTCCGGCAGTCGCGGCAACTACAGCGTGACGCTGAAAGTTTCGCCGCGCTTCGTCAATGAAAATTGCACCGCCTGCGGCAAGTGCGGCGAGGCCGTCGCCACCGAGGTATCCAATCCCTGGAACTACGGCCTGGACAAGATGAAGGCGGCCTACCTGCCGCACAACATGGCCTACCCGCAGCGTTACGTGATCGACCCCTCGATCGTCGGCACGCCCGAGGGCGAAAAGGCCAAGGCGGCCTGCCCGGTCGGTGCCGTCGATCTCGACATGAAGGAAGAGTCCGTCACGCTGCAGGTCGGCGCCGTGATCTACGCCACCGGCTGGCGCCCCTACGACGCGGCGAAAATCCAGCCCTACGGCTACGGCCGCTTCGCCAATGTCATCACCAGCCTCGAATTCGAGCGCCTGGCCGACCCGCAGGGCCCCACCGGCGGCAAGATCCTGCGCCCCGGCGACGGCAAGGAGGCGAAGAACGTCGCCTTCATCCAGTGCGCCGGCTCGCGCGACGAAAACCACCTGCGCCACTGTTCGCGCATCTGCTGCATGGCTTCGCTCAAGCAAACGCAGTACGTGCGCGAAGCCTTCGGCGACCAGGGCAAGTCGACCATCTACTACATCGACATCCGCGCCATCGACCGCTTCGAGGATTTCTACCAGATGGTGCAGAAGGATGCGACCGTCAGCTTCGTCAAGAGCAAGGTGGCGAAGATCGTCGAGAACACCGAGAACGGCAACCCGGTGCTGCACGGCGTCGATACCGAGGGCTACCACCGCTACGCCGCCGAGCACGACCTGGTCGTGCTGGCGGTCGGCATGGAACCCGAGATCACCGGGGTGAAACTGCCCGATGACGTGATCCTCGATTCCTCGAATTTCATCGAGGGCAGCAAGGATGGCGGCATGTTCGGCGCCGGCGCGGCGTCCAGCCCGCTCGACGTCAATCGCGCGGTGCAAAGCGCCACGGCGGCCAGCCTGCACGCAATCCAGGTCATTCGTAAAACCGCTTCGACGGAGGCTGTATGAACGCCCCGGCTACACCCGTGACACCCAAGTACGCCGCGTATATCTGCTCCGGCTGCGGCATCGGCGACGCCATGAAGGTCGGGCAGCTCGAAAACATCGCGAAGAAGGAAGGCAAGATGGCGCTGGTCAAGAGCCACCCCTTCCTGTGCAATGCCGAAGGCGTGCAGACCATCCGCGACGACATCGCCAACGAGCAGGTCACCCACGTCTGCATCGCCGCCTGCTCGCGCCGCGCCAAGACCGAGGCCTTCCAGTTCGACGGCGTCGCCCTGTCGCGCGCCAACCTGCGCGAGGGCGTGCTCTGGGTGGTCGCCGCCGGCAAGGAGCATGACGAGGTACGCCAGGAAATGGCGGCCGATTACGTGCGCATGGGCTGCGCCGAAGTCAAGAAAATGAAGCAGCCCGCCGGCAACGCCAAGGAAAGCTCGTCGAAACGCATCCTCGTCGTCGGCGGCGGCATGAGCGGCATGACCGCGGCGCTGGAAATCGCCGACGCCGGCTACGAGGCCGTGATCGTCGAGAAGACCGGCGCGCTGGGCGGCATGGCGGCGAAGTTGTGGAAGCGCCAGCCCTTCAAGACGCCCTATTCGGCGGCGCAGGAAGTCGGCGCTGGCGAGACGGCGGCGAAGGTCGCCGCCAACCCGCTGATCAAGGTCCATCTGAATTCCACCATCGCCGAAACCTCCGGCGCACCTGGCCGCTTCACGATCAAGGTCGCGCAGGAATCAGGAACCGTTACCGAGGAAACCGTCGGCGCCATCGTCCAGGCCACCGGCTTCACCACCTACGATCTCGCCAAGCTGCCGGAGCTCGGCGGCGGCCAGCCCAACGTGGTGGACCAGGCCGGACTCGAAGCGCTGGCGAAGCAGGCCAACGGCGGTGCGATCAAGCGCGCCGACGGCAAGGACGTCAAGTCCGTGGTCTTCGTCCAGTGCGCCGGCCAGCGCGATACCACGGGACAGCACCTGTCCTACTGCTCCGGCCACTGCTGCGGCACCAGCATCAAGCAGGCGATGTACTTCAAGGACCAGAACCCCGACGTCGACACCGTGGTCATGTACCAGGACCTGCGCGTGCCGGGCATGGGCGAGGATTTCTACCGCAGCGCGCAGGAACGCGGCGTGATCTTCACCAAGGGCAAGGCGAGCAAGGTTGCGGGCGGCGACAGCTGTGCGGTGACCTTCAAGGACCTGATCCTCGACGAAGAGAACACCATCGCCGCCGACCTCGTGGTGCTGGCCACCGGCCAGGTGCCAAACGCCGGCGTCGACCTCGAAGCCTGGAACCCGGTGGTCACCGCGGCCGAGGGTGGTGACGAAGCGGCCAAGGCACAGCGCATCGTGATGCATGACAGTTCGGTGCTCAAGCTGAACTACCGCCAGGGCCCGGACGTGCCGCAGTTCAAGCACGGCTTCGCCGATTCCCACTTCATCTGCTTCCCCTACGAGACGCGCCGCACCGGCATCTACGCCGCCGGTCCGGTGCGCCGCCCGATGGACATGCTGCAGGCCACCGACGACGCCACCGGCGCCGCGCTGAAGGCCATCCAGGCGGTCGAGAATGCCGCCCTGGGCCGCGCCGCGCACCCGCGTTCGGGCGACCTGTCCTTCCCCACCGCCCGCCTCGAAGGCTGCACCCAGTGCAAGCGCTGCACCGTCGAATGCCCCTTCGGCGCCATCGACGAGGACGAAAAGCGCTTCCCCGTTTTCAACGAGGAACGCTGCCGCCGCTGCGGCACCTGCATGGGCGCCTGCCCGGTGCGCGTGATCTCCTTCGAGAACTACTCGGTCGACACCGTCGGCAGCCAGGTCAAGGCGGTCGAGGTTCCCGAGGAAGACGAGGAAAAGCCGCGCATCCTGGTGCTGGCCTGCGAGAATGACGCCTACCCGGCGCTCGACATGGCGGGCATGGCGCGCATGAACTACTCTGCCTTCGTTCGGGTCATCCCGGTGCGCTGCCTCGGTTCGGTCAACACCATCTGGATCACCGATGCGCTGAATGGTGGTTACGACGGCGTGATGATGATGGGCTGCAAGAAGGGCGACGACTACCAGTGCCACTTCGTCAAGGGCTCGGAACTCGCCCACTACCGCATGAGCAAGATCGGTGACACGCTGAAGCAGATGGGCCTCGAACCCGAGCGCGTGGTGACCCAGGAGGTGGCGATCACCGACAACGCCCGCGTGGTCAAGCTGATCAACGACTACGTCGCCGAACTCGACAAGCTCGGGCCTTCGCCCATGAAGGGCTTTGGCTGAGCCGAAACTGGAGACGCGATCAATGACTACTACCAATACAAACGCCATCGAGCGCTACCGCAACAACTTCCTCAAGGAAGTCGAGGCCAACGTCGAAGAAGGCCACATGGTCAAGATGTGCATGCAGTGCGGCGTCTGCGCCGGCTCCTGCCCGCTCGGCCCGGCCTGGCAGCACTCGCCGCAGAAGATCTTCATGATGATCCGCGCCGGCAAGCGCGACGAGGTGCTGGGCTCCGACTCGATGTTCATGTGCACCTCCTGCTACAACTGCATGGTGCGCTGCCCGCGCCAGCTGCCTATCACCCACATCATGCACGGCCTGGCCAACTACGCGCACCGCCTGGGCCTCGCACCCAAGGGCCAGCCGACGCGAGAATTTGCCACCCTGTTCTGGAATAACCTGGCGAAGAAGGGTCGTGTCAACGAGTTGATGCTGACGCTGCAGCACTACTTCCGCGGCGGCCTGGTCTCCGGCATCAGGGAAGCCATGGCGATGCAGAGCATCGGGCTGGGCATGTTCAAGGCCAAGCGCATTAACCCGATGGAAATCTTCGGCGGCCACGGCGTCAAGGACCTCAAGGGTTTCCACGCCATCATCGCCAAGGCGAAGGAAATCGAGGATCGCAAGAAGGGCTTCACGGCCTGAGCCCACGGAGAAATATCATGGCAAAGAAGGAATACGCGTTCTACCCCGGCTGTTCATCCCAGCTCAAGGCCTCGGCCTCGAACTACCTGGTGTCGACCAACTCCATGTGCACGGCGCTCGACATCAAGCTGACCGAGATCCCCGACTGGAACTGCTGCGGTGCCTCGATCGGCTACTGCGAGGGCGGCGAACTGCCGCGCATCGCGATCAACGCGCGCAACTTCGCTCAGGCTGAAACCCACCTGCCCGGCCAGGACATCGTTGCCACCTGCGCCGCCTGCTGGCTGGGCGCGCGCGAATCCAAGGAGCGCCTCGACGCCTCGGCCGTGTTGATGAAGGAAACCAACGAGGCGCTGGCCGCTGCCGGCCTGCATTACAAGGGCGAGGTCGAAGTGCGCCACATGGTCGAGGTGCTGATCGAGGACTTCGGCTACGACGGCCTCAAGGCGCCGATGAAGAAATCGCTGGAAGGCCTCAAGATTGCCGGCTACGTCGGCTGCCAGACCAACCGTCCCTTCGGCATCGACGGCGAATCCTTCGAGAACCCGATGTACCTCGACAAGATGGTCGAAACCCTGGGTGGCGAAGCGCTCTCCAAGTACGAGCAGAAGGTCACCTGCTGCGGCGGTGCGCTGGCCTTCTCCGAGCCGGAAAAGAGCCAGAAGCAGATCCGCGACATCGTCGAATCGGCCTACGACCACGGCGCCGAGATGATCGTCACGCCCTGCCCGCTGTGCCAGGCCAACGTCGAGGTCTACCAGTCCGAGATCAACAAGAAGCAGGGCACCAAGTTCAACATGCCCGTGGTGTATTACTCGCAGTTGATGACCGTCGCCTACGGCGGCTCAGCCAAGGATGCGGCGCTGGACGGTCAGTTGATCCGCGCCGAGAAGCTGGAAAAGATCGCCGGCAAGTAGGCCGGAGTCCAAATCAAAAGTCGGCGCTGGCGGTACGGCGATTATCGCCGTACTGCCAGCGCCGACTTTCATTGGAGGCCGCCCTTAGTCGTCGAAGCCTTCATCTATCTCGCTCTCGGCCTCCAGCGCCCGCTTCTTGGCCGCCTCGCGCTCCTCGATCAGGCGCTTCTCCTGCACCTTGACCAGGCGCTCCTGCGCCGCCTCGGCATTCAGTGCAATGCTCTCCTCGCCGAACAGCACCTGGCGCAGGAAGCGGAAGGCGAACTGCAGCAGCGCGACGTCGTCCTTCGCGAATGATTCGCGCTCTTCCGGCTTCAACTCGAACAGCTTGGCAAAGGACTCGGCAAAGACGAATTCGCGGAAGCGGTCGATGTCGTAGCAGGCCATGAAGAACAGCTGGCGGCTGCGCAGGGATGGTTTGCCGATGGTCGGCCCGGATGATTTCTTCTTCAGCACCAGTTGGCGCCAGCCGCGTGCCAGTTCGTCGTACTCGTCGAGCCCCTGTTCCTTGCGATAGTCGGCGATGGTGATACGGCGATTCACCTCGTGGCCCTTGCAATGGTCCTCCTTGACGAGGGCGTAGGAATCGCGGTCGACGTATTCGTCCTGCTTGCGCATCGACAGCAGCGCCACCGGATAGTAGCGGCAGGCCGTGGGCCGGTCGCTGTAGATGTCGCAGCCCTCCGGCTTCATGAAACGGCAGGCAGTCCCACCTTCCACGGGACGAAACTTGATCCCGGCAATGCTGTCCTTGTCGAACTCGTAGGGCACCGTGTAGTCCTTGAGGAACTCGGTGGACGTCATGCCCAGCCGCGTCTTCATGCGCAACACGTCGTAGGGCGTCAGCGAAATGTCGATGTTGGAACAACAGGCGTTCCAGCAACCGATGCCCTTGTGGCAGGAGAACTCTATTTCGTGGGTCTCCGCCAGCATGGTGGGGAGAACGGGACTTTGCGGAAACGGAATATCGGGCTGGCTCATATCGGGGATCGGAGGTCAGGGATCAGGATTCAGAAAAGAACGGGCCGGGAGCCTTGCGGCTTCCGGCCCGAATCTTACAGCCAGCCAGCGATCAGTGCGGCGCCGCGGCCTTGAACAGCTTCGACTTGTCGACCAGGTCGACGTGCTTGCGCTTGAAGCAGGTCCACTTCTTGGTGTGCTTGTCGTAGATCGAATTGACGAAGCAGTGCCAGTTCTTCTCGTCGACGAAGTTCTTGTCGGTGCGATAGTAGAAGCCGGGGTAGCGGCTCTCTTCGCGGAACTGGATGTGCTTCATGTGGGCTTCGGCGGTCAGGATGCGATGGTAGTTTTCCCAGGCGCGAAGCAGCTCGTGCAGGTCCTTGGCGCGCAGCTTGAGCGAGTCTTCCTTCAGCATTTCCAGCTTCTCTTCAGCAACGGCCAGCATCTTGTCATTGGTGTTGTAGTAGGTGGCAACGCCGGCGACGTACTCGTCCATGATCTTCTGCAAGCGCATTTGCAGCATCTTGGGCGTGATGTAGTTGGGGTTGACGTCGATCGCGGTGGTGTAGTCCTTGTGCGTCAGGAAGGTCTTGACCGGCCTCCAGATGGTTTCGGCGATCTGCTCGTTGGTCTCGTCGAACTCCGGCTTGTAGTCGGCGTTGTCGAGGCAGTACTTGACCATCGACTTGGCGGCCAGGCGGCCTTCGGTGTGCGAACCGGAGGAGAACTTGTGGCCCGAGGCGCCCACGCCGTCGCCGGCGGTGAACAAGCCCTTGACCGTGGTCATCGAGCGGTAGCCCCAGTTCCAGCCCTTGGGCAGGTGCGCGGGGACGCCGTCGTACTCTTCCGTGGTCGGCGCGCCGACGTCGGTCGGGCCGGAAACCCAGATGCCGCAGCAGCCGGAGTGCGAACCGAGCAGGTAGGGCTCGGTCGGCATCAGCTCGGAGTTCTTCTCGCGCGGATCGACGTTCTCGCCGACCCAGATGCCGCACTGGCCGATGCACATGTCGAGGAAGTCTTCCCAGGCTTCGGCTTCGAGGTGCTTCACTTCCTTCGGCGTCAGGGTCTCGGCCAGCTTGGCCAGGGCGGTGACGGTGTCCATGTAGATCGGGCCGCGACCTTCCTTCATTTCCTTCAGCATCAGGTGGTTGCGCAGGCAGGAGGCGGGAACGGCGGCCTGCCCGTAGGGCGGGTAGTCGTTCAGCATTTCCTTGTTCTTGACCATGTAGTCTTCGCCGTAGGCGTTGGTGGCCTTGGCCTTGAACAACAGGAACCAGGCACCGACCGGACCGTAACCGTCCTTGAAGCGGGCGGGCACGAAACGGTTTTCCATCATGGTCATCTCGGCGCCGGCTTCGGCAGCCATGGCGTAGGTCGAACCGGCATTCCACACCGGGTACCAGGCGCGGCCCGAGCCCTCGCCCACGGAACGCGGACGGAACAGGTTGACGCAACCGCCGGCGGCCAGCATGACGGCCTTGGCCTTGTAGATGTAGATCCTGTTCTCGCGCACCGAGAAACCGGCGGCGCCGGCGATGCGGGTCGGATCGTTCTTGTCGTTGATCAGATGCACGATGAACACGCGCTCCTGGATGCGGTCGAGGCCGAGCGCCTTCTTGGCGGCTTCGGCGACGATCCACTTGTAGGATTCGCCGTTGATCATGATCTGCCACTTGCCCGAACGCACCGGCTGGCCGCCGTCCTTCAGGGCCGGCAGGCCTTCCTTCTGCGCTTCGGCGCCGTCGTGGCGGACGCCTTCGGCGTCGGTCTTCCAGATCGGCAGGCCCCACTCCTCGAACAGATGCACGGAATCGTCGACGTTGCGGCCCACGTCATAGGCCAGGTCGTCGCGGGTGATGCCCATCAGGTCGTTGGAGACCATGCGCGCGTAGTCGGCAGGGTCCTGCTTGTCGCCGATGTAGGTGTTGATCGCGGACAGGCCCTGCGCCACGGCGCCGGAGCGGTCCATGGCGGCCTTGTCCACCAGCTTGATCTTGAGTTCCTTGCCGGTCTCGGCCTTGAGGGCTTCGGCCCAGCGCATCATTTCATAAGCCGTGCCGCAGCAGGCCATGCCGCCGCCGACGAGCAGAATGTCCAGCTCTTCGTAGACGACTTCAGGTGCTTCAAATGTTCCAGCCATTTTTGGTTCCTCTACTTTTCGATTATTTGCGGATCAGTTCGGCGGGGTTGCCGGCGCGGAAGCCGCCCATGACAGCCCGGGTGTACACGCCGTCGGCGGTGATCTCCGACATCTTCGGCATCGGCTTGCCGCCGTAGCAGTCGATCGAGCCTTCGGCCGTGGTGCGGATCGGGAACTTGAAACGCTTCAGGGTGCCGTTGCGGAACTTGATGGTCCACATGATGGAGTCGGAACCGCGCATCGGCTGCACCGAACCGCCCAGCGGCACGATGTCGGCGTAGTGGCGGCATTCGATGGCGCCCTGCGGGCAGATCTTGACGCAGGAGTAGCACTCCCAGCACTGCTCCGGCTCCTGGTTGAAAGCCTTCATGGCATGGCCGGTTTCGGAACCGTCCTTGTCGAGCTTCATCAGGTTGTGCGGGCAGATGTACATGCAGGCGGTCTTGTCCTGCCCCTTGCAGCCGTCGCACTTCTCGGTACGAACAAAGGTTGGCATTTGGTTTCTACTCCTTGGTTGCGGTGTGGTTCATCAAAAATTGCAAGCGGAAAAGCTGGGGTCCTGATTCTTCAGCGGGCCGAATGTCCGGACAGCTTGACTTCGACCTTCTCATGCTCGGCCAGGCTGGCGTAGTAGGCGCGCAGCACCTCCAGCACCTCCGGCCGGGAAAACTCGGCGGGCACGTCACCGCCTTCGGACAGCATCTTGCGCAGCTTGGTGCCGGACAGCAGCAGGCGATCGGCCTCGCCGTGCGGGCAGGTACGCGCCGAGGCCATGCCGCCGCACTTGTAACACCAGAAGGTCCAGTCGATCTTGAGCGCCTGGGTCTCCAGCGCGCCCCTGGGCAGTTCGTCGAAGATGTGGTGCGCATCGAACGGACCATAGTAGCTGCCGACGCCGGCATGGTCGCGGCCGACGATCAGGTGCGAGCAGCCGTAGTTCTGGCGGAACAGCGCATGCAGCAGCGCCTCGCGCGGACCGGCATAGCGCATGTCGAGCGGATAGCCGGCCTGGATCACGGTCTTCTTGACGAAGTAGTTTTCGATCAGGGTGCCGATCGCCTCGGAGCGCACGTCGGCGGGAATGTCGCCCGGCTTCAGGTTGCCGAGCAGCGAGTGGATCAGCACGCCGTCGCAGGTCTCGATCGCCACCTTGGCCAGGTACTCGTGCGAGCGGTGCATCGGGTTGCGCGTCTGGAACGCCGCCACCTTGCTCCAGCCGTAGGATTCGAACAGGGCGCGGGTCTGCTTCGGGCTCATCAGCAGTTCGCCGTAGGTCTCGGGGAAGCCGCCCAGCGAGAGCACCTTGATCGGGCCGGCGAGGTTGATCTCGCCCTGCTCCATGACCATCTTGACCCCCGGATGCTCCAGGTCGGTGGTCTTGAACACCGTGGCGCATTCGTGGGCCTTGTCGATCGAATACTTCTCGGTCACCTTCATGGTGGCGAGGATCGAACCGTCATCGGGATCGATCAGGGCCACGTCGCCGGCGACCTTGATGCCGTCGGCGGTAGCCTGGTCGGTGGACAGCGTGATCGGAATCGGCCAGAACAGGCCGGAGGCCATTTTCATGCCGTCGCACACGCCCTGCCAGTCGGCGTGGGACATGAAACCGTCGAGCGGGGTGAAGCCGCCCTGGCCCATCATGACGATGTCGCCCTTCTCGCGGGAACCGACCTTGACCTTGGGTAACGAGGAGGCGCGTGCCAACTCCGCGATCAGCGCTTCGCCTTCGAGCAAAAGGGGACGCAGACTGCCGCCGCCATGCGGATTGACCAACGCCATGCCAAACCTCCTCGAAGTATGGTTTTTCTGGAAGGCGCAAGGTTAACAATTTCCCCTTACCGCGCCAATGAGATTATTTCTATTTGAGGATAAGGGGATTGTTTAAGCCGAAGCCTCCGCAAAGAGAGACCGCGGGAGGATTACCTTGACTGTATTTTGACCAACATTGCGGCCGCAGCGCCCCACCCTGGCGATGGATCATCCTTGTCCGTGCCAGCCTTCAATTCCGCAATCTCCGACATTCAAACACGTAAAGCATGGTAGGCGATTGGCCCTTCTGTAGCGCCACGGGAACAACTGAAAATGGATTGACTGCAGGTTCACCGCGTAAAGGGCGGCGCAGCACGACGAAATCCAGAATCGGATCCTGGCAGACCGATACTAATGCCTGAGTCGGGATCCATTTCCGCTTTTCCTTGCCAGCCAGCATGATCGCCTCGGACTCCGGAATACGCCATTGCAGGCGCTCGTCTGACGTTCCGAGCAGTGCGATTGCATTCAGGCGCCGCTGCGCTTCCAGCGCAGTTCGTCTCGAGAAAATTACGCCGGCAGCCTGGTGATGCGAGGCATAGCTCGGTCGCCCAAGAACAAACCAGAGATAGCCGTGTCCTCCTTCCATATAGGTCAGGGAACCCGGCGGAATTGCTTCACGCAGTAACGTCGGCGGCTCATCAGACCCGACTAGAGGTCGATACTCCGGGCGAAGCAGAGCGACCCACGACAGCCCGGAAATGAGCAGAGTAACGAGAACCGCCAACCCCGCCAACACACGAAATACTGGTTTTGACCAATCGGACAGGATCATGAACAAAGCCATCGTACCTAGCGCCAGCCAAAAGACGCTCGGCTGCTCAAGGACAAGCTCGCTGCTCACCTGCGGCAAGGCCAACATTGCATCAATGAACACAGCACGCATTGCACCAACCAACTCCCGCATCACAATCAGCACTTCTGGGAGGGATGCAAAAACAAATCCGGCCACGAACAAAGGGTAGTGCTTTTCCACGAGGTCCACCAGTGGTCGCCATCGGGCCAATGCGGAATAAGACATTGCCAAAAAAGCTCCAGCGAAGAATCCCCAATCCCCACCGGCAAATAAGCATGTCGCCATGGCGATGAGCAGCAATCGTCCAAACCGCCCCTGCGACCACAACGCTTGAATCAGCCATACGGCCGCGAGGATGCCGCACACCTGAAGCAGCCACGCGCTCCGCCACGTCTGCATTTGCACAAGCAAAGCAATAGGCCAGCAGTCGGCCATGGCTGCGAGTGCAAAGCCAATCGTCCCGGCATAAATGACCGAGTGCCAAAATCTTCGGGCAAAACCAAGCGACATCCTGGATGCAAGAAACAGGATAGCGACCCAGATCACAGGTTGTGCCAACTCGGCAAGTTCCCATTGACCTAAAAAAACGAATGGACTGCGTTCAATGGAAATCCCGTACCACAGAGAATCCATTACTCGCAAGGGTTCCCTCGCGTCGGGAACGCCGAACGCCAGCAGAGGTACTGCAAGAAAAGCACAGGTGCTTGCGGCAAGGACAATCCGCCAGGACGCCTGCATGGCAAACGCCACCGCGATGCCTGGAAAGGCTATCACGGGATGGAACAATGCGGCGCCGAGAAGAAGGCTATTCCCCGCGACTCGCCTGCCGCCATATAGACAGGCCAGCCCCGCAAGAACCAGCAGTTCGGAGAGAACCCTGGCAGTCGCAAATACCTCGGCATATGCGAAGACATCATCGGCGCCATAAACCCGCGGCAATGCGGTAATTGCGAGCAGTCCAACCCAAGGAAGCACTCCCTGAAGCACACTTTTGGCAAGCAGGGCCGCACTGACCAGCCAGGCGCACTGCGCGAAAACGGTCAGGATCAGAGAAGCCGGATTGATGCCGACGACCGAAATGAGTCCGGCATAGAGTGGGCTGAACACCGAGAAGCTGTCTTGGGAGCCGTATGCAAAAAATAGATCGCCGACAAAACGTTCTGGATACAGCCGATTGAGGGCCTGACCTGCGTAAAGTACTCCGTCATGCCAGATTCCGGAATAGCGGTGTGTTGCAACCCAAATCGCAAATGTAAGAAGCGCCAGAGCAAGTCGCTGGCCGAGCGACAACCGCGGATCAACCGTACAGTCAAAACCAAACCGATGGGGTTCGGACAAACTCATCGGGACAGTGCGGCTTTTCGTAAGGCAAACGCCTCGATGTGCGATGCCCTCACGGCACCGCCAGCGCGAACCGTCTTAAGGCAAAGTACCTGGATGACTCCAGCCATTGCCTGAACTGCAAATCACATGTCCCGGACACGAAACGAACGGTTGAGACGCGGCGCATAAACGTAGCGACGCGAAAGCCGGATGTCGCCGCTACCGCATTGCATATTTTTCGTGCCGACTTCGACAGCATCAAGGAATCAACCACCGCTATCAACTTCCTCGTGATAGTCGTCATCGACATTCACCGCCCAAATCGCAGTCTTATCCGTTTTCCCCGCGAGAATGGCCTCGACCGCAAGCTTGGCCGTGAGCATCGAATGGTCCTGATTGTTGTACCGATGCATGCCGTTGCGGCCGACCAGAAAGAGATTGTCTATTCCGTCGATCCAGCTACGCAGTTTGGGAAAATTTTCATATGCACCGAAATACGCCGGATATGTCTTCGGAACACGAATTACGGTCCCGTCAAGCACGTCCGCCCGATCTATCATTTCAATCTTTTCCAACTCCCCAGCGGCAAATGCCTTCATCGAGGCATCATCCATTGACCAAAGATCGTCACCCTCCTGGCAGAAGTACTCCAGTCCGAGCCAGACCTTGCCCTCGTCCGCCACCAGATCCGGACTCCAGTTGTTGAATATCTGCAGGCGACCGATGCGCACGTCCCGGTCCTGAATGTAGATCCAGTTGTCGGGCGGCATATGGTCCGAACGCGCGCTCTGCGACTGCCGATTGGCGCGCATGCGCGACACCAGCAGGCCCACTGTTATGAAATCACGATATGGAAGCCCGGCCGCAATCCGACCCACGTCCTCCGGCGGCGGCGGCTGCATTCCGGCCACCAGGTCCTTTATCGGCATGGTCGAAATTACGAAGTCACCGCGAATCTCGACCGGTTGGCCTCCCTCGCCCTTGACCACAACTCCAAGCGCGCGCCCGTCGCCATGGCGAAGCCCTGACACCTCCTGGCCAAACCTGATTTCGCCTCCCTGATCGCTCACCTGCCGAGCGACCTCCTGCCAGAGTTGGCCCGGCCCCAGGCGAGGGTAAAGGAAATGTTCGATCAGGCTCGTCTTGGTCGCCTGAGCGGCCGAACCGCCACCCCGTAGCGTCCTCCATGCATGGCGCAATGCTTCGAGAATCGACAACCCCTTGATTCGTTGCGCCCCCCACTCGGCACTGATCTGGTCACAGGCGACCCCCCAGACCTTTTCCGTATAGTCCTTGAAGAAGGTTCGATACAGTTCTCCGCCAAAGCGATTGATCAGAAAATCTTCCAGTGATCGCTCCGGGCGCCGGGGAAACAGCATGGCCCA
The DNA here is from genome assembly GCA_016708585.1 of Sulfuritalea sp. Lineage (GTDB taxonomy): Bacteria > Pseudomonadota > Gammaproteobacteria > Burkholderiales > Rhodocyclaceae > Sulfuritalea. The sequence goes on along the minus strand of JADJFK010000027.1, from coordinate 40,909 downwards.
GACATAGCTGAAGCCGGCGCGCATCAATCGAACGAAACCCAGATTGCCAATCGTTGCGGCGTTGAGCTTGATCGGGTAGTCGAAATATTTTCGCAGAAAGTAAATGCGTGAAAGGCGGTCCCGTACCAGCATAACGCGGTCCCGCTCCGGACCGGCGAACCCATCGGTGTCGACCGTTCGCTGTTTGCCCTGATAGGCAATCGAGATGGCCTGCTGATTTGTCGCGATGGGCAGAATTTCGCGCCACCAGTTCATCACCCAGTCAGATTTTGAAAAAAACCGGTGCCCGCCGATATCCATGCGGTTGCCCCTGTACTCGACCGTACGCGAGATGCCGCCAACCTCTTGCGATGCCTCGAGCACCAGCGGCTGCATGCGACCGTCACGCACCAATTCCATTGCCGCCGTGAGGCCTGCAGGTCCTGCACCAATTATCAATACGATCGGTTTGCTCATGGTCTGCTATTTCCTGAATAGTACGAACTTGCGTACCCCAAAATTAAATGCAAAAGTCGCGCCTGCGGCCACCGCCTTGCTTGCCAGCAACGCCAGTGCAAGGTATTCCACCGCGACAAAGATCACAAGATTGTTGATGCCGAGGCTCAGAATGCCAACCAACGAGTACGCCAGAAACTCGGCCCGCGGATAGGCCGCGAGGCGCCGGTGCCTAAACGCCCAACGGATTGCCAGCCAATAGCTGGTAATCGCACCCAGAACAAATCCGAGAGAGGCCGCCCACAAGTAATGCATGAACCGGGCCATCGCCATCAGCATGGAAACATCGACCGCGAGCGCGATCAGGCTGACGACAAAATAGCGGCCGAACTCCAGCGCAGGGTTGCGAATTCTCCGTGTGATGCTCATTGCAATAGCCCATCCTGACAAGTCGGCGCTGGCGATACGGCGGATTTCCTGTCCAGAGGCCGGCATGCCAAATGACCCGAAGTCACGATCCTTTCACCACGTTGAGGAACGCCGTCTCTAGCGACAAGGTTGGTCTGATCTCGATCAGCGAATGCCCGGCAGTCTCGAGCCGGCGCAGGGTATCCCAGAGAGCGGTGCGCGGGACTTCGATCACCCACCTCCCGCCCGGCTCGGCCTGCATTCCGTCGAGGGCTGCGGCCGCGCCGATGCTGCGCACCAGGACGCGTTCGCCCTCCCCGACCATTTCGCCCGGCGTTCGCACGGCCCGCAGTTCCCCCTTGTGGATCAAACCGGTGCGATCGGCAAGGCGTTCGACGTCGTGCAACACGTGCGAGGTCAGAAAGATCGTGCCGCCCTGCCGCCGGTACTCTGAAAGTATGTCCACGACTTCGCGCCGACCGATCGGATCGAGCCCGGACAAGGGCTCGTCGAGGATCAACAGGCGCGGCTCCACTGCCATTGCATGCGCCAGTGCCGTACGCTGCGCCATCCCCTTGGAAAAGCCCCGTACCACCTTGTTCGCCACGTCGGCAAGGCCGAAGCGCTCCAGCCATGCCATGCAGTGGGCTCGTGCTCCGGCCGGCCTGCGCCGATGAAGTTTCAGTCCCATCGAAAGAATTTCGTACGGCGTCAGGTAATCCGGCAGGCTGGGATTCTCCGGCACGTAGCCAAGGCCGCGCCGCGATTCGGGATCGCTCACATCGACGCCGAACAGGCTTGCCGTGCCTTCACTCGGCGACATCACGCCGGTGAGGATCTTGATCGTCGTGCTCTTGCCGGCGCCATTCGGGCCGATGAAGCCGAAGGTCTCTCCGGCCTCGATGCTTAGCGAAATCCCTTTCAATGCCTCAAAGGGCGGCGAAGCCCAACTGCGCGGGTAGGTCTTTCTCAGGTTGCTTACCGAGATCGCGGCATTCATTTCAGCGTTGCCCCCCGGGCGCTCTCGGAGGCGAATCCTGCAACACGACCTGCCCCTGTTCGCTTATGGCAAAACCATAGCCGAATGGCGGCTTGGGTACTTCGGCAACGATGCCCGACTCGACCAGATCGCTCAAGGCAACGATCCTGCGTCCGAATCGCTGCTGATACCTGGCGGCCGCTTCCCGCAGATCGCGCAACATTTCCAACCTGATCACGCGCTGTTGAAGATAACGGCGAAAATCACCGCGATTGGCCTGCCTGGCCATGGCCTCGACCACACTGATCGCAAGGTCGAGGTCACCCGCCCGATCGAGCCAGATCGCTGCCAGATTCTGCATCTGCAAGCGATTATTTCCCTCCGGCAGATACTCGGCCGCTTCGCGCATCCAGTTCGACGCACCAACGGCGTCCCCCTTGAAATGCAACAAGTTGAAGGCGTAGTAGAACGCCGGCTGGTAATCGAAACGGCGAGCCGTGGTCGCCCGAGCGAGAATCCGTTGTGCGGCCTCGACTTCTCCATTCCAGGGCAATATCGCTGCTGCAATGTAATAGTTGTCCTCGTGTCCGGGATTCAGCCAGGACACATTTTCCTGCACCTTGGCCAGCACTTTGAACTCTTCTTTCTGCATCTTGAAGTTATCCACCCAGAGGGCGCGAATGGCCGCGATATTCGCCGCCAAAAAGCGATCCCCTGCCGCCATCGCTACCTGGACGAACAGAGGCAAGGCCACCTGCATTTCGACATTCACGCTCTGACGCGGTGCAAGCTTGAGACGCTGCGCGGATGGGACGAACACCATCGCCGCGAGAATCGTCACCAGCAACAACCTTGCGTTTGCATTCAGTTTCATCGCCGTCCCGCCAACGCCGACTATTGAAACTCGCGGCGATTAAAAGCCAGTACCGCCAGAGTCACGAGCAAAACGATATACGCCAGCGCAACAAGCGCTCCTCCCGCGATCGCAGTGGAATCTGGAGCGACTCCGTACATCGGCCAGGCACGCCAATCCAGGCGCGATAGGTCCGGGAGAAACCAATGGATCGCATCGACCACCGGCGCCAGACGCATGACTTCCCCGCCGCCGTCCGCCCCGCGCGCGAGGTATTCGGTCACCGCCCCCAGGCTCTTGCCGGCGGCAGCGAATGCAAGACCCAACGCCAACGGAAGCATCGAAACCGTGGAAAGGCTCGCGACAAAAAGCGCAAAGGCAGTGACCACCGCCGCATCGATCCAGAGCCCAAGAATAGTCAGCCAATACCTGGCTCCCGGAGCCACGCCAAACGCCTGTTCGTATTGACCCCCCGCATTCAACACGACGACCCACAGCAACATGCCCAGCATGACTGCCGCGAGCGCCAGCAAACCAAGTACTGCAAGGTAGCGGCCGACTATGTAATGCCCGCGCGGAACCGGATAGGTCAGCGCAAAGAGAACCGTTCGGCGTTGAATCTCCTGCCCGACCAGTTCCTGCACCCAGAATAACGCGAACAGGACAAGCGAAAACCGGACGCCGGACAGTCCGACATCCAGGGCAACGGTTTTCGGCTGACGGGGCGAGAATGCGGCGGAGAGGAAAGCCACACCCACCAGCAATACGCCAAGGACCAGTACCGCCTGAATGCTTCGACTACGCAATCCGGCACGCCAGGCAGAAAGCAGAAACGATATCATCCGGTGATCCTTCAATCCACGAAGTCCGATTTTAGACGAATCATGTCATCAGTTTTTTCCGCCTGTGCGAAATCAACCAACTGTCTTGACCCGGGCAACAATGCCGCAGCGGGATCCGTTGAGCTAGTGCATATCGGCAGCTGCGGGCTCGTCATGTGGCTTGTTAATCATGCCTACGTCGGCATAGACATTCATGACGCAAAACTTTATGCGGTCTTGGCTGCACACTGGCTGGAACAGACCGCCTACGCCAAGGATCCCTTCTTCCTATTCGGTTCGCAGGACGACTTCTCAGTCTTCTCTCCTGTCTATGGGACGCTCGTTCGCTGGCTTGGGCTGGACATCGCTGCGCAACTAATTGTTATTGCCGGGGCGATTCTCCTGGCAATCGCCACTACGGCGATCTCGGCAAAGCTGTTTTCGTCCAATTGGGCCAGAGTACTTGCCGTAATGCTGTGCGCGGCAGCAGCCTACGCCTACTCACCGGGAAACCTCCTAAGCTTTCGGATCAATGAGGAGTTTGCCACCGCAAGGAGTATCGCCGCACCGCTTGGCCTGGCGGCCATGGCGCTTTGCCTGCACCTGAGGTTCCGTGCCGGAGTCATCACGGCAGTTTTCGCAACGCTTGTGCACCCGCTGATGGGGATTTGGCCACTCCTGGCCATCGTCAGCGTCAAACTCCGCGATCGGGACCTCCTGCTGATGATTTCCGCCGGAATCACACTGCTCGCCGGCCTGGCATGGCTGGGTATGCCGGCCATGCAGCCTTTGGATGCGGAATGGGACCGATTGATGCGCCCCCTGAGCGTGGTTTATGTCGAGGCTTGGCCGGCTATCCGTTTGGGCAGTTTCCTGTTCTGGATCTCCCTGCTGCTGCTTGCCGGCCACTACGGACAGCCCTGCCATAGCCGCTGGTATCACATCGTTGCATTACTAGGCACTGCCGGCCTGTTGTCGGCGCAATTCGCCAGCTACTTTTACCCGATCAAGCTGTTCCTCCAGACTCAGCCATGGCGGGCAATGTGGCTCGCCATATTTTTTGCGATGTTCGCTGCCGTGGAGCTTTTCGAGGGCGCTAGCCGGCGAGGGAAACGTGCCGTGCTCTGGTTCATGCTAGGTACGGTACTCATTTACCTCGCCCATGACTTCGCCGGATATCTTCTGTTTGCCTGCTGGCTGGCCATCCATTCCACGACAGTGCCCCGAATCGCAAGCAACACGAATTGCCATCCATGGGCATCGGACAAAAATCTTGTGATTCTGCTAATGGTTCTGATCGCCATCGGATTGCCATCCTATTACCTCGACCTTCAACAACTGGGCAATTCCCTGCCGCTTGGCATGGAATTCCTTCCGCCGGCGTCGAGAGGCGCGTTTCTAGCTGGGGGAATCGGCCCCGGGTTCCTGTTGATAGCCCTATCCGCAACCCCCTGGTTGGGACGCAGGTGGCTTGCACTACCCCTTACCGCGCTGCTTGTCTTTGCCTTTCTTAACTGGGACCAGCGGTCGCCCGCCATGCGCTCCTGGGAGTCGAGCCTGCTTAAAAAGGAAACCCAAACGGACATGGCGCGGCACATCCGTCGCGGCGAAGTGGTTTATTGGCATGAAAATTCCCCGATGCGAACCTGGCTCGAACTCGGTACCGCAAGCTACGCCAGCGGGATACAGCCGGCCGGCAGTATCTTTTCTCGGGAAAAAACCTTCGAAATGAAGCGTCGTCTGGAACGGGTCGACGTCGCATCGATGCTCGATTTCGAGTCCTCCGCGGCAACGGACAAGAGACCCGTTCCAGCGACCCCCGATCGTACGGATATCCCGCAAACTCCGAGAAACATATTTCGCACCGCCCAGATCGCGGATCCCACCGGCCCTGGAATCCACTATCTATGCCAGGATCCAATGCTTGATTGGGTTGTAAGTTCGCGCGTCTTCACGAACGGCCAATTTGTGCCAATCAGAACGATTGACAGTTTTTCGGGGAACAGCCGCAATCTCTACCGCTGTCCCCGGCATCCGGCCGGTTAGGCCCCGGCGCCGAATCCACCGGGCTCGGAAACCGTGCCCTTGAAATGCAACGCGCCCTTGCGGGCGCGCCAAAACCAAACACCAAGGCTGAATTTACATCGAGTTCGCAGCAGCTTCGGCGGTTTGAACCAGAGTCTTTACGCCAGCGGCGTCAGTGTTCGCCGGAATCGCGGCATGCACCGTGACTGCGCCACCTGCACTGCTACCCTTGAACGTCTGGTTGCCCTTGACCGAACCGGAGCCGACGGTGAACCTGGTGGCATCCCCGCCGGGCGCATTGGTGAAGAAAACAGACGTATTCGCCGAGCAGGTAATGCCGAAGGACGTCTTGATGAAGGAGTCGGCTGTCGTATAAGGCGTACCCGTGGTTGCACCACCAATGGTGTGAGAAGCGGCCGCAGCGGCCAAACAGGCTTCAACTTGAGTACCCGGGGTCGGCGTGTAATCGGCAGCCAAAGCTGAACCGGCACCGCATGCCAAAACGGCGGCAATCGCAATTTGCTTGTTCATAGGGATATCCTCAGTCTGGTTAATTGGAATTGGCGATGGCCGCCGTCAGGACGTTACGGGCGTCCGACTGGGCCGACTTGTTCTCTGCCTTCTTCGTGTATTCCGTGAACTGCGGAATGGCAATGGCAGCAAGAATGCCGATAATCGCGACCACGATCATCAACTCGATAAGGGTAAAACCCTTTTGCAGACTCTTTTTCATTCAAATTCTCCTATCGAAGGTGCGACACCTGTCGCTACGTTGGATTAAGCAAATTTTGCGCCAAATATTCTTCAGCCCTTAATCTGCGCCGGACAGCATGATATACCACGGTAAGTGCCGTAAAACGTCACAGGATCCCCCCCTATTCGTCACTTGAACCCAACCGGATCACGCCGTGTTGGCCGGAAACGTGGTTTCGCCACATGGCTCGAAACAATCGCCCCATGTCGCGACCGAAGCGCAGGGTATCGAACAAGGGCACGGTGGCGCGGGCGGCACCGAGTTGCTGCCGCAATACACGACAGCGCCCGGGATCCTTGGCGAGGGCATCGGCAAGGTCGAGATACTGCTCGTCCGAGCTGGCGATCAGTTCCGGCAGCTCCGCCGCGCACAGAACGCTGGCCGACACACGTCCGGCAAAGGTTTCGCCAAGACGGGCGACCAGTGGCACACCGGCCCATAGCATGTCGCTGCCGGTGGTATGCGAACCGTAGGGAAGGGTATCCAGCGCCAGGTCTGCCAACGGCAGGCGGGCGAGATGGTCCGCCAGGTCCCGCCACGGGGCGAACACGATACGGTCGGCAGCTACGTTCCGGAGTTGGGCCTCGCGGCGGAGGTTGGCTTGGGCCGCGTCGGACTGGAAGCCCAGCCAAAGGATCGCGGCCGGATTGCGTCGCAGCAGTTCGCACCAAAGACTGAACGCGGGAGGCGTGATCTTGACGCTCTGGTTGAACGAGCAGTAGACAAAGGCGTCGTCAGGCAAGCCCACCTCCCGCCGGCTGGGTGGCAGTCGCGGTTCCGCGACACGGCTGCTGGGCTGGTAACTGTGCGGCATCAGGGCCAGGTGTTCGGCATAGGCACCGGCATGACCGGGCGGGGTGACGACCTCGTCGGAGATCAGGTAATGCGCGAGGCCCGGAACGCCCAGCGTTCCGGGGAATCCCAACCAGGTTGCCCGCACCGGCGCCGGAGAAAAAGCAAGGATTCCCGAACGCGAAAACTTCGTCCAGCCGCCCATGTCTACCAGGATGTCGATTCCGTCGCGCCGCATCAGGTCCGCCGCGTCCGCGAAAGGAAGGGCGTCAATGTCGCGAAACACGTCGAAAGCAGCTTCCAGCCGTTGGCTCAAGGGACCGGAGTCCCGGGGGCCATAGCCATAAGCATGAACCGTGAACAACTTGCGATCGAGAACTTCAAAAACTCCCACCGCCAGTTCACTGACCGGATGCGGACGAAAATCCGCCGAGAGAAAACCTATGCGCAGGGGCCGTAGCCGGTCATCGGCGACGTCCAGCGCGGAGGACTGGAGTTCTCCGCCTTTGCCGCGAACCCCCTTGAGGTAGGCCCCACCGTAGCACTCCGCACCATCACGCAGCGTCTCCCTGTCGATATCCTCGATGTGGAAAATGAAAAACGGCTCGGGGCCCTGGTCGACCCGTCGCTGCATGATTTCGCGCAAGGCGGCCGGCATATCGGTACGGCGCCAGTCGCAGGACGCTCGCTCTGCCGCGCAGAGATGGGGCAGCAGCGTATCGGCCTCGCGCTGACTGAGTCCGGCCTCGTCAATAAGCTTGCGCGCGCAGTTCGCGGCGTCTTCAAAGCGGCCGAGGTCGCTCAAGGTGACAACGAAATTCACGAAGGCATCCAGCGACCCAGGATTATTGCGTACCGCTGCCTGGAATGCTTCGAGTGCCGCTGCAAACTTGCGCTGCCGGTGCAGGGCGGCGCCAAGCGTGTTATGCGCTTCGTCTTGCCGCGGATTCAGCCTGATCGCGGCATGACAACTTTCTATCGCGGCATCGAGGTCGCCAACCTGAAGCAATGCCGTCGCCCGGTTGGCATGGAATTCTGCCCGGTCCGGCGCAATCGCGAGAGCCGACTCTATGCTGACCAGAGATTCATCGGAATGCCCGGTCCTCGCGAGGGCGATCGCAAGGTTGCTGTGCATTTCCGGATCGCCCGGATACAGCGCGGCCCCCCGGCGCAGCAGTGGCAGCGCGTCCGTGTGGCGTCCGGCAGCGATATGCGCCACGCCGAGTGCCTTGAGACCCAGCGGATGGTTGGGAATGCGAGCCAGCAGGCGGCGCGCTACAGGGTCCACTTGCCCATACTCGCCTCGCGCGACCAGGGTTGCAATCAGGCTTTCGTCAGCGATCCTAGAGGAGGTGCGTTTCATGGGCGGCTCATTCCGGGTAGTGGGCATCGGCCCATTTGGCATTGGCCATCATTGTAGAGAGTCGGCCCTGTCCCGAGGTTCGGCCCACGTGCACTGGAGCCCCCCCGGGTTCTGTCAGTAGATTCCGAAAAGTCGGCGCTGGCGGGACGCCGAGGTTGGCGGCGCCGGAGCACCTACCCGGTCAGGGCCGACTCGTCCACCGCATCGATCTGCCCCGGATCGAGGAACTGTTCGGCGTAGCGCCGATAGACGCCCTGCCTGACGAACACGTCGAACAGGTCGGGATCGATGTGGCCGCCCTTCTTGAAGTTGGCCATGATGCCCATCGCCTGCGACAGCTTCATGCCCGGTTTGTAGGGGCGGTCGCGCGCGGTCAGCGCCTCGAAGATGTCGGCGATGCCCATCATGCGCGCCTGCAGCGACATCTGCTCGCGGGTCAGGCCCTTGGGGTAGCCCTTGCCGTCCATGCGCTCGTGATGGCCGCCGGCGTACTCCGGCACCCTGGTCAGGTGTCGCGGCCACGGCAGTTGCTCCAGCATCCTGATGGTGGCGACGATATGGTGGTTGATGACGTCGCGCTCCTTCAGCGTCAGGGTGCCGGCGCGGATGGTCAGGTTGTCGATCTCGTCGGCGGTGAGGAATTCGGTTTCGACGCCGTCGACGTTGCGCCACTTGCGCCGGCTGCCGATGTCGCGCACGCGCTGCTGGTCGGCCTCCTTCATGGCCTCGCCGCCGATGTTGGTCTGGCGCAGGAAATCGCGCTCGGCGTCGAGCACTCGGGTCTCGTCCTGGCATTCCTGCCAGACCTTCGCCTCTGCCGCCGGGTCCGCCGCACTTTCGCGCAGGGCCAGCTGTTTTTTCAGCGCGTTGATTTCAGCATCCCGCTTGAGGACCTCGAAGCGGGTGTCGATCAGGTGGATGCGGTCGAAGAGGGTCTGCAGCTTGGTCGCCTTGTCGACCACATGCACGGGCGTCGTCACCTTGCCGCAGTCGTGCAGCAGGCCGGCGATCTTCAGTTCGTAGCGGTCGCGCTCGTCCATGTGGAACGATGCCAGCGGACCTTCGGCGGTGGCGTCGGTGGCCTCGGCCAGCATCATGGTCAGGGCCGGCACGCGCTGGCAATGGCCACCGGTATAGGGAGACTTCTCGTCGATCGCCAGGTTGATCAGGTTGATGAAGGCCTCGAACAGTTCTTCCAGCTGGCTGATCAAAAGCCGGTTGGTCAGGGCGATCGCGGCCTGCGAGGCCAGCGATTCGGCCAGGCTCTGGTCGGCCGAAGAAAACGGCGTCACCTGACGGGTTTGCGGATCCTGGGCGTTGATCAGCTGCAGCACGCCGATGATCTCGCCCTCATGGTTCTTCATCGGCACCGTGAGAAAGGACTGGGATCGATATCCGGTGCGTTCGTCGAAACTGCGGGTGCCGGAAAAATCGAAGCCGGCCTCGGTGTAGGCATCGGCGATATTGACCGTCTTGTCGTGGATGGCGGCATAGGCGGCGACCATCGAGTCGTTGGATTCGCCCTTGTCGTTGCGCAGCGGCAGGTTGGGGAAGTTGATGGGATTGCCGGTAGTGCCGCCCATGGCGATGTGCAGGGAATCCGTGCGCAGGATCTCGAAGCGCAACGCGCGACCATCCTCGGTCATGCGATACAGGGTTCCGCCATCGGCATGGGTGATGGTCTTGGCCGCAATCAGGATGCTCTCGAGCAGGCGATTGATGTCCCGCTCCTTGGAGAGCGCGGCGCCAATGGCGTTCAGTTGTTCGAGACGGCGAAACAGGTCGCTGGAGCTATCCATGGCCCTTCCTTACTTGATGCAGACGGCCCTCACCTGCTTGAGATCGGTCACCCCTTGCAGGGCCTTCTCGAGGCCGTCCATCTTCAGGGTCAGCATGCCGTCCTCGAGCGCCTGTGCGAACAACTGGGCGACGCGGGCATGTTCCTGGATCAGCTTTTTCATCGGCTCGGTGCCGATCATCAGCTCGTGCAGGCCGACGCGCCCCTTGTAGCCGCTGCCGCCACAGGTGTCGCAGCCCTTGGCCCGGGTGAATACGAGATGGCCATCCTTGCCATACTCCTTGATCAGCCGTTCCTGGGTCGCGGCATAGGCCGCCTTGACATCCTTCTTGAATGCCTCGGTGTTTTCAAGTTCGCTGCAATACTCCTTCATGAACAGCCTGACTTCATCGGCATCGGGCGTGTAGCTTTCCTTGCACTTGCACAGGCGCTTGGCCAGGCGCTGGGCGAGGATGCCGAGCAGGGCGTCGGAGAAGTTGAAGGGGTCCATGCCCATGTCGAGCAGCCGGATGATCGATTCCGGGGCGCTGTTGGTGTGCAGGGTGGCAAACACCAGGTGGCCCGTCAGCGAGGCCTCGATGCCGATGCCGGTGGTTTCGGCATCGCGCATTTCGCCAACCATGATGATGTCCGGGTCGGCCCGCAGGAAGGCCTTCATCACCATCGGAAAGTCCATTACCTTCTTGTTCACCTGGACCTGGCGCAAACCCTTCTGGGTGATTTCGACCGGATCTTCCGCGGTCCAGATCTTGGTATCCACGGTATTGAGATAACCGAGTACCGAGTGCAGCGTCGTGGTCTTGCCGGAACCGGTCGGACCGCAGACGAAGAACAGGCCGTAAGGCTTGGAAATGGTCGCCTTGAGCTTGATCAGATTGGTCGGCAGCACGCCCAGCTTGTCCAGCGGGATCGGCTCGCCGCCGGCGAGGATGCGCATCACGACGTCTTCGACGCCGCCGGTGGAAGGAATCGTCGCCACCCGCAGTTCGATGTCCAGCGGACCGAACTTCTTGAACTTGATCTTGCCGTCCTGCGGCTTGCGACGCTCGGCAATGTCGAGGTCGCACATGATCTTGAGGCGGGCCACCATGGCATTGCGGTAGCTGGCCGGAACTTCGATGTACTTCTGCAACGAACCGTCCCGGCGGAAGCGGATCAGCACCTTGTCCTTGCCCAGACCCGGCTCGATGTGGATATCGGAGACGCCCATCTGGTAGGCGTCGATGATGATCTTGTTGACCAGCTTGACCAGTTCGTTGTCGGCCGCGGCGGAAATGTCGTCGGCGGCACCGCCTTCACCATCCATCTCGCCTTCGTCAAGGGTGGACAGCAGGTCGCCGACGGAACTGTCATCCGAAAAGCCGGGAACGCCGGTGGCGCCGAACAGCAGGTCGAGGGTCAGCGCGAACTCGTGGTTGGTGGTCACCCGGTACTGGATCTTGCCGCGAGGAAAAATGTTGTTGACGATGCGCGAACCCTTGACCTGCTCGGGATCCAGGCAGACCACCATGATGCCTTCGGAACTTTCCTCCACCGGCGCCCATTTGCCCTGGTCGAGGAACTCGCGCTTGAGGTTCTTCAACAGGTCGGCGGGCTTGACGCGGTCAGACTTGAACGATTCATAAGGCACATTGAAGAACTTGCCCAGCGCGGCACCCAGGGCCTCGTGCTTGACCTGGAATTCGTTGACCAGAACTTCCTCGATGGAGAGGTTCTTGCGTCGCGCGGTACGGGTCGCCAGCTCCATTTCCTGCGCGGAAATGACGGCATCGGACACGAGGAAATCGTACTTGGTCTTGACGGCGGCAGCCGGCTTGCTGCGCTGGGCGAAGGCGATGGCAAGGGTTTCGCACAGACCCTTGACGCCCTCCTGGGCGACTGCCGCAAACGGAGTTCCCGCCTTGTTGTTGATGAGCTGGACGACGCCCAGCAACTCGTTGCTCTGCGCGTCGACGACCGGCGCCACCAGCATCTGCTTGGTCCGATAGCCGGTGCGCTTGTCCACCTCCTGCAGGAAACGCAAGGAAGGATTGATCGCCTTGAGCTCGGCGTCGTCATAGACGTCGCGGATGTTCACCGTCTTCTTGGCCAGCGCGACATGACCGGCGATGCTCTGGTCGGCGATCGGCAGGCGCAGGTCCTTGAACGACGTCAGGCCGGTCTTGATTTTCGAAACGATCGAGGCCTTGTCCTCGCCGATCGAATAGATCGTCAGGCGGTCGGCGTTGAACAGGCTGCAGATCTCGCCGGACAGCTCCAGCATGATTTCGTCGATGTTCGCGGTAGCGTGAACCTTGTTGGTGACGACCTGGAGGTTCTTGAAGAAAGCCAGGCGGCTGTCGACATCGGACGCTGAGGTTTCGGCGGGGGCGGCAGGTACGGCACTCATTCGCGTGACTCCATGACACCCGCGTAGGCCCGCATGCCCCCCTCGAGGAGGGTGGCATGAAGTCCGCGCTGGGAAAGCAAAAAAGCGGCAGCGGAACTGCGACGTCCCGTCTGGCAATACACAATATATTCGATTCCAGGATCAAGCGAGGCCGCGGCCGGCCGGATGTCGTTGAGGGGAATGTTGATGGCGCCGGGATAGCCGTCGCTCTGATACTCGGCGGGAAAGCGCACGTCGATCCATTGCGCGCCGGCGGCAATCCGTCGTTCAGCCGCGTCACCGGTCACTTTCTGCAGAAGCGGCGCGAGCAACAACTGGTTGAAATCCTGCTTCGACAGGCGCAGCAGCATGCCGTCCGTATTCATCACCACCGTGGCATTGCGCACCGTGTCGGCGACCAGCGCCTCTTCGCCGAAGGCATCGCCCTCCTTGATCTCGGCCAATTGCACGGAGGCACCGGCCACCATCCGGGAAATCTTGCAGCGCCCGCTTTCGATCAGGTAATAGTAGTCGCCGGGGTCGCCTTGCCTGATGATCGTCTCGCCGCGCCTGGCCGGAACCCGGACGAACTTCCCCAGCAACGCCTGGATGTTCGCCGGCGGCAGGGATGCAAACGCGCCAACCGTCAGGTTGTCCACGGCGAACATGCTGGACATCATGCGCCAATCGGTCTGGTCGGTGGCGTCCTTGCCGAGATCGCGTGAAGTGGCCAACTGGTTCCAGGTCACCACGATGTCGAGAGGATCTTCCTCAAGGCTCAGCAATTCGACGTCGGTAATCGCCTTGCTGAAACGCGGCGCATTTCCGCCGCGCGCCACCGGGGCTGCCGCCAGATCATGGCCGCCGACCAGCACGCGCGAAGCACCGTCAAGCAATTTCACGAGAAGCTGGCCGCGCACCAGATAGACCACCTGGCCGCTCCAGTCGGCGGCGGAAAACGGGTCTGTGGCACGCGTAAAGACATGGGTGCGGCACAGCGGCAACAGTTCGCTGAGGCCCTTGCTGCCCAGCGACATCAGGGGTTGCAGGGTGGCCAGCAGGTCAACGCTCACGGTCGCACTCATGGTCAGAACTCGAAAAGCTGGTTGTTCTGCAGCATTCCCGGCCGGAACTCGTTGCCGATGCAGTCTTCGATCTCCTGCATGGTCAACTCGATTTGTCCCGGCTTGAGGTGCGTGATGAAGATATCGGCATCCCGCTGGAGATTTGCCAGTTCCTCGAGCAACATGCTCGGGCAAAAATGCAGGGATGCCTCGGCGAGCCGCTTTTCCCTGTCCGAAAAGGCGCACTCGATGATCAGGTAGCGCAGGTTGCGGATCGCATTGACGTATTTCCAGAGTTCGGGGCAGGGGCCGGTGTCCCCGGTGAATACAAGGCTGGCGTGGCCGGAATCAAGCTGGTAGCCTACCGCCGGAACCGTGTGGTTTGCCGGCAGCGGCACCACCTTGCGGCCATCGATATCGATGCTCTCGCCCACCCGAATCGGATCGAAGCGCATGAAGGGCTTCTCGGCGCTCGGGATCACGCTGAAGTCGGGCCAGATGGCCCAGTTGAAAATATGCGCCCGGATGATTTCGAGCGTCGCCTCGGTCGCATGGACGATTACCGGACGGCTGCGCATGTCGCCCACCGTATCGACCATGAACGGCAGAGAGGCCAGGTGGTCAAGGTGCGAATGCGTGATGAAGACGTGATCGATCTGCGCCAGTTCGGCAATCGCCAGGTCGCCGACCCCGGTTCCGGCATCGACGAGAATGTCGTTGTCAACCAGCAGCGAGGTGGTCCGCAGATGCCGACCGCCGATTCCGCCGCTGCAACCGAGGATGCGTACTTTCATTGTTTCGCCGCCTGTGCCGGGCCGCCCAAAAACGACCCCCCCCCCAACCCCACCCCCCCCCCCCCCCCCCCCCAAAAACAACCCCCCCCCTCCCCCCCGGAGGGGGGATGGGGGATAGGTTCTCATTTTGTCTCAAAAACGGTGACGCCGTCCCAGTTCTCGCCGGGCGGCTCTTTGCGCAGGTGTTCGACGCGTTTGACGTAGAGATCGTAAAGGTATCGCGGTTTCATGCGCTGCAGATTCATCAGCGCAAGCTCCGCCTGGTCCCAGTCCTGGGCGCGGTATGCGCGCAGGGCCTGGTTCCACAGCTTGATCTCGTCCATTTCCTCGCGCGCGACCTTGCCCTCTTCGCCGACCGGTTCATAGATTCCTACCGGATCTTCCTTGCCCTTGACCCGCACCCGGTCCAGTTCGCGGAACACGAAATCCTTCTTGAGCAGTTCGCGGGTTCCCTCGCCGACGATGAAGCCGACCCCGTATTGCTTGGTGATGCCTTCCAGGCGCGATCCCAGATTGACGGCGTCGCCCATCACCGTGTAGGACTGCCGCACCGGTGATCCCATGTCGCCGACCGTCATCGGTCCGGTATTGACGCCGACACCGATTTTCAGTTCCGGCCAGCCGCGCGCGACGAGGTCCTTGTTCAGTTCATGCAGCGCCACATGCATTTCCAGGCCGGTCAGGACCGCATTCTTCGCATGATCGGGATCGTCCACCGGAGCGCCCCAGAAGGCCATGATGGCGTCGCCGATATATTTGTCGAGCGTCCCCCGGTGCTTGCGCACGACGATCGTCATGGCGCCCAGGTACTGGTTCATCAGGCTGGCCAATTCGTCGGGTTCCAGTCCTTCGGAAATGGTGGTGAAACCGCGCACGTCGGAAAACAGCACGGTCAGCTCGGCCTTGCGTCCGGCCATGCTGTAGTTTTCGGGATCTCGACTCATCTCCTCGACCAGTTCCGGCGGCACGTACTGGCCGAACAGCCCGGTCAGTTGCCGCTTGGTCCGCGACTCGACGAAGTAGCCCCAGGACATGTTCATCGCATAGAGGAGGATGATCGCGATCATGCCGTTGGCGAGCGGCAGGACCACATGGGAAACATGCCAGAAACCAAAATTGACGCTGAGCAGCAGCAGCAGGACGATCAATCCGACTACGGTTGCCCGGAACGGCGACAGCATCGGCAACAGGAAAACCATCACCGCGCCGGCGATCAGAACCAGCAAGACGTCGGCGCCGAGGATATAGGGCGGCTTGTGCTTGATCGACGCATCCAGCATGCCGGCGATCAGATTGGCGTGTATCTCGACCCCGGGATAGGCGGCGCCCACCGGCGTCGCACGCAAGTCCATGAGTCCCGGCGCCGTCGTGCCGACCACGGCGACCTTGCCGGCGAGCTTTTCCTTCGGCACCCTGTCATTGAGCACATCGGTGATCGAAATATAGGAAAAGCTTCCCTGATAGCCCCGATAGGGAATCAGCGTCGCCGCGTTTTCGTCCACCGGGATGCGCATGGTTCCGCCACCGGCCGCTTTCAGATCCAGCCACTCCATCGCGGCATACGATCCGGGCGCATTCTCCGGATAACCCGGAGTGATCGGGGGATTGCCGAGCAGATTGCGCACCATGGCCAGCGACAGGGATTCGTAGTAAGCGCCCTTGTACTCGACGAGCAGCGGGACCCGGCGTGACGTGCCGTCGATGTCCACCAGCGGATTGAAATGACCGGCGCCTGCGGCAGACTTCTGGAATTCGGGCAGATTGCCACCGAAACTTACCCACTGGGTGAAACTTATGCGCCGGCCGCTGAAGGTGCCGGCCGGAAACACCGGTGCCGGCGCAGCGCCGGAACTGACGCCGCCTTCCTTGCTGGAAAAATAATAACCGAGGATGACCGGTCGGTTCCTGATCGCCGCCGCGAAGCGGGCATCGTGGTCGAGCTGGGGACGCAATTCGCGCAACGCCGACTGAAAGGATGCCACGTCCTTCAAATCCTTCTTCGCCAGCGACTCCAGCGAATTGAGGCCGGAACTGTCGTCGGGCTCGGCGAACACCACGTCGAAGCCGACCAGCTTGAGTCCATACTGGTCGAACAGCTTGTTCATCAGGGTTGCGAGCTTGTCGCGGCCCCACGGCCACCGCCCCTGCTCGGCCAGCGATTTCTCGTCGATATCCAGAATCACCACGCGCTCATCAAGCCCCTGCGGCATGGTCAGGCGAACCTTCACGTCATAGATCAGCGCGTCCATGTGGTTGATGAACGGAATCTGGTAGATGCGCGTCGAATGGCCGAGCAGCACCAGGAGGATCACAAGCCCAAGGACGTAGCGGGGAAGATACTGTTTCACGAGGTCTCCGGAAATTGTCCGCCTTCGGAATCAGCCCTTCAGGAAAAACTCCATTTTGATTCCGGCCAACTCGATCACGTCGTGGTCCGCCAGTTGATGCGCCTGGGCATCCAGCGTCTTGCCGTTGACCACCGGGAAGCTGGCGCCCTCGACATGGGTGATGAAGTAGCCATGGGGGCGCCGCGCGATGACCGCCACCTGGACGCCCGGCTTGCCCAGGGTGGTCAGGGTTTTGGTCAATTCCATTTCCTTGCCGGCATTGCCACCGGACAGGAGCTGAATGGCTCCCAGCGGCAGCGCGGCCACGGCGGGGGCGGGCGCCGAAGCCGGCGCCGGCGCCATGCCTGGAGAGGTCGAGGAATGCGCCTCGGCCGTCGCCGCGGCGGCAGCCGGTTCCGGTGCCGGTCCCGGCGCAGCGGGCGGCGGAGCGGCAGGCTTGGCACCCGGACGCAGGATCATGGTTTTCTCGAAGTCCGCATTCGACGTCTGCTGCGGAAGCTCCGCGACATACTTCAGGCGGTACTTGCCCAGTTCGATGGTGTCGCCATTTTTCAGGAAGTGCTTCTTGACGGGCTGGCCATTGACGAAAGTGCCGTTGGTGCTGCCCAGATCCTCAAGAAAGGAATCATTGAGGATGGTGATCACCACCGCGTGCTCGCCGGAAATCGCCAGATTATCGATCTGGATATCGTTGTGCGGTTTGCGCCCTATGGTGGTGCGCTCCTTGATCAAGGGGATTTCCTTGAGCATCGTGGTTTCCATGCTGAGTACGAGCTTAGCCATTGTTGTCGTCCTTCCAGTTCGCGGAGCACTGCATTACTTGAACCAGGCCAGCAAACGTGACCACCAGCCGCGCGCAGCCGGGAAATCACCCTTTACCTTGACCAGGATTACCGAAACATTGTCACGGCCGCCGTTGTCGTTGGCCATTTGAATCAACTGCATTGAGCATAGCTCCAGATTCGCCGAAAGCGCACCCAGCGTCATGCCGATCTCTTCGTCATCGACCATGTCGTTGAGGCCGTCGGAGCAAAACAGGTAGACGTCGCCCGGCAACACCTCATGGTCATGTATCTCGGGCACGACCTCCGGGTCGACGCCGACGGCGCGCGTCACCAGATTCTTGTTTTGCGAATGGCGCGCCTGCTCCGGGGTGATCAGGCCGCTGTCTATTTGTTCCTGCAGCAGGGAATGGTCGCGGGTGATCTGCCGGAAGTCGTCACCACGCATGCGGTAAAGCCTGGAGTCGCCGATGTGGCCGACCGTTACCCGATTGTCGTGAAACACCGCCACCACCAGCGTCGTGCCCATCCCGGCATACTGGGGCTGGCTCTGCGCCGCCTGATAGATGGCGCTATTGACCTGGATCATGTGGCCTTCCAGGGCAACCTGCGCCCAGGATTTGCCGGACGCATCCATGGTGCTCGGCTCGCGTTCCAGGAAAGCCTTTTCCAGTTCGCTGCCGAGCATCGCTGTGGCCATGCCGCTCGCCACTTCACCCGCGTTGTAGCCGCCCATGCCATCGGCCAGCACGGCAAAACCGCACCGGGGATTGGCCATGACGGCATCTTCGTTGTTGCTGCGGACCATGCCCGGATCGGTACGGGTGACTATCTCGAGAACGGCATTCATGTCCATGGCCCGGTCCTCAGATGCTGATATCGACGCCGGAATCGCCGGCGGCGGCGCCACCGGCGCTGCTCATTGTCACGCAGGTGCGGATGTCCCTGGCGAACTCGGCACCGGTCTGGTAGCGCGCATCGGGATCCTTGGTCATCGCCCTGTCGATGATCGCCACCAGGCAATCCGGGAGGTCGGGATTGATGCCGCGAATATCCGGATGCGCTTCGTTGGCGATGCGGAACATCAGCTGCGCCATGGAGTCGCCCTCGAAGGGCAGCTTGCCGCAGGACATCTGGTAGAGCATCACGCCCAGCGAGAACAGGTCGGAACGGCCGTCGATCTTCTTGCCGGCCAGCTGTTCCGGAGACATGTAGCTCGGCGTGCCGAGCACCATGCCGGTCTTGGTCTTCGACGAGTCGGTAATCCGCGCGATGCCGAAGTCGGTCACCTTGACCTGGTCGGAATCGGGTTCATACATGATATTGGCCGGCTTGATGTCGCGATGCACGACATTGTTTTCATGGGCATAGGACAAGGCGTCGGCCACGCGCGCGACGATGCTCATCACGCGCGGCAAGGGCATCAGATTGCCCTGCTTGGCATAGGGCACCAAATCCTTGCCCTTGAGGAACTCCATCGCGATGTAGGCCAGGTCATGCTCCTCGCCGGCGTCATACATCTGGACGATGTTGGGATGGTTGAGCCGGCCCGCCGTCTCCGCCTCGCGGAAGAAACGCTCCTTGACCTCGACCAGTTCATCGGCTTCGAACTCCTGCGAGAGGGCCATGGTCTTGATCGCGACGACACGGTTGATCTTCGGATCCCGGCCCAGGTAGACCACACCCATGGCGCCCTTGCCGAGTTCCTTCTCGATCTGGTAGCGGCCCAGCATGGGCTTCTCGACATTGCCGCTGGCATCGAGCAGGCTGGCGTTCGAGCGACCGCCGCCACCGCCGCCGAGAATGACCGTTTCGGACAATTGCTTGGCGCGATTGACGCGGGACTCGATGTCGCGGAACTTCGGGTTGTAATCGAAGATGTAACGGAACGCCGCCTCGGCCTTGTTGAACTGGCGCTTGCGCTCAAAATCCAGCGCCAGGTTGTAGATGTTCTCCATGACCTGGTCATCCTTCGGGCACAGGCGGAATTTGTCGAAGGCCATGTCGAGCTGGCCCTGCCCCTGGAAGGCCAGGCCGAGCATGCGGTTGGACTCCGCGGAGGCCGCGTCCGACTTCTCCTTGCCGCGCTCGGTGACGACGAAGCGCTTGACCGTAAGCAACAAATGCCCAAGGAGCAGCAAACTCGCCGGCACCATCAGCTGCAGCCACATTAGCTGCGTCGTCATGAGGACGAAATGGAGGGTGATCAGGGCCGCCAGAAGCCCCACGGTGATGCCCGCCGCCATGCCGGCCTTGATCCTCGGCAACAGGGCGATCAGGTAGGCCGCGATCAGCAGAAATACCAGTTTCTCGACCCAGAAGCCCCAGGTCGGCGCGACGAAGAAATGTTCCGAGAGCAGGCTCGAAACCGCATGTGCCTGCATCAGCACGGCCGGCATGGCGGGGCTGATCGGCGTCACGAACACGCTGCCGACCGAGGAGGAAGTCGGTCCGATCAGGACGATCTTGTCACGGTATTTCGCATAGGGAATCTTGCCGCTCTTGACGTCGAAGAAGGAATCCACCTGGAAGGCAGAGGCACCGTCACGATCCTTGTAATAGAAGGTCAGCATCCGCGTATCGAAATCGGTACCGATCTTGAGCTTGCCGAGCTTGACCGAATCGCCCGCCGTGACCTGGATGTCGGCCACGTTGAGGTTGTGGCTTTTTGCCGCGACCAGCAGGGACAGGGACGGATACGCCTGGTCGAAGTAGGACAGGACCAGGGGTTCGGTACGGATCGCGCCGTCGACGTCCGGCGTCACGTTGAGATGGCCGATGGCGGTCGCCACCTTGCCCAGCGGCTCGATGACACCGGCATCGACGCCCAGCGTCGGATAAGGCGGGGCATCGGCGGCACCGGTGAGCTTGACCGCATTTTTCTTCACGTAATCGGGCAGGTCCTTGTCCGGCCTGCCGCGCGGCTCGCCCAGCACGAACAGCATGGGCAAGGCGACGTTGCCGGCCTTGGTGAAGGCATCCGCCAGGCGACGATCGGTGTTCAGCTTCTGGTCGGCCTCGAGCAGTATCGATTCGAGCTGCGGGCAGGAGGATGGCGCGGCGACCGGCGCCGGTGCGGGGGTAGCCTCGGCGGCAGCGGGAGCGGCAGCAGGGTCGCCGGCAGCTGGCGGAGGTGCGGGCGTGGCGACGGCGGCGGCCGAGGGCAGCGTCACGCCGCAGGTTTCGATCAGCTTGTTGATATAAGCCAGACCCTGGTCGCGCTGCGGCTCGGAATAGAACACGGTGGTAGCGATCACTTTGGCTTTGGCCGCCGCCAGCTGGTCCACCATGTCCGCCATGATCTCGCGCGACCAGGGCCAGCGCCCGATGTTGTCGAGGCTGGCCTTGTCGATGGCAATCACCGCGACCTTGTCGGACGGCGCCCGCGACGTCGCCGCCACGCCCATGTCATAGGCCTTGCGCTCGAGGCCCTGCAGCAACTCGCCGTTACCCAGAATCAGCACGACGATACTGACCACGACACCGAAGAACCAGTCACTTTTCCAGAAGCCTGTCTTCTTCATCGGTCACCACCCTGTGTGAGAGCCCCCATTAAAACAGGACAATAAGCGCAATTCTTACAGTCCCGCATCAACTCCGTCAATCAATTTAATGCCAATTGACCCTTATCCGGGAAGGCTGTGTCGGGATTCTATGCGCAAAAAAGCCGCCCCGGCTTGGCCGGGGCGGCCTTTATGAACTCCATCTCGCCAGCGGGGCGACATCGAATGAAACCGCCGTGTCGCCGGCGCCGACTTCTGCTACTTCAGCAGGGCCTTGAGCAGTTTGGCCATTTCCGACGGGTTGCGCGTCACCGTGAACCCGCACTCTTCCATGATCGCCAGCTTGGCATCCGCCGTGTCGGCGCCGCCGGAAATCAGCGCGCCGGCATGGCCCATGCGCTTGCCGGCCGGAGCCGTCACGCCGGCGATGAAGCCGACGATGGGCTTCTTCATGTTGGCCTTGCACCACACGGCGGCTTCGGCTTCGTCCGGACCGCCGATTTCGCCGATCATGATCACCGCATCGGTGTCGGGATCGTCGTTGAAGGCACGCATGATGTCGATGTGCTTGAGACCGTTGATCGGGTCGCCGCCGATGCCGACCGCCGATGACTGGCCCAGTCCGATTTCGGTGAGTTGCGCGACGGCTTCGTAGGTCAGCGTGCCGGAGCGCGAAACCACGCCGATGCGGCCCTTGCGGTGGATGTGGCCGGGCATGATCCCGATCTTGATTTCGTCGGGGGTGATCAGGCCGGGGCAGTTGGGGCCGAGCAGCAGGGTCTTCTTGCCGCCCGCGGCTTCCTTGGCCTTCATCTTGTTACGCACCACCAGCATGTCGCGCACCGGGATGCCCTCGGTGATGCAGATCGCCAGGTCGAGATCGGCTTCGCAGGCTTCCCAGATCGCGTCGGCGGCGCCGGCCGGCGGCACGTAGATCACGGAAACCGTGGCGCCGGTCTGCGCCTTGGCTTCCTTGACCGAACCGAAGATCGGGATGTCGAAAATTTTCTCGCCGGCCTTCTTCGGATTCACACCGGCGACGAAGCAGTTCTTGCCGTTGGCGTATTCCTGGCACTTTTCCGTATGAAACTGGCCGGTCTTGCCGGTGATGCCCTGGGTTATGACTTTGGTGTCTTTGTTGATGTAAATGGACATAACGGTTCCTTACTTGACGGCGGCGACGATCTTGGTCGCGGCCTCGGCCATGGAGTCGGCGGTGATGATCGGCAGACCGGATTCGGCAAGGATCTTCTTGCCCAGGTCTTCATTGGTACCCTTCATGCGCACCACCAGCGGCACGGACAGATGGGTTTCGCGGGCCGCCGTCACCACGCCGTTGGCGATGGTGTCGCACTTCATGATGCCGCCGAAAATATTCACCAGAATGCCCTTGACCTTGGGGTTCTTCAGCATGATCTTGAAGGCCTCGGTGACCTTCTCGGTGGTGGCACCGCCACCGACGTCGAGGAAGTTGGCCGGCTCGGCGCCGAACAGCTTGATGGTGTCCATGGTCGCCATGGCCAGGCCCGCGCCATTCACCAGGCAGCCGATGTTGCCGTCGAGGCTGATGTAGGCGAGGTCGAATTTGGAGGCCTCGATCTCGTCGGCGTCCTCTTCGTCGAGGTCGCGGTAGGCGACGATCTCGGGATGCCGGTACAAGGCGTTGGAATCGAAATTGAACTTGGCGTCCAGCGCACGGATACCACCGTTGCCTTCGAGGATCATCGGATTGATCTCGGCCAGGCTGGCATCGGTCTCCATGTAGCAGGTGTAGAGCTTCTTCAAGGTATCGATGGCCTGCGCCTGCGAGCCCGCCGGAACGCCGATGCCGTCGGCCAGTTGCCTGGCTTGCGCGTCGGTGAGGCCGGTGGCCGGATCAACGAAGACCTTGATGATCTTTTCCGGCGTCTTGTGCGCGACTTCCTCGATGTCCATGCCGCCCTCGGAGGAGGCCATCATCGCCACCTTTTGCGAGGCGCGGTCGGTCAGGGCCGCGACGTAGTATTCCTTCTTGATGTCGGCGCCTTCTTCCACCAGCAGGCGGCGCACTTTCTGGCCGGCCGGCCCGGTCTGGTGCGTCACCAGTTGCATGCCGAGAATCTGCCCGGCGTAGGCACGGACTTCATCCATCGACTTGGCCACCTTGACGCCGCCGCCCTTGCCGCGACCGCCGGCATGGATCTGGGCCTTCACCACCCAAACCTTGCCGCCGAGGGTTTCCGCTGCCTTGACCGCCTCGTCGACGGAAAAGCAGGGAATGCCGCGCGGAACGGTCACACCGAATTTCTTCAGGATTTCCTTGCCCTGATATTCGTGGATCTTCATGCGTTTTCCTTGTTGTATGAGGTGCGTTGATCTGAAGCCGGCGGCATGCGTCCAAAGCGGGTGCCGGTATCGCGGAATCGGCTCGGTGGCCGCGTGATTTGCGGGGAATCGGCTGCCGCCACGGGCGCTGCAAATCTTCCGTTGGCGCCATTGTTGCGGCGCGGAATACTAACATAAGGAGACTTAATCGAAGCTTACAAAAAGCTGCTGCCCGCGCTGCCCGGCCCTGCGCGAAATTGACGCGCGGACGGTACGACGCTAATGTCGAGGCGAGCCATTTCGCCCGCCGGACACCGTCATGCGTTCTTCCCGCTACCTGCTGGCCCTGGACCAGGGCACGTCGAGTTCGCGCAGCATCGTCTTCGATTCCGGCGGGCGGATCGTCGCCATGGCGCAGCGCGAGTTCCGCCAGTTGTTCCCGCGACCGGGCTGGGTCGAGCATGACCCGATGGAAATCTGGAGCAGCCAGTTGGCCACGGCGCAGGAGGCGCTTTCCGGGGCGGGGGCCGCGGCAACCGATATTGCGGCCATCGGCATCACCAACCAGCGCGAAACCACGGTGGTCTGGAACCGCCGCACGGGCATACCGCTGTGCAACGCCATCGTCTGGCAGGACCGGCGCACCGCCCCGGCGTGCGCAAGGCTTGCGGAACGCGGCATCGCCGACACGCTGCGCGAACGCACCGGCCTGGTGCTCGATGCCTATTTCTCCGCCACCAAGCTCGCCTGGATACTCGACAACATTGCCGGCGCGAGGGCGGCGGCCGGTCGCGGCGAGCTCGCCTTCGGCACCATCGACAGCTGGCTGCTTTGGCAACTGACCGGTGGCGCCGCGCATGCCACGGATGTCAGCAACGCCTCGCGCACGCTGCTCTTCGACATCCACCGCAACCGGTGGGATGACGAACTGCTGTCCCTGTTCGACATCCCGCGCGCCGTGTTGCCCGAAGTGCATCCATCCAGCCACTGCTTCGGCCAAACGAAAACCGAGTTCTTCGGCGCCCCGATCATGGTTGGCGGCATGGCCGGCGACCAGCAGGCCGCACTTTTCGGTCAGGCCTGCTTCTCCGCCGGACTGGCAAAGAACACCTACGGCACGGGCTGCTTCATGCTGATGCAGACCGGTGACCACTGCCTGGCCAGCGGCAACGGGCTGATCAGTACCCGCGCCGCGCAAACCGGTTCGAAGCCCCAATACGCGCTGGAGGGCAGCGTCTTCATCGGCGGCGCCGTGGTGCAATGGCTGCGCGATGGCCTGCAAGCCATCGAAGCCAGCACTGCGGTGCAAAGCCTCGCCGAAAGCGTTCCGGACAGCGGCGGCGTAATCTTCGTGCCGGCCTTCACCGGGCTCGGTGCGCCCTACTGGAAGCCCGACGCGCGCGGCGCCATCCTCGGCCTCACGCGCGGCAGCAGCGTCGCCCACATCGCCCGCGCCGCGCTGGAAAGCATCGCCTTCCAGAGCGCGGCGCTGTTGCGGGCCATGAGCCGCGACCTCGGCGACGACAGGGGCGTCAGCGAGTTGCGCGTCGATGGCGGCGCCTGCGTGAACAACCTGCTGATGCAGTTCCAGGCCGACCTGCTGGGGATACCCGTGGTGCGGCCGAAAGTCATCGAGACCACGGCCCTTGGCGCCGCCTACCTGGCCGGACTGTCCTGTGGCGTATATGCCGGGCTCGAAGAAATCGCCGCACATTGGCAGGCGGAACGGACCTTCCATCCGACACTGTCGCGCGAGCGCGCCGTCGAACTCATGCAGCGCTGGGAACATGCCGTGACGCAAACCACGACCTCCGCGCCGTAACGCCGGCGCCGACTTTTTACTTGTTGGCCTCGCGGGTTTCCTGGAGGGTTTTCAGCTCCGGCAGCTTGAGCCGCCGGCGATCCGGTTCGACCGCCGACAGCGCCTCGACTTCCTGCATGGTGCCGGCGCAGCGCCGGACCAGGTCATGATAGACGCTGGTGCCTTCGATCTTCCAGTTCATTTCGAGTTCGGTCAGGGGGCGCATCACCTTGGCCGGCACGCCGCCGGCCAGCATGCGCGGCGGGATCTCCATGCCGGCCTTGACCAGGCTCTGCGCCGCGACGATGGCCGATTCGCCGACCACCGCGTTGTCCATCACCACCGCGTTCATGCCCACCATGCCGTTCCTGCGCACGATGCAGCCGTGGAGTATCGCGCCATGGCCGATATGGCCGTTTTCCTCGATGATGGTGTCGCTGCCGGGGAAGCCGTGCATCACGCAACAGTCCTGCACGTTGGCGCCGAC
Source organism: Sulfuritalea sp. (assembly GCA_016708585.1). Lineage (GTDB taxonomy): Bacteria > Pseudomonadota > Gammaproteobacteria > Burkholderiales > Rhodocyclaceae > Sulfuritalea. The sequence goes on along the minus strand of JADJFK010000027.1, from coordinate 15,230 downwards.
GCCGATGAACAGGCGGCCGAAGTCGCCGCGCAGGCTGGCGCAGGGCCCGACATAGGCGCCGGCGCCGACCACGACGTCGCCGATCAGCACCGCCGACGGATGCACATAGGCGGCCGGGTCGACCACCGGCACGATGCCGTCAATCGCATAGACCTTCATTCAGGCCCTCTCCGTTCCCCGGCCCGCAGCCGGACACTCATTGAACATGGCGCCGACTCTGCACCACAAAGAAGCGGCTGGCAACAAAGGCGCTGTCGGTCAGGCAGGCATTTGCCGCCGGATTGGCGCCGGTGGCGTGGAAGTCGGAGAAGCCGGCCGACTGGTTGACGAAAACTGCGCCGGTGAGATTGATCGACAGCGCAACACCCGCGCGCAAGGCCGCTTCCTCGGCTTGTTCCACCGTTGCCGGATCGGTCGCATACAGGGCGAAGGTGATCGCGCCCTGCTCGCGGATCACGCGCTCGGCCCGCGCCAGGCTTTCCGCCGTGTTCGCCGTTTCGACCACGAGGGTGATCGGACCGAAGCGTTCTTCGGTGTAGGCGCGCTCGTCGGCCGCAGCCACCCTGAGGATAAGCGGGCTGCGCACGCGGGCCTCGGGCCACTGCGGGTGCGCAATCGGGCTCGACGCGCGCAGCACCTCGCCCAGGCCATGGGCCGCTTCCAGGCGCGCCAGCGTCGCCGGCGACTGGATGGCGCCGAGCACTTCCACGGCACGCGCCGGATCGTCGAGGAATTTCGATACCGCACTGGCCAGGTCGCGCCCGAACTGCTCGACGGAAATCACGCCCTCGGGTGTTTTCACGCCCTCGCGCGAGACGAAAATGGTCTGCGGCGTGGTGCACATCTGGCCCGAATACAGGGACAGCGTGAAGGCGAGGTTCTTCAGCATCGCCTTGTAGTCGTCGATGGAATCGACCACGATGCAATTCACGCCGGCCTTTTCGGTGTAGACCATGGCGTGGCGGCAATTGGCTTCCAGCCAGTTGCCGAAAGCGGGACCGCCGGTGTAGTCGATCAGGCGTACTTCGGGATTCATGGCGACTTCCTTGGCGACCGGCGCCGCCGGGTCATCGATCAGCAGGCTCACCAGGTTCGGGTCGAAACCGGCCTCGCTCAGCACCGCGCGCGCCACGGCGACGCTGATGGCAAGCGGCAGGATCACCGTCGGATGCGCCTTGACGATGACCGGGTTGCCGGTGACCAGGCTGGCAAAAATTCCGGGGTAGCCGTTCCAGGTCGGAAAGGTCGAACAGGCGATCACCAGCGCCACGCCGCGCGGCATGATGGTGAATTTCTTTTCCATTTTCAGCGGCGGATTCTTGCCCTGCGGCTTTTCCCAGAGCGCGGTGTCCGGCACATGCTTCATTTCGCGCCAGGCGTAGGCCACCGCTTCGAGGCCGCGATCCTGGGCGTGGGGCCCGGCCGCCTGGAAGGCCATCATCAGGGCCTGGCCGGTGGTGTGCATCACGGCGTGCGCCATCTCGAAACTGCGGGCATTGAGGCGCGCCAGGATTTCCAGGCAAACCCCGGCCCGGGTATCGGCCCCGGCCTTGATCCAGGCCGGCATGGCCGCCTTGCCTGCCGCAATCAGGGCCTCGGGGGCGCAACGCGGATAGGAGATGTCCAGCGACAGGCCAAAGGGCGATACCTCCGCGCCGCCATGAGCGACGACTCCCGGCTGGTCAAGGTCGAACTGCGCGCCGCGATGGGCCTCGAAGGCCTTGCGCCCGTCTTCGATGGCGGTCTCGCCGTAGGCGCGCGGGCCCTCGGCATAGGGGCTCCAGTAGCCGCGCGATTCAATCGCGGCAACGGCTTGTTGCAACTGGGTCTGGTGCTTCTCGAATAGTGGATGCGGCATCTTGGTTCTCCGGGGGAAGTGCTGATTATTGGCGTCAGGCGGCCTGGTGCAGAAAGGGAAAAACCGCCGCAGCATCGTGGCCCGCTGCCGAGCCCGTTTCAACGCCACCCCGGCTCAAGCAAGGGCGACGTGATACATTTTTATTGTACATTGCAAGCATGTTTTGTGTCATAATTAATTTGATCGTATTTTAATATTTCATATTAAAACCATTTAACACCACTGTCTCCCTTTGCCGCGATCCGACAAATGCTTCTATAGTCCGGCTCAACGTACAGGCGCACAGCGTGGAGCAGGATATGCCGAGACGGCGACAGGTTTATCTTCCACCCAGCCGCCTCCCCCTACCCGACAGATCGACCCAAGGCACTCGCCCATGAGCTACCAGCACATCGTTTTCTCGCTCGCCGACAACATCGCGCGCATCACGCTGAACCGGCCGGACCGGCTCAACAGCTTCAACGCCGACATGCACCTCGAACTGCGCGATGCGCTGACCCGCACACGCGACGGCGGCGCCCGCGTGCTGCTGCTGACCGGCGCCGGACGCGGCTTCTGCGCCGGACAGGACCTGTCCGACCGCAATGTCGCGGCGGGCAGCGAACCGGTCGACCTCGGCTACAGCATAGAGACCTACTACAAGCCGCTGGTCCTCTCGCTACGCGCCCTTGAAATGCCGGTGATCTGCGCCGTCAACGGCGTCGCCGCCGGCGCCGGCGCCAACATCGCGCTGGCCTGCGACATCGTGCTTGCCGCGCGCTCGGCATCGTTCATCCAGGCCTTCTGCAAGCTCGGCCTGGTGCCCGATGCCGGCGGCACCTGGGCGCTGCCGCGCCTGGTCGGCAACGCGCGCGCCATGGGCCTGGCCATGCTGGGCGACAAGCTTTCCGCCGAACAGGCCGAAAACTGGGGCCTGATCTGGAAATGCCTCGACGACGACAAACTGATGGCGGAGGCCGAAAGACTGGCGGTCCACTTCAGCACGGCGCCGACCAAGGGCCTGGCCCGGACCAAGCAGGCGATCTACGCCAGCGGGGGCAACACGCTGGAGCAGCAACTCGACTTCGAGCGCGACTGCCAGCGCGAACTCGGCTTCGGCCACGACTACCGCGAAGGCGTCGCCGCCTTCATGGAAAAGCGCACACCGTCCTTCACGGGGAAATGAGATGGCACTGACAACCCAGCAAGTTGCCGAGCGCTGCACCGCCATCATGTGGCCGGACGACCACGCCGCGCAGGGGCTCGGTATCGTCATCAGGGAGACCACCCCGGGCGGCGCGGTGGTCGACATGAAGGTACGGCAGGACATGGTCAATGGCCACGGCATCTGCCACGGCGGCTTCATCTTCGCCCTGGCCGACACCAATTTCGCCTATGCCTGCAACAGCTTCAACCACAAGGCAGTCGCCGCCGGGGTCGACATCAATTTCATCGCCCCGGCCCATCTCGGCGATACACTGACGGCCGTCGGCAGCGCCCGCCACCAGGGCGGACGCAGCGGCATCTACGACATCGAGGTCACCAACCAGGATGGCAGGGTGGTCGCCGTGTTTCGCGGCCGTTCCACCCGCATCAAGGGACACTTTTTCGACGAAAGCGAACCCACATGAGCACACAGGCATACATCTGCGACGCCATCCGCACTCCCATCGGCCGCTACGGCGGGACGCTGTCCGGCATCCGCGCCGACGACCTCGCCGCCCTGCCGATCAAGGCCTTGATGGCGCGCAACCCCGGCGTCAATTGGGAACTGGTCGAAGACGTGATCTACGGTTGCGCCAACCAGGCCGGCGAAGACAACCGCAACGTGGCGCGCATGGCCGCCCTCCTCGCCGGCCTGCCGGTGGCCGTGCCCGGCACCACCATGAACCGCCTCTGCGGCTCGGGCATGGATGCCGTCGGCACCGCGGCACGCGCGATCAAGGCGGGCGAAGCTGCACTGATGATCGCCGGCGGGGTCGAGAGCATGAGCCGCGCCCCCTTCGTCATGCCCAAGGCGGAGAGCGCCTTTTCGCGCAGCAATGCCGTGTATGACACGACCATCGGCTGGCGCTTCGTGAACAAGCTGATGAAAGCGCAGTACGGCATCGACTCGATGCCGGAAACCGCCGACAACGTCGCCGCCGAATTCAGGATAGCCCGCGCCGACCAGGACGCCTTCGCCTTGCGCTCGCAACAGCGCTGGGGCGCCGCCAACGCCGCCGGCTTCTTCAAGGGCGAAATCGTCCCGGTGGAAATCGCGCAGAAGAAGGGCGAACCGAAGATCTTCGACACCGACGAGCATCCGCGCACCGATACCACGCTGGAACAGTTGGCCAAACTCAAGGGCATCAACGGCCCCGAACTCACCGTCACGGCGGGCAATGCCTCGGGCGTCAATGACGGCGCCTGCGCGCTGCTCATTGCCTCCGAAGCCGCCGCCAGGGCGCACGGCCTGACCCCCAGGGCGCGCGTCGTGGCCATGGCCACGGCCGGCGTGGCACCGCGCATCATGGGTTTCGGCCCGGCGCCGGCGGTCAAGAAGCTGCTGGCGCAGACCGGCCTCACGCTGGCGCAGATGGACGTCATCGAGCTCAACGAAGCCTTCGCCGCGCAGGGCCTGGCCGTGACCCGCGACCTCGGGCTGGCCGACGACGATGCCCGCGTCAATCCCAACGGCGGCGCGATCGCCATCGGCCACCCGCTGGGCATGAGTGGCGCGCGCCTGGTGACCACGGCAACCTACCAGTTGCATCGAACCGGCGGCCGTTACGCCTTGTGCACCATGTGCATCGGCGTCGGCCAGGGCATCGCGATCATCATCGAACGGGTCTGAAAGCCCTGTCCACCGACCACTTTTCGGGCCACGCCGCGCTACGCGCCCCCGGCTCCTTCCCCCGCCTCTTCCGCGACCGGGGGTGCCCCATTTCCCCCGTCTGCCACCGACCTGTCGGCCGAACAGCTGGCGCAGGCGACACCCCATGCGCGCATCGATTACCGGCAGGGACCGGCCGAGGCCAGCGGCCTGGCCGACCACAGCTGCGACCTGGTCACCGTGGCGCAGGCGCTGCACTGGTTCTGCAACGACGACTTCTTCGCCGAAGTCCGGCGGTGCGCCGGGGGCCTGTTCGTGACCCTTGCCGGCGACCATTCGACCTGCCCCACCGCGTCCACCCTACTACTCCGCGCACCTGGTCGCGACCAGCGCTGCCTGGAAACCGGTGTCGACCCTGCCTTGCGCTGCGCGGCGCCTCGACTGCGGCCGGGCGCCCGCAGACCGTCGGCATTCCAAACCGGAGCTCGCCACCCTGGGCGGCGGCTGCTTCTGGTGCCTGGAAGCCGCGCTGCTGCAGCTGAAAGGGGTCGAATCCGTGGTCTCCGGCTACGCCGGCGGAGCCACCGACAAGCCCGATTACCACAGCGTCTGCAGCGGCAGCACGGGCCATGCCGAGGTGGTCGAAGTTCGCTTCGACCCGGATGTGATCGATTATCGGACCCTGCTGACGGCCTTCTTCGCCATCCACGATCCGACCACCCTGAATCGCCAGGGCAATGACATCGGCACCCAGTACCGCTCGGTGATCTTCACCCACGACGATGGCCAGAAAAAAATCGCCGAAGCGCTGATCGCGGACCTCGCGGCGCAGCGGATATGGCCCGCTCCCATCGTCACCGCCGTGTCGCCGGCGCCGACTTTCTGGCGCGCCGAGGATTATCACCAGAACTACTACGCCAACAATCCCCTGCAGGGCTATTGCCAGGCGGTGGTCGCGCCCAAGGCGGCGAAGTTGCGCAAGGTCTTCGCCGGCCGGCTGAAGGGCGACTGAACGGCCCTACTCGGCATCCGGCTGCCCGGCCGGCACCGCCGCGGCAAACGCGGGCAGCGCCAGGCAGCGCTCGTGGATGCGCATCACCGTCGGCACGTGGTCGAGCCGACAGGCGAAGCGCTGGGCGTTGAAGATCTGCGGCACCAGGAAGATATCCGCGAGCGTCGGCGCGTCCCCATGGCAGAAGGCGCCGGTGCGCGGGTCGCCGGCCAGCATGGCCTCGACCGTGGCCAGGCCGGTTTCGACCCAGTGCCGGTACCAGGCGTTCTTCTGCTCGTCCGACACGCCCAGGGTCTTGCTCAGGTAGCCCAGCACCCGCAGGTTGTTGAGCGGGTGGATCTCGCAGGCGACGGCCAGTGCCAGCGCCCTGACCCGCGCCCGGCCGGCGGCGTCGGCCGGCAGCAGCGGCGGTTGCGGCCGCGTCTCGTCGAGGTACTCGACGATCGCCAGCGATTGCGTCAGGACCGTGCCGTCGTCGTCGAGCACCGGCACCAGCGCCGCCGGGTTGAGCGCCTTGAAGCCGGCGGCGAATTGCTGGCCGCCCTCCTTCACCAGATGAACCGCGGCATACTCGTAGTCGAGGCCCTTCAACGCCAGCGCGATGCGCACGCGGAAGCTGGCGGAACTGCGAAAGTAGCTGAAGAGCTTCATTGCGGTCCTGTAAAAAGTAATATGGGAGCCTTGCCCGCCGCTGCTCGCGCAAAACCCGTGGGTGCGGCAGCGACTAGAATGATCCAACTATAGCCGACTCGAATTCAATGTCCAAGACCGCGGCCGCCATTGCCTCATGCTGCCCATTGCCTGCCGGCGGGCTGCCTGTCGTCGTCGCAGCTTTGCTTTTTTTGCCTGCGGCGACCCTTGCGGCCAACCCGGACCCGGCGTTGCGTCGCAGCGACCAAATCGATCTCCGGCGGCTGGGCAAGGTATCGGAGGACGAACGTTCCGTGCTGCGCGTCGAATGGCGAGCGGGGCTGGCAGGCGTCGACGAGGCCCGCAGCATCGCCGACATGTTCGACCAGCTGCGGCGCCTGGAGGCCGGCATCCGCGATGTCAGCCAGCTGGTCCGCCGCATGCCGACGCCGCCCGTTGCCGCCGCGAACCCGGTAGCGGCGGCGATGCCCGCCGCGGCGGGGGTGGCTGACGCGGACGGCTACGATATGCGCCTGATGGCGGCCAACGTCGCTGCGCTTGTCCTGGTGGCCCTGTGGTGGTTCCGCCGGCGCAAACCCGCCACCCTGGCTGAAACCGGTCCGGCATCCATGCCGCTGCAGGAGCCGCCCGCGGAAGCCAGCCTGCCACCGGCAACGATGTCCGTCGCAACGCCACCGGCGGCAGATCCGGTCACCGTGCCGGAAGCCGCCGTCCCATCCAGCCCGCCCTCGATGCCGGATCCGGTCGTTGCGGCTACTGCAACGCCTGCCGCCAAAGCATCCTGGCCGGCCACCGCGGCATCCGCTGCTGCAGCGGTCGCAAGCCGGCCGTCGTCGCGGATGCCTGTCGGTGCGCCGTCAGCGCCCGCACCGGCTGCGCCGTTCGCGGCCAACGAAACCATGGTTGTCGACTTTTCGCTGGAAGAGGCCGACCCGGAAACGGTGGCGCGCGAAAACGCAAAGTTGCAGACCCTGCGTCCCGCCAGCCGGTCCGAGCCACGGGCGGCTGCACCGGTCGAGCACAAGGTCGACGTCGAACCGACTTTGCAACTGGCGGAAATCATGCTGTCCATGGGGCTCGAGGAGGGAGCGGCGCAAGCCCTGATCGAATACACCGAAGCCAACCCGCGGCACGCCATCTACCACTGGCTGAAGTTGCTCGGCATCTATCGCAGCCGCGGCCTGCAGCACGAATTCGCGGCAACCGCGGAGAAACTGCGCAGGTATTTCAACATCCAGGCGGCGGAATGGGGCACGCCGGCGGCAAGCGAAGTGCCGACGCTGGAAAATTTTTCCCGCGTCGCGGAACATGTGCAGAAAATCTGGACGCAGCCGGAGGAATGCATCAGCTACCTGCGACGACTGCTGGAAGACAACCGCGAAGGCGCACGCGCCGGGTTCCCGCAGTCGGTAGCCGAGGAGATCCTGTTGCTGGTCGAGCTGCAAAAGGACCTGGCCGGCCCCGGTCAGCCGGCCGCGTAGCGCTCCACGCCCTGCTCGATGGCGCCGAAGATGCTGGCGCCATTGTTGTCGCGCATCTCGATGCGCACCCGGTCACCGAAACGCATGTAGGGCGTCTTCGGCGTGCCTTGCTCGATGGTCTCGTACATGCGCAGCTCGGCGATGCAGCAGTAGCCGACGCCGCCGTTGGCGACCGAGGAGCCGAACAGCCCACCCTGTTTGTTCGACACGGTGCCCGAACCGATGATCGAGCCGGCCTCGAGTTCGCGCGTCTTCGCCAGGTGGGCGATCAGTTGCGCGAAGTCGAAGACCATATCCGTTCCCGCGTCCGGCCGGCCGAAGGGCTTGCCGTTCAATGCCACCTCCAGCGGCAGGTGGACCTTGGCCGCGCTCCAGGCGGCGCCGAGTTCGTCGGGCGTCACCGCCACCGGCGAGAAGGCCGAAGCCGGTTTGGATTGGAGGAAGCCGAAGCCCTTGGCCAGTTCGCCGGGAATCAGGTTGCGCAGGCTGACGTCGTTGACCAGCATCAGCAGGCGGACCGCCTTTTCGCATTGCGCCGGCGTGGCGCCCATCGGCAGGTCGCCGGTGACCACCGCCACCTCGGCCTCGAAATCGATGCCCCAATCCTCGCTGGCGGCGAAGATCGGATCGCAGGGCCCGGCGAAGCTGTCCGAGCCGCCCTGGTACATCAGCGGATCGGTCCAGAACTCGGGCGGCAATTCGGCGCCGCGCGCCTTGCGCACCAGTTCGACGTGATTCACGTAGGCAGAACCGTCGGCCCACTGGTAGGCGCGCGGCAGGGGGCTCGCGCACAGGCGCGGGTCGAAGGGCTCGGCGTGGCGCGCGGCGCCGTGGTTGAGGGCCTCATACACGGCCGCCAGCCGCGGCGCCGTCGCCTCCCAGTCGTCCAGTGCCTGCTGCAGCGTGGTCGCGATGTCGGCCACGGTCTGGCAGCGCGCCAGGTCGCGGCTGACCACCGCCAGCGTGCCGTCGCGTCCGCCGCGCTTGAGGGTCGCCAGCTTCATTGCCGGCCCCAGGTCTTGTAGCTGCCGTCGTGCATCCAGCGCGCGTGCTGCGGCGCCTTTTTCGTCACCGCCCACTCGTTGATCATGTCCCATTTCGCTTCGTCGAGCCGCCTCATCATTTCCGGCGTGTGGGTGTTGCAGGCCAGTTCCAGCCGGTGGCCGCTCGGATCGAAGAAGTAGATCGACTGGAACAAGGCATGGTCGGTCGGGCCGACCACCTCGATGCCGTCGGCTTCGAGCCGCGCCTTGGCCGCCAGCAGTTCTTCCATGCTGCCGACCTCCAGCGCCAGGTGCTGGGTCCAGGCCGGCGTGTTGGGGTCGCGGCCCATCTCCGGCCGCGTCGGCAGCTCGAAGAAGGCGAGGACGTTGCCGCCGCCGGCATCGAGGAAGACATGCATGTAGGGATCGGCCTCGCCGGTCGAGGGCACGGCGTCCTCGGCGATGGCGAGGATGAACTTCATGCCCAGATGCCTGCCATACCACTCGACGGTCTGCTTCGCATCCTTGCAGCGGTAGGCGACGTGGTGCACCTTCTTGACGAGACCCGTCATCTCAGACTCCTTCGCGGGCGATCGCCAGCGCTTCGCGCAGCGTGTCGATGTCGCCGATGTGGTTGGCCAGCAAAAGGATCAGGCGCGCGTTGAGCAGTTCCGACTGCTCGTCGGACAGGTCGCGATGCGCATTGATCAGGATTTCGTAGAAATCGTCGCCCGGCGCATAAGCGGTGAAATAGCGCTTGCCGGCTTCGGACAGATTGGGTTTCAGGTTGAGGCTCATGGCCGCCTCCGCTGGGCCGCCCCGAGGAGGCGGCAGTGTTGAGCATGGAGCCGGCTGGCCGGCGAACCGTGGTCACCCCTTTCCATGGGAAAGGGGTTGGGGGATAGGTTCATGTCTTCTCCTTGCAGGTGGCGCGGGCCAGCGCGGATTCGATGCGGGCCGCGTCGAAGCGGCGCCAGCGCGCGGCGACGTGCTGGTCCGGGCGCAGCAGGTAGGCCGTGCCGGGCCGCGCGTCGTAGCGCTGCGTCGCCACGCCCCTGGCGTCGACCAGCAGGTCGATGCCTTGCGGCACCGCGCCGGCCTGTCGCGCCACCACCAGCGGCCGGACCGGAACGGCGCCCGAGGCGAGCCGCGCCATGGCCGCGATCACATCGGCCGCGATCGTGGCGGGATCATCGACGAACAGCATCAGGCGGAAGCTGCCGCCGACGTGGTTCAGCAGCCAGCCTGGCGCGTCGCCCGCCAGCACCGGGGCGTCGTCCATCGGCGCGCCGGGCAGCATGCGGCCGCCGAAGCCGTCGGCAGGATCATCGGGCGTGTTGAGGGCGGAATCGACGTAGAAGGCCGGGACCGAGAGGCGGCCCGAATTCACCAGTGCCCGGGCAAACGCATGGTCCCTGGCCAGGCCCAGGATGGCATTGCGGAAGGTCCGGCTGGCGCGGCTCTTGGGCGTGATGAAATCGGTCGACCGGGTCGAGTTGAGGATGTTCTCGTCGGCGGCAAAGGCGCGTTCCGCCGTGTAGCTGTCGAGCAGCCGCGCCGGGGCCTGGCCGTCGAGCACCAGCTTGAGCTTCCAGCCCAGGTTGTCGGCGTCCTGCAGGCCGGAGTTGGCGCCGCGCGCGCCGAAGGGCGAGACCTGGTGCGCGGCATCGCCGATGAAGAGCACGCGGCCGTGGTTGAAGCTGGCCATGCGGCGGCACTGGAAGGTATACACGCTGACCCATTCCAGGTCGAACTCGCGCTCCTTGCCGTCCAATGCACTGAGCATGGCCTTGATGCGCGGGACCACGTTTTCCGGCTTCTTCTCCTCCTCGGGATCGGCGTCCCAGCCAAGCTGGAAATCGATGCGGAAGACGCTGTCCGTCTGCTTGTGCAGCAGCACCGACTGGTTGGGATGGAAGGGCGGATCGAACCAGAACCAGCGCTCGGCCGGGAAGTCCGCCTTCATCACCACGTCGGCGATCAGGAAGCGGTCCATGAAGATCTTGCCCTCGACTTCCAGCCCGAGCATGCGGCGGATCGGGCTGCGCGCGCCGTCGGCGGCGACCAGCCAGTCGGCCTCGACCGTGTACATGCCGTCGGCGGTTTCCACCGTGAGCGTCGCGCCGCTGTCGCTGCGGGTCACCGACACCACCTTGTTCTTCCAGCGCAGTTCGATCCCGGGGCGCGTGGCGGCGCGGGCGACGAGGTATTCCTCGAGGTAATACTGCTGCAGGTTCACCATCCCCGGCCGGTGGTGGTCGGGCTCGGGCACCAGGTTGAAGTTATAGACCTCCTTGTCGCGGAAGAAGGTGCGGCCGACGTTCCACGACACGCCCTTGGCGCAGACCGCATCGCCGACGCCGTAGCGGTCGAGGATTTCCAGCGCGCGCTTGGCATAGCAGACGCCGCGCGAGCCGATCGAGACGGTGTCGTCCTCGTCCAGCAGCAGCACCGGAACGCCCTGCCGGTCGAGGTCGAGGGCCAGGCCGAGGCCCACCGGCCCGCCGCCGACCACCACCACGGGGACCTTCAGCGCCTGGCCGCTGGCGATCTGCGGCGGCGTGCGGTATTCGAACCGCGGATAAGTGTATGTGCTCAGCATCGCCGCCCCGCCTCAGGCCGCCTGCAGCGCATGCCACATCTGCTGGTCGCGCTCGGCGGTCCAGATGCGGGGGTCGCGGATGCCCGAGGCCTCGTCATGGGCCCGCGTCACGTCGAAGGGCAGGCAGTGCTCGTAGATGAAGACCTGGGCGAACTTGGGGTCCATGGCGCGGCGCACATGCTTCATGCAGGCCGCGAGGTCCATGCCCCGGGCCACCGCCTCCTGCGCGCTGCGATACAGCGTGGACACGAAGTCGCGCGTGTAGGCCAGGCCCTTCTGCACCTGCTGCGGATTCAGCAGCGCCGGGCCGCGGCCGGGGATCAGCTTCTCGGGCTTCAGCGCCGCCAGCGCATCGAGCGTCGCCGGCCAGTCGGCGAGGTAGGCGTCGCCCGTGTAGCAGGCGGCATCGGCCTCGACCAGGTCGCCGGAGAACAGGATCTTCTGCTGCGGCAGCCAGACCACGGTATCGCCCTTGGTGTGGCCCCGGCCCGGATGCCAGATCTTCACTTCCAGGTCGCCCATCCACAGCGTCAGTTCGCCGTCGAAGACCACGGTCGGCCAGGTCAGGCCGGGCACGCTCTCGACGGCGTTGAACAGGCGCGGAAAGCGGCCGATCTCGGAATCCATGTCCTGCTGCCCGCGCTCGACGATCAGTTCGCGCGTCTGCTGCGAGGCGATGATGTCCTGCAGCCCTTGCTGCTTGTAGCCCGAGGCGCCGAGCACGCGCACCGCGTGGTAGTGGGTCAGCGTGACGTACTTGATCGGCTTGTCGGTGATCTGGCGCACGTAGCGGATCACGTCCTGCGCCATCACCGGCGTCGCCGTGGCGTCGATGATCATCACGGCATCGTCGCCGATGATCACGCCGGTGTTCGGATCGCCTTCGGCGGTATAGGCATAGGCGTTATCCGAGAGCTTCTCGAAGCTGACTTTCTTTTCTTCGAGGTCGGCGTGCGAAGCGAATTTCTTTTCATTCATCCTGCTCTCCTTGGCGGGGGTCGTTATTCCACTTTTCGTAATTGATTTTTCCTTATCGTAATTATTAAATCTTTAATTGTCAAGTTTCCGGCGGCGCCGGCACCTCGCTCAGGGATGTACCGGTGAATGGGCGGGGGCTGTGCCGCCGCCGCGCAGAACCGCGGCCGCCTGGCGATAGGCCTGCATGGCTTCCTTGCGGCGGCCCGCGGCCTCGAACTCGCGGGCGCGACGCAGCCAGTCGTCGGCGGCGTCCGCCGCCGCGCCGCTCACCGTACCGCCGGCGCCGCGCGGTGCGTCCCTTCGGGAACTTTCTCCGCCTCGATGCCGGCGGCCGGCGTGGCGTAATTCAGGGCGGCAGTCTGCTCGCCGGGCTTGCCGCGCTTCGCGGTGATCACCATTCCGGTGGTGGGGCGGGCGGCGGCAGGCCTGCCCGCACCCGCCTCCGCCTGGCGGATCGCCGCCAGCGCGGCGCGGTAGAGCTTCAGCGCCTCGTCGCGCCGCCCCGCCGCCTCCATCTTGCGCGCCTGGGCCAGCATCATGTCGGCGCGGTCCGGTACCGGCTGCGAACGCACGGGCTGCCCCCAGGACGCCTTCGGCTGCGCCGCGGCGGCGGCGAACTTTTCCTGGCCGGCAATTTCCTGTGCGATCTTCAGGTTGTTGTTGCGCATCGCCCAGCGCATCGCGTCATCGCCGTACTCGTTGACGATGTCGCGGCGGGCGCCGGCCCCCAGCAGGGTCCTGGCGATCGACTCCCTGCCTTCGCGCGCGGCCATCATCAGCGGCGTCGAACCGTTGGACGACAGGGCGTTGATGTCGGCGCCACGCTCCAGCAGGTAGGCCACCACCTCGGTATGGCCGCCGAATGCCGCGTAGTGCAGCGCGGCCCATTGCTTTCCCTGCCGGTTCAGGCTGGCACCGCGTTCCACCAGCCAGCGGACGGCTGCGAGCTGTCCCTTCCAGGCGGCAAGCAACAGCGCCTGCTCGCCGCTCGCATTGGCCTTGTTGATGTCGGCGCCGCGCGAGAGGAACAACTCCATCATCGGAATGTTGCCTTCCCAGGCGCCGATCATGAGCCCGCTGCCGATCACGTTGCCTTCGAAATCCGGCGGCAGGCCGGCATCCAGCCACTCGCGCGCGGCCGCCACGTCGCCCAGCTCGATGACGATGGAAAACCTGATCGGGTCGGGCAGGGTCTGCGCCTGTGCGGGGCCGACAGAAAAAAGCAGGGCGACAAGAAGGTGGAAGATTTTCATGGGCGTGAAGTATATGGCCTGCGCCGGCGCGCAACGCGGAAGCGGTCGGTGCCAGCCGGAAAGCCCCTAGAATCCCGCCAATGCCGCTCCACCTCGCCCTGCTGACCAGCCTCGCCCTGCATGTCCTGCTGATCATCGGCCCGATCTGGCTGGCGGCGCAGCCGCCGCCCCCGCCCGCCCCCGCCATCGCCGCGCGCCTGCTGCCGGCCCCCGCGCCCGAGGCGATAGCGGAAGCCGTCAGCACCACGGCAAGCCCCGCCGACGCACGCCCGCAACAACCGGCCGTCCCTCCCCGCCGCTTGCAGGGCGCAGCGCTGCAGCGCGCCCAGGCCGCACTGTCGAAACACCTGTTCTATCCGCCGCAGGCCGTGGCCCAGGGGCTGGAAGGCGAGGTCATCCTGCTGCTGTCGCTGGCGGAAAACGGCCAGTTGGTATCCGCCGCCGTCGCCCGCAGTTCGGGCCACGCCATCCTCGACCAGGCCGCGCTCGACGCCGCGCGCCACATCGGCGCCCTGCCCGGCAACCCCCGCCAGACGCTGTTTCCCGTGAGCTTCCGGCTGCAGTGACACCAGCTTGGGCGACGACGGAGCAATGCCGGAAAAGTCGGCGCTGGCGGGACGGCGATTCAGGCTGACATGGCGATCATTTCGAGCCCGGACCGGATCATGGGGTGAGACACAGTCAGGCCGGCAGACTTGCCGCCAATCCGTTCGCTTTCGCGTTCCTTGCCAAGGCCTCGTCTACCGTTGCAATCGCGCTGGCGCCTGCCTCAAGCGCCATCGCCAGGTGCAAGGCATCACCGGAGCGCAAGCCACTGGCCGCATTCCGCGTCATCCCGGCCGCCTCCAGAAACGCTTTGCGACTCACGGGCAACAAGCGCAAGCCGGACTTGCAGAAGGCATCGAAATCCTTCCAGGCCGCCTGCGCCTGCCTGGCACTGATCTCGCCTTTCCGCACCTTGATGGACAAGGCGCTCGAAAACTCCGTCACGATCCAGTCGGACGATACCAAGGGGTCGGTGCAGGACTCGAACCAGGCCTCGATCGCGGGGCTCGCCGGCTCCGGGACGAACAGAGGAACCGCCGCGCTGGTATCCAGGTAGACCATCAATACCGATCCGCCTGGCGCATCATTTGAACGGTCGTCGTCGTCATCGGCATGGTTGCCCGCAGCTTGCGCAGACGCTTGATGAATGCCGCCTTGTCGAAGGGTTGGGCCGGCGTCAGCTTGATCTCGCCAACCGGCGTTACTTCCGCCTCGACGGTATCGCCCTCGCGCAGCCCGGCCGCACGCGTACATTCCACCGGCAGACGAACCGCCAGGCTGTTGCCCCATTTAGCCAGTTGCAGCCTCATAAATGCCCTCTTTGTAGATACGCGTTGATACATCGTAGCACGATGCTTGTCCCAGGCCAAGCAATGCGCGAATCCTTGACCTCTCCGCTTGCACGGCGGCGGAGCAATACCAGAAAAGTCGGCGCTGGCGGGACGGCGATTGAGTTCGCCTTTGAAGCCAGGTCGAAACCTTCCCTGAATTGTCAAGGCGTCAGATCTGCACTGCCAGCGCGGAAATATCGTGCTCTCCATTCGCGAATGACCACAATACGGAACTCTGCTGA
>JADJFK010000026.1 GCA_016708585.1 Sulfuritalea sp. | reverse complement strand
CCGGTGCTGGTCGAGGCCTGCGACCATTTCGCCAGCGACCAGATCCGCAATGCCGGCACCATCGGCGGCAACATCTGCAATGCCTCGCCGGCCGGCGACACGCTGATTCCGCTGCTGGTGCTGGATGCCTGCGTCGAGCTGGCCTCGATGCCGGAGAACAAGATCTACCGCCACTGCATGCCGATCTCGACCTTCTTCACCGGCCCGGGCAAGACCCGCAAGTCGCTGTGCGAACTGGTCACCGGCGTGCGCATCCCGATCCCCGGGCCGGACCACGTCGCGCGCTTCTACAAGCACGGCACGCGGCCGGCGCTGGACATCTCGACCATCTCCATAGGCATCGCCGGCAGGCTCCATGACGGCGTGCTGAGCAACGTGCGCATCGCCTTCGGCGCCGTCGCCCCGACCCCGGTGCGCGCCGGCGCGACCGAGAAGGCGCTCGAAGGGCGGCATCTCGACGCCGCCGCCATCGAGGCCGCCGCCATCGCCGCGCGCGACGAAGTCACGCCCATCGACGACGTGCGCGCCACGGCCTGGTACCGCAAGGAAATGATCCACAACATGACAAAAAGGATACTCGGCAATGTCGCTCAAGCATGACATCGAATTCACCCTGAACGGGGTGCAGCGCAAGGTGACGGTCGACGTCACGATGAACGCCCTCGACATGCTGCGCGAGGTGGTCGGCCTCACCGGCACAAAGTACGGCTGCGGCGAGGGCGAATGCGGCGCCTGCACCATCCGGGTCGACGGCGTCTCGCTGAATTCCTGCCTGATGTTCGCCGTCGATTGCCACGGCCGCAGCGTCACCACCGTCGAGGGCCTCACCGACCAGCCGCGCGGCGAGGCGCTGCGCGATGCCTTCGTCGCGCACGGCGCCGTGCAGTGCGGCTTCTGCACGCCGGGCATGATGATGCAGGCCGACCACCTGCTGGCCAAGCACGAACACCCCGACGACGCCTGCGTCAAGCGCGGCCTGGAGGGCAACCTGTGCCGCTGCACCGGCTACAAGAAGATCGTCGACGCCGTGGTCGCCTGCGGCGCGGCGGAATAGAGGAGCATGCCATGACCGTCGCAGAGAAGAAACCCCGTGTCATCGAACCCGATTCGCTGATCGGCAAGCGCATCCCGAAGATGGATGCGCCCGAGAAGGCCAGCGGCAGGACGCGCTACATCCATGACATCAACCTGTCGGGCCAGTTGCACGGCAAGATCCTGCGCTCGGGCCGCATCCACGCCCTGATCAAGTCGATCGACACGTCGGCGGCGAAGGCCCTGCCCGGCGTGCATGTGGTGATCACCGCCGCCGACATTCCCGACCAGCGCCCGATCGGCGTCGCCAAGGACCACTTCCCGCTCAAGGTCGGCCGCGTCCGCAGCCAGCGCGACGAAATCGCCGCCGTGGCCGCCGAGTCGGAGGAAATCGCCGAGGCGGCGCTGAAGCTGATCAAGGTCGAGTACGAAGACCTGCCGGTCATCTCCGATCCCGAGGATGCGATCAAGCCGGACGCGATCCTGATCCATCCCGAGCCGCACGGCGCCGACGGCACCCACCTGCATCTCAAGCAGGGCACCTCGATCGCCCACAAGGGCAAGCCCGACAACATCGCCATGCGCTTCGACTACGCCCACGGCGACGTGGTGCAGGGCGAGACCGAGTCCGATGTGGTGGTCGAGGATACCTTCAAGCTGCATTACGTCACCCACTGCTGCATGGGCGTCTCGGGCATGATCGCCGAGTTCGATGCCGCCGGCAACGTGCTGATGTACTCGAACACCCAGGTGCCCTTCCTGCACAAGCGCGAGTTCGCCGAATACCTCCACATCGACCCGGCGCGCATCCGCATCATCCAGCCGCCGATCGGCGGCGGCTTCGGCTCCAAGCTCGACATCTACCCGTTCGAGGTGATCTGCCTCTACCTCGCCCGCGCCGCCAAGCGCCCGGTGAAGATGCTGTTCACCCGCGAGGAGGAATTCCTCGCCTCGCCGACGCGCCAGCCGGTGCTGCTGACCCTGCGCAGCGGCTGCAAGAAGGACGGCACGCTGACCTTCCGCACCGTGCACACCCTGCACGACAACGGCGCCTACACCTCCTGGGGCGCCACCACGCCCTTCGTCATGATGCAGACCTTCTCTTCGCTCTACCGCGTGCCGCATTGCGATTACCACACGGCGGCGGTGTACACCAACAACCCCTACGCCGGGTCCTTCCGGGGCTACGGCAACCTGCAGGCCACCTTCGCCATCGAACAGCACATGGACATGCTGGCCGAGGCGATCGGCATGGATCCGCTGGAGTTCCGCATGAAGAACGCCCAGGATGCCGGCGAGGTCACCGGCCAGGGCATGAGCTTCAAGAGCTGCGGCTTCAAGGAATGCATCACCACGGCGGCGACGCGCAGCGACTTCTCGCGCAAGTTCGCCGAAAACCGCGCCAACCAGAAGAAGCCCGGCAACATCAAGCGCGGCATCGGCATGGCCTCGATGCTGCACGTCGGCGGCGGCGCCAAGATCTATCCGTCCGACGGCTGCGGCACCATCCTCAAGATGGATGACTTTGCCAACGTGACGCTGATCACCGGCGCCTCGGAAATCGGCCAGGGCTCGGAGACCGTGCTCTCGCAACTGGTCTGCGAGGAACTCGGCCTGCCGATCTCGGCCATCACCGTGGTCAACAACGACACCGCGATCACGCCGTGGGACGTCGGCGTGCATGCCAGCCGCACCACCTTCATCGCCGGCAATTCGGCGATCGGCGCGGCGAAGAAGGCCAAGGCCAAGATCCTTGCCGTGGCGGCGAAGAAATACGGCGCCGCCGAGGCCGAGCTCGACCTGCGCGGCGGCTTCGTCATCCGCGGCGACAGCGGCGAAGCCATCGTCGAAGTGTCCAAGCTGCTGCGCAACCTGCACTTCCAGGACAAGGCCGAACTGGTGATGACGACGTTCTACTACGAGCCGCCCAGCGTGCACCAGGACAAGGGTTTCAAGGGCGACGTCTCGGCCGCCTATGCCTGGGGCACCCAGGTGGTCGAGATCGAGGTCGACACCGACACCGGCTTCATCAAGCTGGCCAAAGTCACCGGTGCCCACGACGTCGGCCGCGTGCTGAACCGGCTCGGCATCGAGGGCCAGATCGAAGGCGGCGTGGTCATGGGCCAGGGCTATGCCTTCACCGAAGACCTGATGATGCAAGACGGGATCATGAAGAACCCGAATTTCCGCGACTACAAGCTGGTCACGGCGCCGGAGATTCCCGAAATGGACATCGCCTTCATCGAGTCCATGGACGGCGAAGGTCCGCAGGGCGCCAAGGGCGTCGGCGAAGCCCCGGCCATCTGCATGGCCGCGGCGGCGGCGAATGCCATCGCCAATGCCACCGGCGTACGCATGTTCGAGCTGCCCTTCACGCCGGAAAAGGTCTACCGCGCACTCCACGGCCAGACGCCCAAGCTTTACTGGAAGCCGTGGAAGGCGGAGTGATGGGAACCTATCTCCCAGCCCCTTCCCCGCGGGAAGGGGTGACGACGGTTCAGCCGCAAAATGCGCGGCTTCCGGTTGGTGGCCTGCGGCCTCCTTGGGGCGGCCCGGCGGAGGCCGCATGAAGCGCAGAACCATCCTCTCGATGGAGCAGGCATTGAGCCTGCCTTACGCCACGCTGCGCTTCGCCCAGCTCGGCTGGCGCGTGATCCGCATCGAATCCACGCCCAGCGGCGAGGGCCTGCCGGGCGACCCCAACCGCTACATCGGCGGCCGCGTCGCCGACGACGACCGGCGCAGCTATTTCATCGCGCCCAACGTCGGCAAGGAAGCCATCGCGCTCAACCTCAAGGATCCGCAGGGCCAGGAGGTGTTGAAGCAGCTGATCGTGGCGCTCGACGCCGACGTGTTCTGCTGCAACACCGTGCCCAAGCGCTACAGGCAGCTCGGCATCGACTACGAAAGCCTCGCCGCCGTGAAGCCGGACCTGATCTGGGCCGGCATCTCGGCCATGGGCCCGGAGTACCCCGACGCGCCCGGCTACGACCCGGTGATCCAGGCCATGGCCGGCTACATGGAGCTGACCGGCCCGGCCGACGGCCCGCCGACCTTGTCCGGCGTGCCGCTGATCGACCTCAAGGCCGGCGACGAGGTCTTTGCCGGCGTCATGATGGCGCTGGTCGAGCGCGCCGAATCCGGCAAGGGAACGCGCATCGACGTCTCCATGCTGCAGGCGGCCGCCTCCTGGCTGATCACCACCCTGCCCCTGCTCGACTTCGATTGCGATCCGTCCGAGGTCACGCGCTGCGGCAACGAGCACCGCAAGTTCATCCCGACCAACGTCTATCCCACCGCCGACGGCTTCATCTACATGGCCATCGGCAGCGACGTGCAGTGGCGGCGCCTGACCGAGATTCCCTGGTTCGCCCCGGTGGCGAACCCGGTGCGCGCCACCAACGAAGGCCGGGTACGGGAACGCGAAGCCATCCACCGCGACATGGCGGCGGTGACGAGCCGTCTCGCCACCGCCGAGATTGCCGCCGAGTTCCGCAAGGCCACCATCCCGCATGCGGCGATCAACGACATTCCGGCGGTGCGCGAAATGGAAGCCATCGCCCGCACGCTGACGCGCACGCAGGCGCCCGACGGGCGCGAGGTGCGCATGCAGCCGCTGGCGGTGGACCTGCCCGGCGCCCGGCGCAGCCTCGCCTTCCCGCCCAAATATGGCCAGCACACCCGGGCCGTGCTCGCCGAAGCCGGGTTCTCGGCGGCGCAATGCGCGGACCTCGGCGCACGGGGCATCATCGCCGGTTGATGGCCATGGCCGCGTCCCTCCACTCCCCGAACCGGCCGCGCGGCGCGGCAGCGCAAGGTCCGGAGGCGGCATGACCCTCTCGCATCGCATCTCGCTGCGCCTGTGCCACTGGTGGCGCACCACCACCGACGGCGCCCGACCTTAACCCCTCCCCAGGCGGCGCCGCGCGCGCCCCACCCCGGACCCGCCACACCCGCCGCGCGAAGGCGCGGCCCAACCCCAAGGGGCGTGGCCGTACGCAGGACCGAGATGCCGCAGAGCGTCCGTCCACTGGAGGAGAAAAGATGGACACCCGAACCCTGGAACACCGCGTGCTGTTGGGCAACGAGGCGATCTCGCGCGGCCTCGTCGAAGCCGGCTGCCAGTTCATGAGCGCCTATCCGGGCACGCCCAGCTCGGAAATCCTGCCCGCCGTGGTCAGGTACCGCGCCGAACTCGGCGTCGATTTCTACGCCGAGTGGTCGACCAACGAGAAGGTCGCGCTGGAAACCGCGCTCGCCGCCGCCTATACCGGCAAGCGCGCCGCCGTGGCGATGAAGCAGGTCGGCCTCAACGTCGCCGCCGACCCGGCGCTGTCCGCCGCCTACATCGGCGTCGCCGGCGGCCTGCTGCTGATCGTCGCCGACGATCCCGGCCTGCACTCCTCGCAGACCGAGCAGGACTCGCGCCTGTTTGCGCTGTTCGCCAAGATCCCGGCGCTCGACCCCGCCAGCCCGCAGGAAGCGCGCGACATGGTGGCGCGCGCTTTCGAACTCTCCGAGCGCCACCAGGTGCCGGTGCTGCTGCGCCCGACGGTGCGCGTCTGCCACTCCGAGCAGTCGATCGCCTGCGGCCCGGTGGTGGCGCCCCTGCGCCCCGCCGACTTCCAGAAGAACCCGCGGCGCTGGGCGGCGACGCCGGCCGCGCGCATGCAGCTGCATCGCGAGCTGAACCTCAAGCTCGCCGCCATCGAGGACGAGTTCGCCGCCTGGCCGGGCAATTTCGCCATCCCCGCGCGCGACGCCGCGCGCCCGGCGCCGCTGGGCATCGTCGCCGCCGGCGTGTGCTTCTCCCATCTCAGCGACGTGCTGGAAAGCGTCGGCCTCGCCGGCCGCCTGCCGATCCTCAAGATCGCCACGCCCTACCCGCTGCCGCGCCGCCTGGTGGCGGATTTCGCCAAGGGCTGCGAGCGCCTGCTGGTGCT
Source organism: Sulfuritalea sp. (assembly GCA_016708585.1). Taxonomy (GTDB): domain Bacteria; phylum Pseudomonadota; class Gammaproteobacteria; order Burkholderiales; family Rhodocyclaceae; genus Sulfuritalea. The sequence continues at coordinate 58,717 of JADJFK010000026.1, read as the reverse complement.
GGAAGAAACCGACGTCGCCGTGGAAATGCAGATCCGCCTCGGCATCCCGGTCTGGGGCCGGCTCTCCGGCCATGTGCCGAGCCACGGCGAGCTGACGCCGGCGGTGATCGAAGGCCTGGTCGCCGCAGCCGCGGAGCAGGCCGGCCTGCCGGCGCGCCAGCGGCCGCCCAATCCGCTGCGCGAGGCCGTGGCGGCCCTGCAACTGCCGATCCGGCGGCCGACGCTGTGCCCCGGCTGCGGCCATCGCGCGGTGTTCTACGAACTGCGCCGCGCCTTCCCCGACGCGCTGTTCCCCGGCGACATCGGCTGCTACACGCTGGGGCTCAACCAGGGCGCGGTGGACACCGTGCACGACATGGGCGCCTCGATCTCCATGGCATCGGGCTTCTACCACGCCTACAAGCAGGACGGCCGGACGCCGCCGATCTTCGCCACCATCGGCGACGGCACCTTCTTCCATTCCGGCGCGGCGGGCCTGGAAAACGCCGTCTATAACGGCGCCCGCTTCGTGCTGCTGGTGCTCGACAACGGCACCACGGGGATGACCGGCGCGCAGCCGACGCCCGAAGCCGGCGCCACCGCCGACGGCCATCCCGGCGGCATCGTCAGCCTGGTGAACCTGATCCGCGGCTGCGGCGTGGGTTACGTCGAGCAGGCCGACCCGCACGACCTGGCGGGCTTCCAGCGCATCCTGCTCGACGCGCTGGACCACAGCCGCGCCGCCGACGGCGGCATCGCCGTGGTGCTCGCGCGCTACGTCTGCGTCACCGAGATGAAGGGGCTGGCCGCCGGCCAGCAGCCGATCCCGGTCGAGGTGCGCCACGCGCCGCGCCCGCGCGCCGCCGACGCGGCCGGCCCGCTCGATGCCGCATGGATGCCGCGCCACGTCGACCGCGTCTCGCCCTGCGCCGAGGCCTGCCCGGCCGGCAACGACATCGAGCGGCTGATGCTGCTCGCCGGCGCAGGCCGCCTCGACGAGGCGGCGCACCTGCTCTACGAGGAACATCCCTTCCCCGCCACGCTGGGCCGCGTCTGCCCGCATCCCTGCGAAACGGCATGCAACCGCACGGCCCTCGACGGCGCGCTGTCGATCAACGCCATCGAGCGCGCCGCCGGCGACAGCGGCCGCTCCGCGGCGCACTGGGTCACGCCCGGCGCGCCGACCGGCAGGCGCGTCGCCGTGATCGGCGCCGGCCCGGCGGGGCTCACCGCCGCCTACCACCTGGCGCGCCGCGGCCATGGCGTCGAGGTATTCGAGGCGCTGCCGGAAATCGGCGGCATGCTGCGCTGGGCAATCACCGAATACCGCCTGCCGCCGGCCGTGCTCGGGCGCGAACTCGACGTCTTCGCCAGGCTCGGCGTCACGCTGCACACCGGCATGCGCCTCGGCGACAACCTGGCCTGGCGGGCGCTCGACGATTTCGACGCGGTGTATCTCGCCACCGGCGCCTGGCAGCAGCGCGCGCTGGGCCTGCCCGGCGAGGATTGCGGGCGCGTCGGCTTCGGCCTCGACTTCCTGCGCCAGGTGCGCTCCGGCAATGCCCCCCGGCTCGGCGCCCGCGTGGCGATAGTCGGCGGCGGCAACACGGCGATCGACGCCGCGCGCACCGCGCGCCGCCAGGGCGCCGCCATCGACGTGTATTACGACGTGCTGCTGGCGATCCCCGAAGAGGTCGATGCCGCGCGCGCCGAGGGCATCGCCTTCCACGAGGCCATCGTTCCGGCCGGCTTCGAGCCGCAGCCCGACGGCAGCGTCAGGGTGCTGCTGCGCCCGCTTGCCGCCCGGGCGCCGCAGGGCGCCACGTCGCGGCCCTTCCACACCGAATCGCGCAGCGCCGACCAGGTGCTGGTCTGCATCGGCGGCGACGCCGACCTCGGCTATGCGCCGGCCGCCGGCCTGCCCGCCGGCAGGCGCATCGCCGTCGATGCCTGGGGGCGCACCGCCGACCCGCGCATTTTCGCCGGCGGCGACGCCTCCAGCCTCGGCGCCGGCACCGTGGTCGGCGCCATCAACGCCGGCAAGCGCGCCGCGCTGGCGATGGACGAGCGCCTCGGCGGCCCCGCGATTGCCGCCGAGGCGATGCAGTTCGCCCGCGGGCCGGGCGTCGTCAGTTGCGCCGCCGCGCCGCGCAACGCGCAGCAGAAGGCCGCGCCGGGGCCGCAGGAGGTCCGGCTCACGTACTTCCGCAGGCGGCCGCGCACGCCCTCGCCGCATCGCGCGCCGCAGGAGTCGATCCGGGACTTCGGCGAGGTGAACTTCGGCCTCGACCCGGCCGGGGCAACCGCCGAAGCCGGCGAGCGCTGCTTCCACTGCGGCGTGTGCACGCATTGCGACATCTGCCTGGACGTCTGTCCGACCCGTGCGATCAGCCTCGCCGACGGCCGCTACCGCATCGACCCGGCGAAATGCACGGGCTGCCGCCTGTGCGCGGCGGAATGCCCGCGCAGCGCGATCAGCATGCCGCAGACCGGCAGCTGCGTCGCCTGCGGCTATTGCACCACCTGGTTCGAATGTCCCTCGCTGCTGCGCGCGCCCGACGGCCTGGTCAGCATCGACGAGCGCACCTGCATCGCCTGCGGCGTCTGCATCCAGGTCTGCCCCCAGGGGGCGATCCGGCCGCGCGCCGGCGGCATGGAGGTACGGCCATGAAATGCCAGACCGTGATCGCCGGCATCGGCGGCCAGGGCGTGCTGTTCGCCGCCAAGATCCTCACCGAAATCGCCCGCCGCCGCGAGGTCCCGGTGCTCGGCTCGCAAACCTTCGGCATGGCCCAGCGCGGCGGCTCGGTGACCACCCACCTGAAGATGGGCGAGTTCGAAAGCCCGCTGATCTGCGAAGGCGATGCCGACCTGCTGCTGGCACTCGATGCCGTCGAGGCGCATCGCACCCTGCCCTTCCTGCGCGCGCGGGGCAAGGGCGGCGCGCCGGCTTGCGTGGTCAACGCCAGGGAGGACGCCGCCTTCCCCGACCCGCGCGTGGCCGGCCTGGTCGCGGACATGGGCATCGTCGTGCATCGCTGCAATGCCGACCGCGAAGCGCTGGCGATGAAGCTGCCGCTGGTCGCCAACCTCGTGCTGCTGGGCTTCGCCTCCAGCCGGCCCGGCTTCCCCTTCGCCTACGCCGAGGTGTGCGAGGCCACCGCGGCGCTTTCCGGCCCGCACCGCACGACCAACCTCGAAGCCCTGGAACGAGGCCGCGCCTTGTCCGGTCCATAGTACGATCCGCCAATGCATCGCGGAAACCGCCGAGCGCGCCGCAGAGCGCGCGGCGACAAGGAGCCCCAATGAGCATCGCCAGCGTCAGCCTCGACGACAAATACCGCCTCGAACGCGGCACGGTCTTCCTCACCGGCATGCAGGCCCTGGCCCGCCTGCCCATGCTGCAGCACGAACTCGACCGCCGCGCCGGGCTGCACACCGCCGGCTATGTCTCGGGCTATCGCGGCTCGCCGCTGGGCGGGCTGGACTTCGCCCTGCACGCCGCGGCGCCCTTCCTCAAGCCGCGCGACATCAGCTTCCAGCCGGGGCTCAACGAGGACATCGCCGCCACCGCGGTGTGGGGCACGCAGCAGCTGCACCTGTTTCCGCAGCCCAAATACGACGGCATTTTCTCGATGTGGTACGGCAAGGGGCCGGGCGTGGATCGCAGCGGCGACGTCTTCCGCCACGCCAACCATGCCGGTACGTCGAAACACGGCGGCGTGCTGCTGATCGCCGGCGACGACCCCTCGGCGCGTTCCTCGGCCGTGGCCCACCAGAGCGAGCACATCTTTTCCGCCTGCGGCATCCCGGTGCTGGCGCCGGCCAACCTGCAGGAATACCTCGACTACGGCCTGCACGGCTGGGCCATGTCGCGCTACTCGGGCTGCTGGGTGGCCATGAAGCTGACCTCGGACACGGCCGAAAGCTCGGCCGTGGTGGCGGTCGATCCCGAGCGTCACGAGCGCATCATCCCCACCGACTTCCAGCTGCCGGCCGACGGCGTGCACCTGCGCTGGCCCGATCCGCAACTGGCGCAGGAACTGCGCCTGCAGCAGTACAAGGTCTATGCCGCGATCGCCTACGCCCGCGCCAACAACCTCAACCGCCTGATCTACGACAGCCCGCGGCCGCGGCTGGGCATCATCGCCTGCGGCAAGGCCTACATGGACGTGCGCCAGGCGCTCGACGACATGCACATCGACGCGGCCCATGCCGCCGAGATCGGCCTGCGCCTGTTCAAGGTCGGCATGCCCTGGCCGCTGGAGGCCGAGTCCGTGCGCCGCTTTGCCGAGGGCCTGGAAGAAATCCTGGTGGTCGAGGAAAAGCGCCAGATCATCGAATACCAGCTCAAGGAAATGCTCTACAACTGGCGCGATGACGTGCGCCCGCGCGTGGTCGGCAAATACGACGAAACCGGCGAATGGCCGCTGCCGGAGAACCGCTGGCTGCTGCCGCCCACCGCCGAGCTGACGCCGGCCATCGTCGCCCGCGCCATCGCGGCGCGCATCGGCCGCTTCCACACCTCGCCGCGCATCGCCGGCCACATCGCCTTCCTCGACGCCAGGGCGCAGGCGCAGGCGAGGCCCAGGGTGACCCTGGCGCGCACGCCCTGGTTCTGCCCCGGCTGCCCGCACAACCAGTCCACCAAGGTGCCCGAAGGCAGCTGCGCGCTGGGCGGCGTCGGCTGCCACCTGATGGCGGTGATGATGGGCCGCAACACCCTGACCATCTCGCACATGGGCGGCGAAGGCGCGGCCTGGCTCGGCGTCGCCGGCCACAGCGGGACGCGGCACGTCTTCGCCAACATGGGCGACGGCACCTATTTCCATTCCGGCCTGCTCGCCATCCGCGCCGCCGTCGCGGCGGGGGTGAACATCACCTACAAGCTGCTGTTCAACGATGCCGTGGCGATGACCGGCGGCCAGCCGGTGGACGGCACGCTGACCGTGCCCCAGCTCACGCGCCAGCTCGCCGCCGAGGATGTCGCCCGCATCATCGTGATGAGCGACGCCCCGGAAAAGTACCGGGGCGTCACCGACTTCGCCCCCGGCGTCGAGATCCGCCACCGCGAGCGGCTGGACGAAACCCAGCGCGAGCTGCGCGACACGCCGGGCGTCACCGCCCTGGTGTACGACCAGACCTGCGCCGCCGAGAAGCGCCGCCGCCGCAAGCGCGGCGCCTTTCCCGACCCGGAGGTGCGCATCTTCATCAACCAGGCGGTGTGCGAAGGCTGCGGCGACTGCGCCGCCAAATCCAACTGCCTCGCCGTGGTGCCGGTGGAGACCGAATTCGGCCGCAAGCGCGCGATCGACCAGTTCGCCTGCAACAAGGACTACTCCTGCCTCGACGGCTTCTGCCCGAGCATCGTCACGGTGCACGGCGGCAGCGTGCGGCGCGGCCGGGCGCTGGCGGCCGGCGACCAGGCCGGCGCCGACCTGCCCGCGCCGGCGCCGCAAAGCCTCGCCGATCCCTACGCCATCCTCGTCGCCGGCGTCGGCGGCACCGGCGTGGTGACCATCGGCGCCCTGCTCGGCATGGCCGCCCACCTCGACGGCAAGGGCGTCACCGTGCTCGACATGACCGGCCTGGCGCAAAAGGGCGGCGCCGTGATGTCCCACGTGCGCCTCGCCGAACGCCAGGAGCAGCTGCATTCGGCGCGCATCGCCACCGGCGAGGCGAAGCTGCTGCTCGGCTGCGACATCGTCGTCGCCGTCAGCGAGGACGTAATCTCGAAGACCACCGCCGGCCGGACGCAGGCCATCATCAACACCGGGCGCAGCATCACCGGCGAATTCCTGCGCAACCCCGACCGCGAATTCCCCGAGGGCGCGATGGAACAGGCGGTGGCCGACGCCGTCGGCCGCGCGGCGACACAATTCCTCGACGCCGCGCAGATGGCGACGCGGCTGCTGGGCCATTCCATCGCCACCAACATCTTCATGCTCGGCCTCGCCTTCCAGCGCGGCCTGGTGCCGCTGTCGCTGGAAGCCATCCTGCGCGCCATCGAGCTCAACGGCGCCGCCGTCGCGGACAACCTGCGCGCCTTCCACTGGGGCCGCCGTGCCGCCCACGACCCGGCCGGCGTCGCCGCCCTGATCGGCGGCGGCGAGCCGCCCGCGCCCGAACACCGGCTGTCCGCCAACCTGGACGAACTGATCGAACGCCGCCGCGACTTCCTCGCGGCCTACCAGGACGCAGCCTACGCCCGGCGCTACACGGCCCTGGTGGCACGGGTGCGCGCGCACGGCGAAAAAGTCGGCGCCGGCGACACGGCGCTGGCGGATGCCGTGGCGCGCAACTACTTCAAGCTGCTCGCCTACAAGGATGAGTACGAAGTCGCGCGCCTGTTCGCCGAGCCCGCCTTCCAGAAAGCGCTGGCTGCGAATTTCGAGGGCGACTACCGGCTCAACTTCCACATGACCCTGCCCTGGAGCCGCGCCGCCGGGCCCGGCGCCGAACCGCCCAAGCAAGGCTTCGGCCCCTGGCTGCTGCCGGCCATGAAGCTGCTCGCCCGCTTCAGGTTCCTGCGCGGCACCGCCTTCAATCCCTTCGGCCGCAGCGCCGAACGGGTGCAGGAGCGCGAACTGATCGCCGATTACGAACGCATGCTGGCGCACATCCTCGACACCCTCGAGAGGCACCCGACGCCGCACGGCACGATGCCGCCGTCGCGCTGGCCCGCCTGCCGGAGACCATCCGCGGCTACGGGCCGGTCAAGGAACGTTCTGTCGCCCAGGCGCGCGCCCGGCAAAAGGAACTGCTGGCGGCCTTCGACGGGCGGCCGGGATAACGGGACCTATCGACCTATCGGGCGCAGACGATCTTGAGCGCGGCCGCCGCCGGCACGCTGCCCGCAACATCGGTCAGGATCGAGGGATCATTGCCCACCGGCGTTGCCGGCCCCTGCGCCATCGGCAGGGAGTGATTGAAGATGGAGAGGATGCGCAGCTTCTCCTTCGCGCAGTCGAATTCGCCCAGCACCCGTCGCGACATCAGGCCATCGAAGCGCTTTTCGCGGTAGTCCAGCACACCCCACACCCAGCGCAGCTGCATGTCCTTGCGGATCGTTGCGTCATCGATGTAGACGACCCTGTCCGCGGTCTCCTCGACCTTCACCCAGTCGGCCGCCGCCGGCGCGGCAAGCAGGACCCACAGAAAACCCAGGACTGCGCGCATGGTTCATTTCTTCCCGTCGAAAAGTGCGCGATTATACGGGGCGGCGCCACGGGACCCGTGACGCCGGGCGCGTACAGCCCGAACTTCAGGGACGGCGCACGGAACCATTGACCGCCGCAAGGGCCGTCGGCGATACTCGCCGCCACCCGAAAACAATTGCCCGACGTGCGACCGCGGATGCCGCGCACGCAACCCCTTACCCCAACCCGTCGAAAGGAATCCCCGCCATGGACATGCACTCGATACAGACCTTCCTCAGCACCACCGCCACCGAACTGGCGCTGAAGGTGCTCGCCGCCCTCGCCTTCTGGATCGTCGGCCGCTGGCTGATCGGCTGGGTGATCGGCCTGATGCAGGCGGCGATGAACCGCAACAACGTCGACCCGACGCTGACCAAGTACCTCGGCTCGATCATCGCCATCGCGCTGAACATCGCCCTGGTGCTCGGCATCATGGGCTACATCGGCATCCAGACCACCTCCTTCGCCGCCCTGCTGGCCGGCGCCGGCCTGGCGATCGGCGCGGCGTGGAGCGGGCTGCTGGGCAACTTCGCCGCCGGCGCCTTCATGCTGGTGCTGCGCCCGTTCAAGGTGGGCGACTTCGTCAGCGTCGGCGGCATCGTCGGCACGGTGCACGAACTCGGGCTGTTCGGCACCGTCATCATCACCCCCGACAACGTCAACACCATCGTCGGCAACGGCAAGATCTTCGCCGACACCATCCAGAACTTCTCGGTGCTGCCGGCGCGCCGCGTCGAGCGCGTGGCGCAGCTGGCCAACGGCGTCGACGCGCTGGACGCCATCGCCCGCTTCAAGGCCGCCGTGGCGCAGATCCCCAACGTGTCGAAGGACATGCCGCCCGAGGTCAACCTGCTCGACATCAAGCTCGAAGGCCCGCAGATCGCCGTGCGCCCCTACACCCACACCGACCACTACTGGCAGGTGTACTTCGACACCAACGAGGCCATCGTCCGCGTCTGCAAGGAAGCCGGCTGGCCGGCGCCCTCCGCGCTGCACCAGTTCACCTTATGCCGCCGACGGTCCTTGTCGGCGGCGGGTCGTCCCAGCGCCGCCGGCGCTAATCCGTCCGCGCCAGGCGCTGCGCCAGCGCGTCGCCGACGAACTGCATGAAGGCGCGCACGCGCGCCGTGCGGCGCAGGTCGGGATGGGTCAGCATCCACACCGGCTGCGCCAGTTCGGCGATCGGTGCCGACACCGCCACCAGTTCGGGGTGCCTGTCCTCCATGAAGGTGGGCAGCACGCCGACGCCGATCCCGGTGCGCAGCATCGCCGCCTTGGCGTTGAAGATATCCACCCGCACCCGCACGTTCGACTGCCCCAGGTGCGCGCGGAACCAGCGGTCATAAACCCGCGCCGAGGCATCGCGCTCGAAGGCGACCCAGGGCGCCTCGCGGATCAGCACCTCGACCGGAGTCACCTGCTGCGGCAGGTCCGTCGCGCCGCGCAACGCATAGACCCGGCACTGCGTCATGCCGAGCTGGCGGCCGACCAGGTGCTCGGCCACGTTTTCCGACAGGCGCAGCGCCACGTCGGCCTCGCGCCGTGTCCAGTTCTGCTCCGGGTCGGCATGCCGGCTCGACAGGTCGGCGAGGTAGGCGTTTTCGATCACCTCGACCTCGATCCCCGGGTAGGCGCGCGCAAAGCCGGCCAGCGGCTGCGGCAGCAGGTGGTCCATCAGGACGAAGGCGGTGGTCACCCGCAGCACGCCGGTGAGTTCGCGGTCGCGGCCGAGCACCTGGCGCTCCACCTCGTCGGCGCGCGTCGCCATGTGGCGCGCCTGCTCCACCAGCGCCAGGCCGGCTTCGGTGGGCTGATAGCCGCCGCGCTGGCGGTCGAACAGGCGGGTGCCGAGCCGGGCTTCCAGCGCATCGAGCCGGCGCAGCACCGTGGTGTGGTTCACGCCCAGCGTGCGCGCCGCGCCGGCGAGCGACCCGGCCGTGCCGATCGCCAGCGCATACCTGAGGTCATCCCAGTCGAGTGTTGACATTGATTATTTGCGTTTTTGCAAACTACAAACGCATCTTTACATATTGCGTGCGTGAACGCCAAGTCCTATAGTCCGTTCCAGCACACGGCAACCGGAATTTTCCGGTACGCCACCGATAACGGGAGTCATCATGGCCACGCATACCGCAGATCACGGATTCAGCTTCCACCTTCCGCGCCTTCCGCATCTTCCGCGGCGCCCCGCCAGCCGCACGCGCATCACGGCCGCAAGCGCGCCGCGCGCAAGCTGGATGGAACGCCTCGCCGCCTGGGCCGAACGGCAACCGGCGCACCACCATGCCGGCAGCTGGGAACGCTTCAGGTAGGGATTGCGCCGGCGGGCAGAACGGCGTTCGAGCGGTATTTCTTGTGGCCGGCGGCATGGCGTCGGCGTCATATTCACCCCGCCAGTGCCTCCATCGGCACATCGAAGCGCGCCGCACGCAGCCTGATCGCGTGGCGTCCTGAATGACGGGGTGACTACATTCCCGCAGGCGCTACCCTCAGGCAGCCAGCAATTGACAACGAGGAATGCGTGAGAGGACTTCGCCCATGCTGTCGCGCGCGATTGCGGTGTCATAGTTGGCCTGTCCGCGCAGCCACCATCCATCGCTGAGTCCGAAGTACCGGCACAACCGCAGGTCCGTGTCGGCGGTGATGGCCCTCTTGCCCGCCACGATATCCCCGATTCGTTGCGGGGGCACGCCGATGTCCTTGGCCAGGCGGTATTTCGTCAGGCCAAGCGGCTTCAGGAACTCTTCATCCAGCATTTCGCCGGGCGAAACAGGGGCAACAGTACGCATATTCAAACTCCTTCAGTGGTAATCGACAATTTCCACGTTGCTCGGGCCTTCCACAGTCCAAGCGAAGCACACGCGCCATTGATCGTTGATGCGAATGCTGTATTGCCCCTTGCGATTTCCCTTCAATGCCTCCAGCTGATTGCCCGGGGGAACACGCAAATCATCCAAGTCACACCAGCGGCGAACTCGCCGACCAAGAAATAGCGCGTGAGTGTCTTTGCATTTGAAGCTCTTGATCGGCATGGAGTGATACTAACGCCTGGCGTGCATAACGTCAAGCGTGAATAGACGTGGATAAACCGATAAAGCCGGTCTGCTTCATTGCAACCTCGAATCAGACCCCTTGGCAGCAAAAGTCGGCGTTGGCGGGACGGCGGCTACGCACCCTGCGCCGAAGCGCGGGCCAGGTTCAGCGCCAGCAGGCGGCGCAGGATTTCCTCGTCGGGCATGGCGGGCGTGTAGTCGGTCCAGCCGTAGGCGGCGGCGACGGCCGCGTCGAGCGCCTTGTGCGCGTTGTCCAGCCAGGCCGGGCGGGCGTTGTAGAGATTGGTCAGGGTGCGCTTCTTCAACTCGGCTTCGTGGCCGGGTTTGGCGACGATGCGGTCGGGGTAGCCGGGGACAACCTCGGGGATGCGCTCGGTCCACTCGGGCGGGTTGAGCCAGTTCTCGCGCAGTTCGTTAAGGCGACGCGCCGCGGCGGCGATGTTCGCCGCCCTCACCTCGCCCGCGAGACAGGGCGGCGTCGGCTGGCCGGCGACCGGCGCGGTGTCGCGCGGGGTGAGGCCGGCGGGAAAGGGGAAGGTTTCGAAGGTGGTGGTCGGCGTGTAGCGCGGGCGATCTTCGAGCGAGGTGCCGAGGCGAAGCGACCAGAGTTCGTGGAAGCGCGAATGCAGAATGCCGAAGGTGGCGTCGTCGGCGCGTGCGATTACCACCAGACATCTCGGGCCAGCATACCGTTGGGCCAGACGAAAAACGATGCTTGGGCTGCCGGGTTGGCGATGTAACGCGGCAACCCATACGTCGCGGCACGCCAGTCCGTGCCGAGGCGCCCATGCAGCCACCACCGCTTTCGCCGCGATTCATCGCGGTTGCCATCGCGCAGCGGCTTGACATGCTGCCGCACATACTCGAAGGGCTGCTCGTAGAGGCTGGCTGAAGATTCGTCCATCATGGCGAAATCCACCACCCACAGACCTCGCGAACGACTGGTAATGTCCTTGCCGTTGGTGAGCGGCTTCAAGACGTCGCTGTTCGGCCGACCGTTCGGATTCGGCAGGGCGAACCATTCTCGCGCCGTATCCGCCGCGACCTCGAAGGGACCGACTAATACCGGCCCTTGAAAGCTCACCCCAGCGTTTTCCGGTAGTCGCGCCGAGGTTGTCAGATCAACAGTCATCGTCGTTCCGGCGGATAGGTCGCTGTAGATGCTTGTGACGGCGACGCCATCGAGCCTCACCGCGCCATCGCCCTTGCCGAAGCCCACCAGCGACACCCGTACCGCTGCGCCCTCGTTGATCCAATCCTCGTCCGACCACGCCTCGAAGATTTCGCCGCTCTCGACAATGCGATCCAGCACCTTGCGATTGGCCCCGCCGCGTATCGAATTGGTGGCGACCAGTCCCGCCGCCGTGCACTTGCCCGCCTCGATCTGCGCCCTCGCCTTCTCGAACCAGTAGGTGACAAGATCGGCGCCGCCCGGCACGCGGCCCTCGTAGCACTTGCGCAGTAAGGTCACGTAGTCGTCGCCAAGTTCGCCGCGCATCTTCTTGTCGCCGAGGAAGGGCGGATTGCCGACAATCGCATCGCAGGCCGGCCATTCCGCTTCGCTCGCCGTACCGTCAGCGCCGACTTTTATCAGCGCGTCCCGATTCTCGATGCTGTCGAGCGGCCGCAATATCGGCTGCGCCGAAACCGGATAGCCGTTCCGCAGCATCCATTGAATCTCGCCGATCCAGACCGTGACGCGCGCGAGTTCCGCGGCGTAGGCGTCGAGTTCGATGCCCAGCACGTTGGCCGGGCTGACCTCGATGCTGACCTGGCGTTGCAGGCCGAGCGCCTCGGCTTCGGTGTTGGCGCGGCGTTCCAGGTCCTTCAGCGATTTGAGCGCGAGGTAGAGAAAATTTCCGCTGCCGCAGGCGGCGTCGAGCACGCGGTAATTGCGCAGGCGTTCGAGGTGGCCGTGGAACAGCGCGGCGGCGTCCTTGTGCGCCTTGTCGTTCTGCTTTTTCGATTTCTTCAGCAGCGCGGCAATGGCGGTCTTCGCCGCCTGCCATTCGGCGGTGAGCGGGCGCACGATGACCGGCTCGATCAGCCGCATGATGGTGGCCGGGTCGGTGTAGTGCGCGCCGAGCTGCGAGCGCTTGGCGGGATTCAGGCCGCGCTCGAACAGGGTGCCGAAGATCGAGGGGTCGATGTTGCGCCAGTCCATGTCGGCGGCGCGCTGCAGGGCGGCCAGTTCGGCGCGTTCCAGCGGCGGCACGGCGATGGTGGCGAACAGGCCGCCGTTGAACCAGGCGATGGTGTCGTCGCCGTAGTCACCGCCGGTCTGCATGGCGGTGAACAAGGCGGTCAGCCGGTTCGCGGCGCGCGCCGGATCGTCGGCGCTTTCGCCAGCAGGCCGGTGAAGATGCCGCGCGGCAGCAGGCCTTCGTCCTCGGCGAACATGCAGAACAGGCACTGGATCAGGAAGTGGGCGACGGGCTGCGATTCCAGCCCGCGTTTGCGCAGGGTTTCGGCCAGCGCGCCGAACTGGCCGGCGGCTTCCTCGGTGATCGCGGCGAGCGATTTGACCGGGCGCAGCTTCTCCGGCTCGGTGAACACCCAGCGCAGGGTTTGCAGGTTCTCCGGCTGCGAAAGGTCGGCGATGGCGATACGGCGCGGCTGGTCGGGGTAGCCGGTGAAGGCGGTGTGGATCTCGATGATCTCGCGGTCGCTGACCACCAGCAGCGGCGGGTTTTCCAGTTCCAGGCTGTAGTCGGTGAGCTGTTTCAGCGCGGCGCGCAGGTCGCGCCCCGGCCGCTTGTTTTCCCAGCCGAAATGGCCGCGCTTCCAGACGTCGGCCCAGCCGTCACCGCCGCTGGCCTTGCCGGCGCCGCGCTCGAAACAGTAGTTGTCGGGGTCGCGCGGCTTGTCCACGCCGAGCAGTTCGCACAGGTCGTCGAAATGCCCCTGCGCCCCGGCGCGTTCGGTGAAGGGATTGTTCTGCCAGAGGGCGATGAATTGTGCGGGTGTCATGCACGCATTCTGCGTTGATGGCTCGCGGTGGGGCCGGCGGAGCCTTCCGCGCGCCGTGGCGCCACCGGCCCGGGGGGGGGGGGCCCCGCCGGGGCCTCGGCCGGGGGGGCTCGGCTCCGCGGGGGGGCGGCGGCCCCCGCCGCCGCCCGGGGCCGCTTCCCCCGGGCCGCCGGGGGCGGGCGCCGGCGGGGGGGGGCCCCCCGCGGGGGGCGGGCCGGCCGGCCGGCCCCCCGCCCCCCGGGCCCCCCCGCCGGCCCGGCCGGCCGGGCGGGGTCGCCCCGCCGGGGCCGGGCGGGCCCGGGGCCTTCTCCCGGGGCCCCCCCCGGGGGCGGGGCGGGCGGCTGCCTTGCCCGGGCCGGGCTTTTTGCCCCTCTCCGGGCGGGCGGCGCGCGTCCTGCCCGCGGGGCGGGGGGGGGCGCGGTGGGGGGCGCCCCCGGGGCGGCGGCCCCGCGGCTCGGCGCCCCCGGTTCTTCGCGGCTTTTCCGGGGGGGGGGGCGCCCGCCTGGCCCCCCCCTGACCGCCGGTGGCGGGTGGGGCTTGCCCTTCTCCCTCGGGGAAGCGGTGTTTTCAGTATGATAAAAATTTTCGTTGGTAAAACGCGTTTTCCTTTGCTGGTCGGGGGGCCGGGTTTGCATGCCCGTAACAAGCCGGCGCCGACTTTTTTGCCGCGCACGGCGGCCGGCTCAGCGGCCCCGCGCGAGCTCGGCCACCAGCGCCTTCACCCGCGGATCGTCGGGCAGCGCCTCGGCCAGCTTGCGCGCGTGGCCCAGCGCCGCGCGCGTATCGCCGGCCTCGCGCTCGAAGGTCACCAGGGCGCCGAGCATGTCGACGTCGTAGGGATGGCGCCGCTCGGCGTCGCGCAAGGCGGCGATCGCCTCCTGCCGGCGTCCGGCCGAGTGCAGGGCGACAGCCCAGACATAGGCGTAGCGGGCGCGATCGGGCGCCAGCCTGGCGGCCTGGGCGAGCGAGGCCAGCGCCGCGGTCCTGTCGCCCTTGCGCACTTGCGCCAGGCCGAGCGCATGCAACAGGTCGGCCGAGCGCGGCAGCCGGGCGAGGCCTTCGCGCAGGGTAGCTTCGACCTCCTGCTCCCTGCGGCCCTGGGCCCGCCACGCATCGGCCAGGTTCACCCAGGCCAGCGCAAACCGCGGATCAAGCTTCAAGGCGCGGCGGAAGGCCGCCACGGCATCGTCGAAACGCCCGAGGCGCAGGTAGAGGTTGCCAAGGTTGGCGTTGGCCGTCGGCCAGTCGGCCTCCTGCCGCTGCGCGGCGATGTACTCGTCCAGCGCACGCCGGTAGGCGCCGCGCCGCGGCTCGGGCAACTGGTTTTCCGGCACGCCGGCCAGCACGCGCGCGGCTTCGCTGCGCACGCCGCGCACCGGGTCGGCCAGCAGCGGGCCGGCGGCAAGGATGCGGTTGAGCGGATCGACCGGCTCGATCATTTCCAGCGCGGCAATGCGTACTTCGGGGTCCGGGTCCCGCAGCAGTTCGCGGGCCGGTTGCAACAGATGCGGGCGCATCGATGGCGCCAGCAACTGCGCCGCGGTAGCGCGCACCAGCGGCGGCTGTGCGGCGTTCCCCGCCAGGGCCAACAAATCCGGCACCGCCTTGGCGCCCTGCGTCGCGCCGGCATGCAGGGCCGGGCCACTGCCCGGCCGCTGCCGCCACTGCCTGCCCAGCCAGCCGTCGAGCGCCGCGGCCGCCCATTCCGGTGTCTTGCCGCTATGGCACTGCGTGCAGGCATCGGGGCTGCCGAGCCGCTTCGCCAGGTCCGGCCGCGGCACGCGCATGGCATGGTCGCGCCGGGGGTCGATCACCATGTAGGTGGTGGCCGGCATGTGGCAGGACACGCACTGCGCGCCCGCGGCATCCGCCTTGTGGAAATGGTGGCTCGGGCCATCGAAGGCGGCGGCATCGTGGCAGCGCGTGCACAGCGCGTTGCCCTCGGCGCGCGGTTTGGCCGTGTGCGGCTCGTGGCAGTCCATGCAGGTGACGCCGTGCTGGAACATCTTGCTCTGCAGGAAGGAGCCCCAGGTGTAGACCTCCTCGCGCTGCTGGCCGTCGGCGTAGTAGTTCGGCGCCGTGAGCAGCGCCAGGCGGTGCGTATCGGCCAGCGGCGCGCCGGGCCGGTCGCGGTCGGCGATGGTGCCGCGGCGCGCATGGCAGGCGGCGCAGGCGTTGTTCACCGCCGGGTCTGGCGGGCGGTCGCGCCGCGCAAATCGGGCGCCGGCTTCAGGAAATTTCCAGGCCTCGCGCCAGCGGCTGGCGCTGGCGTCGGCAAAGCCCTTGCGGTCGTCGGCCGGATAGGGCTTGCTCGCGGTCTTTGCCCAATCGACATGGCGCGCGCCGGGGCCGTGGCAGGCCTCGCAGGACACGTTCAATTCGCGCCAGTGCGTGCGGTAGCTGTTGCTCGCAACGTCATGGTTCTTGCGCAGGCCGGTGGAGTGGCATTCGGCGCATTGCAGGTTCCAGTTCTGGTAGATCCCGGTCCAGTGCAGCGGGTCCTTGTGGCCGATCTTTTCCTTCGGGTAAAGATGGAACCAGCGTTGCCCGCCCGCCGCCCCTGCCACCCCGGGCCGGCTGTCCCAGGCGATCGACAGCGCCTGCAGGCGGCCGCCGGGAAACTCGATCAGGTACTGCTGGAGCGGAGTCACGCCGAACACATACTTGATCGGAAAGTCGGCCAGCTTGCCGTCGGCGCCGTCGGTATTGACGTAGAAGGTATCGCCGCGCTTGAAGAAAGTGGACACCACGCCCTGGTGGCTGAACTTCGTCCCGCTGAAATCGCCGAGCACGGTCCTGGCGGTCGGTTCCTGCATGGCGAGGTCGTGGTGCGACCCGCGCCAGGCCTCGGCTTCCCTGGCATGGCAGCCGGCGCAAATCGGCGCGCCGACATAGCCGGGTTCGGCGGCCGCGGCCGCGCCGCCAACACCTGCCGCAAACAGGGCAAGGGCGGCGAGGCCGCGGCAGGCGAATTTCAGTATGGGCATGGCATGCCGTGTGCGAACCCGAGCGCGGCCGGTTCAGGAATGGACGCCAAATTCCTGGCGGAACTGCTTGCGCCACTGCCCCGGCGGGATGCCCGAACGGTGGCGAAAGCGCCGGCTGAAGGTGCTGGCTTCGGCATAGCCCATGACGTTGGCGACCTTCGCCAGCGGCATGTCGGTTTCCGCCAGCAGTTGGCGCGAGCGGACGTAGGCCGCTTCATCCGCAAGGTCGCGAAACGTGACGCCCATGGCCTGCAGGCGCCGATTCAGCGTCCGCCGGTGCATGTTCAGCAGGTCGGCCGCGCCGGTCACCGAGCAGCGCTGCGTGACCAGCAGTACCTGCAGCAGGCGCCGGATGAGAACGGGGAAAGGCACGGTGGTCTGGTCGTCCACCGCGATGGCGCTGTCCGGCGGTGCAAGCTCCGGACGCGCGAGCTGGACGCGCTTGTGCAGGTCGCGCTCCCTGAAGACCACGCCGGTATAGGGCGCATCGAAGTTCAGGGGCACCCGGAAGAAGTCGCGGTAGGGCGCGACATCCCGCGGCGGACGACGGGCGAAGCACACTTCCAGCGGCTGCCAGTTGGGCCCGCAGAGGCTGGCCAGGATGCGGAGGATGATGCCTACGGCGGCGTCGAGCACGCCGGCGACGCCGCAGGCATGGTAACCGGCAACGACATAACCCACGCAGGCATTGCCGCCATCCACCTTGAGGAAGGGGGCGGCCCCCTGATCGTGCAGGTGCAGGTTGCGGATCATCGCCGCGAGCACGGAACCGACCTGGGTGTTGCGCAAGGCCGAGATGCCGACGGAACCCAGCGTCGACACGCCGGCCTCGTGCGCCAGCAGCAGGCCGAAGTGCTCGCAGCGGGAAATGCTGGCACCAAGCCGGACGAAGCGACACATGTCGCCGAAGGCAATCGGGTTGTCGTGATGGGCAAACAGGTCGTTGTGCAGACCACATCGGTCGAGCAAATCGCCCCAATTGACACCCATGCGCTCCAGCACCTGTCGTGACGGAAGCAAGGGCGCAACCCGGATCATGCCTTCGTTCATCGTCTGCTTGAACCTTCTTCATGCCGGACTCGGCGTCCGCCATGTTGCTGCAATCGCGCCCCGGCCGCAACAACCCGCGCGCGACCTGTCGCAAATTGTCAATGACAGGCACGGTGCGGCCTCTACTACGCAATCCCGAGTGGGATCGGACCGGGATGGCAAATGGTTCGACCGACGCTGCCGCTACGGGACGCCTTCAACAACGGGAGCACGCCCATGGTATCCATCCGCCGCACCGCCTTCATTGCCCTGCTTGCCGGCTTCTGCAGCGTCACCGCATCCGCGCAGCAGGCGGAGCCCAAACTCGACCGCACGGTGCTGCCGATCGCCGAGCCGAAGCGGCCCGCCTACGGAAATCGATGCGCGCAAGGCAAAGATGCCGCCGCATTTCGAGGTCAAGGCGCCCAAGGGCGCCCCCAACGTGGTGATCGTGCTGATCGACGACCTCGGCTTCGGCGCAACCAGCACCTTCGGCGGGCCGATCAAGACCCCGACGCTGGAAGGCCTGGCGCAGGACGGACTGCGCTACAACAATTTCCACACCACCGCGCTGTGCTCGCCGACGCGCGCGGCGCTGAAGTCCGGCCGCAACCATCACACGGTGAATATGGCCTTCATCACCGAGATGGCCACCGGCTTCCCGGGCAACACCGGCCAGATCCCCAACGCCACGGCACCGCTGGCGGAAACCCTGCGCCTCAACGGCTACAGCACGGCGGCCTTCGGCAAGTGGCACGAGACCGCCTCGTGGGAAGCCAGCGTTGCCGGCCCCTTCGACCGCTGGCCGACGCGCCAGGGCTTCGACAAGTTCTATGGCTTCATCGGCGGCGAGACCAACCAGTGGGCGCCGTTCCTCTATGACGGTGTGGCCCAGGTGGAACTGCCGAACGACCCGAACTACCACTTCCTCACCGACATGACGGACAAGGCAGTGGCCTGGATCAAGTACCAGAAGGCGCTGACGCCGGATAAGCCCTCCTTCGTCTATTTCGCCCCCGGCGCCACCCACGCCCCGCACCACGTGCCCAAGGACTGGATCGCCAAATGGCGGGGCAAGGGCAGGTTCGACCAGGGCTGGGACAAGCTGCGCGAGGAAACCCTGGCGCGGCAGATCGCCGCCGGCGTCGTCCCCGCCGGCACCAAGCTGGCGCCCAAGCCACCGGCGATCAAGGACTGGAACACGCTCTCGGCCGACGAGAAGCGCCTGTTCATCCTCCAGGCCGAGGTGTTCGCCGCCTATGTCGATTACACCGACCACGAAATCGGCCGCATGCTCAAGGCCTTCGAAGCCGTCGGCGAGGCGGACAACACGCTGGTCTTCTACATCGCCGGCGACAACGGTACCAGCGGCGAAGGCGGCCAGAACGGCATGTTCAACGAATACACCTATTTCAACGGCGTGCATGAGAAGGTCGAGGACATGCTCAAACTCGCCGACAAATGGGGCGGCCCCGAGACCTATCCGCACATGGCGGCGGGCTGGGCGGTCGGCCTCGATGCCCCCTTCGGCTGGATGAAGCAGGTGCCTTCGGACTTCGGCGGCACGCGCAACGGCATGGTGGTGCGCTGGCCCAACGGGATCAAGGCGAAGAACGAGATCCGCGGCCAGTTCAGCCACGTCATCGACGTCGCGCCGACCGTCCTCCAGGCGATCGGCCTGCCGGAACCCAAGGTGGTCAATGGCACGAAGCAGATCCCGATGGAAGGCACCAGCCTGAAGTATTCCTTCGAGGACGCCAAGGCCAGGGAACGACACACCACGCAGTATTTCGAGATCGCCGGCAACCGCGCGATTTACCATGACGGCTGGCTTGCGCGCACCATCCATCGGGCGCCATGGGAAGCCAAGGGCCGCCATCCCCTGGACCAGGATGTCTGGCAACTGTTCAACGTGCGCGCGGACTTCAGCCTGGCGAGGGACCTCGCCGCAGAGAACCCGAAGAAGCTCAAGGAGATGCAGGCCCTGTTCCTCACGGAAGCGAAAAAGTACCACGTGCTGCCCATCGACGATCGCGTCTTCGAGCGCCTGGACGCCAAGACCGTCGGCCGTCCCGACCTGATGGCCGGGCGCAGCTCGATCACGCTGGCCGAAGGCATGAGCGGCATGATGGAAGCCGTCTTCCCGAACGTGAAGAACCGCTCCAAGAGCATCACGGCGGAAATCGACGTACCGGCGGCGGGCACCCGCGGCACCGTCATCGCGCAGGGTGGACGTTTCGGCGGCTGGTCGCTGTATGTCAAGGACGGCGTGCCGGCCTACGATTACAACTTCCTCGGGCTGCAGCGCACCTCGATCGCCGCCAGCAAGCCGCTTGTCGCCGGCAGGAACACGATCCGTTTCGATTTCGCCTATGACGGCGGCGGCCCCGGCAAGGGCGGCACGGGAACCCTGCTGGTGACTGGCGAGAAGGTGGCCGAAGGACGCATCCCCCACACCCAGGCCGGGCTGTTCTCGGCCGACGAAACGGCCGACGTCGGCATCGACCTCGGCACGCCGGTGGTCGAGGCGATCGGCGCGGAAGCCCGATCGCGCTTCACCGGCAAGATCGCCAAGGTCACGGTCGAAACGAAGGAAATGAAGCCGGCCGGACAGGCGCAGGACGACAAGGCTCGCGCCGACGCCGCGCAAAAGAAGGCGAAGTCGGATTGAGGCGCGGCGAGGGATCATGCCGGAATTCCCTGCCAGTGCCCGCATGAACCAGTCGGCCACCAATGCCGGCGGACTGATCGAGACCTCGACCAAGACACTCGACTTCGCCGGCAACCCTCGGGGCCGGGCGATCCACGCCCGGCCGATTCTCAAGCAATGACCCAAACCGCAGGACGGGCCACGGTCGAATGAAGCGCAGCGCACTCCCTCCCGGGTGTGGCGCATTTCATGTTCAATGTAGTTCACTTTTTTGGAGAAACCCGCATGCGCAATAAATCAATGATTCTCGGTTCCCTTTTTGCAGCCCTCGCGCTGTCCTTCGCACACGTGTCGTTCGCGCAAGCGGACGGCGCACAGCAAAAGGCCGATGCCAAGGCGCAGGCCAGGCAAAAGGCCATGAGCGGGCCGCCGGACGCTACCGCCGAGTTCGACGCGAAACAGCTGCGCCTGGTTTTCGGCGGCGCGGAAGGCAAGGGCGTGCTGCACTTCAAGGGCAAGGATTACCCCTTCACCATGAGCGGAGTCACCGTCGGCGGCGTCGGCTATACCGAGGCTCACGGCACGGCCAATGTCTACTTCCTGAAGAACATCGAGGATTTCCCCGGCACCTATCAAGGCATCGGTGCGGGCGCCGCGGCCGGCGTCGGCAAAGGGGGGAGCAGTTTTCAGAACATGAAAGAGGTGGTCATCACCACCAGGTCGAAGGGTGAAGGTGCGGCGCTCAATCTGGGTGTCAGCTCGGTGACCATCAAGCTGGCCAAATAGCAGGCGGTTTCTACCGGCGCGTTCTCCCTGCGGGGAAGCGACCGGTCGGGATCGAAAATGCTTGCCGTCCCGCCGGCGCCGACTTTTTGATGACATTGAAACCAAGTAGAGAGCCGCCGCGCGGCCAGCGTCGAACTTCATGTTGCAAGGCGCTGGCCAACAAATTTTCCGCTCACCCCGAATGGAGCCGAACCATGCGCAACCCCATCCGCAAGCTTGCTTTTTTCGGCGCCCTCGTCGCAGCGCTGGCTTTCCCCGCGCTGTCGGCAGCGGACCAGGCGGCCGCGGCACCGATCGTCCTCGCCCAGGCGCAGCCGCAGGCCCAACCGACGCCGCAGCAGCGCGCGGCCATGCTCAAGCAATGGCTGCAGGCCAGCGAACAGCAGATGCGCGCCTACGAGTGGACAGAAACCACCGTCGTCAGCAAGGATGGCGAGCAGAAGTCCAGCACGCAAAAGCGCTGCTATTACGGCGCCGACGGCAGCATCCAGAAAGTCGTGCTGAACCAGGCGGCGGACGAGAAGAAAATGCCGGGCGTGCTGCCCTTGGGCCGGATCGCGAATCGGGTTGCGGAACACAAGAAGGAAGAAGTGACGGACTACATGAAGAGTGCGGCGGAACTCGTGCACAAGTACGTTCCTCCGCTGTCCGGCCTGATCCAGCAGTCGATCACGGCCGGAAAGATGGGCATGCAGATGCTGGAGCCGGGCCGGCGCGTGCGCCTGAGCTTCGGCGACTACCTCAAGCCCGGCGATTCCCTCGGTGTGGATGTCGAAATTCCGACCAATCGCCTGCTCGCCGTTGCCGTCGCCACCTATCTCGACAGCCCGGCCGATGCCATCGCCCTTGATGTCACGATGTCGGTACTGCCGGACGGCACCATCTTCGCCGCGCGTACCAACCTCACCGCCAAGGCCAAAGGCATAAATGTCGCGGTGGAAAACTCGGGCCACCGGCGCATGGCGCAATGATCGAGGCCGCCGCCGGCCCGGGTGACGTTTATCGCATAATGCAGATGAATTTTTGACGAGGAAAACTCCATGCTGAAGCAGTCCTTGATACTGGCCACATCGCTGGCCCTCACCGCCGCCGTGGCCCAGGCGCAGGCACCGGCCGCGCCGCTGCAAACCCTCACGCTGGCGTCCGAATCGCAACGCTTCGCCCATGACCGCCTGCTTGAAATGGCACGGTTTCTGGGCAGCAGCCAACGCTTCAGCGTCGCCTTGCGCATCAGCTATGACGCGGTTCAGGACGACGGCCAGAAAATCGAGTTCGGCGCAGTGCGCGATGTCGCCGTCGAGCGGCCGAATCGCGTTCGCGTTGCGGAAACCTCCAGCGACGGCAGCAACAACCTGATGCTGTTCGACGGCGAGCGGATCACGGTCAGCTCGGGCGACGGCAAGAGCGTCGTCTACGCCCAGACCCTGCAGCCCGGCGACATCGACGCTACCGTGGTGCATTACGTCCGCGACCTCAAGCTGCGCCTGCCGCTGGCGCCGGTTCTCATGTCGCGCCTGGCGGATGAACTGCAGCGGCGCCTGACCGGCATCGACTACGTCGAACGTTCCTCGCTGCATGGCAAGCCCGTGCATCACATCGCCGGGCGAACCGCGGCGGTCGACTTCCAGGTCTGGATAGCCGACGGCAAAAAGCCCCTGCCGGAGCGCATCGTGATCACTTACAAGACGGAAGCCGGCCAGCCGCAGTTCCGCGCCGACTTCAGCAAATGGAATCTGTCGCCCAAATTCGACAAGGCCACATTCCGCTTCAAGCCCGCGGCGAATTCGTCGCAGATCATGTTTGCCGTGCAAGTCCCGCCGGAGCTCATCGACACACGCGGCGCGGCCGTCAATACCAAAGGAGAGCTGAAATGATTGCCCGGAGACCTCGGATGCGTGTTTCACCGGTCGCTGCGCTGGTGGCGGTTCTGTTCATAGGCGCCGGTGCGGTTCAGGACGTTGAAGCACGCGGCGGCGGTGGCGGTGGTGGCGGTCACAGCTTTAGCGGCGGTGGCGGTGGTGGCGGTGGCGGTCACAGCTTCAGTGGCGGCGGTGGCGGTGGCGGGGGTTTTTCGCGGCAGGGGTCGGCGTCAGGTGGCAGCTTTGGCGGCGGTTCCGGTGGAGCGCAAAGCGCACACGGCGCGGGCGGCGGTGCATCCGCGGCCGGCGCCTCCCATGCCCAGGGCAGCGGCGGCGCAGCGGCGTCACAGGCAGGATCCGGGCAGGCCTCGGGGGCTGCGTCCGCGAACCAGCAGTCGCGCCAGACGTCTGCCAGCAGCATGCAATCACAATCGGCAAGCCAGCAGTCTTCGCGCCAGCAGACTTATTCATCAACCAGCACGACGAACCAGGCGCAGCGTCAGGACGCTACGGCAAGCAACCAGCAGAGCCGGCAGACCACGTCGACCTCGAACCAGCAGTCGCGGCAGAGCACGGCCACCACTGCCCAGCAGTCGAATCAGGCTGCGTATGCGCCCCCTGCCGGCTACTATCCGCCGCCGGCCTACTACCCCCCGGCGGCCCACTATGACAACTGGGACAACAACGAAGCCGCCGCCGGATTTGTGGTCGGCGCCGTGGTTGGCGCCGCCGCCGCTTCGGCGTCGAAACCGCCGCCTCCGCCTGCCACGACCACGGTCGTCGTGACCGCGCCGGCAGCGCAGCCCGCTCCGCCACCGGCCGCACCGGCGCCGCCACCAGCCAATGCCTCGTTGCCCTGCCCGCCTGATGTCACCATGGTCAACGGCGTGACCTATTTCCGTTGCGGTGCCAGCTACTATATGCAGGTCTACGGCGCCGCCGGGCCCATCTTCATGCCGGTGCAGCCGCCGCAGGCCGCCGCCAAGAAATAAGAGCTCTCCCCGACATAGCTGATCGGCAACCCTCACGTGATGGAACGGATCATGAAAAATACCCTGCGCAACTCGATCGCCATTGCCGCGCTCGGCCTGCCCCCACTCGCCCAGGCCGGCGGCCTTTACCTCTACGAAGTTGGCACCTCCGACCTCGGCTTTGCCGGGGCCGGCACCGCGGCGCGCGCCGAAGATGCCTCGACGGTCTATGGAAATCCGGCGGGCATGACCCGACTTTCGGGCAACCAGCTGGTGGCCGGCGCGCAGATGCTCTACGGCAAGGCCGAGTACGAAGTGGACGGCACTGCCCTGCTCGGCACCCGCGATCCCGGCAACGTAATCGGCTGGCTGCCCGGCGGCAGCCTGTTTTACAGCCACAGCATCGACGACCGACTGAAGCTCGGAGTCGGCGTGTATGGTAACTTCGGGCTGGCGCTGGACTTCGGCGACAGCTGGGCCGGACGCAATCTGGTGGACAACACCGCGATGATGGCCATGACGATCCAGCCGAGCCTGGCCTACCGCATCGACGACAAGTGGTCGCTGAGCATCGGCCTGACCACGAACTACAGCCTGCTCAAGCTAGAGCGCGTGGCCCTGGCCGGCGGCGGCAACCCCGACGAGAAGGACACCGACTGGGAGTTCGGCGGTCGCGTCGGGCTCATGTTCGAACCCTCGAAGGCAACGCGCCTCGGCCTGGTGTGGACCAGCAAGGTGGAGTACGACTTCAGCATCAACGCCACGGTGACGGGTCTCCTCGGCCGCACCCACACCTTCCCGGTCAAGGCCAGCGTGAACGCACCGCAGCAGGTGATGGCCAGCATCTACCACACGCTGAACGACCGCTGGGCCGTCACCGGCAACCTCGGCTGGCAGGACTGGAGCCGTTTTTCGCAGAACACAGTGGAAACCAATGCCGGAACGACCACCAGCAGCCTGAAGCTGCAGGACACCTGGCATGTCGCGGTCGGCGCGCGCTACCAGTACGACGCCACCACAAAAATCAATGCCGGCGTCGCCTACGACAACAGCTTCTACAAGAACCAGAACCAGACCTCGTTCGCCCTGCCCAACGGCGATACCTGGCGCTTCGGCACCGGCGTCCAATACACGCTCTCCCCCAAGTCCGAACTCGGCCTGGCGGCGGAATACGCGCGTTCGGACAGCAGTTCCGACCCCAGCCGGCTGCTCAGCGGCAAGTACGACCACCCGTACATGGTCTTCCTGTCCGCGCATTATTCGTATCGATTCTGAAGCTGCGACGGGCCGAGCCGGGGGGGCATCCGACCGGGTCCGCGCGTGATCCTTTGGTGGCTCGGGGACTATGTGACCGGTCGTCCCCGCTGAATGGAGAATGCCGATGACGCAAGCCGAAGGCGCGACACCCGATACCAGCTTCTCGCTCGTTGCCGGCGGGCCGTTCTACCTCGTCCTGCGGCGCCTGGGCCTGCTGGGGGCGGACCGGCTCACCACGCTGCGCTGCGCCACGTTTCTTGCGTTGCTGGCGTGGCTGCCGCCGGCGCTGCTGGCGGTCGCGCAATCGTTGGCCGACGGCAGCGACCGGGGCTGGAGCTATTTCACCGACCTGACGGTGCCGGCGCGCTACCTGATCGCGATCTGGGCGATGGTCGCCACCGAGCGCTACGCCGACAGCCGCTTCAAGATTCTCGGCCTGCAGTTCCGCGAGGCGGGGCTGCTCTCCCGTGACAGCCTGCCGCGCTACGAGGCCATCCTGGCCATCGCCGACCGCCGTTCCAGTGCCTGGCTGGCGGAGGCCATCATGCTCGCCTTGGCGCTCGTCTTTTCAGGATCCACCATTCATCTCGTCATCACGCTCACCGGCGCCAGCTGGGAGGGCAGCCTGGTCGGGGGCCAGGTCGAGCTGTCGTGGGCCGGCGCCGCGGCCCGCTACGTCAGCAACCCCCTCTACCTTTTCCTGCTCCTGCGCTGGGGCTGGTGGTTCCTGGTCTGGGCCGCGCTGCTGTTTCGCATCTCCCGGCTGCCACTGCAACTGATACCCACCCACCCGGATCGCGCCGCCGGCCTTGGCTTCCTGTCGATCTATCCCAGCGTGTTCACCGGCTTTACCTTCGCCCTGAGCTGCGTGATTTCCGCGTCGATCCTGAAGGATCTCGCGGTGGAACAGCGCCCCGCGGAAATCGTCTGGTTTGCCGTCGCGGGATGGCTGGGGCTCAACCTCCTGGTTTTCCTCGGCCCGCTGCTGGTATTCGCCCTGCCGTTGCACGTGGCGCGCGAGAAGGCACAGATCGAATACGGTCGCATGGCAACCCGGCAGCATGTCACCACGCATCGCAAGTGGACCGGAAGGACGGACGACGACGAAGGCCAGGCGGACGTGTCCGGGCTGCCTTCAACCTCGGAACTCAACACCACCATCCAGGCCATCCGCGAGATGGGCTACACCCCGATCAATCGCGCGGCGGTGACCCAGGTCGTCGTCGCGGCGGGACTGCCCCTGGTCGCGGTGGTGTTCACGCTGGTACCGCTGGACGATCTGATCAAGTGGGCGCTGGGCAAGTTCCTGTAGCGACCGGACGTTTCCCCGCCGGTTGCCGCCACGGCCCGGAACCGGCCGCCGGCGCAGCCTTCCGGTAATATCCGGGTTCCGTATTTCCAGCGAGGCCCCGCATGGCCGACATCCGACGCGACCTGACCCGCACCACCCTGGCCATCCTCTGCCTGCTGCTGCTGATCGGCGGTTCGCTCTGGGTCCTGCGCCCCTTCCTCGGCGCGCTGGTGTGGGCCGCCATGATCGTGGTCGCCACCTGGCCGCTGCTGAAGGGGCTGGAGCAGCGCTTCGGCGGCCGCCGCGCGCCCGCCGTGGCCGTCATGACGCTGGCCATGCTGCTGCTGCTGTTCCTCCCCCTGCTGCTTGCCGTCGATACCATCGTCGGCCATGCCGGCGAATTTGCCGCCCTGGCCAGGAAGCTGGTCGAAGCCGGCTTGCCGCAGCCGCCGGACTGGGTGGCGGGCCTGCCGCTGGTGGGCGGGAAGCTGCACGCCCTGTGGGCGCAACTGGCCGATGCCGGCTCGCAGGCGCTGCTGGAAAGGGCCGAGCCCTATGCCGCCGAGTCCGGCCGCTGGCTGCTGTCGAAGCTGGGCAACGTCGGTTTCATGCTGATCCAGTTCCTGCTGATCGTGATCCTTTCGGCGGTACTGTATGCCGGCGGCGAGGGGGCGGCGGCGGCAGTCCGGCGTTTCGGCCGCCGCCTGGCCGGCGCACAGGGCGAAAGTTCGGTGGTCCTCGCCGGCCAGGCCATACGCGGCGTGGCCCTCGGCGTCTGCGTCACGGCGCTGGTGCAGACGGTGCTCGGCGGCATCGGCCTGGCGATCGCCGGCGTGCCCTTCGCCGCGCTGCTCTCGGCGGTGATGCTGATGTTCTGCATCGCCCAGATCGGGCCGGGCCTGATCCTGTTCCCGGCGGTGGCCTGGGTGTTCTGGACCGGCGACACGGGCTGGGGCGTCTTCCTGCTGGTGTGGAGCCTGGTGGTCACCACCCTGGACAATTTCCTGCGCCCCGTGCTGATCAAGAAAGGCGCCGACCTGCCGCTGCTGCTGATCTTCGCCGGTGTCATCGGCGGCCTGCTCGGCTTCGGCCTGGTCGGCATCTTCGTCGGCCCGGTGGTGCTGGCGGTGACCTACACGCTGCTCCAGGCGTGGGTTGACGGCGCGCCGGACCAAGCGGGCGCCGACTGAACTGACAAGCACCCGCTGCGCGGCGGCAAGCTACTTCGCCGCGCCGCCGACCAGCCCCTTCTTCAGCAGTTCGGTTTCGACGATGTGCGAGATGGCCTCGATCATTTCCGGGCGCGAGCGCGGGTCGAGCGACCGCGTGGTGGCGGTCCAGACCGGTTTGTCATCGGGCAGCGTGTAGAGCACGGTCTCGACCACCACCGTCGTATTCTCCACGGTGCGGCCCGGCGTGGTGTGCACCACGGCAAAGCCCTGCCCGTAATAGCCGACGAAGTTTCCGTAATACGGAGTCGCCACCGCGTAGGGGCCCGTCTGGATGAAATGCGCATGCGGCGGAACATGGGTTTGCGACCTGTCGACCGACACCAGCCGCGCAACCAGCACGCCGTCGTACCCGGCCTCGATCAGCGCGGCGCGAACCTTGTCCTTGTCTTCCCCGGGCGTGTCGAACAGCAGGTGGCCCGCGGTCGCCCTGGTCCCCGCCGGAATTTTGCGGACCATCTGGTCCTCGGCGAAACGCCGCAGTCCGTCGTCCTTCACCATCGCGAAAACGGCGAGTTTTTTCACCGGCCCGCCGCGATAGTCGGGATTATCCCAGGTGGATGTCAGCGACGTGCCGGCGCAGCCGGCGAGCAACGCGAAGAGCGCTGTCGTCGCCAGGCGCATGACGGCCTCAAGCGGATTGCCTTGGTTCACGGAAGGCGTCCTTGCCGAAGAATGAAATATCGAACGCTGCGCCGAAAAGTATCTCCGCCGATGGCGCCCTGGGTCAAGCGCGGGTTTCGTGCGAAAATTTGCGATTGAACCCGCCATTACCGGAAAACATGATGCGTTACCTGCTCGCTTGCCTGGCATGCCTTCCGGCATGGTCGCTGGCACAACAAGCCTTGCCCGACGACTTCAGCCGGGAAATCTTCGAGCGGCGTTTCCGCGCCGCGGACAAGGACGGCGACGGCCGCCTGTCGCGCGCCGAAGCCTATGCGGAATTTCCCAGGGCGCCGAAGTTCTTCGACGAGATCGACGCCGACCGCGACCAGCACGTCACCCTGGTCGAATTCAACCGGGCCATGGAGCGGCGCGCCGCGACGGCGCTGGGCTCAGGCAGCCTCGGCGCCGCGGCGAAATACGTCAAACCGGAATACCTCAAGGGCGGCCCGCCGGCGGCCGGCGAAGGCGGCACGCGTGACCTGGCCTCCAGCGTCGCACAGAAGCGCAGCCACGATTTCACCGAATTCCTCGGCGACGGCCAGGACTTCGAGGCCTACCCCGACCTGCCCGTGGTGGACAGCGCGTCGAACCTGGTGAACAAGGCCTACTGAGCGGCACGGACGCTTCGGGGCCCGCCGGGAACCTGCGCCCATGCGTCCGCTGGCGATCCCCGCAAACCATGGCCCGGAGGGATAATGCAGGTTCCGGCAAGAGGGCGGCATGACGATTGATTCGAGTTCACCGACGCGTTACCGGGCCATCGGCGACGTGCTGAAAGGCGAAGCGGAGCGCGCCGCAAACCATCTCGTGGTCGGCGCCACCATCGTTGCCTGCGTCGGCGTGCCCATTTCCGTCTCGCGCGCATTCAGCTTCGGCTGGAGCGTGGCCTACGGCATCCACATCGCCGGCCTGCTGGCAATGCTGCTGCTTTGCCGGCTGCGCCACCGGCTTGCCGTGCGCGCCAAGCTCGGCGTCGTGCTCGCCATCTCGATCGGCGTTTCGATATCGGCGCTGTTCAGCACGGGCATCTACGGCAACGGCGCGCTGTGGGGCGCCTTTTCGGTGTTCGTCGCGTCGATGTTCCTGCGGCGGCGATCGATCGTCATGATTGCCGCCGGCTTCCTCGGGCTCTACCTGCTTTCCGGATACGGGTTCATCAGCGGGCGGCTGTCGCTGCCGGCGGACCCGATGCTCTACCTGCAGTCTCCCGCGGTGTGGGGCAGCGCGATCTTCGGCTCCTTCTTCTTCCTCATCCTCATCATCATCGTCTACACCAACCACACGGCGACCACCCAGCACCTGATCCTCGAACTGGAGACCAAGACCAAGCAGCTGGCCATGATGGCCGACCACGACAGCCTCACCGGCTTGCCCAACCTGCGTTCGGCCACGGCGCACACCGACGCCATCATCGCCCGGCTGCCGCTGGCCGATTCCAGCGCGGCGCTGTTCTTCGTCGACCTCGACGGCTTCAAGGCGATCAACGACCGCCACGGCCACGATGCCGGCGACCACCTGCTCAAGGCGGTCGCCGCCGCGCTGCTCGGCATCGTGCGCAGCGGCGACATCGTCGCCAGGGTCGGCGGCGACGAATTCCTGATCCTGCTGACCGATTTCGGCGAAACGCCGCTGCCGGACCTGGAAAAATTCGCGCAGCGGATCATCGAGGCGGTCGGGGCCGACGTGCGCTATCAGGGCCAGGTCCTGAAGGTCGGCGCCAGCGTCGGGGTCACGCCGCTGGGCAAGGAGCGGGACAGCTACGATGCCGCGGTGAAGCGCGCGGATTCGGCGATGTACCAGGTCAAGAATGCCGGCAGGAACGGCTATCGGGTGGCCCACCAGTAGACGCGGGGTTCGCGCCCGTTGCTGCAGGGAAACGGGCGTCGGCGGATCCCCGGAGCGAACGATGTCAACCAGCCCCAAAAAGTCGGCGCCGGCGCGACGGCGGCGATGGCTCGGGCGCCGTCACCCGGAGTTCCACGGCAACAGTTTCGCGAGCCGGGCGCGAACTGCGCGACAATTTCGGCTTCCACCCGGAACCACGATTTTCCCCGAAAGGACTCCCATGGAATTCAGCACCCTCGAACTCACGCTGGAGGCAGGCATCGCCATCGTCGCCCTGAACCGGCCGGACAAGGCCAACGCCATGAGCGAGCCGATGTGGTACGAAATCGGGCGGGCCATGGAGTGGCTGGACGCCACACCGGAGGCGCGTGTCGGCGTGCTGGTCGGGCGCGGCAGGTATTTCACTTCGGGCATCGACCTCGCCATGCTGACGGGGCTCGGCGCCCGGATCGAAGACGACTGCGACGGTCGTTCCCGCGAAAAGCTTCGCCGCGTGATACTCGATTTGCAGGACACATTGACCTCCATCGAGCGCTGTCGCAAGCCGGTGCTGGCCGCCGTGCATGGCGCCTGCATCGGCGGCGGCATCGACCTGATCACCGCCTGCGACATGCGCTACTGCTCGGCCGATGCCTGGTTCGCGGTCAGGGAAATCGATGTCGGCATGACCGCCGACGTCGGCACCCTGCAGCGCCTGCCCCGCCTCGTCGGTGACGGCATGGCGCGCGAACTGGCCTACACCGGGCGCCGCGTCGACGGCGCCGAAGCGCAGCAGATGCGCCTGGTCAACCGCTGCTTCGATACGCCCGACATGCTGCACCGGGGTGTCATGGAAATCGCCCGGACCATTGCCGCCAAGTCACCGCTGTCGATCCGCGGCTGCAAGGAAATGATCACCTACGCCCGCGACCACAGCATCGCCGACGGCCTCAACCATGTCGCCACGTGGAACGCCGCGATGCTGCTGTCGAACGACCTGTTCGAGGCCGGCGCGGCGAACATGCAAAAGCGCGACCCGGTATTCAGGGACTGAGTGCGCTGGATTTGGATGGCTTGATCTTGCCGAGGGTATCGGGGGCGTCGGCGGCCTGGGCGGCAACAGCGAAAGCGCCGGCCGCAATCCGTGTTCACGGCAGAGGCGGCGGCGGGGAAGGCGGCGCCTCCGCGGCTGGCACCACCCGGACCGGCACCGGATTCGTCGCGTCGAGGTGCACGTCGCGCTGCGGAAAGGGAATCGCAATCCCCTGCGCGGCAAAGCCGGCCTCGATCATCGCGCGCAGGTCGCTGGCGACCTGGCGGGCCGGCGTGCCGGAGCGGACATCGAGCCAGTAGTAGAGCGAAAAGACCAGCGCGTCGCCGCCGAAATCCTCCAGCAGCACTTCCGGCGCCGGGTTCTTCAGCACCTTGCCGTGGCGCCCGGCGATCTCCTCCAGCAGCTGGGTCACCGTGCGCACCGGCGAGCCGTAGGCCACCCCGACCTTGACGTTGAAGCGCACGCGGCCGCTGGTATAGGTCCAGTTGGTCAGGTTCTGCTCGATGAAGGTGCTGTTGGGGATGATGGTTTCGATCCCGTTCACATCGGTGATGGTCGAGGCGCGCAGGCCGATGTTGGTGACGTTGCCGCGGATGCCGCCGACTTCGACCAGGTCGCCGATGCGGAACGGACGCTCGCCGAGCACCATCAGGCCGCTGATCAGGTTCTTCATCATGGTCTGCATGCCGAAGCCGAGGCCGATCGCCACCGCGCCGCCGAGGAAGGCGAAGACGGTGAGCGGGATCTTCACCCAGAACATGACGATGGCCACCAGCAGCATCAGCTCGACCGCCAGCACCCAGCTGCGCAGGATGCCGGCATGCGCCGGCTGCCAGCCGAAGTAGCGCACCAGCAGGCGTGCCAGCAAGCGTGCCGCGAACAGCGCCAGGGCATAGCCGGCGAGGATCAGCAACAGTGCCACCAGCACCTTGCCGATGGTGACGCTGCGGGTGCCGACCACCGGCTTGCCGTCGACTTCGATGGTGTCCTCGACGGCGATCAGCTCGAAATTCCAGATCGCCGCGGCGTAGCCGCCGGCGATGGACGACCATTCCGCGCGGCGCTCGGCCCAGGAACGCTGGCTGTTGTTGCCGCCGCCGAACTCGACGAGCATCTGCTGGGCCAGGCCCAGGTTGGCGTCCAGTGCCGCCAGCGTGCGCTGGATGTCGACCGTGTGTTCGCCATAGACCTTCTGCAATTCCCGCAGGTGGCTGTTCAACGCCGGCAGCTCGGCATTTTCCATCCTCAGGTCGATGTCGCTGACGCGATTGCCGGCGCTCTTGTAGATCTGCTCCATCTGCTTCTTCTGCGCCGACAGGAACACCTGCATTTTTTCCGCGGCGTCACGCGCCAGCTGGCGGCCGCGGCTGTCCTGCTTGCCCAGGCCGTCGTAGCGCGCCTCCCAGAGCACGCTGCGGGTGCGGTTGAGCGCCAGCCCGTCGCGCAGGCGCTCGATGCGCCCGGCGGCGGCATCGAGGCGCGCCTGTTTCAGTTCCAGTTCCTGCTCGAGGCGACCGAGGCGGGCCAGGTACTGCGCCTGGGTCTCGCCCTTGCGCCCGCCCCCCGCCCTGAGCGCTTCGCTGGCCGCACGCGCGATCCGGGTAGCCTCGTGCAGCCGCGGGTATTCCTGCGCCATGCGCTCGGTTTCTGCCACCAGCGCATCGCGCTCGGCGGTGAGCGTCGCACGCACCTGCGCCAGGTCGGCCTCGGTAAAGTGCGTCGCGGCGGCCGCCTGCTCCAGCTTGCGCTGGGCCAGGTCGAGGCCGGACTGGGCGATGCCGATCTCGGCATCGATCAGCCGGCGCAGGGTGTCCTGGTGGCCGAGCGCGGTTTCCATCAGGCGTACCACCAGGCCGGCGTTTTCCCGCTCCCAGGCCTGCTGCACCTGCTCGGATTCGGAACGGGCGCGCTCCGCCTTCTCGGTGGCCTGCCGCAATTGCTGCCGGGCCGCCTTGAGGCGTTCGCGCAAGTCGTCGGTGGTCTGCTTCAACAGCTCCTGGCGCCCACGCAGGCCTTCCAGCTCGGTCGCCGCGGCATGGCGCTCGGCGCGCAGCCGGTCGGCCAGCAGGATCGAATAGGGCGGCTTCTCGGCGAGGCCGCTCCAGGCCTTGAGGTCCTTCTCCGCATCCGCGCGCCGCTTGAGGGTCTCGTCCAGCTTGTCGAGGTCGGCCAGGTGTTGCACCAGCGTGCTGACCATGAAGGCGACGCGGATGTGGCGCTGCTTCAGGGCACGCAGCTCGGTGCCGGGCGGCGCGCCGGCGCCAAGGCCGTTCGGCCCGTCCAGCACGGCAAGCAGCTTGCGCTCGGCGGCCAGCCGCGCGCGCAACTCGGCCGCAAGCGCCGCATCATCCGGCGCCGGGTTGTCGCCGGCGGATTTGGCAGCCTTGCCCTGGGTGGCCGCCGGCAAGCCGGGAATCAGCGGCGCCTGGGCCAGCGCACTGCCGGAAACCAGCCATGCCGCCAGGCCCGCGAGCAACACGGCGCGCAAGAAGCCCGACTGCCCGGCGCGTCCCGCCCGCCGCTCCCGAACCGCGGCCACGCCCGGCCTAGCGCCCATACTTGGCGGCGTCCGCCGCATCGATGCACTGGAAGTTCGTGGTGCATTGCTCCAGCGAGCAGGCGCGCGAAGTCTGGATCACCGCCTGTTTTCTCAGCCCGCAAATCCGTTCGGCCCGGACGCGGACGTCGGCGGCCGCGGCGTCGGTGAAGGGATGGTTGAAGCTCAGGAAATTCTCGTTTTCTTCGTAACCGACGAGCAGGCTCTTTTCGGCGCAAGCCGCCAGCAGCAGGGCGGCGACAAAGGTTATGGCGAGGGCGGGTCTCGAATTCATGGCCGCGAGTATCGCCATTCGCGGCACGCCGGTCAATGCCGCGATCATCGTCGGGATTCCAGGTGACCCGCCGCAATTGCATCGACCGGCCGCCTGCGGGAGAATTGCCGTATCGTCGGCACCGACTTTCAGGCATCGAAACCCATCGACACCTTGAGACCCCTGCTCGCTTTCGCCCTCCTCGCCTGGTCCGCCTGGGCCGGCGCCCTGCCGCTGGAAACCCTCCGCTTGCCGAAGGGCTTCGCCATCGAACTCTGGGCGCGGGTGGACAACGCGCGCCAGATGGCGCTGGGCGGCACCAATGAAAACGGCGGCGTGCTGTATGTCGGCTCGCGCGGCGCCGGCCGCGTCCATGCCGTGCGCTTCGATGCGGGCTACCGCGCCGGCGCCGTGACGCGCATCGCCGACGGCCTGCAAATGCCCAGCGGCCTGGCCTGGAAGGACGGCGCGCTGTACGTCGGCGCGGTGAACCGCATCCTGCGCTACGACGACATCGACCGGCGCATCGGCAAGCCGCCGGTCCCGGTGGTGGTAACCGATACGCTGCCGAAAGATACCCACCACGGCTGGAAGTTCATCGCCTTCGGCCCCGACGGCAAGCTGTACGTGCCGGTCGGCGCGCCCTGCAACATCTGCGACGCGGGCGACCCCTATGCGTCTATCCTGCGCATGAACGCCGACGGCTCCGGACGCGAGGTCTTCGCCCGCGGCGTGAGGAACAGCGTCGGCTTCGACTGGAGCCCGACCGATGGCGTGCTGTGGTTCACCGACAACGGCCGCGACATGCTGGACGACGACAGCCCGCCCGACGAACTCAACCGCGCGCCGCGCGCCGGGCTGCATTTCGGCTACCCCTTCTGCCACGGCGGCGACCTGCCCGACCCCGAATTCGGCGCGCGGCGCAGGTGCGGCGAGTTCGATCCGCCGGCACGGCAGCTGGGGCCGCATGTCGCCGCGCTGGGCATGCGCTTCTACACCGGCACGATGTTTCCCGCCGAATACCGCAACCAGGTTTTCATCGCCGAGCACGGCTCGTGGAACCGCTCGAAAAAGATCGGCTATCGGATCAGCCTGGTGCGGGTGAAGGACGGCCGCGCCGTGAGCTACGAGACCTTCGCCAGCGGCTGGCTGCAGGGCGAATCGGCCTGGGGCCGGCCGGCGGATGTGCTGGTGCTGCCCGACGGCTCGCTGCTGGTCGCCGACGACCACGCCGGCGCGATCTATCGCATCACCTGGCGCCAGCCCTGAACCCCGGCGCCGGGACGCGCCGCCGGTCAGTTGCGCAGGCCGGGAATATTGGCGACGACGAAGTCGTCGAAGCTTTTGTCGTGATCGACGATGCGCGTCAGGAAGCCGAACTGCGTCTCCATGGTTTCATCGTGCCCGCAGGACTGCGGATCGAGGCTGGCCGCCTTCAGCCGCTCGACCATCGCCAGGATCTCCCGGTGCACCTGCTTGTGCGTGGCGATGTCGGGGAAGGAGACGATGCTCATCACCGACTCCTCGACCGCGAAGTGGAAGCGCAGCAACTCGTACAGGCGCACCAGGATGTAATGCACGACATGCCATTTGTCCCGCGCCGCCACGGCCTCGATGACCGCCCGCGCGGTTTCCTCGATTTCCTTGTGCTGGGCGTCGATTTCCTCGATGCCGCTGAGAGACTGGGGATCCATGGCGAAGTGGCCGGGCGGACTGGAACCGGGATTGTAATACGCAGGCACCGCCGCGCGCACGGAATCGGCAGCGACGCCTTGCGCCGTCGCCGCGGTGGCGGGGAAGATGGCAGCCCGCGCCGGCGACTCAGGATTCGCGCGGTGCGTAGCCGTAGTCCGCGGCGAGGCGCCACGGATCGGCACCCAGGAAATAGCGCAGCCGGAGCCACCACATGCGCAGGATCGTGCGCCACACGCCGTGCGTTTCCCAGCGCCGCCCCGAGGTCGTGACGCGTGCCGCGAGGCAGGCCGGACGGCCGATCCGCCGCAGCCGGCGCGACAACTCGATGTCTTCCATCAGGGGAATGTCCGGAAAGCCGCCGACCGCGACGAAGGACTCGCGCGCGACGAAGACGGCCTGATCGCCGGTGGCGATGCCCGTCAGGCGGGAACGCAAGTTCATCAGCGCCGCCACCAGCGGCAGCCATACCGACTTGCCCTCGATCCGCACATCGAAGCGACCCCAGCGATGACCGCCGGCCATGGCCTGCGCTACCAGCCCGGCGGCGCCTTCCGGCAGGCAGGTATCCGCATGCAGGAACAGCAGGATGTCACCGCGCGCCGCCGCGGCGCCGGCATTCATCTGGCTGGCCCGGCCACGGGGCGCCGCGAGCACCTGGTCCGCGAGGGGCCCGGCCAGTTCGGCGCTGCGATCCGCGCTGCCGCCGTCGACCACGACGACTTCCGCGCCGCCGGCACGCAGGGCGCCAGGGCCTGCAGCGCGGCGACGATGCCCGGCGCTTCGTTCAACACCGGCAGGACGACGGAAAGCGCCGGCACGACTTGCCTCAGGCGCCCCGCCGCCAGGCGTGGAAACGCCGCACCCATTCCAGCAAGGCCTGCGGCGCGTGGGCCTTCTTCCAGACCCCCGCCACGTATTTGTTGGCCTCGGCCAGGGTCGGGTAGATGTGGATGGTGCCGAGTATCTTGTTGAGGCCGATGCCATGCTTCATCGCCAGCACGTACTCGGCGATCAGGTCGCCGGCGTGTTCGCCGACGATGGTCACGCCCAGGATGCGGTCCTTGCCCGGCACGGTCAGCACCTTGATGAAGCCGTGGGCCTCGCTGTCGGCAATCGCGCGATCGAGGTCGTCGATGTCGTAGCGCGCCACCTCATAGGCGATGCCCTTCTCCTTCGCCTCGGTTTCGTTCACGCCGACGCGCGCCACCTCCGGCTCGGTGAAGGTGGCCCAGGGGATCACCGAGTAGTCGGCCTTGAACTTTTTGAAGGGGTCGAACAGCGCATTGACGGCCGCATACCAGGCCTGGTGCGCGGCGGTGTGGGTGAACTGGTAGGGCCCGGCAACGTCGCCCGCGGCATAGATGTTGGGGTAATTGGTCTGCAGGAACTCGTTGGTGTCCACCGTGCGCGTCGCGTTCACGCCGATTTCTTCGAGGCCGTAGCCCTTGAGGTTGGCGACGCGCCCCACCGCGACCAGCACGGCGTCGAAGGGGATGCGCACTTCCCTGCCTTCATGCTCGGCGATCAGCGCCTTCTCGCCGTTCTCATTGACGAAGCGCATCGCCTTGTGGTTGAGCAGCACATCGACGCCTTCCTCGCGGAAACGCGCGGCGACCAGTTCGGATACTTCCGGGTCTTCGCGGATCATCAGGCGCGGCAGCATTTCGACCTGGGTCACCCTGGCGCCGAAGCGGGCGAAGGCCTGCGTCAGCTCGCAGCCGATCGGCCCGCCGCCGAGCACCACCAGGCGTTCGGGCAGTTCGCGCAGGTTCCAGACATTGTCCGACGTCAGGTAGCCGACCTCCTCGATGCCCGGTATCGGCGGCACGAAGGGCCGGGCGCCGGCGGCGATGACGATGCTGCGCGTGCTCATGCGCTCGGTGGCGCCGTTGTGGCGCGTGAGATCGACTTCCCAGGGCGAGACGATCTTCGCGCTGCCCTCGATCACCTCGACGCCGAGCCCGGTGTAGCGCTCGACGGAATCGTGCGGCTCGACGGTCTTGACTACGCGCTGCACGCGCTCCATGACCTCGGCAAAGGAAAAGTCGGCGCTGGCGCCACGGCAACCGAACTCCGCCGCACGCCGCGTGTGCGAGAGGAACTTCGCCGAGCGGATCAGTGCCTTGGACGGCACGCAACCGGTGTTGAGGCAGTCGCCGCCGAGCTTGTGCTTCTCCACCAGCGTGACATTTGCCTTGACCGCGGCGGCGATGTAGGCCGTGACCAGGCCGGCGCTGCCGCCGCCGATGACGATCAGGTTGCGATCGAACTGCGCCGGTTTGGTCCAGCGCGCATAGACTTTCTTCGCCTTGATGCCATCGACGATTTTCTTTGCGATCAAGGGGAAGATGCCGAGCAGGGCGAAGGAGCCGATCAGCGCCGGCGAGAGGATGCCCGCAAGGCTGCCGATGCCGGCCAGCTGCGTGCCGGCATTCACGTACACGATGGTGCCGGCGAACATGCCGACCTGGCTGACCCAGTAGAAGGTCCAGGCGCGCATCGGCGTCAGGCCCATCAGCAGGTTGATCATGAAGAAGGGGAACACCGGCACCAGGCGCAGGGTGAACAGGTAGAACCCGCCCTCCTTCTCGACGCCGGCGTTGATCGCGCGCAGGCGCTCGCCGAAGCGCGCCTGCACCCAGTCGCGCAGCAGGAAACGCGAGGCAAGGAAGGCCAGCGTGGCGCCGAGCGACGAGGCGAAGGACACCAGCACCGTGCCCCAGAGCAGGCCGAACACGGCGCCGCCGGCGAGCGTCATGATCGCCGCACCGGGCAGCGACAGCGCCGTGACGGCGACATACACGACGAAGAAGATCGCCGCCGTCAGCCAGGGGTTGGCCTGGCGCCAGGCTTCGATCGCGGCCTGCTGGCTCTTGAAGGCATCCAGGCTGAACCAGCGACCCAGATCGAATGCGAAATAGGCCACCACGACCATGGCAATCACCAGCCCCAGCAGAATCTTGCGCAACGGCATGCCCTTCTCCCGATTCGAATTGCCGGACGAGCAAATGCCATCCGGTTCCGCCATCAGTCGGCGGTGAACATGGCTACCTTACAGGGCAGTTCCGCTTCGTGTAAGCATGCAGTGGAGAATACAAGGTGCCGGCCACCTATTTCGCCCTGGCTGGCGGCTGGAGTCGATCCCGTTATTGCGTTGCAACAATTTCGCGCTAAGATAGGATAGACAGTACAGGAAACCCATCCATGACCTCCATCGAAGCCAGCAATTCCGACTACATCGAAAACCGCACCTTCGACGAAATCCAGGTCGGCGACAGTGCCTGTCTGGTGCGCACGCTGCGCCAGGAAGACATCCAGATGTACGCCATCATGTCCGGCGACATCAATCCGTCGCACGTCGATCCGGAGTATGCGCATTCGTCGATGCTGCGCGAGGTGATCGCCCACGGCATGTGGGGCGGCGCCCTGATCTCGAACGTGCTGGGAACCCAGTTTCCCGGCCCGGGCACGGTGTACAAGGATCAGACACTGCACTTCGCGCAGCCGGTGCGGGTCGGCGACACGCTGACCGTGACCATCACCTGCGAAAAGAAGTTCCCGCGCAACCATCACATGGTATTCGATTGCCTGTGCACCAACCAGGACGGGCAGAAAGTGATCAGCGGCACCGCGGAAGTGCTGGCGCCCACCGAAAAAATCAGGCGCCTGAAGGCCAACCTGCCGGACTTCAAGCTCTCGCAAACCCGCAAGGCGCGTTTCGAGCACCTGCTGCAGATCACCAAGGGACTGACGCCGGTGTCGATGGCCGTGGCCCACCCCTGCGACACCGAATCGCTGAGGGGCGCCCTGCTGGCGCGGGATCGCGGCCTGATCATCCCCACCCTGGTCGGCCCCGAGGAAAAGATCCGCCAGATCGCCGAAGGCAACCGGCTCGACCTCTACGGCTGCACCCTGATCAACGTCCCGCACAGCCACGCCGCCGCCGAAGTGGCGGTGTCGCTGGCGCGCGAAGGGCAGGTCGAGGCGCTGATGAAGGGTTCGCTGCATACCGACGAGCTGATGAGCGAAGTCGTCGACAAGGCCACCGGCCTGCGCACCGCCAGGCGCATCAGCCATGTCTTCCTGATGGATGTGCCGACCTACCCGCGCCTGCTGTTCATCACCGATGCCGCGGTGAACGTCGCGCCCGACCTCGCCGCCAAGGTCGACATCGTGCAGAACGCCATCGACCTGGCGCACATGCTCAAGGTCGCCGACCCCAAGGTGGCGATCCTCGCCGCGGTGGAAACCGTCAACATCACCATGCAGGCCACGCTCGACGCCGCCGCCCTGTGCAAGATGGCCGACCGCGGCCAGATCACCGGCGGCCTGCTCGACGGCCCGCTGGCCTTCGACAACGCCATCTCGACCGTGGCGGCGCGCACCAAGGGCATCAAGTCGGCGGTGGCCGGCCAGGCCGACATCCTGCTGGTGCCCGACATCGAATCGGGCAACATGCTGGCCAAGCAGCTGGAATACCTGGCCGATGCGCTGACCTCGGGCATCGTGCTCGGCGCGCGGGTGCCGATCGTGCTGACCAGCCGCGCCGATTCCGCCGAAACGCGCACCGCGTCCACCGCCGTGGCGATGGTCATGGCGCATGCAAAACGCAAGAAAGCCTGAGGAGAACCACCCGTGACCGATGCGATCCTGACCCTCAATGCCGGGTCCTCCTCGATCAAGTTCGCCCTGTTCGCCCACCAGGCCGAAATCCCCCGCAGGCCGGAACTGGTCGGCCAGATCGACGGCATCGGCGCCGCCGGCGGCCAGCCGGCGCACCTCAAGGTCAAGGATGCGACCGGTCAGGTCCGGGTCGACAGCGACCTCGATCTCGACGGCAAGGGGCAATCCCCGCACAAGGCGGCGCTGGCCCTGCTGGTAGAGCGCCTGCGCGGCAGCGACGCGGGCTGGCACATTGCCGGCGTCGGCCATCGCATCGTGCATGGCGCCGAGAAGTTCTCGCAGCCGGTGGTGCTCGACCGCGCCATGGTGGATACCCTGCGCGGCTTCATCCCGCTGGCGCCACTGCACCAGCCGCACAACCTGGCCGGCGTCGACGCCCTCAGCGCGGCCCTGCCCGACACGCCGCAGGTCGCCTGCTTCGATACCGCCTTCCACCGCAGCCAGCCCGACGTGGCGCAACTCTTCGCCCTGCCCCGCGCCATCACCGCGCAGGGCGTGCGTCGCTACGGTTTCCACGGTCTGTCCTACGAATACATCGCCGAAGTGCTGCCGCAGCACCTCGACCCCGGCCTGGCCCGCGGCCGCGCGCATGGTCGTGTGATCGTCGCCCACCTCGGCAACGGCGCCTCGATGTGCGGCATGAAGGACCTCAAGAGCCAGGCCTCGACCATGGGCTTCACCGCCGTCGATGGCCTGATGATGGGCACCCGTACCGGCAACCTCGATCCCGGCGTGCTGCTCTACCTGATGGATTACCGGAAAATGGACAGCAAAGCGCTGACCAGCCTGCTCTACAAGGAATCCGGCCTGCTTGGCGTCTCCGGCATCAGCGGCGACATGCGCGTGCTGCTCGAATCGACGGCGCCCGAGGCGCGCGAGGCCATCGATCTGTTCTGCTACCGCATCGTGCGCGAGATCGGCTCGCTGGCGGCCGCGCTCGGCGGACTCGATGCGCTGGTATTCACCGGCGGCATCGGCGAGCACGGCGCCCCGGTGCGCGAACAGGTCTGCGCCCAACTTGGCTGGCTCGGATTGACCCTGAATCCGGCCGCCAACGCCGCCAACGCATCAAAAATCTCGGCGGCGGACAGCCGGATCGAGGTCTGCGTCATACCCACGAACGAAGAGTGGATTATTGCGCGGCACACCGCGAAACTCATCGGCTGAGCAGGCACTTTCAGGTTTTTTCAAGCCAGTAGCGCTTGTCAACCCCGGGTACGGAACACACGCGCTCGCACAAGCAATTTGCGACCCAATCCCGCCTCAAGGCAAGTCTCGAAAAGCAGCGCCATCCCGCTGTTTTTCTTCCCATTTCAGCGCATGAAAACATACTATATCTAGTAGCGCGTAACAAACGCAGCACTAGATGTTTTTTTACTCCATTGTTTTTATTGTAAAAAAAATTTTCTGCTTTTCACGAACGAAAGCCAGAGTTATGCTTCGGCGCTCACTGGATACCTGAACAACCTTATCCTTCGGAAGAGATCATGACCACTACAAATAATAATACTGAGGAAACAACAAGCTACGAGCACACTGGGCAGATGGACCTGCCTTTGCCGCAGGAAATATCAGGCGAAGTCCTGATCGAAAAATACGCCAAGGGAACCGAACGCGACGTGCGCGACGTGCGCAGCCGCGTCGCCCGCGCCCTGGCCTCGATCGAGGCCGAAGACAAGCGCGCCTTCTGGGAAGCGCGCTTCCTCGAAGCCCAGGAAAACGGCTTCGTCCCGGCCGGCCGCATCAACTCCGCCGCCGGCACCGACCTCTGCGCCACCCTGATCAACTGCTTCGTGCAGCCGGTCGGCGATTCGATCTCGGAAATCGTCGACGGCCGCCCCGGCATCTACACGGCACTCTTGCAGGCCGCCGAGACCATGCGCCGCGGCGGCGGCGTCGGCTACGACTTTTCCTCGATCCGCCCGATCGGCGCCCACGTCAAGGGCACGCAGTCGCGCGCCTCCGGCCCCGTCTCCTACATGCGCGTCTTCGACCGCTCCTGCGAGACCGTCGAATCCGCCGGCTCGCGCCGCGGCGCGCAGATGGGCGTGCTGCGCTGCGACCACCCGGACATCGAGGAATTCATCCACGCCAAGGATGCCGGCGACCTGACCAACTTCAACATCTCGGTCGGCGTCACCGATCCCTTCATGCAGGCCGTGGAAGCCGACGGCGACATCGAACTGACGCATCGCGCCACGCCCTCGAACGACATCAAGGCCGCCGGCGCCTACCAGCGCGGCGACGGCAGCTGGGTCTACCGCAAGGTGCGCGCGCGCGACCTGTGGGAGCAGATCATGCGCTCCACCTACGACCACGCCGAGCCGGGCATCCTGTTCCTCGACCGCATGAACAAGGACAACAACCTCTACTACTGCGAGACCATCGAGGCCACCAACCCCTGCGCCGAACAGCCGCTGCCGCCCTACGGCTGCTGCTGCCTGGGCTCGATCAACCTGACGCTGTTCGTCAAGGATGCCTTCAGCAAGACCCCCAGCTTCGATTTCGCCGCCTTCGGCCGCGTCATCGACAGCTCGGTGCGCATGCTCGACAACGTGCTCGACGCCACGCACTGGCCGCTCGAGCAGCAATTGAAGGAAGCGCAGAACAAGCGCCGCGTGGGCCTCGGCTTCACCGGCCTCGGCGACGCGCTGATCATGCTCAAGCTGCGCTACGACAGCAACGCCGCGCGCGCCATGGCGACGAAAATTTCCGAGTACATGCGCGACCGTTCCTACCTGTATTCGGTGGAACTGGCGAAAGAGCGCGGCGCCTTCCCGCTGTTCAACGCCGACATGTACCTCTCCGGCGGCAACTTCGCCTCGCGCCTGCCGCAGGAGATCAAGGACCAGATCCGCAAGCACGGCCTGCGCAACTCGCACCTGCTGTCGATCGCGCCCACCGGCACCATCAGCCTGGCCTTCGCCGACAATGCCAGCAACGGCATCGAGCCGCCCTTCTCCTGGACCTACACGCGCAAGAAGCGCATGGCCGACGGCACCTTCAAGGAATACGCGGTCGAGGACTACGCCTGGCGCCTGTACAAGCACCAGGGCGGCGATGTGTCCAAGCTGCCCGACTACTTCGTCACTGCGCTGGAAATCTCGGCCCAGGCCCACGAACAGATGGTCGCCGCGGTCGCCCCCTACGTCGATACCTCGATCTCGAAGACGGTGAATGTCCCCGCCGACTACCCCTATTCCGAGTTCGAAGACCTCTACATGGTGGCCTGGAAATCCGGCCTCAAGGGGCTCGCCACCTACCGGCCCAACTCGGTGCTCGGCAGCGTCCTCTCGGTGGCGCCGAGCGCGTCCGAAACCGCGCAAAAGCAGCCGCAGGACGTCACCATCGACCACGCCAACCGGCGCCTGTCGATCGGCGCCCTGCCCGCCCCGGTGCTGGCCAGCCTGCGCTGGCCCGGCCGCCCGCGCATGACCGACGGCAATGCCGCCTGGACCTACATGATCGAGGCGCCGCACGGCGAGTTCGCCCTCTTCGTCGGCCAGATCGAAAACGAAATGGGCCGCGACGTGCCCTTCGAAGTCTGGGTCAATGGCGCCGAACAGCCGCGCGGCATCGGCGCCGTGGCCAAGACCCTGTCGATGGACATGCGCGCCAACGACAAGGCCTGGCTCAAGCTCAAGCTCGATGCCCTGGCCAGGACGCCGGACGACGACTCGTTTGAGTTGCCGCTGCCGCCCAACGGCGAGCGCAAGCTGGTGCCCGGCGTGGTCTCCGCCCTGGCCCAGGTGGTGCGCTACCGCTGCGAGAAGCTCGGCGCGCTGGAAGGCACCGAGGCCACGCCCGTCATCGACTGCATGTTCAGCCGCGACGAACCCAAGACCGGCACCGACGGCACGCTGTCCTGGACCGTCGATGTGGTCAATCCGGCGGCCGGCGAAGAGTTCGTCCTGGGCTTGAAGGAAATCACCCTGCCCGACGGCGTCACCCGGCCCTACTCGGTGTGGCTCTCCGGCCACTACCCGCGCGCGCTGGACGGCCTGACGCGCCTGCTCTCGCTCGACATGCGCGTGCTCGATCCGGCCTGGATCGGCATGAAGCTGCGGAAGCTCTTGAACTACGCCGAGCCGCTGGGCGACTTCATGGCCCGCGTCCCCGGCTCCAGCAAGCAGCAGAACTGGCCCTCGACCGTCGCCTACATCGCGCGCCTGATCATGCATCGCTACGCCATGCTCGGGATACTGGACGAGAACGGCTACCCGACCCGCGAAATGGGCATCCTCGAAGTTCCCGAGCAGAAGAGCGGCGGCGTCAAGGTGATGCAGGGCTCGCTGTGCACCGAGTGCGGCAACTACACGGTGATCCGCAAGGACGGCTGCGATTTCTGCAGTGCCTGCGGCGCAGTGGGGAGTTGCGGCTGAGCGCCGTACCGTTCGCACCCTCATCGCAAGCCCCGGAGCCGCATGGCCGCCGGGGCTTTTTTTCGCGCATGGCGCCGTGTCGCCGGCGCCGACTTTTTGCCCGTGGCGCCGAACCCGCGGTCCTCAGCGCCGCGCGCCCTCGCCGGTAAAGGGAACGAAGGACACCGGCAGAACCCGGCGGCGTGTCAGGCTGCCGTCCTGGCGTTTTTCCGCGACCACGAGTTCCTGCGTGGCGCCAACCGGCCCCAGCGGGATCACCAGACGCCCACCGGGACGCAGTTGCGCTGCCAGCTGGGGCGAAATGCTTTCCGGAGCGGCGGTGACGATGATGGCGTCGAACGGCGCCTCCTCCGGCCAGCCGGCCCAGCCATCGCCGACGCGCAGCGCGACATTGCGGTAGCCCGCCGCATCGAGCTGCAGACGGGCTTGGCGCGACAGCGATTCGACGATCTCGATGCTGAACACGCGCGCG
Organism: Sulfuritalea sp.; assembly: GCA_016708585.1. Lineage (GTDB taxonomy): Bacteria > Pseudomonadota > Gammaproteobacteria > Burkholderiales > Rhodocyclaceae > Sulfuritalea. The sequence continues at coordinate 13,871 of JADJFK010000026.1, read as the reverse complement.
CCCAATTCGGCCAGCACCGCCGCCTGATAGCCTGAACCAGTACCGACTTCCAGCACGCGCTCACCGCCCGAAAGCTCGAGCAGGTCGGTCATCAGCGCGACGATGAAAGGCTGCGATATGGTCTGTCCCTCGCCGATCGGCAGCGGCCGGTTGAGGTAGGCGTGCGGCGCCAGTGCCGGCGGCACGAAGCGATGGCGTTCGACCTTGCCCATCGCCGCCATGACCTGCGGCGAAAATGCCGCACGCCCCGTCCAGGCGACAGTGCGCGCGGCATCGGTGGACAGCTCGGCAACCAGTTGCCGGCGTACAGCATCGAAGTCGGTACCCGCAGCAGTCGGCGAAAGGATCGGCAGCAACGCCGTGGCGATCAACAGGTGCAGTGAGCGCATGATCCATTATGCGCCGGGCACAGCGCTGCGGTATCGCCCGGTCGCCGTACCGCAGGCACACTCGGCAAGAAATGCCGTCTCCGGCTGTGCAGTTGAAATGACTTTCAGCCCGCGTCCTTGCGCGAGGCAACGGCGATGCCGGCGACGATCAGCAGGAAAGCCACTCCGTGATAACCCTGCGGCCATTCGCCGATCACCAGGACGGAAAGCACGGCGGCGATCAGCGGCGTCAGGTTGTAGAAGATCGCTGCCAGCGCCGGCCCGCCCTCGGCCACGGCCAGGCCCCAGGCGCGGAAGGCGATGACCGACGCACCGACGGCAATGAAGACGATGATGGCGACCAGTTGCCAGGACCAGCGCGGCGCAATGGATGGCTCGATCGCCTCGCCGATGCCCGCCACGGCGAAGGTGATGGCCACGCCGAACAGGCACTGCGCAAACAGGAATTCGGCCCAGTTCCAGTCTGGCCGCAAGGAACCGCTCATGTTGGCCGGCGGCCGCGCCAGCATCCAGCTGTAGATGGCCCAACTGGCGATCGCCAGCACCATCAGCAGGTCGCCCTCGACAAGCTGGATGCGCAACAACACGCCGGGATCGCCGCGCGAAAGCACGGTCAGCACGCCGGCCAGCGAGAGCGTCGCACCGAGCATCTGCGCGCGCACGGGCCGCACGCCGTAGAACAGCACACCGGCCAGCATGGACCAGAGCGGCAGACTGGACGCGATGAGCGTGACGTTGACCGGCGTGCTGGTGCGCAGAGCCAGATACTGCAAACCGTTGTAGCCGCCGACGCCGATCAGGCCGAGTATGCCGAGATAGATCCAGCGTTCGCCGACCTGTGCGCGCGACTCGGCATTGGCAATCAGCTTCCATCCCTGCGGCAGCAGGATCAACAGCGCCAAGCCCCAGCGCAGCGCGTTGAGCCACAAGGGTCCGATGCTGTCGATCGCCACTCTTGCCAACACCGCGTTGCTCGCCCACAGCAGCGGCGGCAGGAGCAGCAGAACCAGCAGGCGCGGCGATAAATTCATGGCAAAGAGTTGGTGACGGCAGCGTCAGTCCGCAACGGCCCGATCCAGCCGCGCGATCCAGCCGAGCACGGCGTCCACGGTCTTACCCGGCTGCTCGAAGGGGAACAGATGCGAACCCTCGATCCAGCTGATGCGCCCCCGGGTGATGCGCTGCGTGGCGCCGAGTCCGGCCTGGCGCACCTCGCGCGAGCGCGTGCCGGCGATGAAGGCCACCGGTGCGCCCGGCGGATGCAGGCGCATGTAGGGCACCAGCCGGTGCGGCACGGTCGAATATATTTCGGCTTCGATTTCCGGGCGGAATTTCAGGCGCCTGGAGATTCCGCTCTGGTCGGCCGGGTCGGGCTCGGTGCCGTGGCGAACATAGTCGTCCAGCACCGCCGGATGCCAGCGCGAAAAAAGCGGCTTGGCGGCGAAATGGCCATGTACTTCCCCCAGATCCGGCCAGCGGTCGCGGCGCTTCCTGGCGACCGCCGCCGGCGATATCCGGTCCATCTGGCCGGCGGCCTTGATCACACCGACCAGGCCGGATTTCCAGCCATGGATGATGGGCGAATCGAGCAGCACGATGCCGCGCACGCGCTCGGGACGCCGGCCGGCGGCGAGCAGGCTCAGATAGCCGCCCATCGAGTGCCCTACCAGCCAGACGCGGGACTGCGGCAGGCTGTCGATCAGCCCGGTGAGCTGCTGCGTCATGCCGCTCCAGCGGCGGTCGACCGGGTAGTGCGCGTCGTGGCCGAAATGCTCGATCGCCGCCACCTCGTGGCCGGCGGCGCGCCAGCCGTCGAACAGCCGGCGATAGGTCGACGCGCTGTAACTGTTGCCGTGGGAGAAGACGATCATGGCGCCGCGTTGGAGCAGAAGGATGACGCCAGTGGATCGGGTGTCATGGTTGTTGCATAGGCGCGTTTTGCCGCAGCCGTCAGCCGCTTGATGCGGTACTCGGCCTTCGAGGCCGCCGAGCGGTCGGGATGCGCTTCGGCCGCCAGCATGCGCACCGGCGCATGCATGCGCATCGAGCGTGCGCCGCGGCCGTCGCGATGGGCCGCAAAGCGCGCCGCCAGGTCGACCGTGATCCCCGTGTACAGGCTGCCGTCGCTGCACTCGATCAGATAGACGTACCAGGTCTTGCTCGATGACATCGATTCAGGTCAGCAGCGGGTGCATCCAGACGAACAGGGACTGTCCCTGCGACTCGGCCAGCCGCGCCAGGTCGGCGAGCTCGAACACCAGCGCCTGCACTTCGGCCGCTTCCCACTGCTCCATTTCATACTCTTCGGTGGCCGCCAGTTCGTCGGCGACCCGTTCCAGCGCCTCCTCGTCGAGCGTCGCCAGCCGCTCCATGACCTCGTCGGCGATGCGCAGCACCAAGGCGCCTTCGTCGCCCCCATACACCGGCTCGTAGCTGCCCAGGGCCGCCTCGAACTCGTCGCCGGTCAGCAGGCAGTGCAGCGTGGCGATCTTGGCCGTATCGATGCCGCGCCGCTCGATGCCGCTCCATTCATCCACCGGTCGCAATGATTCGCCGATGGCGGCTATTTCATCTTCCTCGGCGGCGACGATGTTGGTCAGTATTCCCAAGCGGTGACTCCCGATTGCAGTAGGGGGCGGATCATAGCGGAAACCGGCGGGGATATCAGCGCCGCCGCCGGCTCCCGGCGATACCCGCCGGGCCGGGCGGCAAACCCAGCGCCAGGCGCGACAGGCGGTCCGCATCGCCATTGCGATGGCGCGGAATCCACAGCAGTTGCACCTCGTCGAAACGCCGCAGCCGGTCGCGCGCATCGGCCACCAGCAAGCGCAGGCGGGCGATCTGCGTGGTGTCCGGCCCGCGCACGTAGCGCAGGGCGACGTCGCTGTCGCCGCGCAGCACCAGTTGACGCGCACCGGCTGTGGCGGCCAGCTCGAGCGCCGCGCACAGCGCGTGCAACTCGGCCTCGTTGTTGCAGCCGGAAATGTTCAGCAGAACGGATTTCTCTTCACGCCGGCCATCGGGCGCGAGCAGCAGCACACCGATGCCGATCTTGCCCGGGTTGGGCAAGGCAGCGCCGTCGAACCAGGCCTGCCAGAAGTCGTCGGGGTTTATGGCCGGCCTGACGGTGACCCCCCCCCCCCGCCCCCGGCCCCTGCCCCCCCCCCCCCCCGGGGGGGGGGGGGCCGGGCCCGGGCCAGCCCGGGACGGTCGCCGTCTCAGGAAAACAGGCTGGCGACGACGAACCTGTCGCGCGCCGCGAGTTTTTCCAGGCCCCTGACCACTTCGAGCGAGGCGCCCCACTTCATGATGTGCGTGAGGAAGGTGGTCAGCGCCTGTGACAGCGCGTAGCCGGTTTCCTTCCACTCGCTGCGGAACTCGTCGAAGGCGACCGTCCTGGCCGAAAGCTTGCCGCTTTTCATCGGTACCAGCGTGACGCTGTCGCCGCGATGGCGGATCACGATGGCGGTGGTGCGCTTGCCGTTGATGACGACCACTTGTATCTCCCTGTCCGGCTGACAGGATCGAGGCTACCGGCAGCGCATGCCGGATGAGACGCGGAAAAAAACTCCTTTTTGGCGCCAGATTTCAGACTTTTGCTTCAAGGGCCTCCCAGCGCAGCAGCGCGGAATCGATCTCGGCATCGACGGCGGCCAGCCTTTCCTGGGCCTGGCGCTGGGTCTCGGCCGGCTCCTGGTAGAAGGCCGGATCGGCCAGCCGGCCTTGCAATGCAGCCTGCTCGACTTCCAGTGCGGCGATGCGCGCGGGCAGTTGTTCGAGTTCGCGCTGCTCCTTGAAACTGAGTTTCTTGCGTTCGACCGGCTTTATCTTTGCCGTGTCGCCAGCGCCGACTTTTGATGCCGGCCTGGCGTCGGGTCCGCCCGTGGCGTCGAAGCGCGCCGCGCCCCCCGCCGGCCGCTGGCGCAGCCAGTCGCTGTAGCCGCCGACATATTCCTTCCACTGTCCGCCGCCTTCGCTGGCGATGGTCTGCGTCACCACGTTGTCGAGGAAGGCACGGTCGTGGCTGACCAGGAACACCGTGCCGGAATAGTCCTGCAGCAGCGCTTCGAGCAGTTCCAGGGTTTCGATGTCGAGGTCGTTGGTCGGCTCGTCCAGCACCAGCACATTGGCCGGCCGCGCGAACAGGCGCGCCAGCAGCAGCCGGTTGCGCTCGCCGCCGGAGAGCGACTTGACCGGCGAACGCGCGCGCTGCGGCGCGAACAGGAAATCCTCGAGGTAGCCGATCACGTGCTTCTTCGTGCCGCCGATTTCGACATAGTCCGAGCCGGGGCTGATGACTTCGCACAGCGGCGCCTCGGGGTCGAGCTGGGCGCGGAACTGGTCGAAGTAGGCGACTTCGATCCTGCTGCCCAGCTGCACCTTGCCCGCATCGGGCTGCAGTTCGCCGAGGATCAGGCGCAGCAGCGTGGTCTTGCCGGTGCCGTTGGCGCCGATCAGGCCGACCTTGTCGCCGCGCTGGATGCGGCAGGAAAAGTCCTTGACCACGGTCTTGTCGCCCGCCGCTGTCGCAAAGCGTTTCGAGACATCCTCGAGTTCGGCCACCAGCTTGCCGGAGGCATCGCCGCGCACCACCTTGAATTCCACCTTGCCCTGCTGCTCGCGCCGCGCCGCGCGCGCCGCGCGCAAGCGTTCCAGGCGCTGGACGCGGCCGACGCTGCGCGTGCGCCGCGCCTCGACGCCCTTGCGGATCCAGATTTCCTCCTGCGCCAGCATCTTGTCGGCGCGGGCATTGGCCAGCGCCTCCTCGTTGAGCATGAACTCCTTGCGTTCCTGATACGCGGCAAAGCTGCCGGGGAAACTCACCAGCTTGCCGCGATCGAGTTCGACGATGCGCGTCGCCACGCCGTCGAGGAACACCCGGTCGTGGGTGATCACCATGATCGCACCGGCATAGCCGCGCAGCAGGTCTTCCAGCCAGAGGATGCCATCGACATCGAGGTGGTTGGTGGGTTCGTCGAGCAGCAGCAGTTGCGGCTCGGCCACCAGCGCCCGGGCCAGGGCGACGCGCTTCTTGCCGCCGCCGGAGAGCGCATCGACGCGCGCGTCGCCGTCCAGCGCGAGGCGCGAAATGGCCTGCTCGACGCGCGAATTCAGGCGCCAGCCGTCGTTGGCCTCCAGTTGCGTCTGCAGTTCGTGCATGCGCTCCATGTCCGCCGTGTCGCCGGCGCCGACTTTATGGGTGATCTCGTGGTAGTCGGCCAGCACGCGGGCAACCTCGCCCAGTCCGGCCGCGACGGCTTCGAAGACGGTGTCGTGGCTGGCGAACTCGGGCTCCTGCGGCACGTAGGCGATGGACAGACCGGGCTCGCGCCAGACCTCGCCGTCGTCCAGCGTGCCGAGGCCGGCCAGCGCCTTCAGCAGGCTGGACTTGCCGCTGCCGTTGCGGCCGATCAGGCCGACCCGCTCGCCGGCATCGATCTGCAGCGCGGCGTGGTCCAGCAGGGCAACGTGGCCGTAGGCGAGGCAGGCGCGATCGAGGGAAATGACGGGCATGACAACAAGGCCGGGGGCCGTGGGTGGGTGCGCGATTATAGGCGAGCGTCCCCACCCGCGGCGGCCGCAGGGGGTCGCCGAGGTGGGATAGAATTCCCGCCTTGCGCCCTTGTAGCTCAGTGGATAGAGCGACCGCCTCCTAAGCGGTAGGTCTCAGGTTCGATTCCTGACTTGGGCGCCAGGATAAAGTATGGCGTATGATTTGCAATCCGCTCCGCACCGGTTCGCTCCGGGATCTACGGCTATCCGCATGATGATTGGCGAAGTTTCGACCATCGAAGAAGAGCTCGCGCTGGCCCAGGCCGATGCCCGTGACATGAAGCGCACGGTGATCGCCCTGCGCACGGAGCTCGAAGCGGCACACGCCGAAATCCACGATTCAACCCTGCGCGCCACCCAGGCCAGCGCTGCCGAGATCGCACAACTGAAGACCACGGTGGGCGCCCTGCGCGAAGAGCTCGAGCGGGCCCGCGTCGAGCGCGACAAGGCGATCCAGCAGGAGCGCGTCGCCGCCAGCCAGGAATCGCAGATGCTCAAGGCCACGGCGGCCGCCTTGCGCGAGGAGCTGGAACGTTCGCGCGCCGAGCGTGACAAGGCGGTGCAGCAGGAGCGCGTCGTCAACCACAACGAAATGCAGCAGCTGAAAGCCACCTCGGCCGCACTGCGCGAGGAACTGGAACGCGCGCGCGCCGATACCGACAATGCCGTGCGCACCGCGCTGGTCAGCGCCCAGGGCGAAATCGCCCAGCTGCGCCAGACCGTCAGCGGCCTGCGCGAGAGCCTGGAACTGGCGCAGATCGACAAGGCCAACTCGGTCCATCGCGAGCGCACCCTGTTCGCCGACGAGGGTGCCCAGCTGCAGCAGACCATCCAGGCGCTGCGCGACCAGATCGAAGCGATGCGGCGGAGCACGCCATGAACGCCATCGACCCGCCCGTCGAACCCGCCGGCACGAAGAAGAAAACTGCCGAGCGCGACCAGGAAAGCCGGCGCCGGCTGCGCCACCTCGAGCTGCTGCTCGAAGTAACGCGCCGCATGGCGAGCTACGGCACGCTCGACCAGGTGCTGCAGGCGCTGGTGGAAATGACCACTACCGAACTGAATGCCGAACGCGGCTCGCTGTTCCTCAACGACCCCGACACCAACGAGCTGTATTCGCGCGTCGCGCAGGGCAACATCCAGCGCGAGATCCGCATCCTGAATACCAGCGGCGTGGCGGGCTACGTCTATACCGCGGGCGAGGCTCTGATCATCGCCGACGCCTACGCCGACGACCGCTTCAACCGCTCGATCGACGAGCAGACCGGCTTCACCACGCGCAACATCCTTTGCGTGCCGATCCGCACCGTCAAGGGCGAGGTCATCGGCGTCGCGCAGACGCTCAACAAGCGCAGCGGGAAGTTCACCAGACAGGACCTCAGCCTGCTCGAAGCCATGACCAGTCAGGGCACCCTGGCCCTGCAGAGCGCGCAGTTCATCGAGCGCATGCAGGCCATCCGCCGCCAGGAAATGGAGTTCATCGACGTCGTCTCCGAGGTCACCGCCGACATCAAGCTCGGCTCGCTGCTGCAGAAGGTGATGGGCGAGGCGACGCGCCTGCTCAACGCCGAACGTTCGACGCTGTTCCTCAACGAGGAAAAGACCAACGAACTCTGGTCGGAGGTCGGCCAGGGCCTGGAATCGGTGCAGATCCGCCTGCCCAACCACCTCGGCATCGCCGGCGCCGTATTTACCTCGGGCAAGGCGATCAACATCCCCTACGCCTATGCCGACCTGCGCTTCAACCCGGCCTTCGACAAGAAGACCGGTTACTTCACCCGCTCCATCCTCTGCGTGCCGATCGTCAACAAGCACGGCAAGGTGATCGGCGTGACGCAGGTGCTGAACAAGCGCGGCGGCCCCTTCACCGGCGAGGACGAATCGCGCCTGCGCGCCTTCACCGCGCAGATTTCCATCGCCCTGGAAAACGCCAAGCTGTTCGCCGACGTGCAGAACATGAAGAACTACAACGAGGCGATGCTGGAATCGATGTCGAACGCGGTGATCACGCTCGACGAAAGCGAAAAGATCGCCACCTGCAACGCCGCCGGCCTGCGCATCCTGCGCGTCACCCCGCAGCAGATCCTGCACCAGCCGGCCACCGAGTTCTTTGCCGGCAGCAACGCATGGGTCCAGGAGAAGCTCAAGCGCGTCGGCGAAACGCAGACCACGGAACTGGCGATGGAAGCCGAACTGATCGTCGGCGAAGAGAAGCTTTCGGTCAACCTGACCGCCCTGCCCCTGTTGTCGGCGGAGAAAAAGCGCCTCGGCTCGATGCTGATGCTGGAGGACATCTCCAGCGAGAAGCGCATGCGCTCGACCATGTCGCGCCTGATGGACCCGGGGATCGCCGACCAGATGCTGGCCGGCGGCGTAGACGCCCTGGGCGGCAAGAACGTCGTGGCGACGGTGCTGTTTTCCGACATACGCGGCTTCACCACGATCACCGAACAACTCGGCGCCCAGGGAACGGTGACCCTGCTCAACGAATACTTCACCCTGATGGTGGATTGCATCCAGCGCGAGGAGGGCATGCTGGACAAGTTCATCGGCGACGCCATCATGGCCGCCTTCGGCATCCCGGTCGGCCACGACGACGACGCCGACCGCTCGGTGCGCACCTCGATCGCCATGATCCGCGAACTGTGGAACTGGAACAAGCAGCGCGTCAATGAGGGCAAGCTGCCGGTCGACATCGGCATCGGCCTGAATACCGACAACGTCGTGTCCGGCACCATCGGTTCGAAGAAGCGCATGGACTACACCATCATCGGCGACGGGGTGAACCTCGCCGCGCGGCTGGAATCGGCCTGCAAGCAGTACGGCTCCCACATCCTGATCAGCGAATTCACCTACAAGGCCCTCAAGGCGACCTACTACAGCCGCGAACTCGACCTGGTGGTGGTGAAGGGCAAGACCAAGCCGGTCGCCATCCATGAAATCCTCGATTACCACACCGAGGAAAGCTACCCGAACATGACGGACGCCCTGCGCCATTTCAAGGCCGGCCTGCAGAAGTACCGGCAACAGAAATGGAGCGATGCCAAGGGCGAATTCAACGATGTGCTCGCGCTCAACGACCACGACAAGGCGGCGAAGATGTACATCGAGCGCTGCGACCATTTCATCGCCAACCCGCCCGGCGCGGAGTGGGACGGCGTCTGGGTGATGGAGTCGAAGTAGCCTGGAACCAGGCGGATGGCAGTATCTGCCGGACTACTTGATGCGGGTCAGTACGGGTCGCCTGGACGAGCGATCCGGTTCGGGCAAAACGTCGGCAGCGGCCTTGTCCGGGGCTGCACCCGGATCCGGGGCGTCGGCCGCAGCATCGGCGTCCGTCGTTTCAGTGACATCGAAGGCCATGCCTTCGCCATTTTCGCGGGCGTAGATCGCGGCGACCCGCCCGATCGGCACCACGACCGGAAACGCCTTGCCGCCAAAACGCGCATGGAAGGTGATTTCCTCGTTGCCCATCTGCAATTGATGGGTTGCTTCGATGCCGACGTTGAGGACGATTTCGCCGTCCTTGACGAACTCGCGGGGCACCCGCGTGGTGGCATCGACCTTGACCGCCAGATAGGGCGTGAAGCCCTGGTCCGCGCACCATTCATGGATGGCACGGATCAGGTAGGGTCGGGTGGACTTCACGGACATGCGCCGGATCGGGCCGGGCGGCCGACGGATGGGAGGCGCCTCAACGGCGCATCATCTTTTCGGTGGGCGTCAGCGCGTCGATGAAACCCTGGCGCGAAAAGATGCGCTCGGCGTACTTCATCAGCGGCGCGGCGGTCTTCGGCAGTTCGATGGCATAGTGGTCGAGGCGCCACAGCAGCGGCGCGATGGCGACGTCGAGCATCGAGAAATCATCGCCGAGGATGAACTTCTGCTTGTTGAACATGGGCGCCAGCTCGATCAGCCGGTCGCGCATGTGCATGCGCGCCTTGTCGGCGGACTTGAGGTTCTTTTCCAGGGCATCGATGTAGCTGAACAGCTCCTGTTCCATGGTGAACAGCAGCTGGCGCGCCTTGGCCCGCGTCTGCGGATCCGGCGGCATCAGCTGCGGATGCGGGAAGCGCTCGTCGATGTACTCGTTGATGATGTTCGACTCGTAGAGCACCAGATCGCGGTCGACCAGCACCGGCACGCGGTTGTAGGGATTGATGATGGCGATGTCTTCGGGCTTGTTGAAGAGATCGACGTCGATCACCTGGAAGTCCATCTGCTTCTCGTAGAGGACGATGCGGCAGCGATGGCTGAACGGACACGTGGTACCCGAGTACAAGTTCATCATGGCGCTGCTGCCCCAGGAATAGTCTGCATCACGCACGACTTTGCGGACGGGTGGCGCGTTCATTTCTCGATGCCCCATGGTTTGCATTCACGTATAGGAGTTAATGGATGTCTTTCCAGTACTCGCGTTTCAGCGCGTAGGCAAAGACAAAGAGGATTGCAAGGAAAATCAGCACGACCACGCCCAGCTTCTTGCGCAATTCGCCCACCGGCTCGCCCATGTACTTGAGGAAGCCCACCAGGTCGCCGACCATTGCATCGTATTCCTGGGGTTTCATCTTGCCGGGCCGGGCCAGCGTCAGCTTGTGGTCGGCGCCCATCACCTGCTCGCCCTGCAGTTCCCACAGCACGTGGGGCATGCCGACGTTTTCGAACACCACGTTGTTCCAGCCGGTCGGACGGCTCTCGTCGCGATAGAAGGTGCGCAGGTAGGTGTAGAGCCAGTCGGCGCCGCTGCCGAACTCGGAGGCGCGGGCCCTGGCGATGATGGTCAGATCCGGCGGTGCCGCGCCGAACCAGGCCTTGGCCTCGGCGCGCTGCATGGCGATCTTCATCGGCTCGCCGACCTTCTCGGCGGTGAACATCAGGTTGTCCTTGATCTGCGCGTCGGTCAAGCCGATGTCCCGCAGGCGGTTGTAGCGCATGTAGGACGCGGAATGGCAGTTCAGGCAGTAATTGACGAACACCTTGGCGCCGTTCTGCAGGGCGGCCATGTCGGAGGACCTGTCCGGCGCGGAATCAAGATGCAGGGTGGGGCCCGCGGCAAACGCCAGGACCGGAGCGAACAGGATTGCGGTAAGGAATTTCTTCATTTCATGGTCACCCGGTCCGGTTCCGGCTTGCAGCGATCCAGCGAGGACCAGACCGGCATCGTCAGGAAAAACAGGAAGTAGTACACGCTGAGCAGTTGTGCGATTGGCGCACCGGGGATGAAGCCGAAGAACTTGTAGGCCGGATCCTTGGTGCCGAGGAAGCCGAGGATGAAGAAGCCGACCACCCAGATCCCGAGCAGCCACTTGGTGAGCGGACCGCGATAGCGGATCGACTTCACCGGGCTGCGGTCCAGCCAGGGCAGGAAGGCGAAGATCAGCGTGCCGGCGCCCATGGCGACCACGCCCCAGAACTTGGCATCGATGCCGAACAGCGGGTAGGTCACCGCGCGCAGCAACGAGTAGTACGGGGTGAAGTACCAGACCGGCGCGATGTGCGGCGGCGTCACCAGCGGGTCGGCCGGGAAGAAGTTGTTGTACTCGAGGAAATAGCCGCCACCCTCGGGCATGAAGAAGACGATGATCGAGAAGACGAAGAGGAAGACCACGACGCCGACGATATCCTTCACCGAGTAGTAGGGGTGGAAGGGAATGCCGTCCAGCGGAATGCCGTTCGCGTCCTTTTTCTTCTTGATCTCGACGCCATCCGGATTGTTGGAACCGACCTCGTGCAGCGCGATGATGTGCGCGCCGACCAGCCCGATCAGCACCAGCGGCATGGCAATGACGTGGAAGGCGAAGAAACGGTTCAGCGTCGCGTCGCCGACGACGTAGTCGCCGCGCAGCCAGATCGACAGGTCGTTGCCGATCAGCGGAATCGCCGAGAACAGGTTGACGATGACCTGCGCGCCCCAGAAGGACATCTGGCCCCATGGCAGCAGGTAGCCGAAGAAGGCCTCGCCCATCAGGCAGAGGAAAATGCCGATGCCGAACAGCCAGATCAGCTCGCGCGGCTTGCGGTAGGAGCCGTAGAGCAGGCCGCGGAACATGTGCAGATAGACCACGACGAAAAACGCCGAGGCGCCGGTCGAGTGCATGTAGCGGATCAGCCAGCCCCACGGCACGTCGCGCATGATGTACTCGACGCTGGCAAATGCCACGGGCACGCCCGAGGCATTCAGCGCGGCATCGGGCTTGTAGTGCATGGTTAGGAAGATGCCCGTGATGACCTGGATGGCCAGCACCAGCATCGCCAGGGAACCGAAGAAGTACCAGAAGTTGAAGTTCTTCGGCGCGTAGTACTCGGCCAGATGGGCCTTCCAGTTGGCCGTCAGCGGAAAGCGCGCGTCGACCCAGTCCAGCGTCCCCTGCAACATGGCGTTAACTTTGCTCATCGCATCAGGCCTTCTTGTCTTCGCCAATGATCAGCTTGGCGTCGCCAAGGTACATGTGCGGTGGGATTTCGAGGTTATCCGGGGCCGGCTTGCTCTTGTAAACGCGACCGGCGAGGTCGAAGGTGGAACCGTGGCAGGGGCAGATGAATCCGCCCGGCCAGTTGGGATCGATGCCTGACTCGGCGCCGGTCTTGAACTTCTCGGTCGGCGAGCAGCCGAGGTGGGTGCAAATGCCGACGGCGACGAGGATTTCCGGCTTGATCGAGCGCGTATCATTCTTCGCGTACTCGGGCTGCATGTTCTTGTCGGACTTGGGATCAGCCAGCTGGTCACCGATTTTCGCCATGGAGTCGAGCATTTCCTTGGTGCGATTGATGATCCAGACCGGCTTGCCGCGCCATTCGACGGTCATCATCTGGCCGGGGCCAAGCTTGCTGATATCCACTTCCACCGGCGCACCGGCTGCCTTGGCCCGCTCGGAGGGCAGCATGCTGGTAACGAACGGCACCGCAACCGCCACCCCTGCCACACCGCCCGCTGCTGCCGTGGCAACAAGCAGTCGCCGCCGACCGCAATCGACTGTATCGTCACAACTCATGGTAATCGTCCCTGAATGCTCAAATGCGAAATCGAAAACGAAGTTTCAATGCGTAGTTTCAGTGAAGGCTGACGTCGGTTCCATCGACGTCAAGCGCAGCGGCCGTAACTAAAAGAGCGTAATTGTAGCGAATCTCACTAGGCGATTAAAGCCCTGAACTGAACCGACTTATCGACACTGACTGTCGAAACTAAATATTATCGTATTCAATCAATTAGATAACACCATCCATCCGAAGCCGAACTATCTCGTCGGATGCGTAGCCGAGTCCCCCGAGGGTCTCGTCCGTATGCTCTCCGAGGCTCGGACCGAGCCAGCGGGTCTCGCCCGGCGTCAGCGACAGCTTGGGTACCACACCGGGGACAAGTAAATCTTTTCCATCAGGCAGTTGCGCTGTTTCCAGCATCCTTCTGGCGAGGAACTGGGGGTCATCCAGCATGTCCGCCACCGAATAAATCCGGCTGGCGGGCACCTGGGCGTCTGCTGCGGTGCGCAAAACACTCTCGGCATCGTTTGCCGCCACCCATGCGTCGATCACGCCGTAGATTTCCACAGACCGCGCATCGCGCCCGGCGTTGCTGGCGAGTTGGGGATCGTCGGCCAGGTCGCCGCGTCCGATGGCCAGCATCAGGCGACGGAATATCGCGTCGCCGTTGGCACCGATGATCAGGTGTTTACCGTCCTTCGTCGTATGGGTGTTCGACGGCGTGATGCCGGGCATGACGTTGCCGGTGCGCTCGCGGATGAAACCGAAGACATCGAACTCCGGCACCAGGCTTTCCATCATGGCAAACACTGCCTCGTACAAGGCGACATCCACCACCTGGCCCGCGCCGCCCGCCACCTCGCGGTGGCGCAGCGCCATCAATGCCCCCAGCGCGCCCCACAGCGCGGCGATCGAATCGCCGATGGAAATCCCGGTCTTTACCGGCGGCCG
>JADJFK010000025.1 GCA_016708585.1 Sulfuritalea sp. | reverse complement strand
GCATGCTGCAGGAGGCCGTCGATTCTTTGCTCGACAACGGGCGCCGCGGCAAGGCCATGACAGGCGCCAACAAGCGTCCGCTGAAGTCGCTGGCCGACATGATCAAGGGCAAGGGTGGCCGCTTCCGCCAGAATCTCCTGGGCAAGCGGGTGGACTACTCCGGTCGCTCCGTCATCGTGGTAGGCCCGCAGCTGAAACTGCATCAGTGCGGCTTGCCGAAGAAGATGGCGCTGGAACTGTTCAAACCCTTCATTTTCGAGCGTCTCGAAAAATGGGCATTGCCAGCACCATCAAGGCGGCGAAGAAGGAAGTCGAGGCTGAAACTCCGGTGGTATGGGATATTCTCGAAGAAGTCATTCGCGAGCATCCGGTGATGCTGAACCGCGCACCGACCTTGCACCGGCTCGGCATTCAGGCCTTTGAGCCGACGCTGATCGAAGGCAAGGCGATCCAGTTGCACCCGCTGGTCTGCGTGGCCTTCAACGCCGACTTCGACGGCGACCAGATGGCGGTACATACCACTGTCGCTGGAAGCGCAGATGGAGGCCCGCACCCTGATGCTGGCTTCGAACAACGTCCTGTCGCCCGCCAACGGGCAACCGATCATCGTGCCGTCGCAGGACGTGGTGCTGGGCCTGTATTACGCCACCCGGGAGAACGTATCGGCGCGCGGCAACGGCATGATGTTCGCCGACATCGCCGAAGTAACCCGTGCCATCGATTCTCGCCAGATCGACCTGCATGCCCGCATCACGGTGCGCATCAGCGAGTACGAACTGGATGCCGACAACCAGTGGCAGCCCAAGGTTACTCGCTACTCGACCACGGCGGGACGTGCCCTGCTGTCGGAGATACTGCCGCGCGGCTTGCCGTTCAAGGTAATCGACAAGCCTCTCAAGAAGAAGGAAATCTCCAAGCTGATAGACGAGAGCTTTCGCCGTTGCGGACTAAAGGAAACCGTCGTGTTCGCCGATCAACTCATGCAGGCAGGTTTTCGCCTGGCGACCCGTGCCGGCATTTCCATCTGTGTCGATGACATGCTGGTCCCCAACCAAAAGCATAGTCTGATCTCGGCTGCCGAGACCGAGGTCCAGGAAATTGAAAAGCAATACACCTCCGGTCTTGTTACGGTCGGCGAGCGCTACAACAAGGTGGTCGATATCTGGGGTCGTGCCGGCGATCAGGTTGCCAAAGCCATGATGGATCAGCTTGCGCACCAGACGGTCACTGGCGCTGATGGCAAGAGCGTGAGTCAGGAGTCTTTCAATTCCATCTATATGATGGCCGATTCGGGTGCGCGGGGTTCCGCAGCCCAGATTCGCCAGTTGGCCGGTATGCGCGGCCTGATGGCGAAGCCTGATGGCTCGATCATAGAAACTCCGATCACCTCGAATTTCCGCGAGGGACTCAATGTTCTGCAATACTTCATTTCGACCCACGGTGCGCGCAAGGGCCTTGCTGATACGGCGCTGAAGACTGCCAACTCAGGCTATCTGACCCGACGTCTGGTCGATGTCACCCAGGATCTGGTGGTCATAGAAGACGATTGCGGCACGCAGAATGGATTCGCCATGAAGGCTCTGGTGGAGGGCGGTGAAGTCATCGAACCACTACGTGAGCGCATTCTCGGTCGAGTGACAGCAAATGATGTTATTCATCCGGACACCCAGGAAGTCATTTTTCCGGCGGGCACGTTGCTCGGCGAGGATGCTGTGGATGTAATCGAAGAGTTGGATATCGACGAAGTCCGTGTACGCAGTCCGTTGTCCTGCGAAACCCGTTATGGTCTTTGCGCCAAGTGCTATGGCCGTGACTTGGGACGCGGCTCCCTGGTTTGTGCCGGCGAAGCGGTCGGCGTTATTGCTGCCCAGTCGATTGGCGAACCGGGGACGCAGCTGACCATGCGCACATTCCACGTTGGCGGTGCTGCGTCGCGTTCCGCGGCGCAGAGCAGTGTCGAGGCCAAGAGTTCGGGCGTGATCAGGTTTACCGCAACCATGCGTTACGTAACGAATCCGAAGAACGAGAAGATCGTCATCTCCCGCTCCGGGGAGGTGATGATTACCGACGACAATGGTCGCGAGCGGGAGCGCCACAAGGTTCCATACGGTGCAACCCTTCTGGCTGACGACGGACGATCTGTGAAGGCCGGAGCGCAACTCGCCACATGGGACCCGCATACACGTCCGATCGTTACCGAATACGCTGGCACCGTCAAGTTCGAGAACGTAGAGAAGAATGCAACGGTTGCCGAGCAGATGGACGAAGTCACCGGTCTGTCCACACTCGTCGTTATCGACCCAAAGCGTGGTGCCAAGGCGCCCAAGGGAGTGCGCCCCCAGGTCAAACTGATTGACGAATCGGGCCAGGAAGTCAAGATTCACGGCACCGACCATATAGTGACCATAACCTTCCAGGTCGGGTCTCTCATTACCGTTAAGGATGGGCAGCCCGTGGCGGTCGGTGACATTCTGGCGCGGATTCCCCAAGAATCGTCCAAGACCCGCGATATTACCGGCGGCCTGCCTCGCGTTGCCGAACTTTTTGAAGCACGCGTGCCAAAGGACGCCGGTGTTCTGGCGGAGGTTACGGGTACGGTGTCTTTCGGCAAGGACACCAAGGGCAAACAGCGGCTGGTTATCACCGAACCGGACGGCACCGCGCATGAATATCTCATTACCAAGGACAAGCATGTCATGGCTCATGACGGGCAGGTGGTGAACAAGGGTGAGGTCATCGTGGATGGCCCGGCTGATCCCCATGACATTCTGCGGTTGAAGGGCGTCGAGGAGCTTGCGCGCTACATAATCGACGAAGTGCAGGATGTGTATCGTCTGCAGGGCGTCAAGATCAACGACAAGCACATTGAAGTGATCGTGCGCCAGATGCTGCGTCGCGTCGTCATCACCAGTCCGGGTGACTCGACTTTCATCAAGGAGGAGCAGGTGGAACGTGCAGCGGTATTGGACGAAAATGACAAGCTGATCTCTTCCGGCAAGGCGCCGGCGTCATACGAGTTCATGCTGCATGGCATTACCAAAGCCAGTCTTTCCACCGACTCGTTCATTTCGGCGGCATCGTTCCAGGAAACCACGCGTGTTCTGACCGAAGCGGCCATCATGGGCAAGCGTGACGAATTGCGCGGCCTCAAGGAGAACGTGATCGTCGGCCGGCTGATTCCGGCGGGTACCGGCATGGCTTACCACCGCACGCGCCGTGGGCAGTCCAAGAACGGTGCAGAGGCACAGAGCCTGTTCGATCTGCCGGCTGCGGAGGAGGTCGGTTCGGCGGCTGCCGAGGATGTGCAGGTTGGTTGACGGCCACGGGAGGCCAATCTATAATCCGGCCTCTTTGCCTTGGGCAGGGGTCAACTTTTTTGCAATTTTGCGGTGCTTTTTGCACAGCATTCGGGACATATAAATGCCTACCATTAACCAACTCGTGCGCAAGGGTCGCCAAGCGCCGCAGTCGAAGAGCAAGGTGCCGGCACTCGGCAACAGTCCGGCGCGGCGCGGTGTCTGCACTCGCGTGTACACCACAACCCCGAAGAAGCCGAACTCGGCGCTGCGTAAGGTTGCCAAGGTCAGATTGACCAACGGATTCGAGGTGATTTCCTACATCGGCGGCGAAGGCCACAACCTCCAGGAGCACTCGGTAGTCCTGATTCGCGGCGGCCGGGTCAAGGATCTGCCGGGCGTTCGCTACCACGTCGTGCGCGGCAGCTTGGATACCCAAGGGGTCAAGGACCGCAAGCAGAGCCGTTCCAAGTACGGCGCCAAGCGGCCCAAGGCTGCCTGACCAGGGTCTTAAGGAGATACCATGCCCCGTCGTCGTGAAGTTCCCAAACGTGACATCCTGCCCGACCCGAAATTCGGCAGTGTTGATCTTTCGAAGTTCGTCAATGTGCTGATGGCCAGCGGCAAAAAGTCTGTTGCCGAGCGCATCATCTACGGCGCGTTTACCCAGATACAGTCCAAAAGCGGCAAGGATCCGCTCGAGGTATTTACCTTGGCAGTGAACAATGTCAAGCCTCTGGTTGAAGTCAAGAGTCGACGGGTCGGTGGCGCAAACTATCAGGTCCCTGTAGAGGTGCGCCCGTCCCGTCGCATGGCGCTGTCCATGCGCTGGTTGCGGGAAGCGGCACGCAAGCGCAGCGAGAAGTCGATGGGCCAGCGCCTTGCCGCCGAGTTGCTTGAGGCATCAGAAGGGCGCGGTGCAGCGATGAAAAAGCGTGAAGAAGTTCACCGTATGGCAGAAGCCAACAAGGCGTTCTCGCATTTCCGTTTCTAAGTGGCATCGCGTCTCGTCGGGTCTCCGGCGAGATTTTCGTTTTTGTCCGCCGCCCTGTCGCTTTGTGAAACAAGGCGTCATGGCGGTTTGGTTTAGATAAGGCAGGTAAATCAAGTGGCCCGCAAGACTCCCATCGACCGCTATCGCAATATCGGAATTTCGGCGCATATCGACGCCGGAAAGACCACTACCACCGAGCGTATTCTGTTTTATACCGGCGTCAATCACAAGATTGGCGAAGTTCATGACGGCGCGGCCACCATGGACTGGATGGAGCAGGAACAGGAACGTGGTATCACCATTACATCGGCGGCGACCACATGCTTCTGGAAAGGCATGGGCCAGAATTTCCCCGAGCATCGCGTTAATATCATCGACACACCGGGACACGTCGATTTCACAATTGAAGTCGAGCGTTCGATGCGCGTGCTTGACGGCGCATGCATGGTCTATTGCGCTGTCGGCGGCGTACAGCCGCAGTCCGAAACGGTATGGCGCCAAGCCAATCGCTATGGCGTACCGCGTCTGGCGTTCGTGAACAAGATGGACCGTCAAGGCGCAGACTTCTTCAAAGTCCACGACCAGATGCGCCTGCGCCTCAAGGCCAACCCCATTCCTCTGCAGATTCCAATTGGCGCCGAAGAGAAATTCGAGGGCGTGGTGGATTTGGTCAAGATGAAGGCCATAGTCTGGGACGAGGCCAGCCAGGGCATCAAGTTCGAATACGGCGATATTCCCGCGGAACTTCAGGCCAAAGCCGAGGAGTGGCGGGAAAAGATGGTCGAGGCGGCTGCCGAGGCCAACGAGGAACTGATGAACAAGTACCTTGAGACCGGCGAACTGACCGAGGCCGAAATAAAGGCCGGTCTGCGTTCCCGTACGCTCAGTGCCGAGATCGTACCGATGCTTTGCGGCTCCGCCTTCAAGAACAAGGGCGTGCAGGCCATGTTGGACGCCGTCATCGAGTATCTGCCGGCTCCGACCGACATTCCGCCGGTCGATGGCATTCTCGAGAATGAATCCGAGGGCCATCGCGCCGCGAATGATACCGATCCGTTTGCTGCCCTGGCGTTCAAGATCATGACCGATCCGTACGTCGGCCAGCTGACTTTCTTCCGGGTCTATTCCGGCACGGTCAAGACGGGCGACACGATTTTCAACCCGATCAAGGGCCGCAAGGAGCGCCTTGGCCGCATCCTGCAGATGCACGCCAATCAGCGCGAGGAAATCAAGGAAGTGTTTGCCGGCGACATCGCAGCAGCGGTGGGCCTGAAAGAGGCGACTACGGGAGAGACCCTGTGCGATCCTGCGCATGTTATCACGCTCGAGCGCATGGTGTTCCCGGAGCCGGTGATTCACGTTGCGGTAGAGCCGAAGACCAAGGCCGACCAGGAGAAGATGGGCATCGCCCTTAATCGCCTGGCACAGGAAGACCCGTCGTTCCGTGTGCGCACGGATGAAGAATCAGGCCAGACCATCATTTCCGGAATGGGCGAGCTCCATCTGGAAATTCTCGTCGACCGCATGAAGCGCGAGTTCGGCGTCGAAGCCAACGTCGGCGCGCCTCAGGTTGCTTACCGCGAAGCCGTTCGCAAGGCCGTCGAACAGGAAGGCAAGTTCGTCAAGCAGTCTGGTGGTCGTGGCCAGTATGGCCACGTCTGGATCAAGCTGGAGCCGAACGAAGCGGGTAAGGGTTTCGAATTCGTCGACATGATCAAGGGCGGTTCCGTGCCCCGCGAGTTCATCCCCGCAGTCGAGAAGGGTCTTATCGACACGCTGCCCAATGGGGTGCTGGCGGGTTTCCCGGTGGTGGACGTGAAGGTCACCCTGTTCGACGGTTCCTATCACGACGTAGACTCGAACGAAAACGCCTTCAAGATGGCTGCCTCGATGGCTTTCAAGGACGCCATGCGCAAGGCTAGTCCGGTTCTGCTGGAGCCGATGATGGCGGTGGAAGTCGAGACGCCGGAGGATTACATGGGCAACGTGATGGGCGACCTTTCCGGACGTCGCGGCATCGTACATGGCATGGAAGACCAGGTCGGCGGCATCAAGCTGATCAAGGCCGAAGTTCCTCTGGCGGAGATGTTTGGCTACTCGACGCAACTTCGCTCGCTGTCACAGGGACGGGCCACCTATTCAATGGAATTCAAGCATTACACCGAGGCGCCGAAGAATGTCGCCGAAGCTGTTATCAACAAGAAGTGATCGACCAACCATCGTTCTTTAAGGAAAGCAGACATGGCGAAAGCGAAATTTGAGCGGACGAAGCCGCACGTAAACGTAGGGACGATTGGTCACGTGGACCATGGCAAGACGACCTTGACGGCGGCGATCACGACGGTGCTGTCGGCGAAATTTGGCGGCGAGGCGAAAGCCTACGACCAGATTGACGCGGCGCCGGAAGAAAAGGCCCGCGGCATCACCATCAACACCGCGCACGTCGAATACGAAACCAAGACACGGCACTACGCGCACGTCGACTGCCCGGGCCACGCCGACTACGTCAAGAACATGATCACCGGCGCCGCGCAAATGGACGGCGCCATCCTGGTCTGTTCCGCCGCCGACGGCCCCATGCCGCAAACCCGCGAGCACATCCTGCTGGCGCGCCAGGTCGGCGTACCCTACATGGTCGTGTTCATGAACAAGTGCGACATGGTCGATGACGCCGAACTGCTCGAGCTGGTCGAAATGGAACTGCGCGAACTGCTCAGCAAGTACGACTTTCCGGGCGACGACATCCCGATCGTCAAGGGTTCGGCCCTGAAGGCCCTCGAAGGCGACAAGGGCGAACTCGGCGAGCAGGCCATCATGGCCCTGGCCGACGCCCTGGACAGCTACATCCCGACGCCCGAGCGGGCGATCGACAAGCCCTTCCTGATGCCCATCGAAGACGTCTTCTCGATCTCCGGCCGCGGCACCGTGGTCACCGGACGCGTCGAGCGCGGCATCGTCAAGGTCGGCGAGGAAATCGAAATCATCGGCATCCGCCCCACCACCAAGACCACCTGCACCGGCGTTGAAATGTTCAGGAAGCTCCTGGACCAGGGTCAGGCCGGCGACAACGTCGGCGTCCTGCTGCGCGGCACCAAGCGCGAGGAAGTCGAGCGCGGGCAGGTGCTGGCCAAGCCGGGCAGCATCACCCCGCACACCCACTTCACGTCGGAAGTGTACATCCTGTCGAAGGACGAAGGCGGCCGTCACACGCCGTTCTTCAACGGCTACCGTCCGCAGTTCTACTTCCGCACCACCGACGTCACGGGCAGCATCGAACTGCCGGCCGGGACCGAAATGGTGATGCCGGGGGACAACATTGCGATGACGGTGAAGCTGATTGCGCCGATCGCGATGGAAGAAGGCCTGCGCTTCGCCATCCGTGAAGGCGGTCGTACCGTCGGCGCCGGTGTCGTGGCCAAGGTCATCGAATAACAACTATTGTTGCATTACAGCGAAAAGGGCGATAAAATCTTGCCCTTTCGCGAAATGCGACCCTGCTCTTTAAGGATTTTTCATGCAAAGTCAAAAGATACGCATCCGCCTCAAGGCGTTCGACTATCGCCTGATCGATCAGTCGGCGCTTGAGATTGTCGAAACGGCAAAACGTACGGGTGCCGTAGTACGGGGCCCGGTACCCTTGCCGACGCGTATTGAGCGTTTTGACGTATTGCGGTCGCCGCATGTCAACAAGGCTTCGCGGGACCAGTTCGAGATTCGTACCCACTTGCGCCTGATGGACATCGTGGATCCGACCGACAAGACGGTCGATGCATTGATGAAACTGGACCTTCCCGCGGGCGTGGATGTCGAGATCAAGCTGCAATAATTTGTTTCAGGGGCGCCGCTTTTTTGGCGCCTGTCGCGGTGTTGTCTGCCGCTGAATTTCCGAAATCAGCCCGGCCAATCGCAGCCGGGGTTTAGGAGAATAAAATGAGTCTAGGCCTTGTTGGACGCAAGGTCGGCATGACGCGCGTTTTCGCCGAGGATGGATCCTCCATTCCGGTGACAGTGCTCGATGTGTCGAACAACCGCGTCACGCAGATAAAGACACCTGAAACGGATGGTTACGCCGCCGTACAGGTGACATTTGGCAAGCGTCGCGCCAGCAGAATAAGCAAGCCTGCCGCGGGGCATCTCGCCAAGGCCGGCGTCGAAGCCGGTGAAGTTCTCAGGGAATTCCGTGTGGCACCTGATCAACTGGCGGGGTTCAAGCCGGGTGATGTCGTTGCCGCAAGCATCTTCAGCGTAGGCCAGAAAGTCGACATCAGCGGCACATCGATCGGCAAGGGCTATGCCGGCGCCATTACGCGACATAACTTTTCCTCGAATCGTGCGTCGCACGGCAACTCCGTGTCGCACAATTCAGCCGGTTCCATTGGCATGGCTCAGGATCCTGGCCGCGTGTTTCCGGGCAAGAAAATGGCCGGACACCTGGGCGATGTTGCGCGCACTACTCAAAATCTGGTGGTTGTCCGCATCGATGAGGCGCGCCAACTACTGCTGGTCCGTGGTGCAGTGCCCGGCGCCAAGGGGGGCGATGTGATTGTTGCCCCTGCCGTCAAGGCGTCGAAAGAGCGGGGATGACATGGAACTTAAACTGATTAACGCCCAGGGTCAGGCCGCGTCTACCGTGACGGCGTCGGATGCCCTGTTTGGCCGCGAGTTCAACGAAGCGCTTGTGCATCAGGTGGTGGTTGCCTATCAGGCCAATGCCCGTGCCGGCAACCGCAAGCAGAAGGACCGCGAAGAGGTGCATCACAGCACCAAGAAACCGTTCCGCCAGAAGGGAACGGGTCGTGCCCGTGCGGGTATGACGTCCTCGCCGATCTGGCGTGGCGGCGGCCGGATTTTCCCGAACACGCCGGAAGAGAATTTCACCCAGAAGGTCAACCGCAAGATGTATCGCGCCGGCCTGGCGGCGATCCTGTCCCAGTTGGCCCGCGAAGACAAGCTGGCAGTTATTGATGACTTTGCCATCGAGGCGCCGAAGACGCGACTGTTTGCCCAGAAGCTGAAAGCCATGGGTCTCGATTCCGTGTTGCTCGTGACCGACAGTCTGGACGACAACCTGGCCCTGGCATCCAGGAATTTGCCGAATGTTCTGGTGCTGGAAGCGCATCAGGCCGATCCGGTATCGCTGGTGCGTTTCCCCAGGGTGATTTTCACCAAGGGTGCCGTCACCAAGATCGAGGAGATGCTGGCATGAGCAAGACCTTCAACCAGGAACGTTTGCTGCAAGTGCTGGTGGCTCCGCAAATATCCGAAAAAGCGACTTACATTGCCGACAAGAATGAGCAGGTCGTGTTTATCGTCACGCCGGATGCGACCAAGCCGGAAGTAAAGGCGGCGGTCGAAATGCTGTTCAAGGTCGAGGTCAAGTCGGTGCAGATGGCCAACCTCAAAGGCAAGGTCAAGCGCTCCGGCCGCACCGTCGGTCGTCGCAGCGACATCAGGAAGGCATTTGTCTGCCTCAAGCCGGGACAGGAAATCAATTTTGCTGAAGGGGGGGCGGCTTAAATGGCTCTCGTCAAAGTCAAACCGACTTCGCCTGGTCGTCGTGGCGTCGTCAAGGTGGTCAACCCGAATCTGCACAAGGGGCGTCCGCACGACAAGCTCGTCGAATCCAAATCCCGTACCGCCGGTCGCAACGCGCATGGCCATATCACCACCCGTCACATGGGCGGCGGCCACAAGAAACTTTATCGCGTGATCGATTTTCGCCGCGACAAGGACGGAATTCCGGGCAAGGTCGAGAACATTCAGTACGACCCGAATCGTTCCGCGAATATCGCCCTGGTGCTTTATGCGGACGGCGAACGGCGCTACATGATTGCCATCAAGGGCATGGTCGTCGGTCAGGAAGTGCTCAGCGGTTCCGAGGCGCCGATCAAGCCGGGCAACGCCCTGCCGATTCGCAGCATTCCAGTCGGCACGACAATCCACTGCGTGGAAATGATGCCTGGGAAGGGCGCTCAAATTGCGCGTTCTGCCGGAACGTCGGTGCAGCTTCTGGCGCGCGAAGGCTCCTACGCGCAAGTACGACTGCGCTCCGGGGAAATCCGCCGCATCCACGTCGAGTGCCGGGCGACGATTGGTGAAGTCGGCAACGAAGAGCATAGCCTGCGCAAGATCGGCAAGGCGGGTGCGATGCGGTGGCGCGGTGTTCGTCCGACAGTTCGCGGCGTGGCCATGAACCCGGTCGACCACCCGCATGGCGGTGGTGAAGGGCGCACTGGCGAAGGCCGGGTTCCCGTCAGTCCATGGGGCCAGCCGACCAAGGGCTACCGTACTCGCAACAACAAGCGCACGGACGTCATGATTGTCCAACGCAGGCCGAAAGGTAAGAGGTAAGAGATGGCACGTTCAATCAAGAAGGGCCCGTTCATCGATGCTCACCTGCTTAAGCGGGTCGATGCGGCGCGTGCCTCCAACGACAAGCGCCCAATCAAGACGTGGTCCCGTCGCTCGACCATTCTTCCCGACTTCGTCGGACTGACCATTGCCGTGCATAACGGCAAGCAGCACATTCCCGTCTACGTCTCGGAAAACATGGTTGGTCACAAGCTCGGCGAATTCGCGCTGACGCGGACGTTCAAGGGCCACACGGGCGGCAAAAAAGCCGTCGCCAAGAAGTAAGGAACCACGATGGAAACCAACGCAAATTTGCGCGGAGTCCGGCTTTCTGCCCAGAAAGGGCGCCTTGTAGCCGATCTGGTGCGCGGCAAACCGGTCGACCAAGCGCTCAGTATTCTGGCTTTTTCCCCGAAGAAGGGTGCCGGGATCATCAAGAAGGTTCTCGAGTCGGCTATCGCCAATGCGGAACACAATGACGGCGCTGATATCGATGCGCTCAAGGTCACGCGGATTTATGTCGAAAAGGGCACTGTGCTCAAGCGCTTTACCGCGCGAGCCAAGGGACGCGGTAACAGCATCCTCAAGCCTACCTGTCACATTTTCGTGACTGTCGGCGACTAAGGAGGACACATGGGACAAAAGATTCATCCGACCGGTTTTCGTCTTGCGGTCACACGCAACTGGACTTCGCGCTGGTATTCCAACAGCAAGACTTTTCCACAGATGCTCAAGGAAGACCTCGAGGTTCGCGACTACCTTAAGAAGAAACTGGCGCACGCGTCGGTTGGCCGCGTGGTAATCGAGCGTCCGGCCAAGAACGCAAGAGTGACGGTTTACAGTGCCCGTCCCGGCGTTGTGATCGGCAAGAAGGGCGAAGACATCGAGCATCTAAAGGCTGAACTGCAGCGCAAGATGGGTGTGCCGGTGCACGTCAATATCGAAGAGATTCGCAAGCCGGAAACCGACGCGCAGTTGATCGCCGATTCCATCGCGCAGCAACTGGAAAAGCGCATCATGTTCCGTCGCGCGATGAAGCGTGCGATGCAGAATGCCATGCGCCTTGGCGCCCAGGGCATCAAAATCATGAGCTCCGGACGTCTCAATGGCGCCGAGATCGCACGCCGCGAATGGTACCGTGAGGGCCGCGTGCCGCTGCATACGCTGCGTGCCGACATCGACTACGGAACGTCCGAGGCGAAGACCACCTACGGCGTCATCGGCATCAAGGTCTGGGTCTTCAAGGGCGAGATGCTGTCGCGCAGCGAGGCGCTGGTGGCGGCTCCGGAGCCGGTCGTCGATGAGCAGCGCAAGCCGCGGCGCAGTCCGGCCAAGCCGAAGGGCGAGGGCGAGGGCGAAGCCAAGCCTGCACGCAGGACTGCGGCCAAGAAGACCGAAGAAGTCAAGCCGGAAGCCAAGACGGAAGTCGCGGCCGCGCCCAAGGCACCCGCCAAACGCGTTCGCAAGGCCCCGGCCAAAGTCGATGGTGCCGATGGCGCCGCGAAGGAAGGCAAGGAGTAAAACATGCTGCAACCTGCCCGCAGAAAATATCGCAAGGAACAAAAGGGCCGCAACACCGGGCTCGCCACACGTGGCGCCAAGGTAAGTTTTGGCGAATACGGCCTGAAGGCCATTGGCCGCGGTCGGCTCACTGCGCGCCAGATCGAAGCGGCGCGTCGTGCCATGACCCGTCATATCAAGCGCGGCGGCCGCATCTGGATTCGCATCTTCCCCGACAAGCCGATCTCGAAGAAGCCGCTGGAAGTTCGGATGGGCAACGGCAAGGGATCGCCGGAGTACTGGGTCGCCGAGATTCAACCCGGCAAGGTTCTTTACGAGATGGATGGCGTGGACGAGACCCTGGCGCGCGAGGCGTTTCGTCTGGCAGCGGCCAAGCTTCCACTTGAGACCACCTTTGTCACCCGCCATTTTGGATAAGCCATGAAGACGACAGAGCTCAGAGCAAAAAGTGATGCTGACCTGCAAAAGGAACTCTTGGATCTGCGCAAGGCGCAATTCGGTCTTCGCATGCAGATGGCCACACAGCAGTTGACCAATACCAGCCAGGTCGGCAAGGTGCGCAAGGACATAGCGCGCGTAAAAACGATTCAGCGTGAGAAGGCGGCGGCAAAATGACGGACGCGAACACACAAACCGTGCGGCGCACCCTCCAGGGTCGCGTCGTTTCGGACAAGATGCAGAAAACCGTTACGGTTTTGGTCGAACGCAAGGTGAAGCACCCCGTGATCGGCAAGATCATGACGCGCTCGAAGAAATACCACGCCCACATTGAAGGGCTGGAAACGGCCACCGGCGACCTGGTCCAGATCGAAGAGTGCGCCCCGATCTCCAAGACCAAAGCGTGGCGTGTCGCCAAGGTCGTCGAGAAGGCACGTACGGCCTGAAGCATCCGCTGTGGTCTGGTGCTCAGCGCCAGCAAAGCGCAAATATTGCTTGACAACATCGCGGCGGATTGTAAAATCTCGCCTCTTTGCTCCGCCGGGGTTTTCACCCACCCCGGCATCCTAGCCCCTAGCGGGCTCCAAGACTGATCGCGGGACTTGAGTCAATCGCGGATTAAGTTGGAGATGAAATAATGATTCAAATGCAGTCTCTGCTGGATGTCGCCGACAATACTGGCGCGCGTTCGGTCATGTGCATCAAGGTGCTCGGCGGCTCCAAGCGCCGGTATGCTGGCATTGGTGATGTGATCAAGGTCAGCATCAAGGATGCCGCGCCGCGCGGTCGCGTCAAGAAGGGCGAAGTGTATAGCGCGGTCGTGGTGCGTACCGCCAAAGGCGTTCGCCGCCCCGACGGATCCTTGGTCAAATTCGATGGCAACGCTGCAGTGTTGCTCAATAACAAGCTGGAACCGATCGGCACGCGCATTTTCGGGCCGGTCACCCGCGAGCTGCGGACCGAGCGATTCATGAAGATCGTCTCGCTGGCTCCCGAGGTTCTTTGAACCGGCATTCGAGGACTCGATCATGAACAAGATTCGCAAGGGCGACGATGTCGTCGTTACCACGGGCAAGGACAAGGGCAAGCGCGGCGTCGTGCTGAGCTGCCTCGACGCCGAGCGCCTGCTGGTTGAAGGCATCAATCGCGTCAAGAAGCACACCAAGCCCAACCCAATGAAGGGTAACCAGGGCGGCATTGTCGAGAAGGAAATGCCGATCAATATTTCCAACGTGGCGCTGTTCAATCCGGCCACCCAGAAGGCGGACCGCGTCGGCTTCAAGCTGCTCGACGATGGCCGCAAGGTCAGGGTGTTCAGGTCGAACGGCGAAGTTATCGACGCGTAAGGGACAGTCATGGCGCGATTGCAGGAATACTACAAACAGACGGTAGCTCCGGAACTTCGCAAGAAGTTCGCTTACAAGTCGATCATGGAGGTGCCGCGCATTACCAAGATCACACTGAACATGGGCGTTGGCGAGGCGGTCGGTGACAAGAAAGTGCTCGACAACGCGGTCGGCGACATGACCAAGATTGCCGGCCAAAAACCCGTGGTCACCAAGGCGCGGAAAGCCATCGCCGGATTCAAGATTCGTGAGGGTTATCCGATCGGGTGCATGCTGACCTTGCGCGGCAACCGGATGTACGAGTTCCTTGATCGCCTGGTCACCATTGCCATGCCGCGCATCCGCGATTTCCGCGGTATCTCGGGCAAGGGCTTTGACGGCCGTGGCAACTACAACGTCGGCGTCAAGGAACAGATCATTTTTCCGGAAATCGAGTACGACAAGATCGATGCACTGCGGGGCATGAATATCAGCATCACCACCACCGCGAAGAACGACGAGGAGGCGAAGGCCCTTCTCGCCGCTTTCAAGTTCCCCTTCAAGAACTGAGGGACGTATGGCGAAACTAGCTCTAATAAACCGCGAAGAAAAACGTGCCAAGATGGTTGCGAAATATGCAGCCAAGCGTGCGGAACTCTTTGCCGTGATCAACAACGTCAACCTGTCGGACGAGGAGCGCATGGACGCGCGCCTGAAGCTCCAGCAGTTGCCCCGCAACGCCAGTCCGTCCCGTCAGCGCAACCGTTGCGCACTGACCGGGCGTCCGCGCGGCGTGTTCCGCAAGTTCGGCCTTTGCCGCAACAAGCTGCGCGAAGTTGCGATGCGTGGCGAACTGCCCGGCATGACCAAGGCAAGCTGGTAAGGAGAGCGATATGAGCATGACCGATCCAGTCGCCGACATGTTGACCCGCATCCGCAATGCGCAGATGGCGGAGAAGCTGTCCGTTTCCATGCCTTCCTCCAAGCTCAAGGTGGCAATAGCCAAAGTGCTGAAGGATGAGGGTTACATCGATGATTTCGCTATCCGCGAGAACGGCGCCAAGCCGGAACTCGATATCGCGCTCAAGTACTACGCCGGACAGCCGGTGATCGAGCGCATCGAACGCGTATCCAAGCCGGGCCTGCGTGTCTACAGGGGCAAGGACGATTTGCCGCGTGTCATGAACGGGCTGGGTGTTGCCATAGTCTCGACGCCGAAGGGCGTCATGACCGACCGCCGGGCGCGGGCAGGCAACATGGGCGGCGAAGTTCTCTGCATCGTCGCCTAAGGAGTCGCTGCCATGTCACGTATTGCCAAGTATCCGGTTGATGTGCCGAAGGGTGTCGAAGTGACGCTTTCAGCTACCGACATCGCGGTCAAGGGTCCCCTGGGAACCTTGAAGCAGTTCATCCTGCCCGCTGTGACTGTTGAAAGAGAAGGTGAAAAGCTGTTGTGCCGCGCCGTTGAAGGTGCGCCGAATTCCGGAGCCATGTCGGGCACGATGCGCGCCATCCTGAACAACATGGTGATCGGGGTGACCAAGGGTTTCGAAAAGAAGCTGACCCTGGTGGGCGTCGGCTACCGTGCGCAGGCCCAGGGTTCCAAGTTGAACCTCACCCTGGGTTTTTCCCATCCCGTATCGCACGACATGCCAAACGGCATCAAAGTTGAAACGCCGACCCAGACGGAGATCCTGATCAAGGGGATCGACAAGCAGGTGGTCGGCCAGGTAGCCGCTGAAGTTCGCGCTTACCGGTCGCCGGAGCCCTACAAGGGCAAAGGTGTCCGTTATGCCGACGAAGTGGTTGTCATCAAGGAAACCAAGAAGAAATAACCGAGGCGCTGAATCATGGAAAAGAAACAGGCTCGACTGCGCAGGGCGCGCAAAACCCGCGCCAAAATTGCAGAGCTCAAGGTGGTGCGTCTCGCGGTGCATCGCAGCAACCTGCATATCTCCGCACAGATTTTTTCCGGCTGCGGCACCCGCGTGCTCGCCGCCGCTTCGACCATGGAGCCGGAAGTGCGAACCCAGGTTCCGAACGGCGGCAACGTCAATGCGGCCAAGACCGTCGGCAAGCTGATAGCCGAACGTGCCAAGGCGGCCGGCATCGAGCAGGTTGCATTCGACCGCTCCGGTTTTCATTACCACGGCCGCGTCAAAGCGCTGGCCGAAGCCGCCCGTGAGGGCGGACTCAAGTTCTAAGCGAGACGGACATGGCTAAACCGCAAGGCAGGAAACAGCAGCAGGTCCAGGAAGAGCGTGACGATGGCATGCGCGAGAAGATGGTCTCCATCAACCGCGTCACCAAGGTTGTCAAGGGCGGCCGGATTCTCGGTTTCGCCGCGCTGACCGTGGTAGGCGACGGTGACGGCGGCATCGGCATGGGCAAGGGCAAGTCGCGCGAGGTGCCGGTTGCCGTGCAAAAAGCCATGGAAGAGGCCAGGCGCAAGATGTCGAAGATCAGCCTCAAGGACGGCACCCTGCATCATTCAGTGACCGGCAAGCACGGCGCAACGACGGTACTGATGTCCCCCGCTTCTCCCGGTACCGGCGTGATCGCCGGTGGACCGATGCGTGCCGTGTTCGAAGTCATGGGCGTCACCGACGTGGTCGCCAAGACCATCGGTTCAACCAATCCCTACAACGTCGTGCGGGCGACGCTGCATGGCCTGCTGGCCATGAGCACTCCTGCCGAGATCGCAGCCAAGCGCGGCAAGGCTGTCGCCGAAATTCTGGAGTAAGTCATGGCCGAGAAAAAAATCAAGGTCACGCTGGTCAAAAGCCTGATCGGCACCAAGCAGGACCATCGCGCCACTGCGAAGGGGCTCGGCCTGCGCAAGCTCAACAGTTCCGCCATGCTGGAAGACACGCCGGCGGTGCGCGGCATGATCCGCAAGATCGCGTATCTGGTTAAGTGCGAAGGCTAAGAGGACAAGAATGGCTATGGAACTCAACAACCTGAAGCCCGGCGCCGGCTCAAAGCATGCGTCCAAGCGTGTCGGACGCGGCATCGGCAGCGGCCTGGGCAAGACCGCCGGTCGCGGCCACAAGGGACAGAAGTCGCGCGCGGGCGGTTTTCACAAGGTCGGCTTCGAAGGCGGTCAAATGCCGCTGCAGCGTCGCCTGCCGAAGCGGGGTTTCGTCTCCTTGACGGCTAGCCGCAATGTCGAAGTTCGTTTGTCCGAACTGGACAAGTTGCCGGTCGAAGAGGTTGACCTGCTGGTTCTCAAGCAGGCTGGCGTGGTTGCGGGCGAAGCGCTGTCGGCAAAGGTCATCCTGTCGGGCAAACTCAATCGCAAGATTTTGCTCAAGGGCGTCGGCGCAACCAAAGGCGCACGCGCCGCAATCGAGGCGGCCGGCGGTTCGGTCGCAGATATCGCCGCGGCCTGATAGCTAGCAAGCGAGGACGGACCACGTGGCTACGCAGGCGGCAACCCTTGGCAAGACCGGAAAGTTCGGCGACCTCTGGCGCCGGCTCTGGTTCCTGCTGGGCGCGCTGGTGGTGTACCGGATCGGCGCGCACATTCCCGTGCCAGGAATCGATCCGGTAAAGCTCGCCGAGCTGTTCCAGAGCCAGCAGGGCGGGATTCTGGGCGTCTTCAACCTGTTTTCGGGTGGCGCCCTGTCGCGCTTTACGCTGTTCGCTCTTGGCATCATGCCCTACATTTCCGCGTCGATCATCATGCAACTGATGACAGTCGCGGTACCATCGTTCGAGGCATTGAAAAAAGAGGGTGAAGCCGGGCGCCGCAAAATCACCCAATACACCCGCTACGGCACCGTCGGTCTGGCATTGTTCCAGGGATTGGGCATGGCGATCGCTCTGGAATCCCAAGCCGGGCTCGTGCTTGACCCGGGTCTGATGTTCCGTTTCGTTACGGTCCTGACCTTGCTTACCGGCACCATGTTCCTGATGTGGCTGGGCGAGCAGGTAACCGAGCGAGGACTGGGCAACGGCATTTCCATCATCATCTTCGCCGGCATCGTCGCCGGTTTGCCGAATGCGCTGGCTGGCCTCTTCGAACTGGTCCGCACCGGCGCGATGCATGCCCTGTCGGCTCTGTTCATCTGCACGGTTGCCGTTCTCGTCACCGGTTTCGTGGTCTTCGTAGAAAAGGGCCAGCGCAAGATACTGGTCAATTATGCCAAGCGGCAGGTCGGCAACAAGGTCTATGGCGGACAGAGTTCCCATCTGCCCCTGAAGCTCAACATGTCGGGTGTCATCCCTCCCATCTTCGCTTCGTCCATCATCCTGTTCCCGGCTACCGCCGCAGGCTGGTTCGGCAGCGGCGAAGGTATGACCTGGCTCAAGGATATTGCTGCGACCCTGTCGCCCGGACAACCGATCTACGTGATCCTCTACGCCGTCGCGATAGTATTTTTCTGCTTTTTCTATACCGCCCTGGTCTTCAACTCCAAGGAAACCGCGGACAACCTGAAAAAGAGCGGCGCATTCGTTCCCGGGATCCGCCCAGGCGACCAGACCAGCCGTTATATCGACAAGATTTTGATGCGCCTGACCTTGGCTGGTGCAATCTACATTACGGCGGTTTGTCTGCTGCCGGAGTTCCTGATCCTGAAATGGAACGTGCCGTTCTATTTTGGCGGCACCAGCCTGCTGATCATCGTCGTGGTGACGATGGATTTCATGTCGCAGGTTCAGGCTTATGTCATGTCGCACCAGTATGAAAGTCTTCTTAAAAAGGCGAACTTCAAGGGCGCCGGATTCCCGGCTCGCTGATCCATGTCGAAGGAAGACGTAATTGAAATGCAGGGGGAGGTCGTCGAGAATCTCCCGAATGCCACGTTTCGGATCAAACTCGAAAACGGGCATGTTGTTCTTGGCCACATCTCCGGAAAAATGCGCATGCACTACATTCGCATCCTTCCCGGCGACAAGGTCACCGTGCAGCTCACGCCTTACGACCTTTCCAAGGGCCGTATCGTGTTCCGCGCCAAGTAGTCTGGCAATATTTCCGGAGAAATCCAATGAAAGTTCTGGCTTCGGTCAAACGTATCTGTCGCAACTGCAAGGTCATCCGGCGCAAGGGCGTGGTGAGGGTCATCTGTACCGATCCGCGCCACAAGCAGCGCCAGGGTTGATGTAGCTGTTCGGTTCAGATATAATCTACGGTTCGCATTTTTCAGCTGACCCACCACCCGCATTAACTAACGGCGACGAACAGGTAAGCACATGGCTCGTATAGCAGGCGTCAACATTCCGAATCACCAGCACGCGGAGATCGCCCTGACGGCGATCTACGGCATCGGCCGCACCCGCGCCAAGAAAATCTGCGACGCCGTCGGCGTCAAGCGTTCCGCAAAGATCAAGGAACTCACTGACAGCGAACTGGATCGTCTGCGTGAGGAGGTCGGCAAGTTCGCCGTCGAGGGCGATCTGCGCCGCGAAACGACGATGAGCATCAAGCGCCTGATGGATCTCGGCTGTTATCGCGGAGTGCGCCACCGCCGCGGCCTGCCCGTGCGCGGACAGCGTACCCGCACCAACGCGCGCACCCGCAAGGGACCGCGCAAGGCGATTTCGATGGGCAAGAAGTAAACCGGGAACCAATACATGGCTAAGACCGCAACCAAAGTCCGCAAGAAGGTCAAGAAGAACGTCGCTGAAGGCATTGCGCACGTTCATGCGTCCTTCAACAATACGATCATCACGATCACCGACCGCCAAGGCAATGCCTTGTCCTGGGCCACTTCCGGCGGCGCCGGCTTCAAGGGTTCGCGCAAGTCGACTCCGTTCGCCGCGCAGATTGCCGCTGAAGCCGCCGGCAAGGCTGCTCAGGAGTGTGGTGTGAAGAATCTCGAAGTTCGCATCAAGGGCCCCGGCCCCGGGCGCGAATCGGCCGTACGGGCACTCAATGCACTCGGCATGAAGATCACCAGCATCACCGACATTACCCCGATTCCCCACAACGGATGCCGGCCGCCCAAGCGCCGCCGCATCTAAGGCAGATACGACACCATGGCCCGAAATCTAGATGCAAAATGCCGCCAGTGCCGCCGCGAGGGCGAGAAGCTCTTCCTCAAAGGCGAAAAGTGCTTCACTGACAAATGCTCCGTCGAACGCCGCGCCTATGCGCCTGGCCAGCACGGCCAGAAATCCGGCCAGCGTTTGTCCGGATATGGCACGCAGCTGCGCGAAAAGCAAAAGATCCGCCGCATTTATGGCGTTCTCGAGCGGCAGTTCCGCAAGGTGTTCGGCGATGCCGAGCGCAAGAAGGGGCAGACCGGCGAGAATCTGCTGAAACTGCTCGAAGGCCGTCTCGACACCGTGGCCTATCGCATGGGTTTCGGCGTTTCGCGCGCGGAAGCCCGTCAGGTGGTTCGCCACAACGGCGTGCTGATCAACGGCAAGCGTGTGGACATCCCGTCTTACAACGTGCGCCCCGGTGATGTCGTCCAGCTGCTCGACGGTACCCGCGCCCATCTGCGCACCAAAGCTGCGCTGGAAGCCGCCGAGTCGCGCGGTTTCCCCGTTTGGCTCGAAGTGGACGTCAAGGCCGGCAAGGGCATCTTCAAGTCATACCCTGCACGCGAAGATCTGCCGCCGTCGATCAGCGAAGGCCTGGTTGTCGAACTGTATTCACGCTAACGAGTAGTTTTGCGCCTGGCGTCCAGCGGACGCCAGGTGTTATTCCATTCGAAGGAATGCACATGCACACACTTCTGAAACCCCGCAGTATCGATGTCCAGCAGCTGTCGCCGCTGCATGCCCGTGTGGTCATGGAGCCGTTCGAGCGCGGTTATGGCCACACGCTGGGCAACGCCCTGCGCCGCATCCTGCTGTCCTCCATGGAGGGCGTCGCCCCCACCGAGGTGTCCATCGAAGGCGTGCTGCACGAGTACTCGACGCTGGATGGCGTGCGCGAGGACGTGGTCGATGTGCTGTTGAACCTGAAGGGCGTCGTGCTGAAGATGCACAACCGTCGCGAGGCTACACTGACCCTATCCCGCGATGGCGAAGGCGTGGTCACCGCGCGCGACATCGAAACCACCCATGACATCGAGATCGTCAACCCGGATCACGTGATCGCCCACATCGCCCCCGGCGGCAAGCTGAACATGCAGATCCGCGTCGAATCCGGCCGCGGCTACGTGCCGGCCAACCAGCGCGAAATCGCCCGCGAAAATCGCGCCATCGGCCAGATCATGCTCGATGCCTCGTTCAGCCCGGTGCGTCGCGTCAGCTATTCGGTCGAATCCGCCCGTGTCGAACAGCGTACCGACCTCGACAAGCTGATCCTCGACATCGAAACCAACGGCGCGATCGACAACGCCGAGGAAGCCGTGCGCACAGCGGCCCGCATCCTGATGGAACAGTTGTCGGTGTTCGCGGACCTGGAAGGTACACCGCTGTCCGCCGAAGCGCCGAAGCAGACCTCGGTCGACCCCGTGCTGGTGCGCCCGGTGGATGACCTGGAACTGACGGTGCGCTCCGCCAACTGCCTCAAGGCCGAGAACATCTACTACATTGGCGACCTGATCCAGCGCACCGAAACAGAGCTGCTGAAGACGCCGAATCTGGGCCGCAAGTCGCTCAACGAAATCAAGGAAGTTCTTGCTTCGCGCGGCCTGACCCTGGGCATGAAACTTGAAGGCTGGCCGCCGGCCGGACTCGAGAAGCTGGCCTGATCGAATCTCGAGCCGGGCTCTCGGCCCGGCTTCACCTGCATCACTTGCTGTACTGAATATACATACTCGATAACCATTAACCGGCCACTTGCATTGCGCGGTGGCCGCAAAAAACGAGGGAATCAAAATGCGTCACGGTAACGGACTTCGCAAACTCAATCGGACCTCGGCCCATCGCCAGGCGATGCTGCGCAACATGGCGGTTTCGCTGCTGCGCCACGAGGCCATCAAGACCACCCTGCCCAAGGCCAAGGAACTGCGCCGCGTGGTGGAGCCCCTGATCACCCTGGGCAAGAAGCCCAGCCTGGCCAATCGCCGCCTGGCCTTCGATCGCACGCGCGACCGCGACATCGTCGGCAAGCTGTTCGACGTGCTCGGCCCGCGCTATGCCGCCCGTAACGGCGGCTATCTGCGCATCCTCAAGATGGGCTTCCGTGATGGCGACAATGCGCCCATGGCCTTCGTCGAGCTGCTGGATCGTCCGGCCGGGGAAGTGGTCGAAGCCGGATCTGCCGAATAAAGGCTCTCGCTTCAGAAAAAAAGCCAGGCGCCGCCTGGCTTTTTTGTTGATGGCCAGGATTCGCTAAAGGATCATCCCCGCCCCGACCGTGTTGTTGCTGCGTTCGTCGATGACGATAAAGGCGCCGGTAGCGCGGCTTTCGTCATAGCGATCGACAACCAGAGGTTGCGCCAGCTTGAAGGCGACCCGGGCGATGTCGTTCATGCCGATTCCTTCCGCGGACACCTGCTGCAGCGAGTTGATGTCCAGGCGATAGGTGATGCCGTCGAGCAGAGCGCGGGCATCACGAGTGGTCTGGCGGATCAGGTATTTGCGCCGCGCATCGAGCGGGCTTTCGCCCAGCCAGCAAAGCATGGCGTCAATGCGCCGTGTCACCAGCGCCGACTTTTCATCGCCGCCGCGCACGATCATGTCGCCGCGCGAGATGTCGATCTCGTCTTCGAGCAGCAGCGTCACCGACTGCTCGGCCCGCGCGGCCGACAGGCTTGCGCAGCCGACCTGGATGTCCTTGACGCGGCTCCGCTGTCCGGAGGGCAGCACCACGACTTCGTCGCCGCGCGCAATCGAGCCGGATTCGACGCGCCCCATGAAGCCGCGATAGTCGTGCAGCTCGGGATCGGCGGACTGCTGCGGGCGGCAGACATATTGCACCGGGAAGCGGAAGCCTCGTCGTGCGCGGCATGTGCGGCCGGGCGCCGTCTCGAGGATTTCCAGCAGGGTCGGCCCGGGTACCAGCCGAGGTTGTCGCCGCGTTCGACCAGCATGTCGCCGGTGAGTGCGGACAGCGGAATGAAGCGCACCTCGCCGATGCCAAGCTCGGCGGCGAAGGCCAGGTAGTCGGCCCGGATGCGCTCGAAGGTGGCCTGGTCGTAGCCGACCAGGTCCATCTTATTGACTGCGACGACCAGGTGCGGGATGCCGACCAGATGGGCTAGGTAAGAGTGGCGCCGGGTCTGCGTCAGCACGCCCTTGCGGGCATCGACGAGGACGATGGCAAGATCGGCGGTGGAGGCCGCGGTGACCATGTTGCGCGTGTACTGCTCGTGACCCGGCGCGTCGGCGATGATGTACT
Source organism: Sulfuritalea sp. (assembly GCA_016708585.1). Classification (GTDB taxonomy): domain Bacteria; phylum Pseudomonadota; class Gammaproteobacteria; order Burkholderiales; family Rhodocyclaceae; genus Sulfuritalea. The sequence goes on along the minus strand of JADJFK010000025.1, from coordinate 7,200 downwards.
TGCGCGTACCGGTGGTGAAGTAGCGGTAGGCGACGTCGATGGTGATGCCCTGTTCGCGCTCGGCCTGCAGGCCGTCGGTCAGCAGCGACAGGTCGACCGCCTCCATGCCGCGCCGTGAGGAAGTTTTCTCGATGGCGTGCAGAGTGTCGGCAAGAATCGCCTTGGTGTCGTAGAGCAGGCGCCCGATCAGGGTGCTCTTGCCGTCATCGACGCTGCCGCAGGTGAGGAAGCGCAGCAGGCCGTTGTCGACGTGCGACTCGAATTCCGGAATGTGCTCGATCGCGCTCATCAGAAGTACCCTTCCTTCTTGCGCAGCTCCATCGCCGCGTCCGATGTCTGGTCGTCCAGGCGCGTCGCGCCGCGTTCGGTGATGCGCGTGGTCGTCGCCGTCTCGGCGATGATCTTGTCGACCGTGTCGGCGACCGATTCGACCGGTGCCGTGCAGGTGATGTCGCCGACGGTGCGAAAGCGCACGCGCAGGTTTTCGATCAACTCGTCCTCTCTGGCCGGGGTGAGCTCCGTTACCGGTTGCAGCAGGCTGCCCTTGTCGACCACCGGGCGCGTGTGGGCGAAAGTAGATCGAGGGCAGGGCCAGCTTCTCGCGCTCGATGTATTGCCAGACGTCGAGTTCGGTCCAGTTTGAAATCGGGAAGACGCGGGTGTTCTCGCCCTGATGCACGCGGGCGTTGTAAAGATCCCAAAGTTCGGGGCGCTGGTTCTTCGGGTCCCACTGGCCGAAGCTGTCGCGGAAGGAAAAGATGCGTTCCTTGGCGCGGGCCTTTTCCTCGTCGCGGCGGGCGCCGCCGATGCAGGCGTCGAAGCCGAACTCCTCGATGGCTTCGAGCAGGGTCACCGACTGGTGCTTGTTGCGCGACTCGTCGGCCGACTTCAGGCGCACCGTGCCGCGCGCCATCGAGCTTCCACCGAACGCACGATCAGGCGTTCGTTGAGTTCGCAGGCGCGGGCATCGCGGAAGTCGATGACTTCGGAATAGTTGTGTCCGGTGTCGACGTGCAGCAGCGGGAAGGGAAATCGTGCCGGGCGGAAGGCCTTTTCGGCCAGGCGCAGGAGCACGATGGAATCCTTGCCGCCGGAGAACAGCAGCGCCGGATTGCTGCACTGGCCGGCCACTTCGCGCAGGATGTGAATTGACTCGGACTCCAGCCAGTCGAGGTGGTCGAGGGCATGGTCGAAGGCGACGGTCCTGAGCGTGTCGCGGGTCGGCGACTGCGCCGCGCGCAGCCCGGTGATCCACGCCTGCTTGCCGGCCAGCGCGCGCTGCAGCGGCTCGATCTTGCGCGCGTGGCAGCAGGCCTTGCGCGCCTCGACCGAAGCGTAAAAGCCGTTGATGCCGTGACCGGCGACGAAGTCCTGCACCGCCTCATGACGCGGTGCATACACCGCCAGGCGGCGGCCGTAGTGGGCTTCGGCGCGCGCCATCAGGTCGTAAGTCTCGGCCGGCAGGCGGCCGGTGTCGAGCGAAAAATAGCCGATGCCGATCGCTTCGCTCCAGATCATGTCGGTCAGCACCATGTCCTCGGCGCCCAGGCTGTTGGCGAAGACGGAGGGCGCGTAATCGCGTGCGACATCGCGCAGCAGCTGTTTGACGCGGACGGCTTTCTCGGCAACGGCGGCGACCAGTTCGATGTCGGCCAGATCGGGGATGTTTTCGCGCAGCATGGTACGGCTCCCTGGGTATTTGTGATCAGGCGACCCGTCGGCGGAACAGCGGATCGGGCTGGTCGGCGGCGGCCTGGTAGGTTTCGGGGAAATCGTCGAATGCGGCCAGCGCCTCCTCGGCGCTCTTGCCCTCGCCGATCACGAAGGCATCGAAGCCGACGCGATTGAGGAAGAAAATCTGGTCGCGGCCGATGTCGCCGAAGGCGCGCAACTCGCCGTCATAGCCATGGCGCTCGCGCAGCAGGCGGGCGGTGGAATAACCGCGGCCGTCGGCGAGCTTCGGGAAATGCACGGCGATCACGGTGAAGTCGTCGAGGTCGGCGGCGATTTCGGCGAGGTCGTCCCCCGGTGCGAGCCAGATGCCCAGCGGCGTGCCGTGTTCGTATTCGCGGTGGATCAGGCAGGCTTTCTTCGCCTTCCATACCGCGACCGGCACCAGCAGCGGGCCGACCGGCAGGCAGACGTCGAAGGGCGCTTCGCCGTCGACCAGGGTCACGACCTTCCATGCGTCATCCTGCAGGCGACGCTCCTTGATGATTTGTTTGTTAGCCATTTGCGACTCTCCTTGATTGATGGGGGTGGGGGTATGCAGCAGTGCGGAAGGGTTCTTCGCCGATGCGGTCGAAGGTATCGATGAAGCGCTCGTCGGCATGCCGGTGTGCGAGATAGGTGGCGATCAGGCGCTCGATGGCATCCGGCACTTCGGCGGCGGCGAAGGAACGGCCGATCACCTCACCGATGCGCGCGGCGTTGCCCTGGCGGCCGCCGAGCGTGACCTGGTACCACTCCTCGCCGTTCTTGTCGACGCCGAGGATGCCGATCGCGCCGAGGTGGTGGTGGCCGCAGGAGTTCATGCAGCCGGAGATGTTGAGTTCCAGTTCGCCGATGTCGTGCTGGTAGTCGAGGTCCTCGAAGCGTTCCTGGATCGCGGCGGCGATCGGCAGCGAGCGGGCGTTGGCCAGGGAGCAGAAATCGCCGCCGGGGCAGGCGATCAGGTCCTGGATCAGGCCCACGGTCGGCGAAGCAAGGCCGGCCGCCTTGGCGCGGTGCCAGACGGTGTAGAGCTCGCGCTGCGGCACGTCGGCGAGGATCAGGTTCTGTTCGTGGGAGACGCGGATCTCGCCGAAGCTGAAGCGCTCGGCCAGGTCGGCGGCGGCTTCCATCTGCTCGCTGCTGGCGTCGCCCGGCGCGGCACCGGGCTTCTTCAGCGACAGCGTGACGGCGGCATAGCCCGCCACCTTGTGCGCCTGCACGTTGCGCTCGACCCAGCGCGAGAAGGCCTTGTCTTCGCGCAGGTGGGCGAGGTGGCACAGGTCGTTTTCGGCCAGGGTCTCGTAGGCGGGCGCGGCGAACTGCGCTGTGACGCGCTCAACTTCCGCGGTCGTCAGGGTCGCGGGGCCGTCCTTGAGATGTGCCCACTCTGCGTCGACCTGCCGTGCGAATTCCTCGCGTCCGATTGCCTTGACCAGGATCTTGATGCGCGCCTTGTAGGCGTTGTCGCGGCGGCCGTAGCGGTTGAAGACGCGCACCAGCGCCTCGGTGTAGCTCAGCAGGTGTTGCCAGGGCAGGGATTCCTGCACCACCTGGCCCAGCAGCGGGGTGCGGCCGAGGCCGCCGCCGGCATGGACCTTGAAGCCGAGTTCGCCGGCATCGTTCCTTACCAGTTGCAAGCCGAGGTCATGCACTTGTATCGCGGCGCGGTCTTCCTTCGCGCCGGAAATCGCCACCTTGAACTTGCGCGGCAGGTAGGCGAATTCGGGATGTAAGGTCGACCACTGGCGCAGCAGTTCGGCCCAGGGGCGGGGATCGGCGATCTCGTCGGCGGCGACGCCGGCGAAATGGTCGGTGGTGATGTTGCGGATGCAGTTGCCCGAGGTCTGGATCGCGTGCAGTTCGTCCTGCGCCAGGTCGGCGAGGATCTGCGGTACCTCGGGCAGCTTGACCCAGTTGAGTTGCAGGTTTTGGCGCGTGGTGAAGTGGCCGAAGCCGCGGTCGTAGCGGCGGGCGACGTCGGCGAAGCGGCGCAGTTGGGCGGCCGAGAGCAGGCCGTAGGGCACCGCCAGGCGCAGCATCGGGCCATGGCGCTGGATGTAGAGGCCATTTTGCAGGCGCAGCGGGCGGAACTCGTCGTCGCTCAGCGTGCCGGCAAGATAGCGCTCGGTCTGGCCGCGGAACTGGGCGACGCGGGCCTGAACAATGGAGTGATCGTAATCGTCGTATTTGTACATGAGCTTTCCTTGGGGGCGAGATTCGCGAATGAGTTTGCCGCCGATCAGCAGCAAAACCGAGGCGAGCAGGCCGCGCAGGGCGCGTTCCGGCACCCTGGCGGCGAAATGGGCGCCCAGCGCGATGCCCGGCAGCGACCCGATCAAGAGCGACACCAGCAGCACCACATCGACCGTGCCCAGCCACCAGTGGCCGAGGCCGGCGACGAGGGTCAGCGGCACGGCGTGGGCGATGTCGGAGCCGACGATGCGGCGCGTGGCCAGGTTCGGGTAGAGGAAGGTCAGCGCGGTGACGCCGAGGGCGCCGGCGCCGACCGAGGAGATCGTCACCAGCGCACCGACGATGGCGCCGACGAGAACCGTGAGCGCTGGCGTCCGCTTTTGAAAAGTCGGCGCTGGCGGGACAGCGGCGGGCCAAATCGAGCAGGCGCTGGCGGAAAAACAGCGAGGCGGCGGTCAGCAGCAGGGCGAGTCCGAGTACTACCGAGATCAATCCCGTGGCGCCGTGGCCCTGGACGCCAAGTTGGGCCAGTAGCAGCAGGGTAACGGCGGCGGCTGGCACGCTCCCCAGCGTCAGGCGACCGGTGATGCTCCAGTCGATATTGTCATGCCTGTGATGCACCCAGGAACCGCCGCTCTTGGTGATCGCCGCGTAGAGCAAGTCAGTGCCCACTGCGGTCGCCGGCTTGAAGCCGAACAGCAGTACCAGCAGTGGCGTCATCAGCGAGCCGCCACCGACACCGGTCAGGCCGACCAGGACGCCGACGGCAAAACCGGACAGGGGAAGCAGGGGGTTGAGTGAAAATTCCATGATGCAGTGCATCCTAAAGACTTCATATAGTCCTGAAAAATACTTATTAAGTATTTTTATAGATCTAAAAGTTATATACTTTCCACATGAAGCTGCAGCAGTTGCGTTATCTGGTGGAAGTCGAACGGCGCGGACTCAGCATTTCCGCTGCCGCCGAGGCTCTGTTCACTTCCCAGCCGGGGGTCTCGAAGCAGATCGCGCTGCTCGAGGAGGAACTCGGCGTGACGATTTTCGAGCGCAGCGGCAAGCGCCTCACCGCCGTTACCGCCCCTGGCCGCATCGTGCTGGCCATGGCCGGGCGCATGCTCGGCGAGGCGCAGAACATGAAGCGGGTCGGCGCGGACTACGCGGCGGAAAGCAGCGGCATGCTGTCCATCGCCACCACCCACACCCAGGCCCGCTACACGCTGCCACCGGTGATCCAGCGCTTCGTGCAAGGCCATCCGGCGATTCGCCTGCACATCCAGCAGGGCAGTCCGCTGCAGGTTGCGGACTGGGTACTCGACGGCAGCGCCGACCTTGGCATCGCCACCGAGGCGCTCGACCGGCATGCGGAACTGCTGACCTTGCCCTGTTTTCAGTGGGCGCATCTGGTAGTGGCGCCGCACGGGCATCCGTTACAGGAGCGCCAGCCGCTGACGCTAGCAGGCACTGGCCGACTTCCCGCTGATTACCTATGACACCACTTTCACCGGGCGTTCGCACATCGATCGCGCCTTCGAGCGGCAAAGCTTGCGGCCCAACGTGATGCTGACCGCCATCGATTCCGATGTGATCAAGACTTATGTCGGCCTCGGGCTGGGCGTCGGCATCATCGCCGAAATGGCTTTCGATCCCCAGCGCGATGGCACATTGGCAGCCATGCCGGCAAGCCATCTGTTTGAGGGCAATACCACGCGCGTGGCCTTTCGCCGCGATCTGTGGCTGCGCGGCTACGAGTACGACTTCATGGAATTGCTGGCGCCGCAACTGACGCGGCGGACCGTCGAGGCGACCCTGAAGGGCGAGGGCGCCGATCCGGGCTTGTGATTCGTCCTGTCGCGAGACATTTCGTTCATGTCGGCGGCCGTGTTCCCGGATCGGGAAGCTAGAATGGAGTTCAGTCCGGTTTTGCCGAACATTTAAGAGCGAGGTTTGACATGCCCTACACGCCTGATCTTGTCCATGAACTGAATACCTTGATCCGCTTTGATCTGGAAACCAGCCAGCAGGGCATCAAGGTACACAAGAACGCCGATCCGGACGTCATTGCCGCAACGCGGCGCCTTCACGACAAGGGCTTGCTGACCCTGGCCGATGGCGGTTACCTGACAGGCCTGGGGCGCGATGCCGCGGAACACGCGCAGGCGATGTTGACCATCCTGACTTCAAGCAGCAGCGCTGCGTCCGCGCCGCAAAAGGACTTTGCCTAAGGCGGCGTCCGGGTCGGCTGTCTCGCGGGCTTTTGGCGGTCAGCCTTGGCGCGGCCTGCGACCTTCCAGGTCGCGCAGTTCCCTGAAGAGTTCGCGGAAGGCGCGCGGCGGTTTGCCCTGTTCGGCTTCCTTCAGCGCGTTGCGCCGCAACTGGCGCAGGTGCTGCATGTCGGCGCCGGGGTAATCGCGGGCCATTTCACTGAATACCGCCTCGTCTTCCATCAGGCGGGTGCGCAATCTTTCAAGCTGATGCTGACGGATGATGGCCGCCTTCGAGACGCCGTTGATTTCATCCATCGCCGCGCGCAAGGGCGCCGCATCGACATCGCGCATGATCTTGCCGATGTATTGCATCTGCCGCCGCCGGGCTTCGTGCTTGGTGATGCGCTGCGCTTCGAGCAGGGCATCGTGCAGGCGTTGCGGCATGTCGATCTTCGCCAGGCGCTCCTTCGACAGCGCCACGAGTTCAGCACCGAGATCCTGCAGGGCGGTGCTTTCGCGCTTGCGCTGGGATTTACTCGGACCGGAATACTCGTCCGGCGCGTTATCGATATCTTCCACGGTTATCATTATAGCTTCGCCACCAGACCGGTTCCTTCGCATGTCCCAGGGTTTCGCTCATTCTCAAGAGGCATTGCGCGCACTGGCGCAGACTGTCCTCGATCACGCTGTCGCCAAAGGCGCCACCGCCTGCGAGGTGGATGTCTCGGAAGGTTTCGGCCAATCCGTCAGCGTGCGCCGCCAGGAAGTCGAGACCATCGAGTACAACCGCGACAAAGACTCGGCGTCACCGGTACCTCGGCCAGCGGCGCGGCCATGCCAGCAGTTCGGATTTCTCGCCGGCGGCAGTCAGGGCATCGGTCGAGGCGGCGTTGTCGATCGCGCGCTTTACGGCCGAAGACGACTGTGCCGGCCTGCCCGACGCGAAGTTGCTGGCCACCGGGAAAATGGATCTGGACTTGTTCCATCCCTGGGACATTTCCGTGGAGGCGGCAATCGACATCGCGCGGCGTTGCGAGCAGGCGGCCTTTGATGTCAGCCCCATGATCAAGAACTCCGAAGGCGCCAGCGT
>JADJFK010000024.1 GCA_016708585.1 Sulfuritalea sp. | reverse complement strand
TGGCGCCCGACGCCCTGCAGGGCATCGTCCGCCAGCAGACCAATCCCGCGCGCTGGAGCGGCCCGGGCTGGCCCGAATTCGTCGCGGCGCTGCGCGCGGCGGACGTCGAGGTGGTGGAAAGCGCCGCCACGCGCGGCATCTTCGCCACCGATGCCGGCGGCACGGCCTACGGCATGCCGCACGGCGTGGTGGTGGCGCGCAGCGCGGCCCAGGTGTCGGCCCTGCTCCAGGCGGCGCAGGCGCATCGCGTGCCGGTCACGGTGCGCGGCGGCGGCCTCACCACCGAGGGCGAATCGGTGGCCTACGGCGGCGTGCTGCTCGACATGACCGGCATGAGCCGCGTGCTGGCGATAGACGCGGAAGCGCTGACCGTGCGCACCGAGGCCGGCATCTACTGGCACGGCCTGGCCGAGGAACTGCGCCGCGCAGGCCTCGACTACCTTTCGGCGCCGCTCAACATGACCTCGTCGGTGGGCGGCACGCTGGGCGTCGGCGGCATCGACGTCAACTCCGCGCGCCTCGGCTGCAGCGCCGACCAGGCGCTCTCGCTGCAGGTGGTGACGCCGACCGGCGAGATCGTCGAGTGTTCCGACACGGAGAACGCGGAACTGTTCCAGCGCGTGATCCTCGGCTACGGCCAGTTCGGCGTGATCACCGAGGCGACGCTGAAGATCCGCCCCTACACGCCGCTGTCGATGCACTACTACTATTACTCGACCTTGCGCGAGGCGATCGAGGACCTGCAGATGCTGGACCGCAACGATGCCAGCGACTACTCGGGCATCCTCACCATCATGGATTGCGCGGTGAATCTGCTGGTGGCCTTCGATTCGGCCGAGCGCGAGGCGGCCTTCAAGGCGATCTGGGAAAAGCGCCTGCGCGGCCATGGCGAATTCGGCTTCGCCCTGTGCATGGCCGGCCATTATGCGCTGCGGCCGTGGCGGATCGGCGAGGCGCTCTACCTGCTGCGCCGCAAGCAGGCCGTGTTCCCCGAGTTCCGCCGTCCCGAGTTCCACCGCGACGGCCGCATGGAGGACCGCACCGTGGTCTTCTCGCGCGCGGTGTGGAAGCACTGGGGCTCGCGCACCATGGTGATTCCCGATCTGGCGACTTCGGCGGATACGTTCATCGAGGCCGTGGAACGCGGCAATGCCGTGTGCCGCAAGTTCTTCCCGCACTACACGCTCTACTGTGTCGGTATCAAGCTGCGGCCGGAGCACAAGGCGCACTACGAGATGTCCTGCGTGCCGCCCGGCGCCGAGGGCTGGGCCTACGGCTGCGAGTTCGAGCCGATGATCGAGGACGCGGTGTATAGCCGCGACCACTTCCAGTCCTTCAAGAACGCCATCTACGACATCGGCGTGGATCTCGGCGCCAGCTACTACCGCTTCGGCGGCATGATGAAGGGCTACATCCGCCGCGTCTTCGGCGATGCGCTGGTGGACAAGCACCTGGCCATGAAGCGCCAGGCCGACCCGGCCATGATCCTCAACCGCGACGTGATTTTCTGATGTATTCGACGCCCATCCCCGCGACTTCCCGGCCTGCAGCGGCTGCAGCCTGTGCCGCCTGGTCTGCCCGATGTGGCGCAGCCGGCGCGATCCGCGCTTCAGCCCGGAGGGTATCGCCAAGGCGCGACAGAACGGCGCCACGGTCGGCGAACTGAACCCGGTGCTGGATGCCTGCACGCTGTGCGGCGCCTGCGACCCGGTCTGCCCGGAGAACATCGACCTGTCGGGAATGATCATGGCCCTGCGGCGCGACGTGCCGCCCGCCGATCTGCCGCGCTCGGTCGAGTGCCGCGCCGTGGCCGGACCGCCGCCCGGCGGGAGCGCTGCTGCTGCCCGGTGCGGCCTTGCGCGCCGATGGCGGACTGCTGGCGCGCGTCCTCGACCTGCTCGGCATCCGCTGCGCCACGGATGACGGCGCGGACATCGCGCTGGCACTGGAAGCCGGCGGCACGATCGATCCGGGCCGGCGGCGGCGCTTCCTCGACATGCTCGGCGGCCGCACGCTGGTGGTCGGCGACGGCCTCTTGCTGCGCCAGTTGCGCCAGTGGCTGCCGGGGGCACGGCTGCAGGGCCTGGGCGAGGCGCTGGGCAACCTGAGCGCCATCCGGCGCCGTATCGCCAGCGCCGACTTTTACGTGATCGAAGCGCGTGCCTTCCACGCCGACCATGAACGCCTGGTCGCGCACTACGACGCGCTGCGCAAGGAAAGTGGCTGCGCCATGAACCTCGACCTGCAGCGCATCGCGATCCCGGCCTGCGACGAGGCCGAAGCGCGCTGGATGCTCAAGGGCCGCCGCCCGGCGCGCATCGTGGTCGAGGATCCGGCCGGGCGCGAGGTCTTGCGCCGCGTCGCCGGCGTGCCGGTGCTGCACCTGGCCGAACTGGCGCTGAACGAGGACATGCCCATGCGTAATGTCGATGTCGTCATCGTGGGCGCCAGCCTCGCCGCCGCCGCCGCCGCCAAGCGCACGGTCGATGCCGGGCTGGAAACCGTGGTGCTGGAGCGCAAGGAACTGCCGCGCCACAAGATCTGCAGCGGCATCCTCTCGCCGCGCGGCCACCGCTTCCTGCTGGAGAACTTCGGCCCGCTGCCGCGCGAGGTGCTGCACGAGCCGACCTCCTGCCGCGGCGTCACCTTCCATTTTCCCTGCCGCGTCGAAATGCCGATGGATTTCTTCCACGGCACCACACCGCACCTGCATCGCAAATATTCCGACCACTGGGCGATCCAGCGCAGCGGCGCCGAGGTGCACGACCAGACATCGTTTGCCGGGCTCGAAGACAAGGGCGACCACGTCATCGTCCATGCCCGGCGCGGCGGCGAGCCCGTCGAATACCGCGCGCGCCAGGTGATCGGCGCCGACGGCCCCAGTTCGCTGGTGGTGCGCGCGGTCTATCCGGATTATCCGAAGCAGATCCCCTGGTTCTTCGTCGGCCAGAAGTTCCACGAGATCATCGATTGCCCCTTGTCCCCGGATTACTTCCACTTCTGGTTCCATCCGGGGCTCGGCCACTACACATGGAGCCATGCGCGCGACGGACGGCAGATCGTCGGCGTCGGCTTCAAGCGCGGCGACAATTTCGCGAAGAAGCACCAGGTGGTCGAGCAATACCTCAAGGACAAGCACGGCGTGCACCTGAAGCCGGCCGACGACGACCACGAAGGCTGCGCCGAGAACTTCGGCCCCTCGCTGATCAACCGCTACGTCTTCGGCCAGGGCAACGTGCTGGTCACCGGGCAGGCGGCGGGTTTCCTCAACATGATCGGCGAAGGCATGAGCTGCGCCCTGCATTCGGGGGCGATCTCCGGCGAGGCCATCGTCGAGGCGGCGCGTCGCAATCGGCCGGTGCAGGAGATCTACCGCAAGATGATCGCCTCCGAGGTGCGTCGCTGCAGCGACCAGTGGAACCCGCTCAAGATCGCCTTCGACCGTCCGCACGAAGCGGATTTTCCGGAAGCGCTGATGAAGCTTTCCTGGCGCGAGCGCGGCCTGGTGCTGCGCGACATGTGGAACTTCATCGTGCTTTTCAAGGAGTTCAAGTGGGGCCGCCAGATCGCCGCCGCCGCGCTGCAGCGTCCGCTGCTGGGCGCCTATCCGATGCAGAAGTGGTTGTAGGGAGCGCAAATGCCCGCCGCGCGCCTGCTGCGGACGCTGAAGGCCTGGCTGCGGCGCAAGCCGAAGCTGCCGAGCGAACTGCAGGCCGGGCGGGAGGTCATTGCGGCCATCGATGCCGGCGGCCTGCCGCTCGATGCGACGCGCATCAACCGCATCGCGCGCGACCTGGGCCTCGAGGTCTCGCCGCAGGCGCCGCTGGAAGATACCTTGGCGCGCCTGCGCGCCGCGGTCTTGCGCGGGCTGCAAAGCCTGGCCATGCAGGACGCCGCCAAAAAACATAAGGGAGCCAAGCAATGAATGCCAGAACCGTCGCTACCACGCCTTTCACCGACCAGAAGCCGGGCACCTCCGGCCTGCGCAAGAAGGTCGCCGCCTTCCAGGCGCCGCACTACCTGGAGAACTTCGTCCAGGCCGTGTTCGACACTATTTTCGACAATGGCCCGGCGCCCGCCGGCATCACGCTGGTGGTGGGCGGCGACGGCCGTTATCACAACCGCCAGGCGATCCAGGTGATCCTGCGCATGGCCGCCGCCAGCGGTGTCAGTCGCGTGCTGGTGGGGCAGGGCGGCATCCTGTCCACCCCGGCCGCCTCCTGCGTGATCCGCAAGTACCAGGCCTTCGGCGGCCTGATCCTTTCCGCCAGCCACAACCCCGGCGGGCCCGAGGGCGACTTCGGCATCAAGTACAACACCGGCAACGGCGGCCCGGCGCCGGAAAAGGTCACCGACGCCATCTTCGCCCGCAGCAAGGCGCTGTCAAGCTATCGCATCGTCGATGCCGATGACATCGACCTTGATCGCATCGGCACGCAGGCGGTGGGCGATATGGTGGTCGAGGTCATCGATCCCGTCGCCGACTATGCCGGACTCATGGAATCGCTGTTCGATTTCGCCGCGATCCGCGAGCTGATCGCCGGCGGCTTCGAACTCTGCTTCGACGCCATGCACGCGGTGACCGGCCCCTATGCCAAAGAGATCATCGAGCGGCGCCTCGGCGCGCCCGCCGGCACGGTGATCAACGGCGTGCCGCTGGAGGATTTCGGCGGCGGCCATCCCGATCCCAACCTGACCTACGCCGACCAGCTGGTGGAGATCATGTTCGGTGCCGACGCGCCGGATTTCGGCGCCGCCTCCGACGGCGACGGCGACCGCAACATGGTCCTCGGCCGCGGCTTCTTCGTCACGCCCTCCGACAGCCTGGCCGTGATCGCCGCCAACGCCACGCTGGCGCCGGGCTACGCCAAAGGCATCGCCGGCATCGCGCGCTCGATGCCGACCAGCGCCGCGGCCGACCGCGTCGCGCAGAAGCTCGGCGTGCCCTGCTTCGAGACGCCCACCGGCTGGAAGTTCTTCGGCAACCTGATGGATGCCGGCAAGGTCACGCTCTGCGGCGAGGAAAGCTTCGGCACCGGCTCCAGCCACGTGCGCGAAAAGGACGGCCTGTGGGCCGTGCTGTTCTGGCTCAACATCCTGGCCAAGCGCCGGCAGTCGGTAGAGCAGATCCTGGCTGATCACTGGGCCGTCTTCGGCCGCAACGTCTATTCGCGCCACGACCACGAGGCGCTGCCGACCGATGTCGCCAACGGCATCATGGAACAGGTGCGCGGCGCTTTCACCACGCTGCCGGGCAGGGCCTTCGGCAACTACACGGTGAAGGCCTGCGACGATTTCAGCTACACCGATCCGGTCGATGGCAGCGTATCGACCGGGCAGGGGCTGCGCATCATTTTTGCCGACGGTTCGCGCATCGTCTTCCGCCTCTCCGGCACCGGCACCGAAGGCGCGACCCTGCGGGTCTACCTGGAAGCCTTCGAAGCCGATCCGGCGCGCCAGCGGGGCGACGCGCAACTATTGCTGGCCGATCTGATCGCCATTGCCGACGAAATCTCGGGGCTCAAGGCACGCAGCGGGCGCGGGCGGCCGACGGTCATTACCTGAAAAGCCGCAGGGCGACGCCAGTCCGCCGCCGGCTTCGCCCGCGCTTACCCGCTGCCAGCGCCTGCTCCAGGTCGGCCTTGATGTCGTCGATGTGCTCGATGCCGATCGACAGGCGCACCATGTCTTCCGAGACGCCGGCGTTCTGCATCTCTTCCACCGAGAGCTGGCGGTGCGTGGTCGACGCCGGATGGCAGGCCAGGCTCTTGGCGTCGCCGATGTTGACCAGGCGCGTGACCAGCTTCAGCGCATCCTGGAAGCGCGCGCCGCCGGCCATGCCGCCCGCCCTTGACGCCGAAGGACAGGATGCCCGAGGCGCGGCCGCCCATGTACTTCTGGATCAGCGCATGGTCGGCATGGTCGGGCAGGCCGGCGTAATTGACCCAGCCCACCTTGGCGTGGCCCTTGAGGTAGTTCGCCACCGCCAGCGTGTTCTTGCAGATGCGGTCCATGCGCAGCGCCAGGGTTTCGATGCCCTGCAGGATCAGGAAGGAATTGAAGGGCGAGATCGCCGCGCCGGTGTTGCGCAGCGGCACCACGCGGGCGCGGCCGATGTAGGCGGCGGGGCCCAGCGCTTCGGTATAGACCACGCCGTGGTAGGACACGTCCGGCGTGTTGAGGCGCTTGAAGCGCTCCTTGTGCTCGGCCCAGGGGAACTTGCCGGAATCGACGATGACGCCGCCGATGCTGTTGCCATGGCCGCCGAGGTATTTGGTCAGCGCATGCACCACGATGTCGGCGCCGTGCTCGAAGGGGCGGCAGAGGTAGGGGGTGGGCACGGTGTTGTCCACGATCAGCGGCACGCCGGCGTCATGGGCGATCTTCGCCAGCGCGGCGAGGTCGACCACGTTGCCCAGCGGGTTGCCGATGGATTCGCAGAACAGCGCCTTGGTGCGGCCGTCGATCAGCGGCTTGAAACTTTCCGGATTGCGGTAGTCGGCGAAGCGCACCTCGATGCCGTATTGCGGCAGGGTGTGGGCGAACAGGTTGTAGGTGCCGCCGTAGAGCGTGCCGACCGAGACGATGTTGTCGCCGGCCTCGGCGATGGTCTGGATCGCGTAGGTGATCGCCGCCATGCCCGAGGCCACGCCCAGCGCGGCGATGCCGCCTTCCAGTTCCGCCATGCGCTTTTCCAGCACGTCGGTGGTCGGGTTCATGATGCGCGTGTAGATGTTGCCGGCGACCTTGAGGTCGAACAGGTCGGCGCCATGCTGGGTGTCGTCGAAGGCGTAGGATGTGGTCTGGTAGATCGGCACCGCGACGGCCTTGGTGGTCGGGTCGGGACTGTAGCCGCCATGCACGGCGATGGTTTCGATTTTCATGTTCGGGCTTCCTCGGGACGGTGAGGGCGGCAGTATAAAGTCAGGGTACGCGCTTATGAAACGACTCTTTTTCGCATTCGTCCTGTTCAGCGCCCTGGCCTGGGGCCAGGCGCTGGAGGTCATCAGCCTCAGGCATCGCAGCGCCGAGCAGTTGCTGCCGCAGATCGCCCCCTTCGTCGAGCCGGGCGGCGCGCTTTCGGGCATGAACGACAAGATCTTCCTGCGCGCCTCGCCGCGCAACCAGGCCGAGATACGCGACCTGGTCGCGGCGCTCGACACGGCGCCGCGGCGGCTGATGATCAGCGTGCGCCAGGAGGGCGCCGACAGCGGCGCGCAAAGCGGCGCGGGGGTTTCCGGGCGGGTGGTGACGGGTTCCGGCGGCACCTCGGTGTCCGGCCGCGGCCACCTCTACCAGTCCGACAGCAGCAGCCGGCGCGACATCTCGCAGCAGGTGCAGACCATCGACGGCGGGCGCGCCGCGATCATGGTCGGCCAGTCATTGCAGATACCGCTGCGCCAGCGCGTGTTCACCCCGGCCGGCGTCCTGGTTTCGGAAACACTGGTGCAATACGACCTCGGCACCGGCTTCATCGCCGTGCCGCAGCTCAACGGCGAGCGCGTGACCATCGCCATCAGCCCGCGCGACGACACGCTCGGTCGGCAGCCCGGAACCATCAACACCCAGCAGCTGGTGACTACGGTCAGCGGCCGGCTCGGCGAATGGCTGGAACTCGGCGGCTCGGTCGGCGAGCAGGGCGGCAGTTCCGCCGCCATCGCCGGCTACGGCACCCAATCGGCGTCCCGCCAGCGCCGACTTTTGCTGAAGGTGGAGGAGTTGCGGTAGCCGCGCCGCCGCGGTCACTGCGCCTGCCGCAACACCTGCTCGACTCGATCAAGGCCGCGGCCAACGCCAGGGACGTCCCCTACCAGTCGCTGATCAAGGTCTGGTTGCAGGAGAAGCTGCACAGCCGCTGAATTCAGCCGATCGTATAGCCGCCGTCGATGACGATTTCCTGGCCGTAGATATTCTTCGCGGCATCGGATGCCAGGAACACCGACATCTGCGCGATGTCCTCCGGCTGGCCGAAGGCGCCGGGCATCAGGCGCGCGGTGACGTTGGCGGCAACCACATTCAACACCTCGGGCGGCAGGCCGACCGTGCCCCACAACGGCGTGCCGATCGGGCCCGGTGCGATCGAATTGACGCGTATGCCCTGCGGCGCGAGTTCCGCCGCCAGCGTCTGCGAGAAGGACTTGAGTGCCGCCTTGCTGGCGCTGTAGATCGACAGGCCGGGAAAGCCGACCTGGGTCAGGAAGGTGGTGATGAACTGCACCGAGCCGCCCTTGCGGATGTGCGGCAGGAACAGGCGCACGGTCTCGATGGCGCCGAACAGGTTGACCGAGAACTGGGTGGTGCAGGCGTCGGCCGTGCTGTCCGCGAATGAAACCACGCGCGCGATGCCGGCATTGGGCACCACGATGTCGACCCCGCCATGGGCCTTGACGGTTTCCGCCACCAGGCGCTGCAGGTCTTCGGCTTTCGTCACGTCACCCGCGACGGCGAGCACCTTGCCCGGATGCGCGGCTGCCAGTTCCTTTAGTGCGCCCGCGTTGCGCGCAAAGGCGACCACGCTGGCGCCTGCGGCCACGAAATGCTCGACAATCGAGCGACCAATCCCGCTGCTGGCGCCGGTTACAACGGCGATCTTGCCATCCAATCTGTTCTGCATTTCCTGTCCTCACATGGCTGGGCCGGGCGAATTGCACGGATGGCAATTATCCGACTAATGCAGTCAACTTCAATTGATTTCAATCAACGCGGGGGGGCGCCTCAAGTGAATCTTCCGTGCCTACTGCCGACATTCAGCCATCGCAAACTCCAACGGCTGGTAACTTAGTCGAGCTGTCGCGCGGTGCTACTCGTGTAGTACCGCACGTCGGCCAATCCGGCCATTGGGCAATGTGGCCAAACTTGGGCAGCAAAGTGCCGGTTACTTGAAGTACGGCCGATCATACGTAATATGCCGGTGCCGGCGGGACGGCGGCTAGTCGCGTCCCGCCCCTGCGGTCAGTGCGCTATTGGCTGAAAGCCCGGGTCGTCGAAATACTTGCCGTAGTTGTCGAGCGCGCCGATAACCTTGACCGCGCCGTCCATGCGCTTGGCCTGCTTCACCTTGCCTGCCATTTGTTCAGCGCCGGCGAGCAGATCGGCGATGATCAGGTGCAGTTGCTCATCGGCCTGGGTGCCGAGTTTGCAGTTGGCAACCATATTGCCAACTGCATCCTCCACTTTTTTCGCCAGAGCCCCGTAGCCCCTGGACGACAGCTTGTTCTCATGAATTGCGTGCAGTGAGGAAGCCATCGACTGGCGAATTTCGCCCATGGACTTGCGCAGCGGGGTATCGGTTTCCCATTTCTTGCCAGCGTTAAGCTGCAGGGTGCCGGAAACCGTGCCGTGGCCATGATCGTGAGTTTCATTTGCGGCAAATGATGGGCCGGCAGCGGCAAGGGTCAGCACGGTCAAAGCAGTGAGAAGGTGGGTTTTCATGGGTGATACTCCGGAAAGGATGGTCGTTGATGGGAGTGTTCAATTGGCAATGATTCTGACGATATCGCTTCTTCAGCTTGGCCAATTATGCTCATCGAAGCTGAACGCCGGATGAACAAACAACCCAGTGTGTGCAACAACAAAATGCTGGTTCACATCTAGCGAAAACTACCGTGTTGCCCGGGGTGATATGCAAGTCCCACGGGATAGATTCCGACACGATCTTTGTTTTCTGTCGCGAACCCCAGGAGGCCACTTTCAGTCTGGCGAGTGAGTGCAACGAGAGTCAAACCGCCGGCAGTATCAACGATGCTTGAAGTCCGCCCAATGAGGATCTGGCCAACACCAAATCACCACCGTACATTCGCGCCAGGTCGGCGGTTATGGCAAGCCCCAGCCCCGTACCGGGAACCTGCTCGTCGGCGCGAACCCCTCGTTTGAGTACATGATCGCGGTCGGTCTCAGCGATGCCCTTGCCGTCGTCATCGATGCTCACCCGGAGTCTTCCAGCCCCGTCCGAGACTCGAATCTCGATCCGTGATCTGGCCCACTTCGAGGCGTTATCGATCAGATTCCCCAGCATTTCCTGTAAATCCTGTTCTTCACCACGAAATGCCGGATTGGCTGGATCGGGAAGAAATACAAATTCGAGATGGCGATCTGCACGCACCCGCTCCATAACCCGTACCAGTCCCCGGATGACAGGTTCAACGGCGGTGCGCATGCCCGGAACTTGAACCGATGCGGCAGCTTGTGCCCGGCTCAGGTGGTAATCAACCTGCTTGCGCACGGTATCGACTTGAGATGCGACCAGGCGTGCCAAGTCGTCATCCCGTTTCTCGGGAGCATTGGCGGCATTGGCGAGGACACTCAGCGGTGTTTTAAGCGCATGGGCAAGGTTGCCGGCTTGCGTTCGGGCACGATCGACCACCTCGGCGTTTTGCGCCAGCACCGCGTTGAACTCATTCACCAGCGGCATGATCTCGCTTGGGAAGGTGCCTTCCATATTTCGGGCATCTCCGTGCCTGACACGCCCAAGGGCATCCTGCATGCTGCGCAGGGGGGCAAGCCCGACGAATACCTGCATCAAAGCAGCGAACGTCAATCCCATTCCCAGTATGCCCAGCGCCAACCAAAGATGGCCTTTAAAGTCTGCGATAGGTCCTGTCATCAAACTTTCATTGGCCGCAACGATCAGCCTCATGGAATGCGTGTCAATGGTGACGGTTCGTTCCACCACTCTTAGAGCAACCCCCTGGGGGCCTTCAATCCGATGCCGATGGATCTCTCCGTCCGCCGGGGTATCGGCTGGCACGGCCAATGTTTCATCCCACAGTGAGCGGGAACGCAATACAGCCCTGGTGGGGTGTTCACCCGCCGCGGCAATCCGGTCTATTTGCCAATACAGGCCGGACAGGGGTTTGTTGAGGCGCGGATCACTCGGAAGTAATCGTACTTGGGCCTGATTCTGTTCATCGAGAATCAGTTGGGCCGTAAGTTGATCCAGATGATTTTTTAGTTCCGCATCAAACTGGGCTTCGACATGTTGATGAAAAAGTTGGCCAAGCCCCCAGCCTGCAACCAGGATCGAAATGACGATCCAGACGAGTGTCCCCGCCAAGAGACGCAAACGCAGGGAGTTACGCAAGAGGGCAAAGTTCATTGCGCTTTGTTGAGTCGGTAGCCCAGTCCGCGCACGGTTTCGATCAGGCCCGGCGGCAATTTCTTGCGCAAGCGCGCGATGAATACCTCGACCGTATTCGAATCACGATCGAAATCCTGCGCGTAAATATGTTCGGTCAACTCCGCACGGGAGACGATTTCACCCGGATGGTGCATCAGGTAAGCGAGAACCCGGTATTCATGGCTCGTCAGCGTCAGGGCAGTTCCATCCACGCTGGCACGGCTGCTACGGGTATCCAGCGTCAGCGGACCGCAAACCAACTCGGTACTGGCATGTCCTCCGGCACGGCGAATCAGGGCGCGGAGCCTGGCCAGCAGTTCTTCCATGTGAAAGGGCTTGGTCAGGTAGTCATCCGCACCGGCATCGATGCCGGCCACTTTCTCCCGCCAGGTGTCGCGTGCCGTCAGGATCAACACTGGCAATGTACGACCCGCCGCACGCCATTTCTTCAAAACCGTGATGCCATCCATTTGCGGCAGGCCGATGTCGAGCACGATGGCGTCGTAAGGTTCGCTTTCCCCCATGAAGTGACCATCGACCCCGTTGTGAGCCACATCCACAACATAGCCGACCGACTGGATGCCTTCGGCAAGCTGTGTGGCCAGCGTTGGTTCGTCTTCGACAACCAGAATGCGCATTAGCGGGGTTCTCCCTGGTCGTGTGGTTTATGCGGCTTGCCCTGTCTTTCCTTGAAATCGAGGATGGTCCCGTCTCGAGCGTGAATCTTTAGCTTCATCAAGACGCCTCCCTTGCGCAATAACCTGATTTCATAAACCCACTCACCCTTTTCGCGGTCGAGTTCAACCTCCATGACCTGGCCGGGATACTCACGTTCTACACGATCAAGAATCGTGCGCAAGGGCAGCACGTCCCCCGCCTCGACGGCCTGGCGGGCACGCTCATGGTCGGGGTTATCGGCTGCGTGACTGACTCCCGTGCCGGACATCGCCAGCATGATCCAAATGAGCAAGCCTGTCAGTGTGCTGCGCCATCGGGGGGTGATTCTCGACGACATCTTTAACTCCGCAGTATTCCAGCCTGATCTTTTAGCGCTTTGAACCTGAACGCAGGATGAACAAGCGATTCAGCATTCATTCAGACAGGGTGGCGCAAAGTGCGCTCCACAGTCCGATAACCGCCAGGAGAAACGCATGAAGAACATATTGGTCGTCACCTCAGGAATTGTCGCCATGATACTCAGCACCGCCACCTTTGCCGGTCCTCGCGAAGACCTGTTGGCCCAGTATGCCGCAGCCGCCAAGACAGCAAGCTTTTCAGCGGCACGTGGCCAAGCCCTGCATACGCAGAACTTTTCGGGCGGGAAGCCTGATACACCATCTTGTACCACCTGTCATGGCAAGGACACCCGGGGAGCGGGTCGGGCGCTGACCGGCAAGACCATCGAACCAGTTGCCGTGTCCGTGGCGCCGACGCGCCATACCGATCCGGCCAAGGTCGAAAAGTGGTTCAAGCGTAATTGCACCGAAGTATTGGGGCGCGAATGCACCGCGCAGGAGAAAGGTGACTGGCTCACCTTTGTGATTGGTCAGTAATTCGAAATAAAGGAGACTCCCGTGCGCATTCCCTATCGCCCGCTTGCCATCGGCCTCATGACCTTGGCCTTTTCTGCCTTTGTGTTAGCCCGTGCCCAGGCCGGTGATCGCCATTTCTTCGCGCCGGTTACCGACCCGGTCGTCAAGGAAGAGTGCGGTAGTTGCCACCTGGCCTTTGCCCCTTCGATGCTCCCGGCGCGATCCTGGCAACGCATGATGGGCGAACTGGACAAGCATTTCGGCGACAACGCCAGTCTGGATGCAACCACCGCCGAGAAGATTGCGAGCTATCTCGTTGCCAATGCCGGCGATGCGGGCGGCCAGCGCTACAGCAACAAATTGCTCAAAGGCGTTGCCCCAGGTGCCGCCCCACAGCGCATCACGGAATTGCCCAAATGGGTGAGCGAACATCGCAAAGTACCCGACTGGGAGTGGCGCCACAAGGAGGTGCGCACCAAAGCGAACTGTGTCGCCTGCCATACCGCAGCTGAGCAAGGCTATTACGAAGAATGACCATTCAGACACTTTCCTGAGCAGGAGGATTTCACCATGCGACCATTAACCATCACTGCACTGCTTGCCACTGTTTTCTTCTCCATGTCGAGTCATGCCCAGGGCGTCCGTTCTGCCAATACCGACAAGGCGAGATGGCTATCGATTCCCGAAGTGCACGCCAGACTGGAATCCGCCGGCTATCGAAATATCGAGAAGATCGAACGTGAAAGCGGCAGCTATGAGGTCAAGGCCACCGACCTGGCGGGCCGGCGGATCAAGCTGTATGTGCATCCCCAAACGGGCGAAGTCATCGACCAGCGGCAGCGTGACAAATACGACGGTGGCTATGCGAAAAACAGTCAGCGCAATTCTTCTGACTGCAACGAGCGACGCTGCCGTGATGACTGGCCCCAAACGGGAACCATCCAACCCATCGGAAAATGATCCATCAGGAGTTCTGACATGAAAATCTTGCTCGGTTTGCTTCTTGCCATCGTCTCACTGGCCTGGGGAATGGATGTACTTGCCACGGGCGGTAGCAGTGGCGGCACTCTGCCATGGGTAATCCGGCAGGAAGCGCTCTATCTGAGTGGCCTGCTATCGATCGCCTTGATGTCGCTGGCGATGTTTTTATCCACACGGCCCGCCTGGCTTGAAACCCCGCTCGGCGGCATGGATCGAGTCTATCGGACCCATAAATGGGCCGGCATTCTCGGTGTGAGCTTCGCCGTCGCGCATTGGCTGGTCGAGGAGGTGGTCGGGAAAATACTCAAAGCGATGGTCGGCCGCGAAGGCCGCATACCCAAGGAGCAATTCACCGGCTTCCTGGAAGTGATGCGCGACCTGGCGAAGGACATGGGGGAGTGGGCGTTCTACCTAGTGTTGGCGATGCTGGTCATCACCCTATGGAAGCGGTTTCCCTATAAAACCTGGCGGGTTGTGCATCAGGTCATGCCGGTGCTTTATCTGATGTTGGCGCTGCATGCCGCCATGCTCGCTCCGACTGATTACTGGACCCAGCCAGTCGGCATTCTCATCGCGTTGCTTGGCACTGCCGGAATTTATGGTGCCCTCTACTCGCTGGTCGGTCGCATCGGGAGAGCCCGCCGCGCCAGCGGGACCGTGACGGCCATCGAGCAAGCTGCCCCGGATGTGCTTACCGTCAGTTGCCAACTTGACAACAACTGGCGTGGCCATCGTCCGGGTCAGTTTGCATTCATTACCTTCGACGAGAAAGAGGGGGCACATCCATTTACGATCGCCAGTGCGGATCGGGGTGATCGAAGCATCAGTTTCCAGATCAAGGCACTTGGTGATTACACCCGTACCCTGGGCAAGCGACTGGAAGTTGGTCATGCCGTCAAGGTTGAGGGGCCTTATGGTCGCTTCGACATGGCCCGGCAGGATTCGAACGCCCAACAAATCTGGATTGCCGGAGGGATCGGAGTGACGCCGTTCCTCGCCTGGCTGGATGCCTTGCAACAGGCGTCGAGCCCAGTTTCCGCAGATCTTCACTACTGCACCCGTGATCGAACGAATGACCCCTTTGTCGCCCGCCTCGAGGCAAGCTGCGCCGCGTTGCCTGGCATCCATCTGCACATTCATGGCGCCCAACAGGGTGAAACATTGAGCGCTGCCGATGTAGCTGCGGCGCAGGCCGGCTCACGTCGGTCCGAAATCTGGTTCTGCGGGCCTCAAGGTCTGGCCGAAAAGCTCAAGCAGGAGCTCGGGCGAATTGGGCAAGGCCGATTCAGCTTTCATCAAGAAGCATTTGAAATGAGGTGACACCCGTTATCCATCTGACCAAGGGAAATGAAATCATGAAAGCCATCTCGACCATCCTGCTTGCTCTGTCCATGACGACCGTACATGCCGCCACCCCAGAGGCCCAAGCGGAATCCTGCGATCAAATCAGGGAACAGATCCGGGCGCATACGGGCACTCCGGCCAAACCCAATACGATCCTGCTGGGTAAGGTGGGTGCAAACAAGAAATGCCGTTTCACTTCTGCCGAGGCTTATCGTGCGGCCTGGGGTGACAAGCCATTGCCCAAGGATGATCGACGCGATCGTCGCGCGAAAGGGCGCGAGCACGATGATGATTGAAGTGGATGCCAAGCGGATTTTGATTAAGGGTTCCTTAACCTGGATGTAAAAGACTGACAGAATCATGACGCCACCTGTAATGACCTCTGCCTCCTTGCTTCTCTGGATCGTATTGGGGATTGCACTGCAAATCGCGTTGTGGCTGGGCATCAGCTTCTTGCGGCATTGGGGTGAGTATCGGGCGCTGCGCACAGGCGTGGGGTCTGATGGGGGAATGGTCGTTCCCGTTCAAGAGACTTTGCCTTCAGCATCCGAGCCGGCATCTGTAGCGGCGTGGAGTGGTTTCAGGAATTTTCGGGTTGATCGCAAGGAAATTGAGGACGGCGCCCAGTCCATCTGCTCGTTTTACCTGGTGCCGGAAGACAAGCAGCCACTTCCGGCATTCAAGCCGGGTCAATTCCTGACGTTTCGCCTCGACGTACCCGCGCCCGACGGCAAGGCAGAGCAGATTACCCGCTGCTACTCCTTGTCTGATGCACCCCACGCGGGGTATTACCGGGTCTCCATCAAGCGCGTACCCGCACCTGCCGGCAGCACTTATCCACCGGGCCGCTCGTCGAATTACTTTCATGACCACATCCAGGTCGGTGACCAACTGCAAGTCCGCGCGCCTGGCGGTCATTTCCATATCGACCGCAGTGATGCACCGGTCGTCTTGATCGGTGGCGGCATCGGGATTACTCCGGTGCTGTCCATGCTCAACTGGTGCGTGGCCGAGCAGCCTGGCCGGGAAGTCTGGCTCTATTACGGCGTTCGCAACAGCAGCGAGCCGATCAAGCGATCCCATCTCGAAGCGCTTGCCGCGACTTACCCGAACTTCCATCTGCGACTGTGTTTCAGTGATCCCTTGCCGGGCGATCAACTGGGGCGTGACTATCACCACCAAGGGCGCGTGGATATCGCGCTATTCAGGACGGAACTCCCTCTCAAGCCTTACCACTTCTACATCTGTGGTCCGACACCGATGATGGAAAGCCTCGTCCTTGGCCTGGAAGGCTGGGGCGTGCCGGAGAATCGCATCCATTACGAAGCCTTTGGCCCGGCATCGATCAAGCGTTCGGCAAACCCCACAGCCATTGAACCTGTGGCGGCAATGCAAAGCGACATCGTCGTCACCTTTGCCAAGTCGGGCAAACAGATCCCCTGGCAACCTGGCATGGGGAGTTTGCTGGAGTTTGCCGAGGCGAATGGGGTAATAGTTGAATCCAGTTGCCGGGCCGGAAGTTGCGGATGTTGCCAAACCACGATCAAAACAGGCGAAGTGGCTTACGGTCATGCGCCAGACTTTGATCCCGAACCGGGGAGTTGCCTGCTCTGCAGTTGCACCCCGAAGACCAGCGTGACTCTGGAGGCCTAGATGACCAACAACCTCTGGCGCAATCATATCCTTCCCTTTACGCTGCTGGTGGGCCTGCTCGGTGTAGCAACCTTGGTGGGCGACTATCTGCTGCACCGCTTTAATCTGGTCTGGGTCGGACGCTACCTGGGCATTCCGGGAACATTGCTGATCATCGGCTCCCTGATCTACTCGTTGCGCAAGCGCAAGATGATCACATCGGGCAACATGAAATCCTGGCTCAGCATGCACGAAGTCGGTACCTGGCTGGGTTCCCTGATGGTCTTGCTGCATGCCGGCATTCATTTCAACGCCATCCTGCCCTGGCTGGCCACGGTGGCAATGGGCGTGAATGTCATCAGCGGCATGGTGGGAAAACTACTTCTTGGCCGTTCGCGTGAGCATGTCCTGGGACAGCGTGACCACTACCAACTGCGGGGGATGTCCAAAGAGGACATCGAGCGTGCAGTGTTCTGGGATGCCGTCACCCTGGATGCCATGACCAAGTGGCGCAAAGTCCATATCCCGATCTTCATCGTCTTCGCCGTCCTGGCGCTGGGCCACATCATCAGCATCTTTTTGTTCTGGGGCTGGGCATGAGCCGCACACTCAAGTGGATCCTTGCCGCCAACCTGATTGTGTTGGCCGTTCTTGCCTTCGTCTATCCCAACCTGATGGTTGGCCCCGGCAAGTTGATTCCCGGCCATGCAAAACTGGAATCGGACTGTTTTGCCTGTCACGCCGGATTCACTGGTGCCGAATCAGAACGCTGCGTCAGCTGTCACAAGCCGGAGGAGATCGGCAAGCTCACCACTACAGGTCTGCCAGTCCAGAAACCTCTGACGTCGACACCGTTCCACCAAAAACTCGTCAGTTCGGACTGTATCGCCTGCCATAGCGACCATGCCGGGGTGAAGCGTTTCCGTCCGATCGGGAAGTTCAATCATCGGTTGTTGGAAAAGGCGACCCGCGACGAATGCCAGGGTTGCCACAAGTCACCCAAGGACAGCCTGCACCAGCAGATCACAGGCAATTGCAGTCAATGCCACAGCCAGGACAAATGGACGCCTGCCACCTTCGATCACGCAAAGTATTTCGAACTGGATCGCGATCACAACGTTAAGTGCGCGACTTGCCATGTCCGCAACGATTACAGCCGCTATACCTGCTATGGCTGTCATGAACACTCACAGCAGAAAATCCGTCGCAAACATATCGAGGAAGGAATCCGCGATTTCGACAACTGTGTCGAGTGCCACAAGAATGCCGACGAACACGATATCCGAATGCCAGGAAGGGAGCGTGAGGGAAAAGGGAAGCAAGGCAGGAAACATGATAATGACTGATACGGGCGTACCCAGCCTGCAACGCTATGCGTGGATTTCCATTGGGGCGGCGATTGCGACCATCTTGCTCAAGGTGGTGGCATGGAAGCTTACTGGCTCGGTCGGTTTGCTTTCGGATGCCATCGAGTCGCGTGCTACCATGCCGCGCCCGCCATGTCCGATCCCATTCCCGAAATTGACCGCATCTTCGCCCCCGGGGGGCCGCTCGCCGCCGCCGTGCCGGGCTTTCGCCCGCGGCCGCAGCAGCTGGAGATGGCGCAGCGCATCGCAAAGGCGATCGCCGGCAACCTGGCGCTGGTGACGGAAGCCGGCACCGGCACCGGCAAGACCTTCGCCTACCTGGTGCCGGCGCTGCTCTCGGGCGGCAAGGTGATCGTCTCGACCGGGACCAAGACCCTGCAGGACCAGCTCTTCAACCGGGACCTGCCGACGGTGCGCGCTGCGTTGAAGGTGGGCGCGTCGATCGCGCTGCTCAAGGGCCGCGCCAACTACGTCTGCCCTTATCACCTCGAACGTGCGATGGACGCCGGGCGCCTGGCTTCGCGCGAGGAAGCGGCGCACCTGCGCAAGATCGCGCGCTTCGCCGAGCGCACCAAGACCGGCGACAAGGCCGAATGCATCGACGTGCCGGAGGATTCCGGGGCCTGGGGCCTGGCCACCTCGACGCGCGAGAACTGCCTGGGCCAGGAATGCCCGAACGTCAAGGACTGCTTCGTCCTCGCCGCGCGCCAGGATGCGCTGACGGCCGACGTGGTGGTGGTCAATCACCACCTGTTCTTCGCCGACGTGATGTTGAAGGACGAGGACATGGGCGAACTGCTGCCGGCCTGCAACACGATCATTTTCGACGAGGCCCACCAGTTGCCCGAGGTGGCGGGGCTGTTCTTCGGCGAGAGCGTGTCGACCAGCCAGGTCATCGAGCTGGCGCGCGACACAAGGAACGAGGCCATCGTCGCCGCCAAGGATTACCCGGCGCTGCAGGATGCCGCGCAGGCGCTGGACAAGGCCGCGCGCGACCTGCGCCTGGCGGTGAAGGGCGAGAACCTGCGCCTGCCGGCGGCCAGGGTCGAGAGCGAAAGTGAATTCCGCGCGGCGCTGCAAGGACTGGCCGATGCGATTGCCGAACTCGGCCGCCACCTCGACACCCAGGCCGAGCGCGGCGAGGGTCTGGCCAACTGCCTGCGGCGCGCGCAGGAACTGGCGGCGGCGCTCAAGCGTTGGCGTGGCGGTAGCGCCGATCCGGAGGTGGCCGGCGGTGATGATGTAGTGAAATGGGTCGAGGTCTATTCGCAGGCGATGTCGCTCAACCTGACGCCGCTCGACATCGCGCCGATCTTCCGGCGCCAGATGGAGGGCCATCCGCGCGCCTGGATTTTCACCTCGGCGACGCTTGCGGTGGGCAGCAATTTTGCCCACTACTGCGGCGAGCTCGGGCTGGCGGAGGCCGATACCGCGGTATGGGGCAGCCCCTTCGATTACGGGAAGAATGCGCTGTTGTATGCGCCGACCGGGATGCCAGACCCCAACAGCGCGATGTACCAGGAAGCCGTGGCGGAAGCCGCCTGGCCGGCGATCCGCGCTTCGGGCGGTCGCGCCTTCGTGCTGTGTACGTCCTTGCGCGCGATGCGCCGCATCCGCGAACTGCTGCAGGAGAAGCTTGCCGCCGAAGGCCTCGAACTACCCTTGCTGATGCAGGGCGAGGGTTCGCGCTCGGAACTGCTGGAGCGCTTCCGTTTCCTCGGCAATGCGATCCTGGTTGCCAGCCAGAGCTTCTGGGAGGGCGTCGACGTGCGTGGCGAGGCGCTGTCGCTGGTGGTGATCGACAAGCTGCCGTTCGCTCCGCCGGACGACCCGGTGCTCTCGGCGCGCATCGACAAGCTGCGTGCGGCGGGGCGCAATCCCTTCATGGAATACCAGTTGCCGCGCGCCGTGATCAACATGAAGCAGGGCTCGGGGCGGCTGATCCGCGACGAGGATGACCGCGGCGTGCTGATGATCTGCGACCCGCGCCTGACCGGCAAGCCCTACGGCAAGGCCATCTGGCGTTCGCTGCCGCCGATGCGTCGCACGCGCGACGTGGCCGAGGTGGAGGACTTTTTCCTGCGCGCGCTGCCGGTAGAATTGCCGCATGAACAATCCCAGCCCTGACAGCATCGAACTCGCCGACCGGCTGAATGCCGGTTGCCAGTGCGTGTCGCTCGACCGTGACGGACTGGAAGCCGAGCTGGAGCGCGTCAGTCCCGGTTTCCACGCCGAGGTGATGGCGGGGCGGCCGCATCTGTTTTCCTCGTCGGTGGCCTTCGTCAGCGCCGAGCACGTGCAGCGCATGGCGCGCCTGGTGGCCGCGGTGGAGCGTGTCGTTGCCTTGCCGGCATATCGCGAGCATGTGCTGGCCTGGGCGCCTTCGAGCGCGCGGCATCGCTGTGCGGCGCCGGGCGTGTTCCTCGGCTACGACTTCCATCTCGGCAATACCGGACCGCAACTGATCGAAATCAACACCAATGCCGGCGGCGGCCTGCTCAATGCCCTGCTGGCGCGCGCGCAGAAGGCCTGCTGCGAAGACGTCGAGGCGCTGCTGCCCGGCGATCTCGGCTCCGATACGGCGGAACACCTGTTCCTCGACATGTTCCGCGCCGAGTGGCGTGCCTTCGCCGCCGCAAAAGTCGGCGCCGGCGATACGGTGAAACGCATCGCGATCGTCGACGAAGCGCCGCTGACGCAGTACCTCTATCCCGAATTCGTGCTGTTCCAGCGCCTGTTCGAGCGCGCCGGCATCGAGGCGGTGATCTGCGATCCGCAGGCGCTGGCGTTTCGCGACGGCGCGCTTTGGTACGGTGGGCATGGCGGTTCGCGCATCGACCTGGTCTACAACCGGCTCACCGATTTCGCCCTTGAAGCGCCGGCCAATGCGGCCCTGCGCGAGGCGTGGCTCACCGATGCCGCGCTGATCACGCCGCATCCGCAGGCGCATGCCCTGTACGCCGACAAGCGCAACCTGGTGGCCTTGTGCGATGACGCCCTGCTGGTTTCATGGGGCGTCGATGCCGAAACGCGCGCCACGCTGGCGAACAAGATTCCGCGCACCGAACTGGTCCTGCCGGCGCACGCCGACGACCTGTGGGCGCGGCGCAAGCAACTCTTCTTCAAGCCGGCGGCGGGCTACGGTTCGAAGGCCGCCTATCGCGGCGACAAGATCACCCGGCGCGTGTTCGACGAGGTGCTGGCCGGCAACTACATCGCCCAGGCGCTGGTGCCGCCGTCGTCGCGCACGCTGAAAGTCGGCGAGGCCCCGGTGGAGCTCAAGCTCGATCTGCGCAACTATGTCTATAACGGGCATGTGCAACTGGTCGCGGCCCGTTTGTGGCAGGGCCAGACCACCAATTTCCGCACCCCCGGCGGCGGCTTTGCGCCGGTGCTGACCGTACCGTCCTTGCAGGGGCAAACATGAAAGTCTTCGGACTCGCCGGCTGGTCCGGGTCGGGCAAGACCACGCTGCTGGAAGAACTGATTCCGCGCCTGACGGCGGCCGGCCTGCGCGTTTCGCTGATCAAGCACGCCCACCACCGCTTCGACATCGACCACCCGGGCAAGGATTCCTACCGGCTGCGCGAGGCAGGCTGCGCGGAAGTGCTGCTGATTTCCGACCAGCGCTGGGTGCTGATGCACGAACTGCGCGGCGCGCCCGAGCCGTCGCTGGAGGAACAGATCGCGCGCTTTTCCGATTGCGACCTGGTGCTGGTCGAGGGTTTCAAGCAGACGCCGATCCCCAAGCTGGAAGTGCATCGGCCGTCGGTGGGCAAGCCGCTGATCGCCGGCACCGGCATGGAAACCATCGTCGCCGTGGCCACCGACGAGCCGGCCGCGCTGGCCGGGCAGACCAGCTTGCCGATACTGGCACTCGACGACCGCGACGCGATCGCGGATTTCATCTTGCGTCATCTGGGGTTCAGGAATGCTTGATTACGAAGATGCGTTGACGCGCCTGCTGGCGGGCGCCCCGATAGCGACGGATACCGAAGCGGTGCCGACCCAGGCCGCCGCCGGACGGGTGCTGGCCTCCGGCCTGCGTTCCGCCATCGACGTGCCGCCGCTGGACAATACCTCGATGGATGGTTACGCCGTCCGCTGTGCCGATGTCACCGTCGCCGGCACGAAGCTGGCCGTGGCGCAGCGCATCCCGGCCGGCAGCGTCGGCCATACGCTGGCGCCGGGCACGGCGGCGCGCATTTTCACCGGCGCGCCGCTGCCGGCCGGCGCCGACGCGGTGGTGATGCAGGAGCTGTGTGCGCCGGACGGCGATGCCGTCACCGTGAACCATGTGCCGCATCCCGGCGAGTGGATCCGCCGTCGCGGCGAGGACATCGCCGTAGGCAGAGAAGTGCTGGCCGCCGGCACGCGCCTCACCGCCGCCCATGTCGGTGTTGCCGCATCGGTCGGCGCCGCGCAGCTCAAGGTGTTCCGCCGCCTGCGCGTCGCGCTGTTCTCCACCGGCGACGAACTGGCGATGCCCGGCGAGCCGCTCAAGCCGGGCGGTATCTACAACTCCAACCGCTACACGCTGCGCGCCCTGCTCGAAGGCCTCGGCTGCGTGGTCGACGACCTCGGCATCGTGCCCGACACGCGCGAGGCGACGCGTGCGGCGCTGCGCGCCGCCGCGGCCGGCAACGACCTGATCCTGACCAGCGGCGGCGTCTCGGTCGGCGAGGAGGACCACGTCAAGCCGGCGGTCGAGGCGGAAGGCGCGCTCGACCTGTGGAAGATCGCGATCAAGCCGGGCAAGCCGCTGGCCTTCGGCCGGGTCGGGGGAAATCTCGGCGCCGGCGACACGGCAGGCAAAGGCGCGGCGGCCTTCATCGGGCTGCCGGGCAACCCGGTGTCGAGCTTCGTCACCTTCGTCATGCTGGTGCGGCCCTTCATCCTCAAGAGTCAGGGCGCTACCGAGCTGCGGCCGAGGGCGCGGGGGCTGCAGGCGGACTTCGATTTCAAGGGCGATCCGCGCCGCGAGTTCCTGCGCGCCCGGATCAACGATACCGGCGGGCTGGACCTGTTCCCCAACCAGAGTTCGGGCGTGCTCACGTCCTGCACCTGGGCCGACGGCCTGATCGACAATCCGCCGCGCCGGGCCATTGTCAGCGGCGACACGGTGCGCTTCCTGCCGTTTTCCGAGCTGCTATAGTCAATCCATGGTCAAGGTACTTTTCTTTGCCGGCTTGCGCGAGGCGCTGGGCGCGGCTTCGGAATCGCTGGCCCTGCCGGCGGGCATCGCCACGGCGGGCGCGTTGCGCGACCATCTTGCCGCGCGCGGCCAGGCGTGGGGCGCGCTGGCCTCGATGAAGAATCTGCGGGTCGCGGTGAACCAGCAGATGGTCGGTCTCGACGCGGCGGTCAAGGACGGCGACGAAGTCGCCTTCTTTCCGCCGGTGACGGGCGGCTGAAATGAGCGTCAGCGTCCAGCAGGCCGACTTCGACGCCGGCGCCGAGATCGCGGCGCTGTCGGCCGGGCGCGAGGACGTCGGCGCGGTGGCGAGTTTCGTCGGCCTGGTGCGGGCCGACAAGCAGGCAGGGAAAGTTATGCCTCCGGCGCAGCGGGGGGCGGTATCCCCTGCGGACGGCGCCGGCGAGACGCCGGCCGTGCAGGCCATGAGCCTGGAACACTATCCGGGCATGACCGAAAAGGCGCTGCAGGCCATCGTTGAAGAAGCGCGCGGGCGCTGGGACATCTGCGGCGTGCGGGTGATCCATCGCGTCGGCCGCCTGGTGCCGGGCGACCGCATCGTCTTCGTCGCGGTGGCCTCGGCGCATCGCGGCGAGGCTTTTGCCGCCTGCGAGTTCATCATGGACTACCTGAAGACCCGCGCGCCCTTTTGGAAGAAGGAAGAAACCGCTGCGGGCGGGCGCTGGGTCGATGCCCGCGAGAGCGACGACCACGCCGCCGGGCGCTGGGAGGCCACAAACAAAACGGCTGACCGCTTGCGCGGCCAGCCGTTCTTTCGGCAACGCCTTGTGTTACTTGCGCTTGGCGCCGGTCGACTTCTTGACGGCGTCACCGACGCTGTTCATCGCGGCGTTGGAGGCCTTGGTGATCTGCTCGAAGGCCTGGTTGGCGGTGGCGATCGCCTGCTGGAAGGATTCCATCATGTTCGGCGTCTGGCCCGGCAGGTTCTTCATGAAGCTCTGCAGGGACTCGGTCATGTCCTGGGAACCCGAGGCAAGCTGCTCGGTGACCAGGCGGGCGAATTCGGCGCGGGCGGCATTGCTGATCTCGGCGATCTGCTGCGCCGCAGCCACCATGCGCTGCGTGGTTTCCTGGGCGTACTCGGTGCGCAGCTGCAGCGCGGTCTGCGGGTCGCGCGCGGTGGTCAGGGCCTTGGCGTTCTCGACGCCGCTCTGGAACATTTCCTTGGCCAGCTCGGATTGCAGGGCCATGATGCGCTGTGAATTCTCGATCGACATCTGTGCCATGCGCATGGCAGCTTCCATGTTCTTGCGGTGCAGCTCGGTGAATTGCTCTATCTTGGCTACCATGATGATTCTCCCGTGAGTGATTCGAAAGATTCAATGTACCACCAATGGCTTACGGGACTCTGACCTAAATCAAACCGCCTCGTTTCCGCCCCGCCGCTTGCCGGGGGCGGTTGGCTGGCCGATACTGGACCTTGGCCGATTTCCGGCAAGGGGCAAACCATGAAAGTTCTCGGCATCGCTTTGGTAGTGCTGGTGGCGCTGGAACACCTGTATTTCCTCTACCTCGAAATGTTCCTGTGGACCACGCCGAAAGGGCTCAAGACCTTCGGCAACACGGCGCAGAAAGCCGAGGATTCGAAGGTGCTGGCGGCCAACCAGGGCCTGTACAACGGCTTTCTGGCCGCCGGCCTGCTGTGGGGTCTGGTCTATCCGGGCGCGGCGGCAGGGGTTCATATCCAGATGTTTTTCCTGGCCTGCGTGATCGTGGCGGGGATCTACGGCGGCCTCACGGTGAGCAGGCGAATCCTCTATCTGCAGGGCGGGCCCGCCCTGCTGGCGCTGCTGGTTTTGCTGGCCGGGTAGCCGGTCGGGCCGGCGCCGCGATCGAGGATTGAAATCGGCCGCGCAATCCCCATGTTGGGTGCAATGACATCCTTCTGAGGCTAACACCATGCGCTTCGACAAGTTCACCACCAAGTTCCAGCAGGCCGTTTCCGACGCCCAGAGCCTGGCCGTCGGCAACGACCAGCAGTTCATCGAACCGCAGCACCTGCTGCTGGCCCTGCTCAACCAGGACGACGGGTCCACGACCTCGCTCCTGCAGCGCGCCGGCGGCAATGTCGGCGGGCTGAAGGCGGCGCTGGCCAAGGCCTTGGAGCGCCTGCCCAGGGTCGAAGGCCACGGCGGCGAGGTCAGCATCGGCCGCGACCTGGCCAACCTGCTCAACGTCACCGACAAGGAGGCGCAGAAAGCCGGCGACCAGTTCATCGCCTCGGAGATGTTCCTGCTGGCGCTGACCCAGGACAAGGGCGAGTGCGGCCGCCTGCTCAAGGAAGCCGGCGTACAGCGCAAGGCCCTGGAAGATGCCATCAAGGCCGTGCGCGGTGGCGAAAACGTCGGTTCGCAGGATGCCGAAGGCCAGCGCGAGGCGCTCAACAAGTACTGCCTCGACCTCACCGAGCGCGCCCGCCAGGGCAAGCTCGACCCGGTGATCGGCCGCGACGACGAGATCCGCCGCGCGATCCAGATCCTGCAGCGTCGCACCAAGAACAACCCGGTGCTGATCGGCGAGCCCGGCGTCGGCAAGACGGCCATCGTCGAGGGCCTGGCGCAGCGCATCGTCAATGGCGAGGTGCCCGAGACGCTGAAGGACAAGCGCGTGCTGGTGCTGGACATGGCCGGCCTGCTGGCCGGCGCCAAGTACCGCGGCGAATTCGAGGAACGGCTCAAGGCCGTGCTCAAGGAAGTCGCCCAGGACGAAGGCCGTATCATCCTTTTCATCGACGAGCTGCACACCATGGTCGGCGCCGGCAAGGCCGAGGGCGCGATCGACGCCGGCAACATGCTGAAGCCGGCGCTGGCGCGCGGCGAACTGCACTGCATCGGCGCCACCACGCTCGACGAATACCGCAAGTACATCGAGAAGGATGCCGCGCTGGAGCGCCGCTTCCAGAAGGTGCAGGTCGATGAACCCAGCGTTGAGGCGACCATCGCCATCCTGCGCGGCCTGCAGGAAAAGTACGAACTGCACCACGGCGTGGACATCACCGACCCGGCCATCGTCGCCGCGGCCGAGTTGAGCCACCGCTACATCACCGACCGCTTCCTGCCGGACAAGGCCATCGACCTGATCGACGAGGCGGCGGCGCGGATCAAGATGGAAATCGATTCCAAGCCGGAAGTCATGGACAAGCTCGACCGCCGCCTGATCCAGTTGAAGATCGAGAGCGAGGCGGTGAAGAAGGAGAAGGACGAGGCCTCGCAGAAGCGCCTCGTGCTGATCAAGGACGAAATCGACAAGCTCGAGCGCGAATACGCCAACCTCGACGAGATCTGGCGCGCCGAGAAGGCCCAGGTGCAGGGTTCGGCGCACATCAAGGAAGAGATCGACAGGATTCGCGGACAGATGGCCGAACTGCAGCGCAAGGGCGCCTTCGACAAGCTGGCCGAACTGCAATATGGCCAACTGCCCAAACTGGAGGCCCAACTCAAGCAGGCCGAAAAAGTCGGCGCCGGCGACACGGCGAAGAACAAGCTGCTGCGCACGCAAGTCGGCACCGAAGAAATCGCCGAAGTCGTCTCGCGCGCCACCGGCATCCCGGTCAGCAAGATGATGCAGGGCGAGCGCGAGAAGCTGCTGAAAATGGAAGACAAGCTGCATGGCCGCGTCGTCGGCCAGGACGAGGCCGTGAGGCTGGTGTCCGATGCCATCCGCCGCTCGCGCGCCGGGCTGTCGGAAGAGAGCCGGCCCTACGGCTCCTTCCTCTTCCTCGGCCCCACCGGCGTCGGCAAGACCGAGCTGTGCAAGGCGCTGGCCGAATTCCTGTTCGACGCCGAGGACCACCTGATCCGCATCGACATGAGCGAGTTCATGGAGAAGCATTCCGTCGCCCGCCTGATCGGCGCGCCGCCGGGCTATGTCGGCTACGAGGAAGGCGGCCACCTGACCGAACAGGTGCGGCGCAAGCCCTACTCGGTGATCCTCTTCGACGAAGTGGAAAAGGCCCACCCGGACGTGTTCAACGTGCTGCTGCAGGTGCTCGACGACGGCCGCATGACCGACGGCCAGGGCCGCACCGTGGACTTCAAGAACACCGTGATCGTGATGACCTCGAACCTCGGCAGCCAGATGATCCAGCAGATGGCCGGCTCGGATTACCAGGTGGTCAAGATGGCCGTGATGGGCGAGGTCAAGACCCACTTCCGCCCCGAGTTCGTGAACCGCATCGACGAGATCGTGGTGTTCCACGCGCTCGACGAAAAGAACATCGCCGGCATCGCCAGGATCCAGCTCAAGTACCTGGAGAAGCGCATGGCGAAGCTGGACATGGCGCTGGAGGTGTCGGACGCGGCGCTGGCCTTGCTGGCCGAGGCCGGCTTCGACCCGGTGTTCGGCGCCCGGCCGCTCAAGCGCGCGATCCAGGAGCGCATCGAGAACCCGCTGTCGAGGCTGATCCTCGACGGCAGCTTCGGGCCGAAGGATCACGTCAAGGTCGGGGTGAGCAAGGGGCAGCTGACGTTCACGAAAGCGACGATCTAACCAGTTTTAGTAAAAATCTGGCTATACTGGGCGGGTCAAGAAAAGGAACCGCCCATGTTGAGCGTCGGAATCTTTGAAGCCAAGGCCCGGTTGTCCCAGCTCATCGAGCGCGTGGCGCAGGGCGAAGAAGTGCTGGTCACGCGTCACGGCAAGCCGGTGGCGCGACTGGTGGCGCCCGAGGCCTCGTCCGACGCCTCGGCGCTGGCGGAATGGGCCGCCGAGCTGCGGACTTTCCGGCGCGGACTCGATCGCGGCGCAAGGCCCGGCAGCACGCTTGCCGAACTGATCGCGGCGGGGCGGCGGTGAGTTCGCGGCCGTCGCTGGTCATCGACTGTTCGGCGGCCATCCCGTGGTTCCTTGACGATGAAGCAAACCCCTGGAGCGAGGGGCTGCTAGATGCCTTGCCGCGTTTTGCGCTGCACGTTCCGGCGTTGTGGCACCTCGAATTCGCCAATGTCCTGCTCACCGCGCAGCGGCACAAGCGCATTGCGGCCACGGATACCAGGGGCCTGCTCGCCAGGGCAGCGCACCTGCCGCTGACCACCGACGGCAGGGTGGTGCCGCTGGTCGAGATTGCGGAACTGGCAGCGGCGCATGGCATCACCACCTACGATGCCGCCTATCTCGAACTGGCGGCGCGGCTCAAATGTCCGCTGGCGACGCAGGACAAGGCGCTGGCGAAAGCGGCGAAGCGGCTCGGATTGCTTTACGTGTAGTACCTGCCCGAAGGAGATGCCGGCATGGCCCAGCTTGAGTTGATCGACGTCGAAGGCGAAACAGGAGTGCTCCTTCCCGATGAGGTTCTGTCGAGGCTGGGGGTAACGACCGGTGGCGAGTTGTTCCTTGCGGAAACGCCGGCCGGCTATCTGCTGAGCTCGGTCAAACCCGCGCCGGAAGGGAAGGACTCCCTTGTCCCCTGAGCTTTCCGTTACCCTCGCCGGCTTCGTCGCCTGGTGCCGCGAGCACATCCGCGGCGACGAAAAGGGCGAGGCGCAACTCTTCCTCGACCATCTGTTTCGCGCCTTCGGCCATGCCGGACTGAAGGAAGCCGGCGCGAGCTGCGAGGAGCGCGTCAAGAAGGATGGCGGCGGCACGGCGTTTGCCGACCTGGTCTGGAAACCCGTCGTGCTGGTCGAGATGAAGAAGCGCGGCACGGACCTCGCCAAGCACTACCGCCAGGCCTTTGACTACTGGACCCGCCTCGTTCCCGGCCGGCCGCGTTACGTCGTGCTGTGCAACTTCGACGAATTCTGGATTTACGATTTCGAGACGCAGATGGACGCGCCGGTGGACGCCGTCGCCCTGGCCGACCTGCCGCAACGCTGGGGGCCGCTGGCCTTCCTCGGCGCCGTGCCGTCGGCGCCGACTTTCGGCAACAACCATGAAGAAGTCACCCGCCAGGCGGCCGACCTGCTCGCCGAAGTCTTCAACTGCCTGGTGGTGCGGGGCATAGACCGGGACACCGCGCAGCGCTTTGCCCTGCAGGCGCTGATGTGCCTGTTCGCCGAGGACATCGGCCTGCTCGAAAAATATTTCTTCGCCCGTCTGCTCGACGAATGCACGACGCCCGCGCATGCCTACGACCTGATCGGCGGCTTGTTCGTCGAAATGAACACGCCGGGCAAGACGCAGGGCGGCCGCTTCAAGGGCGTCGACTATTTCAACGGCGGCCTGTTCCGCGAGCCGGCCCGCATCGAACTCGACAGTGCGGAAATCAACCTGCTGAAAAACGCCGCGCGCTCCGACTGGAGCAAGGTCCGTCCCGAAATCTTCGGCGCCATTTTCGAGCACTCGCTGGGCAAGGAGCAGCGCCATGCCTATGGCGCACATTTCACCAGCCCCGTCGACATCATGAAGATCGTCGGCCCCACGATTGTGGAGCCGTGGCGCGAGCAGGTCGAGGGCGCCAAGACGCTGAAGCGGCTGGAGGAACTGCTGGCCCGGCTGGAGCGCTTTCGCGTGCTCGATCCGGCGTGCGGCTCAGGCAACTTCCTTTACATCGCCTACCGCGAACTCAAGCGCGTGGAGGCGCGCATCTTCGAGCGCATCGGCGAATTCGCCAGCCGCAATGCCGCGCAGCGGCCCTTCGGCTTCGTCACCGCGCGCAACTTTTACGGCATGGACATCCAGCCCTTTGCCGTCGAGCTGGCCAAGGTCACCATGATGCTGGCGCACAAGCTGGCCATCGACGAACTGCACGTCAATGAAAATGCCTTGCCGCTCGACAACCTCGACGCCAACTTCGTCATCGGCGATGCGCTGATTGCGCCGGACGGCAGCCGCGCAACTTGGCCCAAGGCGGATGTCATCATCGGCAATCCGCCTTTCCTCGGCGCCAAGCGGCTCAAGCCCGAGCGCGGTGCCGATTACGTCAATGCCGTGCGCAAGCTCTACCCGGAAGTGCCGGGCATGGCCGACTACTGCGTGTATTGGTTCCGCCGCGCCCACGACCACCTGCCGGCCTGCACGGTGGCCGATCCGGTGGCCGGCCGCGCCGGCCTGGTCGGCACGCAGAACATCCGCAACAACGCCTCGCGCATCGGCGGGCTGGACGCCATCTGTGCCGACGGCACGCTGGTCGAGGCCGTCGAAAACCAGCCCTGGAGCGGCGAGGCCAACGTCCATGTCTCGATCGCCAACTGGGTCAGGACGCAGGACGAGGCGCTGCTGCCGAAGGCGCGGCGATTGTGGTTCAAGAGCGCCCAGCGCGGCGCCAAGGATTTCGACCTCGATTGCCGCGAGACGGCGAAGATCAATTCGGCGCTGGCCGATGGGGCGGATGTCGGCGCGGCGTTGGTGCTGGAATGCAACACGATTCCTAAGCGTGTCTATCAAGGCGTTACGCCTGGACACGAAGCGTTTGTTCTGGATGCTGAAACGAAAACCCTATTTGCAGCCGATGGGCAGTCAGGCGCGGTCATTCATCCTTATCTGACAGGTCGAGAGCTTGTTGCCGGTGATGGTACCCCTGAGCGTTTCATCATCGACTTTCAGCGACGCACAATCATCGAAGTGCAGGCGTTTCCCAAGGCCTTTGCGCACGTCAAAGATCGTGTGTTACCGGACCGCCTGGCCCGAGCCGAAGCAGGTAAAGATGCTGACGGAAACATGCGCTCGCATCACAAGGCGTTCCTTGATCGCTGGTGGTCACTAGCTTGGGATCGCAAAGAGTTCTTTGCCGAGGCAGCAAAATTGCGCGGACGCTACATTGCATGTTCCCGCGTCACCAAGCGCCCGATCTTCTTGTTTCTGACTATTGCAGTTTGGCCCAGCGACAAGATTCAGGCTTTCTTGCTTGACGACGACTACAGCTTCGGCATCCTGCAATCCTCCGCCCACTGGCAATGGTTCGTCGCCAAATGCTCGAAGCTGAAAAGTGATTTCAACTACACCCCCGAGTCCGTCTTCGATACCTTCCCCTGGCCGCAGGCGCCGACCGAGAAACAGATCGACGCCATCGCCGCCGCCGGCTGCGAGATACGCCGCATCCGCGCCGAGGCGCTGTTGTCCCTGCACGGCGGCCTGCGCGCGCTCTACCGCACGCTCGACCTGCCGGGCAGGAACCCGCTGCGCGATGCCCACGCCACACTCGATGCGGCCGTGCTTGCCGCCTACGGCTTTTCCGCCAAAGGCGACCTGCTGCAACAACTGCTCGACCTCAATCGTGCGGTTGCGGAAAAAGTCGGCGCCGGCGAGACGGCGACCGCGCCCGGCCTGCCGCCTTCCTATCCCGACCCGACGCGGCTGATTACGCCGGATTGCCTCGGCGCCGGCAGCGATGCCGTGCGCGCCGAGGCCTTGCCCTGAACCTTACCCGCTCCCGGCGCAAAGCCTGACCGGCGTTCAGCCGCGGCGCGCATCCCGCAGGTCGCGGCGCAGTTCGGCCCGGTCGCGATGAATCTCCCGCTTGTCCTGGCGAATTTCCATGCGTTCGCGGTGCATGCCGGCAAGGTCGCCGGCGGCCCGTGCCTGGCGGAAGTCGGCGCGATCCCTGGCCAGTTCGCGGTAGTCGGCGCGCAGTTCGCGGCGATCCTGGCGGATTTCGCCGGGGTAGGTGTCGGCCCGCGCCGGGGCGGCGAGCGTGGCCAGGGTCAGCAGTGTGGTGGCGATCAGGCCGGCGTGCAGTGCTTTGGTTTTCATTACGATCTCCTCATGGATTTGCGGGAGGCGCTCTTGCGCCGCCCATGAAGCGCACGATATGTGGGGATCGCGCGCCTATCTGTGAAAAAGTGTCAGCGGATATTTCAGCCGCCGATTTCGGTTAGCATCGAACGATGGATGCCCACACCCCTGTCCGCGCCGATGCCGCGGTGATTGCGCTGGTCGGTATGGCCCATGCCACCTCGCACCTGTTCCATCTTTTGTTGCCGCCGCTGTTTCCGCTGCTGATGCCGGACTTCGGTTTCGGCTATACCGAGGCGGGTTTCCTGATGACGGTGTTCTTCGCCATCTCCGGCGTCGGCCAGGCCCTTGCCGGAATCGTCGTCGATCGTTACGGCGCGCGCCGCGTGCTGATGGCGGGCGTGAGCCTGCTGGCCGCTTCGGGCCTGGCGTTGTCGGCGGCAGCAAACTATCCGATGCTGCTGCTGGCGGTTGCCCTGGCCGGCCTCGGCAATTCGGTGTTCCACCCGGCGGACTTTTCGCTGCTGAACAAGAAAGTGTCGCCGACGCGGCTGGGCCACGCATTTTCGGTGCATGGGCTGTCGGGCAATCTGGGCTGGGCGCTTGGCGCTACGATTTCCGGCATGGCGCTGGCCTGGGCCGGCTGGCGCAGCGCGGGGCTGGCGGCGGCGATCGTGGCCCTGTGCTGCGTGGCGGCGCTGCAGCTGGCGCGGCCGCTGCTGGATGACGACGTGAAAAAAGTCGGCGCCGGCGATACGGCGCCAGGGCCGACCTTCGGCTTCCTCGGCGCCCCGGTGATCTGGCTCTCCTTCATGTTCTTCCTGCTGGTCACGGCGGCGTTCGGCGGCCTGCAAAGTTTTTCCGTGCCGGTGCTGGGCGGCATCTACGGCCTTGGGGCCGCCGCCGCCGTCGCCGCGCTGACCGGTTACCTGCTCGGGTCGGCGGCGGGCATGGTGGTCGGCGGCTTCGTCGCCGTGCGCGTGCATGCCCATGATCGCACCGCCGGCACCGCGCTGTTCGGCGCCGCCGTTTTCGCCGCGGTGCTGGCCAGCGGCCTGCCACCGGCGTGGAGCGTGATTCCGCTGATGGTGGCGGTCGGCGTCGGTGTCGGCCTCGCCGGTCCTTCGCGCGACCTGCTGGTGCGGCGCGTCGCCACCGAAGCGCTGCCCGGCGGCAATGCCTCGCCGGCCTTCGGCCGCGTCTATGGCTTCGTCTATTCGGGGCTCGACGTCGGCCTCGCGCTGGGGCCGCTGGCCTTCGGCATGCTGCTCGATGCCGGCGGCCGCAATGGCGTGCTGCCGGGCGTCGCGCTGCTGCAGATCCTGGCGGTGCTGACGGTGCTGGCCATGGGGCGGCGCGTTGGCCCGCATCCGCTCAAATCTTCGTAGCCCGCCCCGCCCACCAGGGTTCGCGCAGTTCGCGCTTGAGCGTCTTGCCCGCTGCGCTGCGCGGGAAGTCGGACAGGATCACGACCTCCTGCACGCGCTGGTAGCGCGCGGCAACCCGCTCGTTGATCCAGTCGCGCAGCTCCGTCGCCGTGGCGTCGGCGCCGACTTTCAGCACCACGGCGGCCAGCGGGGTCTCGCCCCGCGTCTCGTGCGGAATGCCGAACACGGCGACGTCGGCAATCGCCGGGTGGCGGGCGGCGATGTCCTCGATGTCGCGCGGATAGACCTTGACGCCGCCGGAGTCGATCATGTCCTTCTTGCGGTCGACCAGGTAGAGATAGCCCTCATCGTCGAGATGGCCG
Organism: Sulfuritalea sp.; assembly: GCA_016708585.1. Lineage (GTDB taxonomy): Bacteria > Pseudomonadota > Gammaproteobacteria > Burkholderiales > Rhodocyclaceae > Sulfuritalea. The sequence continues at coordinate 18,250 of JADJFK010000024.1, read as the reverse complement.
ATGTCGCCGCTGTAGACCCAGCCGTCGCGCAGGGTTTGCGCGGTGAGTTCGGGCTTGCCCCAGTAGCCCTGCATGACCAGCGGGCCGCGGCCGACGATTTCGCCCGGCTCGCCGGGCGGCAGGTCGCGGCCGTCGTCACCGACGATGCGCACCGCGCTGAAGGGCGGCGGGCAGCCGACCGAGCCCGACTTGCGCACCGCATCGGTCTTGTCGAGGATGGTGACGAAGCCCTCGGTGAGGCCGTACAACTCGTGGAAACGGCCGGGCAGCAGGGCGTTGAGCCGGTCCTTGCGCGGTTGCGGCAGGGGGGCGCCGAGCGAGAGGATCATCTGCAGCGAGGCCAGTTTTGCCGGATCGAAGGCCGGCGAATCGAGCAGGGCGATGATCTGCGCCGGCACCACCATGATGTGGGTGACCTGCTCCGCGGCGATGGTCGCGATCATCGCCGCGGCATCGAACTGCGGGTGCAGGATGTAGGTGGCGCCGAGGTGGAAGGCCGGCATCAGGGTGACGAAGGCGCCGTTGAACACGATGGCGCCGGTGTGCAGCACCACCGATTCGGGGGTCATGCGCCAGGCGGCGCCCAGCGTCAGCGCGTACATGCTGCGCACGCGGTGGCTGTGCATGATGCCCTTGGGTAGCCCTGTGGTGCCCGAGGTGTACATGATGTTGAACAGGTCGTCGGGTCCGACATCGGCCGTTGGCGGCTCGTGCGCCGGCGCGGCGGCGGTGAGCGCCGCATAGTCGCCCCAGGGCGCTTCGCCGCCGTCGATCAGCAGGATGCGCGCAGGCGCCAGCGCCGGCAGGTCGGCCAACACGGCCTCTACCACCGGCAACAGGCTGCGCCGGGTGACCAGGCAAACGGCGCCGGAATCCTTGACCAGGCTGGCCAGGCCGATGCCGGTCAGGAGCGGCGACAGCGGCACGGCGACGGCGCCGGTCCTGGCGCAGGCCCAGTAGCACTCGAGCAGTTCCAGCGTGTTGGGCAGCAGGGTGGCGACGCGGTCGCCCTTGCGTACACCGAGCCCGCCCAGGACATGGGCGAGCCGGTTGACGCGGGCATTGAACTCCCGGTAATCCAGCCGCTTGCCGCCGAACACCACGGCCGTGGCATGGGGCCGGAAGCGTGCATGATGGGCCAGCAGGGATGAGAGCTCCACGTCCAGATCCTGTTGTTGCGTCCCGCGCGTAGCCTATTTGTTGGGCATGGTCCACACGCCGTCCCAGGTTGCGGGGGGCGGGGTGCTGCCGTAGATCCGGCAACGCTCGAAATAGATCTTCGACGGCCCGTCCTCGGGATTGGCCGCCAGCGCCGCGCTGAAGCAGTGTTCGGCGCCGGCCCAGTCGCGCCGGCGGTAGCGCAGCAGGCCTTCGCTGAAAGCCGCCAGCGCTTCCTCGCGATGGGGGAAGCTGTCTTCCGAATGGTGGCCCAGCGCTTCGTAGATGGCGACCGGCCTGTCCCTGCCACGCACGCGGATCAGGTCGATCTCGCGGGCCGCGGCATGGTGGCGGACCGCTTCCCAGGTGGCATCGCAGATCAGGATCGAGGTGCCGTAGAACTTGTTGGCGCTTTCCAGGCGCTCGGCGAGGTTGACCCGGTCGCCGACCACGGTGTACTCCATGCGCTTGAGGGAGCCGATGTTGCCGGCGACCACGTTGCCGGTGCTGATGCCGACCCCGATCCGGATTGCCTCGTCGCCGCGCTCGGCGCGCCGGCGGTTGAGCTGGTGCAGCGCGGTCAGCATCTTGTTGCCGACGGTGACGGCGTTGCTTGCATCCTCCTCGGTTTGTAGCACCGAGCCGAACACCGCCATGATCATGTCGCCGATGTACTTGTCGAGCACGCCATTGTGGGCGAACACGATATCGACCATGTCGGTGAAATACTCGTTGAGCAGGGCCACGGTTTCCTTGGCGCCGAGACGCTCCGAGATCGAGGTGAAGCCGCGGATGTCGGAGAACAGCACGCTGACGTCGCGCCCGGTGCCGCCGAGCTCCACTTCCCCGCTTGCCAGCAGCTGGTCCACCACCGACTTGCTCATGTAGCGCGACATGGTGTTGCGCAGGCGCTTCTCGCGGGTGATGTCCTCCATCATCAGCATGTAGCCGATCGGCTCGTTGCGCAGGCTGGTGAGCTGCACCGTGGCCAGGTTCACCGAGATGGTCTCGCTGCCTTCGATGAACAGGTCGGTGTCGACGGTGATGTCGGTGCTGCCCGTAGCGCGAACCTTCTCCAGGCTCTTCGCTACCCAGCCGTTGCGGCCGAGGAAGATCTCGTCCAGCCGGTGGCCGAGCAGCTCCTCGTCGGCGCGGCGCAGGATGCGCCGCGCCGACTCGTTGACCTTCCTCAGGATGCCGCCGGCATCGAGCGTCAGCACGGCGTTGTTCATGCTGTGCAGGATGGCTTCGTTGTAGTTGCGCTCGGCGGTGACGTCCTCGAACAGCTGCGCGTTCTCGATGGCGACCGCGGCCTGCGCCGAAAATGCCCGCAGGCGCCGCTCGTCGGCGCTGCCGAAGGCGCCGCCCTTGCGGTTGAGGATCTGCATGACGCCGATCTTGCGCTCGCCGCGGGCGACGATCGGCATGCACAGCATGCTGTGGGTGCGATAGCCGGTGTGGCGATCGAAGTCGGGATTGAAGCGGGAATCCGAATAGGCATCGGCGATGTTGATCACCCGGCCGCTGCTGAAGCACTCGCCGGCGATGCCGGCATCCGCCGGGAAGCGGATTTCCTCGCCGGCGATGCCGCCGGCAACGCGGGAGAACAGCTGGTGGGCGCCCGCGTCGTAGAGGAACAGGGTGCCGCGGTCGGCGTCGAGCAGCGAGGTGGCCGCGGCCATGATTTTCGCCAGCAGCGGATCGAGGTGGATTTCGGCGACGATCGAGATGCTGACTTCCAGCAGCATGGCTTCCTCGCGCTGCTGGCGCTCGACCTTTTCGAACAGGCGCGCGTTCTCCAGCGCCGCGGACGCCTGCAGCGAGAGGCCTTCGAGCAGTTTCTGGTCCTCGCCGTCGAAATCGCCCGCCTGCTTGTTCAGCACCTGGGTGATGCCGATCACCTCGCGGTTCTTGTTGCGGATCGGCACGCAGAGGATGTTGCGCGTGCGATAGCCGGTGCGGCGGTCCACCTCCTGGTTGAAGCGCGGGTCGGCATAGGCGTCGGCGATGATTTCCGCCTCGCCGCGGGTGAACACCGAACCGGCGACGCCGAGGTGGCAGGGGAAGCGGATCTCGCCGATGGCGTCGCCCTGCATCACGCGCGAAAACAGTTCGTTGGTTTCCGGGTCATGCAGGAACAGCGAGCTGCGGTCGGCGTTGAGGGCCTCGGTCACCACTGCCATCAGGCGCGGAAACAGCACGTCGAGCGAAAGGCTGTCGGAAACGCGGTTGGCGATGTCGGCCAGTGCCGAGGTACGGCGCAGCATCTCGGTAATGCGGAAGAACAGCTCGGCCTTGCCGGCTTCGTCGAGTCCGTGCAGCAGTTTCTCGATGTCCTCCTGGTGCAGGCGGTGCTCGAGGATTTCGCGGATGGTTTCGAAGCCGATTTGCATGCGCAAGGCGAGCTGAAGACCGGTTGGCCGGACGAGGCCTATTGTAACCACAACACGCAGCGGCTAATACGCCGCCGGGGCGCCCGTGGTCAGCGATCGAGGTCGGCGTGGCGCGGGCAGCTGACGAGGTGGTCGTTGACCATGCCGGTGGCCTGCATGTGGGCGTAGACCACCGTGGGACCGATGAAGCGGAAACCGCGCCGCTTGAGCTCCTTCGACAGGGCTTCGGCCTGGGGGGTGATCGCGGGGACTTCCGCCATGCTGCGCCAGCGGTTGACGCGCGGGCGTCCATCGACGAAGGCCCACAGCAGGCTGTCCAGGCTGCCACCCTGCTCGTAGAGTTCCAGCGTGGCGCGGGCATTGGTGATGCTGGCGGCGATCTTCAGCCGGTTGCGGACGATGCCGGCGTCGCCCAGCAGGCGCGCCACGTCGCGTTCGTCGTAGCGGGCGATGCGCGCCGCATCGAAGTTGTCATAGGCGCGGCGGTAGTTCTCGCGCTTTCGGAGGATGGTGATCCAGGACAGTCCGGCCTGGGCGCCCTCGAGGATGAGGAACTCGAACAGGGTGCGTTCGTCGTGGCAGGGTACGCCCCATTCGCTGTCGTGGTAGGCGGTGTAGAGCGGGTCCGCGCCGCACCAGGGACAGCGCGCCGTGGCGCCGGCGCCGATTTTCGCCATTCAGTTGAGCACCAGGACCCCGCGCTTGAGCCCCGGGTCTTCGGGATGCGCCGAGAGGACGAAGCCGAGGCTGGCGACGAAGGCCAGCATGCGGGTGTTCTCGGCGAGGAAATCGCCGTGCATGTACCTGAGATTGGCGCCGCGCGCGGTGTCGATCAGGACTCCCATCAGGCGCCGCGCCAGTCCCTTGCCCTGCCAGTCGTCGGCGACGACGATGGCGAACTCGCAGGATTCGCCGTCCGGGCTGGTGGCATAGCGGACCACGCCGACTTCCTTCTCCGCGCCATCGGCGTCGATCGTGGCGACATACGCCATCTCGCGGTCGTAATCGATCTGGGTGAGTCGGACCAGCTGCGCCGGCGAGACTTCGCGGATGGTGTTCATGAAGCGCATGTAGCGCGATTCGGGCGACAGGGCCCTGACGAATTCCTGCTCCATGCGCACATCCTCGGGCCGGATCGGGCGGATCCTGACCTGGGTGCCGTCCTTCGCCTGGTAGCCGGTCTCCAGGTGCGAGGGATAGGGGTGGATCGCCATGTGGTCGTAGCGGCCGGCGGTGATCGGCATGTTCTCGATGGTGATGCGCGCATCGACCGCGACCGCGCCGTTCTCGTCCACGATCAGCGGGTTGATGTCCATTGCGCTGATCCAGGGCAATTCGCAGACCATGGCGGAAACGCTCAGCAGTATGGCCTCGATCGCCGCCATGCTGACCGGCGGCATGTTGCGGAACTGGCCGAGGCGCGCATTGGTGCGCGTCGAGGCCAGCATGTCGGCGACGAGGAAGGGGTTCAGCGGCGGCAGGGCCACGGCGCGCTCGCTGTTGTAGGCCTCGACACCGGTGCCGCCGGGGCCGAAGACGATGGTGGGGCCGAAGACCTGGTCGCGCATCATGCCGACCACCAGTTCGCGGCCGTTGGCCTTCTGGATCATCGGTTCGATGGCGATGCCGTTGATCTGCGCATCGGGGCGATTCTTCTTCACGCCGTCCATGATCTCCAGCCAGGCGTCGCGCACGGCGGCGAGGCTGTTGAGGTTGAGGCGCACGCCGCCGCAATCGCTCTTGTGCGCGATCTGCGGCGAATCGATTTTCATCACCACCGGCAGGCCGAGTTCTTCCGCCAGCACCATGGCTTCGGAGGCGGAACGGGCCACCATGGTCTGCGCGATGGGGATCCTGAAGGCGGACAGGATCGCCTTCGATTCCATTTCGCTGAGGATCTTGCGCCCTTCCATCAGCGCGCTTTCGATCACCAGGCGCGCCGACTCGAGGCGCGGCGGCGCCTGTTCGGAAATCGAGGGCGGCGTCTGCATCAGCAGCTGCCGGTTGCGGTAATAGTTGGAAACGTGCGAGAACAGGTCGACCGCCGGTTCCGGGGTGCGAAAGGTGGGAATCCCCGCGCCCTGGAACAGCTTGCGCGCCTCGCCGACCTGTTCTTCGCCCATCCAGCAGGTCACCAGCGGCTTGTCGCTCAGGCGCGTGATGTCGATCACCGTGCGCGCGGCCTGGGTCGGATCGGTCATCGCCTGCGGCGTCAGGATGGCCAGCACGCCGTCAACGCTGTCGTCGTCGATGCAGGCTTGCAGGGACGCCCCGTAGCGGGCGGGATCGGCGTCGCCGAGGATGTCGATGGGGTTGGCCTTCGACCAGTTGGCCGGCAGCAGCTCGTTCAGGCGCGTGACGGTCGCCGGGTGGAGTTGCGCCAGCGGGATGCCGATGTCCGCGGCGTAATCGGCCGCCATGACGCCGGGACCGCCGCCGTTGGTGACGATCGCCAGGCGGTTGCCGCGCGGCCGGAAGTGCGAGAACAGCGCGGACGCGGCGGCGTACATCTGGCCGACGTTGGCCAGGCGCACCACGCCGGCGCGACGCAGCGCGGCGTCGAACACGTCGTCGGCGCCGACCAGGGCGCCGGTGTGGGAGCGGGCCGCCTTTTCCCCGGCCGGGTGCTTGCCGACCTTGATCAGCAGCACCGGCTTGCAGCGTGCCGCGGCGCGCAGCGCGCTCATGAAGCGGCGGGCGTTCTTGATGCCCTCGATGTAAAGGAAGATGTTTTCCGTGCGCGGGTCGGAGACCATGTAGTCGAGTACCTCGCCGAAGTCGACATCGCTTTCGGCGCCGAGCGAAACCACGTTGGAGAAGCCGATCTTGTTGGGCAGGGCCCAGTCGAGGATCGCCGTGCACAGGGCGCCGGATTGCGAGATCAGGCCGATGGTGCCGGCATGGGCGAAGCCGTGGCCGAAGGTCAGGTTGATCTGGCTGCCCGGCCGCATGATGCCCAGGCAGTTCGGGCCGAGCAGGCGCATGCCGTGGCGGCGGGCGTTTTCCAGCGCGGCGCGCTGGAGGGACGCGCCGCGCGGTCCGGCCTCGGCGAAGCCGCCGGCGATGACGATGACGTTCCTGCAGCCGGCGCGGCCGCAGGCCTCGACGATTTCGGGCACCGCCGCGGCTTCGGTGCAGATCACCGCGATGTCCAGGCGCTGCGGGATGGTGCCCACCGACGCGTAACTGGGCTGGCCGAACACGGTTTCGTGCTTCGGATTGACGAAGAACAGCTTGCCCTTGTAGCCCGAATCGAGCATGTTGCGCACCAGCGTGACGCCGATCGAATTGGCCGTTTCCGAGGCGCCGATGACGGCGATCGATTCCGGCTCGAAGAGTGTGTGCAGGTAGTGGCGTTCGTTATCCATGATGGTCTTGCGCGGCAGCGATCAGATTTCGGGGAAGTGGCATGGTGCAGCGCAGCATAACACCTTCGCCGACTTTGAAATCGTGGGAATAGCCTAAATCAGGCCCGTTTCCCTTGCCGGGTATTCCTGTAATGGCCGTAGTGGCGATCGGCGCTGAGGATGTGGTTGACCAGCCAGCCGGTCAGCAAGCGCTTGACGCGAAAGCCCAAATAGACGCGGTCCGTTTCGCCGAGTTCGATTTCTCGCTGCAATTCGGTCAGAAAATCGAAAAAACGCTCATGCTGGCGCGTGTGCAACTCGACGAAGGGATAGCGGTCCTCCTCCATCAATTCCCGTTCATGCATGAAACCGCGGGAGGCGGACGATTGAATGCTGTCGAGCAAGGCCAGCGTCCGGCTGAATTTCCCGGCGTCGATCGCAGCCGCCAGTTCATTCATTTCGGCGAACAGCTTCTGGTGGGCAATGTCGGCGACCTCGGGGCCGGTCGCGTATTCGGCGCGCCAGACGTAAGGGGGGTCGGCCCGCAGGTTGTCGAGGGCGTCGTTGGCGGTTTCGCAGCGTTCGAGGTAGGCATGGGCGGCGGTGTCGTCGGGCACCATGGCGATGTAGGTCAGGAGCTGCTCGCGGGCGCCGGGCGTATCATCGACGTGGTAGTAGGCCAGCGCCCGGTCGAAGTGCTTCTGGTGCATCTGCTTGGCCTCGCGCAAGGCGGGCGGCTCGCAGTTGAAGACTTCGAACACCGACTGCGTGCCCTCCTTGCCGCGCACCAGGGTGCGGTCGAGGAAGCGGATCGACCAGAGCTCCGGCCGGTCGAGGCAGTACAGGGTGTATTCGCTGATCAGCACCGACGCCCTGTATTCCTTGGTCATCTTTTCCATGCGCGCCGCAAGATTGACCGAGTCGCCGATCACGGTGCCGTCCATGCGCTCGGCGCCGCCGACGGTGCCGAGGATGACGATGCCCGTGTTGATGCCGATGCCGATCCGGATCGGACGGTAGCCCGCGCGCTGGCGCCCGCTGTTGTATTCTTCCAGGCGGTTCAGTATCGCCTGGCTGCAGTGCAGGGCCTGGTCCGGCGAGTCGGGAAACAGCGCCATGATGGCGTCGCCGATGTACTTGTCGATGAAGCCGCCGTGGGCGGCGATCACCGGTTCCATCTGGATCAGGTAGGAGTTGAGGAAATTGAAATTCTCCTGCGGGCTCATGGATTCCGACAGCGCCGTGAAATTGCGGATGTCGGCGAACAGCACCGTCATCTTGCGCTCGATCTGCTGTCCCAGTTCGACCTTGCGGATATCCTCGATGCCCAGCAGGTGGAGGAACTGGCGCGGCACGAAGCGGCTGTAGGCTTTCGTGGTCGTGTCCAGCTGCTCGCGCAGGGTATCGCTGCTGTCCTGCGGCAAGCTCGGCGAGTGGCTGGGTCTTGCAGTCATTTAGGGGGCGGATGTGGCCTGCGCGATGATTCAGGTTCAAAATAATACCTGACATGGCGAATGATATGAGCGAAAAATCATCACTTTGGGTGGAACGCTTCCTGCCGCACATCAAGTCGGGCGGAAATGTCCTCGACCTTGCCTGCGGCCGCGGCCGGCATTCGCTGCGCCTGCATGCGGCAGGATACCGGGTCGAGGCGGTCGATCGCGATGCCGATGCGCTTGCCGACATTGCGCGCCTGGCCCCGGCAATACACACCCGCGTCGCCGACCTCGAGGGCGCAGGCTGGCCTTATCGCGGCAGCCGCTTCGACGCCATCGTCGTCACCAACTACCTGCACCGGCCCCTGTTCCCGCAGCTGCTCGACGCGCTGGAAGCGGACGGCCTGCTGATCTACGAAACCTTCATGGCCGGCAACGAGCGCTGCGGCAAGCCATCGAATCCCGAATTCCTGCTGCGTCCGGGGGAATTGCTCGACGTCGTGCGCGGGCGCCTGAACGTGGTGGCCTTCGAGCAGGGGGAGGTCGCGCTGCCGCGGCCGGCGGTGGTGCAGCGCATCTGCGCGACGCGGCGCACGGAGTTCCGGCTGCCCGGTTAAGCCCGGAGCGGCACACGCTGCTTCAGGAGGAAGCTGCGAGGATTTCCTCGGCGAGCCGGTCGAGCGAGGCCGCGTCGAGTTTCTCGGTGGTGTAGCGGGTCGCCGCGCCAAACGAGTCGTAGTTGTGCGCCTGCGAGCGCTGGTAGAGCGGATCGTAGTGCTGCGTCAGCAGTTCTTCCACCAGCACCGGGAACGCCCCGGCGGCGATCAGCGTTTGCCAGCGCGCCAGGGTTTCGTTGCTCTGCAGGCCCCTGAGGTGGCCCAGCCGCTCGACCAGCCAGGCCGGATCGGCGACGGCGTAGTCGTAGTCACGGAGGAGGAATTCGACGCGGGCCGTCAGCGGCGCCTCGATGCGCAGCCCGGGCGCGCCGCGGATGGCCGCCAGCAGCGCGTCAGGAACCTGCAGGCGACCGATCTTGCGGCTTTCCGCCTCGACGAACACCGGTCGCGCCGGGTCCAGCGCCGACAAGGCCGCCAGCAATTGCGATTCGAAGCCCTTCTGCGCCGGTTGCGGCGTGTCCGGCAGGCTGCCCAGCACCGAGCCCTTGTGCGCGGCCAGTTCTTCGAGGTGCAGGACCTGCCCGCCGCGCGCGGCGATGGCTTCCAGCAGGCGGCTCTTGCCGCTGCCGGTGGCGCCGCTGACGACGCGGAAGCGGAAGCTTGGCGGCAGCAGGTCCAGTTGTTCGATGACGTGCCGGCGCCAGGCCTTGTAGCCGCCCTGCAGGCGCTGCGCGTCCCAGCCGATTTCGCGCAGGATGTGGCTGAAGGCGCCGCTGCGCTGCCCGCCGCGCCAGCAGTACACCAGCGGTCGCCAGCTGCGCGGCTGGTCCAGCAGGTGCGTCTCGATGTGGCGCGCGATGTTTTTCGAGACCAGCGCCGCGCCGAGCTTCTTCGCCTCGAAGGCCGACACCTGCTTGTACAGGGTGCCGACGCGGGCGCGCTGCTCGTCGTCCAGCACCGGCAGGCTGATCGCGCCGGGCAGGCGGTCCTCGGCGAACTCGCCCGGTGAGCGGGCATCGATGATGGCGTCGAATTCGGCGAGCTGTGCTACCGTCGCCACTCCCTTGGGCAGTTTTTCAGACATGGAAATCAGTCAGCAGGCATCAGCCGAGCAGCGGTTGCAGCGCGCTCCAGACGTGGTCGAGAAGCTTGGTCTGCGCGGCGGCGGTCGGATGCAGGCCGTCGGCCTGGAAGGCGTCGCGGTCCAGCGCGACCGGTTCCAGCAGGAAGGGCAGCAGCGGGACTTTTTCGCGTTTGGCGACGCTGCGGAAAGCGGCATGGAATTCATCGGTGTATTTCGGCCCGTAATTCGGCGGCAGGCGCATGCCGACCAGCAGCACGCGGGCTTTCCGCCGCTTCGCCGCCTTCACCATGAAGCCCAGGTTGTCTTCCATGGCGGCCACCGGCAGGCCGCGCAGGCCGTCGTTGGCGCCCAGCGCCAGGATCACCACGGCCGGCTGGAACTGGTCCAGCGCCGCGGCAAAGCGCGCCCGCCCGCCGGCCGTGGTTTCGCCGCTGATGCTGGCGTTGCTCACCATGTAGCGGGAACCCGTGGCCTGCAGGCGCTGTCCGAGCAGGGCCGGCCAGCCCTGGCTGACGGCGATGCCGAAACCCGCGGAAAGGCTGTCGCCGTAGACCAGGATGCGCTTTTCCGCCGCAATCACGGCTAAGCTGCAGCACAACAGCAGAAAACAGGAGACAAGCTTCTTGAACATGATGGAGAAAGGTCTGACGACGGAGGCGGTGATCGATGTGGCGGCTTTGGGCAAGGTGGTGCCCAGCGGCGAGGGCACGCTCACGATTCTGCACGAGATTTCCTTCGCCGTGACGGCGGGCGAGGCGGTGGCCATCGTCGGCGCATCCGGCTCGGGCAAATCGACGCTGCTGGGACTGATGGCCGGCCTCGACCTGCCTTCGTCGGGCACGGTGCATCTGGGCGGGCAGGACCTCGCCGCGCTCGACGAGGATGCCCGCGCCGAACTGCGCGGCCGCCTGCTCGGCTTCGTCTTCCAGTCCTTCCAGCTCTTGCCGGCGCTGACCGCGCTGGAAAACACCATGCTGCCGCTGGAACTGGCCGGCCGCGGCGATGCCCGCGCGCAGTCCGAGGCGATGCTGACGCGGGTTGGCCTCGGCGAACGGCTGGGGCACTATCCGAAGCACCTCTCCGGCGGCGAACAGCAGCGCGTGGCGCTGGCGCGCGCCTTCGCCATGCGGCCGCGACTGCTGCTGGCCGACGAGCCGACCGGCAACCTCGATGCCGCCACCGGCGCGCAGGTCATCGACCTGATGTTCGCCATGAACGCCGAGGCGGGCACCACGCTGATTTTGGTGACCCATGACGAGGCGCTGGCCCATCGCTGCGGGCGCACCCTGCGCCTGGCCGGCGGGCGGCTGGAGGCGTAAGCGCAGAAAGTCGGCGCTGGCGGGACGGTGATTCAAGCCGGTCAAGGGATAGATCTTGCCAATCCGGATAAACTAGACTAGTCTAGTCAGGCCAGTATTCGTGGAGAGCCCCATGCAAACCGTCAGTTTGTTCGATGCCAAGACACACCTTTCGCGCCTGATCGAGCAGATCGCCAGCGGTACCGAAGACGAAATCGTGATTTCCCGCAACGGCAAGCCGGTGGCGCGTGTAGTGCCGATTCTCGAGGATGCGTCGCGCCGCATTGGCTTGGCCAAGGGCGAATTCAAGGTGCCGGACGACATTGACGCCCACAATGCCGAGGTCGCCGCGCTGTTTCTTGGCGGTCGCTGAACGTGCGCCTGTTGCTCGATACGCAGATCGTGCTCTGGGCGCTGACCGGTTCGACGCGGCTGGGCAAGGCGGCGCGTGAGCTGATCGCCGACCCCGCCAACGACATCCATGTCAGCACCGCGTCGATCTGGGAAGTCGCAATTAAACACGCACTTGGGCGCGGCGACATGCCGGTCGGCGCCGCGCGCATCGCCGAACTGTGCGCCGCCGCAGGCTACCGCGAACTGCCGGTGGGCTGGTCCCACGCCGTGGCGCTGGAATCCCTGCCCCTGCTGCACGCCGATCCCTTCGACCGAATCCTCGTCGCCCAGGCCCAAGCCGAACCCATGCGCCTGCTGTCCCGTGACGCCACCGTGGTCGGCTATGGCGCTATGGTGCTGGCGGTCTGATCAAGCCAGCACAAGAGGCGCGCGCCGTCTTCACGCTGCTACGTATCGCCGCTTCCAGCGGGCCAAAAAAAGGGGGGCTGAGAACCAGATGCCTGGCGATGAACGTGAACCGCCGCTGACGCGGGCTGAGCGACACGTAGTTGGATTCTGAAAATGGAAGAAACAAGGGTGCGTAACGAAAAGCTAAATCTCTCGGACCCCTTGGACAGGGAATTCGTGGAGCACTGCTCCACGCCCGCGCAGCCGGCTGGCTATGCAGAGCCGGTCGTGGAGCGACGGCGATCGGCTGGTCAATGAGATAGTCTTGCCAGCCTGGACGGGTTAAACCCGTTCGGCAAGCAGTGTGAATCGGGTTTTCAGATCACGCCATTTCGTTCGATTCGTTTCTTGGATCTATCATCCTGCGATGCTGCTGTTCTGGTTTTTGATCATCGCGCTGGCAATGGCCTGGGGCATCGTTGGCTTTCAGGAAGACGAACTTGCGCGCAGGGCACCGCCGCCTGCGCACATTTCCGCGCCTGCCGCAACCGCACCAGCCCCTGTTGCGCCGCCCGCATCGACAGCGAATTCCGGCGACGATCACCCTGAACCGGGGGCGCCGGACGCAGCAGCATCGCACCCGAAGGAACCGGAGAGCGATAAAGAGAGCGACAAAGGATCTGAGTCGAATTGATTTCGCACAGCCGCTAAAGTCGGCGCTGGCGGGACGGCGCATGAGCTTCCCGCCGCGTTCTGCTTATAATCCTCGCATACCGGTTGCGTTTCGGACGTTTTAGGTCGGGGGGTGCGCAAGCGCAGCATCGACTCCCGGTGCCCCAGCTGGTGATCCACGGCGCAATCGACGGCATTTCGCGATTGCGCTCCGGGCCGGAGGAGCCGGCCGCCATTGCCCGGAACCGCACATGAGCAAGAAGGCCCCTGCCTCCGCCAAGAGCGCCGCCACCCAGGCCGACATCCTCAGCTACCGCCATCCCGACCGGCGCAAGAACAATCCCGAGGTCGGCATGGTCACGCCGGCCACCGATCCGTTTGATGCGAAGACGCGCTGGGCGCACGACCCGCACCTTGACCCCAGCTTGAGCTGGACCGGCAAGGCCGAGCGCACCAGCTTCGCCGTCGACACCGTCAGCCTGCACGTGTATGAGCGCATCGACCCGGCCAGCATCCTCTCGGCGGCGCGAAAAGTCGGTGCCGGCGACACGGCGAAAAGCGCGGCGAAAGACAAGGCCAAGGGCGCCAAGGCCGCTCAGCAGCGCGCCATGCAGCCCGGCCTGTTCGATGCGCCCTTCGAAAGCCTGCCGCTGCGCGACGCCATCGACTTCTACAAGCACGACAAAGGCTGGAGCAACCGGCTGGTGGCCGGCGACAGCCTGCTGGTGATGGATTCACGTTTGCGGTTGGAGGATCTCGGAAGTGGGCGTGACCAGAGGATTGGATCGTGAAGTATTGGGTTGGAGTAACGGACAACCATTGGTTCAATTTCCTGGCGAACCAAGGATTTGATGAAGCCAATTTTTGGCAGCCAAGTATTAAGCCGCCATTCACGAATAGCCCTGTTGGAATGCCGTTCCTGTTCAAGCTGAAGCGCCCGTACAACCATATCGCAGGTGGAGGCTTTTACGTTGGTTTTAGTACCTTGCCCATCTCGTTGGCATGGGACTGCTTTGGGCCAAAAAATGGAGCGGCATCATTGGAAGAGTTGCAGGAAATGCTTGAGCCGCTGTTTTCAAAACACTCTCAGCATGACGAGATTGGTTGCACTGTTTTGTCCAATACGGTCTTCCTCCCCGAGCCGTTCTGGATATCTGATCCGCCAGGATGGTCGAGCAATATTGTCCGTGGAAAGATGTATGAATCTGCTGACCCAGATGGAAAAGCGATTTGGACACAGATTCAGGAACGATTGAAATTCTCCGAATCCGAGCCTGAATCATCTGTGGACGGTAGTGTGCTGGGAATTAAAGAGCCGCCTAGCAAGAAATATGGCGAGCCTGTTCTGGTCAAGCCTCGTCTCGGACAGTCGTCATTTCGTGTTCTTGTTACGGATGCCTACAAACGGAAATGTGCCATCACAGGTGAAAGCACCCTGATTGCACTTGAGGCGGCACATATAGTCCCATACTCGAAAGATGGAAGCCACGATGTAAGCAATGGCTTGTTGTTGCGAGCTGATTTTCATCGTTTGTTTGATGTCGGACTTGTGAGTGTGACGCCTGAATTGAAAGTCCGGGTAAGTCCAAGAATTCGAGAGGCTTGGTTTAATGGCAAGGCTTATTACCGCCTAGATAATCAGCCATTGGAGGTATTGCCCGAGCGGCCAGCGTTACAGCCCGACAGAGATCGCCTCGAATGGCACTACAAGACTCTGTTTCAAGCCTAATGGAGCTTTTTGATGGTAATTGAACGAGAGTTATTGGCCCAGCTTCTCGCATTCCGAAAAGAACGCGATTGGGAGCAGTTTCATACACCGAAAAATCTTAGCGCCGGCCTTTGTATCGAGGCTGCTGAATTGCTTGAGAAGTTTCAATGGGCAAAAGATACGGAACTGGCGGACATAGTCGAGCGAGAGCGCGAGGCAATTGAGCATGAGATTGCGGACGTTGCAATATTCCTCAGTTACCTCTGCCATGATCTCAACATCTCTTTGTCCGATGTGGTTCGGCGTAAGTTGGAAGTGAACCGTAGGAAGTATCCAGTGGATAAGTCGCGCGGAACAGCAAAGAAATATGATCGTCTTTGATAGCCTTCCTCGTTCTCAATGCATCGCGATGTGGTCGCTCGATACCGATTACGACGAGCGCTCGTTGCTCCCGCATCAGGTTTTCTTCCCGCTGGCGGGCAAGGGTGAGGGCTGGGAAACGCTGAAAAAGGACATCCGTGCCGAACTCGACGAGGACGCGCTGGAAGCCTTCCACGGCACGGTATCGTTGCCCTTCGCGGCGGACGAAAATCGCAAGGCGGCGGTGAAGATCGTGGACGACCGGGGCATCGAGTCGTTGCGGATTGTGGGATTGGAGGACTAAGAATGCTGATTACCAACCTCAAACTGAAGAACTGGCGAAATTTCTCCACGGTCGATGTGCCGCTGGGGCCGCGCGTTTATCTGATCGGCGCCAATGCGGCGGGGAAGTCTAACTTGCTCGATGTGTTTCGCTTCTTGCGTACGGTTGCACAGAGCGAGGGCGGTGGTTTGCAGAAAGCGATGAAGGAGCGCGGAGGCATCAAGAAGCTGCGCAGCTTGCATGCTCGAACCGATACGGAAGTCCGAATCGAGGTCGAGATTGCCGAGTCAATGGACGAGGAGTCGGAGCGTTGGCGCTACATGCTTGCATTCAAACCCGAGGGCAAGGGCAAGCAGCGCTTGCTGGTGACAGAGGAGTCTGTTTGGCGTGGCAACACGCCGATACTCCAACGACCGGAACCTGCGGATCGCAAGGACACAGCGAGGTTGACTCAAACCTTTTTGGAGCAAATCAATAACAACAGCGCTTTCCGCGAACTTGGAGAATTTTTTGCGGGCACTACATACTTGCACTTGGTCCCGCAGCTGCTCAAGCATTCCGACGAGATCAGCGGTCGGGTCATCGAGAATGACCCGTTTGGTCAGGGACTGCTGCAACGGATTGCGGCGACGTCGAAGAAGATTCAGGACGCGCGACTGCGAAGGATCAAGGGCGCACTGGACAACTCGGTTCCGATGTTCTCCGAGTTGAATTTCAAGAAAGACGAGGTGAGTGGGGCTCCCCACTTGGAGGCGCGTTTCAAGCATTGGCGCGAGCACGGAGCATGGCAGCGCGAGGATCAGTTTTCGGACGGAACCTTACGCTTGATCGGCCTCTTGTGGGCTTTGCAAGACGGTGATGGCACCTTGCTGCTTGAGGAGCCGGAGCTTTCGCTGAATGAGGCGATTGTCGAACACATACCCTTGATGCTGGACAGAGTCTTGCGGGATAGAAAGAAGGCTGTCAGGCAGGTGTTGGTTAGCACGCATAGCGAGAAGCTTGTTGCGGCGATCGGAGATCCCAGCAACGTGCTGATTCTTGAACCAGGGGAAAACGGAACGAAGGTGCGACCACCCAAGGCCGACGAACTCAAGGCAATGAAGTACGGAATGAATCCCGCCGAAGTACTTCTGCCCAAGACGCGGCCAAAGAACGTTGAGCAAATGGGATTGTTTGCGTGAGCCGGGTGCTGGTCGTTGGAGAGGATGCGCTTTGTTGTGCGCTTGGGGAGCGATTGGTAGCCGCCACGCTGCCAGGTTGGTCGTTAGCGCGGGAGTCAGTGAATACGCGTGGGATTACCAGGCTCGTACCGCGCCTTCCGGACTTTATTCTGCAGGCGCGTCATGTTCAGCCGGTGATCTGTATTGCCGATTCAGATAGAGGTTGTCCTGTCGAATTGATTGGCGATTGGATGATGGCGGGTGGCGATGAGCGTTTCGTTCTTCGTTTGGCGGTTAAGGAAGCCGAAAGCTGGCTGTTGTCCGATCCGGAGAGCTTCGCCTCCTTTCTTAAAGTTCCGTTGGCGAAGTTGCCGAGACGACCAGATGAAGAGCCTGACCCAAAGCGGGTAGTGCTGAACCTCGCAGCCCGATCTAAGTCGCGCGACATTCGGGCTGAGGTAGTGTCTCCTACGGATAGCAGCAAGCAGGGATCGGGATACAACGTCCACCTTTGCCGTTATGTGAAAGCTACGTGGCGCGTGAATGAAGCGAGGACGCGCTCGCCAAGTCTCAATCGGGCTGTAAGCCGTGTTGCCTTGCTTGGGGCGGCGACGTGACTCCATCGCAGTCTGCATCCCTGATTCTCAACTCTCCCTATGCCTCTCCCAACCGCCATTGGCAGCAGGGCAAGGGCGGGGGAACTGATCGAGGTCGAAGGCCGGCGCCCGGCGAGCTATGAAATCTTCGACATTCGCAACAACACGCGGCGCAGCGAGCCGCTGGAACGGGTCAATGAAATCCGTGGACGCGTCGCCGCCTGGCGCGCGGCCGACTATCCGGGCGCGACGGCGGTTACCCGCCGTTTGCTGGAGCACTGGAACGATCGCACGGCGCGCTTGTACCCGTTCTACTTCTGCCAGATCAAGGCGATCGAGACGCTGATCTGGTGGGTTGAGGGTTCGCCGGAGTTTCGCCAGGGCATATTCCTGCCCGGCGACGGCGGGCCGTGGGAACGCCTGTGCAGCAAGATGGCCACCGGCACCGGCAAGACGCTGGTGATGGGCATGATCGTGGTCTGGCAGGTGGCGAATGCGCTGACCTATCCGAAGCGCAAGGATTTTTCGCAGGCGATGCGGCCGACGCTGGCGGTGGATTGGAGCAAGGTGCCGGCCCTGACGCTCGATCCGGCGGCGACGCCGGTGGTGGCGGAAATCGCGCCGGCGCTGGGCGGCGCGGCCGATCTCGGCAAGATCACGCGCATCGACCTGGAACTGCTGCCGGAAGAATTCCGTTTGCAGCGTCTGGTGTTTCGTGCGGCGCAAAAGGCCTTCGAGCAGACGGAAGGCCGTTTCAAGGGGCAACGCGATTTTCTGGCAATGCAGTTGATCCGGCTGGTCGAAACCTTTCTTGCCTGCGACAAGCTGGACATTCCCAGCCTGTTCCATCAGGACGAGGCCCGCCGCCGCATCCTGATCGCGCTCAATCTCGATGGCATCGTGCAGCACCTGATGCGCCACGTCGAAGAGCAGAACCGCGAGCGGCTGGAGCCGGTGTTCGACGAGGAAATGCCGCTGGGCAGCACGCGCGCCATGCGCACCTGGTACACGACCAAGACCTGCCACCGGACGCAGAAGTCACAGATCAGCCACATGCTGGCCGATTCGGCCTGGGAGCAGCATGCGGCCAACCTGATGGAGATGGATGCGCGGGTGCTTGCGTTTGCCAAGAACGATCACCTCGGTTTCCAGGTGTTCTACTTGTGGAATGGCGTGCGCCGCCGTTACCTGCCCGATTTCCTGATCCGTCTGATCAACGGCAAGACCCTGGTGCTGGAAATCAAGGGCGAGGATTCGGAACAGAATCACGCCAAGCGTGCCGCGCTCGATGCCTGGGTCAGCGGCGTGAATTCCAAGGGCGGATTCGGTATCTGGTGCGCAGATGTGGCGTTGAAGCCCGCCGAGATGGCCGACATCCTGGCGCGGCACGCCGCTTA
>JADJFK010000023.1 GCA_016708585.1 Sulfuritalea sp. | reverse complement strand
CACGTTGGCACACCGCCATATGCCAATTCCTTTCCCCTGTTCATCCCCACTGCGCCTCGTTTCATTTCCAATCTTTTCCCGAGAGTTGCTCGAGAGCGCACGAATAATCGCTGGCGTTGGTTCCTGTCGCCATAACGACAGATCTAACCTATAGCCAACATGGTGAGCCAGTGCCTCGGCAGCCTTCTAATAGACATCTGATCTTCGCCGCGCACCTGTAGATACAGTTCGTGGTCCTGGAAGCTCAATGCTCGCGCCATTGATGGGGAGATGCTCGGCACCGAAACATCTAATGGCCTGCCGCACCAAGAGCCTTGTATTAGTGGCTCATCGCGCCTGTGCCAGAGCAAGGGCTGCCGATTCACTCAGTGGTTCCTTAACTTCTGATTTGCCGTATTGGGAGAGTTCTGGCGTCCACCAGAGTTCATTGGCGACGTCCGTTTCAGTCGAACAAGACCCGTCAAGAAGAGGAAGGAAGTCTCAATTGCAAAAGGATCTCGCCCTTCTGGCGACAATTCATGAAAGCAATATCTATGCAGTCGATCGCATCTACATTGCCGACTAGGTATTCAATGGCCTCTTTGCGAGGAACCGCAATACTCGCTAAGGTCCGAAGCATGTCGCACCGGCGATGTAACCTCTGTTCGATAACAAGTCTCCTCGCTGCGGAAAGATCGAAGCAACTGCCAACGGATGATGTGGCATCAGCAAGACTTGGCCGCATGAATTTCAAAGAGGCGGCCATTGCCACCGTACTACCAGAAAATTTCGCCGTTCTCATCAAATCTTCCTTCGTTCCCCTGTCGTATCACGCACCAGCACTGCGACAAGTTACGTCGCGATGCTGAGGTAAACGACTGCTTGGTCCGCGCGGCACCGCCTGACATGAATTCACGGAGCGTCGCCGGCTTTCGAACTTCTACCCCGCCCCCGAATCCCAAGAGCCACCACTTCAACTGCGGTGTATCCGCCACCGTCGCCGTAACGCACAGCCCGTCGCCGGGCAGCGCTTCGATTACTTGATCCGGTGCTGAGCGGCGTCTCGAAGAGATGGTCGCCATATCCGGCCTGGAAGATCAATTCGACCTTGATCTTCTCTCCCGCCCCGAATCCCCAGGTGCCGAGATCGGCCTGCCGGTCGATGGAGAAGTCTTTCGGATAGATGGCACGATCGTCCAGGAGCAATTCCGCCGACTGAATCCGATTGATCGCCAGAGTGCGCGCATCTTCGTAATCGAAAATACGGCAATAGAGATACAGCATCGGCCCCCTCTGGATCAGCGCCAGGGGATGAATGCGGTAGTCGACGGTAGTCTTTTCCTCGCGCTTACGGTAGCGAATGCTGACCTGCTTCTCGTAAAGCAAGGCTTCTGAAATGACGTCCTGTACCGCTGCGTCGATCCTGGGCGACAACAGCGGCTGGGTGGGCGGCACCGATCGCACCTTGTCCAGCCATGACCGACCTCGATGCGGCGTCGGTTCCACATCAAGGCGCTCGGGCGGCCTTGGAAGTAGGTTGAAGCCGATCGACCATCGGCGCTGGCAACAAGTCGCGCAGGTGTTGCTGGCCATCGCCAGGGTCAGCGCCTCGGCACGGAGAGGCCCGGCAGATCGAAGCTTGCCGCGTCCTTCGCCAGCTCCAGCCGAAGGGTTTCCCCTGTCGTCGCAGGACAGTGGAAAACCTTGAGAGTCCCGTTCAGGTCGCGCTGGATGGAGCGCTCCGTGATGTCGAAGCCGGACTCGGCCAGTCCGCGCCGGATGTCCTGAACGGTGATTTTCTGCGGGTAGCGCGGCACCCGCCGCAACATGTGCCACTGGCGGAACAGCGCGTCCTGATTCTTGGGCATGGCCCCTCCACGGTTCGATATTTCCATTGGACGCATCCTTCACCTTGGTCGATGGCGAATTGTCCAGCCGTCTTGCGACAGTGCGTCGTATCGCTCACAGATAATGGATTCATTCCCGGTCGGCAGTCAATCTCAGCGTGCCGGCACTGATAACCAACATTCACGTGGAGAACTCCATGAACCGGCGAGATTTCCGACGCGTATCTCGATTACTGCCGCCGCAATGCGTCCGGGGATGCACCGGGAACGTTGCTGATTCCGAATACGACCAATCTGTCCGGCCCCACTGGTCCAGGTGACGGAGCTGTCCGGACGCCGAGCTTGCCGAAAAAGCGCGCCCAGCTGGATTGTTCCCCGACTTTTTACATTCGGGACCAGCTTCATCGAAGGTAGCGCCACTCGACACGCTCTCGTGCCGTCGCTTTCGCCTTCGACAGAAATCCGTACCCATCTTCACCCGCTGGTTATATATGGTGATTGTGGGCTAGGCAAAACTCACCTGATGCAGGCCATTGGCTGCGCGGTCAAGCACCATGAGCCAGGAGTCCACGCACGAGTCCAATATAGGTGCACTCTTGGGATCTCAGAGGACCATATCAGGGGCCGTAGATGTATTCAGGGAAATTCCACGACTCAGTCGACGTGCTCAGTTCTGGACGACGTCCAGTGCGTCTGCTTGGGGACCGGTGCTCAGGCAGAACTCCTTCGGGTTCAGGCAGATCTCCTTCGGACGCTCGACAGGCTTACGGAAAGAAATAGCCTGATTGTCATGACCGCTCCATGTTTGCCCCAAGAGTGGTCCACTCAGACGTCAAGTGGTCGCTATGAATTCCCGACCTCTATCCATGATTCACGGTGGCCAGACAGTCGAACTCCACAGTCCTGACTTTGAATTGCGGGTGAATGTGTTGAGGGACAAGGCAGAGCAGGAAAGATCGCCTTTAGGAAATGACGTGCTGCGATTTATAGCCAAGAACCTTTCCACAAACATACGTGAATTGGAGGGGGCGCTCAACACGGTTGTCGCGTATTCGAGATTCCACGGGAAAGACATATCCCTGGCAGTCGCCTCAAGCAATTTCGTTTTCCGATTTTCGATCGGATGACCGGCGCGTGAGATGGCGAGATGCGACGGTGGGCGTCAACGTGCTGATGAACAATCCAGCTACCGCGCATTAAAAGAAATCTGATGGCATCCATGCGGAAAACTGGCGGCGCACGCGCAGAGAACTTCTGAAGGTTCTATTGGCGGCTTCGGGGGCAGCCATGTTCCCGGGAATCGGATTGCCGTCAATCGCCCTGGCAAGCCTGGAATCGAAAATCAAGACTGCCGACGAAATTGACGTGGTCGACCGTGTAGTTGAACAGCAGAATCGAATAGCGACGAACACCAAAGTGATCGGCGTTGGAGGGTGCAGGCTAACGCCGTCGAACCTATGATCCGCAGAGGATTACAGGAGTCGGGAATACATCTGCGTTGATACTGATGTCGACGTCTGCGTGATTCGGGAAGCGCGAGAATAAAGACTTGCTTGGCGACGGATACGGTGCGGGTCATCCGGAAATCGCCCACGGCCTTGGCATTTCGTGGCCCGGAGCAGGATTGCTGATGTTGGTGAGGTGCCGCCCTAGTATTCCGTTGTCGCCGGCTTGGGCGGTGGACCGGAACGGAGCTTTCGTCCGTTGTTGCGCAGGTTGCTGGCGAAATGGACATTCTGACGGTAGCGACGGTGACAACTCCCTTGGCGTTTGAGGGCCGACGCGTGGACGCGGCCTTGAATGGCTTGGATGAATTGAATCGGCTTTCGGATGTACTGATCCGATCTCCGCATGAAAGCCCCGGCCAATCGCCGCGAACTGGACGTGAGCCTGCGGCAAGACCGTGCGCTATTCTGATATGCAGATTAAGCACACGATTGCCAGCATCGTCGATAGCATCAATCTGCCCGGCCTCGTAAATTATGACGTCGACGATCTGTGCTGGGCAAATGAAAGGCACCGGTATCTCTGTAACGGGTTCAGCCACTGCACGCGGCGCTGATCGTGGCGCGTGCGGCATCATTAGATTTACTGAACTACCTTTCACTACAAAGTACTCGACTCCCGGGACTAATGGCACTGGCAGAACATGCTCGTCCGCATCACTGCCAGCCCAACTTTAGAACTAAGGGAGTATAAGGACGCCATGCGTATCCTTCTTCTGAATCGTGCCGAGGACACTGCGGTTCTTGTCAGTCTATTTCTTGATGACTCTATGGACGCTCAACGCGTGTCACTGCTGCCGCTAATGGACAGAGTCATTTCAATCCCGCTTAACATCACAATCGAAGGCACATCATGGATCGCCGTAATTTCATACAGAGTATCGGCGGCGGTCGCCGTTGCCGGACGTTGTCCGACTCCGCCAGCGCGGATCTCGGAGCGACCCAGTTGCACCCTCCGAACTGGGATGGTGGGGCCACAGGTCCATTCCCATGTGTCCATGGTCGTCTCGACCGAATCCATTTACGCGAGCCTGGGTCAGCAACGAACGATGGCGGAGGAACTGGCAGCAGTAGATCACGCGATCTTCCGCGCCGTACAGACAATGGTTTTCGTGACGACCAGCGGACTGGGGATGGTATGCACGCCGCTCCCGAGGAAGCAAACCATGCCAGCGCCAGGATTTACGCCACGGAACTCTTCGAGGACATGAAGCGGTGCACTGTCGAGACCGAGGTGGCTCTCTACGAAATGAAATCTGTCGCCAACACTCAGCGTGAGGCAATTGCAAGTTTAAAAACCGCGACGGATGACCATCATCTGGTTGCCGAAGCCTTCCATTGTATTCTGGCAGACGTGTTCGCAGCCAACGCCGCAATAAAACGGATGGAGTCCTGGAGAGGACGATCGAGACGCAGGCTGACTTGATCGCTGCGATGAACGACGGGAACAATTGATCAGAACCTTAAATGAACGCCGCAAGGTTCTTGAGTGTGCAGCCTGGCGAACTGGGGTATGGAATCATACAAATGCGCCATGGGAAAAAGCGGGATTGAGCGCACACGTAGTCCGTCACCCGGTGGTCAGGGAGATTTGGCAAGAAAGGCTCACTGAGCTAAGGCAGTTTGGCGCGTCTATCGAACACGAACCCTGAAGTGCTGAAGGATATCGATCGCGCGACCACCGTCCTTGTTGCCCGTGGAAAGCGCATTGCAAGACATAGAAACTACAAAGCTTGTTCAGGTCGCGAGAAGAATCTGTCTGATACATCGAAAATGGAAACGTGTGAGCGAAGCATGAATGGAATGCTAAGTACGCCGACTTGAACCGTTGCAACCCTCGCCGGTTGACAATATCGCTGCCTGTTCAGGTGCTGCCACAGGGCGTTGTAGCTTTCTCTAATGCCTGCTTGGACACTTGGCGCGTCTCGGGATCAATCCTGGTATTGTAGTGCAATGTTGTTGTGCGGTCGAAAATGGAGGGCAATCAATCGGAAAGTTTGGACGTTTGCTTCAACTCGGAAACACTGTGAAGGCGTTTCAGGTGCTAAGGCATACTTCCGATGGCGGAGAACGCTTGCCGCATATGCCCTCAATCCCTGGTTGCGATCTTGGATGGAAGAGCTTGGCGACGACCGTCCACGCGGGTTTGAGGTAAGGACTGTTGGGATGACCCACGACAACGGTGATTTAACTTTCGGCACGCTACTGGATTTCCACGAATGGTTCGATCCCGTATTCGATGTTTCGGAGAGTCAACTCACATTTGACCAATGGCTACACGAATTCCGCCCGGGAAACCGTGATGATTTCCATATGGCGCTGCCGCTGTTCAAGCTGTATCAGAGTACCGATGAGGTCATGCCGAGGATTCGGCCAACACCTGACTCATGGCTCGATGCGATGTTGAAAATACTCGGGGCATGCTCTTTCTGACGACAGAGGCAAGAGCTGTTACGCATCATTAACAGCACGGAGCAGCGAGACGCCAAGCTACCGATTCAAAGATATATGCTGAACTGCCCGAATAAGCGTGTTGACCTTGGAGCAGAGATAGGTTACGTCGCAACAGGTCAAAATTTGCAGATTATCGGGAGGAGCGAAGTCTTTCAACGTCCGCCATTGATGGGAGCACCGGACTACATTGTTGGCGAGCTCGGCTTCCATCAGCATTGGGCCAAAGCTTGCCTTAATGGACCTTGTCCACCGAGCAAGCTGACCGTGTCATCAGCCCGCATATCTAGCCGCTCTTAGGTCACACGAGGGACACTCATCGACATTGAGACTGAAAAAGCTAGCTCTCGGCGCGGGAGAAAACTGACTTGATACGAAAGCATCTGACAGCAGGATCACAAAATGCGAGACCCCGCGCGAATCAATGAGGTGCTGGAAGCACTGAGGGCAGCCTGGCAACTCGACCCAGACTTACGTCTGGGCCAACTCATAGTCAACGCGGTACGCCCGTCGTCACTGTGCCTGGAAGTCTTCTACGTCGAAGACGACAAGCTCGCTGAAGGGCTTCGCGCTACGTAAAGGCCAGGACGATCCGCTCAATCGAAACCCCTTAGCCTGACAGATTTAGTTGGCGAAGTTCTGCCGGTCGGCATGGTTGAAGGCCGGCGGCCCGCCGGTTTCGACGCCGCTGCTGCGCAGGGTATCCATGAAATTGCGCATGTCCAGCACCTGCCGGATGTTCTCCGCGCTGTAGAACTCGCCGCGCGGATTGAGGGCGAAGGCCTGCTTGTCGATCACCAGCGCCGCCAGCGGGATGTCGGCGGTGATCACCAGGTCGCCGGCCGCCGCCTGTTCGACGATGTGGCTGTCGGCGACGTCGAAGCCCTGCGCCACCTGCACGGCGCGAATCCAGGGGGAGGGCGGCACGCGCAGCCACTGGTTGGCGACCAGGATCAGCGGCAGGCTGTGCCGCGTGGCGGCGCGGAACAGGATTTCCTTGATCACGCCGGGGCAGGCGTCGGCATCGACCCAAATCTGCATAATGGCAATCCATTGCAAGGGGAGCGAATTATGACCGAAGCCTTCCAGCCGCCCGCCGACGGCCTCGCGGATCTTGCGCCGCCCGAGGTGCAGCGCCTGGCCGCGCGCATGGCGCAGGATGCCTTCACCCTGATCTTTCGCCTGACGCTGGAGGGCGACGAGGCGGCGTTGCAGGCGGCGGTGGCCGGGATGCAGGAGCGCGCGAACAACTGGGCGCGCGCGGCGCCGGGCGACGATGCGCGCGCGCTGCGCCTGGCCTTGCTCGCCAGCGGCATCGACCAGTGGGCGCTGGCCTATGGGCAGGCCTTCCGGCTCGCTGCGCTGCCCGGTGTCAGCATCCTGCTCGGCGGCATGCGCAGTGCGCTGGACGCGGCCGACGATGCGCGTTTCCAGCAGCGCTATGCCGCGATCGAGCAGGCCGAGGGCGATGCCGTCGATTTCAAGATGGAACTGCGGCGCAACATCCACCTGGCGCTGTGGCACGCCATGATCGCCTGCGACGACCGCGACGAAGCGCGGGCGATCCTCGCCGCGCTGGGCGGCATGCTGGTGGCGCTGGTCGGCCATATGCCGACCCTGGGCTGGCGCCTGGTGGCCGATGCGCTGGCCAGCATCCAGATGCGCTGCCTGGCGGATGCCGCCGCCGGCACGGACCTCGCCCGCGAAACCACCGAAGGCCTCTTCGTCGCCCTGCGCCAGGCCCTGCCGCGCGAGGTATCGGAGCCGATGTTCGCCCAGGCGAATCAGGCGGTCATCGCCTGGCAGCAGTCGCGGCGCGTGCACTGAGCCTTTGGCGGGGCGGCGCGCACCTTGCCGGGGCCGGATGGATTAGGATGCACGTCCGAAACCTGTTTTCTGGAGAATTTCATGAAAAAGCTGTCGCTGGTGCTGAATGCCGAGCTGGAAATACCCGACGACTGGGAACTGGTCGAGCATCCTTCCGGCATCTACGTGCTCAAGGTCGGCGACCGCTTCGTCGATTTCGACATCACGCCGCTGGTCACCGCGTCCACGGCGCCGGACGCGACCTGGAGCGACGAGGACGGCAAGTTCACCGACGAGATCCTCGACATGGTGACCGGGCTCGATTCGCAGATGGAAATCACCTACCTGCAGTGATGAATGCCGCAAGCCCCCGGGAGCAAAGCCATGCGTAGCGCGATTCCCCTGCTGTGCCTGCTGTTGTCGCTGCCGGCCGCGGCCGCCGGCGATCCGAAACTGGGCAAGCCGCTGCACGACAAGCAGTGCGTGGCCTGCCACGTCAAGTTGCTGGGCGGCGACGGTTCCGCCATGTACACGCGCAAGCCGCGCCTGATCAACAATGCCGTGGCGCTGGGGCAGCGCGTCGCCGCCTGCAGCGCGCAGACCAACGCCGGCTGGTTCCCCGAGGACGAGGCGCACGTCGCGGCCTGGCTGAACCAGGCCTATTACAAGTTCAAGTAGCCGCCGCCGGCCTTTCCGCCAGCGGCCGGCGCCGGTTCGCCGCGGGAGGCTTTAAGATTCGCGCATGGATATCCTGACTCATGCCGTGATGGGCGCTGCATTTGCCGCCGGTGTCGCGTCCTTTCGACACGACGGCGAAAAATCGGCGCTGGCGGGACGGCGCCGGCTGGCGGCCGGCATCGGCGCCGCGGCGGGCCTGCTGCCGGATGCCGATGCGCTGATCCAGAGCGGCGGCGATGCGCTGCTGGTGCTCGACTACCACCGCCACTTCACCCACGCCCTGGCCTTCGTGCCCCTCGGCGCGCTGCTCGCGGCGCTGCTGCTGTGGCCGCTGCTGCGACGCCGGATCGACTTCGCCACCCTCTACCTGTGCGCCCTGGCCGGCTACCTGCCGCATCCGCTGCTCGATGCCTGCACCAGCTACGGCACCCACCTCTGGCTGCCCTTCTCGCAGCACCGTGAAGCCTGGAACCTCATCGCGGTGGTCGATCCGCTATTCACGCTGGCGTTGGCGGTGCCGCTGTTCCTTTACCTGCGACGGCCCGATTCGCAGGCGCTACGCTGGGGCCTGCTGCTGGGCGCCTGTTACTTCGGCCTCAGTTTCGTCCAGCAGCAGCGCGGCGAGGCCGCGGCGCTGGCGCTGGCGCAGGCGCGCGGGCACCAGGCGACGCAGCTGTCGGTCAAGCCGTCGATGGCCAACCTGGTGCTGTGGCGTTCGCTGTATGTCCATGACGGGCGGGTGCAGGTCGATGCCTTCCACCTCGGGCCGACGCTGCGCCACTATCCCGGCGCCTCGGCGCCGCTGCTCGATGCCGCGGCCGCGCGCGCGGTGGCCGCCGGCGACGCGAAGCGCCTGCATGACATCGAGCGCTTCCGGGTGTTTTCCGACGGCTTCCTGGTGAACGATCCGCGTCGCCCCGGCTTCGTCGGCGACGCGCGCTACGCCATGCAGCCGACGGCGATCGCGCCGATCTGGGGCCTGGAATGGCGAGCTGCCGGGGCGGCGACGGAATTCGTCAGCCGCCACGAATTTTCGCCGGCGATGCGGAGCGACTTTCTGGCCATGCTTTTGGGTCGCGAGCTTTCCGCGGCCCGATAAACCGTCACCATGCTCGCTTACATCATCCGCCGCCTGCTGTATGCGATTCCGATCCTGGTCGGCGTCAATCTGCTCACCTTCGGCCTGTTCTTCGTGGTGAACACGCCGGACGACATGGCGCGCATGCAGCTCGGCGTCAAGCGCGTGACGCCGGAGGCGATCGAGAAGTGGAAGGCCGAACGCGGCTACGACAAGCCGCTGGTGTGGAACGCGGCGGCGGCAGGTAGTGCGGCGCTGACCGACACGATCTTCTTCAGCAAGTCGGTGCGCATGTTCGCCGGCGACTTCGGCCGCGCCGACGACGGCCGCGACATCGCGCGCGAAATCGGCACGCGCATGGGGCCGAGCCTGGCCATCGCCGTGCCGACCTTCGTCCTCGGCCTGTTCGTCGCGATATCGTTTGCCCTGCTGCTGGTGTTCTTCCGCGCCACGACGCTGGATTTCGCCGGCGTCGTGCTCTGCGTGGCGATGATGTCGATCTCGGGCCTGTTCTACATCATCGGCGGCCAGTGGCTGGTGTCCAAGGTCTGGCACCTGGCGCCGATCTCGGGCTACAGCGGCGGGCTGGATGCGGCGAAGTTCCTGATCCTGCCGGTGATCATCGGCGTCATCGGCGGCATCGGCGCTTCGACCCGCTGGTATCGCACCATCTTCCTCGAGGAAATCACCCGCGACTACGTGCGCACCGCGCGCGCCAAGGGCCTGCCCGAGCGCGTGGTGCTGTTCCGCCACGTGCTGCGCAACGCCATGATCCCGATCCTGACCGGCGTGGTGGTGGTGATCCCGACGCTGTTCATGGGCAGCCTGCTGACCGAATCCTTCTTCGGCATTCCGGGCCTGGGCAGCTACACCATCGATGCCATCAACGCCCAGGATTTCGCCGTGGTGCGCTCGATGGTCTTCATCGGCTCGGTGCTCTACATCGTCGGCCTGCTGCTGACCGACATCTCCTACACCATCGCCGATCCGCGGGTGCGGCTGCAATGAGCTTTCAGGTCGTCGTTCTCTGGTCCGACGCGCTGCTCTTCGTGCTGATCGCGGCCATCATCGGCCTCATGCTCTGGGCGCGGCGCCAGGATGCGTTGCGCGCGGCCTGGGGGCGCGTGGCACGGGACGGCATGGCGATGTCCGCGGCGACGGTGCTGGCGGCCTTCGTCGTGGTCGGCCTGCTCGATTCGCTGCATTACCGCGCCCGGCTAGAGGCACAACCGGGCGCGCCGGCCGGAGCACCGGCGCGCTACGCCGTGGAAGTGCATTCGGTACTCGATGCGTTGCTCGCCGACCTGCGCCAGCGCAGCGAGAAGACCTACTCGGCGCCGCTGGCGACGCATCTGTATTCCAAGGAGGCGCTGGCGGATTCGGCGCAGCGCGAGTTCCCGCGCTTGAAGCATGGCGGCGCGCATCTGGGCGCGGATCTGTCCGGCCACGAGTTCGACATCGCCGTGCGCGTCTCGCGCGGCTGTGCCGGCGGGATGGCGATCTGGCTGCTGCTGGTTGCCGCGTGGTGCCGGCTGCGCGGCGTCGAAGTGATCGAAATGCTGAAAGTCGGCGCCGGCGGGACGGCGATTCGTCCCGTGGTTCTGACGCTGTTGCCGATCCTGCTGCTGCTCGGCATCGCGATTTCGCTCGGCGGCGGCTACCACGTCTTCGGCACCGACAAGGTCGGCCAGGACGTGCTCTACCTGTCGCTCAAAAGCATACGCACGGGCCTGCTGATCGGCACCCTGACCACGCTGGTGATGCTGCCGCTGGCGGTGCTGCTGGGCATCCTCGCCGGCTACGTCGGCGGCTGGGTGGACGATGTGATCCAGTACCTCTACACCACGCTGAGTTCGATCCCCGGCGTGCTGCTGATCGCGGCGGCGGTGCTGATGATGCAGGTCATCATCGACACCCACCCCGACTGGTTCGCCACCTCGGCCGAGCGCGCCGACGCGCGCCTGCTGGCGCTGTGCCTGATCCTCGGCATGACCAGCTGGACCGGCGTCGCGCGCCTGCTGCGCGGCGAGACGCTGAAGCTGCGCGAGCTGGAATTCGTCCAGGCGGCGCAGGCCTTCGGCGTCGGGCGCTTCGCCATCATGCGCCGCCACATCCTGCCCAACCTGATGCACATCGTGCTGATCGCGCTGGTCATGGATTTCTCCGGCCTGGTGCTGGCCGAGGCGGTGCTGTCCTACGTCGGCGTCGGCGTCGATCCGAGCACGATTTCCTTCGGCACCATGATCAACACGGCGCGCATGGAACTGGCGCGCGAGCCCATGGTCTGGTGGTCGCTGGCGGCGGCCTTCAGCTTCATGTTCGCCCTGGTGCTGGCGGCCAACCTGTTCGCCGACGCGGTGCGCGACGCCTTCGATCCGAGGTCGTCGGCATGAGCATTCTTTCGGTTAAAGACCTGTCGATCCACATCCGCAGCGCGCGGCCGGTCGATGGCGTCAGCTTCGATATCGCCGCCGGCGAATGCTTCACGCTGCTCGGCGAATCCGGCTGCGGCAAGTCGATGACCGCGCTGGGCCTGATGCGCCTCTTGCCGGCCGCGGCCGAGGTCGCCGGCGGCTCGGTCAGGTTCGAGGGCCGCGAACCTGCTGGCGCTGCCCGAATCCGGCATGCGCGACATTCGCGGCGGCGGCATCGGCATGATCTTCCAGGAGCCGGCGACCAGCCTCAACCCGGTGCTGACCGTCGGCCGCCAGATCGTCGAGGCGCTGGAACTGCATTCGGCCCTGCGCGGGGCGGCGGCGCGCGAGCGCGCGGAGGAACTTCTCGACCAGGTCGGCATCCCCGATCCGCGGCGGCGCCTTGACGAGTTTCCCTTCCAGCTTTCCGGCGGCCTGCGCCAGCGCGTGATGATCGCCATCGCCCTGGCCGGATCGCCGCGCCTGCTGATCGCCGACGAGCCGACCACGGCGCTCGACGTGACGATACAGGCGCAGGTGCTGGACCTGCTCGACGACTTGCGCCACAGGCAGGACATGGCGCTGCTGCTGATCACCCACGACCTCGGCGTGGTGGCGCGCATGGCCGACCGCATCGGCGTCATGTATGCCGGGCAACTGGTGGAGGAGGCGCCGCGCGAGCAATTCTTCGCGCAGCCGGCGCACCCCTATTCGGTGCGCCTGTTCGCCGCGCTGCCCGATGCCGAACGGCGCGGCGGCCGGCTGGCGACGATTCCCGGCAGCGTGCCGGCGGCGGAAGTCCGGCATGTCGGCTGCCGCTTTGCCGACCGCTGCGGCGAAGTCATGGCGGAGTGCCGCACATCGCCGCCGCCCTGGCGCGAGATCGAGTCGGGCCAGCGCGTGCGCTGCATCCTGCCCGGCGCGGCGCCGGCA
This sequence comes from Sulfuritalea sp., assembly GCA_016708585.1. Classification (GTDB taxonomy): domain Bacteria; phylum Pseudomonadota; class Gammaproteobacteria; order Burkholderiales; family Rhodocyclaceae; genus Sulfuritalea. The sequence continues at coordinate 63,772 of JADJFK010000023.1, read as the reverse complement.
GTGCCGCAAAAGTCGGCGCCGGCGACACGGCGCTTGCGGACGATTCCCGGCCGCTGCTCGAGGTCAGCGACCTGCAGGTGCATTTCCCGATCCGCCGCGGCATCCTGCAGCGCGCCGTCGGCGCGGTGCGCGCGGTGGACGGCATGTCGCTGCAACTGATGCCGGGACGTACCCTGGCACTGGTGGGCGAATCGGGTTGCGGCAAGACCACGGCGGGCAAGGCCATGCTGCAGCTGCTGCGCCCCACCGCCGGCAGCGTGCAACTCGACGGCGTGGAGCTGACCACGCGCTCGGCCAGCGAGCTGCGGCCGCTGCGCGCGAAGATGCAGATGGTCTTCCAGGATCCCTTCGCCTCGCTCAACCCGCGCCTGCGCATCGGCGAGATCATCGCCGAGGGCATGCTGGCCCTGGGCACGGGTGGCATGGGCGGCAGCACCGGCGATCGCGATATCGCGGCGAGGGTCGGCCCGCTGCTGGAGCAGGTCGGCCTGCGCGCCGACATGGTGGGCCGTTACCCGCACGAGTTTTCCGGCGGCCAGCGCCAGCGCATCGCCATCGCCCGCGCCCTGGCCGTCCATCCGCAACTGCTGATCTGCGACGAGCCGACCTCGGCGCTGGATGTGTCGGTGCAGGCGCAGATCCTCAATCTCTTGTCCGACCTGCAACGCGACCTCAAGCTGGCCTATCTCTTCATCACGCACAACATCGCCGTGGTGGATTATCTGGCGCACGACGTGGCGGTGATGTATCTCGGTCGCGTGGTGGAATCGGGCAGTGCCGACGAGGTGTTGCGTTCGCCGCGCCACCCCTACACGCAGGCGCTGCTGGCCGCCGTGCCGCGCGTCGACGGCGCCATGGGTGAGGCGCCGAAGCTGGCCGGCGACATGCCCTCGCCGGCGAACCCGCCGGCGGGCTGCCATTTCCATCCGCGCTGTCCGCTGGCCGACGCGGACTGCCGCCGCGACTATCCCGCCGCGCGCCGCTTCGGCGCGACGCAGTTCGTGCGCTGCATCAAGGCCTGAGAGGCTTCAGCGCTTTTTCGGCTTGGGCGCCGCTTTGCGTGTGCCGGCCGCTGCCCCCCCGCCCTTGCCGGCCTTGCGCGGCTTCACCGCTTTCGGCGGGCTGGCCGGCGTCTGCGGCAGCCGGGCGGCGAGGGCGTCGTGGCCGATCGCGTCCTTGCCCGGCACCAGCAGCGCATAGCCGGGCGTGATTTTTGTCCTGGCGGTGATGCCGTTCAACTGCTTGAGCCGCACCGGGCTGATGCCATAGCGCTTGGCCACGGCCTCCAGTTTTTCGCCCTTTTTCAGGTTGTGCGTGAGCCAGGCCGACAACGGTTTGTCCTGGTCTTCGTGCTTCCGCAGATTGGCGAGGAAGACCTGTACCTTGTCTGCCGGAAACACCAGCGGGCTGTTGGCGGCACTTGGAATGACCGGCCGGCTGTAGGCCGGATTCAGCGCGATGAATTCTTCCACCGGTATTTCGGCCAGGCGCGCGGCAAGGGCGATGTCCATGTTGTTGTCGACCTCGACCGTGCCGAAGTAGGGCCGATTGGGTATCGGGTCGAGCGTGACGCCGAACAGCTGCGGTTGCGCGACGATGTTCTTGATCGCCTGCAGTTTGGGTACGTAGTAGGCGGTTTCGGTCGGCATCTTGAGGTGGGCGTAATCCGTCGGCAGGCCCATCCTGCGGTTCTTCTCGACGGCGCGCCCCACGGCATTCTCGCCCCAGTTGTAGGAGGCCAGCGCGAGGTGCCAGTCGCCGTGCATTTCGTAGATGGTCTGCAGGTAGTCGAGCGCGGCATCGGTCGAGGCGATGATGTCGCGGCGCTGGTCGAACCAGGCATTCTGCTGCAGCTTGTAGGTCTTGCCGGTGGCGGGGATGAACTGCCACATCCCCAGCGCGCGGGCCGAGGAATAGGCCAGCGGATTGAAGGAGCTTTCGACCACCGGCAGCAGTGCCAGTTCGGTCGGCATGCCGCGCTTTTCCAGCTCCTCGACGATGTGGTGCAGGTAGCGCCGGCTGCGCTCGAAAATGCGCTTCAGCAGGTCCGGCCGGTTCAGGTACCAGGCCTGGCGGTCGGCCACCAGCGGGCTGTCGAGGTCGGGCATCGAGAAGCCGTTGCGCATGCGCTGCCACAGGTCGTCGGGCGGCGTGGTGAGGTCGATGGTCGGGATCGGCGGCAACGCGTCGCGCACGTCCCGTGACGGGTCGGCGGCGCGCAGCGGCGTGGCTTCTGGCACGGACGGCGGCACGGCGCGGGCGCGGTCGGTCGCCACCGGTGTAGCCGGTTGCGCGGCGCCGGGCGGCGCCTGCTCGACATGGGCGCAGGCGTTCAGCAGAAGCGGCAAAAGCGGAATGAGGAGTCGGAACAGGGACATTGGCGAGGAGTGACCGGGCATTCGGCGCGAGAAGGCGGCGCATCTTAGCATCCGCGGCAGCGGTGGCGGCGACCGGAGGATGCGTCCTGGGGCGTGTTCACACGACGGCGATCGACCGAGGTAGTGGGAACACTCCCTAGCTGCCGCCTGCCACCTGCTGGCGCAGGGCGACGAGTTCATGCCTTTCGGTTTGGCGAAATGCCCCCCGCTGGTTACGGACGACAAGTTCACGCCTGATTGCAAAATTGACTCCCGGCACCAGCCATAGCCTTGCTTCGAGCTTCTGGTTGGTGGTGGTGTTCCAGCCGTTGCCTTCGATCAGGAAGGTATCGAAGCTTCCCGCCGGAACGCTGATGGTCTCCCGCCTTACGATCTGCATGTCATAGTAGGCGTTGCTTGCCTTGTCGTTCCTGGAGCGGCGGAACGCGGCGGTCCATTTCTTGCCGATCTGAAACTCGGCGGGTATGAATTGCACCGGGGAATCGTATTCGACGGGTCCGCTCTTGAGCGAGTTGCCCATCAGGTCGGTAATCGTGTTGCCATTGTTGAATTCGACCCGGTCCGCATCGTAATCGACTCGCGTTACGCGACGACTGTAAGTGCGTTCCTCGATTCCGGTGAGGATGTCGGTTTGCCGGAAGCTTGCCTTGTCGCCGACGGTGAAAATGCGTCCGAGCGCATAGCGCCCGGCGGAAAAGGGGTTCGCCGAGGGAGCGATCAGTTTCGGCACCGCCCCCCCGGTCTGGATGTCGAGCATTGGCGAGCCCGCAGTCGCGATCGACGTCGGCGAGGCTGGGGAAACAAGCGGATCGGATTCCCACTTTCTCCGGCCCTGGACAAGGCTGTCTTCCTTCCATCCCATTATGACTTTCTCCTCAGCTTGCCATTGGGATCGATATAGGTGCTTCCTTTTGGCAGCGCCTCATATTCTTCGTCGGTTTTTATCGAGGGAACATCTTTTGTCCCGCTTGCCGGCGTTGCCGATGTGGCCGCAACGGGCGCGACGGAGGAGACATCCGCGGTGGTCGGCTTTTCGGAACCAGCCAGCAGGCGAGCCAGCCGCATCTGGGCGATTTCCGCAAAGCGGCCATTGGGGAAGGTGCGCAGGTAGCCGACCCAGTCGTCGACCTTTTTCGACGACTTGATGCGCGTCCATTCGCTTACATCGGCTTCGACCAGTTGTTCCAGCTCTGCCTCGGTCAGTTGTCTTTGCCCTTCCTTGAAAATGAAGACGTCGCTTTCCAGCGAGGTGGTCTCCCACGGAATTTGCTCGCCGTGCGAGGCCAGGCGCACGTTGAGGCGCACGCGCTTCAAGGCATCTTCGATGCGGGTGTCCCGCCGGCCCAGTTCGCGCACCAGGTTTTCGGTGTAGAGGCCGTTCTGCCCATTGCCGTCGGAGGCGACGTTGCCGGGCGCGGTGGCATAGGCCAGCAGGCTGCCGACCGGCGCGTCGAACTGCGAGAGGCCCTTCTGCTCCGGCCGGTAGGCACTGCCGAACGGGTTGTTGCGGCAGGCGTCGAGGATGACGACGAAGGTCTTGTCCTTCGCCGCGCTGAACTGGCCGAGCAGGAGGCCCAGGTCGACGCAGCGCTGCTTCAGGTCGTCCTGCTTTTGCACCACGGCATCGACCGGCAGCAGGTAGTTGCGCCAGTCGAGCTGGGCGCCGTGGCCGGCGTAATAGAACACCACCAGCCTGGTCTCGGAGCGCTTGACCGCCGCGCCGAAGCGCTCGATGGCGGCCATCATGTCGCCCCGCGTCGCGTCGAGGCGCGAATCGACGCTGAAGCCGGCCTGGGTAAGCAGCGCGCCGACCGCCCTGGCATCGCTGGCGGGATTGACCAGCGGCGCGTCGCGATAGCTGCTGTTGCCGATGATCAGCGCCAGGCGCGAGGGATCGGCTGCGGCGCGGACGGGGCGGAAGGAGAATGCCGCGGGAAGCACCGCGAGAGACTTGATGAAGCTGCGACGGGTGGTCATGCTGTGCCGGGCGCCGCGCCTAGAAGCGGTTCTTCCACTCGCGAATGGCGGCGAAGGTTTCCACCGCGTCGGCCGGAACATGGCCGAGGCGGCCCGCCGCCGCGGCGCGCACGGCCGGCGCATCCCAGCGCAGGAAGGGATTGGTTTCGAGTTCAAGCCGGATGCGGGTGGGTACCGTGGCGCGGCCCGCGGCACGATCCTTTGTCACCTTTTCGCTGCGCTGCTGCACGGCGATGCTGCCCGGCTCGACGGCCCGGGCGAAACGCATGTTGCTCTGGGTATATTCATGGGCGCAATACACCAAAGTCGGCGCCGGCAACACGGCGAGCCGGGCCAGCGATGCCTGCATCTGTGCCGCCGTGCCCTCGAACAGCCGCCCGCAGCCGGCGCCGAACAGGGTATCGCCGCAGAACACGGCGCCGTGTTCCGCGAGACTTGGGCCATAATAGGCGATGTGGCCGCGCGTATGTCCGGGCACGGCGATGATGTCGAATCCGACGCCGATTTCGGGCAGTTCGATGTGTTCGCCGCCGGAGAGCGGATGCGTCACGCCGGGGATGTTCTCGAGTGCCGGGCCATACACGGGGACGGGGAAGCGGGCGAGCAGTTCCGCGACGCCGCCGACGTGGTCGCCGTGATGGTGGGTGGCGAGGATGGCGCAGAGGCGGTCACCGGTCTGCGCCAGGTGCCCCAGCACCGGAACGGCATCGCCGGGGTCCACCACCGCGACGTGGCCGTCGGCGCGCAACAGCCAGATATAGTTGTCGTCGAAGGCAGGCAGGGCAAGGATTTCGGTCATTCGGGAATTTTCTCCAAACGGGGCGCAATGTCAATTCAGGGTTTCGAAGACTGGCTGAATACGCCATCCGGGCAGTATGTACTCAATTGGGAGCAGCAGAAGCACGATCTGCTGGTGGCCGACATTTTCGGCTTCAATGCGGTGCAGCTGTCCCTGCCGACCCACGACTTCCTGCGCGCCAACCGCATGCCGCTGCGCTTTCGCTGCGACGACGGGCGCTACGACGGCATGTCGGAAGTGCGTTCCGACCTGCACTTCCTGCCCTTCGCCGCCAACAGCATCGACCTGGTGGTGATGCCGCACACCCTGGAGTTCGACGCCAATCCGCACCAGGTGCTGCGCGAGGTGGAGCGGGTGCTGGTGCCCGAGGGCCACGTCATCGTCACCGGTTTCAATCCCTTCAGCCTGTGGGGCGCCAAACGCACGCTGTCGCGGCGCGAGGCGCTGCCGCCCTGGCGCGGCGCCTATCTCTCCGTGCCGCGCCTGAAGGACTGGTTCTCGCTGCTCGGCTTCGAGATGCAGGCCGGCGCCTTCGGCTGCTACGCGCCGGCGGTGACGCAGGAGAAATGGCTGCGCCGCTTCAAGTTCATGGACACCGCCGGCGACCGCTGGTGGCCGATCGCCGGCGCCGTGTACATCGTGCAGGCCGTCAAGCGCCAGCACGGCATGCGCCTGATCACGCCGGCATGGCATGATCGCAAGCTGCGCGCCAAGGCGCTGGTATCGATCACGCAAAGGGTGGACCAATGATAGAAATCTTTACCGACGGCGCCTGCAGCGGCAATCCCGGCCCCGGCGGCTGGGGCGCGATCCTGCGCAAGGGCGATGCCGAAAGGGAACTGTTCGGCGGCGAGAAGATCACTACCAACAACCGCATGGAAATGACCGCCGTGATCGAGGCCCTGCGCGCCCTGAAGGGTCCGGTGGCGGCGCGGGTGCACACCGATTCGCAATACGTGCAGAAGGGCATCAGCGAGTGGATCCACGGCTGGAAGCGGCGCGGCTGGAAGACGGCGAGCAAGGAGCCGGTGAAGAACGAGGACCTGTGGCGCGAACTGGACCGCCTGGCGGCGCAACACAGGATCGAATGGATCTGGGTCAAGGGCCACGCCGGACACCCGGAGAACGAGCGCGCCGACCAGCTGGCGCGGCGCGGCGTCGAACAGGTGCGGACGGGCACATGAGAAAAATCATTCTGGATACCGAGACCACCGGCCTGGATTTTCGTGCCGGCGATCGCATCGTCGAAATCGGCTGTGTCGAACTGCGCGGTCGCCAGCTGACGGGGCAGCGCTTCCATGCCTACATCAACCCCGACCGCGAGGTGCCCCAGGGCGCGATCGAGATCCACGGCCTGACCAACGAATTCCTTGCCGACAAGCCGAATTTCGCCGAGATCGTCGCCGATTTCGTCGAGTTCATTCGCGGCGCCGAGCTGGTGATCCACAACGCCGCCTTCGACGTCGGCTTCCTCAACAACGAACTCGGCTTGCTCCAGATGGAGAGCATCGACCAGCTCTGCGGCGAGGTGATCGACACCTTGCGCATGGCGCGCGAGATGCGTCCCGGCAAGAAGAACAACCTCAACGCCCTGTGCGCCGAGTTCGGCGTGGACAATTCCAGCCGCCAGGTGCACGGCGCGCTGCTCGATGCCGAACTGCTGGCCGAGGTCTACCTGGCCATGACGCGCGGCCAGAACACGCTGGAGATCGCCTTCGACAGCGCACCTGTCGGCCGTTCGCCCGGGGGCATGCGCCAGCGGCCGCCGCTGCGGGTGCTGCGCGCCAGCGACGAGGAACTTGCCGAGCACGCGCGCGTGCTCGGCGAAATCGCCCGAGAGTCCGGGGGGAAATGCCTGTGGCGCGACCTGGAGCGCGCGCCGGGTAGCGCTTGACGCGGGGACCGCCGATGCGCGCCCTCCATCTGATCGACTCGATAACCGAAATCACCGCGGCCATGGGCCGTGCGGTGATTGTTTCCGGCTCGCACGGGGGGCGTTCTGCCGCCCTCTTCGCCCTGGCCGTCCGGCCGGCTCCCCGGGCGATTTTTTTCAATGACGCCGGGATCGGCAAGGAGGCGGCCGGCATCGTCGCGCTGCAGGCGCTGGAACAGGCGGGCATCGCGGCCGCGGCCTACGGCCATGACACGGCGCGCATCGGCGATGCGCTGGATGGTTTTCAGTGTGGCGTTGTTACGGCGCTCAATGCGGAGGCCGGGGCGGCGGGTCTGGTGGCGGGGCAGACGGTGGCGGAGGCGGTATCCTTGCTGCGGACGGAAACGGCGGATGGCAAGGCATGCACGTCGCGCTGAGGCGGACGCATCGCGCGGCGGCGCCCGGTGCGTGGTGGCACGTGCCGGGTGGAATCGCGTCACGGCGGATTCGGATTAGACTGGCCCGTGGGGCGATTTCATCGGGAAGGCATGAACTTCCCGCCGGCGGCCATGCGGCGGGGTCCTTGCCCGCTGCCGGGTTTTTCCAGAGGGAGTCATGAGCGCGACGCGGCGGAAGGAGTCGTCACCGGTACGGCCGGCAGCCAGGGCGGAGGGCTTGCCTCATCGCCTCCCGGTCGTTCGCCATCCGCACATCGGCAAGCCCCGCGCACTGAACTCGATGCTGGAGCCGCGCGCCCTGTTCGAAATGGCGCTGCTGCCGGCATCCCTGCCGTTGCTGCTCAAGGCGCCGCGCGGCGACGGCCATCCGGTGCTGCTGCTGCCCGGCTTCATGGCCGACGACAAGACCCTGATCGCCCTGAAGCTGTTCCTGCGGAGCAAGGGCTATGACGTTCACACCTGGGGCCTCGGGCGCAACCTGGGTTTCCGCAGCAAGCATGCCAGCGCCCTGCCGCAAAAGATCCGTTACCTGCACCACATCACCGGGCGCAAGGTGAGCGTGGTCGGCTGGAGCCTGGGCGGCGTGTTTTCGCTCTACGGCGCCGAGAACGCGCTGGAATGCGTGCGTTCCATCATCACCCTGGGCAGCCCGGTCAGCGTCGATGCCGGCGGCAGCCAGTCGCCGGCAGCCGTCAAGGCGCTCTACCGCGTGATTTCGCATCGCCTCGGACCGGCGGCCCACGTCATGCAGCCGCGCGCCAAGACCCTGCGCGAGCAGCGCCGGCTGGAGCTTCCGACCAGTTGCCTGTATTCGCTGGGCGACGGCGTGGTGCCGCCGCAGGAAGCCACCATCGACGGCGATCCGGCTTTCCACGAGAACATCCGGGTGCCGGGCAGCCATCTCGGCCTGGGCTTCAACGGCATCGTGCTGGCCGTCGTCGCCGACCGCCTGGCCCAGCCGGAAGGCGCCTGGCAGCCCTTCCGCCCGGACGGTCTGCTTGGCCGCATATGGCGTGCGACCTCGGGTGCGTCCGGGCGCGACGCGACGTCTCCCGCTGTCTGAATCTTCCATCGAAGGACCCGCATGCGACAACTCAGCGAACACGATGCCGCCTACATCTATTCGGACAGCGCCCACGCCAATTCGAACGTCACGCTGCTGCACATCTACGACCAGTCCACGGCGCCGGGCGGCGTGGTGCGCTTCAAGCAGATACTGGCGCATGTCGAGGGCCGCCTCGGCCGGCTGCCGGTGTTCCGCGAGAAGATCCGGCGCGTGCCGCTCGACCTCGACTACCCGTACTGGATCGAGGACGAGGGCTTCGACATCGAATACCACGTGCGCCACATCGCCCTGCCCAAGCCGGGCGACTGGCGCCAGTTCTGCATCCAGGCCGCGCGCATCCACGCCCGGCCGCTCGACTTGCAGCGCCCGTTGTGGGAGATGTACGTGATCGAAGGACTCGACAGCTTTCTCGACCTGCCGGTCGGGAGCTTTGCCGTGCTGCTGAAGGTCCACCATGCCGCGATCGATGTCGATCGCGGCAACGAAATAACCGCCTTGCTGCACGACATCTCGGCGGATTCGCCGCCACCGGCACCGCCCGCACCCTGGTTCCCCGAAGCGCCGCCGGGCAATGTCGGCCTGCTGCTGCGCGCCGGTGCCAACGTCGCGACCTTTCCCTTGCGCATGGCCAAACCCGCAAAACGCAGCTGGGCCACGGTCAAATCCGCGGTGCGCACCTTTGCCGGAGAATTCCTTGCCCGCCCGCAGGAGTTTCCCATGACGCGCTTCAACAGCGAGGTCTCCCCGCATCGCGTGTTCGATACGCGGCGCTTCTCCCTGAGGGATTTCAAGGCCATCCGCAGCCTCGCCGACGGCGCCACGGTCAATGACGTCGTCCTTGCCGTATGCGCCGGCGGCCTGCGTCGCTACCTCGACCTGCAGGGCGAGCTTCCCGGGGAAAGCCTGGTTGCGGCGGTGCCGGTGGGCGTGCGCGCCAAGGGTCGCAAGGCGGACGATGCCGCTGGCGAGGCAATGTTTTCCTGGGTGCGGCTGAGCCTCGGCACCGACATCGCCGATCCGGTCGAGCGCCTGGCGGCGATCCGGGCCTTGAGTTCCTCGTCGGACGTCATGGCGCAGGCGGTCAGCGCCCGCGAGCTGGTCGAACTGGCCGAGCACGCGCCCTCGGCCGCGATTGCCGTCACCAGCAAGATGCTGCGTTCGGCGTCGGCCCTGCTCGGCAACTGGGCGCCGCTGGCCAACTGCGCCATCACCAACGTGCCCGGCCAGCAGCAGCCGCTCTATCTGCAGGGCGCGCGACTGACCTACCTGTCGGCGATCATGCCGATTTCCGACGGCATGGGCCTGGTTTTTTCGGTGACCAGTTACAGCGAGATGATCGTCATCTCCTTCACCTGCTGTTACGAGCAGTTACCCGATCCGGATGTCTTCGCCCAGTGCCTGCGCGAGAGCTTCCAGGAATACCTGGCGCGGGTGCGCCCCGCTGCACGGCGCAAGCCGCGTGCCGCCGCGGCGAAGGCTTCGCGTCGCGCGGCAGTTGCGGGCGTCGGCAAAACCTCGGTGCGCAAGGCCACCGTCCGTGCCGCGGTTCGCTGAGCGATGACGGCAGCGCCGCTGCACATCGAATACGAGTCGCTCGGCGATCCGGCCCGGCCGGCCATCGTGCTGATCATGGGTCTCGGCATGCAGCTTACGGGCTGGCCCGATTCCTTTTGTGAAGCCCTGGTGGCGCGCGGCTACCGCGTGATCCGTTTCGACAACCGCGACTGCGGCCTGTCGGGCCGCGTGGTCGGGAAGAAGCGCGGCAACCTGCTGCTGGCCATGGCCGCCGCCGCGCTGGGCCTGCCGGTGCGTACGCCCTATACGCTGGAGGACATGGCGGGCGACACCATCGGCCTGATGGATCGGCTGGGACTGGAACGGGCGCACGTCGTCGGCGCCTCGATGGGCGGCATGATCGCGCAGGTGCTGGCGGCAAAGTTCCCGCAGCGCGTGCTGAGCCTGACATCGATCATGTCCACCTCCGGCAACCGCCGCGTCTCGAAGCCGACCAAGGCGGCGCGCAAGACGCTGCTGAGCCGGCCGGCCGACCCGAAGGATCCCGAGGCGGTGATCGAACACATGGTCGACATGTTTGGCGTGATCGGCAGCCCGGCCTACCCGTCGACGCGCGAGGCGCTGCGCCTGCACATCGGCCGCAGCGTGCGCCGCGCCTACTATCCGGCCGGTGTGGCGCGCCAGTTGCTGGCCAGCATCGCCTCCGGCGACCGGCGCCGGCAACTGCGCACCATCATGGCGCCGACCCTGGTGATCCACGGCGCCGACGATCCGCTGGTACCGCTCGCCGCCGGCCGCGATACGGCGCAGAACATCCCCGGTGCGGAACTGCTGGTGATCGAGGGCATGGGCCACGATTTCCCCGAGGCCCTGATGCCGCGCCTGGCGACGGTGATCGCCGACCATTGCGACAGGTATGGCCCGCGGCAGCAGGCAGCCGCCATCAACCCTTCGGCCGACTGAAGCGCGTCAGGTTCTGCATCATTTCTGCGATGGCAGGGCTAATGTTGCGCTTGGCCTGGTCCGCGTCGGCAATTGCATGGTCATTGCCGTCGGTGACCTCGTCGCGCTTGGCGCTGCCGGTGGCATTGATGGGAAAGGCTACCTTGACCTTCTCGCCCAGGTACGCGAGCCGGTTCCAGTCCGCCGCGACCGCGTACTCGCGGTGGTAGCCGGGATCCAGCAGGTTCATGCCTTGCGAATAATCGGACGGTGGATTGCGCACGCCGAGCAGCGGCATCAGGGTGGCCGGGATGTCGAGGTGGCTGGTGATCCCGCTCACCACGCGCGCCTTGTTGCCGGGCGCCCAGATGACCGCCGGCGTGCCGGTCTGGAAGCGGTTGAATTCGGCGCTATGGCCCCAGCGGCTGCGCTCCATGAACTCCTCGCCGTGGTCGCCGAGGACGATGATCACCGTGTTGTCGAGCAGCTGCTTCTGCTTCAGGTGCTCGATGACGCGCCCGATCTGCTGGTCGACATGGTGCGAGGCGTTGAGATAGCGGTTCTTGATCAGCTGGATGTCGACCTTGAAATCCGTCGTCAGGTAGTTGAGGTCTTCGAGATAGGGTTTCGCGATCACCGAATCCGGCGGGAAATCGTAGGCGGCGTGGGTCGACTCGAAGAACATGTAGGTCATGAAGGGTTTCGTTTCATCGCGCTTGTCGATGAAGCCCAGCATGTTCCTGATGTTTTCCTGGTCGCGCTGCCAGGCGGGCGCACCGCCGGACAAGGCATGCATGTCCTTCGGGTCCATGCCGACGAAGATCGTCTTGTCGAAGGCGGGAAAGGTGAAGCGCTGGCTGGTGTGCAGGCTGAACTGGTAGCCGCGCTGCTGCATCACGTCCATCAGCACCGGGGCACGGCGCGCGGAGTGCATCGGGAACCAGTAGTTGCCGTAAAGCCCGTAGAACATCGAGAAGACGCCCATCTGGGTCAGGTTGCCGCCGCTGTAATGCTGCTCCAGGCGCAGTGCCTGCTGCGAGAAGTCCCACAACCGCGGCATGATCTTCGGATCGAGCATGTCGTAGCGCAGCGACTCGGCCACCAGCCAGACGATGTTCGGCGGCCGCACGGAACTGTCGACATCCAGCGGCGCCAGCGGGTAGTTCAGCGCGCTGTTCTTGACATGCAGTCCATCCGCCGTCTTCCGGGCTTCGCCGATGTCCATCTTGGCCGCCAGCTTGCGAAACGACATCGGCAAGTACATCGGATAGCGTTCGCCGGCAAACAGGATGGGCTGGTAGTTGATCGCGGAGCTGTAGCCGTAGGCAACGCGTTCGCCCATGCTCGCCGTCAGTATCAGGAAGAACAGCCAGCGCCAGCGCAGCAGGCGCGGCAGGGGGCGTGACGATGGGGTGCCGTGGGCGCCGCGCGCGACCAGCCAGTAATAGACCAGGCCCTGGAACGCCAGCAGGGCCGCGACGATCAGGCCGGCCGTCAGCTGGGTGCTGGCGGTCGCCCCCAGCGAGTCGATGCCGCCCGGCGTCAGCAGGAGGTCGACCACGAAGCCGTTGATATGGAAGCCGTACATGTCGTGGATCAGGCGATCGGCAAACAGCCCGACATGGGTCAGCCCGGGCAGCGCGACAAGCGTCGTCGCCAGCAGCAGGTTTCCGGAGCGCGGACTTTTCGAGCGGCCCAGCAACCAGTAACACAGGTAGCCGCCGGCAATCGATGGCAGCAGGTAGAACATCGAATAGCTTGCCGTCACGGCCAGTGTCCACAGGGCCGTGAACGGATCGGCGTATTGCTCGTGCGAAGTGAAGCGGCTGACGTGGGCAATCACGCCCAGCCACGTGACCAGATAATAGCGGCTGATACAGGCTGGTGAAGGCAGTGCTGGCATCGCTTTGGCTCCCCAAAACGACATCTTCCGCCGGCAAGATTAATCAGGCCTTAAGAGGAGGGAGCGCTACGATCAGGTGACGATCAGCGCCTGGAGATATCCGTCGAGCGGCGCGCTGGCCTCACGCCCCCCCACCGCTCATTGACCTACTTGGCACTGACTGTAATTGGACTGTCCGGCGCAGTCTCGCATGACCCTTCCGCAGCGCTCTACATCGACGGCAAGCTGGTGGCGGCCGCCGAGGAAGAGCGCTTCCTGCGCGACAAGCATGCCAAGGGCCGCATGCCCTTCGAAGCGGCGAAATTCTGCCTCGACTTCGCCGGCATCCGGCCGGCCGACGTCGATGCGGTGGCGATCCCGTTTGCGCCGATCAGCATCTTCGGGCCGGCGCGTTGGCACTATACGCAGCGCTACTGGTATGCCCCCGATCGCGGGCTGGACGCCCTCTTCGCCGGCAACCGGCGCTTTTATCGCTACCGGAAGCGCATCGAGGCTTGCCTGCAGGAACTCGGCTTCGACCTCGCCAGGGCCGAGATCGTGCCGGTCGAGCACCACCTGAGCCACGCTTCCAGCGCCTACCACTGCTCGGGATTCCGCGAAAAAACCGCGATCCTCGGCATCGACGGCAAGGGCGAGTACGCCACCACCTTTTTCGGCTACGGCGAGAACGGGCGCATCCACAAGATCAAGGAATTCTTCGACCCCGATTCGCTGGGCGGCCTCTACGGCGCGATCACCGAATACCTCGGTTTCGAAATGCTCGACGGCGAATACAAGGTCATGGGCATGGCGCCCTACGGCGACGCGACGCGCTACGATTTTTCGCGCCTGGCGAAATTCGAGAACGGCGAACTGGTCGTCAATACCGACTACGCCAACGTGATCGGCCTGCGCCGCTACAAGGAAGCCGGCAAGGGCTACTACTTCTCGCCGAAACTGGTCGAATGGCTAGGCCCGATGCGGGCCGGCGACATCGCCGACGACCCCTACATCCACTATGCGGCCAGCATGCAGAAGCTGTTCGAGGACCTGTCGCTGCAGATGATGGATTACTACCTGGGCGACATCCTGCGCGAAACCGGCAAGCTGGCCTTCGCCGGCGGCGGCGCGCTCAACGTCAAGCTGAACCAGAAGATCATCGCCCGCCCCGAGGTGAAAGAGCTCTTCGTCCAGCCCGCCTCGGGCGATTCCGGCACCGCCATCGGCGCCGCCTCCTATGTCTCTGTGCAGCGCGGCGTGCCGGTGGAAAAGATGGAGCATGTCTATCTGGGTCCGCGCTATACCAATGAAGAAGTCATCGCCGCCTGCGAGGCGCACCCGGAAAAACCCCGGTGGGAAAAAGTCGGCGCTGGCGAGACGGCGATACCGCAGAGAATTGCCCGCATCCTCGCCGACGGCAACCCGGTGGCCTGGTTCCAGGGCCGCATGGAGTTCGGCCCGCGTGCCTTGGGTGGCCGCTCCATCCTCGGTTGCCCGAGCGTGGCCGGCGTCGCCGACCGCATCAACGCGCAGATCAAGTTCCGCGAACGCTGGCGGCCCTTCTGCCCCTCGATGCTCGACACGGTCGGACCGCAGATGCTGCAGTCGGATCACCCGGCGCCCTTCATGACCTTCACCTTCGAGGTCGCCGAAGAATGGAAGTCGCGTGTGCCGGAAGTTGTGCACGAGGACGGCACCTCGCGCGCGCAGGTGCTCAGGCGCGAGCACAATCCGCGCTACTACGACCTGATGCTGGAACTGGAAAAACTCACCGGCAACGGCGTCGTGCTCAACACCTCGCTCAACCGCCGCGGCGAGCCGATGATCTGCTCGCCGGCCGATGCCCTGAACATGTTTTTCGGCTCGGATCTGGAGTATCTGGTCATGGAGGATGTGCTGGTGGTCAAGGACGGCAAAGGCGGCGAATGAGATGCCGGCCGAGAACTGGATATTGCAGTTTTGCCATGGCTACAGCGGCCCGTTTCTAGATGTCGCGCGCCAGTATGCGGTTCTGTTCAAGGGCAGTCCCTGCAAGGTGCTGACAGTTTTTCTCACCGGCGAGGAAAGTGCAGCCGTGGTTCAAGGAGCGGCATCCGATGAGGTGGCGTTTCTGGGACTGAAGAGTAGCGATGTGCGGGGGCTGAAACTCTCTGCGATTCTAAAGTTGCGGCGGATCGTCGCCAGCCGCAGGTTTTCGTTGATCATCGCCCATCGATTCAAACCGGCTTACGTTGCCGCCCTGGCGACCCGATTGTCTATCATTGGCGTTCATCATGCCTTCGGCGACTATGACCGTTTGCCCCGCCGCTGGTTCGCGCGACTTTTCCGCCGGCGACTGACCCTGCTGGCGGTGTCGGATGCCGTGCGCGACGAGATTCGCCGCCGCCTGCCGGAGTGGCCGGCTGATCGCATCGAAACCCTGCACAATCGCCTCGACATCGATGCGGTGCGCGCGGAGCTGTTGTCACGAGAAGATGCGCGCAAACTCCTCGGTTTGCCGCGGGATGTGCCGGTGATCGGCAATGTCGGCCGCCTGCACCCCGATAAAGACCAGGCGACTCTCATCGCCGCTTTTGCCAGGGCCGTGCCTGCGCTGCCCTCAGGTGTGCTGTTGGCAATCGCCGGCAGCGGACGCTTGCTGCCAAAACTGCAAGCCCAGGTCAGCGAACTCGGAATATCCGCAAGCGTCAGGTTTCTTGGCCAAGTTTCCAATGCGCGTCGGGCATTTTCGGCCTTCGATCTTTTTGTCCTGAGCTCGGATCACGAACCTTTTGGCATGGTATTGCTGGAAGCCATGGCTGCCGATGTTCCCGTGATGGCGACCAACTGCGGAGGCGTGCCGGAAATTGTCGTCGACAAGAGCATGCTTTTTGAGTTGCGCGATGTCGATGGACTGGCGCGCAAGCTTGTGGACTACTTCTCCGTCACCAGCCCGGCGACACATCGGCAATGTGCCGCACGGGCAAGGGAAAGCTTGGCGGAATCATTTTCCGATGCGGCGACGCGGCCGCGATTTTTCTCCTTGCCCATGGTTGTGTCCGCTTTGGGTCCGCCGCTCCTGTCGAAAGGCGGCCAATGACCGGCAAGCCGAGAAAAGTTCTCCTTCTTGATGGTATCGGCGGCATACCTTTGGGCCGGGATCTGTGCGACGCCTTCTCGAAACTGGGCGTCGCAACAGCCTATCTGGATTGCTTGTCGCAGGAACGGCGGCCATTGCATGGAATCCGTGCCGCTTACGCCAAGGCGCTGAACAGGCGGTCCGATCGCGACGGCTTCAGCCTTCTTCCAAAGCTTGTCGAAAAAGACCTCGAAGCGCTGCTCGACCGCGAAAGCCCCAGCCATATTCTGGTGGTCGGCTTTGCCTACAAGTTTTACGATCCGGCATTTCTGCGCAGGCTTGCCGACAAGCTTGGCGCTGTTCTGCTTCTGTACGATACGGACAGTTGCAATTTGTATTCGCGTCGGCGCGAGTTCATCTATTTTGTCGAGAATGAACTGCCTGTCTATGACCTGATATTCTCATTTTCGAAAGTTACGACGCGTTTTTTCCGCGAATCGCGCAAGTTGAACGCTGTTTTCCTGCCGTTCGGGGCCAAGCCGCCGAGTGCTCTTCCGCAGGCTGAAAAAGCACTCGACGTATTATTCGTCGGCACGTGCGATTTGCGCAGGATCTTTGTGATCGAGGGTATTCGTGATCATGTAACCGTTTACGGTAATCGCTGGCAGCGTAATTTCCCCTTGATGTCGGACACTCTACGCAGTCGCATTACGGACAAAACGGTCTGGGGTGATGAGCTTCTCGAATTGATGGGGAAATCGAAAATCTTGCTCAATATCACGCGCAGCGATTTTTTTGGGGCCGAAACCGGGGTGAATCTGCGAATATTCGAGGCGCTGGCTGCCGGCTGCTTCCTGCTGACGGATCACTGCGAAGAACTGGCTGAATTGTTCGCGGTCGGCAAGGAAATCGAAACTTACCGGTCTTCGGCTGAACTTGCCGAAAAGGCAGGCTATTACTTGAACAACAAAGATGCGCGTCTGGCAATCGCCCGCAATGGCCATGCGGCATTTCTCGCTGCCCATACATGGCAGGCCAGAATTGAACAATTGCTGATGCCGGCAATGGATCTGCCCCAATGAAACCCTTTCCTGCTCTCCGCTTGCCCGTCTGGGTAACACCCGTCAGTGTCGCGTTCTTTGGCAGTTTGCTGCTGACGGTGATCGCGCATCAGGGCAAAGCCATCAATTTGGATGGCATCCTGTATGTGCATACGGCGCTCGAGTTCCTCGATAACGGTTTTGGTGCGGCAAGAAAGGTCTTCAACTGGCCGTTTCTGCCGATTCTGATGGCCCTCGTTGCCAAGCTTACCGGGCTTGGCCCGGAACATGCCGGCTATTTGCTGAATGCCCTGTTCATGGCGGGCACCTGCGCTCTGCTGGTTTCCTGTGCGGGCCGGACATGGCCTGAAATCGCCTGGCCGACCTGCCTCGCGGTACTTTCCATTCCAGGCCTCAACGAATACCGACATGAACTGTTGCGCGAATACGGGTGCTGGTTTTTTGTCATGTTCGGCTTTTGGCTGGCCTTGCGCTGGGCGGAAAGACCGCGCTGGGCTACTGCGTTGGCTATTCAGGTGAGCATTGCAACAGCCGCACTTTTCCGGCCGGAGGCGCTGGTGCTCTTCGCCGCCTTATTTTTTTGGCAGGCCTGGCAAGCTCCCCGCGCCGAGCGCTTCAGACGCTTGTTAATGGTCAGCGCTTTGCCCGTTCTTGGCGGCCTTTTGCTGCTTGGACTTTATTTTGGCGGGGGTATTTCGGCGGAAAGTCGGCTTGCAGGAGACCTGCAGCGCTTCGGCCTGTCGTCGTTTGATTTCAAGGCGCAGGCTTTGGCGGCGGCGCTTAACGATTTTGGAAAGGCCAATGCCGGAACCATTCTGTTTGTTGGTTCGCTGGCGGTTGTTCCTCTCAAACTTATCGGCAAACTCGATTTTTTTCTGCTGCCACTGATTTTCATCGTCTTTTCCGGCCAGCTCCGGCCGACGCTGGCGCGCTTCCCGCTTTTTGCCTGGGGTATTGCGGCTTATCTGATCGTCTTGGCGATGTTTGTAATCGACATGCAGTTTCTGCAGGGTCGCTATGTAGGGTTGGCAATGCTGTTCTCCGCCCCTTTCGTCGGTTTCGGCTTATGGCAGATGATGCAGCGCTACCCTCGTTGGCGGGCATTGATCCTGTTGCTGGCCGGACTGACGATGATTGCCAACCTGAAAGCATTCGGCCCCAGCAGCCGTTATTACGTCGAAGCCGGTAGTTGGCTTTCGAGCAACGTCAAGGATACCTCCCGCGTGTACAACGAAAGCGGTCGCATGCTCCACTATGCCGGTTGGTACAAGACTGCACTAATGGCTAAAGAAAAGCGCGACTCGATCGGCAAAGTCCTGGCAGAGAACAAGTACGACTATTTTGTGCTGGAGGCTTCCCCCAAAGATCCTCCGATCCAACCCTGGCTGGACAACAATGGCCTGAAGGTGTTGAAGCGCTTTGACCGCAAATCAGGCAGAGGGGCGGTTGTGGTTGCGATTCCCGCAGGGAATTAATCGACCAGCCTCACCCAGTCGGGGATTGCCACGATAAATGGATAAGAACCGGGTTCGATATTATTCTTGATCACAAGATTTCTTGTCTGTCCGATCGTCAATCGCAGCAGCGACCGATATTTCTGCCGCAAAAAGCCCGGTATGGATTTAAGCAGTAGTGGCCGATTCTCGATTACGGCGAAATTGACGTAGCCGTATGACTTGAGAAGTTCGATGGATGCGGTCGAGCCATTGCAAAAATCTTCCTTGTGCTGCTCGAACAGAATGATGGGCTTGTTTCTTCTGATCGTTTGCTCTGCTCCGATGAGCGCCTTCTCTTCATGACCTTCCACGTCAATTTTTATCAATCTTACGATTTCGGTCTCATCGATTGCCGAATCAAGTGTCCTAACACGAATTGACCGCGCGTTGCCATTGGCGTTGTCGGTAATTGCGGACCTTCCGCTGTTCGTATTGCATGCCTCCAGCAGCAGCTTCGTATTTGCGTCGGATATTCCCTCATTGCAACAGAGTACGTTTTTTGCCAGTTCGGCATTGAGCTGCAGCACCTTGTAGGTTCGCGGGTTTGGCTCGAAGCTGACTACTTTCTGAAAGTAATCCGAGAAATAAAGACTGTGATTTCCGATATTGGCACCAATGTCGATGGCGGTTGCCTCCGAGAACATGCCTTTGTTGAGGGACATGGCATCGAAGAAAAAATCCAGGTCTGCGATCTCATAGACCCCATCCAGATTGATCATGTGCCCGATATAGTCGAAGGCAAATACGACAAGCTGCTTCCTGTTCTTCTGGATGTGCGACCTGGAAAATCTGTTCAGCCATCTGAGCATTTCCTTTTTCTTCGCTCTTTCGGCCAGGTCTGCAAAGCTCCAGCGCCCATAAGGCTTGCTGTAAATGATGCCGTGTAATGGGCGATTACATTCCATGACTTCGGTCCATATCAATTTTCTCTCTCTGCCGGATTGCGTAGGCATTGTCAAAAATACTTTTGTTCTCGCCGCAAAGCCAGAAGCAGTCAGGCGGATCACGGCTCAAGCGCTGGAGATTGCGCTTCCTCTTGTTGCTATCCAGAGCACCGCTTTGTGTGCGTAAGTCGGCGATATCGATAAGTCCCAAGGCGCCATCGGGAGTCAAGACGATATTGCCAAGATGAAGCGACCGGAAGTAAACGCCGGATTCATGGAGCCCGGCAACGAAACGCCCCAGCTTCTCCGCCAAGTCCTGCAGTGCTGCATCGGTCTGGATAACTTGGCGGAGGGTCTTTCCTGCCAGGGGAAGGTAGCGCACCGCGTCGCGGGAAAAACCCGAGATGCGGAATACGCCGGAAACCTCCGGACAAGGAATACCCCGCCGCTTGAGTTCCAGTGCGTTGTCGGCAAAACGCTGCGCATAGGGATACCAGGCCGCCGAAGATATCAGCCGCTTGCGGCGAAACAGCTTCAGATAGCTGCCATCCTCCAGTTGCAGTACCTTTTCGCCATGCAGATCGAGCTCAAGCACCGTGGCATTGGCGCGCAAGGCAAGGTAGGCGTCGTGGGAAAGGGTCTGCAATGGGTGGCTTCCGTGTCCGAACGGCGCATTCTAGCGCGCTGGAAAAACCATGCCCATGCTAGTATTCAGGACCGTTCACGCCGTGCGGCCTGCACATGTCCTCTCCCGATACGCACGCCACTTCCAGCCTGACCATCTATTTCCGCCTGCTGGGCTACGTCAAGCCTTATGCGGGGCTGTTTGCCACCAGCATTCTCGGTTACGTGATCTTCGCCTCGTCGCAGCCGATGCTGGCGGCGGTGCTCAAGTATTTCGTCGATGGCCTGGTCGACCCGCAAGCCGCCACGCTGGGCAACATCCCCCCGCTGCGCGGACTGCAGATGATGCATGCCGTGCCGCTGCTGGTGGTGCTGATCGCCCTGTGGCAGGGCATCGGTTCCTACCTCGGCAATTTCTTCCTGGCGCGCGTGTCGATGGGAGTCGTGCATGACCTGCGCGTGGCCCTGTTCAACAGCCTGCTGACCCTGCCCGACCGCTATTTCGACCAGAACAATTCCGGCCACCTGATTTCGCGCATCACCTTCAATGTCACGATGGTGACCGGCGCCGCCACCGATGCCATCAAGGTCGTCATCCGCGAAGGGCTGACGGTCATATTCCTGTTCGCCTACCTGCTTTGGGCGAACTGGAAGCTGACGCTGGTGATGGTGGCCATCCTGCCGGTCATCGGCCTGATGGTGGTGACCGCCAGCCGCAAATTCCGCAAGCAGGCGAAAAAGATCCAGGTGGCGATGGGCGACGTGACGCATGTCGCGTCGGAAACCATACACGGCCATCGCGTGGTGCGCAGTTTCGGCGGCGAGTCCTACGAGCAGCAGCGCTTTCTGGCCTCCAGCCAGAACAACATGGACCGCCAGCTGCGCATGACGCGCACCGGGGCGATCTACACGCCCCTGCTGCAATTGCTGATCTTCAGTGCCATGGGCGTACTGTTTTTCCTGGTGTTGTGGCTGCGCGGCGACGCCTCGCCCGGCGACCTGGTGGCCTACATCACCGCCGCCGGGCTGCTGCCCAAGCCGATACGCCAGCTGTCGGAAGTCAGTTCGACCATACAGAAGGGTGTCGCCGCGGCGGACAGCATCTTCCAGCAACTCGACGAGCTGCCCGAAACCGATACCGGCACGGTGACGCGGGAACGGGTCGAGGGCAGGATCGAAGTGCGCATGCTGTCCTTCCGTTATCCCGGCAGCGAACGAAAGGTACTGGACGACGTCAGTTTCGCCATCGAGCCCGGCCAGATGGTGGCACTGGTTGGCCGCTCCGGCAGCGGCAAGACCACGCTGGCCAACCTGATTCCGCGCTTCTACCATCACGCCGAAGGGCAGATCCTGATCGACGGCATCGATGTCGAACAGTACACGCTGCGCAACCTGCGTCGCCATGTTGCCGTGGTGACCCAGCAAGTGACCCTGTTCAACGACACGGTGGCCAGCAACATCGCCTACGGCGACCTCGCCGGCGCGCCGCGCACCGCGGTCGAAAGCGCGGCCGAGGCCGCCTTCGCCCGCGAGTTCATCAATCAACTGCCGCAGGGTTTCGACACCCTGGTCGGCGAAAACGGCGTGCTGCTCTCCGGCGGCCAGCGCCAGCGCCTGGCGATCGCCCGCGCGTTGCTGAAGAACGCGCCGATCCTGATCCTCGACGAGGCGACATCGGCGCTGGATACGGAGTCGGAACGCCATATCCAGGCGGCGCTGGATCGCGTCATGAAGGGGCGCACGACGCTGGTGATCGCGCACCGGCTATCGACCATCGAAAAGGCCGACGTGATCATGGTGATGGACGCCGGAAAAATCGTCGAGCGCGGCAGCCATGCCGAGCTGATCGCCCTGGGCGGCCACTACACGCGCCTGCATGCCATGCAGTTCGAGGAGCCGACCGAGGCCGACTCACATTCCGCCTGAGATCAAGCCTGCTGCAGCATCACCACTTCCAGCGCCTGCCGCAGTAGGCTGCCTGGCAGCCGATTGCGCAGGAAGCCATCGCATGCCCTGCCGATCGGCGCCTCTTTGATCTTCGTCATATGCGCAGGACGTAGCTTTTGCTATGCTTTTCCGCGGTCGGCGTTGGCGGGAAGCCAAATTGATGAGTTTATGAGCCGCCAAGTTTCCCTGGATTGTTCATGCCTTCGTTCAATCACGGAGGTGTTGCCTGGTGACAGGTCAGCGTGTTCATTGGCAAGCGCATCTTGGCGTGCAGAGGAAGGAAGCGTCAAAGTGGAATTCAAAATGGCTGACAGTCTTTTGCTGATATCCAGCCTTGCGTTCCTGCAGGCGTCGCTGGCCTATTCCCAGCAAGTGACACAGGTACAACCTGGCGCATTGAATACGTCGAACGTGCCCGTGATGAATGGCGGAACTACGGTTTCCGGCAACATCAGCTTGAGCGGTGGCGGTTCGATAACCCCTGGAAACATTGGTTCGAGCGCCGGCGGTTCGATTCGCACAAGCCAGATGACGACGACAAGCTTTCTCACCGATAACGTGGTTGCGATAAACAATATTTCAAACCAAACGGGCGCTTTGGTCGACGGCAAACTGCTCACGCCAGTAACTGCCAACTCGGTTGGCAATGTCGGCTCTGGCGCGGTGGCCATCAACCAGGGGACAATCGTACTTACCGGCAATGCCGTGGTGGGCTACTACCCGCGAGTTCAGCCTGTTGGCAACCCGGTCATCGCTACCCGTGCTGTTGCTGATTCGATCGGACGCATAAGCTTGATTGGAACTCGAAGCCGATAAGCCGGTAGCGGACGTGCCGGGCTCAAGTTCTTGAGTAGAAGCGGTTCTGCTTACAAACTCCGGGATCAAACCCGCGGCATCACCAATTCGAGAGCTCGCCTTAGCGCGCTGCCCTGCGGCCAGTTGCGCAGAAAGCGGGCGCAGTCTTTTTCCCATGCCCGCCTGAAAGCCGCTTCACCCGCATGCTGGCGCATGGCGTCGAGGTCGATCAAGTGCGGCGTGCCGTCGCACCAGAGCAGGTTGGTGGCCTTCAGGTCGCCGTGGCTGATGCGCGCGGCGACGAGCTGGCGCAGCAGGGCGCCGAGCGCGTCGAGCTCGGCGGCGGGAGGCGCCGTGTCCGGGTCGCACCAGCGGTTGGCGAGGTTTTCGCCGTCGCAGTATTCGGTGATCAGCCACGCCTTGCCGCGCAGCGGGCCGGCACGTTGTTCGACCAACGCGAGGGGGCGCGGCGTGGCGATACCGAGAAAATTCAGGCGATGTCCTTCCAGCCAGGAATGCCAGGCCCGGCTCGGCCGCCAGCTGCGCGACAGCGCATGGACGGGGCCCTTGATGTTGTAGCGCTTGATGACCAGTTGCCGCCCATTCACTTCCACCCGCGCCAGCGTGGCGGTCCTGCCGCGCTTGAGGGGCACGCCCTTTTCCAGCCAGGCATCCGGGTCGTGGATCAGCGGGGCGAGCAGGCCGGTTTCCGTGCGCACGATGGAGAAGAAACGATCGACACGACGCGCGGACTTGAACAGGCTGCAATCGCGCAGGGATTTGTCCAGGTAGTCGACCAGGCGGGCTTTGTGGGCGCGGGCAGTGGCTGCAGCGAGTTGCGCCGCATCGATGACTGCGTTGGGGTTGCCATCGCTGTAGGCCCGCAACAGGGCGGCCCGCATCTCGGCTTCGGCCCGCGGCTGCAACTGGGCGAGCAGCAGGGCGAGGTTGGCCGTGCAGTCGGCCGGCGAGGCCGATCCGCGGATGGCGTCGCCGTCGATGACGTATAGCCGGCCATCTTCGAGCAGGAAATTGCCGAGGTGGGCATCCTCCTGCACCAGGCCCTTGGCGTGCATGCGGCCGACTTGTGCGAATACCGGCAACAATTCGGCTAGCGCTGCGCCATGTGGATTGCGGGCGGCAGCGAGGTAATCGTAGAGGACGTAGTGGCCGCCGTCGCAGAGCGGCCCGGAGGCCAGCAGCGCCGGGGTCGGCAGTCCGTGCCGCTTGAGGTTTTCGGCGCCGCGGCCTTCCCGCTGCCAGTGGCGTTCGCTGCCGCGCGCGGCGATGAACAACTTGGCGAGCACCTTGCGGCCCCGCCATTCGCCGCTGCCGGTCAGGCGCTTGCCGGGCAGGATGCGCTGCCAGGTGGCGATGGTTGCCAGGCTGCCGTCTTCCAGTGCGATGCGGGTTCCGGGCAGCGGGTTGCGGCCGGCGGCGCGCAAGCTGGCGGCGCTGGCGAGGGCTTCGTCGCGCCCGGAGAAAAAGCCGACGATGCCGCGGATGCGGCGCTTGTCATCGGCATCGAGCGCCTTCTTCCGCGCGTAGTCGAGGTAGAAGCGCAGGCGCCGGCTGCGTGAAAGATGGCGCCGGGCGAGCTTGTCGAGGCAGGCGAGGTCCTTGACGATGCGGTATTCGAGGAAGGGCGGCCACCAGAAGCCGCCGCTCGGGCAGTCGATCAGATGCAGGGTGTCGGCCTTGTCCACCAGCAGGTTGCGCCACTTGAAGTCGCCATGCACGAAGCGGCGCTCGTGCATGCGGCGCGCAATGTCGGCCAACTGGCGTGAAACGCCGTCCAGCCAGCGCCGACTTTTCAGGCGCGGGTCGCCGTGGCGGGCAAGCCAGCCCAGGTCGGTGGTGTCGGGTATCTCGGCGGTGATCAGCGCGCCGCGCTGGAAGCGGCCGCCCCGGCTTTGCAGGCCGTAGCCGACCAGGCGCGCGGTGGGGATGCCCCAGTCGGCAAAATGCCCGAGGTTTTCCCACTCCAGTTGCACGCGCGGCGTGGCGAACCAGCGGCGCAGGGGCTTCTTGCCGAGGCCGGCATAGCGCTTGACGTAGTAGCGGCGACCGTTGATCTCGACGCGCAGCGTGCGCGTCATCGAGTCCGCCGCGACGATCTCGCCGTCGAGGGCGAAGACGCTGTCGAGGTCGGCGAAGCGCGCCGCCGCGACCGGGTCGACATCGGGCATCAGCCGCCAGTCGGTGGCCTGGCTCATGCGCCGGCTCCCGGCGCATATTTGCGCTGGTAGCGTGCCATGAGGCGGACCGATTCGCTTTGCAGATGCCCGAGCAGCGCGCTTTCGTCGCGCAGGATATCGCGCAGCGGGCGGGCGAAATAGGTTTTCAGGAAGCGCAGGCCGTCGCGTTTCGTCAGGCCGATATCGAGGGCGGAAAAGTACAGCGCCGCCAGGTCCTTGTCGCGCCAGCGGCGCGGCGTCGCATCACGTACCTGGGCGCGATGCAGGTCGATCAGCGACAGACGGGGCGCGCTCTTATCGACCGGCAGATGCAGCAGAAAGTGGCAGATGTAGAAATCGCGATGATTGACGCCGCCGCCGTGCATGCGCCGCGCCATCTCGGCCACGCGCCGGATCAGCGCGCGCTTGAAAGTCGGCGCCGGCGGTACGGCGCGCCAGTCGCGGCAGAAATCCTCGAGGCTGACGGTGGGCGCGAGTTCCTCGGTAATGATGAAGGAATGCCGCCGTGCCGGGTTGCCGCCGCGCTCGCCGAAGGCCACGGCGCGCATGGTATCGACGCCGAGGGCCGCGAGCCGCTGCAGCGCGCGCCACTCGTTGCCGGCGCCCAGCACCGGCAGGCGGCCGGACAGCAGGTTCTTGAATATTTCGCGCCAGCCTATGCCGTGATGGATTTTTGCGTAATAGCCGCGACCGGTGATCTCGGTGCGCAAGGTGCGGCGGCCCTCGAGCGCGCGCAGCACCTCGCCTTGCAGGGCATCGGCGGCGGCGAATGGATCCTGCCCGGCCCAGAGCGTACGGAATGGCTCCTCAAGGCAGGTGATCATGGCTACTTGTGCTTGCCGAGCGACTGGAATAGCTGCTGCGCTGTGGTCTTGTGGCCGGCGGGTGTCATGTGATCGTCGAGCCGATAGTATTCTCCGGCGTCGACAATGACATTGATGAACTCGACATTCGGCAGCCGTTTGTCCTTGCCGACGGGAAAGGACTGAAACCGTTGTCCAGGACCATTGTTGTAGAAAATCAGGATCCGCTTGTCCCTGAGGCCGGGATGTTTTTCAAGAACAGCCATGAGGGCCTGGTAGTGGGATGAAAAGTCATCGGCTGCCTGGCCCGCCATGGTCGGTCGGGCTGGTTGGGCCATCGCGGCCTTGATCCGTTTGAAGGGAAAGGAAAACGCAAAGCCATAGGTCTTCCGGATCATGCGCAGCACGCCCATGAAGCTTTGCTTTCCGGTGGTGATTTTCTTGAATTTCTTCCGGTTTTCCTCGATCCCGGAAATCTGGCCGCTCTTGTTCTCGTCGAGGTCGTTGCCACAGTACTGGATGATCACCGTATCGACCTTGTCCAGCAGTCCCGATTTTTCCAGGCGCAGGACTTCGCGCACGGTGCCATAACTCGATACCGCCAGGTTATACACGGGGCGACGGGTCATCTTTTGCAGCAATGCGGCAAAGGTTTCTTCGTCCTGCACGCCCCAGCCCATGGCATGGGAGTCGCCGATCACGGCGATGCCCGTACTTGCCGGTTTTTCCCCGGTGAAACGACCCTCGGCGGAAAAGTTCAAGGTGGTCTTGAATTCCGCGTTGTTGAACTGGCAGGGGCCGATCTTCGGCTTGTAAATGAGTTCGTCATCGAAGTCGACGCAACTGGCCTGGCTTTGCCAGACGCTGCGTGTGGCGCGCATGTACAGGTTGTTCTGGATCGAGGAAATCCACGGCACATCGGGCGTAATGCCCTTTTTGCAGCAACACCAGGCTGGTGGCCAACACCATGGCCGCGAGCATTGCGTAAAGGGCCAGCGCGATCAATGCCAAGCCCAGAACCTGCACCAGGCGCTTGCGGTTAGTCGAGTTCAAAAGCGGTTTCATAATTCAGTTTGAGTGCCGGGTTCTGGTCTTCTTTTTTCAGGAAGCAATTGCCCACGGCGAGTGCTTCAATCTCGGTGCCCATGAAGCAGCGGAATGCATCTTCGGGGGTACAGACGATGGGCTCGCCGCGGACGTTGAAGCTGGTGTTCACGATCACCGGGCAACCGGTCTGCTGCTTGAAGGCGGCGATCAGGGCGTGATAGCGCGGATTGGTTTCCGCATGTACCGTCTGGATGCGCGCCGAATAGTCGACATGGGTCACGGCGGGGATGTCCGAGCGCGGCACATTGAGCTTCTCGATACCGAACAGCTTTTGCTCGGCTTCGGTCATCGGGCGCCGGCGCTTTTCCACCACGTCGGCGACCAGCAGCATGTAGGGGCTGTCGCCGTCCAGTTCGAACCAGTCGGCAACGTCTTCGCGCAGGACGGCCGGGGCGAAGGGGCGGAAGGACTCGCGGTACTTGACCTTGAGGTTGAGTACCGATTGCATGGCGGGCGAGCGGGCATCGCCGAGGATGGAACGCCCGCCCAGCGCGCGCGGCCCGAATTCCATGCGCCCCTGGAACCAGCCCAGCGCCTTTTCCTCGGCCAAGGCGGTCGCCCCGGCCTGGTAGAGTTCCGCGTCGCCGAGAACCTGGAATTTTGCGCCGGCCGCGGTCAGGCGCCGTTCGATGTCCGCCTGCGCGAATTCGGGGCCGAGGTAGGAGCCGCGCATCCGGTCGCTGCCATCCGCGGAGCGGGATTGGCCGAGGTGGATGTGATGCACGGCCAGGGCTGCGCCCAGGGCGCCGCCGGCATCTCCGGCCGCTGGCTGGATCCAGATAGCGTCGAACTGGCCGTCGCGCAGCAGCTTGCCGTTGGCCACGCAGTTCAGCGCCACGCCGCCGGCGAGGCACAAGTTGCACATGCCGGTTTCGGCGCGGATCGAACGGGCCAGTTGCAGCACGATCTTTTCCGTTGCTGCCTGGATCGAGGCGGCCAGGTCCATGTGGTGCTGCGTCAGCGCTTCGTTGGCCGCCCGCGGCGGACCGCCGAAAAGTTCGTGGAATTTCGGGCCGGTCATGGTCAGGCCCGTGCAGTAATTGAAGTAGGACTGATCGAGCCGGAAGGAGCCGTCCGCCTTCAGGTCGACCAGGTGATCGAAAATCTTCTCGACATATCTTGGCTCGCCGTAGGGCGCGAGGCCCATCAGTTTGTATTCGCCGGAATTGACCTTGAAGCCGGTGTAATAGGTAAACGCCGAATACAGCAGGCCGAGCGAATGCGGGAAGTGGATTTCCTTGAGGACTTCCAGCGTGTTGCCGCGCCCGATGGCCAGCGAGGTAGTGGCCCATTCGCCGACGCCGTCCATGGTCAGCACGGCAGCCTCCTCGAAGGGCGAAGGGAAGAAGGCGCTGGCGGCATGGCTCAGGTGGTGCTCGGAGAAGCGCAGCCGGCTGTTCCAGTCCTGGTCCGGCGCATGGCGCCGCAATTCCTTGACCAGCAGATCCTTGAGGAAGAGCTTTTCGCGCAGCCAGACCGGAATCGCCATGCGGAAGGACTCGAAGCCCCGCGGCGCGAAGCTTACATAGGTTTCCAGCAGGCGCTCGAACTTGAGGAAGGGCTTGTCGTAGAAAGCTACATGATCGACATCCTGCAAGCCGATGCCGGCTTCGTCCAGGCAATATTTCAGCGCATTGTCGGGGAAACCGGGATCGTGCTTCTTGCGCGTGAAGCGTTCCTCCTGCGCGGCGGCGACGATCTCGCCGTCACGCAGCAGGGCGGCAGCGCTGTCGTGATAGAAGGCGGAAATGCCGAGAATGAGCATGCAGCGCGGTCAGAAGAGAGTGTAGATGAAGGGCGCCACCGCGCTTCCCTGCGCCAGGACAATCAGCGCACCGAGCAAGACCATCATGACGAGGATAGGCAGCAGCCAGTATTTCTTGCGGGCGCGCATGAACGCCCAGAGTTCCTTGATGAAGGACATGAAGGTTTCCTAGAACTGATTGTTGAGCGAGTCGGCCGCCGGTCCCGGCGGATCGCGCTTGATCCAGTAGCTGTCGGCGGCGGGATCGAAACGCAGGCGCAAGGGGTCCTTGCCCAAGAGCCGCATCAGCAGGCCGGTGGGCGTGACGACGAGGAAAAAAAGGATGCCGAGCGCGATCGGACTGACGATGTTGTGCAGCAGCAGCCCGAATTTTGTCCACAGCCGGTTGGCCGGGGCAAGGACTTGCGGGCGAAGCGCCGCCAGCAGAAGGAACATGCCCGACATGGCGACCGCCCAGAGTCTGATGCCCGATGCATGGAGCAGCGGGTAGAGGCCGATGATCAGGAAGACTGCGGCAAAGACGAATCCAAATGAGCGGTCGGACGAACTTTGGATTGGCGAGGCATGGCGCGGGCTGTGTTCGTGCATGGGGCTGTTTTGGGTGAATTGGGCTGTTTATTCAACAGATTGGCCCGCAATGATATCAGCAGCCCGCGCCGGCATGCTGTAGAGGTCGGCATGCGCGGCAAAGGCCAGCCCGCCGGCGGCCCATTGCCGGCGCGCCGCGCCGTCGGCGAGCATTGCCGCCAGCGTGGCATCGAGCGTCGCCTGGGCGAAGGGCAGCGCAATGACGCGGCCGGCGCCGGCGTCCTCGATGTAATGGGCATAGCCGCAGGCGGCCGTGGTCAGCACCGGCAAACCGGCGACGAGGGCTTCGAGCAGCACCGTGCCGGTGTTCTCGTTGTAGGCCGGATGGATCAGCAGGTCGGCGCCGAGCAGGAAGCGCGGGATGTCGTCGCGCCCCTTGAGGATCTCGACGCGATCGGCGAGCCCGAGCTGGCGCACCTGGGCGAGGAAGGGGCGCGGCTCGTCCTGGCCGATGGCGATCAGCCGGGTGCGCGCCCGCAGTTCCGCCGGCAGGGCGGCGAGCGCCTTCAGGCTGCGGTCGAGGCCCTTGGTCTTGAAGCCGGAGCCGATCTGCACCAGCAGCAGATCATCGTCGCCGAGCGCGAATTCGCGGCGGAACTCGCGGCGGATTTCCGCCGCATCCGGCGGCGCGCGCCGGTCGGCGGCGATGCCCGGCGGCAGCAGGTGGAAGCGCGCGGCCGGGGTGCCGTAGTGCTTTTCGAACAGCGGCTGTTGCAGGGCCGAGATCATCAGGATTTCGGTTCGACCGCGCGGCTCGAACACCGCGCGCTCGAAGGCGGCGAAATGCCGGTAGCGGCCGGACAGGCGATAGATTTTTCCCCTCAGGTTCTGTGCCTTGTCTTCAAAGCAGGGGTCGGCGCAGTAATACACATCCAGCCCCGGCATCTTGTTGAAGCCGACGACGCGGTCGGCGGGTCGCCGCGCCAGGTCCTGGCGCACCCAGGCGGAAAATTTTGCGTAGCGGCGCGGGTTGGTCAGCGCCTTTACCGGCACCTGGACGACCTCGAAGCCCTGCGGGATGTCGCCCTGCCAGGACAGCGTATAGACGCGGATGGCATGGCCGCGCGCCTGGCAGGCCAGGGCGATGCGCAGGAAGTCGCGCTGCAGGCCGCCGTAGGGGAAGTACTTGAAGAGGGTGAAGGCCAGTTGCATCGGGCAGCGGTTGCCCCGCTAGTCCTGCTTCGCGACGATGCGGCGGCGCGGCGGATTGACGCGGTTCTTGCGCTGCGAGCGCCGCTCGATGAGGCGCCAGAGCCACTTGGCGAAGGGTGTCAGGCGGCCGATCTGGAGGTAGGACTTGAAGAACCACAGGCGGTCGCTGGTGCTCCAGCACAGCGAGTGGTGGTTCAGCGTGTAGAGGTCGCGGATCGCGCAGACCGTGCGCGACGGCCGCCAGCGCGATTTTTCCAGGTCGATGACGCGCGCGTCGACGCTGCCGTCATCATTGATGCGGGTGAATACATGCTTGGGGAAGTAGCAGTTGTGCTGGATGCCGTGGTCGTGCATCGTGCGCAGCAGGGTGGCGACGGCCTCGAGATGGAGCAGGCGCTCCTTGCGCGGCGGCGCGCCGTGCTTGAGCCAGTCCTGCACCCGGTCTTCCATCGCGACGAAGCCGGTCAGTTCCTCCGTGACGAGGATGGCGCGGTAATCCTTGCCCGCCTTGTGCATGCCGAAGTACACCGGTTCCAGGGTCGCCACGCCACACTCGCGGTAATGCATGATGTGCTTGAATTCGCGCAGGAAGGTGGGTGCGCCGTGCACCGGGTGCGACCAGATGCGCGCCTTGTGGTTTTCCTGCCGCTTGAGGAAGATCGCGACCTTGCCGCCTTCGGGGCGGTCGAGTTCGCAGCGCGACACGCCGCTCCAGCCGCCGCGGCGGTGGTTGGGCTCCTCGAACCAGTCAGCCTTGAGGTCCCAGAGCGCGTCGAAGTCCGTGAGGCCGTTGCGGGCGAGGATAGTGCGCCAGCGTTCGTTGACGAAATCCTTCATCTTTGCCCGCTTACTTGTTGACCTGCAGCACGTAGGCGCGCCACTTTTCCCAATACTTGACGAAGTCGACGTGGCCGACGATTTTCAGGCCGGCGGCGGCGATGTCGGCCTCGATCTCGCGCTGCGAGAAGACGAAGCGGTCGCGCGGGAAGTCCTTGCCGCGGGTTTTCTCCTTGCGCTCCTCGTTGATCCGGTGGCGCCAGGCCTTGAAGTTGCCGTCCACCCAGAGGGAGATGATTACGGTATCTGAACTGATGCGGCGGAATTCCTTGAGCATGGTCACGCGGTCGGTGCTCTTCTCGATGTGGTGCATCAGGCGGATGCTGAACACGCACTCGACGAAGTTGTCCGCCAGGCCGGTGGCGAAGGCCGAACACTGGAAGGATTTCTCGATGCGCGCGACGACTTCCCGCGGGCGCATTTGCAGGCCGGTGTCGATCATCGACTGGCTGTTGTCGGCGACGTAGATCTTGCGCTCCTGCTGTTCGGCGAGCATGGGCCAGAAGCGTCCGGTACCGCAGGGCAGGTCGAGCACCGACTTGGGATTGCCGGCAAGTTGCAGCGCCTTGCGCGCCATGCCGACTTCGCGCCAGGTGGACAGGCGGCGCCAGAAGCCGCTGCCGTGCTTCTCGAAATACATGCGGGCGTGTTCGGGATCGTATTTTTCGGCGAACTCGTACTTCGGCGGCGATGTGGTGTCGGGGTTTGTCATGGATTTCGTAGGGAAACGTGGAAAAGTCGGCGCTGGCGGGACGGCGGGACGTCTGATCGAGCCGACATTATAGGGAACAGTCCCGCCACCTGCCGCCCCGGCTGGCACGCCTGTCACGGTGGGCCCGCGAATCAGGCGGAAGTGCCGTGGCCCAAGGGCAGGCCGCTGAGGCTGGCGACGAAGCCGCCGCCGGCGGCATTGCCGGTTTCGAGCCGTGCGCCGTGGAGTTCGGCCACGCGGCTGACGATGGCGAGACCGAGGCCGTTGCCTTCGGTCGTGGTTTCGCGTCCGCGATAGAAACGCTCGCCCAGCCTGGCCAATGTTGCCGGCGGGACCCCGGGGCCGTTGTCGCGCACCGACAGGCTGTAGCCGTCAGCTTCGGCGCTGACTTCAAGCCAGATAGCATGCTCGGCCTGCGTGTAGCGAACCGCGTTGTCGAGCAGGTTGCGGATGGCGATGCCGATCAGGTCGGCGTCACCGTGGCTGATCAGATCGCCCGGGGGATAGGTCTCGATGATTTTTTGCGCCACCGGCGGACTGGCGTTGCGTGCCTGGCCGGCAGCTTCGGTGAGGATGGCCCGCAGGTCGATCGGGGCTGCGCTCTCGACGCTTTTCAGCGGGTCGAGGCGGGCCAGGCGCAGCAACTGCTCGACCAGATGGGTGGCGCGGTCGACGCCGCTCTCGATCTGGCCGAGGGCGTGGTCGCGCAGGGTGGCGTCGCGGCTGCGCCGCGCCACCTGGGTCTGCACCTTGAGTGCCGCCAGCGGCGTGCGCAGTTCATGGGCCGCGTCGGCCGTGAAGCGCCGCTCGTTTTCGAGCGTGCGGCCCAATCGGGCCAGCAGGCGATTGAGTGCCGTGACCAGCGGCCTGGCTTCGGTCGGCACCGGCTTTTTTCCAGCGGCGCGAGGTTATCCGGGCTGCGCGTCGCGACGTCGCCGGCGAGCGTATCGAGGGGACGCAGCCCGCTGCGGATCGAGAAGTAGATCAACAGGATCAGGATGGGCGAGATCAACGCCAGCGGCAGGATGGTCCGTTCCGCGACTTCGAGTGCGGCGATGTCGCGCAGGGCGATCGACTGCGAGACCTGGACCCGGTAGCGGCCGTCGGTCGAGGCGACGTTGAGCACGCGCCAGGATCCGGTGGCCCGGATGATGTCGCTGTAATCGGTAACGCCGAGCACCGGCAGGTCGGGGGCATTGGCCGAGCGGGCGAGGATGGTGCCGTCGCCGCGCCCGATCTGGAATTCCAGCGGCGGTTCGTAGACATTGTCCGCGGCGCCGCGCACCGTCGCCAGGCGCGCGGCCAGCGGACCCAGCTGGGCCTCGTTGTTTTCGACGATGGCCATCAGCAAGCGGCCGGTTTGCGCCAGGTTGCCGTCCATCAGTTCTTCGGCTTCGTGCCCGGATTGGTGGTAGCTGAACCAGCCGGTGAAAATCCACAGCAAGAGCACCGCGATGCCGACCGCGGTCAGCAGGCGCCAGCGCAGGGAACCGGCGCCGCCGGCGGGCGACCGGCGCTTCATTTTGCGTCGCTCCGCAGCCGATAGCCGAGGCCGCGCACGGTCTGGATGAAATCGGAACCCAGTTTCTTGCGCAAATGGTGGATATAGACTTCCAGCGCATTGCTTTCGACCTCTTCGCCCCAGGCGTAGAGGCTTTCCTCGAGCTGGGTGCGGCTGCGCAGGTGCTCGGGGTGGCTCATGAAGTCGAGCAGCAGGGCATACTCCCGCCCCGACAGCGGCACGGGTTTGCCGTCGATGCTGGCCTGTTTGCTGGCGGGGTCGAGGGTCACCCCGCGGTGGACCAGCAAGGGTTGCACAACGTCGCCGGCACGGCGCACCACGGCACGGATGTGGGCTTCGAGTTCGCCCAGGTCGAAGGGTTTGGTCAGGTAGTGGTCGGCACCGCTGTCGAGGCCGATGATCTTGTCGTTCTTCGTGTCGCGCGCGGTAAGGACGATCACCGGGGTCCGGTTGTTGCGCTGGCGCAGTTCGCGCAGGACGGCAATGCCGTCCTTTTTGGGCAGGCCGAGGTCAAGGACACAGGCATCGTAGCTATGGTCGGTCAGGGCGCGCAGCGCCATTTCGCCGTCGCGGACCCAGTCGACAGCATAGCTGGCCAGCATCAGGCCGGCGCGTATGCCGTCGCCGAGGAGCTTGTCGTCTTCAACCAGCAGGATTCTCAATTATCTCGATGCCACGGCAATTTGTTTCAACAGGGCCTGAATCTCCTGGCGCCGCCCCTGGTCCGCCAGTTCGCGTCCCGGACGAGGTGCTGCCTTGAGCGCTTTTTCCAGATAACCGCGGCCTTCGGCGACGCGCTCCTGGTCGATCAGGAACTCGCCGTAGAAGAAGTTCGGGTCGATCCCGTCCGGATTGGCATTCAGGGATTTGAGGAAAAGCTCCTCGGCCTTCTTCTTGTCGCCGAAGCCCAGCGGCCAGCCGGGAACCTTGGCGTAAAGCGCGGCGAGGCTGGTATAAGCGGAGCCGCTGAGGGCTTTTTCGTCGAGTTTCAAACTTTCCTCAAGCACTTTTTTGGCATCCTTGGCCAGCGACAGGCCGCCCAGACCGCCGCGTGCGCCGGCTTCGCTGGAGACCACGATGCCCTCCCAGATCAACGCGGGGGGGAAGTTCGGGTTGGCGGCGCTGATCTGGCGGACCTTTTCCGACAACTCATTATAGAGGTCGGCCTGTTGCTTCGCAGGAGACCGGTACTTGATTTCCGCCCAGCGATCCTGGATCGGGCGGATCAGTTCATCGCTGGGCGCAGCCTGGGCGGCCGCAGCGAAGAGCAGAACGAGGGAGAGCAGGAGGGGTTTCAGGGTTGACATGGGATTTCCTTTCAAAAAGTCACTGCTTGATGGCATGGTGCTTGATGGTGGCGAGCTTGCCGCTCAGGCCGCGATCGATCAGCGCCGGCGATACTCCGTTGATCCAGGCGAACAGGCGCTCCGGAAAGCCGAGGTGGCTTTCGGCGGCGTCGTTCCGCAGCTTTTCGACGATCTGCGCCGCCACCCCGGCCGGCGAATCGCTGGTGTTTCCGAGCGCCGCATTCAGGCGGTTGACCGCGGCGCTGTTGAGCGACGTGTCGATCGCACGCGGCGCGATGTGGATCACCCGCACCGACGAATCGGCCAGTTCGCGGCGCAAGGCCTGGGAAAAGCCGCGCAGTCCGGCCTTGGCCGAGGAATAGGCGGCAAAGCCGGCGAAGGGAATGCTGCCGAAGGTCGAGCCGATATTGACCACGGTCGCTTCCGGCTGGGCCTTGAGCCAGGGCAGCAGCGCGTGGGTGAGCCGGATCGGCACCACGAGGTTGGTCGCCAGGATCTGTTCGACCTCGGTCCAGTCCTGGCTTTCCAGCAGGCCGAAGCCGCCGACGCCGGCGTTGTTGATCAGCATGTTTGCATTGAAGCGGCGCGCCGCCGATGCGGCATCGGCAATTCCCTGGGGGGTGGCGAGGTCGGCTTGCAGGCGGATGCATTCGGCGCCGGCGACGAGGGGGATCGCGGCCAGCTTGTCCGCATTGCGGCCGGTCAGCAGCAGCGCCGCGCCGGCGGCCGAGAGTTGGCCGGCCAGGGCTTCGCCGAGGCCGCCGGTGGCGCCGGTGAGCAGGATGCGGGCTCTGTTCAGTTGCATGGCGAGGCTCCTGTTGGTATTCCCGTTGGCAGCGCGCGAAACACGTCGCCGTAGAGTTTGAAGAAGACCCGCGCGCAATGGATGACCTCGGCCTGGTCGTCGGGCGTCATTTTTTCCAGCAGGCGGGCGAGGTGCTGGGTGTGTTCCTGGTCCAGCGTGCCGTGCGAGCGCAGGTAGGAGAAGGCCCGGTCGGGCAGTCCCAGCGCCTGCTGGATCTTGTCGGCGGCGGTCAGGGCCAGCGCGACGCTGGTGCCTTCGAGGACGAAGACCATGCCGAAGAATCCGGCCGGATTGCGCCGGTTGATCAGGTCGTAGGCATAGGCCACCATGACTTCGGCCGGCAGGTCGGGCTGGCTGCCCCGCACCGCGTCGGCGTCGCCGCCGGCCGCGGCAATGTCGTTGAGGATCCATTCTTCGTGGCCGATTTCCTCGTCGATGTAGTCCGCCACCGGGCGGCGCAGCCAGGCCAGGCGTTCCGGCAGGCGCCCGCCGAGGCTCATCAGCAGGGGCGTGGTGTGGCGCACGTGGTGGTAGGCCTGGCCGAGGAAGGCCAGGTAGCTGTCGCGCGTGACGCGGCCCTGCAGGCAGTCGGCGATGATCGGTGCCGCCAGCAGCTCGGCCCGCGATTTCTCGGTGGCGGTGATCAGTTGTTCATAAAACGACATCGGGACATTCCTCATTGGGTTCAAGTGCGGTGATTGCAGACGAATAGCGTTCGGCGACGCGATCGCGGATCGGCCGTCCGTTGCCGGTGGCCAGGCCGTTGGCGGCGGTGAAGGCCTCGCCGGGAATCCACCGGGCGATGCGCGCGTAGTCGGGCAGGGTTTCGTTGGCGCCCTTGACCGCCAGGTCGATCGCGCTCGGTGACACGCCGGGCATCGGCACCAGGATGGCGCTCAATGCCGCTTGCCCATCGCCGACGACAACCGCCTGAAATATGCGTGGATCGGCCAGCAGCGCGGCTTCCGGCCATTCCGGCGAGATGTTGCGGCCCCAGGAGGTGATCAGCAGGTTCTTGCGCCGTCCGGCGAGGTGCAGGTGCCCCTGCGCATCGAACTCGCCGAGGTCGCCGGTGGCGAATTGCCGGCCGCCGCCGCGTTCGGAACCCAGATAACCGAGGAAGGCGCGGGTTTCGACGATGACCTCGCCGGCGGCGATCGAGATTTGCGCATGCTGCAGCGGACGCCCGACATCGTCGGCATCGTCGCCCGGCCGGTTGAGGGTCAGCACCGAGCCACCCTCGGTCAGGCCATAGCCCTGATAGGCCGGGATGCCAAGCTGGCGCGCTTCATCCAGCAGTTCGGACGCCACCCGGGCGCCACCGACCGCAACGAAGCTCAATGCAGCGGACGGTCGACTGCCGGAGATGTTCAGGAACGCCGTCCAGGCCTTCAGCAATTCGGGCACCAGGATCATGCTGCTGGCATCGGTCCGGCGGGCTGCCGCATCTAGGGCGCCCGGATCGAAACCGGCCATGCCGCGCCAGCCCAGTTCATGCAGCGGCGGCAGGTGCACCGCCATGCCGCGCAGCAGCGGGGCATAAATGCCGGCGACGTTTTCCAGCAGCAGCGCCAGCGGCAGCACGGCCAGATGATGGCGCAAGTGGAGATCGGACAGCCGCTCGCGCACGGCGAGTGCGGTGTCGATCAGGCCGTCGCCGTCGAGGCAGACCCCCTTGGGCGCGCCGGTGCTGCCCGACGTGAAGGAAATCTTGGCGGTTCCCGCCGGCAGCGCGACCGGCTCGACGACGCGCTGCATCCAGGTCAGCCCCTGCCAGTTGCCGATGATGGAAAAGCCGATGTCGAGCGCGCCGATCCGTTCCGGCTGATCGGTCAGCATCACATCGGCGGCGGTTTGTTCGAGCGCATGGCGCAGCTGCCCGGCGCTGAAGAAGCCCGGAAGCGGAAGATGGACGACGCCGGCCTCATGGGCGGCCAGGTCGGCCAGCACCCAGGCCGGGGAGTTGTCGGCAAGGACGCCGAGCACGCGGCACGTGGCGAGGCGTTCTTTCAGGCCGAGCAGTTCGCCGCGGATCTCGGCGGCCCGCCATTGGCGTGTTCCGGAGATCAATAGCGCCTGCTCCGGATCCGTTGCCGCGAGTTCGGTCAGCCAGGAAAAGCGGGTCATGGTGTTTTCCACGTCAGAATCCGATCGCGCTGCGCGCATCCCGCAGCCGGATCGCCGCCAGCGAGGCGCCGACTTTGGCCAGTTCGACCGGGCCGTAGCGATCGCGCATGTTGCAGGCGTCGCAGAGCTCTGCGATCGCCGGCATGCCGTGGCGGCGGGCGAGTACATCATGGATGCCGTGGGTGGCCACATGCCCGATGGGGTGCTTGTGGCCGATGTCGTTGTAGCAATACAGGTACTCGCCGGTGGACGACACAAACACATCGATGTTGCGCGGGATGCACTTGAAGCTGTTGCTGCGCCATTGCCGCAGGACTTCGACCGCGCTCGGAATGAAGGGGATTTCCTGCGACTGGAGGCCGTGCTCCCTGATCAGCGCGCGCAGCTTGCGGGTAGCCAGCTGGTGCTCGGTCAGGCTGCCGCCGCGGTTGTACAGCGTCGGCGACATGGTCAGCAACTCGACACCTTCCGCACGCAGCCAGCCGATGGTGTCGGGCAGGCCGGGCAGGCATTCCGGCATCGGGGTCAGGCTGATGCCCAGCGCCGTATGCTTGAGCAGCTTCCTTGCCGCCTTGATGTTGGCCATCACCCGCGCCTGGTCGAGGTTGGCGTGCACCTTGCCGTAGACCTCCGGGTCGATGCTGGAAAAGGAAATCAGCAGCAGGCCGAGCGCGCCGTCGAGGTGGCGGATCTTGTCCTCGTCGAGCAGGTGGCCGTTGCTCACCATGTCGAAGCGCGCCGGGTGGCGGCGCACGCCATCGACCATGTCGAAGAAGCGCGGGTGGGTGGTCGGCTCGCCGTAGCCGGCGATGACGACGCGCACCACCTGTTCCGGCGTGATCCGCGCCAGCGTCTGCTGCCAGGTTTCAGTGCTCATGATGTGCGGATGCTCGATCATCTCGCGCGGGCACATCGCGCAAAGGGCGTTGCACTTGCTGGTCCATTCGACGTTGACGGTGGTCCGGTAATTGATGCTCATGGAATTCCGTTCAATTGGCGGGAGCGGCCTGGGGAACCGGTTGCGGAACGAGTCGGGGAACGTGTTGGGCACAATTCGGCACCACCTGCTCGACGTCGACGCGCACCACACGCGGGCTGCCGGGGAACAGGGCCAGCAGCGGGCCGGCGTCGAGCACCTCGGCGCGGCCGTTGACCCGCAGGCGCGAACCATCGCTGAAATCGATGAACAGGCAGCCGACATGCGGGTTCATCAGGATGTTGCCCAGGCTCATGAAGGCGCCGTTGCCGTCGAAATCCGGGAAGGCGAAGGTCTTTTCGTCGAGGATGCGGATCAGCCGCGGGCCGCCGCCCTTGAAGGAGCAGTCGCAGTGCCCGTCGGGCGAACTGGTGGCGAGGAAGAAGAAGGGGGCGCCCTCGATCCGGGCATGCAGTTCGGCCGGGATGCGGTCCCACAGCAGGCGCTTGCGACGGGCGTCGTCCCACAGCGACTCGGTTTGCCAGCGCTGCTGCAGTGCCGTTTCGCCTGGATTGAACGCTGCCGAGTTGCTGGCCTCCGGCAAGGAAAATTCAGCCACGGGGGTTGGCTTTGTCCAGTGCCAGGCGAATCCGGCCGGCCACCACCACCGGATGGGTCGCGTAGTAGCTGCCCCACGCGCCTGCATCTGCGCCGAGCCGCTCGGGGTCGGCTGCGGCAAGTGCCAGCGGCGGCAGGCCGAGCCGGCGCAACATGCCGATCAGTTCGCTGGTGGCGGTGAACACCACCCATTCGAAGCCGAGCCGGTCGAGGTGGGCGGCCAGGGTGAGGATGACTTCGACGCCTCCGCCGCGGACTTCGGCGGCGAGGTTGCCGACTTCGACGATGCGCTGGCGATCGACCGGCTTGCCGGCCAGCCTGGACACGGCCGTCTCGATCGGCACATCGAGGTAATTCTCAAGGAACAGCTGCTCGGTTCCGGCACAGCGCCAACCGGCCACCGCCGCGATGCGGTCGTTTTTTTCCAGCAGCATCAGGTTCGGCGCAAAGCTGCTGAGCTCGGCGTCGTAGTGGCGCTGGAAAATGTCGGAGATGAAGGTTTCGGCGCGGGCGCGATGGGGGGAACCGACGACGGTGTGCCTGACTGTCATCCCGCGCTTGCGAGCCTGGAAATTACTCTGAATGGCGCTCAGCATGGCTGATCTCTGAAAACACGATGGTTCTCAGCTTAGGGAGCGGGGATTAAACGAATCTTAAGGTGGCCGCCGCCATGTTCAGGCGACTGGCGGACGCAAGTTACCGCTCCGGCTTCCGGCAGCCGTCGAGCATATCCAGTTCCGGGCGATAGACGGAAGTTCCTATTTCCATGGCGCCAAGAACCGTGTGGGCGATGTTGTCATGCGTGAATCGGGTGCCGCTCTTGCGCCGCAAGGCGGAAAAATCCACGTCCTTGAAGCCGCTGCCGAGCCACAGGATGGCGGGTACATGCAATTGCGCGTCGGGCGCGATGGCGGGTGGCAGGCCGTGCAGATAGACGCCATTTTCGCCGAGCGATTCGCCGTGGTCGCTGACGTAAAGCAGCGCCGTCTCGAATTTATTGTCATTCATCTTCAGCAGCTCGATGACCTTGCCGAGAAAAAAGTCCGTGTAAAGGATGGCGTTGTCGTAGGCGTTGCCGATCTCTTCGCGGCTGCACAGGCTGAGATCGGCGCTCTGGCAGGCAGGCTTGAATTTTTCGAATTCCGGCGGATAGCGCTTGAAGTAGGCGGGGCCGTGGTTGCCCATCTGGTGCAGGACGATGAAAATATCGCCCCTGGGCTGCGCGTCGATATGCTTCTGCAGCGCGGACAGCATGCCCACATCGCGGCATTCCGGGTCGCACAGCGGATTGATCTCCGGCGATTTGTAGCTCTGGTAGGGCACGCGCAGCGCCACATCCTTCGAGTCCGAATTGTTGTCCAGCCAGAGCACATTGACCCCGGCATGCGTCAGGACGTCGAGCAGGTTCTCCTGGGCGGCTCCCTTCTTCGTGTCGAATTTGTCCATGCCGAGCAGTGAAAACATGCACGGTACCGATACGGCCGTCGAGGTGCCGCAGGCCCGGAAATTCGAGAAACTGATGGCATTGGCCTGGCGCAGTTGCGGATTGGTGTCGCGGATGTAGCCATTGAGCGAAAAGCGGTCTGCGCGCGCGGTCTCGCCGATCACCAGGATGAACAACTCGCGCTCGACATCGCTGGCCGGGATTTGCGCATCGGCTCCGATCGAGGTCAGGGCTTGCCGGCTCTTGACCGCGAGGCTGCCCGTGGAGTATTTGATTGCCGAATAGATGAAGTAGCCAGGGTTGGCGTAGGAGCGCAATGATTTGTGTTCGCGCAGGAAGGAGGCATAAAACCCGCCGAATGCCAGGACCGTTCCCACCATCAGCAGCACGACAGCCGCCAGCAGTTTGCCGCGCGCAATCGCCTCGACCCGAATGCCGCGCCAGCGAAGGGGCAGCCTGGCGATGGCGATTGCCGGCAGGACGCCCAGCATCACAAAGTAGCCGAGCAGCCTGAAATTCAGCAAATCACCCGCTTCGGCCAGGTTGGTCTGTGCGGCGTTTTGCAACATGTCGTCATTGATGACGACTCCGTAGCTGTCCATGAAATGGGCGGCCAGCGACGCCAGCAGCAGAATGCCGATCAGCACGGGTTTGGTCGTGCGGCCGAAGCAGGTCAGCGCCAACAGCAACAGGGTGCTCCCGACAAGCATGGCGGCGAGGGAGGCCAGTGCCAGCGCGTTGCCGGTGGCCAGCGGATACGCCGTCAGAACCTTGCCGAAAAAGCTCAGGTTGCCGCTGGCAACC
The DNA here is from genome assembly GCA_016708585.1 of Sulfuritalea sp. Lineage (GTDB taxonomy): Bacteria > Pseudomonadota > Gammaproteobacteria > Burkholderiales > Rhodocyclaceae > Sulfuritalea. The sequence goes on along the minus strand of JADJFK010000023.1, from coordinate 22,312 downwards.
AGGAACACAGCCACCAGCGCTATAAGGGTATTGCTCGTCAGCCCGTGTGCAGGCAAGCGGAACCGCATAAGTGTGCTTGTCACGGACCCATCCGACCGGTCGCTGCCTTCATTCCGCCAACACCAGTCCCCACACCACCAGCACATTGACGAGGCTGACCAGCACGGCGGCGCTGCCGATGTCCTTGGCGCGCTTGGCGAGATCGTGGTTATCGAGCGAGATGCGATCCACCGTGGCCTCGATGGCGGAATTCAGCAGTTCGACCATGATCACCAGCAATACGCTGCCTATCATCAGCGCCTTGCCGAGGGGGCCGGCCGGCGACCAGAAGGCGAGGGGGACGAGGATGGCGGCCAGCAGCACTTCCTGGCGGAACGCATCTTCGTGCTTGTAGGCGGCACGGAAACCGGCCAGCGAATAGCCGAGGGCGTTCTTCAGTCGTACCAGGCCGGTCTTGCCTTTGTGCGGGCTTTCCATTGCGTCACCATCGCTTCGGGTCGGGGCGGAAGAGTATCAGCTTCCGCCCGGTCGAAGGTCAATCCCGATTTTGGTAGCTGGCGAGGATCGGCCATCCGTCACGGCGCCGTGGTGCAGGCGCCGACTTTATTGTGGTCCCCGGCTTGCACGTTACGCGGGATGAACGGTCCGTAGCCGGTGCCGCCATGGCCCGATCCGGGTTCATCGCGCAGGCCGGAGGGTCGTTGCATTGACCACCCGGCCGCGCGGGCCATGTTCGACATAGAGCACGCGGGCGGACTGCCATTGCGCAAGCGCGGCCGGGTCGAGCGCCGTGCCCGCGGCGAGGCTGTCGATGCCCACCGGCCGCCAGCGGGCCTTCGGTCTGGCGAAGCGCGCCATGAGCTTCTCCTTGACGATGCTGCCGAGCATGACCAGGACGGTGATTGCCAGAACCGCCGGCGTGACCCGAAGCAGCGCAAGGAAGGAGTCGAGGCTGATCTGGCTGGGAATGGCGAATTCCGGCAGGTCGTAGCCGAAATGGCGCGCGATCGCGGCGAAAAAGGGAATCCACATGGCCACCCACAGCACCCAGGCCAGGATGGTGATGACCAGGCCGAACACGCGCCTGGCCGGATGGGCCAGGTCGGGGCGCTCGATGATCAGCGGGAGGCGTTCGGGTCGTTGGGCGTGATGCCCCGGTCGGGACTTGTCCATCGTGCGCGCTTTCCGGTTTCCCGTGCGAGGGTTTTGGGGATGGCGACCACAGCGGTCGCCGCGGTGATGATCCAGTAGACGAAGGGATACCAGATCATCCAGAAATAGTTTTTCAGCAGGCCGCGATCATAGGGGCGGTCGAGCGCCAGGCTCAGCGCCATCTGCACCATGCAGGTGGTGGCGATCAGCAGCCCGGCCCAGCCCATGAGCAGGATGGGCGCGCTCTGCAGGTCGATTTTGTAGATGATCAGGTCCATGGTTCGATAGACGGCGAGCACGGCGAACAGGCAGGCCCAGAGCATGCTCATCGCGTATTCGATGACCAGCGGCCAGAGGCGCAGGGTCTGCCAGCCGAACAGCTGCGGCCAGTAGTCGAGCAGGACCTGGGTGCCGCCCATCGACCAGCGCAGGCGCTGTTTCCACAGTCCGCCCAGGGTTTCCGGCATCAGGATCCAGCACAGCGCGCGCGGCTCGAAGCGCACTTCCCAGTCGGCCAGTTGCAGCTTCCAGGAGATATCCACGTCTTCCGTGAGTTTCTCCGGGCTCCAGTAGCCCACCTCGTGCAAGGCGCTGCGGCGGAAGGCGGCGATGACGCCGGAGACGGTGAAAATCAGGCCGATCGAGCGCTGGGCGCGCTTGATCAGGCCGACGATGGACGAGAACTCGCCGACCTGGATCCGTCCCAGCAGCGTCGAGCGATTGCGCACGCGCGGGTTGCCGGTGACCGCGCCCACTTCGGGTTCGTCAAAATGCCGGACCAGCCAGTTCAAGCGAGTAGGGGTCGAGGCGGGCGTCGCCGTCGATGCCGACCAGGATTTCGGCGCGGGTGAGCAGCGCCGCCGTATTCAGGCCGACGGCCTTGCCCTGGTTCTCGATCTGGTGCACCACGCGCAGGCGCGGGAACCTCTCCGCCAGTTCATTGAGCAGCTCGCCGGTGCGATCCTTGCTGCCGTCGTTGATGGCGATGATCTCGAAATTCGGATACTTGAGCTCCATCAGCGCTTCGATGGTTTCCTCGGCATGGGCCTCCTCGTTGAAGCACGGCACCAGCACCGCGACCAGCGGGTAGTCGTCGCGCGCCGGCGGCTGGGCAACGTTCCGATGCGGCTTGCGCTCGTAGCGAAAGTAGAAAACGATGCCGCCGACCATCCAGATCATCGACATCAATACCGGATAGAAGAATACGTAGGCGAGAATCGCGCCCCAGAAATCTCCAAGCAGGGAAGGTAGCGTCATCCCTGCCTACCTCAACTGCGGCTGCGAGCGCAGCGAGAGAACCGGACCGATGATGCTCATGCCGTCTTGCGGGAAACCGGCCAGGCCGAACTGGCGGAAACCCTCGGCTTCCAGTTGGCGCATCCGCGTCGCGATTTCCGCGGCGGGCAATGCCGGGTCGAATTCGAGCAACACCTTTGTCTTCGCCTCGGCCGGGAGCGCCGCGATATTGGCCCCGGTCGCCGGCAGGACGATCAGGTCCTTCTCCGCCAGCGTTGCCCAGATATCGGCGGCCGGTGTCTTGTCCAGCGCATACACGAACTTGAGCGGCCAGCGCCAGCGCTCGGCCGCGACGCGTACCTGCTTCGCCAGGGCGCTGCCGGGCATGGCGCGCAGGCGCAAACCGGAAAAGTTTACATGGCGCGCGAGATCGGCGATCAGTTCGACCTCGCTCAACCAGTGGTCGGGCAGGTCGATGAAAACCGGCACCCCGGCGCGCCTCTCGGTCTGCCACGCGATGTGGTTGAGGCTGTCGCGCGCAAGCGGGAGGCGAGGGGTGGTGAACAGCGCGAATTCCCTGCCGTCGCGCGTCAGCGTCGGCGCGACGAAAGCGATGTTGGGCTGCAGCGCGAGCAGGCGGTCGAGCGTGGCGGAGAGCTCGGCATTCTCGTCCTGCCATTGGCCGGGCGCAAGCCTGACGCTGCGCGCCGGGTCGGGTGACCAGACGCTGCGCAGGAGTTCGGCAAAGCCTTGCAGCGAAGGGCTGTTTTCTATCAGGTAGCGGCGGATCTGGAGCAGCGGTGCCGAGGTCCTGGTGGCCCCGTCTTCCAGCGTAAAGCCGCCGGTCATGCCGAGCTTGGCGGCGATGGCCTGCCCGGCCAGGTTGCTGCGTCCGTAAGGCCAGACCAGGATGCGCGGCGCGATGCCGGTCTGGCGCCGGATCGAGCGGCTGCTGGCGGCGAGATCCCGTTCTATCCGTGCCAGATACTCGGCGTCCTGCTCATAGCGTCCGTCGGCGTAGCGGCGGGTGATCGCGGCCGGCTCGGTATTGCCCTGCGGGTTGGCGGGGATGCCCTGATGCAGGTCGTAAGCGTGCGTGGCCACTTCGATCAGGCCGGAGCGCTGCATTTCGCGCACTTCATCCCAGGTGACGAAATCTTCGCGGGGGCGGGGCTTGCCATCGTAATCGACCGTCTTGCCGGCCTCGACATCCAGCCAGGCCCCTACCAGGGCGATTCCGGCCGGGTAGTTGAACTGCCTGAGCAGCGGAAATGCGCGCGTATGGACGTCCTTCAGCCCGTCGTCGAAGGTCAGCAGCACCGCCTTCGGCGGCAACGCCGCACCGCCGTTGTGCGCGGTGATGATTGCTTCGACACTGACCGGCTGGTAGCCGTTGGCCTTGAGCCAGGCGAACTGCGCCGCCAGGTCGGAGACGCGGATTGCCGTGGGCGAGGTCAGCGGCGCAGCGTCGCCTTCCACTTCGTGATAGCTGAGTGCGATGTAGCTGCCCGCCGCGTGGGCGAGGGCAGGCAATGCCAGCAGCAGGAAGAGGAAACGGATCAGAATCGCCATAGCACGCTCAACTGGCCAAAGCTTCGTGCCTCGCGCTCGCCGTCGTAAGGGCGAAGGCTGCGCCCGATCCCGTAGCGGACCGACAGGTCGCGTTCAAGTTCCCAGCGGTGGCTGTATTCGATGGTTTCGATAGAGCCAGACCCATAGTGTCGCTGCCAGTAGCGGCCGCCAGTCAGCGCCAGGCGCTGGCGGAAGGAGCGCTCGTAGCTGCGCCAGGCCAGATTTTCCACGGCGGCGGTCAGCCACAGGGACTGGTCGTCCTCCGGATTGAAGTAGGCGACCCCTTTATCCAGCGTGTTGTGCGAAGCGTTGGCGCCCAGCGTGGTCTCGAACATCCAGCGCGGGCCGCTGGACCAGCGTTCGAACCAGGCGACGCTGACCTCGGTGCGCCGGTTGTTGTCGGAGAAGCTGGTGGCGGTTACATCCGCCGCAAGTTTCCGTGATTCGTTGGCCTGCCAGTTCGCGGCCGCGCTGGCGCGACTGGCCCGTACCCCGCTTTGTACCGCGCGCAGCGGGATCTGGTTGGTGACGCTCTCTGCGGCGCCATAGAAGGTCCAGTAGTCATCCGCCTTCCATCTGGCGGTAGCGGTCAGGCCGGCCTTCACGCCGCTGCCGTCATTGAGCTCCCCGGTGACGCGCCAGCCCTGCCAGCGCCATTCCGCGCCGATGCCGGTGCGTTGCCATTCCGTTGTGTCGCCATCGAGATCGGCGCTGCTCGTGAAGTGGTGGGCAAAAATCCGCCAGCGTGCGGCCAGCGGCGGGCTGTACAGCCAGCTGTCGAGCGACCAGTCGCGGCTGCCGCTGTAGGCGCTGTCCTGGCCACGGCCGAAGCCGGCCTCGCTGAAGAATTCGGAGCGATTGTGCAGGGCGAAGGTTTCGCGTGCGCGGCGGACGCCGCTATTGTCGGGATCGAGCTCGACGGCGCGGTCTAAGCTTTCCCGCGCGCCCGCCCAGTCCTGCAGGCCCAGCCCCACTTCGGCGAGGTCGGCCTTCACCGCGGGGTTTTCCGGATCGGATCCTTCCAGCCGGCGCAGCATCTGTTCGCCCTGCCGCGACCAGCCGCGCGCCAGCGCGAGCGACGCTGCGGCCTGGCGTGCTTCGCTGTTGAAGGGCGATGCCGCCGTTCTGGCTTCGATGCGCACCTGCGCTTCCTGCAGGCGGTCGCCGTAGATGCGCGCCTGGTCCGCCGTGATGTCGACGCTCAGGCGCTCGCCGTTGTACCTGCCGTCGCGATGGCGGCGCTCGGGCAGCCGGGCCGCATAGGCGTCGATGTGCGCCGTGGCAAGGTCGAGCTCCTCGCATTCGACCAGCGCGTAGAACAGGCCGAGGTTGGCCTCGAAATCATCCGGGTTGGCCGCGATGACTTCGCGATAGAGCGTCACCGCGTTTTGCGGCCGGCGCAGTGCGAGATAGCTGCCGGCGACATCGCGCCTGGCCCAGACCGGCACCGCCAGGCCACGGGCGAGAAAGGCTTCGTACAGCGCCACAACATCCGACATGCGCCGGCGGTAAAACAGCGCGCTCATGCGATCGGCCAACTGGCGTTGATCTTCGGCGTCGGGCGCCTTGCCGGCGAGAAACTCGGCGGCCAGGGCGTCGCTGGCGGCCAGTGCCCGGTCGAGGCGCGCAAACCGCCCGGGCCCGCGCAAGGTGTTGCGATCGATGATGCCGTAGCGAATCTCGAGCGCGATCCGGTCGCCGGCGATGCCGCGCTGCAGTCCGCTGTCAAGCGGGTCGCCGGGCGTCGTGGGTTGTTTGTAGCCTTTGAGGCGGATTTCGTCCTGCCGCGCGGCGTCCGACTTCCCGGCATCGTCCGGCCTTTCCCTCAGGGAACTGACACCGGCTTCACGGGGAGGACTCCATTCGGTGCCGGCAGCCATGGCGCCGCTGCCGATACATAGCAGCAGCGACAAAGGGAAGGAGGGGCGAATTGGCATACAGGCAAATTCTAGCAAGTACGTCCCCAACAGTTGCCGCCGCGCCGGCGCGGCGCATTCCTTCGGGCGCCTTTCCCGCGGTCGCCGGGCGACGCAGATTGGGTTAGAGTGGAACAAACATCTGCCAAGGGAGGGCAACATGAAGGACATCGCCTGGAGCAGCATCCTCAGCGTCGGCGTGGCCGAGATCGACGACGATCATCGCCTCCTGATCGCGCTGTTCAACGAACTCAACCGCGCCGCTGCCGCCGGCGAATCCGCCGCGTACCTGGCGGCGACGCTGGAGGAGCTGATCAACTGCACGGTCTGGCACTTCAGCCACGAGGAGCGGCTGATGCTCAAGCACGGCTTTCCCGGGATCGAGCCGCACAAGGCGGCGCACCGCGAGCTGATCGACGCGGCGCGGGAATGGCAGGCGAAGCTGGCGCAGACCGGCTATGCCGTTACGGAAGACGAAATCCGCTACCTGGATCGCTGGCTCACCGAGCACATCCTTACCGTCGACCAGGGCCTGGGCGCGTTTCTGGCGCGGGTGGCGTAGCGTCGCCGCACCGCCAGCGGCGGCGAGGGCGAAGATTGTCAGGGCGACGAGGGTACCCATGGCATGGTGTTCTCCACAGCTGGAATTGCAGGCGCAAGGCGGTTGATTCGCTTTCCGCGCAATGCTCTGACAGGCCGCCAAAGGGTGTTTAGACTGACGTATAAACATTTATCGGAGCAGACCATGACCTCGGCCGTCCTCGACATCAAGCAATGGGGCAACAATCTTGGCGTCCGCTTGCCCGCGGCTGTCGCGCGCGCGGCGCAATTGCGCGTGGACCAGCGGGTCCGGGTATCGGTGGAACAAGGGGTTGTGCTCATCACGCCCGTAGCCGAAGCCGCGCCGACGCTCGAACAACGGCTGGCCCGTTTCGATCCGGCGCGTCACGGCGGCGAAGCCATGGTCAGCCAGCGCATCGGTGCCGAGCGGTGGTGACGCGCAAGCCGGGCGTGAGTTCCGCGCGCAGCGCATGGGTACCCGACCGGCAGGACATCATCTGGATCGACTGCAACCCGCAGGTCGGCCGCGAGATGCGCGACGTCCATCACTTCCTGGTGCTGTCGCCGGCGGTCTTCAACGACAGAACCTCGCTGGTCATCGGCCTGCCGATGACCACGGCCGCCTACAACGCGGACAACCCCTTCGCGGTTGCCGCGGGCGCGGCCAAGGGGCGCAAGGCCGGGCAGACCAGCTACGTGCTGTGCCATCAGCCGAAGTCCTTCGATTGGCGCCTGCGCGGCGCCCGACCGCACCCGCTTGGACGCCTGTCCGACAGCGTGCTGGCCCAGGTCTGCGAATGCCTGAACCAGATCGTCCGCCTGGCGTGATGAATCGCCGTGTCGTCGTCGTCCGCAAGGAATACCGTCTCCGGCTTTGCCGGAGACATGACTTTTTGCGGTAAGTGCAGTGCCGGCGAACAAGGGGCAACGATGCGTCCGGCTCGGCTAACCGCGGGTCATTCGCGAGGAGGATAGGGCAGCTTGGTGCCCGTTGCCGTCATTCCCGCGAATGCAGGAATCCAGCGGCGTTCGAGCCAGGACGCTGGTTCCGGGTTCCGCTGCACGGCCCCGGAATGACGGCAGTTGGCCGGTCTCCGACTTCACCTCCAATCCTCAACCTGTAATCCGCTGACTCGTTTGAACTCGCCAACATTCGATGTAACCACCACCAATCCCCGCGCCAGTCCTGTTCCAGCTATCAGAACATCGTAAGCACCGATTGGCTGACCCTGGGTCTTGAGCGCCGCACGAATTGCCGCGGCGGCCTGCGCATCAGCTTCATCAAACGGCAGCGTGACGATGGTTGAAAAAAACGCGTCCAGTATCGGCGCCAGCTTTTTTGCGCGCTCAGTGTTGAGCGCCAGGCCGTAATCAACCTCCATGCGCGTAAGCGCAGATACGCCTATCAGATTCGGTGGTGTGGCTTTGACGCGCGCCAGGACATTGGGTTGGCCCTTGACGAAATCAGAGACCGTGCAGGTGTCGAGCAGATACTTCATGCCAGAGGGTCTGCTGCCGGCGGCTTGAGGCGGTCCCTGCTTGCTTCAAATAGCGGCATGTCGGCCATGCCCTTGAAGGCAAGCAGTTCTGCCGGCCACTGAGGTTTGCCGCGCCTATTCAGCCACTCGCTCACTGCTTGGCGAACCAGCGCATTCCGGCTTTCGCCAATCTTCTTGGCAACTTTGCTGAGCTGCTGACCAGTTTCATCGTCAAGGTAAATATTGAAGTTCATGATTACTCCCTCCGTGCATATAACTGCTTTGTATGTTATACGAAGGAGGTGCGAATTGGAAGATGTCCGAGAGTGATTGCGCAACCGCGTATATGGAGTAGCAATCTTGACCGGCCGATCGACAGCCAAAATTCAAGCAGAAGATTCAAGGTGGCCTTGGTTTAATGGTTGCTCACGGGAAATCACGCTGGTCCAGCGTCCGCAATGGAGGAGTGACGCCACTGTCGCTTGCTGGCCGGCAACAGCCTATTCCAGCAACGCTCAAGCCGCCTCGCACACCTCCGCGATCATGCCTTCGCGCGCCAGGATGGCATTGACCTCCGGTCCGCGCCGGGCTTCGCGCACGGCGTGAAACAGACGCTCCGCCTGCGGGTAGCTGCGCCGCATCAGGCCCAGCCACTGCTTGAGGCGGCCGGGGGATTGGGCGGGGAGCACCTTGCGTTGCACGCGGGCCCAGAAGTCGGCGAGCATGGCTTCGATCTCGCGCCAGTCGACAGCGTCCGGTTCCGCTGCCGCTTCGCCGCGGATGCGCCGCGCCAGCAGCGGGTCGGCCACCGCGCCGCGGCCGAGCATGACGTCGTCGCAGCCGGTGGCGGCGCGGATCGCGTGCCAGTCGGCGACGGTCCACACTTCGCCGTTGGCGATCAGCGGCAGCTTCACCGCCGCGCGGATGTGCGCCACCCATTCCCAGCGCGCCAGCGGCTTGTAGCCGTCGGCCCGGGTGCGGGCATGCACCACGAGTTCGTTCACGCCGCCGGCTTCGAGGGCCAGCGCGCAGTCGATGGCCTTGCTGGTGTCGTCGATGCCGAGGCGCATCTTGGCCGTGACCGGCAGTTCGCGCGGGACGGCGGCGCGCACGGCGGCGGCGATGCGGTGCAACAGCTCGGGCTCGTTCAGCAGTGCGGCGCCGCCGCGATGGCGGTTCACCAGCGGCGTCGGGCAGCCGAAGTTGAGGTCGATGCCGAAGGGGTGGAGGCGGGCGAGGTGGGCGGCGTTGGCCGCCAGCATCTCCGGATCGTTGCCCAGCAGCTGGATGCGCACCGGGGTGCCGGCCGCGGTGCGCGCGCCGTGGGCCAGTTCGGGCGAGAGCCGCGTGTAGCAGCGGTGCGGCAGCACGGCATCGGTGACGCGGACAAATTCGGTGACGCACCAGTCGTAGCCGCCGGCACCGGTCAGCACGCCGCGCAGCACGTCGTCGGCGAGGCCTTCCATGGGCGCGAGGATCAGTTTCATTGCCGTGTCGCCGGCGCCGTCCGCAAGGGATACCGTCTCCGGCTTTGCCGTAGACATAACTTTTTGCTCATGCGTGATGCGGAATCGGATGGATGGGGATCTGGCGGTTTTTCTTCGCCTTGCCCATGACATGCATCTCGCAGGCCTTGCAGTCGAATTTCAGCGTCAGGCGTTCCTTGCCGTTGACCAGCACCATGGGCTCGGCATTCACGCCCTTGACCCAGCCCTTGGCCTCCTTCGGGCACAGGCTGTGGCTGTAGCGCAGGCAGTGCTTGGTGATCATCAGCGAGACCTCGCCCGGCGTGGTGTCGGCTTCATACGCGTCGGCGATCAGTGCCACGCCGTGCTTGCGGTAGAAGTCGCGGGCGCGGTTGTTGAGCACGTTGGCGAGGTAGCTCAGTTCGCGTTCCGGGTAGATGGCCGGCGGTTCGACCGGCAGGGCGTGCCGCGGCCGCGGCCGCGACACCGCGCGCGCGGCGACCAGGGCGTCGACGGCCTCGCGGCGCAACGCATTGATTGCCGAGGCGGGCAGGAACCAGGGTTCGGCGAGGACGATGTTCACCGCGCCGGCCTTGAAATCGGTAGCGCCGAGCTTGCCCAGGCTTTCGGCGATGGCGACCAGCGCGCGCTCGGGGTTCTTCGCCGGCTCTTTGGCGTGGGCGATGGCGGCGCGGCCTTCGATGCCGTCTTCGTCCCTCAGCGTCAGTACGAAGCCGTCGGCGGTTTCAGCGAGCTCCACCGTGACGCCGATGCGGCGTTCGGCGGATTCCTTCTCCAGCAGGCGTTCGAAGGCCTGGTCGCGGTTGCGGTGGATTTCGGTGCCGGGCTTGAAGCCTTCGGGATCGTCCGGCATCTCGTTGGGGAAGAGGCGCTTGCCTTGCGCGACGTTGATGCGCAGGCCGGCGAGCTTCCTGCCGCGCGAGAGGTAGCTGATGCCGTCGCCATTGGCCCAGGTTTCCTCGCTGTCGACCTCGAACCAGTCGGGGCCGATGCGCGTCACGACGCCGCTCGCTGCGCCGGCAAACTTGGGCGTGTCGAAGGCGCCGATGTCGGGCTGGCGGCCATTGACGAAGTAGTCGGTGGCACCACGGTTGAAGGTCTTCTCCGGGCGCGGCGTGAACGTGCAGGTGCTGCGGCCCGACGAGGCGCGCGAGTAGTGCGGCGCGTCCTCGATGATGCGGTCGAGCAATTGCCGGTAATGCGCGGTGGTGTTCTTGACGTAGGCCACGTCCTTCAGCCGGCCCTCGATCTTGAACGAGCGGATGCCGGCGTCGGCCAGTGCGCGCAGGTTGGCGCTCTGGTCGTTGTCCTTCATCGACAGCAGGTGCTTGTCGAAGGCCACGATGCGGCCCTGGCCGTCCTCCAGGTTGTAGGGCAGGCGGCAGGCCTGCGAGCACTCGCCGCGATTGGCGCTGCGCCCGGTGTGGGCGTGGCTGATGTAGCACTGCCCGGAAAACGCCACGCACAGCGCGCCGTGGATGAAGAATTCGAGGATGGGTGCCGGCCTCGCCGTGTCGCCGGCGCCGACTTTTTCGCGGATGGCAAGAATGTCCGGCAGCACCAGCTCGCGCGCCAGCACCATCTGCGAAAACCCGGCATCGGCGAGGAATTGCGCCTTCTGCGGCGTGCGGATGTCGCACTGGGTCGAGGCGTGCAGCTCCAGCGGCGGCAGGTCCAGCTCCAGCAGGCCCATGTCCTGCACGATCAGCGCGTCGGCGCCGGCTTCATGCATCTGCCAGGCCATGCGTCTCGCCTCTTCCAGCTCGTCGTCGCGCAGGATCGTGTTCAGGGTGATGAAGACCCTGGCGTGGAAGCGGTGCGCAAAGGCCGCCAGGCGCTCGATGTCCTGCACCGGATTGCCGGCGCCGTAGCGCGCGCCGAAGGACGGGCCGCCGATATACACCGCATCGGCGCCGTGCTTGATCGCCTCGATGCCGATCTCGGCATCTTTGGCGGGGGCGAGCAGTTCGAGGCTTGAAATCGTCACGGTGCAGGGGCGGCGGCGGGCAGGCTGCGCATTGTAGACGGTTCGCCGCGAAGGGGCCCGATGCGGGCGCGAGTGGCCTATGATTGTCGATACCATGCCGACTCCCGCCGACCGCATTGCCCCGCACCCGGGGCAAGCCGCCTGTCAGCCCTTGCGCCGATGAGCACCGGCCCTGGCGCTGCGCGGCGGCGCATCTGGATCGCCGGCGGCGCGGTGGCGCTCGGCGCCGGGCTGGGCGTCGCGCGCTGGGTGGTGATGCGGCCGCAGCCGCCGGCCGGCAGCCCGCTGCCGGTGGATATCGGCGGCCTGGCGCCGGGCAGGCTGCTGACGGTGGAATGGAAGGGGCGCGCGGTCTGGATCCTGCGCCGCACGGCGGACGAAGTCGCCGCGCTGGCCGGCTACGAAAGCGAACTGCTCGACCCGGCCTCGGCACACTCGCTGCAGCCGGAATCCTGCCGCAACCCCCACCGCTCGCAGCGGCCCGAGGTTTTCGTCGCCGTCGGCCAATGCACCCACCAGGGCTGCCCGCCGCAACTGAAGAGCGGCGCCGGCAATCGCAGCGAATTCCTCTGCCCCTGCCATACCTCGAAGTTCGACCTTGCCGGGCGCGCCTTCAAGGGCGGCCCGGCGCCGGCCAACCTGGTGATACCCGACTACCGGTTCGAAGGCGATGGCCGCGTCGTGATCGGCGAGAGCTAGCCGAGGACGGTCACGATCACGCGCCGCCGCGTCGTTCGTGCCGCCGTGTCGCCGGCGCCGACTTTTCTCAGCGCGTGATCGGCTTGTACCGGATCCGCTTCGGCTTGGCGCCTTCCTCGCCGAGGCGCTTCTTCTTGTCGTCCTCGTATTCCTGGTAGTTGCCGGCGAAGAAGGTCCATTGCGAATCGCCTTCCGCCGCCAGGATGTGGGTGCAGATGCGGTCGAGGAACCAGCGGTCGTGGCTGATGATCATGGCGCAGCCGGCGAATTCGAGCAGCGCGTCTTCCAGCGCGCGCAGGGTCTCGACGTCGAGGTCGTTCGACGGTTCGTCGAGCAGCAACACGTTGCCGCCGTTCATCAGCGTCTTCGCCAGGTGCAGGCGGCCGCGCTCGCCGCCGGAGAGGTTGCCGACGTTCTTCTGCTGGTCGCCGCCCTTGAAGTTGAAGCGGCCGATGTAGGCGCGGCTGCCGATTTCCTGCTTGCCGATGGTGATGATGTCGGCGCCGCCGGCGAGCTCGTCGAACACGGTCTTGGAACCATCGAGGCAGTCGCGGCTCTGGTCGACGTAGGAGATCTTCACCGTCGGGCCGACGTCGATGGTCCCCGAGTCGGGCTTGTCCTGGCCGGTGAGCATCTTGAACAGCGTCGACTTGCCGGCGCCGTTGGGGCCGATGATGCCGACAATCGCCCCGGGCGGCACGCTGAACGAAAGCTTGTCGATCAGCAGGCGATCGCCGAAGCCCTTGCTGACTTCGTTGAACTCGAAGACCTTGTCGCCGAGGCGCTCGCCGACCGGGATGAAGAGCTCATGGGTTTCATTGCGCTTCTGGTAATCGACTTCCGACATCTCGTTGAAGCGCTGCAGACGCGCCTTGCTCTTGGCCTGGCGCGCCTTGGGGTTGCTGCGCACCCACTCCAGTTCCTGCTTCATCGCCTTCATGTGCGCGTCGACCTGCTTGGATTCGGTTTCCAGGCGCGCTTCCTTCTGCTCCAGCCAGGATGAATAATTGCCCTTCCACGGAATGCCGTGGCCGCGGTCGAGTTCGAGGATCCACTCGGCGGCGTTGTCGAGGAAGTAACGGTCGTGGGTCACGGCGACCACGGTGCCGGGGAAGCGCAGCAGGTACTGTTCCAGCCACTCGACGGATTCGGCGTCGAGGTGGTTGGTCGGCTCGTCCAGCAGCAGCATGTCGGGCTTGGACAGCAGCAACTTGCACAGCGCCACGCGCCTTTTTTCGCCGCCGGAGAGGTTCTTGATCGTGGCGTCCCAGGCCGGCAGGCGCAGCGCATCGGCGGCGATTTCCAGCTGGGTTTCGCTGTCGGCGCCGGAAGTGGCGATGATCGCCTCCAGCCGCGCCTGTTCCTCGGCCAGCTTGTCGAAATCGGCGTCGGGTTCGGCGTAGGCGGCATACACGGCTTCCAGCTTGGCCTGGGCTTCCATGACCTCGCCCATGCCGGATTCGACTTCCTCGCGCACGGTCTTGGCCGGGTCGAGCTGCGGCTCCTGCGGCAGGTAGCCGATGCGCAGGTTGGGCAGGTGCTGCACCTCGCCCTCGAACTCGGTGTCGGCCCTGGCCATGATGCGCAGCACCGTGGATTTGCCCGAGCCGTTGAGGCCGAGCAGGCCGATCTTGGCGCCGGGGAAGAAGGACAGCGAGATGTCCTTGATGATCTGGCGCTTGGGGGGGGCGATCTTGCTCACGCGGAGCATGGACATTACGTATTGGGCCATGTTTCAGAATCCAGTAAAAAGAAAATCGAGTGCGGCGAGGATCTCGTCGCGTTGGGGGGAGAGGTTGGCGACGGGGGCCTTCAGCAAGGTCCGCGGAATTGCCGCGAGATCCTGGACGAGCAGGATCAAGGCGGTTCCCTTGACGCTGACCGTGGGGTTGAGACGAAGAATGGAAAGCCGATCGACGCTTTGGGGTTTCGCCAGCGGAGCGATCACTGTTGTCGGCAGGTTGTCGAGCAGTCCGCTCTGCAACTCCACGACATAGGGGCGCGATTTCGCGGTTCGCGCGTCGCGATTGAGGTAGACGTCGAGGTGGGCCATCAGTCGTCGCCGCGCATGAAGCTGCGATAACTGTCGGAAAGCAGTCCTTCACGCTCGATCAGGCGCCCGTAGGCGGCGATGGCCTCCTTGTTTTGCTCCAGCCATTCGGCTTCGCGCTGTTTCTTGAGTTCCGCGGCGAGCGCGGTTTCCAGCGTCTGCGACAGGTTGATCTTGCGCGCGCGGGCCTCTTCCAGCAGGTCGGCGCGCACGGTCAGGTTGGCGGCTTTCTTGGTGGGGGTGCTCATGGCCGGTCTCCGCATGTATGGTGCGCGCAGCTTACGCGCATGGAGAATGCGCGTCAATCCGGCAGCGGCCAGTGCCGGATTGTGCGGACGCGGTTCGGAGCGGTCGTTCCACGCTGACGGCACAGGTGTCGGCGGGGTTCGCCGCCTGGTTCATGGGTTCTCGTGCCAGTTCAGGCACTGCAAGCCCGGCACGCGGGAAAATTCGCGCGCATTGCGCGTCACCAGTGTGCCTTGGTAACGCAAGGCTGTAGCCGCGATCAGGGTATCGTGCGGGCCGATGGGAGTGCCGGCGGCCTCGAGGTCGGCGCGAATGCGGGCCGCGTGAGCCGCGCATTCGCTATCGAACGGCAACACCTGTAGCGGTCGCAGCAAGGCACTCAATGCGGCAAGGCGGGGTTGGGCGGCCTCCGGCGGCAAGCGCAAAAGACCGTAACGCAGTTCGTATTCGACAATGGCGGGAACACCGATTTCGGCGGGGGGCAGGGCTTGCAGGCGCGGCACCACCTGCGGGTCGCCGCGAAAGTAGTAGCTGATGGTGTTGCTGTCGAGAATGAGCATGGCAATCCGTCAAAAGCCCACGCGCGGCACATCGGCAGCCTGTGAAGGTGGGCTGTCCTCGCGCAAGGGGAAGTCGGAAAAGCGCCCCGCCAGGGCCAGGCAATCCTGCGGCCATTCATGGGCGGCGTACTTGCGGATGATTTCCGCCACCCAGCGGCTCTTCGACAGGCCATTGGCCTGCGCGGCCCGCTCGACCAACGCTTGCGTGGCATCGTCCAGATACAGCGTAATTTGTGACATGGCGATAGCTCCCAAGGATCAGCACATATATTTGCAAGTATATTTATCGCGGCCGATTCGTCAAGGCTTCGCCGGTAATGGCCCGTTACGAGGCATTGCGATAGTCCCTTACCGGGACTAAGCAACGCCTCTCATCGCTCCTTTCAGAGAACAGCCTCCAACCCCTTCCGCTCCAGAAGGTTCAACAACTTGAGCGAGGGACCGCTGGGGTGCTTGTCACCTACCTCCCACTTGCGGACGGTCGACAAGCTCGTATTCAGCACGGCTGCAAGCACGGCCTGGCTGAGTTGGAGGTGATCGCGTAACGCACGGATCCTTTGGCTGTCGTATTCCGGAACCGGTTCCAGGCACAGTGCATCGAACCTGCTCCCCGGGGGGCGCCCGCCCCCCCCCCCCCCCGCCCCCGGGGCCGGCCCCCCGCCCCGGCCTGGCCTTGCCCCCCCCTCTCCCCCGCCGCGCCCCCCCCCCCCCCCCCCCCGGCCGGGGCCCCCCCCCGCCCGCCCCCGCCGGGGCGGGGCCCCCCGCCCCTCCCCCCCGCCCCCGCGCGGGGGCCCCCCCGCCCCCCCCCGGGGCCGGGGGCGGGGACCCCCCCCCCCCCCCCGGGGGGCGCCCCCGGGCGGCACCCCCCCCGCACCCGCCCCCCCTCACCACCCCACCGCCCCCCCCCCGCCCCCCCGGCCCCTTCCGCCGCCACCCCCGCACAGCGAGGGGGCGACCACCCCTTTTCCTCCCCCCGCGGCTCAAAGGGCGGGGCCTTGAATACGTGAGCTTCCCCCGAAAATTCGTCTTCCAAGAGATGGGGTATAACGCCCCGGCAAATTGGAAGGAGAAGCGAAGTTGAAGAAGATACCGAAGCAAGAATACACGCCCGAATTCCGGGAATTGGCGGTAAAGCGAGTGAAGGCAGGCCAGACGGCGGGAGTAGTAGCGAAGGAACTGGGGCTGATCGAGCAGACCCTGCGCAACTGGGTCAAGGCATTTGACGCTGGCAAGCTCAATGGCCCCGGAACGAAGCCGGTCACGGCGGAGCAAATGGAACTCTCCAGAGTGCGTGCGGAGAACCTGCGGCTCAAGCGGGAGAACGAAATCCTAAAAAAGCGGCGGCGTACTTTGCGAGAGAAGCACTGTGAAGTACGCCTGGATCGATACGCACCGGGATGAATTTGAACTGGCGCCGATGTGCGAAGCCCTGACGGTCAGCATGAGCGGTTACCGCGCCTGGAAGGGCGGTGGCAGTCCGACGCGGACACGCCTGACCGACACGCAGATGCTGGCGCTGATCCAGGCGATTCACCAGGAGTTGAAGGGGTGCCTACGGTAGCCCACGCATGGTGCGCGAACTGCGCGACAGAGGATTCCCGGCGAGCAAGGAACGCGTCGAGCGTCTGATGCGGGAGAACGGCATCCGGGCACGCCACAAGCGACGTTTCAAGGCGACGACCGATTCGAAGCACTCGCTGCCGGTGGCGCCGAACCTGCTGGCCAGAGACTTCACGCCGGCGGCACCGAATCAGGTCTGGACTGCCGACATGACCTACATCTGGACTGACGAGGGTTGGCTCTACCTGGCCGTGGTCCTCGATCTGTTCAACAGGGAAGTCGTCGGCTGGTCGATCAAGCCTCGAATGACGGCGGACATCGTGATCGATGCGCTGACCATGGCGTGGTTCCGCAAGAAGCCGGCGCCGGGTTTGATCCATCACTCCGACCGGGGAAGCCAGTATGCGAGCCACGCCTTTCAGGCGCGGCTGGAAGGGTACGGGATGATCTGCTCGATGAGCCGCAAGGGCAATTGCTGGGACAACGCGCCCACGGAGAGCTTCTTCAACAGCCTGAAGAATGAGCGGGTGCATGGCACCCGCTACAGTACGCGGGCCGCAGCGGAAGCCGATCTGTTCGACTATATCGAACCGTTCTACAACCGAAGACGACAGCATTCCACGCTCGGCTACGCCTCGCCCATGAAGTTCCTGGACGACTGGATCAGCATTCAGCATGAGCAGCAATTGGCGGCATAATGCCGTTGGGTTGGAAGACGAAAAACAGAGGGAAGCTCAGTCTTGGGGCGGGCCGGGGGGGCCCGCGCCCCGGCCGGCGGCGGGGCCCCCCCCCCCCCCGCCCCCCCCTCCCCCCCCCCCCCCCCCCCCCCCCCCCCCCCCCCCCCCCCCCCCCCCCCCCCCCCCCCCCCGGCGGGCGGCGGGGGGGGGGGGCCCCCCCCCCCCCCCCGCCCGCCCGCCCGGCCCCCCCGCCCCCCCCCCCCCCCCCCCCCCTTCCCCCCCCGCCCCCGGCCGGGGCCCCCCCGGGCCGCCCCCCCCGCCGGTCGCTATGGTCATCACCAGCGTCCCCTCGGCGACATGGTGGCCTTCTTCGACGAAGACCTCGGCCACGGTGCCGGCGTGCGGGGTCTGGATGTCGAGCGCGACCTTGCCGGTTTCCAGGGTGATCACGTTGTCGTCGAACTTGACCGTGTCGCCGGGCTTGACCAGGATCTCCCACACCGTGATGTCGCCCTGGGCGCAGCTGCCGCAGGTCTCCCAGCACTCGGGATAGATCGGGATGCGGATTTCCTTCAGCGTGCTCACGCCAGGAATTTCGCGACGAAGGCACCCTCGCAGCCCGGGGGCAGGGCGATGCGGACGTGATGGCCGCTGCCGGGCGCGACCGTGACCGGTGCGTCGTCGCGATTGCGCATGGCCTCGATCACCAGTTCGAGGTTGCCCTGCGGGCGGACGATCTCCAGCCGGTCGCCGAGCGCGAAGTGGTTCTTCACCGCCATCTCGGCCAGTCCGTCGGCGCCGTAGCCGGTGACGTCGCCGACATACTGGCTGCGGCTGGATTCGGAGCTGCCGCGCAGGTAGTTCTGGTAGTCGCGGTCGGGGCGGCGCTCGTAGAAGCCGGCGGTGTAGCCGCGGTTGGCCAGCCCGTCGAGCTGGCCGATCAGGCGCGCATCGAAGGGCCGCCCGGCGACGGCGTCGTCGATGGCCTGGCGGTAGCTCTGGCAGCTGCGCGCGACGTAGTAGGGCGACTTGGTGCGGCCCTCGATCTTCAGCGAATCGACGCCGATCTCGGCCAGCCGCGCGACGTACTCGATGGCGCGCAGGTCCTTCGAGTTGAGGATGTAGCTGCCGTGTTCGTCTTCCTCGATCGGCATGTATTCGCCGGGGCGCTCGCGTTCCTCGATCAGCCAGGCGCCGGGGCGGCGCAGCGTCGACGGCGCGGCCGGAAAAGTCGGCGCTCGCGGCACGGCGAGGTCGACGTCGCCGGTGGCGTCCTCGCTGCCTTCATGGACCTTGTAGTCCCAGCGGCAGGAATTGGTGCAGCTGCCCTGGTTGGGGTCGCGGTGGTTGAAGTAGCCGGAGAGCAGGCAGCGCCCCGAGTAGGCGATGCACAGCGCGCCATGGACGAAGACTTCCAGTTCGGTGTCCGGGCATTCCTGGCGGATCTCGGCGACTTCGTCGAGCGAGAGTTCGCGCGAGAGGATGACGCGGCTGATGCCGGCGGCGCGCCAGAACTTCACCGCGGCATGGTTCACCGTGTTGGCCTGCACCGAGAGGTGGATGGCCATGTGCGGCCAGCGTTCGCGCACCATGGCGATCAGGCCGGGGTCGGCCATGATCAGCGCGTCGGGCGCGAGCGCGACCACCGGCGCCATGTCGTCGAGGTAGGTCTTGAGCTTGGCGTTGTGCGGCAGCACGTTGCTGACCACGTAGAAGCGCTTGCCGCGGGCGTGGGCGGCGGCGATCGCGGCGCCCAGCGCGGTGATGTCGCCGAATTCGTTGTTGCGCACGCGCAGGCTGTAGCGCGGCTGGCCGGCGTAGATCGCGTCGGCGCCGAAATCCAGCGCCGTGCGCGCCATCGCCGGCGAACCGGCGGGCGCCAGCAGTTCGGGCGCCTTCACGTCGCCGCTACGCGCAGGTCGTCGGTCACGGTGCCGATCTGCGCCAGCTCCGCCTCGTGCGCCGGATCGCGGAAGTCCTCGTCGAGTGCGGCCAGTTCCCACTCCCGCAGCGCCGGATGGCCGAGCATGGCATCCATGTAGTCGGCGCTGGTGTCGGCCACGGTGACGCCGTAGCTGCGGAAGCGGTAGACCACCGGCGCGAAGAAGGCGTCGACGGCGCTGAATTCCGGCCCGGCGAGGAAGGGGCCGCCGTAGCGGTCGACGCCTTCGCTCCACAGGCGTTCGATGCGGGCGATATCCGCCAGCAGGCCGGGCGAGCGATTCGTGACGGCGACGCGGACGCCGATGTTCATGCCGTGTTCGTTGCGCAGGCAGGCGAAGCCGGAATGCATTTCGGCGGCGGCGCAACGCGCCCAGGCGCGGGCCCGGTCGTCGGCCGGCCAGACCTGCGGATGCCGCTCGGCAAGGTATTCGGCGATGGCGAGCGAATCCCAGACCACGGTGTCGCCATCCTCCAGCCAGGGCACCCGGCCGGAGGGCGAAATGCCGCGGAAGTCGCTCGGACTGCCGGGCGTGAAACGGTGCAGCACCTCGTCGAATTCGATGCCGCAGGCGCGCATCAGCACCCAGGGCCGCAGCGACCAGGAGGAGTAGTTCTTGTTGGTGATGTGCAGGGTGTACATGCGCTCAAACCCGGATGGTTTCGTCGAGCGTGATATCGACCATCAGATCGTTCGAGATGCGCTCCAGTTCCCCGGTCAACGCGGAAACATCGAGGTCCGGCGCGGCCGTCAGTTCGGCCACGGCATGGAACAGCACGGCGGCCGACATCGGCGCGCTGGAGGTGTGGGTGTCGAGGCTTTCGACATTGACCGCGTGGTGCGCCAGCACCTGCGACACCTCGCGCACGATGCCGATGCGGTCGTGGCCGACCAGCGCCAGCTTCAGCCGCCGTCCCGCAGGCGCCGACTTTTGAAGGGTGGCCGATTCCACCGTGACTTTCAGCCCCTTGAGCTGGCCCAATGCCGTGCCCAGTGCCTCCGCTTGCGCGGCACCGACGCTGACCTCGACGATGCCGGCAAACTTGCCGGCCAGCTGCGCCATCGAGGATTCCAGCCAGTTGCCCTGATGGGCGCTGATCGCGGCGGAAAGTTCGCCGACCAGGCCGGGGCGATCGTCGCCGATGACGGTGAGTACGAGATGGACGGGCGCTTGGCTCATGTGTAATTCTCCATCGGCACGCAGCCGCAGAACAGGTTGCGGTCGCCGTGCACGTCGTCGATGCGATTCACGAACGGCCAGAACTTGTTCTCGGCCACCCAGGGCAGCGGGAACACGGCCTGCTGGCGCGAGTAAGGCCGCGTCCAGTCGCCGATCATGTCGGCCTCGGTGTGCGGTGCGTGCTTGAGCGGGCTCTGTTCCAACGTCCATTCGCCGGTCTCGATGCGGCGGATCTCGTCGCGGATGCTGCACATCGCGGCGCAGAAGCGGTCGAGCTCGGCCTTGTCCTCGGACTCGGTGGGCTCCACCATCAGCGTGCCGGCCACCGGGAAGCTCACCGTCGGGGCGTGGAAGCCGTAGTCCATCAGGCGCTTGGCGATGTCGATCTCGGCCACGCCGGTCGCCGCCTTGATGGCACGCACGTCGAGAATGCACTCGTGGGCTACGCGGCCCTGGCTGCCGGTGTAGAGCACCGGGTAGTGGTCCTGAGTTTCGCCGCGACGTAGTTGGCGTTGAGTATCGCGATCTCGGTGGCGCGCGTGAGGCCGGCGCCGCCCATCATGGTGATGTACATCCAGGAGATCGGCAGGATGGACGCCGAGCCCCAGGGGGCGGCGGAGACCGACCCCATCCCCCTCCCGGCCTCCCCCTTGAAGGGGGAGGAGTTTTGCTCCCTCCCCTTCAAGGGGAGGGTTGGGGGGATGGGAGGAAATGCCCTGGCGCAAAAGGCACCAGATGGCTCTTGAGCCCGATCGGGCCCATGCCCGGTCCGCCGCCGCCGTGCGGGATGGCGAAGGTCTTGTGCAGGTTGATGTGCGAGACGTCGGCGCCGATGTCGGCCGGGCGGCAGAGGCCGACCTGGGCATTGAGGTTGGCGCCGTCCATGTACACCTGGCCGCCGTGGGCATGCACGATGGCGCAGATGTCGCGCACCGATTCCTCGAACACGCCGTGGGTGGAGGGGTAGGTGATCATCAGGCAGGACAGGTTCGCGGCGTGCTGCGCGGCCTTGGTCTTGAGGTCGGCGACATCGACGTTGCCGCTGTCGTCGCAGGCCACCGCGACCACTTCCAGCCCGCACATCTGCGCCGTGGCCGGGTTGGTGCCGTGGGCCGACTTCGGGATCAGGCAGATGTTGCGCTCGCCCTGGCCGTTGGCTTCCTGGAAGCGGCGGATCGATACCAGCCCGGCGTACTCGCCCTGCGCGCCGGAATTCGGCTGCATGCAGACGGCATCGAAGCCGGTGATCGCCTTGAGCTGGTTCTCCAGCCCGGTGATCAGTTCGACGACGTAGCCCTGCGCCTGGGTCGAGCGGGGCGAAGGGATGCATCTGGCGAAAATTCGGGCCACGACACCGGGATCATCTCGGCGGCGGCGTTGAGCTTCTGCGGTGCAGGAGCCGAGCGGGATCATGGCGTGGTCCAGCGCCAGGTCGCGGTTCTGCAGGCGCTTGAGGTAGCGCAGCATGCCGTGCTCGGTGTGGTGGGTGTTGAACACGGGATGGGTCAGGATCGGCTCGCGCCGCTGCAGCGTCACCGGAATCGCGCAGGGGCGGGCGGCGTCAAGCGCTTCGACCGGGGCTCCCGTGTGGCCGAAGAGCTTCAGCAGCGCGGCGACGTCCTCGCGCGTGGTGGTCTCGTCCACGCTGATGCCGAGCGTTTCGTCGTCGACGCGGCGCAGGTTGTAGCCGGCGGCGACCGCCGCCTGAATGATCTTTGCCGTCTCGCCGGCGCCGTCCCCGGGGATACCGCTTCGCATAACTTTCAGTTCGAAGCTGTCGAAGAAGTCGCGCCCCGTGACGCCCAGCGCGCCGGCCAGCAGGGCGGCGAGGCGGTGGATGCGCGAGGCGATGGCGCGCAGGCCTTTCGGCCCGTGCCACACCGCGTACATGCCGGCGATGTTGGCCAGCAGCACCTGCGAGGTGCAGATGTTGAAATCTGGCCTTCTCTGCGCCGGATGTGCCTCGCGCGTGCAGCGCGGCTACGGTAGGCCGTCTTGCCGCGCGCATC
>JADJFK010000022.1 GCA_016708585.1 Sulfuritalea sp. | reverse complement strand
GACCGCCAGTCTTTGAAAAACCGGCCATTCAGTCAGGTTGCGATCCGCAGCCGGCCTACGCGCACAAGCACCCAAGCCGCCATTCTTCTTCCCTCCGGGCAAGCGAGTGGGCTCACTCCCCGGCCACCGCCACCGCGTCGGCGTCGTCCTCCGCGACATGCCTGCCGGAGAGGTAGGAATACACGGTCGGCACCACGAACAGGGTGAAGAAGGTGCCGAGCAGCAGGCCGCCGACGATGACCCAGCCGATCTGCTGGCGCGATTCCGCGCCGGCGCCGCTGGCGAAGGCCAGCGGCACGGCGCCGAGCACCATGGCGCCGGTGGTCATCAGGATCGGCCGCAGGCGCAGCACCGCCGATTCGATCACCGCCGGTGTCCGCTCGCGGCCCTGGGCGCGCAGCTGGTTGGCGAATTCGACGATCAGGATGCCGTGCTTGGTGATCAGGCCGACCAGCGTCACCAGGCCGATCTGGCTATACACGTTGAGCGTGCCGCCGCTGGCCCACAGGGCCAGCAGGGCGCCGGTCATCGACAGGGGCACGGTCAGCATGATGATGAAGGGGTCGCGGAAGCTTTCGAACTGCGCCGCCAGCACCAGGTAGATGAAGGCCAGGGCGAGGACGAAGGTCAGCGCCAGCGAGCTCGACGAAACCTTGAACTCGCGCGACTGGCCGTTGTAATCGACGGCGTAGCCGGCCGGCAGGATGCGCGCGGCGGCGCCCTCCATGAAGGCCAGCGCCTCGCCCATGGCATAGCCCGGCGCCAGGTTGGCGGTGATGGTCACGGCGCGGCGCTGGCCGAAGTGGTTGAGTTCGCGCGGGCTGACCGTCTCGTTCACGCGGACCAGGCTGTCGAGCGGCACCATCTGCCCGCCGTTGGCGCGGACGAAGGTGCCGCCGACGTCGGCCGGGGTGGTGCGGTCCGTGGCCGCCACCTGCACGATCACGTCGTACTGCTCGCCGTCCTGCTTGTAGCGCGTCACCTGGCGACCGCCGAGCATGGTCTCCAGGGTGCGGCCGACGGTCTCGATGGCAACGCCGAGGTCGGCGGCGCGCTCGCGGTCGACGGCGACCGACAGTTCCGGCTTGTTCAGCTTGAGGTCGGTGTCGACGTTGGTCAGTCCCGGATTTTTGGCGAACTCGCCGAGCAGGCGATTGGTGATGCCTTGCAGTTCGGCGTAGGAGGCCGAGGTGATCACCACGAAATTGACCGGCCGCTCGCGCGGGTTCTGGCCGAGCGAAGGCGGCGTCACCGGGAAGGCCAGCACGCCGGGTATGCCGAAGAACTTCGGCTGCAATTCCCTGGCGATGTCGGGCGAGCGGCGCTCGCGGGCGTTCCAGTCGGTGAGGCCGATGAAGGAGATGCCCTGCGAGACCGTCGGATTGCCGGCGACGACGAAATAGCGCTCGACATCCCTGGTCTGGCTGTAGATCCCTTCCAGCTGTTTTGCGTACTTGGCGGTGTAGTCCAGCGTCGCCCCCTCCGGTCCGAGGAAGACGCCGAGGATCACGCCGCGGTCCTCCACCGGCGCCAGTTCCGACTTCAGCGCCTTGAGGAAGAACACCCCGGCACCGGCGACCAGGACGAAGGCCAGCAGCACAATCCAGCGCCGCTTGAGCGAGGCGGCGAGGATGCGCCGATAGCCTTCGGTCACGCCGTGGAGGAAGCCCTCGATGGCGAGAAAGGCCTTGCCGTGCTGTTTTTCGTGGGTCAGCAGCAGCGAGCTCATCATCGGCGACAGCGTCAGCGCGACGAAGCCGGAAACGATTACCGCCCCGGCCAGGGTCAGCGCGAATTCGACGAAAAGCTTGCCGGTGCGACCGGTCATGAAGGCGACCGGGGCATACACCGCCGCCAGCGTCAGCGTCATCGCCACCACGGCGAAGCCGATTTCCTTCGCGCCGAGCAGCGCCGCCTGGCGGCGGTCCATGCCCTGTTCGATGTGGCGGAAGATGTTCTCCAGCACCACGATCGCGTCATCGACCACCAGGCCGATGGCCAGCACCAGCGCCAGCAGGGTCAGCGTATTCACCGTGAAACCGAGCACGAACATGATGGCGAAGGCGCCGACCAGCGAGACCGGGATGGTCACCAGCGGAATCAGCGTCGCCCGCACGTTGCGCAGGAAGAAGAAGATGATCAGCACCACCAGCAGGATCGCCTCGCCGATGGTGGTGAACACCGCCTCGATCGAGCGTTCGATGAAGATCGACGAGTCGTAGGCGATCCGCGCCTCCATGCCCTGCGGCAGGTCCCGGGTGACGCGCGGCAGCTCCGCGCGCAGCGCCCGCGACAGGTCGAGCGGATTGGCGGTGGCCTGCTTGATGACGCCCAGCGCCACCGCGCTGCGGCCGTTGAAGCGCACCGAGCTGCGTTCGCTGGCGGCGCCGATTTCGACGCGGCCGATGTCGCGGATCTTCACCGGGTAGGGGCTGGCCGCGGTGGGGGCGCGCACCACCACCTGCTCGAACTGTTCCGGCTTGCCGAGGTCGGTCTGGGCGACCACCGAGAACTCGCGCTGGACGCTTTCGATGCGGCCGGCGGGGACTTCGATGTTCTGTTTGCGCAACGCGTCCTCGATGTCGGCCGGCGTCAGGTTGTGCGCCGCCAGCCGCTCGCGGTCGAGCCAGACGCGCATGGCGAACTTGCGGTCGCCGAAGATGCGCACGTCGGCGGCGCCGGGCAAGGTCTGCAGGCGCGGCTTGACGATGCGGCTGGCGACGTCGGTGACTTCCAGCGGCGAATGCTGGTCGGAGGAAAAGGCCACCCAGATCACCGGGTTGGCGTCGGCCTCGACCTTGGCGATCACCGGTTCCTCGATGGTCTGCGGCAGTTTGGAGCGCACCCGGGCGACACGGTCGCGCACGTCGGAGGCGGCCGAATCGGGATTGCGCTCGATCTTGAAACGCACCGAAATCTGGCTGTTCTCGGCGCGCGAGATGGACGACAGCACATCGACGCCTTCGATGCCGGCCAGCGAATCCTCCAGCGGCTTGGTGATCTGCGACTCGATGATTTCGGCGGACGCGCCGCGGTAGGTCGTGTCGACGGTGACCACCGGCTCGTCGATTTTCGGATATTCGCGCACCGGCAGCCGGGTGTAGGAGACGATCCCGATCAGCATCACCGTGAGGCTCATCACGGTGGCGAACACCGGGCGCTGGATGCAGAGTTCGGAGATCCTCATTTCACCGGCCCTGCGCCGGCTTGCCGCCCGCCATGTCGCCGCCGCCCGGCGCCGCCGCATCGACCGGCTTCACCGGCGCGCCGTCGCGCAGCTTGAGCTGGCCGGCGGTAACGACGCTGTCGCCCGCCTGCAGGCCGTCGACGATTTCGACGCTGCCGGCGCGGCGCTGGCCGGTCTTCACCGGTGTCTGCTTCACCTTGCCGTCGGCGACGACGAACACCGTGGTGCCCTGCGCGGCCGGCACCAGGGCCTGCTCGGGGATGGTCAGCACGTTGTCGCGGCGGGCGAACACCAGGCGCACGCGGACGAACATGCCGGGACGCAAGGCGCCGTCCGGATTGTCGAGCCGGGCGCGCACGGCCAGCGAGCGGCCGCTGGCATCGACCAGCGGATCGATCGCATCGACCGTCGCGGCAAAGCGCTTGCCCGGCATGGCGTCGCTGGCCAGTTCCACGCGCTGGCCCCTGGCGAGTTTGGCCAGGTGCATCTCCGGCAGGCGGAAGTCCACCTTCAGCGCGGCCAGCCCTTCGAAGTTGACCAGCTCCTGGCCTTCCTTGACGTAGTCGCCCACGGAAACGCTGCGCAGGCCGACGACGCCGGCAAACGGCGCGCGCAGGGACATCTTGGCCAGCCTGGCACGGGCCAGCGCGACGGCGGCTTCCTGCACCTTGAGCTGCGCCCGGGTTTCGTCCAGCGCGCGCTGGGAAACGAACTTTTTCTGGATCAGTTCCTCGTTGCGCTTCAGGTTGGCCTCGGCCAGTCCGAGGTTGGCCAGGGCCTGCTGCAATTCGGCCGTCTGGGTCTGGGCATCCAGTTCGATCAGGACAGCCCCCTTGTCCACTTTCTGGCCGTCGGCAAAACGGATCGCCGCGACGCGCCCGGTAACTTCGGGCCGCAGCACCACCGAGTCCACCGACTTCAGCGAACCCACCGCGCTCACCTCGTCATCGAGGCTGCCGGACGCAACCCTTGCCAATTCGACCGCCATGGCGAAGCCGCCGGGCGGGCCGCCGGCCGGGGCGCCGGGTTTGGCGGCGCCGGAAGCGGCCGCCGGCGCACCGCCAACCTGCTGGTTGGCGTACCAGGCAAACGCGCCGAGACCGGCAAGGCCGAGGACGGCAAGGGCAATCACCACGGGTCGTTTCTTCGATGGCATGGAGGTTTCTCTTAGTGGGAAGCGCCGCAATAGCCATGGGGCCGGGCAAGGCTTCCGTGATCGACGATGTTACTGACCGATGAGTCAGTAAGCAGGCGAATTCTACTCCGCGGCACGACCGCCCGGAACATCACACCGGATTGTCGATGTCGACGAATTCGCAGGCGATGCCGAATTTCTCCGCCAGCTGCGCGCCCAGCGCCATGACGCCGAAGCGCTCCGTGGCATGGTGGCCGGCGGCGATATAGGCCATGCCGGTTTCGCGCGCCAGATGCACGGTCTGCTCCGAGATCTCGCCGGAAACAAAGATGTCGGCGCCGGTGGCCAGCGCGGCTTCGAAGTAGTCCTGCGCGCCGCCGCTGCACCAGGCAATGCGCGCTACCTTGCGCGCCGGGTCGCCGACCAGCAGCGGCGCGCGGCCCAGCACCCCTTCGATGGCCTGCGCCAGTTCGCCGGCAAAAGTCGGCGCCGGCGGGACGCCGATGAAACCGATCTCCTGCTCGCCGAAACGCCCCGTGACGGTCCAGCCGTGGCGCAATGCCAGTTGCGCGTTGTTGCCCAGCGTGGCATGGGCATCCAGCGGCAGGTGGTAGGCAAACAGGTTGATGTCGTGCGCCAGCAATCGCGCCATGCGCTGTTTGCGGAAACCCGTGACGCGCCCGTCCTCGGCCTTCCAGAACCAGCCGTGATGCACCAGCAGCGCATCCGCGCCGCGCTCGGCCGCGGCCTCGATCAGCGCCTGGCTGGCGGTGACCCCGCAGACGATGCGCCGGATGCGCTCACGGCCTTCCACTTGCAGGCCGTTTGGGCAATAATCGCGAAAACGCGCGGCGTCCAGCTGGGAATCCAGCCAGGCGCGCAGTTCTTCACGTGCGACCGAATCATCCGGCATCATTCACACCCCATCCGCAAGGAAAATCGTTCCCGGCAACGCCGGGAACGCGACGAGACAAATTATGCGCCGCCTTTGGCTGATTTTTGCCCAGACCGTCACGGTCAGCGTTGCCGTGCTGTTCGTCGTCAAGACACTCAAGCCGGAGTGGCTGGCGCACATGCCCTCCCCCGGCGGTGTCACGGAAGTGGCGACGGTGTTCGAAGCCCCTGCCGGCAGCGAACTGCAACGCCCCGGTTCCCATGCCGATGCGGCGAAAAAGGCGGTTCCGGCCGTGGTGCACATCTTCACCAGCCAGGAGGTGAAGGGCGCGCGCCACCCCTTCATCAACGACCCGATCTTCCGCCATTTCTTCGGCGACCGCTTCGGCGAGGAATCGCAACGCCGTTCCGGACTGGGCAGCGGCGTGGTGGTCTCGCCCGAGGGCTACATCCTGACCAACTTCCATGTCATCGACGGCGCCGACGAGATCGAGGTCGCGCATAACGACGGCAGCAAGTACAAGGCGCGCGTGGTCGGTTCGGACCCCGAATCCGACCTGGCGGTATTGCGCATCCCGGCCGACCACAAGCTGCCGGTGATCGCCTTCGGCAGCAGCGACAGCCTGCGCGTCGGCGACGTCGTGCTGGCCATCGGCAATCCCTTCGGCGTCGGCCAGACCGTCACCTCCGGCATCGTTTCGGCGCTGGGCCGTTCGCAACTCGGGATCAACACCTTCGAGAACTTCATCCAGACCGACGCCGCGATCAACCCGGGCAATTCGGGCGGCGCCCTGGTCGATGCCAACGGCCACCTGGTGGGCATCAACACGGCAATCTATTCGCAAAGCGGCGGGTCGATGGGCATCGGCTTCGCCATCCCCGTCTCGCTGGCGAAGAACGTCATGGAGCAGATCGTCAAGACCGGCGGCGTGACGCGCGGCTGGGTCGGCATCGAGGTGCAGGAAATCACCCCCGAGCTTGCCGAATCCTTCAAGCTGGCCGACACCCGCGGCGCGCTGATCGCCGGCGTGATGCGTGGCAGCCCGGCCGACAAGGCCGGCATCAAGCCCGGCGACGTGCTGACCCAGGTGGCCGGCAAGCCGGTGAAGGATGCCCAGGCGATGCTTGAGCTGATCGCCGCGCTGGAACCCGGCAAGACCGCCCGCTTCGAGCTCAAGCGTGAAGGGCGCGTCGTCGGCCTCGACATCCTCATCGGCAAGCGTCCGCGCCCGCCGAAGGAATAGGGGCAATTCGCGCGGGGGCGTCAGCGCAGCGAGGCGTTCAGCGCGTCGAGCGCCTTGCTGCCGGGGCAGAGATAGGCGTCGCCGAGCTGGTTCAGCGGCTTCTCCACGGTGTTGAGGTGGCGATGCATGTCCTCGGCGCTGCTGTCGACATAGATCAGGCCGGTGACGATCTCGCCCAGCGTCTGCCGCTCCTGCAGGTAGTTCATCGCGGCGACGCGGTCTGCCGGGTCGTAGTCGACAGCCACCTTGCGCAGCAGCAGCACCGAACCGTCGTGCTGGACCACACGGCGCAGCGAACCCGGGCTATAGCTGGTCTCGATCTTGTCGCGCGGCAGGATCACGTCGAGCCGATTCACCGCCTCGTTGTGCTCGCGCACGTAGTCGTAGCTCTTGGTCGAGCCGGCGTGGTTGTTGAACGTGACGCAGGGGCTGATGACGTCGATGAAGGCCGGGCCGCGGTGGCGCAGCGCGCCCTTGATCAGCGGCACCAGCTGCTCCTTGTCGCCGGAAAAGCTGCGCGCGACGAAGGTCGCACCGAGCTGCAGCGACAGCGCCACGAGGTCGATCGGCGTATCGCTGTTGACCACGCCGCGCTTGTTCTTCGAGCCCTTGTCGGCGGTGGCCGAAAACTGGCCCTTGGTCAGGCCATAGACCCCGTTGTTCTCGCAGATGTAGGCCATGTTCACGCCGCGGCGCATGGCGTGGGCGAACTGGGCGATGCCGATCGAGGCGGAATCGCCGTCGCCGGAGACGCCGAGGTAGATCAGCTCGCGGTTGGCCAGCGCGGCGCCGGTCAGCACCGACGGCATGCGGCCGTGGGTGGTGTTGAAGCCGTGCGAGGCGCCGAGGAAATAGTCGGGCGTCTTCGACGAGCAGCCGATGCCGGAAAGCTTGGCAACCTTGTGCGGCTCGATGTCGAGGTCGAAGCAGGCCTGCACCACGGCCGCGGAGATCGAGTCGTGGCCGCAGCCGGCGCACAGGGTCGAGATGGCGCCCTCGTAGTCGCGGCGGGTGTAGCCGACGGCATTGCGCGGCGCATCGGCGCGCAGCAGTTTGGGTTTGGCGAGATAGGTCATGAGGCCACCTGTTTGCGAAGGGGGGTCACCTTGTGTTCGGAAAGCGCGTCGGCGATCCTGCCGGAAATGAAGCGGGCGGTGATCGGCGTGCCGTCGTAGTGCAGGACCCGGATCAGCTTCTTCGGATCGATTTCGCCCTCGGTCAGCAGCAGCATGCGCAACTGGCCGCTTTCGTTCTGCTCGACGACGAACACCACCTCGTGCTGGTCGATGAAGTCGATCACCTCGTCGGCGAAGGGGAAGCCGCGCACGCGCAGGGTATCGACATGGACGCCCTTGGCTTCGAGCAAGGCGGAGGCCTCGGCCATCGCCGGGCTGGTCGAACCATAGTAGATCGCGCCGAAACGGGTGGCCTGGGATGCCGGTTTGATGACCGGGGCCGGCACCAGCTTTTTCGCCGTCTCCAGCTTGTGCCGCAGGCGCTCCATGTTGTAGATGTAATCGGTGCCCGCCTCGCTGTACTTGGCGTAGGCGTTGCGCGTGGTGCCGCGGCTGAAGAAGGCGCCCTTGGTCGGGTGCGTGCCGGGAATGGTGCGCCAGGGAATGCCGTCGCCGTCGACGTCGAGGTAGCGGCCGAAGTTCTTGCCGGCATCCAGCATCCCGGCGGTCATCACCTTGCCGCGATCGTAACGGCGGCTGTCATCCCAGTCGAAGGGATGGCACAGCCTGTCGTTCATGCCGATGTCGAGGTCGAGCAGGACGAAGACCGGGGTCTGCAGGCGGTCGGCCAGGTCGAAGGCCTGGGCGCCGAGCGTGAAGCACTCGTAGGGATCCTCGGGAAACAGCAGCACATGCTTGGTGTCGCCGTGCGAGGCATAGGCGCAGGAGATCAGGTCGGACTGCTGGGTGCGCGTCGGCATGCCGGTCGACGGGCCGCCGCGCTGCACGTTGAAGACCACCACCGGCACTTCGGCGAAATAGGCGAGGCCGAAGAATTCCTGCATCAGCGAGATGCCGGGGCCGGAGGTCGCCGTGAACGCCCGCGCGCCGTTCCAGGCGGCGCCGATCACCATGCCGATCGAGGCCAGTTCATCCTCGGCCTGGACGATGGCGTAGCGCGCCATGCCGTTGTCGGGGTCGGTGCGGTACTTGCGGCAATAACTGCTGAAGGCTTCGATCACCGACGTCGAGGGCGTGATCGGATACCAGGCCGCCACCGTGGCGCCGCCATACACGGCACCGAGGCCGCAGGCATTGTTGCCGTTGATGAAGATCTTGTCGCCGACGCCGTCGGCACGCTCGACGCGCAGGCCGATCGGGCACGGCAGGTTGGCCCTGGCGTGGTCGTAGCCGAGCTTGAGGGCATTGACGTTGGCGCCGATCAGCTTGTCCTTGCCGCGGTACTGGTCGGCGATCAGCTTTTCGACGACGCTGAAATCGATGCCGAGCAGGGCCGTCAGCGCGCCGACATACATGATGTTCTTGAACAACTGGCGCTGCCGCGCATCGCTGTATTCGCGGTTGCAGATCTCGGTGAGGGGAATGCCCAGCACCGTGATGTCTTCGCGAAAGCGCGAGCGGGGTTGTGCCTTGGTCGAATCGTAGAACAGGTAGCCGCCCGGTTCGATCTCGGCAACGTCGCGGTCCCAGGTCTGCGGGTTCATCGCCACCATGAGGTCGCAGCCGCCGCGGCGGCCGAGCCAGCCGGCGGCCGAGACGCGCATCTCGTACCAGGTCGGCATGCCCTGGATGTTGGACGGGAAGATGTTGCGCGGCGCCACCGGCACGCCCATGCGCATGATGGCGCGGGCGAACAGTTCGTTGGCCGAGGCCGAACCCGAGCCGTTGACGTTGGCGAACTTGATGACGAAATCGTTGCTGCTCTGGATGGGTTTCATGGCACTCATGTCCTTTTCGCTTCCGTCCCCGCGTCGGCGCACTGCATGAAGAACTTCTGCATGTCCCAGGCGCCGGTCGGGCAGCGTTCGGCGCACATGCCGCAGTGCAGGCAGATATTCTCGTCCTTTACCATCACCCGCCCGGTCTTCAGCACGTCCGAAACATAAAGAGCCTGCTCGCGATTCGGCGCCGGCGCCTTGAGCCGGCCGCGCAAGTCATCCTCCTCACCGTTGCGGGTGAAGGTGATGCATTCCGTCGGGCAGATATCGACGCAGGCGTCGCATTCGATGCAGGTCTTGACCGTGAACACCGTCTCGATGTCGCAGTTGAGGCAGCGTTCCGCTTCGGCGCAGGCCATGAAGGGATCGAAGCCCATTTCGAGTTCGAGCTTGATGTCCTTGAGGGTCTTTTCCAGCGCCTTGACCGGCACCTTCTTGCGCTCTTCCTCCGAGACCTGGTTGTCGTAGCTCCACTCGTGGATGCCCATCTTCTGGCTGACCAGGTTGAACTCGGGCGGCGGCCGGTCGTCGAGCTTTTTGCCACGGCAGAACAGGTCGATGGAAATTGCCGCCTCGTGGCCCTGGGCCGCCGCGGTGATGATGTTCTTCGGCCCGAGCGCCGCATCGCCGCCGAAAAACACCTTGGGCAGCGTCGATTGCAGGGTCTTTTCGTCGAGCACCGGCATGTCCCACTTGTCGAATTCGAGGCCGATGTCCTTCTCGATCCAGGGGAAGGCGTTCTCCTGGCCGATCGCCACCAGCACTTCGTCGCACTCGTGGAACTCGTCGGGTTCGCCGGTCGGGATCAGGCTGCGCCGGCCCTTGGCGTCGTACTCGGCGCGCACGATCTCGAACAGCACGCCGGTCAGCTTGCCGTTGTCATGGCGGAATTCCTTCGGCACGCGCATGTTGAGGATGGGGATGCCCTCGTGGATGGCCTCCTCCTTTTCCCAGGGCGAGGCCTTCATTTCCTCGAAACCGCTCCTGACGATGACCTTGACGTCATCGCCGCCGAGGCGCCGCGCCGAGCGGCAGCAGTCCATCGCCGTATTGCCGCCGCCGAGGACGATGACCCGCTTCGATATCTTCGTCGTGTGGCCGAAAGCCACGTTGGCCAGCCAGTCGATGCCGATATGGATGTGTTTCGCGGCTTCCTGGCGGCCCGGGATCGGCGCATCGCGCCCCTTCGGCGCGCCGGTGCCGACGAAGACCGCGTCCCAGTCGCCGGCCAGCAGTTCCTTGAGGCTGCCGACCCACTGGTTGTAGCGCGTTTCGACGCCCAGGCCGATGATGTAGCCGCATTCCTCGTCGATCACTTCGTCGGGCAGGCGGAACTTCGGAATCTGGCTGCGCATCATGCCGCCGGGCGCGACGCCGTTGTCAAACACCGTGACCTGGTAGCCGAGCACCGCCAGGTCGCGCGCCACGGTCAGCGAAGCGGGACCGGCGCCGACGCAGGCGATGCGTTTGCCGTTCTTTTTCTCCGGCGCCCGCGGCAGGCGGTCCTGGATGTCGTCCTTGAGGTCGGCGCAGACGCGCTTCAGCCGGCAGATGGCCACCGGCTCCTTGTCCACCCGGCCGCGACGGCAGGCCGGCTCGCAGGGACGGTCGCAAACGCGTCCCAGGATGCCGGGAAAGACATTCGAGCGCCAGTTGATCATGTAGGCATCCGAGTAGCGGCCGGCGGCAATCAGGCGGATGTACTCGGGAACGGGGGTGTGGGCCGGGCAGGCCCATTGACAATCCACGACCTTGTGGAAATAGTCGTGGCCGCCGATGTTCGTCGGTTTCACGTGCGCTCGGTCTCCAGTTGCGGTGCTGCTTCGGGTTCGCCGGCAGGGCGCCGACGCCAACCACGTGCACTCTAGCACCGTCGGGCTCCAAGCAAAACAAGGGCTCGCGAAGTTTCAGTGCAGGCTGATGCCCGCGCAAGCAGGCGTTAAGCCGAAACTGAAATTCCACTCATTCGAAGTTTCCCACCCGGCCGAAAATCGGCTAGTCTTTAACCCTCATTTCATGTCGGGTGTTACTCATCATGGCTCTGCGCGCGATCATTTTTGATGTGGACGGTACCCTCGCCAATACGGAACGCGACGGCCATCGCCCGGCGTTCAATGCAGCCTTCGCCGAAGTCGGGCTGCCCTGGCACTGGGACGAAGCCTTTTACGGCACCCTGCTGGATGTCACCGGCGGGCAGGAAAGGATTCGCCATTACGCTGAAAAGTTCGACCCCACGACGCGCGCGCGGCCGGACTTCGATGAGCTGCTGCTCCGGATACACGAGATCAAGACGCGCAACTATCAGCGCCTGCTGGCCGCCGGCGCAATTCCCCTGCGCGCGGACATCGGCCAGCTGATCTGCGATGCGCGCACCGATGGCGTGCGGCTGGCCATCGCCTCGAGTTCCAAGCTGGAAAACGTAGTCGGGCTGTTGCGGGCGAACCTTGGCCCGAATGCCGACACATGGTTCGATGCCATCGCCTCCGGCGCGGTGGTCGCGGCCAAGAAGCCTTCCCCGGAGCTCTACCACTGGACGCTGAAGCAACTCAACCTGCCGCCGCGCGACTGCCTGGCGATCGAGGATTCCTCGCATGGCCTGGCCGCCAGCCTGGCGGCCGGAATCCCGACGGTGATCACGGTGAGCGACTACACCATCAACGAGAATTTTGACGGTGCCCGCATGGTCTTGCCGGAGGCCGACCGGATCTCGCTGGACAAACTGCGACTGTGGCACGCCACCGCAAGCACGTCCTGAAGCACTGCGCCCGGTGCGTACCTGATCCGGTACGCACCTGCCGCGGGATTTCCTAATCGCGCGACTGCTGCTCGGCGCGATCGAGTTCCCGGTTCATTTCCTCGTCCGAGGGCGGCCGGTAATCGGACTGGCCGGCCGGTTCTGCGGCGGGCTTGACGATGAAACTGGCAAGGATGATCCCCAGCTCATACAGCAGCCACAGCGGCACCGCCATCATGAACTGCGAAATCACGTCGGGCGGGGTGAACACGGCGCCGACGACAAAGGCGCCAACGATCACATAGGGTCGCCACTCGCGCAACTTGACCACGTCGACCAGGCCGATCTTGACCAGCACGATGACGATGATGGGTACCTCGAAGGTAACGCCGAAAGCGAGGAACATCGTCAGTACGAAGGAAAAGTACTTCTCGATGTCGGTCATCCAGGCCACGCCTTCCGGGGCGAACTGCGCCATGAAGCCGAACACCATCGGGAAAAAGGCGAAATAGGCAAAGGCCATGCCGATGAAAAACAGGATCACCGAGGCGGCCACCAGCGGCATCGCCAGCTTTTTCTCATGGGCATACAAACCCGGCGCGACAAAGGCCCAGACCTGATACAGCACGTAAGGCAGGACGACCAGAAAGGCCGTCATCAGGGAGACCTTCATGGGTACCAGAAAGACACCGACAACATCCGTGGCGATCATCTGGCCGCCCGCGGGCAGCTTCTTCAGCAAAGGGTCGGCCAGCAGCGAATACAGCTCGCGGGCATAGAAGGCCAGCGGCACGAAGACCACGCCGACGGCAATGAGGATCCGGATCAGGCGGTCGCGCAACTCGACCAGATGGGAGAGAAAAGTCTCCTGCTGTTCGTCGGCCATCAGGTCTTGAGCGCTTCTGCGGTAGCGGCGGCCGGGGCGGGGGCCGGCATCGGCGCCGCCTGCGCCTCGAGTGCCGGAAGTGCATCGGAAGTCGGCGCCGGCGACACGGCGACATCGGCCGCCAGTGGTGCGATTACGGTATTCACCGACGACTCCACCTCGCGCATTTCGTGAGTCACGGACGCTTGCAGGTTCGTAACCTGATCGGTCATCTCCTGCTGCATCTTTTTCAGCTCGTCAAGCTGGATCTCGCGATTGATGTCGCTCTTTACATCGCTGACGTAGCGCTGCAGGCGCCCGAGCAGGAGACCCGCGGTACGCGCCACCCTGGGCAGGCGCTCCGGGCCGATGACGACCAGCGCCACGACGGCGATGACCATCAACTCGGTAAGGCCGACGTCGAACATGAATTAGGTGGGAGCCTTGAAAGTGCGGAACAGACCGGAGAAACGCCACCGCGGCACGAGCCCGCATGACGCGCAACCTCCCGGCATCAGGACTTGGTCTGCTCCCGACGCGACTCGACGTCGATGGTCTGGCCGGTGACCTGCTGCGGCTCGGCCGACTTTTCGGAGGATTTGTCGGCACCGGCGTCCTTCATGCCGTCCTTGAAGCCTTTTACGGCGCCACCGAGGTCCGATCCCACGTTGCGCAGCTTCTTCGTGCCGAATACCAGCATCACGATGACCAGCACGATCAGCCAATGCCAAATGCTAAATGAACCCATTCTGCCTTCTCCTCGCGCTCATTGAATTTTCAAGGCGCTCTGCGCTTGAGCATGGACCCCAGGGGCTCGGGACCGCCCAGGATGTGAATGTGCAGATGATACACCTCCTGCTGTCCGATCCGCCCGGTGTTGATGATGGTGCGGAAGCCTTCGTCGAGTCCCTGGCTGCGGGCCAGCTCGTTGGCTTTTGCCAGCATGTGCCCGAGCAGCATCCGGTGATTCATGTCGGCTTCCATCAGCGACGGAATGTGCAGCTTCGGCACGATCATGAAATGTACCGGCGCGATCGGGTTGATGTCATGGAAGGCGAAGATCTCCTCGTCCTCATAGACTTTTTTCGACGGGATCTCGCCACGCGCGATCCGGCAAAAAATGCAGTCGCCCATCATTCCGGGCTCCGGCTGTTCTTCTCGTCGATCCCGGAAATGCCTTCCCGGCGCCGAAATTCGACCATCACGTCATCGACGCCGATGCCGAACTGTGCGAGCAGGATCATGCTGTGGAACCAAAGGTCGGTGACTTCGCGCACCAGATGCAGGCGATCGCCATCCTTGGCCGCCATGATGGTTTCCGCGGCTTCCTCGGCTACCTTCTTGCAGATCGCGTCGGTGCCCTTGGCATACAGGCTGGCGACGTAGGACGAATCCGGCGCTGCGCCCTTGCGCTCGAGCAGGGTCGCCTGGATGCGGTGCATTACTTCAAGATCGATCATTTCTTGCTCCAATTTTCCCTTCCGGTACCAGGAAAGGGGATGACGAATGTGCGCTGGCCGGTGACGACGCCGATCCGTGGTCTGCCCAGGTCGAAAACGTGCAGTCATCCGGCAACAGCACGCATAGTCTACATAGTAATGACCGATGGCAGGATGAATTTGTCCATTCGGGAATGGAGCGGGCGTTCAAGGGTTTGATAATCAAAACCGTACACGGCCGCACGCAATCGGCCCATCCGCCAGGTGACAGGCGTGCGGCGGATGGCAATTTCCCCAGTAGAATCCGTCAGGCGGGAAGCGGGTGCCTCGGTCGTTCGCCGCATTCGCCAGCCATCAAGCCTTGCCCCTCCAACACAACCCTCCGGAAAGTGCGATGAAAAAACTGTTCTCCCTCACCCTGCTGGCGGCCTTCGCCCTGAGTTCCCATGCCGCCGACGCCCCCGATACCCTCGGCAAGATCAAGGCATCCAAAACCATCACGCTGGCCTATGCGCAAAATGCGACGCCGTTTTCCTTCGACGACACCAGGGCCTTCAAGCCGGCCGGTTACTCGATCAGCCTGTGCGAAGGCATCGTCGCGCAGATCCAGCGCCAGCTCGGCCTCGACACGCTGAAGATCAACTGGGTCGCCGGCACCACGCCCGAGCGCCTGGCGCTGGTGGCCGAAGGCAAGGCCGACATGGAATGCGGCGTCACCACCAACACGCTCAAGCGCCAGGAAAAGGTCGACTTCAGCATTACCACCTTCGTCCAGACCGGCGCCTTGCTGGTGCGCGCCGACAGCGGCGTGAAGAAGGCGGCCGACCTGGCCGGCAAGAAGCTTTCGGTGGTCGCCGGTACGACGACCCAAAGACGCGTCACCGAGGCGTTGGCCAACGCCAAGATCGCCGCCGAAGTGCTGCCCTTCAAGGACCGCGAGGATGCCTTCAAGGCCATGGAAGACGGCAAGGCGCAGGCCCTGGCCGGCGACCGGATCGTGCTGATCGGCCTGGTCGGGCGCGATCCGTCGCGCACGCGCTTCGCCCTGCTCGACGAGGACTTCTCCCTGGAGCCCTATGCCTTCGCCCTGCGCCGCGGCGATCCGGACTTCCGCCTGGCCGTGAACCGCGCCCTGGCGGTGACCTACCGCTCGGGCGCCATCGCCTCGATCTTCGAGCGCTGGTTCGCCCCCTTCAAGCCCAGCGACGTGCTGGTCGCCATCTACGGCCTCAATTCGATGGAAGAGTAAGGCAATACGGCGACCCGGGTGAGGTGCCCAGGTCGCCGTATCGCCGGCGCCGACTTTCTGCCTGACGGCGCCACCCTGGCGTTAACCCCCGGCGGCTGCCGATTTCCCTGCCGGCGAGGCTCCCATTTTTTCCGCTTCCGTCACCCAGCCGCCGCCCATCGCCTTGTAAAGATTGGTCATCGCCTGGAATTGCGCCTGCTGCGTCTGCGTATATTGCAGCTGGGCGTTGAACAGGCTGCGCTCGGCATCGAGCACTTCGATATAGCTGGTGTAGCCGTTGTCGTAGCGTAGCCGGGCAATCTCCGAATATTGGGTCAAGGACTGGACCTGCTCCTTCTGCGCCTTGAGTTGCGCCCCCGTGCGGTCCTGGCTGACGAGTTCATCATTGACCTCACGGAAGGCCTCCTGGATCGCCTTCTGATAGCCGAACAACGCCTGTTGCTGCACCGCCTCGGCAGCCTGTAACTGGCCGGCAAGCCCGCCCGCGGTAAAGATCGGCATGCTGATCGGGGCGGCGTACTGCCATACCTTCGACGCGCTGTCGAACAGATTGCCCAGGTCGAGACTGGCAAAACCGAATAGCCCAGTCAGCGAAATTCTCGGGAAGTAGGCTGCTTTGGCGGCACCGATCAAGGCATTGGCAGCGACCAGGTCCTGTTCCGCGCGCCGGAGGTCGGGCCGGCGTTCGAGCAGGTCCGAAGGCAGCCCGGCAGGGATGGCCGGCAGGGCGAGTTGATCGATGGACTTGCCACGCGGGATCGGCCCGGGGTTGCGTCCGAGCAGCACGCTCAGTCCATTTTCCTGCTGGGCCACGGCCTTTTCCAGCGGCGGAATGCTGGCCAGAGCCTCGTCGTATTGTGACTTGTTCTGGCTGAGTTCAAGCTGCGAGATGACCCCGCCGGAGAAGCGGAGCTTGAAGATTTCGTAGGACTCGCCGCGACTCTTGGCCGTCTCCCTGGCGATTTCCAGTTGACGATCGAGGGAGCGCAGGTTGATGTAGGAACCGGCAACGCTGCCGACCAGAGACAGGATGACGCCTCGCCGCCCCTCTTCGCTGGCCAGCAGTTGGGCGCGTGCGGCCTCGGTCTGGCGGCGGATGCGGCCCCAGATGTCGATTTCCCAACTCGCGCTCAACGCCACCTGGTAAGCGTTGTAGGTCGATGACTTGACGTCGCCCGGCAAGGTATTCCTTTGCCGGCTTGCCTCGTAACCGGCGCCGACCTGCGGGAAGAGTCCCGAGCGAACGATGCCGTAATTGCCGGCAAACTCTTCGATGCGGGCGGCAGCGATCATCAGATCCTTGTTTTCCCGCAGGGCCGTGGCCATCAGGTCGTTGAGCACCGGATCGCCGAACTGCTCCCACCAGGCGGTATTGGCCAGATCCTTGGCGCTCTGCTCGGTGAGGCGCCAGGCAGGCGGCGTTTCCACCGCGGGGCGGAAATAGTCCGGCCCCATCATGCAGCCGCCGAGCAGCAGAGCCAGCAATGCGGCGAACAAGGGCTTACGCATGGGCATCCCCTTTCTTCGCGGCCGGTGTCTCTGACACATGGCCTTTGCCATCTCCATGTCCGCCATCGCCTGTTTTTCCCTTCCCAGTCATTTTTTCGACGATGAAATACGACACCGGAATGATGAAGATCGCGATGCAGGTGGCCGCCAGCATGCCGCCGATGACGGCGCCGCCCATGACCTGGCGCGAAATGGCGCCGGCGCCGCTGGCAATGGCCAGCGGCACACAGCCGAGGATGAAGGCGAACGAGGTCATCAGGATCGGCCGCAGGCGCAGTTGGGCTCCCCTGAGGGTCGCCTCGACCAGCGACAACTCGCCCTTCTCGTACTCCATCTTGGCGAATTCGACGATCAGGATGGCGTTCTTGGCCGCCAGGCCGATCAGCATCACCAGACCGATCTGCGCATAAACGTTGAACTCCTGGCCGCGCAGCAGCAGTGCGATGAATGCACCGGCCACGGCGATCGGGGTACCGAGCAGAACCGAGAAGGGCAATGACCAGCTTTCGTACTGGGCCGCCAGGATCAGGAACACGCAGAGCAGCGAGAAAGCGAAGATGACCGCCGGCGAAATGCCCTGCTGGGCCTTCTGCTCCTGGAACGACATCCCCGAATAATCGTAGCCCATTTCATTCGGCATGGTCTCGGCAAAGACCTGCTCGAGCGCCCGCATCACCTGCGCCGAACTGTAGCCGGGCGCTGCCGACGCATTGATCTGCGCGCTGCGGTAGAGGTTGTAGCGCATGGTGAATTCCGGACCGGAAACGTGGCGGATCGAGGTCAGCGCCGACAGCGGCACCGCTTCGCCCTTGGCGTTGCGCACATAGAACTGGCCGATGTTCTCGATGTTGGTCCGGTAGTCGCCCTCGGCCTGGACATATACCTGCCATTGGCGCCCGAACCGGTTGAAGTAGTTGATGAAGCCGCTGCCGAGGAAGCTCTGCAGCGTCTTGTAGACATCGCTGATGGCGACACCCTGCTTGAGCACCTTGTCCTGGTCCACCTCGATGAACAGTTGCGGCACGGTCGGCCGGAAAGTGGTCGACACGCTGGCGAGTTCAGGGCGCTTCCTTGCTGCTTCCACGAACTTTGTGGTGTTTTCGGCAAGGAAGGCAATATCCTTCCCGGCACGATCCTGAAGAATGAAAGTCGCGCCGCCCGAAGTACCGACCCCCTGGATGGCGGGTGGTGGAAAGGCAAAGGCGATGGCACTGCTGATGCCGCCAAGCTTCTTCGTCAGTTCCTCCTTGATCACAGTGTATTGTTCTTCGGGTTTCTTGCGCTTGGCCCAATCCTCGAGCGTGACGAAGAAGAAGGCGCTGTAGGTATTCGTCACCTGGCTCAACAGGCTATAGCCGACGATGGTGGTCACGTACTTGACGCCCGGCGTCGACTGGATCAGTTCTTCGGCCTGGCGGGCGATTTCCGAGGTACGTTGCAGCGACGCGGCATCGGGGAGCTGGACCGCGGCAAAGAGGTAACCCTGGTCTTCATCGGGAAGGAAGCCGGAGGGTACGACTTTGCCGAAGAAGCCGATGCTCACGGTGACGGCCGCCAGGAAGACGAGACTAATGAGGCTTCGGCGGATGGCGATCCGGCAGATACCGACGTAACCGCCGGTCACCCTGGCAAACATCCTGTTGAAGCCGTCGTAGAACTTC
Organism: Sulfuritalea sp.; assembly: GCA_016708585.1. Lineage (GTDB taxonomy): Bacteria > Pseudomonadota > Gammaproteobacteria > Burkholderiales > Rhodocyclaceae > Sulfuritalea. Next base: position 49,425 of record JADJFK010000022.1, on the reverse strand, counting down.
TGCAGCGGGCCGCTGCCCTTCACCTTCGGCTTGAGCAGCATGGCGCAAAGCGCCGGGCTCAGCGTCAGCGCGTTGAACGCCGAGATGATCACCGAGATGGCGATGGTGACCGCGAACTGCTGGTAGAGCTGGCCGGTGATGCCGGGAATGAAGGCGGTCGGCACGAAAACCGCAGCCAGGATCACGGCGATTGCGATCACCGGACCGGTGACCTCTTCCATGGCCCTGAGCGTCGCTTCCTTGGGCGTCATGCCATGCTCGATATGGTGCTCGACCGCCTCGACGACGACGATGGCATCGTCAACTACCAAACCGATGGCCAGCACCAGGCCAAACAGCGACAACGTATTGATCGAGAAGCCGAACAGAGGGAAGAGCATGAAAGTGCCGATCAGCGATACCGGCACCGCCAGCAGCGGGATCAGCGTCGCCCGCCAGCCCTGCAGGAAGACGAAGACGACGATGATGACCAGCACCAGCGCCTCGACCAGGGTGTGCTGGATTTCCTTGATGCCCTCGGTCACCGACAGCGTGGTATCGAGGGCGACGACATAGTCAAGGTCGGGCGGGAAGCCCTGCTTGATCTTTTCCATCAGCTTCTTGGCGCCATCGGCCGCTTCCAGGGCATTGGCGCCCGGCATCAGGTAGAGGGCGACGAGAGCGGCCGGCTTGCCGTTGAGCCGACCCTGCATGCCGTAGGTCTGGGCGCCAAGTTCGATACGGGCAACATCCCTGACACGGACAATCGAGCCATCCGGATTGGCGCGCAACACGATGCGACCGAAGTCCTCCTCGCTCTGCAGCCGCCCCTGGGCGCGTACCGCGTAGGTGAACTCCTGACCCTGCGGCACCGGTTCGGCCCCGATGGTCCCTGCGGGATTGACCGTGTTCTGCGCGTTGACCGAGTTGATGATCTCCGGGATCGTTATGTTGAGCTTGGCCAACTGGTCGGGCTTGACCCACAGCCGCATCGCATACTGGCCGGCGCCGAACACGGTGATGCTGGCGATGCCCTTGACCCGCGTCATCTGGTCGTTGATGTTGATGTGCGAATAATTGGCGAGGAAGATGTTGTCGTAGGTGCCGTTCGGCGAGTAGAGCGCGAACATGAGCAGCGGCGATGAGGTCGACTTGGCCGTGGTGATGCCGTAGTTGCGCACGTCCGAAGGCAGTTGCGATTCGGCCTGGCCCTGGCGCATCTGGGCGAGCAACTGGTCGGTATTGGCGTCGGTGCCGAGGGCGAAGTTGACGTAAACGGTTGTCTCGCCGTTGTTGGCGTTGATCGAGTACATGTAGTCCATGTTGTCGACGCCGGACATCTGCTGCTCGATCGGGGTGGCCACCGCCTGTTCGACGGTCAGCGCGTCGGCGCCGGTGTAGGTGGTCTTCACAGTGATCTGTGGCGGAACGATGTCCGGGAACTGGGCGGTGGGCAGCCCGGACATGGCGACCAGGCCGACGATGGTCATCAGGATCGAGATGACCATGGCCACGATGGGTCGGTTGATGAAGAACTTTGACATGGCGGCTTATCCCTTGGCTGCCGGTGCCGCGGGTTTTGCTTCAGGCTTGGCCGGACCGCCGGCAGCGGCTGGCGCTGCCGGCGCAAAAGGCTTCGGACTGACCGTGCTTCCCGGCCTGACTTTCTGGGTTCCCTCGGCGACGACGCTTTCGCCCGGCTTGAGGCCGTTGCTGATGATCCACTCGGTGCCGATGCGCTCGCCGACCGTCACCGGGCGGATATCGACCTTGTTGTCGGCACCGATTACCGCGACCAGGTACTTGCCCTGCATTTCGGTGACGGCGCGTTGCGGAACCAGGAGAGCGCCCTGGTTGACCGACATCGTCACCCGGATCTTGCCGTACAGCCCGGGGCGCAGCAGTTTCTTGGGATTCGGGAACTGGGCAACGGCCTTGAAGGTGCCGGTCGTCGCGTCCACCTGGCGGTCGAGCAGAAGGAACTTCCCCTTCTCCGGATAGGAAGAGCCATCGACCAGTATCAGCTCGATCGGTATGGCGGACTTGTTCTCCTCGGGACGATGGGTAGCGGCAAACTTGAGATATTCCCGTTCGCTGATGTTGAAATAAACCTTGATCGGATCGATGGCCGAGACGGTTGTCAGTTCCGTCGACATGCTGGGACTGAGAAGGTCACCGATCTGGGCCTTGGCGATTCCTGCAACGCCGGTGATCGGCGACGTTATGCGGGTGAAACCAAGATTGAGCTGTGCAGTCTTCAACGCGGCTTCGGCTGAGTCGACCGCCGCCTTGGCAGCCATGTCCGAGCCCACGGCGTCGTCGAGGTCCTTCTGGCTGACTGCGTTCTTCGCCGCCAGCGGCTTGATTCGTGCCAGGTTGGCGCTGGTCGTTTCGCGGCGGGCCTGATTCTGTGCGAGCACGCCTTTGGCTTCCTGAACGGAGGCCTCGAAGGTGCGCGGATCGATTTCGAACAGCGGCTGCCCCTGCTTGACCAGGTCGCCTTCCCGATAGTTCTGTTTGATCAGGTAACCCGTGACCTGCGGCCGAATGATGGCATTGACGTTGCCATCGAGCGAACCGATCCACTCCATGTAGATCGGCACGTCCCTTTGTGCGACCGTTACGACTTCGACAACCGGCGCCGTCGGCGGAGGCGGCGCCGAACTGTCGCATGCAGTCGCAAGGATCAAAACAAGAAAGGCGGCTCCGATCGAGGTTTGCGGACGCACACGGGAACCCAAAAAAGAAGGCTGCAAGCTGATTTGCTTCATGACCGCTCCCACTATCGAAATTTCGCTGCATTTTACATGGACACCCGGCGGTCCCGGTCATTACCGCGAACCATGTTGCATTTGACGCCAATGCGGCGTTGAAGCGACACCTGGTTTCAGCGATACTCCAACAAGCCCCTCAATGCCGAGCATGGATCGGACGGATGCCGGGCTGATCCTTGTCACTCTTCTATCGCTGAAACCGTATGACTCATTCACCTCTGTCGCTGTGTTGCAAGACGCGGCGCCTGGCAGAAGTTGCGACTCTGAAACCAGACAACTAAGTCGCCATCCCGTGAACCTTCGGTTTCTCGCCGCACTGGCGTCAGGCAGTTTTTTCGCCGGCTGCGCCCCGATCAACGTGACCGACGTTTCATTCTCCTATTTCCACTTGCCGACAAGCACGATGGTCGACGTCCGGCAACCCATTACGATTCCCAAGGAAACCGCCCACGTCACCCTGCAGGACGGTCAGGTAGTCGCCATCGACCGCCTGCGCCGCTATGAACCCTTCTGCGAACTCGAGGTCAATGACGTTTTGGAAAGCGAACAACAGGTGCGCCCCGGGAGGTTTGCCGCGACGCGAATCATTCGCCGGCAAGAGCTTGGGGCGCAGCCACAGCCGGTCCGGTTGACAGCCAACACGGTCACAGCAAACGAAATCAATGCAGCCAGTGCCCCATGGATCCTTGCCGCGCTGGACGACGCCTTGAGGCTCAACCAGGTGCATTTCCGATTGCAATCCGCCGTGCAGCCGAATGTGCGCGAGCTGCGCTGCGCGGGAGGCTGGGCCTTCACATCGAACGTAGCCTATCCGACACTGGCCGAAATGAACCGTGCGCTTGGCGCGCTCGTCAGCATCGAGATCAACTGATGGCATCCTGCAATTACTGATCCCGGCTCGCGAGCATTGACATCAACCGATGTTGCGTCGCACAATTGCAACAATATACTGATTGAATGACGAATGTCCTGTCGATGCCAACATAGAAACGGGGCGAATCCATGATCGACGCACGTAATTATCTGGTTCGTGAAACCCTGCGCAACGGCCTTGCGGTTTGCATCCGTGCGGCGCGACCCGAGGACGGCGACCTGCTGGTCGAGGCCTTTCACAAGCTTGATCCCGAATCGATCTATCTGCGCTTCTTCGGGCCGAAAAAGGAGATTTCGGCGGCGGATTTGAAAAGCCTCCGCGAAGCCGATTTCGACACCCGCGTCATCCTCATCTGCACCCTTATCGAGGGCGATCGTGAAATTGCCATCGCTTCGGCTACCTATGTGCGCTGCGGGGATGCCGTCGCGGAAGTTGCCTTTCTCGTCGAAGAGGATTACCACCGGCTCGGGATCGCCCGCCGCCTGCTGACACATCTGGGGAAAATAGCCACGGATGCCGGAATACATTCATTCATTGCCGAAGTCCTGCCGCACAACACCGCCATGCTCGGCGTCTTCGGGCGCTGCGGCTGGCCGATGACCACGCGCAGCGCCGACGGCGTCATCCACATCAGCCTCGATCTCAATTCACCGGAGCGGCAACAATGAGCAATCCGCACGTCAAGTACCAGCGCCTGATCGATTTCTGCAAGACCCTGCCGCCCACCACGGTGGCCGTCGCCCATCCCTGCGACGAAAGCTCGCTGTCAGGCGCCATGGATGCGGCGAAAATGGGTCTGATCGTGCCCATCCTGGTCGGCCCGAAAGACAAGATCGAGGCCACCGCGAAGAAATTCGGCATCGACCTCGGCGCCACGGAGATCGTCGACGCAGAGTACAGCCATGCCTCCGCCGCACGGGCCGTCGAACTGATACGCGAAGGCAAAGCCGAAGCGCTGATGAAGGGCAGCCTGCATACCGACGAACTGATGGGTGCCGTCGTCCGCCGCGACACCGGACTGCGCACCGCACGCCGCGTCAGCCACTGCTTCGTCATGGACGTGCCGAGTTACAGCGAAACGCTGATTGTCACCGATGCCGCGGTGAATATCGCGCCGACGCTCAAGGAAAAGGTCGACATCATCCAGAATGCCATCGACCTCGCCCACGACCTGCAGTTCGACGAAGTCCGCGTCGCGCTGCTCTCGGCGATGGAGACCATCAACACCGACGTGCCGTCTACGATCGAAGCCGGCGCCCTGTGCAAGATGGCCGATCGCGGCCAGATCACCGGCGCCATCCTCGACGGCCCGCTGGCGCTCGACAATGCGATCAGCCTGGAATCGGTGGCGATCAAGAAGATCGACTCGCCGGTGGCCGGCCGCGCCAACGTCCTGGTGGTGCCCGACCTCGAAGCCGGCAACATGCTGGCCAAGAGCCTGTCCTTCCTCGCCGGCGCCGACGCGGCGGGCATCGTGCTCGGCGCCCGGGTGCCGATCATCCTGACCAGTCGCGCCGATTCGGTGATGACGCGCCTGGCTTCCTGCGCCGTCGCCGTGATGGTGGCCAATGCGCGGCGCGCGAATGCGGCGAAGATCGTCTAGTCCGCGGCGGCCGCTGCAGGTATCAATTACTCACTACAACAAGCAATCCGCACATTAGGAGCACCACGATGTCCAGCACAACCAGCAAAGCCAAAACCACGGCCCCGGCCAAGCCGGCGCCCACGATGCTGCCCGACATGTTCGGTGGCATGAATCCCTTCGTCCAGGCCTGGGGCCCCGTCGGCGAGTACGTGGTCGACGCCACGCAGCGCACCATCCTGTTCTGGGATCTGCTGCGCCAGCGCAGCGAGCAGTACTACGCGCAAAAGGCCAAGGCGGTACCGCACGTGCTGAACTTCGACGCCGAGCTGGTACTCGATGCCCGTACCTTCAAACGCCCGGCCAACTACCTGCTGGTGCGCATCAAGCCCCCGGCGGGGGTCAGCATCGATGCGAAGAAGCGTCCCTTCGTCGTGGTCGACCCGCGCGCCGGACACGGCCCGGGGATCGGCGGCTTCAAGGCCGACAGCGAGCTCGGCGTGGCGCTGCGCGCCGGCCATCCCTGCTACTTCGTCGGCTTCACCCCCGAGCCGATGCCGGGGCAAACCATCGAGGACATCATGCACGCCGAGGCGGTGTTCCTCGAAAAGGTCATTGCCCTCCACCCGCAAGCCGAGGGTAAACCCTGCGTCATCGGCAACTGCCAGGCCGGCTGGGCCGTCCTGCTGGTGGCCGCAATCCGGCCGGAACTGTTCGGCCCGATCATCGTTCCCGGATCCCCGCTCTCCTACTGGGCCGGGGTCGAAGGCGAGAACCCGATGCGCTACACCGGCGGGCTGTCCGGCGGCAGCTGGATAACGGCGCTGACCAGCGACCTGGGCAACGGCAAGTTCGACGGCGGCCACCTGGTCAAGAACTTCGAGAACCTCAACCCGGCCAACACGCTGTGGAGCAAGAACTACGACATCTGGTCGAACGTCGACAAGGGCGCCGAACGCTTCCTCGAATTCGAGAAATGGTGGGGCGGCCACGTCAACCTGAATGCCGAGGAAATCCAGTGGATCGTCGATCAGCTGTTCATCGGCAACAAGCTGGCCACCGGTGAAATCGTCACCGGCGACGGCCAGCCCATCGACCTGCGCAACATCCGTTCGCCGATCATCTGTTTCTGTTCCAGGGGCGACAACATCACGCCGCCGCAACAGGCGCTGGGCTGGATCGCCGATCTTTACGGCGAGGTCGACGATATCCGCGCGAATGGCCAGACCATCATCTATGCCATCCACGAAAGCGTCGGCCACCTCGGCATCTTTGTCTCGGGCGGCATCGCCAAAAAGGAACACAACGAGTTCGCCTCCAACATCGACCTGATCGACGTCCTGCCGCCCGGCCTCTACGAAGCCGTGATGACGCCGAAATCCGCTGCCGTCGCCAATCCGGATCTGGTGGTCGGGGACTGGATCGTGCGCTTCGAGCCGCGCAACATGGATGACATCCGCGCCGTGGTCCGGCCCGATCCCGAGAACGATCGCCGCTTTGCGGCCGCGCAACGGGTTTCGGAAATCAATCTCGGCCTGTATCGATCGCTGCTCCAGCCCCTGGTGCAGGCCACCACCAACGAACAGACCGCGGAACTGATGAAGAAGCTCAATCCGTCGGAACTGCCCTTCGAGATTTTCTCCGACCGCAACCCGCTGATGCACCTGGTGGCCCAGCTCGCCGAACAGGTTCGCCAGCAGCGCCAGCCGGTATCCCCCGGCAATCCCCTGCTCGGATGGCAGCAGAAGGTATCGGAGGCCATCGTCGGCGCCCTCGACGGCTACCGCGACATGCGCGACAAGACCATGGAGCAGATCTTCCTGGCGACCTACAGCTCCCCGCTGCTGCAGACGCTGGTCGGCGTTCCGGCTTCCGATGAGCCGCGCAAGCGGCCCGAAGCGGATCCGAAACGCATCGCCTTCATCCAGAAGCGGATTGCCGAACTGAAGGCGCGCATCGCCGAGGGCGGCGTGCGCGAAGCGACGATCCGCAGCCTGGTATTCATCGGTCTGGCCGGGGAGGGTGTCGATGAGCGGGCATTCAACGAGCTGCGGAAAATCCGCGCCGAGAACAGCGGCATGTCGCTGGTGGAGTTCAAGCAGACGCTGCGCGAGCAGTTCTTCAGTCTGCTGCTCGACCAGGAGGCGGCGCTCGCCGCCATTCCGAAGATGCTGCCGGCCGATGCGGCCAGGCGCGCAAAGGCCCTGGAAGCCATCCGCCGCACCGTGCAAGCCGCGGGCAAACCGACCGGCGAACGCGCGGAGCGCCTGGCGTTCATCGAGAAAATGTACGGTGCCGCCGGGAAGGACAAGACACCGGCAAAGGCCCCGGCGGCCCGCAAACCCGCCAAAACCGCCAAAACCGAAAGGAAAGCGTAATGGGCAACAAAACGCGCCGCCCCATCCTTGAGGGCAAAAAGGCCCTGATCGTCGGCATCGCCAACGAGCATTCGATCGCCTACGGTTGCGCCCGGGCGTTTCGCGAGGCAGGTGCCGATATCGCGATCACCTACCTCAACGACAAGGCCAGGCCGCACGTCGAGCCTCTCGCCAAAGCCGTCGAATCATCCCTGTTCCTGCCGCTCGACGTATCGAAGCCGGGCGACGTCGAAGCCCTGTTCAAGCGGATCAGGAAGGAATGGGGGCAACTCGACATCTTTGTACATTCCATCGCTTCGGCGAAAAAGGAAGACATCAAGGGCGGATTGATCGACTGTTCGGCCGAAGGCTTCGCCATGGCGATGGACATCTCCGTGCACTCCTTCATCCGCATGGCCAGACTGGCGGCGCCGCTGATGAAGGATGGCGGCTCCATGTTCGCCATGAGCTATCACGGCGCGGCGAAAGTGGTGCCCAACTACAACGTGATGGGCCCGGTCAAGGCGGCGCTCGAGGCCTCCTGCCGCTATCTCGCCTACGAACTCGGTCCGCGCAAGATCCGGGTCCATCCGATCTCCCCCGGCCCGCTCAAGACCCGCGCCGCGTCCGGCCTCAAGGACTTCGACATGCTGCTCAACCAGGCCATGGAACGCGCGCCGGTCGGCGAACTGGTCGATATCATGGACGTCGGCTTCGCCTGCGCCTACCTCGCCAGCCCCTATGCCCGTCGCATGACCGGCGACACGGTGTATGTCGACGGCGGCATCAACATCATGGCCTGAGCGCCCGCCAGAGCCGGCGGCCGCCCTCCTGAAAAGTCGGCGCTGGCGGCACGGCGATTCTCCCGCAGGGGGCCCGCTATTTCCTGCGCTTCAACTATGCCTCAGAGGTAACGCGACGCGTCATCGATATCGAGTTTTTTCGGCGGCGGCAGGTCCGCGCGGAGAACGCGAACCAGGATGAAGGCCCGGGTCATCGGCGTCGATCCCGTAACTTCCGCGACGGCAAAGTCGATATCGAACGCCTCTTCCGTGCTGCCTTCGTCGACTACCAGGTTCATCCGGCTCAGGCGCAGGCGCTTCGAGTCGAAATGCACATAACGCTGCGGATTGCCCAGCACGTCCGCCAGGGTTTCGAGTTCGGCTTCCAGCACCGAATCACCGCCCCCCAGTGCTGCCATCTGCCGCTCGTTCTCCAGCAGTTCAGCTTCCAGCCTGGCCTGCTCGCTTTTCGCTGCCGGTGCCTCGCCAAGCATCGATCCCAGGCCGGGGCCATGTTGCTGCAGCAACCTCAGGCGTGTCCGCATCAGCGAACGACTGGTCTGCAGATCCTGCCTCTCCTCGCGGTCCTCGCCGATCCGGAACATCGCCTGGGTCAGGAGATATTCGAAAATCTCGACGCCGATGACCCGCCGCAGGCGCCGTTCATCGGATTCGCAAAGCCGCGTGCGATGATCCGAGAAACTCGCGCTGGTCTGGGCCACGTCGCGCCGGACGGTGTCCCCCTGCAATGCCATGCCGAACACCTGCTGAACCTTGAATCGCATCCCGAGCGCCGCGTACGCCGCATCGATTTCCGGATGGTTGTCGAACAACTCGCGCAGATTGTCCGAATCGCCGAGAACCTGCTGGATATCCGCCGTAGCCACGAAAAATGCCCGCAAGACCGGATCGGCAGACCAGGCCTTCGACGAGAGGAGATGCGCGGCCGGCAGCGACAATAGTTGCGGGCGCAGGAACCTGGTGGTGGTTTCGATGGCCGGCGCCAGGCGCTTGCGGCAATCCGGAAGCAGCTTGAGTTTGGGATTGGTCACGGTAACGGCTTCTTCCACCGCCCAATCCATCATTTCCGGAGACACATGATCCGAATCGAACTGTCCCTGACGGTTCTTGAACCAGTCGAGAATACCCATGGCATCACTCCCCCAAGCCGAAAGCTTCGGGCAAATCCTATCACCCCGGCCGCGGCCTGCCCCCCCTTGCCAATTTGTTCCGGATTGATCAAGATCACGGGCATGAATTCCGCCGCATTTCTCGTCCGCCTGGTATCCGCCCTTCCCCTGCTGGCGACGCTGCGCAGCTACCGGCTGGCCTGGCTGGGCAAGGATTCGATCGCCGGCCTCTCGGCCTGCATCGTTTCGATTCCGTCGGTGATCGCCTACGCCGAGCTGGTGCACCTGCCGCCGATCGCCGGGGTTTATGCCGCGCTCGCGGCGGCGATCGGCTATGCCCTGTTTTCCAGTTCGCGGCACGTCATCGCCGGGCCGGATGCGGCGATCGGCCTGCTCGCCGGTTCGGCGATCCTGCCCCTGTCGGGCGGTGATCCGGCCCGCATCGTGGCCCTGGCGGCGGCGCTGGGCATGCTCTCGGGCATCGTCCTGCTGCTCGCCGCGGCGCTCAAGCTGGGCGTCATCGCCGACCTGCTGTCGCGCCCGGTGCTTATCGGCTACCTCAATGGCGCCTCGCTGGTGCTGGTCGCCACGCAGCTGGGCAAGATGTTCGGCATCAAGACCGAGGGCGAGGAGTTCTTCCAGGTCGTGTTCACGGTGTTCGGCAAACTGGCCGAGACGCAGGTACCGACCTTCGTCCTCGGCGCGCTGCTGGTGGGACTGTTGATAGCACTGGCGCGCTGGCTGCCGCGGATTCCGGGAGCGCTGGCGGTCTGTGCCGTGGCGATTGCCGCCACCCTGGTCTTCGACCTCGGCGAGCACGGCATCGCACTGGTCGGCGAAGTTCCCTCCGGGGTGCCGCAGTTGAGCTTCCCCGCCTTGCGCTGGGCCGATGTCGCGGCACTGGCGCCGGCGGCGGTGGCGATTGCCTTCCTGGCCTTTTCGGACGGCATCCTGCTGGCGCAGACCTTTGCCGAAAAGAACGGCTACGAGGTTCAGCCGAACCGCGAGCTCGTCGCGTTGGGCTCGGCGAACCTGCTGGCCGCGGTCTGGCAGGGGTTTCCGGTTTCGGCCAGCCAGTCGCGTACTTCGGTCGTCGATTCGGCCGGCGGCCGGACGCAGGTCGCACAACTGATACTGGCCCTGGGCCTGCTGGTTTTCCTGTTCTTCCTCACCGACCTGATCGCACTGCTGCCCAAGGTCGCCCTCGGCGCGATCCTGATCGTCACTGCCATCGGCATGCTGGAGGTGGCCTCCCTCAAGCGCCTCTACAAGATCGATCGTGTCGAGTTCGGCATTGCCGTCGGAGTGACCCTGGTGATCCTGGTGGCCGGCGTGGTGCCGGGCATCATCCTCGGCCTGCTGCTGTCACTGACCATGGTGCTGGTCGGCATATCGCGCCCCGACGACGCCGTCCTGCGCATCCGGCGCAGCGATGCCAAATTCCACGATTGCCGGGCGGACGAAGAGGAAACGGATACGGTTCCCGGCTTGCTGGTCTATCGGCTCTACGCGCCGCTCATTTTCGCCAATGCCAGGCATGTCGTTACCCGGATCCGGGAGCTGGTCGCTGCGGCGGACCCGCCCGTCAAGTGGCTGGTGATCGACGCCCAGGCGATCCATGACATGGATGTCACGGCCGCGCAACGATTCGCGGAACTCGATCGGGAGCTCGCGGAAAACGGCATCGAACTGAAGATCGCCGATGCGCCGCGCCCCCTGCTCGAACAGCTTGCCAGAGTGGGATTGTCGGAAGAAATGGGGCGGCGCGACTTCTTCGTTTCGGTCAAGAAAGCCCTCGAGGCCTTCCACCAGCAATTCCCTGCTTCGACTGCGGAATCCGGAACAGGCAGATCCGGCGCGTGATCGCGGGCCGCACTCAGGCAGCCGGACCACCCACGCTGTCGCCGTAGCGTGCGCGCAAGCGATCGCGGATCTCGGTAATGATGCGGACCGCTCCCTGCTGGCCGAGCGCGACCACGGCCTTGTCCCACAGCGAGTAATGGATCATGGCCAGCGAGCGCAGCTTGGTGAAGGCGGCGGGATTGTCCGTACCGCAGACCAGCTTGTCGTTCTGCAACACACGCTCGATCACGCCGGGGTCGAGTATCCGGATCTGACACAAGGCCGCTTCCTGCAATATCTGATTATCGAGTTGCTCGAATTGCTTGATCCAGCGCAGCTGGACATAGTTGAAGTCGCTCATGTCGGGTTTCCTCGGTTGAAAATGGATGTTTCCGGTACGATCGGTAAAAGTATACCCCTTGCGCAACCAAGGCTAGCAAGCGATGGTCATATCGATTCACCGATAGTGGTTTACGATACTGCAAGGCAAAACCGCGTACGACAAAGGATGAAGAAACAGTGACACCCGCAACACAGGACGAGAACGCAAAACAGCCTCGCCGCCGCTGGCCCGGATGGCTGTGGCTGCTGCTGGCCATCCTGCTCGCCGGCAGCCTGTACCTGCTGCAAGTGACTGGAACTGTCGGCGATCTCGGTGTCGAACGCTGGCTTGCACACCGCGACGATTTCCTCGCCCTGATCCAGGAATATCCACTCACCGCCATGCTGGCCGTCTTCGCGGTGCACACACTGCTCGCGGCGCTGGCCCTGCCCGGCGCTTCGCTATTGATGCTGGCCGCCGGATCCGGCTTCGGCACGCTGGGCGGCACGCTGATCTGCCTTACCGGCTCCACGGCCGGTGCCACGCTTTCCATGCTGGCCTCCCGCCACTGGCTGCAGCCTTTCCTGCGTCGCCGTTATGGCGCACAACTGGCCGGCTTCGACGCGCGCGTCAGTGCCGACGGCCGCGCCTGGCTGTTCAGCCTGCGCCTGCTGCCGGTGCTGCCCTTCGCCGTGGTCAACGTCGCCGCCGGCTTCTCCGCCATGAAGACCTGGACCTTCGTCTGGATCAGCCTGGTCGGCATGGCGGCCAGCACCTTCGTCTATGTCAACGCCGGCACCGAACTCGCGCATGTCCGCGAGCTGTCGGACATCGGGTCGCCGCGCGTGCTGGCGTCGCTGGCCGCACTGGCCCTGCTGCCCTGGCTGATGAAGCCGATCGTGCGCAAACTGCAACCGGGCACCGGGACATGAACCAGGAATCGCCGCGCACCCTGGTTCTGTTCAATTACGACTGGGACCGGCTCGGCTTCGGCCGCTGGTCCGCGGAGTTCCCCCACGACCACGCCGGCTTCGACCTGTTCAGCTTCCCCAGCAATGCGCGCCTGCCCGGCTTCGACCTGACGCGTTTCGTCGACCGCCTCGCCCGCCGCGCCGCGCGTGCCGGATGGCAGGCGGTTACCTCCAACCACGAACAATTCGGCGCCCTGGCCGCGGCACTGCTGGCCGAGCGCATGGGCTGGCCGGGCACGCCGGTGGATGCGGTGCTGGCCTGCCAGCACAAGCTGCACGCGCGACGCGTGTTGCAGGATGTCGCCGCCGAGGCCAACACCGGCTTCGCACTGATGGCCTCGCGCTACGGCGAGCCGGTGCCCGACGACATCAGCTATCCGGTATTCGTCAAGCCGGTCAAGGCGGCGTTTTCGGTGCTGGCGCGCAAGGTGCGCAACCGCGACGAGCTGGCCGCGCTGGCGCGCTTCGGCGCCTGGGAACTGTGGGTGATCCGCCACCTCGTCGAGCCCTTCGAGCGCATCGCGCGGGCGCGCCTGCCCGAGGCTGGCAGCGCCCATCGCATGCTGCTGGAGACGCCGGTCACGGCTCGCCAGTACAACCTCGACGGTTACGTCTTCCGCGGCGAGTTGCGCGAACTGGGCATCGTCGAGTCGGTGATGTATCCCGGCACGCAAGCCTTCATGCGCTTCATCCATCCCTGCGCGCTGCCCGCCGGCGGACGCAGCAAGGCGCTCGACGTGGCGCGGCGCTTTCTCGCCGCGGCCGGCTTCACGCACGGCCTGTTCAACATGGAATTTTTTTACGATGCCGCGACGGACAAGCTCACCGTCATCGAATTCAATCCGCGCATGGCCGCGCAGTTTTCCGATCTCTACCTGCGCGTCGATGGCATCGACCTGCATCGCGTCGCGCTGGAACTCGCCCACGGGCGCGATCCGGCGCTGCTGCCGCGCGCCGGGGCCACGGCCGGCGTGGCGGCGAGTTTCGTCTATCGCAGCTTCGATCCCGCCGCGCGCCCGCCGGTACCCACCGCCGCGCAGCAGAGGGCGCTGGCGCGCGAGTTCCCCGATGCCATGCTGTTCTGCTTTCCCAAGGGCGCCGGCCAGATCGCCCGCGATTTCAAGTGGCTGGGCAGTTATCGCTACGGCATCCTGCATCTGGGCGGGCGTGATGCGGCCGACCTCGCGCTGCGCTGCGCGGCGGCCAGCACGCTGCTCGGCTGGCCTTCGCCCTGCTCGCAGCACGATGCGGACAGCCCCGCCGGTTCGCTGCAGGCCATACCCGCGTTTTCCCTGGAAAGCCCCCGCTGAACAGTGCTCCGAGCAAAGCCCGGCCGCCCGCCCCGGTCTCGCTGCATGCGCCGGGCGGCTGCAACGCGAAGTGAGCGCACTGCGTCCGGTCCGCTTCGCCGTCCCGCCGGCGCCGACTTTTCGGGCGCCGGCAAGCCCACGCGCCGGCAGTCACGGAATCATTGCAATGACTTGACCGGAGGCAATGCGGGCGCAGATACTCCAGGCAAAGCGGACATGACCGCGTAATTCACCATTCGCAGGACACCATGGAAAACCCACCCGTCACCAATACCCTGCGCCTCGACCTGGTCGCCGGCCTCACCGCAGCGGCCGTCGTGCTGCCCAAGGCCATGGCCTATGCCACGGTCGCCGGCCTGCCGGTCGCCGTCGGCCTGTATACCGCCCTGGTGCCGATGGCGATCTACGCCCTGCTCGGCTCCTCGCGCGTGCTCAACGTCAGCTCCACCACCACGCTGGCGATCCTGGCCGGCACGCAGCTCGGCCTCGCGGTGCCCGACGGCGATCCGGCGAAGCTGCTGACCGCCGCCGCGACCCTGACCGCGCTGGTGGGCGTGATGCTGTTGCTGGCCTCCGTGCTGCGCCTGGGTTTCGTCGCCAACTTCATCTCCACGCCGGTGCTGACCGGTTTCAAGGCGGGCATCGGCCTGGTGATCGTGCTCGACCAGGTGCCGAAACTCCTCGGCCTGCACATTACCAAGCAGGGCTTCTTCCACGACGTGCTCAGCGTGGTACAGCACCTGCCCGACACCGCCCCGCTCACCCTGGCCGTTGCGGCCGCGACGCTGATCGTGCTGCTCGGCATGGAAAAACTGTGGCCGCATTCGCCGGCGCCGCTGGTCGCGGTGGGCGGCGGCATCGCCGCCTCCTGGTTGTTCGGCCTCCATGCCGCCGGCGTATCCACCGTCGGCCTGATTCCGCAGGGCCTGCCCTCGATCACCCTGCCGGACCCGGCGCTGGTCGAGCAACTGGTGCCGGGGGCGCTGGGCATCGCGCTGATGAGTTTCACCGAATCGATCGCCGCCGGGCGCGCCTTCATGGCCGGCGGCGACCCTCCGGTGAATGCCAACCGGGAACTGGTCGCCACGGGTGTGGCCAACCTCGGCGGCGCGCTGCTGGGCGCCATGCCGGCCGGCGGCGGCACCTCGCAGACGGCGGTGGTGCGCGCGGCGGGCGGCTGTTCGCAGAAGGCCTCGCTGGTCACCGCCGGCGCCGCCGCCGCGACCATGCTGCTGCTGGCACCCCTGCTCGGTCTGCTGCCGAACGCCACGCTGGCGGCGGTGGTCATCGTCTATTCGGTGGGGCTGATCCAGCCGGCCGAGTTCACCGCCATCCGCAAGGTACGCACCATGGAATTCCGCTGGGCGGCGATCGCCTGCCTCGGCGTGCTGGTCTTCGGCACGCTGCAGGGCATCGTGGTGGCCATCATCGTGTCGCTGATCGGGCTGTCCAGCCAGATCGCCAACCCGCGCGTCTACGTCATCGGCCGCAAGCGCGGCACGGAAGACGTGCTGCGTCCCCTCACCCCCGAGCATGCCGACGACGAGACTTTCCCAGGCCTGCTGATCGTGCGGCCGGAAGGCCGGCTCTTCTTCGTCAATGCACAAAACGTGGCCGACCGCATGAAGGCCTTGATCGCGACGCACCAGCCGCGCGTCGTGGTGCTCGACATGAGCGGCGTGCCGGACATCGAATACTCGGCGCTGCAGATGATGGTCGAGGGGGAGCAGCGATTCGCGGGACGCGGCGTCACCCTGTGGCTGGCCGGGCTGAATCCCGGCGTGCTGGAAATCGTGCGGCATTCGGGGCTGGCGGAGCGGCTCGGCCCGCAGCGCATGTTCTTCAATGCCCACGCGGCGCTCGAACAGTTCCGGGCGATGCAGTCGGAAGCGGGCGGCACGGCCTCCTCCGCGACAGGCTGAGCGACGGGAGATACACATGGATTCACGCAGATTGCGACGGCAGTTCATGGCCGGCATGGGCAAGGGCCTGGGCGTGGTCTGGCCGATCCTTTCCATCCTGCTCTCGTTGATGGTCGCTTTGGGGATCGCAATCAGCATCCTTGAAGGCTGGCCCCTGGTCGACGGAATTTATTTCGCCTTCGTTTCCGGGCTCACCATCGGCTACGGTGACCTCGTGCCGAAGTCCCATCTCGCCCGCGCCCTGGCAATCTGCATCGGCTTCACCGGCATCCTGCTGACCGGCCTCGTCGCCGCGGTTGGTGTCAATGCGCTCACTGCCGCGCTGCAGGAGACGCGCAAGACGCCTGGCTGACAGAGGGATCGGGGCCCAGCAGGATTGCTTGTCGCGGCTCGGGGCGGACCCGGAAAGTCGGCGCCGGCGACACGGCGATCCGGCTGGCATCGACATCAACCCCAAGCTGATGCCGGGCAAAATGCGTGAGGAATTGCGAGTAGACTTGTTTGCGGCAAGTGGCGATATCTGCTGCAGGGTCGCCGATTTTTCCTTCAATCGATACAAATGCGGAGTCAGTCATGGCGGGCAAAAAAATCAGCCGGGAAATTCCGGCAAGCGAATCCCCGGCAGAAGCGCTGGGCAAAAAAGCCTACGAAAAGGAGCTCAAGCGCCTCCACGTGGAACTGGTCAAGTTGCAGCAGTGGGTGGTGCACAAGGGGCTCAAGGTCTGCATCGTCTTCGAAGGGCGCGACGGCGCCGGCAAGGGCGGCACCATCAAGGCGATCACCGAGCGGGTGAGCCCGCGGATATTCCGTGTCGTCGCGCTGCCGGCACCGACCGAGCGCGAGAAAAGCCAGATGTACCTGCAGCGCTACATCGGCCACTTTCCGGCGGCGGGCGAGGTCGTCATCTTCGATCGCAGCTGGTACAACCGCGCCGGGGTCGAACGGGTGATGGACTTCTGCACTCCCGAGCAGGCGAAGAGATTCCTCGGCGGCGTGCCCCTGGTGGAACGCGCGATGGTCGAGTCCGGCATCATCCTGCTGAAATACTGGCTGGAAGTGAGCCCGGAGGAACAGGAGCGCCGCCTGCGCGACCGCATCGACGACGGCCGCAAGATCTGGAAGCTGACGCCGATGGACGTCAAATCCTTCACCCGCTGGGATGACTACACCAGGGCGCGCGACGAAATGTTCGCCGCCACCGATTCATCCTGGGCGCCGTGGTTTGTCGCCCGCTCCGAGGACAAGAAGCGGGTGCGCCTGAACGTGATCAGCCACCTGCTGGAACATGTGCCCTACAAAAAGGTTCCCGCCAACAAGGTCACGCTGCCCAAGCGCAAGATCGGCCGCAGCAAGGGCGCCGCCTATCCCTTCAAGTATGTTCCCGACTATGTGCCGGCAGAAAGCGGTCCGGCGAAAAGCAGGAAGGTCAAATAAGGCCGGACCGGCGACGATGCGGCGCCGGGCCTGACGATCTCAGGCCTTGTCGCCGTAGATGAGTTTCGGGTCCTTCAGCACCGGCTCGACGTCCTGCCAGCCGGCGTTTTCCAGCCGGTTGAAGAAGCAGCTGCGGCGGCCGGTGTGGCAGGCGATGCCGCCAATCTGTTCGATCTTCAGCAGCACCACGTCCTTGTCGCAATCGACACGCAGTTCCAGCACCTTCTGCGTGTGACCCGATTCTTCGCCCTTGTGCCAGAGGCGGCCGCGCGACCGCGACCAGTACACGGCATGGCCCGTCTCGGCGGTCAGCGCCAGCGCTTCGCGGTTCATCCAGGCGAACATCAGCACCTCACCGGTCACCGCATCCTGCGCGATGGCGGGCACCAGACCCTGCGCGTCCCACGCCACCTCGTCCAGCCACTGGTTGCCCTGCGGCGTACTCACAAGCGCACCTCGATACCGCGACTGCGCATGTATTCCTTGGCCTGGCGCACGGTGAATTCTCCATAGTGGAAGATGCTCGCCGCCAGCACGGCATCCGCGCGACCTTGCGTGACGCCGTCGGCCAGATGCTGCAGGGTGCCGACACCGCCGCTGGCGATCACCGGAATGCCAACCGCATCGGCGACGGCTCGCGTCAGCGCCAGGTCGAAACCGGCCTTGGTGCCGTCCCGATCCATGCTGGTCAGCAGAATTTCACCGGCGCCGAGGCTTTCCACCTTGCGCACCCATTCGATGGCGTCCAGCCCGGTGTTCTTGCGCCCGCCATGGGTGAATACCTCCCAGCGGCCGGGCGAGGTCTGCTTGGCATCGACCGCGACCACGATGCACTGTGCACCGACTTTGGCCGAGGCGTCCGCTACCAGTTGCGGATTGTTCACCGCCGCCGTGTTCATGCTGACCTTGTCGGCGCCGGCATTCAGCAACCTGCGCACATCCTCTACCTGGCGCACGCCGCCGCCCACGGTAAGCGGGATGAACACCTGCGAGGCCACCGCCTCGACGATATGCAGGATGATGTCGCGGTCGTCGGAACTGGCCGTGATGTCGAGGAAAGTGATTTCGTCGGCGCCCTGCTCGTCGTAGCGGCGCGCGATCTCGACCGGATCGCCGGCGTCGCGCAGTTCGACGAAATTGATGCCCTTGACCACGCGGCCGGCGTTGACGTCAAGACAGGGAATGATGCGTTTGGCGAGCATGACCGACGTCAAAGCTTCGAGAGCTTGTCCGCCTCCGCCTGGGCCTTCTTGAAGTCCAGGGTGCCTTCGTAGATCGCCCGCCCGGTGATGGCGCCCGAGATGCCCTCGCCCTGCACGGCGCACAGCGCCTTGACATCCTTGATGCTGGCGATGCCGCCGCTGGCGATCACCGGGATGCGCAAGGCCTGCGCCAGCTTCACCGTCGCCTCGATGTTCACTCCGGAAAGCATGCCGTCGCGCCCGATATCCGTGTAGATCACGGCTTCGACCCCGTAGTCCTCGAATTTCTTCGCCAGGTCGACGACATCGTGCCCGGTCATCTTTGACCAGCCATCCACCGCCACCTTGCCGTCTTTGGCATCGAGGCCGACGATGATGTGGCCGGGAAAGGCGCCGCAGGCATCGTGCAGGAAGCCCGGGTTCTTGACCGCGGCGGTGCCGATGATGACGTAGCTGACGCCGTCATCGAGGCAGCGTTCGATGGTGTCGAGGTCGCGAATGCCGCCGCCCAGTTGCACCGGAATTTCGTCGCCGACTTCCTTGAGAATCGCCTTGATGGCGCTTTCGTTTTTCGGCTTGCCGGCGAAGGCGCCATTGAGGTCGACCAGATGCAGGCGGCGCGCGCCCTTGCTTATCCAGTGCCGGGCCATCGCCGCCGGGTCTTCGGAGAATACCGTGGCGTCTTCCATTGCGCCTTGCTTCAAGCGTACGCAGTGGCCATCCTTGAGATCAATCGCGGGTATCAGCAGCATAGGGAGATGTCGGGCTAAAGAGATGCCTGGAAGGCGGTCGGATCAGGGAGTCCAGCGCATGAAATTGCCGAGCAGTCGCAATCCGGCCTGGGCGCTTTTTTCCGGGTGAAATTGCACGGCGAAGATGTTAGCGCGGGCCACCGCACTGGTAAAGGGAATGCCGTAGTGGGTCGAGCCGGCGATCACCTCCGGGCTTGCGGGCTCGACGTAGTAGCTGTGCACGAAATAAAAGCGCGCACCATCGTCGATGCCATCCCACAGCGGGTGGCGCTCGGCCTGCTGCACCTGGTTCCAGCCCATGTGCGGCACCTTGAGGCGCGTGCCGTCGGATGCCACCATGGCTGCATGCGGAAAACGCGGGACGCGGCCGGGCAGGATTTCCAGGCCCGTGACATCTCCTTCCTCGGCGTGGCCGAAGAGCATCTGCAGACCGACGCAAATACCGAGAAAGGGCTTTTCGGCGGCGGCTCGAACCACCGCATCGCGCAAGCCGCGCGCGGACAGCTCGCGCATGCAATCCGGCATCGCGCCCTGGCCGGGGACCACGACACGGTCGGCCGCGCCGATCTCGGCCGCATCCGAACTGACGCGGACATCGGCTTGCGGGGCGACGTGCTCGATGGCCTTGGCCACCGAGCGCAGATTGCCCATGCCGTAATCGACCACCACGACCGTGCTCATGCAGGATTTATAGCGAGCCTTTGGTCGAAGGAATGGCGCCGGCGGCACGCGGATCGACTTCCACTGCCATACGCAGCGCGCGGGCAAAGGCCTTGAACACCGTCTCGGCCTGATGGTGCGAATTATCGCCGCGCAGGGCGTCGATGTGCACCGTGATATTGGCGTGATTGACCAGGCCCTGGAAGAACTCGCGCACCAGGTCGACATCGAACTCGCCGATGGTGGCCCGCGTGAAGGGCACGTTGAAGACCAGGCCGGGCCGGCCGGACAGATCCACCACCACGCGCGACAGCGCCTCGTCGAGCGGCACGTAGGCGTGGCCGTAACGGCGCAGGCCCCTTCTTGTCGCCCCAGGCCTTGGCCAGCGCCTGGCCGATGGTGATGCCGACGTCCTCGATGGTGTGATGCGCGTCGATGTGCAGGTCGCCCTTGGCCTCGACCGTCAGGTCGATCATGCCGTGGCGCGCGATCTGGTCCAGCATGTGGTCGAAGAAGCCGATGCCGGTGGCGAGCTTGGCCGCGCCCGTGCCGTCGAGGTCGAGGACGACGCGGATCTGCGTTTCCAGGGTGTTGCGTGTGATGTCGGCTTGCCGCATGGCAGTCTTGATCAGGCAAAGGGTCGAGGCCTGCATGATACCATCGGCCTAGCCGCCTGCACGTCACGGCCCAACCCCGATCACCACTGCCTACCTACCATCCCGCCTGACCATGAGCCGTTTCTGGAGCGATGTCGTCAAGGGCCTCAAGCCCTACGTGCCGGGTGAGCAACCCAGGCTCGCCAACCTGGTGAAACTCAACACCAACGAAAACCCTTACGGGCCGTCGCCGCGCGCGCTGAATGCGATCCGCGCCGCCACGGACGAATCGCTCAAGCTCTACCCCGACCCGAACGCCGAGCAGCTCAAGCTTGCGATCGGCAAGTATCACGGCATCGGAGTGCAGAACGTTTTCGTCGGCAACGGCTCGGACGAAGTCCTCGCCCACGTCTTCCTCGGCTTGCTGAAGCAGGCGCGGCCGATCCTGTTTCCGGACATCAGCTACAGCTTTTATCCCGTGTATTGCGGGCTGTACCAGGTGGGCTTCGAAACGATACCGCTGGCCGACGATTTTTCGATTCAGGTGGGCGGCTACACCAAACCCAACGGCGGAATCATTTTCCCCAACCCGAATGCGCCGACCGGTTGCCCGGTGCCGCTGACCGACATCGAACGCCTGTTGCAGGCCAATACGGAGTCGGTGGTGGTGATCGACGAAGCCTATGTCGATTTCGGCGGCGAGAGCGCCATTCCGCTGACCGCCCGCTACCCCAACCTGCTGGTGGTGCAGACCCTGTCCAAGTCGCGCTCGCTGGCCGGCCTGCGGGTCGGCTTCGCCGTCGGCCACGCCGACCTGATCGAAGCGCTGGAGCGGGTCAAGAACAGCTTCAATTCCTACCCGCTGGACCGGCTGGCGATCGCCGGTGCGGTCGCCGCCTTCGAGGACCGCGACTATTTCGAGACGACCTGCCAGGCCGTCATCGCCACTCGCGAGAATCTGGTCGGCGAATTGAAAGCGCTGGGCTTCGAGGTGCTGCCCTCGGCGGCCAACTTCATCTTCGCCCGCCATCCGCAACACGATGCCGAAAAGTCGGCGCTGGCGCTACGGCAACGCAGCATCATCGTGCGCCACTTCAAGCTGCCGCGCATCGAGCAGTTCCTGCGGATTACGGTGGGTACCGACGAGCAGTGCGCGGCGCTGGTCGCGGCACTGAAGGAAATCCTCAGCGCTTGATGCGCAGTTCCGCCGCGCGGGCGTGGGCCGTGAGCCCTTCGCCATGCGCCAGCGTCGCGGCGATCGGCCCCAGGGTTTGCGCGCCGGCCTGCGAAACCTCGATCAGGCTCGATCGCTTCTGGAAGTCGTAGACGCCCAGCGGTGAAGAGAAGCGGGCGCTGCGCGAAGTCGGCAGCACGTGGTTGGGGCCGGCGCAATAGTCACCGAGCGATTCCGAGGCGTAGTGGCCGACGAAGATTGCACCGGCATGGCGTATCTTTTCCACCAGCGGCGACGGATCGCCCACCGCCAGTTCGAGGTGCTCCGGCGCAATCCGGTTGGCGATTGCGCAGGCCTCATCGAGATCGGCGACCTGGATCAGCGCGCCGCGCCCCTTGAGCGAGGCGGCAATCACTTCGCGGCGCGGCATGGTCGGCAACAGGCGTTCGATACTGGCCGCCACCCGCGCGATGAATTCCGCATCCGGACTCAGCAGGATGGACTGCGCCAGTTCGTCATGCTCGGCCTGGGCGAACAGGTCGATCGCCACCCAGTCCGGGTTGGCCGAGGCATCGGCGATGATCAGCACTTCCGAGGGCCCGGCCACCATGTCGATGCCGACGGTGCCGAACACGCGGCGCTTGGCGGCGGCGACATAGGCGTTGCCGGGGCCGACGATCTTGTCCACCTGCGGGATGGTCTGCGTGCCATAGGCCAGCGCCGCCACGGCCTGGGCGCCGCCGATGGTGAACACCCGATCGACGCCGGCAAGGCAGGCGGCGGCCAGCACCAGCGCATTCTTCTCGCCGCGCGGGGTGGGCACCACCATGATCAGTTCGCCGACGCCCGCCACCTTGGCCGGCAGCGCATTCATCAGCACCGAACTCGGATAGGCCGCCTTGCCGCCCGGCACATACAGGCCGACCCGGTCCAGCGCCGTAACCTTCTGGCCCAGCCGCGTGCCGTCGGCTTCGGTGAAGCTCCACGATTCGAGCTTCTGCCGCTCGTGATACGAAGTGACGCGCTGGGCGGCTGCTTCGAGCGCGGCGCGCTGGGCGGCCGGGAGCCTGTCCAGCGCATGCCTCAGCTCGCTGCGGGGCAGTTCGAGTTCGGCCATGCTGCCGGCATCGAGATGATCGAAGCGGCGCGTGTAATCGAGCACCGCGGCATCGCCCGCGGAGCGCACGCGCTTGAGGATTTCGCTGACCGTGAGTTCGATGGCATCGTCGGTCGAGTGATCGAAGTGCAGCAGTTCATCGAGCGTGGCAAGAAAGCCGGCGTCAGCCGTCCTCAGACGGCGAATCATTTGATTGCGCCCTCGATCGCCGCAATGACGGGCTGCAACAGCTCACGCTTCATTTTCAGCGCCGCCTGATTGACGATCAACCGCGAGGAAATGCCCATGATCTCCTCGACCTCGACCAGATTGTTGGCCTTCAGCGTCGCGCCGCTGGACACCAGGTCGACGATCGCTTCGGCCAATCCCGCCAGCGGCGCCAGTTCCATCGAACCATAGAGCTTGATCAGATCGACATGCACGCCCTTGGCGGCGAAGTGCTCGCGGGCGACCGTGATGTACTTGGTGGCAATGCACAGGCGGGCGCCTTGCCGGACCGCCGCGGCGTAGTCGAAGCCGGCCGGCGCCGCCACGCACATCCGGCATCTGGCGATCTTCAGGTCGAGCGGCTGGTAGAGGCCGGCACCGCCATGCTCGAGCAGCACATCCTTGCCGGCAATGCCCATGTCCGCCGCTCCGTATTGCACGTAGGTCGGCACATCCGAAGCGCGCACGATGACGACGCGCACGTCGGCGCGACTGGTGGCGATGATCAGCTTGCGCGACTTCTCCGGATCCTCGGCCGGCACGATGCCTGCCGCCGCCAGCAGCGGCAGGGTTTCCTCGAAGATGCGGCCCTTGGACAGGGCGATGGTGATTCCGCTCATGGGCTCATTTTACCCGTCGAATGTCGGCGCCCAAAGCCGCCAGCTTTTTCTCCAGCCCTTCGTAGCCGCGATCGAGATGGTAGATGCGTTCGATCAGGGTCTCGCCCTGCGCCACCAGACCGGCGATGACCAGGCTGGCCGAGGCGCGCAGATCGGTCGCCATCACCGTGGCGCCGTCGAGTTTCGGCCGGCCGGTGACGAAGGCCGTGTTGCCGTCGATCTTGATGTCGGCGCCGAGCCGGATCAGTTCCACCGCATGCATGAAGCGGTTCTCGAAAATCGTTTCGCGCATCACGGCGGTACCTTCGGCGACCGCGTTGATGGCCATGAACTGGGCCTGCATGTCGGTGGGAAATGCCGGGTAGGGCGCCGTGCGGATGCTCACGGCAGTCAGCCGTGGCGGCGCCTTGAGGCGGATCGCGTCGCGCTCGGCGACGATCTCGCAGCCTGTGTCCATCAGCTTGTCGAGGACGGCATCGAGCGACGTGGCCGAGGCACCCGTCAGCCGCACCTCGCCGCCGGTCGCGGCGGCGGCGCACAGATAGGTGCCGGTCTCGATGCGGTCGGGCATGATGCGATGCGTGGCGCCGTGCAGCGCATCGACCCCCTGGATGCGGATCACGTCGCCGCCCGCGCCGGAAATGCGCGCGCCCATGGCGACCAGGCAATTGGCGAGATCGACCACTTCCGGCTCGCGCGCCGCGTTCTCGATCACGGTTTCGCCCTGCGCCAGGCAGGCCGCCATCATCAGGTTCTCGGTGCCGGTCACGGTCACCATGTCGGTGAACAATCGCGCGCCCTTCAGCCGTGTGGCGCGGGCATGGACATAGCCATGCTCGACGGAAATTTCGGCGCCCATCGCGGTCAGGCCCTTGATGTGCTGGTCCACCGGCCGCGCGCCGATGGCGCAGCCGCCGGGCAGCGAAACCCTGGCTTCGCCGGCGCGCGCCACCAGCGGCCCCAGCACCAGGATCGAGGCGCGCATGGTCTTGACCATTTCGTAGGGCGCCACGGCGTTGTTCAGGCCCGATGCGTCCAGGGTCACCGTATCGCCGGCGCCTACTTTTGAGGTTTCCCGCGTGACCTTGACGCCCATCTGCGCCAGCAGCTTCAGCATGGTGCCGATGTCGTTGAGCTGCGGCACATTGGTGAAGGTCACCGGCTCCTTCGTCAGCAGCGCCGCGCACAGCAGCGGCAGGGCGGCGTTCTTCGCGCCCGAAATCGCCACCTCGCCCGAAAGCGGGATGCCTCCCGCGATCAGCAGCTTATCCATTGGCTTTCCATTCCTCGGGAGTCAGGGTCTGCATCGACAGCGCGTGCAGTTCGCCGGTATCGAAGCGCGCCTTGAGGATGGTATTGATGCGCTGCTGGCGCTTGACGCGATTCAGCCCGGCAAACTCGCCGCTGACGATGACGGCGGCAAAGTGGTGGCCGTCGCCTTCGACGGAGAGGTGCGTGCAGGGCAGGCCGGCGGCGATCCACGATTCGATTTGTTTCGGATCCAGCATGTGTTGCTCCTCAGGCGCGCAGCTTGTAGCCACGCTTCAGCAGATTCAATGTAAACACGGTCAGCAGCACAAGGCAGCCACCGACCACGGCCAGGCTCAACCACGGCGAGGCATCGGAGACGCCGAAGAAGCCGTGGCGAAAGCCGTCGATCATATAAAAAACCGGGTTCCAGCGGGAAAGCTCCTGCCAGAAGGGCGGCAGTGATTTGATCGAGTAGAACACGCCGGAAAGGAAAGTCAGCGGCATGATCAGGAAGTTCTGGAAGGCGGCGAGCTGGTCGAATTTGTCGGCCCAGATGCCGGCGATCACGCCGAGGCTGCCGAGGATCGCCCCGCCCATCAGGGCAAATGCCAGAATCCACGCCGGTTCGGCAAAGCCCAGGGGCGCAAACCAGAAGGTCGCCAGCAGGACGCCCGCCCCCACGACGATGCCCCGCACCACCGACGCCAGAACATAGGCAAGGAAGAATTCGAAATAGGAAATCGGCGGCAGCAGCACGAAGACGATGTTGCCGGTGACCTTGGACTGGATCAGGGACGAAGACGAATTGGCAAATGCATTCTGCAGCACCGACATCATGACCAGTCCGGGAATCAGGAAGGCCGTGTAGGCGATGCCGTGGATCCTGACGTGCCCTTCCAGGACGTGGGAAAAGATCAGCAGGTAGAGCAGCGAGGTCAGCACCGGCGCCGCAACGGTCTGCGAGGCGACCTTCCAGAAGCGCAGTACTTCCTTGTAGAACAGGGTGGAAAAGCCGTGGCCCATGTCAGTTCGCCGGCGTCTCGGCCTGGCCCTGCATGACGCGGATGAAGACTTCTTCCAGATCGGGCTTGCCGATCTCGAGATCGTCGATCCGGCAGCCCGCCGCACGGATTTTCGCCAGCAGCGGCTCGACCTCGGTGAAGTCATCGAAGGGGAAGGACCACCAGCCGCCGCTTTGCGCAGCGCCGCTCGCCAGGTCCGCCGGCATCTCGCCACGACTGCGCAAACGCAGGGTGTGGGACGAGAAGCGCAGCAGCAGCCTGGCGGTGGTATCCAGCGCGACGACGCGACCGGCCTGCAGCATCGCGATCCGGCCGCACAGGCTCTCGGCTTCGTCGAGGTAATGCGTGGTCAGCACGATGGTATGTCCGGCTTCGTTCAGGCGCCGGATGAAGGCCCACAGGGTCTGCCGCAGTTCGACGTCGACGCCCGCGGTCGGTTCATCGAGCACGATCACCGGCGGACGGTGCACCAGCGCCTGGGCCACCAGCACCCGGCGCTTCATGCCGCCGGACAGCATGCGCATGTTGGCGTTGGCCTTGGAGGTCAGCCCCAGGTTCTCGAGTATCTCGTCTATCCACGCATCGTTGTCGCGAATGCCGAAGTAGCCGGACTGGATTTTCAGCGACTCGCGCACCGTGAAAAAGGGGTCGAATACCAATTCCTGCGGTACCACCCCGAGGTGACGGCGCGCGGCACGATAATCCGCCTGGACATCGTGGCCCATGACGCAAAGACTTCCGGAATCGGCGCGCACCAGCCCGGCGAGGGCGGAAATCAGGGTAGTCTTGCCGGCGCCGTTGGGGCCGAGCAGGCCGAAAAATTCCCCCGCGGCGACCTCGAGGTCGACCCTGTCCAGTGCCTGCGTGCTGCCAAAACACTTGGAGACCTGCTGAATGCGGATCGCAGCGGACATGGCGCCAACCCGAAGGTCGCGGTCAGAGCTTGTGCTGCGGGAGAAGATCTGCAACGCCGTAGACGGCGGCGAGGCTCACCAGATTCTGCGGCAGGTTGAGGAGGCGGATCGATTTGCCTGCGGCCATGGCCGCTCGCGTCCAGCCGAAAACCACGGCCAGGCCGGAGGAATCCATTTCGGTCACTGCAGCAAGATCGAATTTCGAGGCGTTGCCGGCGATGGCGGCTTCCCCCGCGGCAAGCAGGGCTGTGGCGTCAGCCAGGGTCATCGGTCCCGAGACTTCGACGCAATCATC
Organism: Sulfuritalea sp.; assembly: GCA_016708585.1. Taxonomy (GTDB): domain Bacteria; phylum Pseudomonadota; class Gammaproteobacteria; order Burkholderiales; family Rhodocyclaceae; genus Sulfuritalea. The sequence continues at coordinate 22,336 of JADJFK010000022.1, read as the reverse complement.
TGTAATACGGATCATCTGGCGCGGCCGGCTTGAGCAGGAGCCTGTAGTTGCCGGGCAAAGGGCTTCATTTCTTTACCGAGGCCGCTTCGCCGGACTTGTTCTTTGCCTGCAACGATTTGATCAGCCCGTCGATGCCGTTGTTCCTCACTTCGGCAGCAAAGGATTCGCGGTAATTGGTGACGATGCTGATGCCGCCGACCTCGATGTCGTAAACCTTCCACCCGGTTGGCGACTTTTCGAGCCAGTAATCCAGTTCGATGTTCTTGCCGGCGCCCGACTGCCTGATTTCGGTGCGGACCCGGACATCGGTCTCCCCGGCCTTGAGCGTGAAGGGTTTGTAATGCACGGTCTGATTCTTGTACTCGGTCAACGCCTTGGCATAGGTGCGCACCAGCAGGGTGTGGAACTCGTCGGTCAGGGTCTTCTGCTGTGCCGGCGTGGCCTGCCGCCAGTCGCGCGCCATCGCCAGTTGGGTCATGCGCGTGAAATTGAAATTCGGCAGCACCTTGGCCTCGACCAGGTCGATGGCCTTTTTGGTGTTGCCGGACTGGATGTCCTTGTCCTTGCGGACAATTTCGAGCACCTCTTCCGTGGTGGTCTTGACCAGTGCATCGGGCGCGACTTCCTGAGCCAGGACAGTAGAGGAGATCAGCAGGCCGCTGAAAAATGCGAGCAGGAATTTCATTGGGGGTTTCCTGAGATTTCTGTGAATCGGGGCAACACGCCCGGCTATTTTGCTGCTGCCGGTTCGGTACGGGCCACCAGGACGGGGGGGGCAGTTGCGGCAGCTTCCACGCCGGCGCGCGGCTGGACCGCATCCGCTTCGGCCCTGACGGGACGCTCCACCTGGTCAGCATCCGCCTCGGGCTCACGCGGCGCATTGCCATCGTGGATGAGGTTGCGGCGACGCTGCAGATAGCCATCCCGGATGTAGGAATACTTGTCCAGCGCGGCTTCCTCGACCACCTTGTCGGCCGGCAACAGGTTGGCGCGGTCGTTCACCGCACGCAGGACGAGCAAGACGTCGCGCCCGTCACCCGCGCCGAGATGGGTCAGCGGGTCGGCGGCAACGTCGAGCACGAGGCCCACGGTATCACGTGCGGTGCGCGGGCCGAACACGGGGATCACCACATAGGCGCCACTGCCGACACCCCAGCGGCCGAAGGTCTGGCCGAAATCCTCGTCATGCTTTTCCAGCCCGATGTCCGAGGCGATATCGAAGGTGCCGAGTATGCCGATCGTGGAATTGATCACTACCCGGCCCAGATCGCTGATCGCCTGCGAGCCCTTGCCCTGCAGCAGATTGTTCACGCCGATGAGGAGATCTTCGATATTGCTGAAGAAATTGGTGACGCCGGTTCTGACCGGGGACGGCAGCACCGCCTCGTAACCGGTCGCGACCGGCTTGACGATGGCGGAATCAAGTCCCTCGTTGAAGGCGAACATGGCCCTGTTGAAGCCCTCGATCGGATCCTTGGGATTTCCCGACGTTGCGCAGCCGGCCAGCAAGCCGGCTGCGGCGAAAGCCAGGGAGAGGGATTTGATGCGGGCCGGCAGCATGGTCTTCATTCTTTTATCAGGCACCCGTTGATTACTTCTTGTTTCCGCCATCTTCCTCGGCGGCCTTGTTGAACATGAACTGGCTGATCAGCTTTTCCAGAACTACTGCCGACTGGGTCTTCTTGATCGTGTCACCACCCTTGAGCATGGCTGTATCTCCACCCACCTCAAGACCTATGTACTGCTCGCCGAGCAAGCCCGACGTGTTGATAGTCGCGAAGGTGTCGCGCGGAAACTTGTAGCGGGCATCCACCTGGATGGTGACCACACCGAGATAAGCCTCCGGGTCGAAACGAATTTCCGTCACCCGCCCGACCACGACGCCGGCACTCTTGACCGCGCCGCGCACCTTCAGGCCACCGATGTTATCAAATTTCGCGTAGATCGGATAAGTTTCCCCGCTACTGGTTGAGGCAAGGTTGCCCACCTTGAGGGCCAGAAACAACAGTGCGCCCAGTCCGACGGCAACGAAAAATCCGACCCAGAGGTCAAGTGTAGTACGGCTCATGTCATGTCCCTGTAAACATGAAGGCGGTGAGAATGAAGTCGGCGGCCAGGATGGCCAGCGACGATGTTACAACGGTACGCGTGGTCGCCCCGGAAACCCCTTCCGCGGTCGGCACGGCATCGTAGCCCTCGAAAACCGCGACCCAGCTGACGATGATGCCGAACACGAAACTCTTGATCACGCCGTTGAGGACGTCCTGCCGGAAATCCACCGATGCCTGCATTTGCGACCAGAACGAGCCTTCATCGACCCCGATCAGTTGCACGCCGATCAGATAACCGCCAAAAACGCCCATCGCGGAAAACAGCGCCGCCAGAAGAGGGGCATCGAAATCACGCCGCCCCAGAAGCGCGGCGCCACGACGCGGGCAATCGGATCGACCGCCATCATTTCCATGGCGGAAAGCTGCTCGGTGGCCTTCATCATGCCGATTTCCGCGGTAATCGCCGAGCCGGCGCGGCTGGCAAACAGCAGTGCCGCGACCACGGGCCCCAGTTCGCGCACCAGCGACAAGGCCACAAGCACCCCCAGCGCCTCGGTCGAACCGTAGCGCGCCAGGGTGTCATAACCCTGCAAACCCAGCACCATGCCGACAAACAGGCCGGAAACCAGGATGATGATCAGGCTCAGGACGCCGGTGAAGTAGATTTCGTGTATCGTCAGATGCAGGCGCCGCAAGAACGTGCCCGAATGCAGCAGCATCGCCAGAAAGAAGCGGCTGGCAAAACCCAGGCGCCAGATGCGCGAGTTGAACTGGGCGCCCAGTTGGCGCAGCACTCTTGTCAGGCCGTTATCCACGTCGCGCCGCTCTTTCCATCAGTTCTTCCCCATAGGGCCGGGCCGGATACTGGAACGGCACCGGACCGTCGGCCTCCCCCCAGATGAATTGATGCACATAGGGTACGGTCGAGTGCTTCATTTCTTCGGCCGTGCCTTCGGCAACGATCTTTCCTTCGGAGACGAAGTAAACGTAGTCGACGATCTTCAAGGATTCCTGCACGTCATGGGTCACCACGATGGAACTGGCGCCCAGGGCATCGGTCAGCTTGCGAATCAGCTCGCCGACAATGGACAGCGAAATCGGGTCGAGGCCGGCGAAAGGCTCGTCGTACATGATCAGCATCGGATCGAGGGCGATCGCCCGCGCCAGCGCCACCCGCCGCGCCATGCCGCCGGAGAGTTCGGCCGGCATCAGGCTGTGGGCGCCGCGCAACCCCACCGCGTGCAGTTTCATGAACACCAGGTCGCGGATCATGGTCTCCGGCAGATCCGTATGCTCGCGCATCTGGAAAGCAATGTTGTCAAAAACCGACATGTCGGTGAAAAGGGCCCCGAACTGGAACAACATGCCCATGCGGCGCCGCAGGGCATACAGACCATCCGAGTCGAGTTCATGCACCACCTGCCCGGCCACCCTCACTTCTCCCGAGGTCGGCTTCAACTGGCCGCCGATGAGGCGCAGGGTAGTGGTCTTGCCGCAGCCCGAAATCCCCATCACCGCAACCACCTTGCCGCGCGGAATCGTCATGTTGATTCCGGTGAGAACCGGCCGGCTGTCGTAAGTGAAGTTCAGATCGCGGATTTCGACGAGGGATTCGTGGGACATGTTAACGCCGGAATACCCGGCCAAATTCACAGCCGGCGATTCTAGCAGAACGGAACTTGCCATAAATCCCCGGAATCGCCCAAGCAACGGGGCAAACGCCGTCGACCGGGGAAATTTGCCGCCGCACGATTCGGCTATGATGCTGCGGTCAAACCATCTCATTCAGACCACGCCAAGTCCTTGACCCAGTCCCCAGGCAAAACCGAGCTTCTGATTGTCGACGACGATCCCCTGATCGCCGACAGCCTGCGCTATTTTCTCGGCCGTGACTACGAGGTGGCCACCGCTCCGACGCGGATGGAAGCGGTCGGGCTGCTGCGCGACAGGAAGCATGCGCCGGCCCTGGCACTGATTGATCTCGGCCTGCCGCCGACGCCGCACCGTCCCGACGAAGGCTTCGCCCTGATCGCGGACATCCTCGCCCATGCTCCGGAAACCCGAATCGTTGTCCTGTCAGGCCAAAGCGACGAACTCAACGCTCGCCACGCGCGGGCGCTCGGAGCGACCGAATTCGTCGCCAAACCCGCCGATCCGGAATATCTGCGCAAACTCATCCGCCGGGTGTTGTCTTTTAGAGACACATCCACGGAGATCGATGATGGCCTGATCGGCGAAAGCGCACCGATGCAAAAATTGCGCGCCCAGCTCAGGCAATTTGCGGCATCGCCGTTTCCGGTTCTGATCGAAGGCGAATCGGGCAGCGGCAAGGAACTGGCGGCTGCCGCCCTGCATCGCCTGTCGGAGCGTGCAGCCAAGCCCTATCTGGCATTGAACTGCGCGGCCATTTCCCCCAGTCTGGTCGAAGCGACCCTGTTCGGCCACAGCAAAGGGGCATTCACGGGCGCCAGCGGCTCGCGTGCCGGCTATTTCGAAGACGCTTCCGACGGCACGCTGTTTCTGGATGAAATCGGCGAATTGCCGCTCGACCTTCAGCCGAAACTGTTGCGCGTACTCGAGAACGGCGAGTTCCAGCGCATCGGCGAAACCCAGGCACGACATTCCTCGGCCCGGATCATTGCCGCCACCAACCGCGACTTGAAGAAGGAGGTCCGCGAAGGGCGTTTTCGCGCCGACCTCTACCACCGGCTCTCGGTATTCACGATCGCCATACCGGCCCTGCGCGAGCTCGGCAACGACAGCATCCGCCTGCTCGAACACTTCCGCGCGGTCTATGCGGCACAGGCCAGCCTGCCACCCTTCCGGCTCGGCGCGACCGCCGCCGAACGCCTGCTCGCCTACGGATTCCCCGGCAATGTCCGCGAACTGCGCAATATAGCGATCCGCCTGACGACCAAATTTGCAGGCCAGGAAGTCGGCGTCGACGAACTGGAAGCCGAACTCGATCCGGGGAATGCGTCGCAGCCGGCCGGCGCCCTGCCGGTACCGGCTTCCGCAAGTCGGGCAGAACTTGTCGCGATTGCGCTCGGCGACATACAAAGCCGCCGTGATTTCAACCTCGATGCCACGCTGCGGCTGTGGGAGGAAGCCTACATCGAAGCCGCGCAGCAGCTTGCCCACGACAACATGAGCCAGGCGGCGCGGTTGCTCGGCGTGAATCGCACAACCCTTTACAATCGCATCGACATGCTGGAGCGCGTGACCAGCGCACCAAACCGCACGCAGCGACCGGACTGAACGACCATGTACCTGGAGCACTTCGGCCTCAACGAACCGCCCTTCCGCATCACGCCCCATACCGACTTCTTCTTCGAGGGAGCCAATCGCGGCGCAACCCTCGACGCCCTCGTCTACGCCATCACCCACGACGAAGGCATCGTCAAGGTCAGCGGCGAAGTCGGCAGCGGCAAAACCATGCTCTGCCGCGTATTGATGGAACGCCTGCCCGATAGAGTCACCATCATCTACCTGGCCAACCCGTCCCTCTCGCGCGACGACATCCTCTACGCCATCGCCGACGAGTTGCGCCTGGACATACCCGACAATGCCCGTTCCTCGGTCGTCATGCGCGCCTTGCACGACCACCTGATCAAGTCCTATGGTGAAGGCCGGCAGGTGGTGGTCCTGATCGACGAAGCCCACGCCATGCCGACCGAAACGCTCGAGGAAATCCGCCTGCTGTCGAACCTCGAAACCAACCACAGCAAGCTGCTGCAACTGGTGCTCTTCGGCCAGCCCGAGCTGAACGACATCCTCGCCCGTCCCGACATGCGCCAATTGAAGGAGCGCATCACCCACAATTTCGGCCTGGAGCCGCTGGTCCGCGAAGACATCAGCCACTACCTCGATTTCCGCATGCGCGCCGCCGGCTATCGCGGCCCCAGCATATTCGCTCCGCCTGCGCTGAAGCTGATCGAGCAGAGTTCCCTGGGCCTCACCCGTCGCATCAACATCCTCGCCGACAAGGCCCTGCTCGCGGCCTTTTCAGCGGGCAGCCACCAGATCGGCACCAAGGAAACGCAGGCTGCGATCCGCGACTGCGAATTCAGCGACGCCACCTATGGCGGCGGCAGGGCGAGAGGGCGGACCCGGAGCCTCTGGATCGTCATCGCACTCACCATCCTCATCCTCGCTGGCGCTACCTGGCTGATCCTGTCGCGCACGGAAACCGGCGTTCCGGCAATGCCGGCTGCTGCACCGGCGGCACCTGCCAGTGCAGCCACAGCCACGCCTCCTGCCGGTGCCGAACCCGCTGCACCGACCACAACCAGCGGGCCGCCAGCGTCCCCACAGCCAAATGCCGCACCACCCGCTGCGGCAGAAGGTACGCCACCTGGATCGCCACCTGCGACTCCCCCACTCGCCTCATTGCCGCCCGCGGCAATCCCGACGACCACCCCACAGCCGTCCGGCAGCGCGCCCAACCCCGTGGCCTCGCCACCAGCCAACCCATCAGCGGTTGCCGCGGGTTCCGCGTCCGCGCCGGTTGCTGCAATTGCGCCGACACCCGGCGCAAAGGCGGAAGTCAACCTTGCTGCGCCGCCGCCGAAACAAGTAAAGCCAAAATTCGGGCCACTCACCCGCGAACGTCTCGAAGCCGGTCAGATTTGGCTGCAACAACTGCCTGATGATCACTGGTTCATCCAGGTATTCGCCACCGACGCCAGCCAGCATGCCGAAGTCGAAACCTTGCTGCGTCGCTTGTCATCCGGCAAGCCTGAAATGAACGACATTCACGTCTATTATTCCGAACTCAGCGGCAGGCCGCGCCTGGGAGTGACGTATGGAAACTATCCGACGAGGGCAGCAGCGGCTGCCGACATTCGCGAGCTGCCGAAGCCATTGCGGGCGAACAAACCCTACCCGCGCAAAGTGGCGCGACTTCGCTGACGCCAGCGTGACCCTCGGAACTGAACAAGCTCAGTCCATCAAATCATTGACTTGCATCGAAAACATAATGTGTTATGCTAATTTCAATGTGCCCATCAGATCGGGGATTCGTTTGCGCCCATTAATGATTTCGCCATTCGCTCCGGCACTGGCCGCCGGCTTGATGCTGACGGCGTGCGGCGGCATTCCGACGCAACCGCCATCGGCAGGACACATCCGCGCGGAAGGAGTCGCCGCCGCGAACCCCGATATCCCGCCGCCGGTCGCCAATACAGTGACCTTGCCGCGCCCGAAAGCGGCGGCAAAAACCGAGTCCTACTCGGTATCGGTGCGCAATATCCCCGTACAAGACCTTCTGTTTGCGCTTGCCCGCGACGCCAAACTCAACGTTGACATCCATCCCGGAATCAATGGCGTGGTGACCATCAATGCCATCGATCAGACGTTGCAGCAGATTCTGTCCCGCATTTCCAAGCAGATCGACATGCGCTGGGAAATCGATGGCCCGAATCTGATCGTGATGACCGACACCCCCTTCCTGCGAAACTACACGATCGACTACGTCAATATGTCGCGCGATGTGAGCGGCACCAACTCGATCAACACGTCAGTTGCATCCACCAGTTCCGGTGTCGGCGGCGGCGGTTCGTCAGGTGGCGGCAACAACTCCACTACGTCCGTTACGAGCAAAGCCAAGAACGAGTTCTGGCTGTCGCTGGAAAAGAACCTGAAAGAAATCCTGCGCGAGACGGACAAGGTCCTGCCGGAAGGCTCCAGTGAAACCGTCATCGAGCGCTCGGACCAGCAGGCCACCACGGGTTCAGGAGCCCAAGGCGCCCAGTCTGCCGGCAGGGCTGCCACGACCAGCCTTGCTGGCAGTCCCAATAGCGCCAGTCTGCAACAACAGGGGACTACGGTGGTCAAACGCACCACGTTCCGCGAGGCGGCGTCGATCATCGTAAACCCTGACGCCGGTGTCGTCGTGGTTCGCGCCACATCAAGGCAGCACGAGAAAGTCCAGGAATACCTCGACATGATCCTCACCAGCGCACGGCGCCAAGTAGTTATCGAGGCCACCATCGCCGAAGTCAGCCTGAAGGACGAATATCAACAAGGCATCCAGTGGTCGAGTTTGCGTTCACTTCGTCCCGGGCCACCGTCCGCCGGTTGGTCGATGGTCCAGAGAACCGGCGGTGGCGTCGCTACTCTGCCGGCTCCCGGAAGCGATGTGGTTCGGGGAGCCCTGCCTTTCCTGCTGAACTATGTGTCGCCGGGGCTGGGCATTGTCGCCACCCTGTCGCTGCTGGAAACCTTCGGCAACGTCAAGGTCCTGTCCAGCCCGAAAATGAGCGTGCTCAACAACCAGACGGCCATGCTCAAGGTGGTCGACAACGTGGTTTATTTCAACATCAAGACCGACTCTGCCGTGGTAACGGGCAACACCACCATTCCGCCAGTCCAGACCGCCACCGCGCAAACGGTTGCAGTGGGCCTGGTCATGAGCGTCACACCCCAGGTCAGCGAGAACGGATCCATCCTGCTGAACGTAAGGCCATCCATCTCGCGGGTATTGCGCTACATAGAAGACCCAATAACGCCATTGAATAAAGTACCCGAGATCCAGACCCGCGAAATGGAGTCCATGCTCCGGCTCACCGACGGTGAAATCGCCGTCATGGGCGGACTTATGGAAGACGAACTCAACAACAGTACCGACACCGTGCCGGGAATTTCGCGTTTCCCCGGGCTAGGACTGCTTTTCAATTCCCACAACGACAAGACCAAAAAAACCGAGCTCGTCATCCTGCTCAAGCCCACAGTCATTCGCGATCCGAGCATCAATGGCGATTACCGCAGCTTCCGTGACCAGTTGCCTGCCAAGAATTTCTTCGGCAACAATCCGGGGCCCGAAAAACTGAATTTATTCGGACCCTCGGGAGCGGCTCCGCAATGAGCCTGCTGATGGACGCCCTGAAAAAGGCCGAACTGGCCAAGCGTCAGGGGCAAGGAGAAACTGCGGGCGATGCAAGCGGGCAGGACGCCACGGCAGGACTGATGCTGGAACCGATGGCCGACTCGAGTCCGCCAGCATCCGCCTCGGCAGAAAATCTGTCGCCCGAGGCCCTCGCGTCACGCCTTGAAGAGATCGATACCCAGTTTCTGGCCGAGGCCAGGGAGGCAGCCGCCGCGCGGCTGAAAGCACAGGCAACGGCTCCATCCCCGGCGGCGATAGAATCATCCACCGAACAGGCGGCAACCAACAGACCGGCCCGCACACCCGGTGCCCAGGAAGCCCGACGTCCGCAAACGGAATCGGCGGCCCCGCAAGACCGATCCGCGGCACAGAACGTTTTTGCCGCAAAGCAGGCCGACAAGCCATCGGGACGGAAAAACGCCTTTGCCATCACGGTCGGAGCGGTGACGGTTCTTGCGGTCTGTGGCATCGGCGGATATTTCTGGTGGCAGTTGCAGCCCAAGGCCCCACTCGTCGCCAGCCGGCCGCCGCCGACCGCCATGCCGGCACCCGCCGTCACGCCGCCAGCCGCCGTACCGCCGGCGCCGACTATTGCGGCGGCGCCCGGGGCTCCAACCGCGGCACCGGCGACCGGTGCGTCGACGGCGCCCGGTCCGGGGATTCCCGCTGCCGCCGAGAAGGAAGACGATGACGTCGCGCCGACCGCCGCGAAGGCCCCGACCGCCCCGCGTCGTACTCGTCCGGCACCGGTAGCAGAGCCTGATGCGGACAGCCCGGTGCGCGTGACCAAGGCGCCGCTGAAGGTCAACCCCGCCCTGTTGCGAGGCTTCGAGGCATTCAACCGGGGGGACCTGGAACAGGCACAACTCGAATACGAACGCGCCCAAAAGTCGGATCCGCGCAACACCGACGCCCTGCATGGCCTGGCCGCAATCGCCGTGCGACAAGGCCGCCACGAACAGGCCGACCTGCTGTACCGGCGTATCGCCGAGGCCGACCCGCAAGACACGGTGGCCGTATCGGCTCTCGTCAACAACCGTTCGCAGATCGATCCCGGCGCTGCCGAAAGCCGGTTGAAATCGCTTTCCGCCGCTCAGCCCGACCTCGCCGCACCGCAATTCGCGCTCGGAAATCTCTACGCCCGCCAGGGCCGCTGGAACGAGGCCCAACAGGCCTACTTCCGGGCCTACAACGCGGAGCAGGACAATCCCGACATTCTTTACAACCTGGCCATCAGCCTCGAGCATATGCGCCAGAACAAGCTGGCCGCGCAGTACTACGCCCTGGCCGTCGCCGCGGCGCAGAACCATCGGTCAAGCTTCGACCCCGCCCAGGCTGCCGCACGGCTCCAGATTCTGCAGCGCTGACGGGCACATCGCCCGGGGGCCGGCTTGCCGGCGATGTGCGAAAGCCGGCAAGCAAGCCGACTGCCAAGGGAAAACATCGTGGCGACCGTCCGCGCAGCCCGCAACACCCGCAATCGCCCTCCGTTTTTCATGCCGCGGGACTTGCCCTTGCGGGTAGATGCGGGATAATGATGCTCGTATGAATTCGCCGCCCAGCCGCCGACCCATTGGCCAGATCCTGATCTCGCAAGGAGTGATCAGCGAGGATCAGTTGCGCATTGCGCTGCTGGAGCAGATGAAGTCCAACCAGCCGGTGGGCAAATTGCTGGTCGCCCTCGGATTCGTCTCCGAAGCAACGCTGCGTGACGCCCTGGGCGAATCTCTCGGCCACCGGCCCGTCGACCTATCGAATTCGATCGTCGATGCGGACGCCTTGCGCCTGATCCCGCGCGAGCTCGCGAAGCGCCACCTGCTGCTCGCCCTCAGTTATTCCAGGATCGGGCAGCGCCTTACCATCGCCATCGCCGATCCGAACGACATCGTCGCCCTGGACAAGTTGCGGACGCTTGTCCATCCCGATCTGACCATCGAAACCCTGATCGCCGGCGAATCGGAAATCGCCCGCGCCATCGACCAGTATTACGGCCACGAACTGTCGATCGACGGCATCCTGCATGAAATCGAGACCGGCGAGATCGACTACCGCAGCCTTTCGGCGTCGCTCGACGAATACAGCCAGCCCGTGGTGCGCCTGGTCGATGCGCTGCTCACCGACGCCGTCAAGCACGACGCGTCGGACGTGCACTTCGAGCCGGAGGCCAACTTCCTGCGCATCCGCTATCGCATCGACGGCATCCTGCGCCAGATCCGCGCCCTGCACAAGACCTACTGGGCGGCCATGGCGGTGCGCATCAAGGTGGTCAGCGGCATGAACATCGCCGAGACCCGCGCCCCCCAGGACGGCCGCATCTCGATCAATGTCAGCGGCCGCCCGGTCGATTTCCGCGTCGCCTCGCAGCCGACCATCCACGGCGAGAACATCGTCCTGCGCATCCTCGACCGGCAGAAGGGCATCGTTCCGCTCGACGGGCTGGGGCTGGACGAGCACCAGATGGTGCTGATGAAATTGATGGTAGCCCGGCCGGAAGGCATCATCCTGGTCACCGGCCCCACCGGCAGCGGCAAGACCACCACGCTCTACTCGGTGCTCAACCACATCAACGAAGAGGGCGTCAACATCATGACCCTCGAGGATCCGGTCGAGTATCCGATGGCCATGATCCGCCAGACGTCGGTGGCGGAATCGGCCAAGCTGGATTTTGCCAACGGCATACGCTCGATGATGCGCCAGGATCCGGACGTCATCCTGGTCGGCGAGATCCGCGATGCCGATACCGCGGAGATGGCCTTTCGCGCCGCGATGACGGGCCACCAGGTATTCTCGACCCTGCACACCAACTCGGCGCTGGGCGCGATCCCGCGCCTGCTCGACATCGGCGTGCTGCCCGACATCATGGCCGGCAACATCATCGGCATCGTCGCCCAGCGCCTGGTGCGCCGCCTCTGCGTCCACTGCCGCAAGCCCTACCCGGCGGAAGCCCACGAATGCAAGCTGATCGGCGTCGCCAGCGGCCAGCCGGCGCCGATCATCTACCGCGCGGCCGGTTGCGACCACTGTGAATACCAGGGCTATCGCGGCCGCCTGGCGATCATGGAGATGCTGCGCCTCGACAACGACCTCGACGACCTGATCGCCCGCCGCGCCACCCAGCGCGAAATTCGCCGCCTCGCCCACGAAAAAGGCTTCCGTCCCCTGGCCGACGACGGCCTGCGGCGGGTGCTCGACGGCTCGACCTCGATCGAAGAAGTCGGTCGCGTCATCGACCTGACCGAACGGATGTAAGCGCGCAGCGACCAGGCGCGCCGAGCAAGCCCGCAGATATCCAGACCATGGCCCTTTACGAATACAAGGCGATAAATCCCGCCGGCCGCAGTGTGATGGGCCGCCTTGACGCCATCAACCTGATCGATCTCGAAATGCGCCTCAAGCGCATGGACCTCGACTTCATCAACGGCAATCCGGTGCGCCAGGGCCGCCTGGGTAACCGGGCAAGGATCAGCCGTCCCGAGCTGATCAACTTCTGCTTCCATCTGGAACAGCTCGCGCGCGCCGGCGTGTCGCTGATCGAAAGCCTGACGGACTTGCGCGACAGCCTCGAAAACCCGCGCTTTCGCGAAGTCATCGCCAGCATGATCGAGAGCATCGAAGGCGGCAAGACGCTGTCCCAGGCGCTGGCCGAGCATCCGCAGACCTTCGACGGGGTGATGGTCAGCCTGGTCCGCGCCGGCGAGGAGACCGGCGCCCTGCCGGAGGTGCTCAACAACCTGCTCGAATCGCTGAAGTGGCAGGACGAACTCGCGGCGCACACCAAGAAGCTCGTGATGTATCCGGCATTCCTCGGCACGGTGGTGGTTGCGATCACCTTGTTCATGATGATCTACCTCGTCCCCAAGATGGCCGGTTTCATCCGCAACATGGGCCAGGAACTGCCGCTGCAGACCAGGATACTGATCGCTACGTCGGAATTCTTCGTCAACTACTGGTATGTCGTACTGGGCCTGCCGCTGATCCTGGCCGCCGTCGGCGCCTTTCTGGTCGCCTCCAACCCGGAGGCGCGCTACAGGTTCGACGATCTCAAGCTGCGCCTGCCCTACATTGGAGAAATCCTGCGCAAGATCATCCTGTCGCGATTCGCGTCGGTATTTGCCATGATGTATTCTTCGGGTATCACCATTCTCGATTCCATAAAAGCCACCGAGGACGTGGTCGGCAACCTGGTCATCAAGGAAGGACTGCAAAAGGTCGGCGAACTGATTGCCGAAGGCCAGAACGTGACGGTGGCCTTCCAGACTGCCGGCATGTTCCCGCCGCTGGTGCTGCGCATGCTGCGGGTGGGCGAGAATACCGGGCAACTCGACACCGCGCTAGCCAATGTCAGCTACTTTTACAATCGCGATGTTCGCGAGTCCATCGAAAAGGTGCAATCCATGATCGAACCGGTCATGACCGTGACCATCGGCGTGATCCTCGGCTGGATCATGATGGCCGTGCTGGGCCCGATTTACGACATCATTACCAAGATGAAAACCTGATGGCGGACAAACGCATCCTCCTCCTCGATGGCCCCCTGCTCACGGCGCACCACTGGCACGCCGGCCATGTCCGCGCCGAGGGCGAGTTCACCCCTGAACCCGTCGGGCTGGAGGCGCTCGCCGCCTATCTGAAGGAACATCGCGGCAGCATTTTCTACCTGCTGGCGGACACCGCCGAGGAAGGCTTTCAGCTGGAGGACCTGCCCTACGTCCAGGGCGGGGACCGCAACGCGCTGCTGCAGCGCCGGCTCGGCCAGTACTACTACAACACACCCCTGTCGGCGGCCATGTCGCTGGGCCGCGCGGCGACCGGCCGGCGCGACGAAAAAATCCTGTTCGCCGCGCTGACGCGGGCCGAGACATTCACGCCGTGGCTGGATACCCTGCGCGCGGCGGAGGCCAACCTCGCCGGGGTCTATTCGGTTCCGCTGGTGCTTGCCGGATGCGTCGGCCAGCTGCTGGGCGCCGCCGGGCCGGTCCTGCTGGTCTCCCTGAGTCGCGGCGGCGTGCGACAAAGCTTCTTCGATGGGAGCAAGCTGCATTTCTCGCGACTTTCGCCGCTTGCCACCAAGGGCCTCGAAGAGGTTGCCCGCAGCAGCGCCAACGACTCGGCCAAGATCTACCAGTACCTCCTCGCCCAGCGCCAGATACCGCGCGGAGCTGCGTTGCGCACAGTGGTCATGGCGCACACCGCGCAAATGCCGATACTGGAGGAATTCTGCCGCAGCAGCGGCGAAATCCAGTTCGAGTTCCTCGACCTCGCCGCCGCGGCCCGCAAGCTGGGGCTCAAGGACGTCCCGGTCGACAGCATTGCCGACGACCTGTTCATCCACGGCCTGGCGACCAGGACGCCCGCGCAGCAGTTCGCCCCGGCCGCGGACACGCGCATCCACAAGCTCTGGCGAATCCGTTTCGCGCTCACCAGCGCGGCATGGCTGATACTTGCCGCGTGCCTGCTTTATGCCGGCAAGACCGCCCTCAACGTATACGAGCTGCGCGAATCGATCGAGACCACCAAAGCCGTCGCCGACGACGACAGGAAGCGATACGACGCGCTGCTCGATTCCCTGCCCAAGGCAGGCATCAGCCCGGACAACCTGCGCGCGCTGATCGGACGTTTCGAGGCGCTGAACAAGCGCACCCCGCCGATGGATACGCTGCTGCAACACCTGAGCCTCGCGCTGAACGACTATCCCCGGATCGAACTTTCCAGCCTGAGCTGGAAAATTGCCGACAGCATCGATGCCGGCGAAAAGTCCCGGCCTCCGTCTCCGGCTGCGGTCGGGGCAACGCCGGCCGCAGCCGCCGGAGCGGTCTGGACAGTGATCGAGATAAATGCCCGACTGCCGCTGGGCATGCTCAGCGAAAAGCGCGCCCAGCTCGAATTGATCGAGAATTTCGCCGCGCGGCTGCGCGACCCGCAGACCGACGTCCGGATACTGAGCCGGCCCTTCGATATTGAATCCGACAAGCCGCTGAAGAGCGCGGGTGAAAAGGCCGAGGCGCAGCTTGCCGATGCGCCGAAGTTCGCCTTGCGCATAGCGCGTCAGATGTGAGGCACGAGGCGCGAAACCCATGACGCTGGACACCAAAGACCTGAAACGCCTGCAGTGGGCCATTGCCTTCCTGCTCATCATGAGCGCGATCGGCGGCGGCGCGGTGTGGACCGTCGAACAGATGAAAAAAAGCAGCGCCCGGGCGCTCCAGGAAGCTGCGGCCGCGCGCAAGGACATTCAGTCCAAGCTGGCGCGGGCCCGCGACGAACAACAGGAGCTCACCGACAAGCTGAACCGTTTCCAGGTGCTCAAGGAGCGGGGCCTGATCGGACCGGAGCGACGCCTGAACTGGATCGAGGCCATCGCCCGGATCAAGGCGGCGCGACGCATCTTCAAGCTGGATTACGAATTCGCCCCGCAGCGGCCCCTGAATGGCAGCATCCTCCCAGGGGGCGGAGCGGCGGGCGGCTTCGAACTCATGTCGAGCCAGATGCGGATGCAGATCCAGTTGCTGCATGAAGACGAACTGCTGGACTTCATTGCCGACCTCCGCTCCGATCTGCGCACGACGGTGGAAGCGCTGGTGCATGTCCGCTCCTGCACCATCGAACGCCTGGCACCGAGCACCGCCGACCGCAGCAGCAAGGCCCTGCTCAAGGCTGACTGCACGCTCGAATGGGTCACCCTGAAGGAGGGCAAATGAGCTCGCCAATCCGCCTGCTGCCGGTTCTGCTCGTCCTCGCCGTGGTTGCACCGGCCAACGCCGCAGATGCCGCGCCACTCGGCCGACTCTTCTTCACGCCCGAACGGCGTGCGGCGCTGGAACGGCAGCGCGCATTCAATATCCAGGAAGCCCAGACCCTGCAGGGCAGCAGCATGAGCCTGGATGGCGTGGTCTACCGATCCGGCGGCACGTCGACGGTATGGATCAACCAGAAAGCGCAAACCGAGAGCGAATCGTCGCGCACCGGCGTCAATGTTGTCGTCGCGCCGGGCAAGCCCGGCAGCGCCATGCTGTCTCCCGGCGAGGAGGAGCCGACCCAACTCAAGGTCGGCGAGGCAATCAACCGTGCCACCGGCGAGCGGAATACGCGGCTGGGCGGCGGGGTGGTCGTGACGCCCGCAGCGCCTGCCGCCAAACGCTGAAGGCTCATGATGAAGCGGCGACAACGGTCGCTGGGACGGAACCAGCGGGGTTTCGTGATGATCGCGCTGGTGGCCCTGCTGGTGGTCGGCGGCCTCTACTTCTACCTCAGCAACCTGTCCCCCGAAATGATCCAGGCGCGCCGCCAGCAACTGACCGCGGAGGCCCTGACTCAGGCGCAAGAGGCGCTGATCGGTTACGCCGTGCGGTACCGCGAAGAGCAGCTGAAGACCGGCACCCCGGGGGTGGTCTATGGCTATCTGCCGCTGCCGGACCTCGGCAGCACGCGCAACAATAATCAGCTGACCGATAGCGGCTGCTACCTCAAAGAGGGCTGCGAAGCCTACAACTTCCTGGGTAACGGGATCAATGTCACGGTCATCGGCCGCTTCCCCTGGCGTACCTTGGGCACCGGGCCGCTGCGGGATGCCCATGGCGAATGCCTCTGGTACGCGGTTTCCGGCAGCCACCAGCGCAACCTGCCCGATCCGACCCGCGCGATGAACTGGGACACCCTGAGCCAGCTGGATGTCCGGGTTGCCAACGGCACGGCCGCCATGGTCAGCGCCATTGCGTCGGCCCACGATCGCCCGATTGCGGTCATTTTCTCGCCCGGCCCGCCGCTGGCCGGCCAGGATCGCAGCGCATCGGCAACGGACAACGTCGCCGAGTGCGGCGGCAATTACGTCGCCAGCAATTATCTCGATCCGGCGGTGGCCGCCAACCTCGGCGGCGTCACCAACTACTTCTCTGGCACCAATGGCGCAAGCGGCGACACCTCCCCCCCGAACGACAAGGCCCTGTCGGCCAACAGCGTCATCAACCGGCGCAGCGACGGCGCCCTCTGGGTCAGCAATTGTCCGCCCAACGACCCCTCGCCCTGCGCGATCGTGGCCAACGATACCGGCGTCACGGTCACCAGCGAGTTGCTGTTTCGCACCCTGCGCGGGTCGAGCGCCTTCCGCACCGACATCAATGCCATGCTGGATCGAATGGTCGGCTGCCTGCGCGACGAGATCATCGCCGCCGGGGGCAGCCTTGCCACGCCCTACGCAAAGATCGCCGGCGCCGACGCAAACACCTGCTATGGAACGGGCATGGATCCGCTTGGCTATTATCCGAACTACAAGGAAATGGTTTTCGTCGCCGCTCCCGGCACGGTCACGGCGACCGTCGATGGGGTCGCGCAATCCTGTTCCGGCGCACTGATGTTCGCCAGCCAGCGCGGCAGCGGCCAGTCGCGCAGCACCACGCCCGAGAAGGCCAGTCCAGCCAATTACCTCGAAGACCCGACGAACCTGACCAGTTTCACCGGCGCCGGCACCACCTTTGTCGGCCCAAGCCTGTTCGCGCAGGTTTCGGCCGGCCATCCCGCGCACCAGGACATCGTGCGCTGCATCCCCGCCACCGCGAGCATGGTCGCGGCACCATCGGCCCTGCCCCCGGGTGCGGAATTGTCGCAATACGACCCGGCAACCCGCACCCTGACCCTCGGGCGCGTCAACGTCGAATCCGACCAGAGCTATGGCGCCAGCAGCCTGTTCGGCTGCGCCTGGATCCCCGAAACACGTGCCACCGGAAGCGGCTTTCGCAGCTATTTCAAGTTCAATATCCTGGACCCCGGCGACGGCTTCGTCTTTGCCTCCGTAGACGGCGACCGTAACAGTGCCAGCGTCTGCGGCGCCGGCGAGCAGCATCTAGGCTATTCGGGCAACAACGGCGGGGCGAATTCGCCCATCCTCTACCCCAAGCTGGGGATTGAATTTGACACCCGGCGCAACTACCGGAGCAACCTCGCTTTTTCGGACCCTGTTGGTTTCGATCCGGGCGGACACCTTTCCCTCCCCCTATCGACCAGTTATTTGAACAACGGCCGCGCTGACCCCAACTACGCCGGCGGGCATATGGGCATCGTGTATTGGGGCGGCGAAACGGCATTTTCCGCACCAGCGACGGCACCAGCAACACCTGCCCCTCACCGATGTTCTGCCTGTCGCCTCTCCCCCGGCTTGACGCCGGGGATCTGCAACCTCAAACCAGAGGAAGATGACAACGTGCATGGCCAGTTCCGACGCTCTTCCCGCCACGCGGCCGCCGCCACGCAACGAAGCGGCACCGGCCACGCCGCCTTCCCCGCCGGCCTATCCCCCCCGTGCCGTGGACAAGCTCGACCCAAGCCTGAGCTCGGTGCCGACCAACCAGGAGATACACATCCGCGTCGAAGTGGCGCGCGTCTATTCGGGCCGCGACGACAACAGCCGCCTTGCCCGGGTAGTCACCACCGGCAACCTCGCCGCCCTGTCCGGGTTGCAAACCATAGATTCGATTGCGCTTCAGGCCGGCGATACGGTACTGGTGGCGGGACAGACGCTGGCCCGCAACAACGGCGTTTATGCCGCCGCCGCCGGCGCCTGGGCACGTACCGCCAATGCCGACGAAGCAGCCGACCTGCCCCCCGGCACATCCTGGTTCATCAAGGAAGGCACCGCCCATCGCGGCAGCCTGTGGCGGCTGCAGAACGTCGAAGCTCCCGTCGTCGGCAGCAGCGACATCGTCATCGCGCTCTTTCGCCAGGCGGTCAAGGCCGTCGCCACCGCCAACCTGGTCCTGAGCGGGCTGCAAACCGTCGATGGTGTAGTGCTGGCCGCGGGTAATCGCGTGCTCCTCACGGGCCAAACCGACGCCAAGGAAAATGGCGTGTATTCGGCCAATGCCGGCGCCTGGATCCGTGCCGTGCCGGAGAATACCGCGGCCGGCCTCAAGGACGGCGCGACCTGGTTCGCCACCAGTGGCGCCGGCAGTTACTGGCGACTGAGCGGTGATGCGACACCGGGCACCAGCAACATCGCCATCAGCCAGCTTTCTTTTCCGTCCAACGACGTCTATTTCGCGACCGTCACCACCCAAGTCTGGAAGGAAACCAGCAATGTCAACCAGATCGCCAACATGAAGACCACCACCCGCTCGATGACCCAGCTCGACCCGGTGGTCCGGCATGCAACCTGCGCACCGAGCGCGCCATGCCCCGCCAGCAAACCCGGTCGATCAATATTGCGGCGGCGTCGAGACCGACGGACTCCGTTATTGCTATACCGGACAGCAGCCCAAGCTCTACGACAGCAAGAAGATCTATGACATCCGCGGCAGCACGTCCTGCGCCAGCGGCGCGAGTTGCTCCGGCAACCAGTTCTGCGGCATCGACAATGTCTGCTACGCGGCGGCCTTGCGCACCACGCGGCAGGGCTTCACCGGCAGCCAGAGCACAGCGAGCCAGATCATCAGCATCAGTGACTTCTTCACCACCTGGCTGCCATGAACCCGCCGTTCCGCCAGCGCCGACTTTTTCCGGGACAGGGCCACGGAGGCATGCCGGGCTTAGAATTCGATGCTACGCTGCACGAATCAGCCCCGGCCCGAAACCGAATGCAAACCTCCACAGCATCGCCTGTACCGATTCCCGCCGCCCGCGGCTTCACCCTGATCGAACTCGCAATCGTGCTGTTCGTCGTCGGCCTGCTGCTGGGGGGAATGTTGCTGCCGCTGGCGGGGCAGCAGGATATTCGCAACTTTGGCGATACCCAGAAGATCCTGATCGAATCGCGCGACGCACTGCTCGGCTTTGCCATGGCCAACGACCGGCTGCCGTGCCCGGCGTCGGCGGCAAGCAATGGCGTCGAGAGCCCCGCTGGTGGAGGGGCGTGCACCAATCCCTATGACGGATTCCTGCCGGCGGCCACCCTGGGCCTGTCACCGGTCGACGCCCAGGGCTATCGCCTCGACGGCTGGGGCGGGGAAGCGGCCCATCGGGTGCGCTATGCGGTAAGTACGGCCAACGCCAATGCCTTTACCACCCAGAACCAGATGAAGAGCATCGGGATGACGACGCTGGCTGCCGTCGCGGCGGGTGACCTGAAGGTCTGCAACACCGGGACCGACATGGCCAGCGAAGGCACGGCGACGGCGGCCTGCGACACGACGCCGACAGATACCACACTGGCCGCCGACGCCGTCGCCGTCATCTATTCGCTCGGCAAGAACGCCGGAGTGGAGGGTGCGGGCGACCACGAGAAACATAATTCAAGCCTTCCCGCAGCCGTGGTTGCCGCCGATCCCGCCTTCGTCAACGCACCGCAAGGCCCCGCATTCGACGACCAGATGTTGTGGTTGTCGAAAAGCGCGCTGTTCAACCGCATGGTTGCCGCCGGCAGGCTGCCCTGACGGCATAAAGTCGGCGCCGACGACACGGCGCCGGGCCGTCAGGCGAAACCCTGGGGGTTGTTGCGCTGCCAGTTCCAGGCATCGCGGCACATGTCTTCGAGGCTGCGCTTTGTGGTCCAGCCGAGGCGAAACTACTCTTCAACTCAATTGGCTGGCACTTTCCTTTATCATCGTATCCATGACCGCCATCGAACCCGCCACCGAACGTGCGGCTCGCGCCTTTCTCCATCGCGTCACTCGCCGGTATGACGTGACGGGGGCGATTCTGTTCGGCAGCCGGGCACGTGGAGACTTCCGCAGCGACAGCGACGCGGATATTGCGGTGCTGCTTGCCGGCGAAGCCGGGGAGTTCTTCGATACCCAGCGAGCGCTTTCCGACATTGCCTACGATGTTCTGCTAGACACCGATATTCGTATACAGGCATTACCCATCTGGCAAGAGGAATGGGATCATCCGGATCGCTATTCCAACCCCTACCTGCTGCGCAATATCAGGCGGGAGGGGATCGCCCTGTGAAACCCGAGGGACTATTGGCCAAGGCCGAGCGGGCATTGGAGTCGGCCGATTTGCTCTTGAGCGCGGGCGATCCAGAAGGTGCATGCAATCGCGCGTATTACGCCATGTTCGATTCGGCCCGCGCCGCGCTGTTGCAAATCGCACCGGATTTCGTTGAAATCAAGACGCACGGCGGACTCATCTCTGCTTTCAGCCAGCACCTGGTGAAACCAGGCCACATCTCCGTCGAATTGGGAAAGGCAATCAACGCTACCGAGGACATGCGCGTAGCGGCCGACTACAAGGGCGAACCAATCAACCTCGATAGTGCGACGTGGGCCGTGGCGGAGGCTCACCGGTTCGTCGTTGCGGTCCGCGAGCTCGTGCTGGGTAGCGCCAAGGCGTGACGCCCCCGACAGGCTAAAACTCGGCCGGGCGTAGCGGGGGCTTCGCGGAGCACCGCTCCCTGCCCGCGTAGCCGGCTGGCTGTGCAAAGCCAGCCGTGGAAAGCACGGCGCCGGGCCGTCAGGCGAAACCCTGGGGGTTGTTGCGCTGCCAGTTCCAGGCATCGCGGCACATGTCTTCGAGGCTGCGCTTTGTGGTCCAGCCGAGGCGCTCCCTGGCCAGCGAGGGGTCGCTCCAGCAGGCCGCCACGTCGCCCGCCCGGCGCGCCACGATGCGATGGGGAATCGCCTTTCCGCTAACCTGTTCGAAGGCGCGTACCAGCTCCAGTACGCTGCAGCCCCGCCCGGTACCAAGATTGGCCGTGAGCAGTTCGCGCGGATCGCGCAGCGCCCAATCCAGCGCCGCCCGGTGGCCTTCCGCCAGGTCCATGACATGGATGTAGTCGCGCACCCCGGTGCCGTCGGGCGTCGGATAGTCGCCGCCGAACACTTGCAGTTCCGGCCGGCGGCCGACGGCCACTTGCGTGACGAAGGGCATCAGGTTGCTGGGAATGCCATTCGGGTCTTCGCCGATCAGCCCGCCCGGATGCGCGCCCACCGGATTGAAGTAGCGCAGCAGGGCGATCGACCAGCCCGGCGCGGCGGCGTGCAGGTCGCGCAGGATGTCCTCGACCATCAGCTTGCTGCGGCCATAGACATTGGCCGGGCGCAGCGGGGCGGTTTCGGGAATCGGATTGGAATCGGCATTGCCGTAGATCGTTGCCGAGGAACTGAAGACGATGCGCCTGACCTCCGCGCGCTGCATGGCGGCAAGCAGGGCCAGGCTTCCGCCCACGTTGTTGTCGTAGTAGCGCAAGGGTTGCGCCTGCGATTCGCCGACCGCCTTGAGCCCGGCGAAATGCACCACGGCGCCGATCGGGTACTGGTCGAACAGGCCGTCCAGGTCCTGCCGCGAGCGCACATCGCCTTCGACGCAGGGTACGGCACGGCCGGTGATGGCCTCCAGCCGCTTCAGGCCGGCCGGCTTGCTGTTGCTGAAGTTGTCGAACAGCACGACTTCGTGGCCGGCTTCGACCAGCACCGCCGCCGTATGCAGTCCGATGTAGCCGGCGCCGCCCGTGAGGAGGATCATCATGGCTTTC
>JADJFK010000021.1 GCA_016708585.1 Sulfuritalea sp. | reverse complement strand
ACGCTTATATCCTCTTCTCGCAAGAGCATATCCGGATGCTCGCGGAAAACGGCCCTTGCGACACTGTCATCGTTTTTCGAACAAACGGCGAGAACGATTCCGCGGTCTCGTAGATTCTTGGCAACTTGCTGTACCGTTAGATAAGCCTCGCCTTCAGGACTTCCTTGGCCCAGAGTTATTCCAGCCAAACCATCATCGCCGACTACCCCTCCCCAAATCGTGTTGTCCAGATCAAGAACAAGACATTTTCTCGACGCGCCCCGAAGCGCACCGATCAGGCGCATACAGTAATCCGCATAGATAGGACCGTATATTTGCGAGAAGGGTAGTTTTGCCAAGTGCCACTGCTGTGGAATAAACCAGTTCTCGTATCCGACGGTGCTTGCCAGACCATCCACGTCAAATAAAATGCCTGAAAACTCACCTAGCAAGCCATTAAGCGCTTCATTAAAGCGGGCAACCCTGCGCCGATGGGATCCTGCCAGTCTGGCATCGAGGCTGCCAAACATCGCCAGGTGAGGACAAGGGATGTTTTGCACTATGATGGTTGCGTCGGTTTCCTGGCGCAAACCATGACAAATCATTTCTACGTATGCCAGCGCCTCATTAACGGCTTTGCCCTCTTCTTCGGCGAATCCAGCATTGAGACCCGGGATCCCCCGATAATCCAGAGCAAGTAGAATCGCGTCCGGCTTGGCCCTTTTTATGCTCGACTTTGGAGTGATTGCCTCCTGAATGACCTGATCGAATTCTCCCTCTACTACTGTGAGATCAATCGCGTATCGAAGGGCCGTCGAGATGAGGCACGGTACTATGAGTTTGGTGGTGCCGTTGCTGAGCAACCCCAGTCTAAACGGCTGCAGGTGTTCGATTGCATTCGTTCCGCTGCGCTCCCTTGCCAATACGACCGATTTGGCCAAGCGGTGAAGATTGTTTCCATCCAATGCGTAGTTTGAGATTTCGCGCAGTAACCTGCCATTTGCCTGACCGGCCAAATCAAACTCGCGGCAAATGTCTCGAAAATGAACGGGTGATGGTCTGAGCCAAGGCAGGTTCTCGATTTGAATTGTCATAAACTGCCGTTCCTTGATATTTTTTCGACAATTTCCTGAGCGACAGTCTGTGGTGCAACAAAGGGGCTCTTCCCCCGCATCGCATCAAGGAATCTTGGGTCGAATGCGTTCAGCATCGGTGTTTCAGTAAAGTCCGGATATACGCTTTGTATGTTGAGCCACGGATACTCTGCCTTGATAACTTCCGCTACGCCCATCAGTCCGAACTTGGAAATCAGGTATGCCGCCATTTGCGACATCGGCGCCCTTTCAGCGGAACCCATTGCACTAGTTAATACGAATACGGCGCTGCCATATTTTTGCTTACGGAAAATTCTTTTGATAAGTCCGGCCAGGAGTTGCTGGGGGCCGTTGACGTTCACTTTCCAGAAGTGGTCCATCTCTTCGCTGGTAATACGCGTAAATGGACCGATCAGTGGTGGGGGAGATGCTCCTATGACTGCGCCCACAAGGGGTCTATCATCAGCAGCCAAGTCCATGACTGCTTTTTCAATGCCCAAGTTGTCCAGCATGTCGAGAAGAATAGGGGAGCCACCACATGCTGCTGCCAAATTGGACGCCTCCATAACCTTGGCGGAACGATAGCCGACCAGCGGGATATAGCCGCTCGCAGATAGTAGTCGGCATACCTGGCTTCCAATTCCGCCAGTTGCCCCGGTAACCAGTACCCGCCTTTCGGTCATTGTTGCTTTGAATGGAGCGTAGCCATCGCTGTTCCGGCCGCAATAAGTTTGCCTCTCGCCGAAACGCGTACCTTAAGCATCATGCTTCGCGTTCCGACCGAGATATGCGATACCTCGGAAGACAAAAAGGCAGTTTGACCAATATAAAGCGGCCGATGGAAATCAATCTTTAATCCAGTCCAGATGCCAGCCCGGCCAGGTGCCATCATCCCAATAACTTGAGAAATTTTCCCAATTAAAAGCCCGCCATAAACAACTTGCCCCTCATACCCGCATAGCTTGGCATATTCCGCGTCTAAATGGATTGGATTATGGTCCCCGGACAGTTCAGCAAAGCCTTGCTGCTCAACATCACCGATACTAAATTCGAATTCAAATCTGTCCCCAAGCTTGAATCCTCCAAGCTCTTCTATCTGATGCGACAGGCTTTCGGTGTCAGACATTTGCCATGACTTTTGTATGAATGGACCGAACAAAATGATCGACATTCACGAAACTCGAAACTTCCGCAGTTGTAAACTTAACCTTAAAATGTTGCTCTACTGAAACGATTAATCTAATGTGACTAAGGCTATCCCATTCAGGGACATCGGCGGCAGTCATTTCCGGCGTTGGGATTAGAAAGTCGTCATCAAACACATCCCTGAAAATCGGGGTCAGGTTTTCAAATATCTGTTCTTCCGTCAAAATGTTCTCCAATCGTATATATGCCGAGACAATAATAACCACCAAATAAGCAGCGGCGCAACTCTAATGACTACAACACAAATTACTACTCAGCAATCCATGGCTAATTGGTGGTGCTTGGCCAACAAGGTCTTGTCAATCTGGCCTGAGCACAAGGGGTTTCTCGACAAAGCTACCAAATCGCTCAGCGACGATGAGGGTCGGGCTATCGATGATCTGGCAGAACTCATAACACGAATAGCGAGCGACCATCTTGATTCTATGGCGGAGGACTATCGCTGGACATGCGAGCAACTCGTCGAAGAAGAGCTCCATTTTAGACGAACAGGTTCCTATAGACGTACCAAATTCCAAGATGTTCTGGATGAGGTGTACAACAATTCCGGCTTCATGGGCCGCTACATTAATGGCCTGCTTATGTCTCAGGCGCTGTGGGCCAATCACGCACGCGCGTTTTACCTCTATGTAACGGCGTTTCTTCCAAAAAATGTCGCAGACTACGACCATTTGGAAATTGGCCCCGGACACGGTCTCTGGCTATACCAAACAATCAATGACAAGCGCTGCAAGTCCGTTTCTGGTTGGGATGTCAGTCAAACCAGCATAGCCAAGACAGCTGCAATATTGGATTTTCTAGGAGTGCGCAGAAAGGCAGAACTTTCGTTACATGACATTCAAGTCGACTCCACTACATGCACTCCTTCCTTTGACAGCGTGGTTATTTCGGAGGTGCTGGAACATCTGGAATCACCGCAAGCCGCACTCTCACGCATATTTGACGTCATGCGTCCCAAAGGCCGCCTGTTCGTCAATATGCCGATTAATAGCCCTGCCCCTGATCATATTTATCTGCTACAAAACCCCGCAGATGTCTGGAACTTGATTGATGCTGCCGGATTCCGCATCACGGAAAAGCACTGTTGTCCGGCAACGGGTTACTCCCTGGAGAAGGCAGAAAGGTTATCTGCCACAATTTCCTGCATTGTCATTGCGGAAAAACCAGAATGACACAAACCGCCCAGAGGGCGATCTAAGCTCGTTGTCTATTGGCCGGACGGGTGTCCGACTTCTCTCCTAGCCCCAAATCAGTCAAAACTAGGCAATATGCGTAGTCGTTCAGTAAGCGTTCTTGCCCAGTGATTGACCGCTTCTGCCTTTGGATGAATGCTGTCTCTGAATTCATCATCTGGTATGGCATCGACCATGCTCACGAAGTCAATCGTTCCAGCGCTTGTATAGCTCGCAAGAACGTTTCGGAGCTTGGTTTCATAGGGCGTAAAAAATGGGCTTTTGAGCCTATGCCATGATGGCAGAGGCATATCCAAGACAACAACGCGAAAGCCAGCACCCCTAGCTTTGTCGATAAGTATTTCAAGCTTATCGAATTGTTCGTCGTGGAGCACGCCCTCAGGTTGCCCCATGTACTTGGTCAAAAAATCCATTTGCCGATGGGCCACTACCAGATAGGGTTCTTCGCCTGTCACCGGGGTCGCATTGCCAGCTAACTCCTCTTGTTTCTTGGATTCTGGCTTTTTTCGTGGGTCGTAGCGCCACATCTTCCATTTGAGAATGGGGTCAGTTAGGTGTGCCGGCAAACGTGGTACCAGACTCAGATATAAGGCGTAACGGTTTCTGGGATGAGAGATCAACCATTCCGGCGCATGCTTAAACAGCAGGCTTGACGGATCACAGATGCTGCTGCAGCGCATTGCTTCACGTTGTATGTCAGACTGAACCTTCCCGTCCGCAATTGCATCGGGGGGAACAAAAATGGGGTCACTCCATCGTTTTTTATCGGGAACAAACATGGGATAGCTGACCGCAAGAACCAGTACCGATCGCCGGGCAATCTGTGGTGGAGTTGCTTTGACTGCAATATCGATAATCTGGTCAACCTCGGAGATATTCGCCCCACCCACGGATAGGTTATGGATTAGTAAATCGGGCGCCTCTTCTCTTGCTATGGCAGGTGGAAGCCCCTCTTGTGCTGCAGAGGCGCCAACAATGGCAATCATTGAGCGCTCCGACTTTGCCAAATCCGGCGTGAAAAATATCGCCCGCCGGGCTTCTTCTGCAAAGCTCACCCGCGGATGGCTCAGAACCTCAACCGGCCAAGGAGCCACTGGCCGACCAGCTATGATTACTATCGCCCCCTGTATCAGGAGCGAAGCAAATACGGCGACAACCAGAGCGAAACTAAGCTGTTTCATTAAAACCGTTCGTAGAAAAATGCGCCGCCAAGTGCTGGAAACAAAAATGTGTAGGCGTCAATAGCAGCGCAAAAAACTCCTATCTGTAACGGACGCCACCAGGTTGCTCCTGTAAGGGAGGTGGAAAATAAACGCTTTTGGATAATAGGAAGGATGATAAGCATCATCAAGAACAAGGCTGCTTGTGCCAGCAGCAGCCCGGATAAGCCGTAACTTTGAACAATCTGTCGAATCTGTTCATAACTCAGCCAAAGTGGAGATACGCTGAAGCATATATACGTAAAAGTAAGCGCTGCGGACGCCAGAATGTAGGCTTGCTTGGCGGAGAGGTCGTTCATACGGCGCTTTCCCAACCAATTCCGCAGTGCAATTCGGTACAAGTGGTTGGCGCTGGCGCCTATGCCGAGAAGTATCCCGCAAATCACATAGGCCGAAGTGGTTCCATGCCAGAGGCCAACAAGAAAAAAGGTCAGGAAGAAAGCCACTACGCCATGAAAGTTCGTTAGCTTCGAGCTAGGCCAGCGTTTGATCATCTGCAAGAGCAACGAGTTAAAGACGTACGTCTTGAACCAGTTAGACATGGTCATATGCCAGCGACCCCAGAATTCCAAAAAACTTCTTGACTGCCAAGGGCGGTCGAAGTTTTCGGGTAAATGGAGTCCGAAGAGATACGCTGCACCTATGACGATGTGTGTGTAGCCTGCAAAATCGAAAAATAGATGCCCCAGAAAGGCTCCCTGTGCACCTGCAAGAGCCAGCGGATTGGCATAGCCAAGAGCGATGCCCTCAAGACCTGTCCATAGATGCTTCAACATGTCCGCCAACACCAGAACCATGAAATAGCCCGTGGCCATTCTGTAGATGGCAACTACGAATACCTCTTCGCTTAGCTTGAAAGTTCCCATTGACCCCATTTGCTCGCGGAAATCCTGATAACGTTGGATCGGCCCGGAAATCAGGCTCGGCCACGACGTCAAAAAAATAAAAAGAGATACGAGGCCCGGCCGGAGGGAAGGCGTCTCTGCCATATCAATTAGAAGTTGCAACGCACGAATCAAGATATAGGACAAGCCAATAACAACTGGCACCTGATTCGAAAAAGGCAGAAAAACCAGGAACTCATACGCCTTCATCCAACCGAATATGGACAAGACCAAGGTCAGGATCAATATTTGTGGAAAGCGTGCCTGCGTCCGAAATGTAAACTCGGTAGCCAGCCAGATAAGCCCGATAAATCCCAGCAAAGCCGATACGGCAAGCATGCTGGGCATTACCAAAACAACAAAAATTAGCGTAGTGACCGGGAACAGTACTCGGGCACGCCAATTTGCGGGCGCGAGATTGGATGCTAGAACCGCGATCACTAGGAAGGCGATAAAGTTCCATGAGGTGATGGTCATAACCCAGTCACCCTGGCCTGGGGAAGCTTGAAGATGTCTAAATGCATTTGTCGCTGAGTTTACGGTAAGCCTCTAGAACCAATTGCCCATGCGCCACAAGGCCGACCGGAGCCAGATGAGAGACATCGGCCTTCTGCAATCCGATCATCGAAGTGAAAGTCTGACAGGTCTCAACAGCCGCTATCTTTTTCTGCGCTTCAACAACAACTGGATTCGCCTTGACCCACGGGTGTTGTTCATCAAGGCCCAGGACGATTGGCAGCCTTGGATTTTTAACGACTTGCTCTCTGAAGTTTCTTAGCAGTTTGCTGAGCCTATTGCGATACTCTGTGGCTATTTCGCTTGTCTCTGCATCGCTCTCACCCTGTATCCATATCAGTGCCCGTATCTTCACCTTATTCCCGAGCTTTTCCTGGAGCAGGATGGCCTTCTGCAATTCGGCGACCATATCGTCATAAAGCCCGTGCTGGCCTGGTGCCAGCCAGTTCTTCGCCAGGCTCGTCGAACCGAGGGAATATTTAAAAATATATGGTCGGATGCCGGCCCGAACCAAACCGCGGGCGAAGGACACTTCGGGGCCGAAATGCCCTTTGCGGAATACTCCAGCCTGAGGTTGCATATGAGTCCATATGCCCTTTGATGAACTCATCCCGGGCGCTACCCAGTAAAACCCGATCAAATCATCTAGTTTTTCCGGATCCGCAGGATAATAGCTGGCATCTCCGCCATAACCCATCATGTTTGATTGGCCGGCCATTACAAACAAGTCTATGTCTTTAGCCTGCGCTGAAATGGCGCTACAAAACACAAGCAGCACAATAAAAACAAAATTCAACTTGTTTTTGGGCATCTCGGCTTTCTTGAAAATTCTGACTGGTATTTTTTCTCTGCCTGAAAGAGTCTAAGACTCAATCAAGAAGCGCAACGAACTAAGTATCGCTTGGTGCATTTTCAATCCCTTGAAAAAAGCATTGCCAGCATAATGTTGCAGGCACCCTTCGGTACGGATGATGCTCACTTTGTTGTATTAGCAACTACATCCCATTTACAGCCGCCCTACCAAAGCGTTACGTGGCTGGTTCTGAATCAAGTTCTATGCCGAAGTAATCAGACGACAGCATTGTATTGTTGCGATCTTTGTCCGACATTTCAGTGATGGGCAGCGGCCACTGGATTTTCAGGAGAGGGTCAGCTGCATTCAGTCCTTTTTCCGCCGTGGGTTCGTAGGCGGCCGAAACCAGGTAGAGCAGTTCGCAATCGTCTGCCATTGTTTGGAATCCGTGCGCAAAGCCTTCCGGGATAAGCAGGCTGCGCTGATTCTCCTCCGACAACAGTTCCCCGTGCCATTGCAGAAAAGTCGGCGAGTTCCTGCGCAGATCCACGGCGACGTCGAAAACTTCCCCGCGGATGCAGCTGACGAATTTTCTTTCGGCGTGGGGCGGCATCTGCAAATGCATGCCGCGTACCGTGCCGGCAATTTTCGAGTACGACTGGTTGATCTGCGAAATGGCGCCGCCCAGCCCGGCCTGGCGGAATTCCTCGGCGCAGAAGAAGCGGCTGAAATAGCCGCGCGAATCGCGAATCGGCTTGCGCTGAACGACTTTCAGGCCGGATAGCGGGGTATCGATAAAATCTAGGCGTGACATGGTGTTTCTCCCGTTACTGCGGACGGCTCAATCGATCGCGGGACGCGTCGGGAATCAAGCTGCCTGCTTCGCAGCCTGATAGGCGTCGATCTGCGCCAAGGTGAATTCTTTCATATCGCGCTTATCGCGCCAGCCTTGATGCCACTCCATGGTTTTTCCGAGGGCGGATTGCAGATTCCAGCGGGGTTGCCAATCAAGGCGCGCACGTGCTTTGCTGCTATCGAGCTTCAGATAGCTGGCTTCATGCAGTTGCGGGTTTTTGTCGAGTTGCCATGAGGCGCCCTGCCTGGCGGCCGTGAGCTGCTCGACGATCCAGCCGACCGGGCGGGCGTCGCCGTCAGCGGGACCGAAATTCCACGCTTCCGCAAAGGCGGCATGGTCTGAAAACAGGTTTTCGGCCAAGGTGAGGTAGCCGGAAAGAGGCTCCAAAACATGCTGCCAGGGGCGCACGGCATTGGGCGCACGTATCACCAGGGGCTGCCCGGCATCCAGTGCCCGGAAGAAATCCGGGAGCAGGCGATCGGTCGCCCAGTCGCCGCCACCGATTACATTCCCCGCCCGGGCGCTGGCGACGCCGATGCCCGCCGCCTCAAGAAAGGAACGCCGGTACGCGGCGGTCACGATCTCGGCGCAGGCCTTGCTGCTGGAATAGGGATCGTAGCCACCTACAGGTTCGTCCTCGCGGTAGGGCCAGACCCATTCGCGGTTCTCATAGCATTTGTCGCTCGTCACTATGACGATCGACTTTACCGATGGCGTATTTCGGACGGCCTCGAGCAGGTTGACCGTGCCCATTACGTTGGTGGCGTAAGTCTCGCCCGGCTCAGCGTAGGAATAACGCACCAACGGCTGAGCGGCCAAATGAAAAACGATATCCGGCCCGGCGGCGCGCATTGCCTGTGACAATTTATCTGCATCGCGAATGTCGGCAATCGTGCTTCCGGCCATCCCTTTCGCGACGCGCGCAACTGAGAAAAGGTTCGGCTCGGTCGGCGGCGCAAGCGCGTAACCTTGCACGTCCGCCCCGAGTTTCTGCAACCAGAGTGACAGCCAGCCTCCCTTGAAGCCGGTATGCCCCGTGACAAATACCTTTTTCCCTTGCCAAAAATCCGGGGAAATCGCACCCGGCTTCATTTCCAGACTTTCCAGGGCGGATTGCTGTCCCAAAGTTCTTCCAGATGGTTTTTATCGCGCAGGGTGTCCATGGCCTGCCAGAATCCTCTGTGTTCGTAGGCCATCAATTGGCCTTCGGTCGCCAGCCGCTGCAAGGGCTGCAGTTCCCAACTGGTCTGGTCCCCCTCGATATAGTCGAGCACTGCGGGCTCGAGCACGAAAAAGCCCCCATTGATCCAGGAGCCGTCCCCGGCGGGCTTTTCCTGAAAGCTAAGCACGGCTTCACGATCGATATTGAGAGCGCCATACCGGCCCGGCGGCTGAATGGCCGCCACGGTGGCAATCTTCTTGTGCTGGCGATGGAAGGAAATCGTCTTGCCGATGTCGATGTCCGATACGCCGTCGCCGTAGGTGAAACAGAATGTCTCGTCGCCGATGTAATCCTTTACCCGCTTCAATCGACCGCCAGTCATGGTCGCGTCGCCCGTATCGACTAGCGTGATGCGCCACGGCTCGGCGTACTGCTGGCGCACCTCCATGCGGTTGCTGGCCATGTCGAAGGTGACATCCGACATGTGAAGAAAATAGTTGGCGAAGTATTCCTTGATGACGTAGCCTTTGTAGCCAAGGCAGATCACGAACTCGTTGATTCCATAGTAGGAATAGAGCTTCAGAATATGCCAGAGAATAGGCTTGCCGCCGATCTCGATCATCGGCTTTGGCTTCAGGTGAGACTCTTCGCTAATACGTGTACCGAGTCCCCCGGCAAGGATGACAGCTTTCATACGACCTCTCGGAAATACCTATGAATTGGAAATTGCCTCTGCCCGAGTATCGCTGGCTTCCCGGGTTTTCATCAACAGGCCCTGGCCTGTCGGTAAGGCCAGTACAGTCATATCCCTTTGCTTGGCAAAACGGTCAAAGGCCTGGCGCTGATCGACGTTGATCACCCAAGCATAATCGTCGAGCAGCATACAACCGCCCACCACCAGCCTGGGCCACAGATATTCGGCCGCTGCCATTTCGGAGATTGCGTTGTTCATGTCGATGTGGACAAAGCAGAAGCGCTCGGAATCAACCTTGTCAAAGGTATCCGGCACGAGCCCCTTGACGACCGACACCTGGGGAAATTCCCTGAAGGTGTTCAGCACATCCTGGTAGCACTCCGTGTAGTTCTCTTTGAAATACTTGTTATGCAACATCTCGCGGTCGGAAAGTATAGTGACCGGAATGCCCTGGAACGTATCGAGCAGGTAAAAGCGCTTGTCCTGCAATTTTGTACCCAGGTAGGACACAATGGCGCGGGAAATGCCTCCGCGATTGACTCCACACTCGATCAAGTCCCCCTCGAGGCTGCTTGCGCCCTCGGCAAACCAGCAGGCTACATAGACCCGCCAATGCACTGCGGCACCGCTCCAGGAGCCGGTAGCCTCGCCGGCGGCATAGGCCTTGGCGAAACGCTCGTCGCTCATGAAGTCGACGCAATGCAGGGTGTACAGTCCGTCCTGGGCGTAGGTCGGATTCGCAACGACAACATTACCAACCGGCTTTTTTACTTTGATCCCTGCACTCGGAGGCACGGCTGCAACCGTCTGGCCGGTTGCCGGAGGAGGCGCATCCGGGCCGGTTCGCGCTATTCCGTG
Source organism: Sulfuritalea sp. (assembly GCA_016708585.1). Classification (GTDB taxonomy): domain Bacteria; phylum Pseudomonadota; class Gammaproteobacteria; order Burkholderiales; family Rhodocyclaceae; genus Sulfuritalea. Next base: position 60,931 of record JADJFK010000021.1, on the reverse strand, counting down.
AACGGCAACGCTGATCGGCGCATTCAGTTCCGTCAGCGTGCCATGCTCGAGCGAAAAAACGCGGCGGCAATATTTCTTGATCAGATCCTGCGAATGGCTGGCAAAGACGAAAATCTTGGCCGTGCTGATCAGTTCGTGCATGCGGCTCTGGGCTTTTTCCTGGAAGGCGGCGTCGCCCGTGCCGAACATCTCGTCAATCAGCAGGATCTCCGGACGGATTGCCGTCCCGACAGCGAACATCAATCGCATTATCATGCCGGACGAGTAGGTTCGCACCGGCATGGACAGAAAATCACCAAGCTCGGTAAATGCTTCTACGCCCGGTATGGCCGCCTCCATTTCCCCGTGCGAAGAGCCGAGCAGCATACCCATGCGCACGATATTCTCGTAGCCAGACAACTCGATATCCAAGCCCGCACCCAGTTCAATGATGGTGGAAACCCTTCCCTGGCGCTGAATCTCCCCGACGGCCGGCGGATAGATGCCAGCCATGGTGCGCAAAAGGGTCGTTTTGCCCGCGCCATTGTGGCCGACCAAACCGACGGTATCACCTTCATTCAGCTCGAAGCTCACGCCGGAAAGCGCGGTGATCGTGACAACGTTTGAGCTTTCCTTCTCCAAGAGGCCACCGGTACTGATTCGAACCAACTGATTGCGCAGGGACAGGCTGTGCGCGTTGTAGATGGGGTATTGAACTGTTACGTTCTCGAATTTTATGTGCGCCATCTTTCAAACCCAGAACGGGATGCGGTCATGCCTTCTGCCGTATAACCAGAGTGTCGCCCACCATCCCACCAGAAGCATGCTGGCGGAAATCAGGTAAACGAAGGGGGCCGGTGCGAATCCCTGGATAGGATCCCGGATCAGGCTGATCATGTAGGTGAATGGATTCAGCCAGGCAAATTGCTCCATGGCGCCTAGCTGCTCAGGGCGATAAAGGACTGGGGTCAGAAAGAACATCAAGGGAATGAGAACCCCGATGGTTTGTTCAATATCGCGGAAGCGTGCGCCCAGCATGCCGAACAGAATAACGATCCAGAGCAGGTTCCCGACCAGAAGCAGCATTCCGGGAATGACAAGGAGCTGTGTGGCCCCAAGCGGAGGCGGGAAAACAATCAGTACGACAACGACGACAACCAAGTTGTGAACAAAATTTATCAGCTGCCTGAGCATAAGCTGAAGAGGAAATATCAGGTAAGGCGTTTTCAGGTTCCGCATTACCGCCGCATTGCGCGTAAAGGCAGAGGGACTTTCGGCAACGCAACCGGCAATGAGTTGCCAAACGACAATGCCGACGGCCAGCGTGGGCACGAACGTCGCCCGATCGACCTTGAGCAGCCCGCCCCAGATAAAGCTCAGGCCAAACACCCCAGCGGCCGTGCCGATGACAAGCCAGAAGGGCCCCAAGACGCTACGACGGTAGCGGCCCTTCGTGTCCCCCCAGGCGAAATACAACATCAACGGCAGGTAGCGATAAAGTGCGGCTAATTGGTCGATCACGTTATTTTTTAATCGAGGAGATACTGATGGATTCTACCTAGCAACTGCCGACTTTTCACTAGCGGCCTTTCCACCATGTGGACCATGATCAATTCAGCTAACCCGAAAACGACAAGAAAAACCGTCAGACCAAGCATCATAAGCAACGAAAGCGCCCATCGCGAATCGGTAGCGGCGTTCGTCGGGGCGTCGTTGTGTGCGTGATCACTGGATCCGATAGCCTCAATGAACTGTGTCCACACTGTCTCTGGCGCAGTAAAGACTCGTAGCTTGAACTAGCTGACTATTGCGCCAATACGTCGGGCAGCGACGGCGAACAGACGAATAGAAGCATTCGACACCTGACGCATCTCGACCAAGCACCGGAGGGCGCTGATGAGCACTCCAAATTTCACCCTTTTCGGATCCCGCAGGGTCAGGATGAGCACAGGTAATACTGCATGCTTGCTGAAGCTGCTAAAGATCTTTGCCAAATGCACCGGATCAACAGCATCCAGCTTCTTCAGGTTCCTGACAAGATTCAACAGGCCTGGGTGCCAGCCCGATACGTCTTTGAAACTATTATTTGCATGCACCACATAGCAGGCCGCTTTCTCCTCGAAGAATTTGACGGGGTACTTGAAAGCTACACGCAAAACCATATCCAGATCAGCCACATAGAGTGATCGCCCATCGAATCCGCCCACCGCCTTGAGACAGGCCGTCCGGAAGAGGATCGCAGGGGTAGCAGGATGTTGCAAGGTCATCATGGCCGCTGCGCCTTCGCCGGCCGGGTAATAACCAGTTGCCATTTCATTCGGGGCGACAGAAAGGTGCTTGCCGTTGTCCTCCACAACATTAGTAACGCCAAAACAAAGTCCAATCTCTGGATGGCGGCTCATCTCGCGGGCAGCCGCCTGGAAAAAATCCGGCAGCAGGTAATCATCGTCGCACAACAGTGAAAAATAGTCAGTTTCCACCGTGGAGCAGGCAAACTCCCAGTTGGCAAGCATGCCAATATTCTTGTCATGGCGGTGATAGCTGATTCTGCTGTCGAGTTGCATGGCTCTTGCCACGCTTGCCGAAGTGTCGTCGGTCGATGCATTGTCGACGACAACCAGCTTCCAGCCTGGATAGGTTTGGCTTCGGATGCTATCAATGGCGCGCGACAGTAAAGCGCAACGATTGAAGGTGGGTATAACAACTGTAATCGTCAGTTGATCCTGTGCGGGGAAATCTGGGGGCGCTAGGTTGTTCACTTCAATGGGCAACGGTGGCAGGGGTTGAGGTTGATTGAGGCGGCAAAACAACTCAGGAAATATTTTTTCGCCACATCCCATCTTAGGACAAGTGGGATTGGGGGAAGCTCAGTCACGATTTTACAGAACGAATGTTACGCCAACCATTGAAGCTCCTATCCTTAGCCGCTAATGCCACTAACATGGTTGCAGTTGGAGTCAATTCCGAAACCTCCGTAATCGGGGGGTTGGCACATTGGTTTATCTTTTAAAAAGTGTTTCAAGTTCCTCATGAAAAATACAAGTGCGCAAATTCGAGAAATTCTAGAAAAAGTTTCAGCTCTGGCGACCCAACGCAATGGCCTTCCGCAGCGCCTGCTGCGGAATCTGTTGCGCAAAGATGAGTTAATCTCCGTAAAGGAAGGTAGCCCAGCAAAAGAGAGAGATGCATGGGGAGATGCATGGGGTGAACCCTGCTTCAATGCTGATTTCATGTGCATTTTTTTTAAAAACATGGACTGGATCAAGGATCCTGAGTTTGTGCGCGCCTACGCCAAGGGCATGGACTCAGGTCATAAAATGGGGCGTCCGAAGGGCAGTCAGAAAGACATCCATATCGAGTGGAGGGTGCATATGATCCTCTGGGCGGCCCAGCATGCCATGCATTTAGAAGGGGATTTTGTGGAATGCGGAGTGAATACCGGCATCCTTTCGCTCGCAGTGTGTGATTACCTTAATTTTGAAAAGCTTGCTGACCGAAAATTTTGGTTGTTTGACACCTTCAGAGGTATACCTGAGGATCAGATGGCCGCATCTGAGAGAGTACATGCCATCGGTGCGAATGAGACCTCATATGAGGAATGTTACGAACTGGCAGTCAGGAATTTTGCTCCCTACCCCAATGCGATGCTTGTACGAGGCAAGGTGCCGGAGTCTTTCGCCAACGTGGATATTCAGCGCGTTGCCTACCTCTCCATCGACATGAACATCGCTAAACCTGAGGTTGATGCCATGGAGTTTTTCTGGGACAAGTTGGTCAAGGGCGCCCTAGTTGTCTTTGACGATTATGGTTGGGCTCATGCTGGGGAGCAGTATGATGCGCTAAATGCATTTGCTAGGTCGCGCGGAGTGAAGATTGCCACCTTGCCAACGGGTCAGGGGCTTCTCATCAAGCCCTGATTTTCTTATGCTGCCTCTGATCTCGGTTAACGTCCCCACTTTCAACCGCGCCCGGTTTATCGCGCAGGCAATAGACTCTGTGCTGCGGCAAACGTTTACCAACTGGGAACTCAACATAGTGGACAATTGCTCCACGGATGGCACATGGGAGATTATCAGTTCCTACAAGGACAGCCGTATCCGGACCTATCGGAATGAAGAGAACAAGGGCATGGTCTTTTCATGGAACCGGGCGGTTCAGTTATCCAGGGGCCAATACGTGTGCTTTTTGGCTGACGACGACTGGTTCGCTCCCAACCGCTTGGAGAGGCTTCTGAAGTTTCTCCAGGACAATCCCGAGTGCTGGGGTGTGTGCGATTACCTCATTGAAGTGGACGAGAACGGCAACAGAGTCGCCGAGGGCAATGGCTTCTTCGAAATGTATTTCAACAGGGATGTCTATAACGGCGACTTTGACCACGCGCTGGTCAATTGCATCAATGCCGAAGCCATCGGATTGTTTAAACGCGCCTACTTTGATGAAGTCGGCGAATTTGAGGAAGGAGTGGTTTTTTGCGACTTCCGGATGCATGTGCGCAACCTTGCCAAGGGATTGCACATCGGCTCCCTTCCAGAGCAGCTCCATTACAAGCGCCAACACTCGGACAGTGCCACGGCGAACATGAAAAATGGCCTCACGTTGGAGTGTTTCTACTTTTTCAAGTATGTTTTTGAGGAAATATACTTGCAGGACCGCAATCCGATGCATCTTTTGGCTTATATCAAGTGGTTGCTTTTTGAACGTGGCTACCAAAATATAGTGCCAAGTGAACGGCGTCGCCTGCTTAACTATGTGACCGGAACCGACTTTCCTTTCGATACTTTCGCTGAGTTTCACGCGCATATAACACAGGCCGTCCCGGCTGTGGATGTTACGAACCCGCAGGAGGCTGCGAAATACCCACCAGCAACAGAACCGGCCCGCGCCGACTCAGGGCACCAAGAAATGCTCCGCGAACTGGTGCATTTCCTGCTCGAGAAGAATTTCGCTTACGAGCATGTTTCTTCGCGACTAGACTTCGGTGAGGCGGCGCCAGATTCCGGCCGCTGGGCTATCAACTATCTGGCTCGCCTCTTGAAGCGTAGATTTCTGGGTCTTTTCAAAACGTATCCGGGGAAATCACCTGGCTGAAGAGATCCGCCATCAGGGATTCATGCCATCTAAGGGCGGGGTCGTGGTTGAAGGCGATGTGTAGGTCGGAGCCAACGCCGTCCTTCTTGATGGCACCCATCTTGAGCAAGGCGCCATCGTGGCTGCTGGCGGGGTCGTTTCGGGCCGAGTTCCAGCTTTCGAGGTCTGGGGTGGCGTGCCGGCTCGCAAAATCCGCGAGCGGTCTGGATAGAGAGTTCTTGTTGTTGTGCTTGTGAAAAAGCTAGATCTTCACATCCTTGCCGGGCAGTCTAATGCACAGGGTTTTCAGGGAGATGCAGCGGAGTGCCCGGAGGGGGCGCAAATTCCTTTTTTCTATAATTCACCTGGTTTTGGTGAATCCGGTGGCCAGTGGACAATTCTGGGGCCTCAGTCCGGGGGACACTTTCCTAAAGGCTATTTTGGACCAGAGATCACCTTTGCGCTCGCCCTTCAGCAAGCCGGCGCACAACCTGCCATCTTCAAATTTACAGCGCCCAGCACCAGCCTTGCCAAGGATTGGAAAGGCCCGGGCGAGGGCGGCATCTTAGACACGATGTGCCGAGAGTTGCTGATTGCGATTAAGCTGCTCGAAACACGCCACCTCAAAGTCAATTTATGCAGCTTCACCTGGATACAGGGCGAGTCCGACGCTGAAACGGATGCGATGGCCATCCACTATCATGAGCGTCTCGCCGTGTTGTTGCGTCATGTGCGGGAGATTCTTTATGAACCCGACCTCCCCATCATTCTGGGCATTGATGAGCAGCATCCTTGGGTCAAAGAGCGCCCCATCGTTGTTGAAGCGCAGAAGCAAATCGTGGCCGCAAACAAACACATGGCCTTTCTGTCCATGCTCGGCCTAGAAAAAGCTGACACGTCACATCTCACGCCGAGGGGTCTTGTAAAGCACGGCGAGCGACTGTTTGAAACATGGCAGCAGCTCGCCAAATGCCAGGACGCCTAAAAGAGGTCCGTCCCCAACCCCACCCGCGTTTGCCATGTGCGACATGGTTGTTGCAATGCCTTGTCGCTCGCGGGTTTGGCCTACTGGCAGAGCACCCGCACCTGGGGGCATCAATGGCGCTGCGGCGCTGCGCAAGGTTCCCGCATGTCGCGTTGAATTTCCTATCCTTTCAATGACGCGCGACAGCAAAACGGAACGATCGAAGGTGGGTATGACGGCCGTAATCGTCAACTGATCCTGATCAGGCAAAGTGCGGGGTAAAGTTGGGTTGTTCACTGAGGTGGGCAAAATTGACCGGGATCAATGATGAGTAATCCGGGCAATTCAGGCACGAACATCCGCTCAAATCCCATCTTGCTGCTGTCGGTAATATAACGTCATTTTAGCCTGAATCGACTGGTGCTCGAAACCCGAAACGCTTGTGCCGCTTGCTCGGATTCATCCTGCGCGCAACAACGTCCCCAGCTTCACCCCGGGCAACGGCGCAATGATCCATGCGGCCATCTGCGCCAGGCCCCAGGCGATCGGCAGGTACAAGATCGCGAAACTTGCCGGTATGGCAAAACCGGTCACTACCTGTTTCACGGCGGCGGCGGCGATCAGCGCAGGCAGGGCCGGCTTGAGAACGCTGGCCCACAGCCACTCAAAATGACTGGCCGCCAGGTATTTCCTGTTCACCCTCCATGCATAGAGCGGTCCATAAATGCAAAACAATGCACACCAAAACCCGGCAGTGCCCACTGCGCCGAATTCGAGGGCGGAAAGAATGACGACCGGCACCTGAATGCACAGCAGGAACATGTGCATTCTGAGCGTCACCCTGGTATCCGCATGCGCCAGCGTCAAGGCATAGGGCATCATCATAAGACTGGTAAGCAGCGTGCTGCCCATGACCAGCAGGCTGAGGATCACATGGACCCGCTCCGCGACCAGGGGATCCCGCAGCCACAGCAGCAGAATATCCTGGCTGAAAAGGGCCAAGGTGAAGCCCAGGGGAAACACCAGGAGCGCCACCATGCGTGAAGCAAATCGATAGGTGTCGATCAATTCCTTTGTGTCGCCTTTTGCCTGGGATTGCGTCATCCGCGGGTAATACACCGTCTGCACCGGAATAGTGATGAGTTGCACGAAACTCGCCACGTTCGATGCAATGGAATAGAAGCCGAAATCCCGCAGCGGTAACAATCGGCTGAGGAGAAGCTTGTCGGCTTGCGTCAGCGCCAAGGAAGTGACGGTCAGGGAACTGATTCCGACGGAAAACTTTCTGATGCTCTGCCATTGATCCCAGTCGAATCGGGCGGGCCTGGTGACGACCGGGAGTGTAGAAGTGAGGACGAAACGCAGGACAATTGCTGACAGCGCACCCATCAGGGCAAGCCAGGAAAAATAGGCGCGCGGGTCGGATGAGACCCAGAAGAGGACGACGACCGCACCGATATTGGCGATCACATTCAGGATTATCGACGTGGTATTGAGCATGACCTGGCGCTGCAGACCGGACAGCCCTCCCCCGTAGAGAGAGACAAAAAAACGCACGGCAATCATCAGGCCGATGAGGGCAATGGATTGCCAAACCACCTCATAGGGCAATCCGTGATCAGTGATCCAATAGCGGGCAATCAGGGGCGCGACAAGCAGCACGAGAAGGCAGACAAAGCCTACCAGGGCCAGGTAGAAATATTCCAGTGTGCGCAACAGGTCATGCATTCCGGCATGGCTGCCGGTGTCATCCAGCGCTGCCGTTCTTTGCGCGAATGCACGTGATAGCGAGGCGGATAAACCCACCTCCATGATGGCCAGGATCGACTGCAGCATCAGGCCGATGCCGATCAGGCCATAGGCTTCCATACCCAGCGCCTTGAGTACGAAAGGGGTAACGATCAGCGGCAGCAGCATGTTCAGCAACATGCCGGAATAGGCCGCTATCAGGTTCTTGCGCATTGCCCGGGGTTACCGCCGCTCCCCGATTTTGCGCAGCGGGTTTCCGACGTTGATGCTGTATGGCTCGATAATGCCGGAAACGACGCTCCCCGCGCCGATGATTGCTCCCTCGCCGATATCGGCGCCATCCAGAATTGCGCTGTTGGCACCGATCCATGCATCCGCACCGATCTTGATGCCACCCTTTGATGGCAGGAATCCCTGCTGCAGGAGAGTTTTCGAGCGCAGCCGATATTCGTGGTTCGTTGGCGCAATCGTGCAATTTGCGGCGATCAGCGCGCCCTCGCCCATGATCACGCCGTTGCCCGTATAAATCACCGTGCCGGCGTTGATGTAGCAACGGGCGCCGATAATCAGGTCGCCGCTCCCGCCACTGGGATTGATGCGCACGAAAGAGTCGATCAAGACTTCATCGCCAATCTCGATTCTCGTACCGCGCACCGAGTCTTCGATATGGGCAAGCGGCGATATCCTTGCTGTAGGCGAGATGATCAGCATAGCGTGATGAATCTTCTGATGAAGTCGTTCAGCTCGTCGGCAGGGCGCTGCTGGCGGAACCGGCTAACGATGGAGAAATCGGATCCGGCTCCGGCATTCGGTGAACTCAAGAAGGACTGGGGACGCTCAACCGTGCAAGAACGCCCGAGTTTTTCCTCGGCAATCTTCCGGCAGCGTTGGGCAAATTCGTAAACGCTTTCGGTCTCCGTTCCCAGAACGTTGATGACTCCCGACGCCTCGGCCAAATCACCATCGACGCAACGCGCAACGATATCTGCTATCGCCGCCGTGCTGACAAAATTGCGCTTTTGCAAACCGCTGGACTTGAGGGTAATACGGCCATCCCCCTTGGCTTCCCGGGGAAAGCTGAAAGGTATCAGTGACCAGCGCTGGAAAGATTCCGGGTGTGCCGGGAGTCCATAGACAGCGTTAGGGCGCAATACCGCAAACGAACCCTGACCACCGCCGGCGTGCCGCCGGAAGATCTGCTCGGTGCAAAAATGGGCCAGCGCATAGTGCGATTGCGGGTCTGCGGAAGAGTCTTCGGATTTTGTGCCCGTCTGTGCGCCATACACATGGGTGCTGGAAATATAAATGGATCGCCTGCTACCCGACTTCGCCGCGGCATTCAACAACGCCTCCGCACCGAGCGTGGCACGCCTATAGGCTGCCATCGGGTCGGTCTTGAAATCTTCGTCGATGACACCCGCGCAATGGACCAGACAATCGGACGCCGGGAGCTTCAAAGCGGCTAATTGAGCGGGATCTGAAAGGTCGACGACCCCATCCACCAGATTTGCCTGCCTTCCCAAGGTGTACAGGCTGTGGTGCGGCCGCAAACGCTCGGCGACTGCAGCCCCGATCAAGCCCGTGGATCCAGTCAGCAAAACTCGCATATCTTGCGATTAACCCTTCGCCTATCGGACGCGGCGAAGGTAGCCATCGAAGGCCTCCGTGATCATGAGCTTGTCGCACAGTTCGCGATCGATCTCGAAGTCCTTGTTATTTTCCAGAAAGGCGCGCAGTGCCGTCATCGGGTTGTTGCCTACGTCCCAGGGACGGTTGTGGGCGTAATAGCCTTTTGGAAAGTATTCGATGAAAGTGTCCGGCAATACCATGTAGGAACCGACCGACACCAGCGGCGCATAGAGCTCCAGTTCTTTCAGGACATGGTCGTGCGTGTGCAGGGAATCAAGAAAAACCATCACGCACTTCGCCTTTGCCGCAGCCGCCCTAACACGCTCCATCACATCATCCGCGACCGAGGACCCTTCGATCATGTCGATGCGCTTCATCATTGGATGCGCCTCAATCTCCTTGCGATTGTGTTCGCGAATATCGATGTCGATACCCAGAACCCGCCCTGGTCCACCGATCAACTCGAGGAGCGACGCCGAAAGAATCAGGCTCCCGCCATGCGCAATCCCGGTCTCGATAATCAGATCCGGCTTTACGTCCCAGACTATTTGTTGGGTGGCTACGATGTCGCTCGGATACTTGATGATCGGCCGGCCCATCCAGCTGTAGTTGTAGGTGTACTTGTACTTGTCGGCATGGAGCATCCAGTCGAGTGACTTTTTCTTGAGTTCTTCGTCGCGCCCCATGGCAGCAATGTCGGCAACACGTTCTTGTTTAAATTGCTTGATAGGATCCATAAAATTTTGACCTCAATAGGCTACGAAAATGTCACGCGGCAAAGCCATAAAGCTTGGCTTATGTTCAAAACATGACCTTCATTTTAAAGAATGAGCTTAACCATGTGTAAAAGACATTTTTAGTGCATCCAGCGTAGCGTGATGTCATGCGGAGTTTTAATGTCCATCACGCACCCGCAGATACCTCGGAAAGCGCGGCATGCCATTTTTTGTCAGTTCGCGGTAGCGATAGGTCACGAGCGTGCCAACCGGCGGCGGGTTGCGGCGCAGGGCGTCGCTCAGGCCGCTGCCCAGGGCGAAGCGGCGGCCGTCGGGCATTTCCATTTGCAGCGCGCCGGTCATGCCGGCGTATTTGCCCTTGCCGGGCAGGTGGGCGACGACCGTGGCCTCGGCATCGAGCCATGGGGTCAGCTTGAGCAAGGCGCTGGAGCGCCCGGTTTCGTAGGCGGCATCGGCGCGATGCAGCATGAGCCCTTCGCCGCCGTTGCGGACAATATCGCGCAGCTTTTTCTGCAAGGCGGCGGCGTCGGGCAAGCGAAACTGGGGGACAGCTTGCAGCCAGGGCAGGTTGGCTGTGGCAGTGACGGCCTTGATCTGTTCAACGCGCTCGCTAAAGCTCCCCGCGGCATCCGGCAACTCGAAGATCATGTAGCGCACGCGCCGCCATTCGGCATCGTCCGGCACCTGGCGGCGGACGATGGCCGAGAGTTGATCGAAGCTGCCGCGCCCGAGCCAGAGTTCGCCATCCAGCGGCTGATCGGGCAAGGCGTCGACAAACCACTGCGGGGCGGGCACCGGGTTGCCGCTGCGAAACCGCAGGGCCTTGCCATCCCAGATGGCGCGCACGCCGTCGAGCTTTTCGCTGACCCAGTAGCGCGAGACATCGATATCGTCGTGATAGCGCTCGGCGAGCAGAAAAGTCGGCGCTGGCGACACGGCGGCCAGCGCCAGTGCGGGCGCAACTACGGCTAGCAGGACTAAAAACAGGCGGGAAACTAAGCGCAAGGGCGTGCTTCGATACCGGCTGTCAGCCGGCATGTCGCGCCAGAAAATCCCGATAGGCCAGCGCAATGCCTTCGCGCAGCGGGGTATGCGCCTGCCAGCCGATGTCGCGCAGGCGGCTGACGTCGAGCAGTTTGCGCGGCGTGCCGTCCGGCTTGCTGCTGTCGAAGACGATGCTGCCGGCGAAACCGACGACCGACATCACCGTCTCGGCCAGTTCGCGGATGGTGACATCCGTGCCGGTACCGATGTTGTAGAAGCCATCGGTGACGCCCTTTTCCATCAGGAAGACGCAGGCCTCCGCCAGATCATCGACATAGAGGAATTCCCGCATCGGCTTGCCGCTGCCCCAGACCACCAGTTCGCTGTCGCCGCGCTGCTTCGCTTCGTGCGCCTTGCGGATCAGCGCCGGCAGCACGTGGCTGTTGGCCAGGTCGTAGTGGTCGTTGGGGCCGTAGAGGTTGGTCGGCATGACCGAGAAGTAACGCGTGCCGTACTGCCGGTTGTAGCTTTCGCACAGCTTGATCCCGGCGATCTTGGCCACCGCATAGGGTTCGTTGGTCGGCTCCAGCGGGCCGGAGAGGAGGTAGTCCTCCCGGATCGGCTGCGGGCAGTCGCGCGGATAGATGCAGCTCGAGCCGAGGAAGCACAGGCGCTGCACGCCGGCCAGCCAGGCGCCGTGGATCAGGTTGGCCTCGACCATCAGGTTCTGGTAGATGAAGTCCGCGCGCAGGGTGTTGTTGGCATGGATGCCGCCGACAATGGCCGCCGCCATGAAAATGAAGTCGGGCTTTTCCCGCGCCAGAAAGGCGTGCGTCGCTGCCTGGTCGAGTAGATCCAGTTCCGCACGCGTGCGGGTGAGGATGTTGCTGTAGCCGGCGTGCTGCAATCGGCGAACAAGGGCGGAGCCGACCATGCCGCGATGGCCGGCGACGTAGATTTTTGCGGCGCGATCCATTATTCGTGATGATCCATGGCCTGGTAGCCATGTTTCTTGATGAGCTCGTCGCGTTCGGCGGCCTTGAGGTCCTCGCGCACCATTTCGGCGACGAGTTCGGCGAAGGTGATTTTTGGCGTCCATCCCAGTTTTTCGCGCGCCTTGGTGGCGTCGCCGAGCAGGGTTTCGACTTCGGTGGGCCGGAAGTAGCGCGGATCGACCTGGACGATGCACTTGCCCTGCGCGTCGTAGCCTTTTTCGTCGACTCCGCTGCCGCGCCAGGTCACGGCAATGCCGATCTCGGCCGCCGCCGCATTGACGAAATCGCGCACGCTGTATTGCACGCCGGTGGCGATGACGAAGTCTTCGGGCTTCTCCTGCTGCAGCATCAGCCACTGCATCTCGACGTAGTCGCGGGCATGGCCCCAGTCGCGCTTGGCATCCAGGTTGCCGAGGAACAGGCAGTCCTGCAGGCCGAGCTTGATGCGCGCCAGGGCGCGGGTGATCTTGCGCGTGACGAAGGTCTCGCCGCGCACCGGGCTTTCGTGGTTGAACAGGATGCCGTTGCAGGCATACATGCCGTAGGCCTCGCGGTAGTTCACCGTGATCCAGTAGGCGTAGAGCTTGGCCACCGCGTAGGGGCTGCGCGGGTAGAAGGGCGTGGTTTCCTTCTGCGGCGTTTCCTGCACCAGGCCGAACAGTTCGGAGGTGCTGGCCTGGTAGAAGCGGGTCTTCTTCTCCATGCCGAGGATGCGCATGGCTTCGAGGACGCGCAGCGCGCCGAGGGCATCGGAGTTGGCGGTGTATTCGGGTTCCTCGAAGCTCACCGCGACGTGGCTCTGCGCCGCGAGGTTGTAGATCTCGTCGGGCTGCACCTGCTGGATGATGCGCACCAGGCTGGAACTGTCGGTCATGTCGCCGTGGTGCAGGACGAAGCGCCGGTCTTTCTCGTGCGGATCCTGGTAGAGGTGGTCGATGCGGTCGGTATTGAACAGCGAGGTGCGGCGCTTGATGCCGTGCACCTCGTAGCCCTTGTCGAGCAGGAACTCGGCGAGGTAGGCGCCGTCCTGGCCGGTGACGCCGGTGATCAAAGCGGTCTTGTTCGAGATTGTCATGGCGGAAGTGTATTATCGGAAAGTATCGGCCAGCGGATTGATATGCGTCACGCCGGGAAAACGCTTGAAATCATTGTCTGCGGAACAGATCGTGCAGCCGTGCTCCAAAGCCAGCGCGGCGATATGCGCGTCGGTGGTCAGGTTTCCGGCGGTACCCGCCTGCCGTAACAGGCTCTTGAGAATCGCCCAATGCCCCGGACCGGGCGCGACCATGCCGACATTGGGCTGGGCTAGCCATTCATCGATAAAACCCGTCGTCTGTTCCGGACTCAGCGGGCTTTCGAATATTCGCGGATTGGTGCAGATGCGCAGGAAGGCCAGCAGCGACACCCACGGCAAGCCGACCTCACCGGCTCCGGACAGCGACGCCTCCAACCATGCCCTGGCCCGCTTGTGCTGGGGCAGATCCTTGTTGACGGCGTAAATCAGCAGATTGGCATCCACCAGGATCACTTGCGCTGCTCCAGCTTCGCGCCGATCGCCGCATCTTCCAGTTGATCGGCGAGTTGCAAGGCCTTGCCGAGATCGACGCCCGGCTTCGGCGCGCCCATGGCCGCCGGAGTCAGGCGGTAGGCGCGACGCGGCGCGACGTTCTGCCTGCGCAACCCGGCACGCAAGGTTTCATTCACGACGTTCTTGAAAGGCCGGCCGGTTTCAACCGCGAGCTTTTTCAGCTCCTTCGCCAGGGGATCATCCAGGGTCAGGGTCGTGCGCATATTGTCACCTTATTTCGAGCATCAAAGCATCAACATGATACACGCCCGGCCGCGATACCGGAATTGCCCCGGCAACTACCTGCCGTAATTGTCGTCAAAGCGCACGATGTCATCTTCGCCGAGATAGCTGCCCGACTGCACCTCGATGATTTCGAGCGGAATCTGGCCGGGGTTCTCCAGTCGGTGCTTCACGCCCAGCGGAATATAGGTGGATTGGTTCTCGCCGAGCATGAGGACTTCCTCGCCGCGGGTCACCCGCGCGGTGCCGCGCACCACCACCCAATGCTCGGCGCGATGCTGATGCATCTGCAGCGAAAGGGTGGCGCCGGGGCGCACCACGATGCGCTTGACCTGGAAGCGATCGCCGCTATCGACGCTGTCGTACCAGCCCCAGGGGCGATGCACCTTGCGCTGCAGTTCGGCCTCGCCGCGGCCGGCGGCCTTGAGCCGGGCGACGATGGTCTTGACCTCCTGGGTGCGGGCCTTGGGCGCGATCAGCACGGCATCCGCGGTTTCCACCACCACCATGTCCTCGCAGCCGATGCAGGCGACCAGGCCGTGTTCGGCGATCACCAGGTTGCCGTGCGAATCCTCCAGCCAGACATCGCCCTTCACCGCATTGTCGTCGGCATCGCGCGCTATCGCCTGCCACAGCGCGTCCCAGGCGCCGACATCGGACCAGCCGGCGTCGAGCGGCACCATCCGGCCGGGAATGGCCAGCTGCGTGGCGGCCGGGAGCTTTTCCATCACGGCATAGTCGATCGAGTCCGCCGGCGAGGCGGCAAAGGCATCGGCATCGAGCCGGACGAAGTCGCCATCGGCGCGCGCCGCGGCCACCGCACGGCGGCAGGCGGCCGGAATTTCCGGCGCGAAATGATCGATGGCCTTGAGCCAGACCGATGCGCGCAGCATGAAGATGCCGCTGTTCCAGAAGTGCCGGCCGCCGGCGACATAGGCCCGTGCCGTCGCCGCATCCGGTTTTTCGCGAAAGGCCAGCAGGTCCATGGGGGCGCCGCGCGCCGTGTCGCCGCCGCCGACTTCCGTCTCGATGTAGCCGTAACCGGTTTCGGGACGGTCGGGCAGGATGCCGAAGGTCACCACGGCGCCGGCCTCCGCTTCGGGCAAGCCGCGCAGCACCGCGGCGCGGAAGGCAGCGGCATCGCGCACATGATGGTCCGCGGGCGTGGCCAGCAGCACCGGGTCGGCCCCGTCGCGAATGGCGTAGAGCGCGGCAGCCGTCAGGGCCGGCGCGGTATTGCGGCCGACCGGCTCCAGCAGCAGGGTCCAGCTTGCCAGGCCGAGCAGGCGCAATTGCTCGGCGGTGATGAAGCGGTATTCCTGGTTGCTGACCACGATCGGCGCGCCCAGGGGCAGACCGTCGAGGCGCTGCAGGGTGTCCTGCAGCAGGCTCGCGTCGCCGAGCAGGGGCTGCAGTTGCTTCGGATGCTTCTCGCGCGACACGGGCCACAGGCGGGTGCCGGAGCCGCCGCTGAGAACCACCGGAATTATTCGCGCATCAGGCATAGTAGCTCCGGTACCGCCCGACAAGGCGGCGGACGGTCGGAATGGGCCGCTGTTCTGGAAAGCCAACATTTTCGCATATTTGGTCAGGCTGGCGCCGCAGCCGATAAGGACGCGCACAACGGCGGGTATCGCATGCCGCGTTCATGGGATCGATTGAACCCCTCGCTTCGCCAGCTCGACCCTCGGCCCGGAAATGCATCGAAAAATGCCGAAACCGGGATGTCCCATCCTCGCGACAATCCCGGATAATTGCGCGACTCATGCGCATCCTCCTCGTCAAGACCTCGTCGCTGGGCGATGTCATCCACAATCTGCCCGTCGTTACCGACTTGCGCAGGCATTTCCCCGATGCAGCGATCGACTGGGTGGTGGAAGAGGGATTCGCCGAGATTGCCGGCCTGCACCCCGGCGTGCGGCGCGTGATTCCGGCGGCGCTGCGGCGCTGGCGCAAGGCTCTCTTTGCGCCAGCCACCTGGCGGGAGATCGGCGCATTTCGCGCGACGCTGCAGGAAGAAGGCTACGATCTGGTGATCGACACGCAAGGCCTGCTGAAGAGTGCGCTGATTGCCCGCATGGCGCGCGGCAAGCGCTGCGGTTACGCGGCGACGGCGGCACGCGAACCGCTTGCGGCGCGCTTTTATGATGCGCGCTTCGACGTCCCGAAACACCTCCACGCCGTCGAGCGCAACCGCCGGCTGGCGGCGCTGGCCGGCGGCTATGCCGCGACACCGGTGCCGGACTATGGCATCGCCGTACCGCCGGCGCCGACTTTTGGCCGGACCAGCGCGATACTGCTGACCGCCACGTCGCGCGACGACAAGCTCTGGCCGGAAGATCGCTGGATCGGGCTCGGCCGCGCCTTGCACGGGCGCGGCTTGACCTGCCTGCTGCCGGCGGGCAGCAGCGCCGAGCGCGAGCGCGCCACCCGCATCGCGCAGGCCATTCCCGGCGCCAGCGTTGCCCCACCCATGCGCCTCGCGGAGCTCGCCGCGCAACTTGCCGCGGCGCGCATCGTGATCGGCGTCGATACCGGCCTGGTGCATCTGGCCGCGGCGCTGGGGCGGCCCGTGCTGGCGCTGTTTTCGGCCTCCGATCCGGCGTTGACCGGGGTCCTTGCCGCCACGCCGGCCATCAATCTCGGGTCGCGCGGCCAGCCGCCAGGTGTCGGCGATGTCCTCGCGGCGGCCATGCCCCTGCTCTGATGGCGCGCCTGCTCTACACCCTCGCCGCGGTCGCCCTGTTGCCCTGGGCGGCGCTGCACCTTCTGTGGCGCGCGCGCAGGCAGCCCGAGTATCTGCGGCACTGGGCGGAGCGTTTCGGCTTCTTCGGCGCCGCAGGCGGGCGCGACCCGGCGCGCCCGACGATCTGGCTGCATGCCGTGTCGGTCGGCGAGACCCGCGCCGCGCAGCCGCTGCTGGCCGCCCTGCGCGAGCGCCATCCGGCGCACCGCATCCTGTTCACGCACATGACACCCACCGGGCGCGCCACCTCCGAGGCGCTGTTCGGCGACAGCGTCGAACGCATCTACCTGCCCTACGACACACCCTGGGCGATGCGAGGCTTCCTGCACCATTACCGGCCCGAGTTCGGCCTGATCATGGAAACCGAGTTGTGGCCGAACCTGATCGCGGCATGCCGGCGGGCCGGGGTGCCGCTGTGGCTGGTCAACGCCCGCCTGTCGGCGCGCTCGGCGCGACGCTATGCAAAGTTTCCCGCGCTGACGCGCGAAGCGCTGCAGGGCCTGGCCGCCATCGGCGCGCAAACGGCCGACGACGCGACACGCCTCGAGGCGCTGGGGGCTCGGCGCGTCACCGTAACCGGGAACGTCAAGTTCGACATCGAGGCGCCGGCGGCGCAGCTCGAACTCGGCCGGGAACTTCGAGCCCGTTGCGGCAACCGGCCGGTATGGCTGGCGGCCAGCACGCGTGAAGGCGAGGAAGCGCTGATCCTGGCGGCGTGGAAGAAGGCTCGGCAAAAAGTTATGCAAAGCGGTATCCCCTTGCGGGACGGCGCTGGCGGCACGGCACTGCTGGTCATCGTCCCGCGTCATCCGCAGCGTTTCGAGGAGGTGGCGCGGCTCGTCACCGGACACGGCTTCGCGCTGCAGCGGCGCAGCGAAAATGCGGCGATCGAAGCGACGACGGATGTACTGCTCGGCGACAGCATGGGCGAGATGTTCGCCTTTTATGCCGCGGCCGATGTCGCCTTCATCGGCGGCAGCCTGCTCGATTTCGGCAGCCAGAACCTGATCGAAGCCGCGGCCTGCGGTACGCCGATCCTGATCGGCCCGTCAACCCGGAACTTTGCCGAGGCGGCGCGCGAGTCCGTTGCCTGCGGCGCGGCGCTGTCCATCCGCGATGCCGATGATCTGGTGGCGCAGGTTCGCGCACTGCTTGCCGATGATCAAGGCCGGCGCCGGATGGCCGGGGCCGGACGCGCTTTCGCCGCGCGCCATCGCGGCGCGGCGGCGCGGACCCTGGAATTGCTCAGTCCAGCAGGGTGTTGATGTTGGCGACGTCGTCTTCGCCGAGGCTGCCGGAAGCCGCCTTGAGCCGGAGCAGCGCGATCAGCGTGTCCATGCGGGCCTTGGCCAGCTTCTGCCGGGTATCGTAGAGCTGGCTCTGGGCGTTCAGCACGTCGATGTTGATGCGCACCCCTACCTCGTAGCCAAGCTTGTTCGATTCCAGCGCGGATTGCGAGGACGTCAGCGCCGCTTCGTAGGCCCTGATCTGCGCCAGGCCGGCGGTCACCCCGAGGTAGCCCTGGCGTGCGTTGAGCGCAGCCGTGCGACGCGCATTGTCCAGGTCGGCGACGGCCCTTTCCTTCAAGGCGACGGCCTCGCGATCCCTCGACATGGTGGCGCCGCCCGAAAAAATCGGCAGGTTCAGCTGCAGGCCGACCGTGGTCGAATCGGTGTCGCTGCCGGAGCCGACGCCGGCGACGCCGCCGACGACCGTGTTGGAGGTGGAACTGCGCCCCCGCGACGCCACCAGGTCGAGCGTGGGGTAATGGCCGGCGCGCTGGCGCTCCACCTCCCGCACGGCAATTTCGTATCTGGCCTGTGAAGCCTGCACCGTGGCGGCGGAGGCTTCGGCCATCTCCACCCACTTGTTGATGTCGGCCGGTTGCGGACCCGCGAGGCGCACGCCGGCCTTGACGGTTTTCAGGCCGTCCGGTTCCTTGCCGATGATGGAGCGCAGCACCTGGCGCTTGACGTCGAGGTCGTTCTGCGCGGCGATTTCCTGGGCGATGGTCAGGTCGTAACGCGATTGCGCTTCCTGGCTGTCGGTGATGGTCGCGGTGCCGACCTCGAAATTGCGCTTGGCCGACTCCAGCTGCTCGGCGATCGCCACCTTCTGCGCCTGCGCCGTCGCCAGCAGGTCCTGCGCCAGCAGCACGTCGAAATACGCCACCACGGTGCGCACGATCAGGTCCTGGCGCGCCAGCATGAACTCGGCTTCGGCCTGGGCCACGGCGAGTTCCGACTGGTTGTAGGCGACCCAGTTCTGCCAGCGGAACAAAGGCTGGGTGAGCGACACCGTCCAGCCGTTGGTGTTGTACTCGCTGTCGACCGAGCGAACCCCCGACCTGCGGAAGTTGGTGTCGGTATCGTTCCACACCGTACTGCTGCTGAGGCCGATGTTCGGCAGCAGGCCGGCGCGGCCCTGGGGCAGCCGTTCGCGGCCGGCGTCGAGCGCCGCCCGCGCCGCGGCGAATTGCGCGTCGTAAGCGAGGGCATCCCGATACACGCCCATCAGGTCGGCACCCAGCGCCGGAGCGGAAAGCCCGCCGATCGACAGGCCGCCGGCCAACATCAGGGAAATCATCTTGGTTTTCATCTTCATCGCGGTCTCCGCGTTGCGTCCCGGTTTCAAATCAATATGTCGGCATGGCGGGATCGACATCCCGCGCCCAGGCGGCAACGCCGCCCTGAAGGTTGATGATGGCGCCAAAACCCATCTGTTCCAGGAACATGCCGGCCTGGAAGCTGCGTGCGCCGTGGTGGCATACCATGACGATTTCCCGGTCGCGGCCGAGCTCATGATGGCGTGCCGGAATGCCGCGCATGGGCATGGAAATCGATCCGGCGATGCGGCAGGTCGCAAACTCCCACGGCTCGCGCACATCGAGCAGCACGGGCTTGCTGCGCTGCGGATCGTCGAGCCATTCCTTGAGCTGCGATGCGGAAAGCTGGCGCATCGGCTCAGAAAGCAAACGCCGGCGCGGGCTCCGCCTCGGACAGCGGCGCCACCACGGTTTCGAACACGGCGCGGCGCTGGACGCCTTTTTCCGTGCGGGTGTATACCGCCGCCTCCATCGCCGGAGCAGCGCCTGTAATGGCGAACAGGCGCCCGCCCGGCTTGAGCTGATCGAGCAAAACCCCGGGAACTTCGGCCACGGCGCCCGATACCATGATGACATCGAAGGGGGCGTGGGCGGCCAGCCCGGAAAGGCCGTTGCCGGTTTGCACCGAAACGTTGGTCACGCCGGCGCGACGCAGGTTCTCGCGCGCCGCATCCGCCAGCTGCGGATCGATCTCGATCGACCATACGTGGTCGGCATGGGCGCCCAGCAGCGCCGCCATGTAGCCGGAGCCGGTGCCGACCTCCAGCACGTGTTCATGCTTTTTCATCGCCAGCGCCTGCAAGGCGAGGGCTTCGACGATGGGCGCGAACATGCGGGCGGCGCCGCCCAGCGGAATCTGCGTATCGGCGAAGGCCAGCCGGCGATGCGCGGGCGGAACGAATTCCTCGCGCTTGACCATCGACAAGGTATCCAGGACGTCGGGGTCCAGCACCTTGCCGGGGCGCAGTTGCTGCTCGATCATGTTGAACCGGGCTTGTTCGAAATTCATCATATCTCCAGAAAACTATATTAGCACGATCTAATATTACAATCGCGCTGGCAGAGGCGGGATTCTACGCTTCAACACCGGGTCCGCGCCCGGTTCGCGCACCCGGAACCACGCCGCGTAGAGGGCCGGCAGGAACAGGCAGGTGAGCACCGTGGCAACCATCAGGCCGCCCATGATCGCCACTGCCATCGGCCCCCAGAACACCTGCCGGGTCAGCGGAATCATGGCCAGGACCGACGCCGCAGCGGTCAGGACGATGGGCCGGAAGCGGCGCACGGTCGAACCCACGATGGCCTCCCAGGCGCTCTTGCCGGCCGCTTCGTCCTGCTCGATCTGGTCGACCAGGATCACCGAGTTGCGCAGGATCATGCCCATCAGCGCGATCACGCCGAGGTTGGCGACGAAGCCGTAGGGCGCCTGGAACACCAGCAGCGCCAGCGTCACGCCGATCAGGCCCAGCGGCGCGGTGAGCAGGACCATGACGGTGCGGCTGATGCTCTGCAGCTGGATCATGAGCAAGGTGATGACGCCGACGATCATCATCGGCACCACGGCCTTGATCGAGCTCTCGCCCTTGGCCGATTCCTCGATCGCGCCGCCCACTTCGATGCGAAAGCCCGGCGGCAGGTCGGCCCGCAGCTTGCCGAGCGACTGGTCGATCTGCTCCGCCACCGTCTGGGGTTGCATGCGGCCGACGATATCGGCCTGGACCGTGATGGCCGGCAGGCGGTTGCGGCGCCAGATCAGGCCCTCCTCGAGCACCGGCACCAGGCGCGCCAGCTGGGCCAGCGGAATGTGCCGGCCGCTGGCGGAAACGATGTCCAGATCGGGCAGGCGCTGCAGCGAACGCGGATCCGCGAACTCCATCGCGGCGCCTGTCCCGCTCCCGGCGCCGGCGCGCCAGACGACGTCGATCAGCTGGTCGTTCTCGCGGAACTGGGTCACGGTCGCCCCCGTCAGCCAGCCCTGCAGGGTCAGGGCAACGTCCTGGCTGGAAACCCCCAGCGCCCGGGCACGGGCCTGGTCGATTTCGACCCTGACCGACTTGACGCGATCGTTCCAGTTGAAATTCACGTTGCTCAGACCGGGATGGGCGCGCATTGCGCGCGCAACGCCTTCCGCGTTGTCGCGCAGGGCCGCGAGGTCTTCGCCGAGAACGCGGAATTGCACCGGGTAACCGATCGGCGGCCCGTTTTCGAGGCGCACCACGCGCAGCAGCAGATGCGACCAGGAACCGTCGGCCGCGCCGAACGCCGCCTCGAGGCGGCTCTTCACTGCGTCGCGCTCCTTGAGGCCCCTGGTAACGATGACCATCTGCCCGAAGTTGTCGGCATACAGTTGCTGGTCGAGCGAGAGGAAGAAACGCGGCGCGCCGTTGCCGATGTAGGACGACCACGAGGCGATGTTCTCGTCCTTGTCGAGCAGCGCCTCGACGCGCTTGACCTCGCGCTCGGTGGCCTTCAGCGAGGCGCCCTGCGGCAGCCAGATGTCGACCATGATCTCGGGCCGGCTGGCGGGCGGGAAGAACTGCTTTTGCACGCCCGTGTTGAAGGCCGCCAGCGACAGCGCGAAAGCGCCCACCGTGGCGGATATCACCAGCCAGCGATGGCGCAGGCACCATTCGACCAGGGCGCGGAAGCGCCGATAGAAGGGGGAATCGTAGATGTCGCCGCCGTGCTTCTCGCCGATCGCCCGCAGGCGTACCGGATCAAGCAGCTTGTAGCCCAGCCAGGGCGTGAATACCACGGCGACGATCCAGGACACCAGCAGGGATATCGTGACCACCTGGAAGATGGAAATGGTGTATTCGCCGGCGCCGGACCTGGCGAAGCCGACCGGCGTAAAGCCGGCCGCCGTGATCAGCGTCCCGGTCAGCATCGGGAAGGCGGTCGAGGTGTAGGCGAAGGTGGCGGCCTTGAAGCGGTCCCAGCCCTGCTCCATCTTCACCACCATCATTTCCGCCGCGATGATCGCATCGTCGACCAGCAGGCCCAGCGCTATCACCAGGGCCCCCAGGGAAATGCGCTGCAGGTCGATGCCGAAGGCCTTCATGGCAATGAAGGTGATCGCCAGCACCAGCGGGATCGACAGCGCGACCACGGTGCCGGTGCGCCAGCCGAGCGAAAGGAAGGACACGGCGAGGACGATGACCATGGCTTCGCCCAGGGTGCGCACGAAGAGGTTGAGGGAGGTCTTGACGATCTGCGGCTGGTCGAACACGCCATGCACGTCGATGCCGACCGGCAGATCCTGCCGCAGGCGCTCCATGGTTTTCGACAGGTTGTCGCCGAGCTCGATCACGTTGCCGCCCTTGGCCATCACCACGCCGATGCCGATCGCATCGCGCCCGGCGACGCGCATGCGCGGTTGCGGCGGATCGGCGAGGCCGCGGCTGACGCGCGCCACGTCGCCGAGGCGCAAGCTGCGGCCGCCGACCGCGAGCATGGTCTCGCGGATCGCCTCGACGCTGTCGAAGGGCCCCGTCACGCGCAGCCGCACGCGGTCGGTTTCGGTCTCGACCTGCCCGGCCGGCGCCACCGCATTCTGCCGTTGCAGCGCATCGAATACCTGGGTCGGCACCAGGCCCATGGCGGCGAGGCGCGCCGGGCTGACGTCGATGTAAATCTTCTCGTCCTGCACGCCGATCAGCTCGATCTTCTTCACATCCGCGACGCGACGCAGTTCGCGGGCCAGTTTGTCGGCTTCGCGGCGCAGGTCGCCCATGCCATGGCCCGCCTTGTCATCCCGCGCGGTGAGGGCGAAGATCTTGATCTGCACGTCGCCGAACTCGTCGTTGGGGAACGGGCCCTGCACGCCGGGCGGCAGCGTGTGGCGCATGTCGTCGAGCTTCTTGCGCACCTGGCGCCAGGCTTCCGCCACCTCGGCCTTGGTCGACGTATCCTTGAGGCTGATGATGGTCAGGGATTCGCCGGGCCGCGACGCGGTGCGCAGCACATCCACCGAGGGCAGCTCGGCCAGCTTCTTCTCGATGCGCTCGGTCAGCTGCTGCTCGACCTGGGCAGCGCTCGCGCCCGGCCAAAGGGTGCGCACCACCATCATCTTTACCGTGTAGTCCGGGTCTTCGGCGCGGCCGAGCCGGTCAAAGGACACTGCACCGCCGAGCATGAGGACCACGATCAAATAGAGCACCATCTGCGGATGGCGCAGCGCCCACTCGGAAAGGTTGAGCCGATTCACCGGCCGGTCGCCTGCGGCGCGACGCGAACCTTTTCGCCGGCCGCGAGAAGGTTCACGCCGGCGGCAACGATCTGCTCGCCGCCCGCGAGTCCGCCGGTCACCGCCGCGCCGCTGTCGGTATAGGCCGACACGCTCACCGGCTGCAGCTTTACCGTATTGTCGGCGCCGACTATCCACACCGCCGGCTGATTGCCCTGCTGGAAGATCGCCGTCAGCGGTACAAACAGCGCCGATGCGCCGCCTGTCCCGTTCGGAAAGCGCACCGTCGCCGTCATTCCGAGCGGCAGCAGCGGATCGGCATCCTGCAGGCTGATCCGCGCGGCGAAGGTGCGCGTCACCGGGTCGGCCATCGGCGATACTTCGCGCAGGCGGCCGGCCACGGGCCGGTCCGCCGCGCCGGCCGTTGCCCAGAAACGGACGGTCGCGGCCTGCCCGGGCTTGAAAACGCCGATTTCACTCTCCGGAATCGAAATGGCGACTTCGCGTTCGCCGTCGGGCGCCAGGCGGAACACCGCCTGGCCGGCGCCGACCACCTGCCCGGCCTCGGCCAGCACCTGGCTGACCACGCCATTGCGTTCGGCCGCCAGGGTCGCGTAGCCGGCCTGGTTCTTCGCCAATTGGGCCTGCGCCGCGGCGGCCTTGAAGGCGGTCTCGCGCGCGTCGAGGGCGGAGGCGCTGACGAAGTTCTTCGTCCTCAGGTCGCGGTAGCGCGCCAGGTCCGCCGCCGCCAGCGCATGTTGCGCCTCGGCCTGGGCCAGCTGCAGGGCGGAATCGGCCGGATCCAGCCGCGCCAGGACCTGCCCCGCCTTGACCGCCTGGCCGACATCGACGCGGCGCTCGACGATCTTGCCGGCGATGCGAAAACCCAGCGTGGTTTCGCTGCGCGCGCGCACCTCGCCGCTGTAGCCGCGGATCCCGCCTTCGCTCGCCGCAGCGCCGGCGCCGACTACCAGGGTTCGCACCAGCCTGGGCGCGGCCGGAGGGGGCGGCGCTTCGCTGCAGGCCGCAAGCAACAGGACCATCGATGCGATGGCGAAGGAATTCCTCATCGTGCAACTCCGGAAAAGCGCCGCATGAACATCCAGTACAGCAAAGGCATGACGAACAGGGTCAGCACCGTGGAGAATCCCAGGCCCCAGACGATCGAAGCCGCCACCGGACCCCACAGCAACGACTTGCCGCCAAGCCCCACCGCCAGCGAGAACAGGCCGCCGATGGTGGTGACCGAGGTGATCAGGATCGGCACCACGCGCCGCCGCGCGGCATACACGGCGGCGTGCAGCACGCCCATGCCGGAGGCCAGCCGGTCATTGGCCGCGTCGATCAGCACGATGGCCGAATTCACCGCGATGCCGGTCAGTGCGATGACGCCGTAGAGCGTATACAGCGAGAGCGGAATCTGCGCCACCAGCAGGCCCAGCACCACGCCGGTGAAGGCCAGCGGCACGGTGGCCAGGATCAGCAGCGGCTGGAAATAGCTCTTGAACTGCGCGGCGAGGATCAGATAGATCAGTCCGACGCCCATCAGGAAGAGGATTTTCATTGCGTCCAGGCTTTCCTGGATGTCGTCGAGTTCGCCCGAAAAATCGATGTCGGTGTTGGGAAACTCGTTCGCCCGCTTCTGCCATTCGGCGGCGATGATCCGGTTCGCCGCCACGGTGTCGGTGACGGCCTTGTCGAGGCCCGCCTCGACCGTGATCGCGCGCCGCAGGTTGTAGTGCTTGATGACGCCCTTGCCGATCCGCGTCTCCTCGTGTACCAGTGTGCGCAGCGTGGTGCTGCCGCCCGCCGGCAGGGCGATCGGATCATCGAGCAGGCGCGTGATGTCGGCACCGACCGTGCCGGACAATTTGCCATTGCCGGCACCCGATCCGTGCTTCGCGCGTACCCGCAGTTCGAGCTTCTCGCCCTTGTCGCGCATCATCGCCACGATCTCGCCGTCGGCGTGCAGGCGCACCAGGCGGGCCACCTTGCCGGCGTCGAGCCCGGCCGCGCGCAGTGCGCCCCGGTCCAAAGCCAGCACCAGTTCCGGCCGGCCGGGAATGTCGTCGTCGGCCACGTCCCTGGCGCCCGGCACGGCGCGCACGATGGCCAGCAGGGCGTCGCCGGCGGCACGCAGTTCCTGCGGCTCGTCGTTGCGCACCCGTACCTTGACCGGCTTCTCCACCGGCGGACCACCCGAAATCATGGTGAAGGTGACCTTCCCCGGGGTCGCCGCGTCAACCATGAGGGCCTCCACGTCGGCGCGCATGCCTTCGACGATTTCCGTCACCTCGCGCCCGCTTCCCTTCGGGTTCAGGGAAACCGTGACTTGGCCATAGGCATCGCCGTAGAGCGGTTCGGTGTCGGAAAACTTCACTCCGGCGTAGGTGGCAAGGCTGCGCGCTTCGCCGGGCTGGAGGTGCTTGCGTACCGCCGCTTCCAGCTTTTCCGCATTGGCCAGGGTCTCCTCGATCGGCGCGCCGGCCGGCATATCGACATTGACGTAGAACAGCCGCATCGGATCGAAGGCAAAGAACTGGATGCGCACCAGGCCCGCGCCCACGGCCGTCAGCGCGCCCATCATCAACGCGACGGCGATCAGCAGGGAACGCGTCGGCCGGCGCATGACCCACAGCAGCCAGCGCGAATACTTGACGCGCAGGAAATGGTTGAAGCGGTCGCGCCAGGTGTTGAGGTGGCCGTCGCCGGCCTTTGGCGCCACCATCGCCATGTGTGCCGGCAGCATCCAGTAGGCTTCGATCAGGCTGATGGCCAGGCCCAGCGTGACGACGAAGGGAATCACGAACATGAATTTGCCGACGATGCCCGGCAGCAGCATCAGCGGCAGGAAGGCGGCCATGGTGGTCAGCACCGAGGACGTCACCGGCGCGAAGACTTCGCGCACCGCACCGAGCGCGGCGGCATGTACCGCCTCGCCGCGCTGCATGCGGTAATAGATGGTCTCGACCACCACCACGGCATCGTCCACCAGCATGCCGAGCACGATGACCGCGCCGAGCAGCACGGAGATGTTCAGCGTGTAGCCGAGGGCATGGAGGATGGCGAAGGTACCGGCGAGCGAGAAGGGTATGCCGAGGCCGATCAGGAAAGCAATGCGGCTGCCGAGGAACAGCCAGCAGATTGCCAGCACCAGGAACAGGCCCTGCAGGGCATTCCACTCCATGGTGGAGATGGCCTCGCGCGTCGGCACGGTCTGGTCGTCGAGCAGTTGCAGTTGCACGCCCTCGGCGGTGAAGCGCGGATTCTGCGCGGCGATGTAGCCATTGAGCCGCTCGATCAGCTGCAGCGTGTTGGTGCGGCTCTTCTTGGTCACGGCGAGGACCACCGCGCCCCGGCCCTGGTAGCTGGCGAGGCTGCCCGCCTTGGCGCGGCCGCGCGAGACTTCCGCCACGGTGCCGAGTGGCACCGGCTCGCGGCGCGTCGCGGTGGTGACCGGGATGCGCGCCAGTTCCTCGGCATCGGCGGTCTGGCCGACGATGCGCACCAGCCAGGCGGTGCGTCCTTCGTCGCCGGCCGTCTCGACCTTGCCGGCGAAGGTGTCGCGGAACCATGCGTTGGCGCTGTCGGCGACGTCGGCGGCGGTCAGGCCGCGATTGGCCAGGGCCACCGTGTCGAACTCCACCTGCAGCTCCGGATCGCGCAGGCCGGTGGCGAAAACCTGGTCGACGCCGGCAATGCGCTCGAGGTCGTCCTTGAACTGGCGCGAGCGCGAGCGCAGCAGTTCGTCGGCGGCCTGCCCGGTGACCAGCACCATCGCCGTGGGGAAGCCGTTCGAGGTGGTGATTTCGATCACCTGCGGGTCTTCCGCCTCGGACGGCAGTTCGCTCTTGGCCTTGTTCTGGATTTCGCGGCGCAGGTCGTTGATGCGCTTGTCAAAGGTTCTCTCGCCGATGTCGCGGAAGCGCACCAGGATCGTGGCGATGTTTTCGCGCGACGAGGACATCACGAAGCGGATGTCGGCGACACCCTTGATCGCGTCTTCCAGCGGCTTGGTCACGCGCTTTTCGACATCCTCGGCCGAAGCGCCCGGCAGCACCGTGGTGATCGTGACCCAGTTGAAGTTGATCTCCGGGTCCTGCTCGCGCGGCATCGCCAGGTAGGCCAGCATGCCGATGGCCAGCACCACGGCAAAGGCGATGTTGGCCAGCGGGTGGTTCTGGATCAGGCGGGCATACAGGCTCATCGGGCGGCGGCGGCTTCCGGCTTCACCTTCATGCCGTCCTGCAGCGCATGGCGGCCGCGGGTGGCGATGCGCTGGTCGGGCGGAAAGTCGGCGCTGGCGGGACGGCCCTCCTGGGCCTGCGGCAGCTCGCGGAAGCTTGCCGTGTCGCCCTCGACCACGAACACGCCGTAGCGGCCGTTGCGGCGCAGGATATAGTCGGCCGGGATATGCGGCCGCGGGTCGCGCCACACCAGCCGGCCTTCGGTTCCCGGCGCGGGCGCGGGGCCGCTGAATCGGTAGCGCGCCTCGACCGTGCGCGCCTCGCGGTTTATCGCACCGGAGATGCGCAACGGCGTCAGGGCCTGAACCCGTCCGGCGGCGGAAAATCCGACGGCCGCCGCGGCCAGACCCTCCGCGTCGCGCGCCTGGACCTGGGCCACCACTTGCAGATCGCTGGTATCTGCCAGCGTCAGCAGCGGCGTTCCGGGTGCCGCGAGTTCGCCGACCTGGGCGCTGCGCGTACGCACGATGCCATCGAAGGGCGCGGTGACGGTACATTTTTCGACGGCGCGGCGCGCCGAATCCCGGTTCGCGCGCGCCGATTGCACATCGGCCCGGGTCGCGGCGAGTTCGGTTTCACGCAGGCTGACGGCCTCGGCGGAAATGAAGTTTTTTTCTTTCAGCGACCGCGCGCGCGCCGCCTGCGCCTCGGCCTGTGCCATGCGCGCATCGCTTTGCGCGAGGCCCGCTTCCGCCCGGGCCAGCGCCAGCTCGGCATCCCTTGCATCGAGCCGCACCAGCACCTGCCCGGCCTTCACGCTGTCGCCGCTGTCTACCGCGATGACGACGATGCGTGCCGAGGCCTCGGCGGCGATCCGGGTTTCATTCTTGCCCAGCACCGTCGCCGGCGCCTCGCGTTCCGGATGGAAACCCAGGTCGGCAAAACGGACGGTGCCGATGGCGGGGGCGGGGGCGGCGGGCGGCGGCGTTTCGGCCGGCTTTTCGCCGCAGGCGGCCAGCAGCAGCGACGACACCAGGACGAGCGGGAGGAATGGTTTCATTCTGGCGGTTTCCTCTTGCCGGGCGGGAGCGCATTGGCCAGCCCGCGCAAGACCAGGTCGAGATGGGTATGCAGATACATCCTGGCGTCGTGCCGCGCGCCGCAGCAGGCGCCCAGCGAATAGCGCCAGATCACCTGCATCAGCAGCGGCGCGAGGATCACGTCGATCGCAGTGTCGACGTCGACCGGGCGAAACTCCCCGGAAGCGATGCCGCGTTTCAATATGCTGCGGATCAGGTCCTTGCCGCGCACGATTACGGCTTCGTTGTAGTAGTTCGCCAGGTCGGGAAAATTGCGGGCCTCGCTGATCATCAGCTTGGGCAGGCCGCCCAGGTGCGTATCGCCGATGCGCGGCCACCATTCGTCGACCATCAGGCGCAAGAGTTCGCCGGCACTTCCCTTGAACGCTTCGACCACGCCCGATCCTTCTTCCAGGATGGGAACGATGCCCTCCTGGATCACGGCCTTGAACAGGGCCTCCTTGCTGTCGAAGTAAAGGTAGAGCGTGCCCTTCGACACCCCGGCGCGCGCGGCGACATCATCCAGCCGGGTGCCGGCGAATCCTTTTTCGACGAAGAGTTCCAGCGCCGCGGCCGTGAGTTCCGCGGGACGCGCATCCTTGCGACGCTGCCGGGTGTGCGGGGGAGAAAAAACATCCATGGGAAGAGAGTTACTGACTAACCGGTCAGTCAGTATATGGAAAAGGTCTGGCAGGTCAACTCCGGCCGGCTTTCGCAAATCAGCCGGCGGGTTTACACGTTAAGCTTGTTGCCCGATCCGCGATCGTCGTCGAAGGGACCCGGCGGCCCGGACGCCCATCCGTTGCACGCAACCCGCATCCGCCCCGAAGCCCATGAGAATGCCATTTCCGATCATCCGCAGCTTCCTCGCCGCCGTCGCCGTCGTGATGCTCGCAGGGGCCTGTGGCGGCACGAAGAAGGAAGGGGCATTGCCGGCGGGCAGCAAGGTGCTGGCACTCGGCGACAGCCTGACCGCGCCGCACGGCGTCAAGCCCGGCGAAGACTGGCCGACGCTGCTGGCGCAGAAGACCGGCTGGGCGGTGATCAATGCCGGCATCAGCGGCAATACCAGCGCCCAGGCCCTCGAACGCCTGCCGGGCCTGCTCGACGAGCACCAGCCGCAACTGGTGCTGGTCAGCCTCGGCGGCAACGACATGCTGCGCAAGCTGTCGCAGGCGGAGACGGTGGCCAATCTCGCGCGCATGCTGGACCTGGCCAAGGCGCGCGGCGCAAAGGCGGTGCTGCTGGCGACCCCCAAGCCCAGCATAGCCGGCGCCGTATTCAACAACCTCGCCGCCGCCGATTTCTATGCCGAGGTGGCCAGGGAGAAACAGGTCCCGCTGATCAAGGACGTGCTGCCCGAAGTGCTGTCCGACACGGCGCTGAAAAGCGACCAGCTGCATCCCAACGCCGCCGGCCATGCCCAGATCGGCGAAATGATTTACGCCGAACTGAAAAGGATCGGCTTCGCGCGCTGAGCTTTCCCCGACTTACCCTTGCCGCGCATCGGGTTGCATTCGATCCGCCTTTCCAGTAGCTTCGACATCCCACTCCTGCCGTCCCCGAAACGAGCCCGCCCCATGAATGCCAACGAGAATTTCATCGCCGCCGACGCGCATGTCGACGCCGCGGCCATCGCCCCCCTGCCCAATTCACGCAAGGTTTACGTGAACGGCAGCCGGCCCGACATCCGCGTGCCGATGCGCGAGATTGCCCAGAGCCCGACCGCCGACACGCCGAATCCGCCGATCACGGTCTATGACTGCTCCGGCCCCTATACCGACCCGACCGCCAGCATCGACATCCGCAAGGGCCTGCCGCAACTGCGCGCCGGCTGGATCGCCGAGCGCAATGACACCGAGGAACTGGCCGACCTGTCGTCCGACTACGGCCGCCAGCGGGCCGATCGCCAACCTGAACGCCGAACTGGCCGGCCTGCGCTTCGACCTCGCGCGCCGCCCGCGCCGCGCGCTGCCCGGCAGGAACGTGTCGCAGATGCACTACGCCCGCGCCGGCATCATCACGCCCGAGATGGAATACGTCGCGATCCGCGAGAACCAGAAGCTCGACGGCCTTGAAGAACTGCTGCGTACCCAGCATCCGGGGCAAAGTTTCGGCGCCTCGATCCCGCGCGTGATCACGCCCGAGTTCGTCCGCGACGAAGTCGCCCGCGGCCGCGCCATCATCCCCAACAACATCAACCACCCCGAATCCGAGCCGATGATCATCGGCCGCAACTTCCTGACCAAGATCAACTGCAACATCGGCAACTCGCCGCTGGCCTCGACCATCCAGGACGAAGTCGACAAGATGACCTGGGCCATCCGCTGGGGCGGCGACACGGTGATGGACCTGTCCACCGGCAAGAACATCCACGAGACGCGCGAATGGATCGTGCGCAACTCGCCGGTGCCGATCGGCACCGTGCCGATCTACCAGGCGCTGGAAAAGGTCGATGGCAAGGCCGAGGACCTGACCTGGGAAATCTTCCGCGACACCCTGATCGAACAGGCCGAGCAGGGCGTCGATTACTTCACCATCCACGCCGGCGTGCTGCTGCGCTACGTGCCGCTGACGGCCAAGCGCATGACCGGCATCGTGTCGCGTGGCGGCTCGATCCTCGCCAAATGGTGCCTCTCGCACCACAAGGAGAACTTCCTCTACACGCATTTCGAGGACATCTGCGAAATCATGAAGGCCTACGACGTCGCCTTCAGCCTCGGCGACGGCCTGCGTCCCGGCTCGATCTACGACGCCAACGACGCGGCGCAGATGGGCGAACTGGAAACGCTGGGCGAACTGACCAAGATCGCCTGGAAGCACGATGTGCAGGTGATGATCGAAGGCCCCGGCCACGTGCCGATGCACATGATCAAGTTCAACATGGACGAGCAACTGCGCCTCTGCGGCGAAGCGCCCTTCTACACGCTCGGCCCCTTGACCACCGACATCGCGCCGGGCTACGACCACATCACCAGCGCCATCGGCGCGGCAATGATCGGCTGGTACGGCACGGCCATGCTCTGTTACGTGACGCCCAAGGAACACCTCGGCCTGCCGGACAAGAACGACGTCAAGGACGGCATCATGGCCTACAAGATCGCGGCCCACGCCGCCGACCTGGCCAAGGGCCACCCGGGCGCGCAGGTGCGCGACAACGCGCTGTCCAAGGCGCGCTTCGAGTTCCGCTGGGAAGACCAGTTCAACCTCGGCCTCGACCCCGACAAGGCGCGCGAATTCCACGATGAGACCCTGCCCCAGCACGGCGCCAAGCTGGCCCACTTCTGTTCCATGTGCGGGCCGCATTTCTGTTCCATGAAGATCACCCAGGACGTGCGCGACTACGCCGCCAAGCTGGGCGTCTCGGAACAGGAGGCGCTGAACAAGGGCATGGAGGTTAAGTCGGTCGAGTTCGTCCAGGCCGGCAGCGAGATCTACAAGGCGTCATAAGAAAGTCGGCGCTGGTGATACGGCACACGCGGCGATTGCGGAACAATGGACTGCCGACCCGGCTGCGGCGCCTGCTGCATCGCGCCTTCGATCAGCACCCTGGACAAGCCCGCCGGCGAACCCTGCGTGCACCTGACGCCCGACTATCGCTGCACGCTGTTCGGCAGCTCGCGGCGGCCGTCCTGCTGCAGCGGCCTGCAGCCCTCGGCCGAGATGTGCGGCGCCAGTCGTGAGCACGCCCTGGCCTGGCTGGCGCAACTGGAGGCAGCTACCGCCGCATGCTAGACTCGGCGGCCTCTCCCGGCGCCAATTTATCCTTCCGACATGGACTTCCACCCGCTGCTGCAGGCGCTGATTCTCGGCCTGGTCGAAGGCTTCACCGAGTTCCTGCCGGTCTCGTCCACCGGCCACCTGATCCTCGCCGGCGACCTGCTCAAGTTCAACGACGAGCGCGGCAAGCTGTTCCTGATCGTGATCCAGGCCGCAGCGATGCTGGCCATCTGCTGGGAATACCGCGCGCGCTTCGGCCGCGTGCTGGCCGGGCTCGGCAGCGACCCGGCGGCGCAACGTTTCGTGCTCAACATCGCGGTGGCTTTCATGCCGCTGGCGGTGCTGGGCCTGCTCTTCGGCAAGGCGATCAAGGCCACGCTGTTCAACCCGGTGGCAGTGGCGACGGCCTTCATCGTCGGCGCCTTCATCATCCTCTGGGCCGAAAGGCGCCAGCACGTGATCCGGGTCGACAGTGTCGATGACTTGTCCGCGATGGACGCGTTCAAGCTCGGCCTGGCCCAGGCCTGCGCGCTGATCCCCGGCACCTCGCGCTCCGGCGCCACCATCATCGGCGGCCTGTTGTTCGGCCTTTCGCGCAAGGCCGCCACCGAGTTCTCCTTCTTCCTTGCCGTGCCGACGCTGATGGCCGCCAGCGCCTACCAGCTGTACAAGGAGCGCCACCTGCTGGCGGCGGACGACCTCGGCCTGTGGGCGGTCGGCTTCGTCGCCTCCTTCGTCTCCGCCTTCCTCTGCGTGCGCTGGCTGCTGCGCTTCATCTCGACCCACGATTTCACGATCTTCGCCTGGTACCGCATCGCCTTCGGCATCGTCGTGCTGGCGACCTGGCAAATGGGCGTGGTGGATTGGAGTGCACCGTGATCCTCTATCTGCACGGATTCACCAGCGGCCCGCAGTCGCACAAGGCGCAGGCGCTGGGCCAGCGCATGCGCGAGTTGGGCCTGGGTGACAAGTTCCTCGCGCCGCAATTGCCGGCAGCACCGGCGGACGCCATCGCGCTGGCGGAAGACCTGATCCGCCGCCACGGCGTCACCACGGTGGTCGGCTCCTCGCTCGGCGGCTACTACGCCACGTATCTGGCGGAGACCTTCGACCTCGGGGGGGTGCTGGTCAACCCGGCGGTCGTCGCGCACCTTTCGCTGCAGAAATACATCGGCCCGCAAACCTGGCTCTACACCGGCGAGCGCTTCGACTTCACCCTGGAGCACGTCGAACAGTTGCGCGCCATCGAGATCCCGCTGCTGGCGAAGCCGGAACGCTTCTGGCTGCTGGTCGAGACCGGCGACGAGACCCTCGACTACCGCGACGCCGTGCGCCGCTATCTGGGCGCGCGGCAGACCGTGCTGGCCGGCGGCGACCACAGCTTCACGCGATGGAACGCCGTCCTCGACCCGATCATCGAATTCGCCGGACTCGCCGATTCGCTGTGAATCCAGCGCAGCCGGCCGCGACGCCCGAAAACACGCGAACCGGCATCCTCGCCGGCATCAGCGCCTATGTCATCTGGGGCCTGGTGCCGATCTTCTTCAAGCAGATGGCCGCGGTTCCCGCCGTCGAAATCATCGCCCATCGCGTGGTCTGGGCCATGCTGCTGATGACTGCGCTGCTCGGCTTCGGCCGCGGCTTCGCCGACGCGCTGCGGGTCGCCCGCATTCCGGCGCAACTGGCGAAAATCGCGCTGGCCTCGGCACTGGTGATCTGCAACTGGCTGACGTTCGTCTGGGGCGTGAACAACGGCCGCATCGTCGAAACCAGCCTCGGCTACTTCCTCCTGCCGCTGCTCAACGTCGCGCTCGGCGTGCTGGTGCTGAAGGAACGCATGCGCCGGCTGCAATGGGTCGCCGTGCTGTGCGCCGCGATCGGCGTCGCCATCGAGGCGGCGCGCGCCGACGGCCTGCCCTGGATCGCGCTGGTGCTGGCCGGCACCTTCGGCATCTACGGCCTGCTGCGCAAGCAGTTGCCGCTCGACGCCGCCAGCGGCCTGTTCCTCGAAACCGTCTGCCTGATGCCCCCGGCGCTGGTCTGGCTGGGCTGGCTGGCCTGGAGCGGGCAGAGCCATTTCGGCGGCAGCGGCCTGCCGTCGGGCGGCGACCTGCTGCTGATCGCCACCGGACCGGTCACCGCGATTCCGCTGCTGCTGTTCGCCATCGCCGCACGGCGCCTGCCGCTTTCCCGGATCGCCTTCCTGCAGTACCTGGCGCCGACCATCGCCTTCCTGATCGGCGTGCTGGTCTATCGCGAAGCGCTGGACGCGCAGCGCATGCTGAGCCTGGCCGCGATCTGGGTCGGGCTGGCGGTGTATAGCGTCGACCTGCTCAAGGCCGCCGCGGCGCGGCCGCAAGCCCCGTTGCCGTGAGTTTCGATACGAAGCAGTTCAAGCGCCTGGAGCGCGCCGGCTACGACCGGCTCGGCCCGCGCTACCTGGCTGCCGCGGGCGCGCGCAGCGAACTCGCGGCGGCCCTGCTCGCCGCGGCGCAACTCGAACCGGGCCAGCGCGTGCTCGACCTGGCCAGCGGCCCCGGCATGCTGGCGCGTGGCGCCGGCGCCGCGGTCGGACCGAACGGACTGGTGATCGCGAGCGACATCAGCGAAGGACAACTCGCCTGCTGTCCGGACCTGCCGCGGGTCGCTGCCGACGGCGAGGCCCTGCCCTTCGTCGCTGCCGGTTTCGATCGCGTGCTCTGCGGTCTGGGCCTGATGTTCTTCCCCGACGAGCAGGCGGCCTTGCGTGAAATCCGCCGCGTGCTGGCGCCGCACGGACGACTGGCGTTGTCGGTCTGGGGCGCTGCCGACGACGTGCCGCTGGTCGAGTGCGCGCTGGCCTGCATGCGCCGCCTGCTGCCGCCGCCCAGGGTGGCGCGGCCGTCGATTTTCCGCTTTGGCGAGGCCGGCGAACTGGATCGCCGTCTCGCCGGCGCCGACTTTTGCGACATCGAGATCCGGCCCCATCGCTTCACGGTCGGGTTCGCCGATGCCGCCGCCTACTGGCAGGGCTTTCTCGATCTCGCCGGCGGCGCGGCGGAAAGCCTCTCGCGCCTGCCCGCCGAAAAACAGCAGGCGCTGGCCGCCGCCGTCGCCGCAGAGCTGGCGCCGTACGCCGTGTCGGGCGGCTATCGCCTGACCAGCACTGTCCTGCTCGCCACGGCCGGGCCGGTATAATTCGCCCCCTCGCGTTTCGCTCACATCCCCTGCCGGGGTCTCCCCCATGAATGTCCTGTTTGAAGAGGACGGCGCCTTCCGTGCCGGCAGCGTGCTGGCCGACAACGTGACCTCGCTGCAGATCGAGCTGGCCTCCGGCAAGCGCAGCAAGGTCAAGGCCGCCAACATCCTGCTGCGTTTCGCCGCGCCGGCACCCGGCGAACTGCTGGACCGGGCGGAGACGGAAGCGGAAGGCATCGACATCGATTTCCTCTGGGAAGTCTGCGGCGAACAGGAGTTCGGCTTCGAGGAACTCGCCGCCGAATACCACGGCGCCAAGCCGGATTCCGTGCAGGCGGCGGCGGTGCTGCTGCGCCTGCATGCGGCGCCGATCCATTTTCACCGCAAGGGCCGCGGCCGCTTCCGCAAGGCGCCGCCCGAAATCCTGCAGGCCGCGCTGGCCGGCCTGGAAAAGAAGCGCCAGCAGGCGGCGGCCATCGAGCGCATGGTCGACGAACTCAAGCACGGCCAATTGCCCGCCGAGTTCCGGCCCATCCTGCCGCAACTGATCTACAAGCCCGATCGCAACCGCCCCGAGACCAAGGCGCTCGAAGCCGCCTGCGCGGAAACCGGAAAATCCGCGGCGCGCCTGCTGTTCGATTGCGGCGCGCTGCCCTCGACCCACGACTACCACCTCGGCCGCTTCCTCTTCGAGTTTTTCCCCGACAGCAAGGGCGGCACGGGCTTTCCCTATTTCGCCCCACCGGGCGAATCAGCCGAACTCCCGCTCGCGGCTGTTCAAGCCTTCAGTATCGACGATGCTCACACTACTGAAATCGACGATGCGTTCTCCGTTACTGCAACCGACGGCGGCTGGCAGATCGGCATCCACATCGCCGCGCCGGGCCTCGGCTTCGGTCCGGACTCCGACCTCGGCCGCATCGCCCGCGAACGGCTGTCCACCGTGTATATGCCGGGGCGCAAGATCACCATGCTGCCGGAGGACGTCGTCGAGCATTTCACGCTGGCCGCCGGGCATACCGTCGCCGCAATCTCGCTCTACCT
The DNA here is from genome assembly GCA_016708585.1 of Sulfuritalea sp. GTDB lineage: Bacteria > Pseudomonadota > Gammaproteobacteria > Burkholderiales > Rhodocyclaceae > Sulfuritalea. The sequence continues at coordinate 24,273 of JADJFK010000021.1, read as the reverse complement.
CGACGTCGCTACCGACTACCGCCTGCTCGGCCACGAAACGCGCATGGAGCGCGTGCCCATCGTCGCCAACCTGCGCCACCACGACATCGAGCCGCTGTTCAACACCGATACCCTGGCCGCCGGCCTTCCGCAATTTCCCTACTGCGACGAGCTGAAGCTGCTCTGGGAGTTCGCCCAGGTGCTCGAAGCCGGGCGCGGCAAACCCTCGGACAACAGCAACCGCAAGGACTACAACTTCAGCGTCGACTGGACCGCCGACAGCGGCATCGGCGCGGAACCGGGCAAGGGTTTCGTCAGCATCGAGCAGCGCGAACGCGGCTCCCCGCTCGACACCCTGGTCGCCGAGCTGATGATCATGGCCAACGCCACCTGGGGCGCGATGCTGCGCGATGCCGGCATCCCCGCGCTGTACCGCGTGCAGACGGCGGGCAAGGTGCGCATGAGCACGGTCGCCGCGGCGCACGAAGGCCTCGGCGTCGACTGCTATGCCTGGTCGTCCTCGCCCCTGCGGCGCTATTGCGACCTGCTCAACCAGTGGCAGCTGATCGCGCTGCTGCGCGGCGAGCCGCCGCCGTTCCCGCCCAAATCGGCGGACCTGCTCGCCGCCATGCGCGACTTCGAACTGACCTACGCCGCCTACGCCGAATTCCAGCGCGGCATGGAGCGCTACTGGTGCCTGCGCTGGCTGCTGCAACAGGGTGCGACGACGGTCCTGGCCCAGGTGCTGCGCGAAGCGCTGGCGCGGCTCGACACCATCCCGCTGGTGGCGCGCGTGCCCTCGCTGCCCGAACTGCCGCGGGGCGCGCACGTGCGCCTCGACATCGAAGGCATCGACCTGCTGGAAGCCGAACTGCGCTTGCGCTATCTCGAACTGGCGCCCGAATTGGCGGCCAATAGCGGCCCTGATGCGGCCTTAGCCGACGACGAGGGTGACGAGGTCGCGGGGTAAAATCGACGGGCTTATGCCCACCCCGTCCAGCCTGTCGCGCCTCGCCTGGCCTTCGCTGCCGCCCCTGCCCATGCCGGCCTTCCTCGCCGCCATGGACGCGCCGCGGCGCAATCTGACGCTGGCGCTCGCGGCATCGCTGCTGCTCCACGCTTCGGTTCTGGCGATCCGCTTCACGCCGCCGGACTTCATGGACAAGGCGCGCGAACGGGCGCTCGAGGTCATCCTGGTCAACAGCAAGAGCAAGGCCAAGCCGGACAAGGCGCAGGCCAAGGCCCAGACCAACCTCGACGGCGGCGGCAACACCGACGAGGACCGCCGCGCCAAGACGCCGCTGCCGCCGTCGCCCCGCACCAGGGAAGGCGACCAGCTGATCGAGGCGCAACGTCGCGTCGCCGAACTCGAAGCGCAGTCACGGCAGCAGATGACGCGGCTGAAGGGCGATCGGGCAGTCAGCCCGGACAAGTCGAAACCCGATCCGGTAGCGGCGCCCGAGCCGAATGTTTCCGGCGCCGACCTCGCCAGCAGCGCGCTGGCCATCGCCCGCCTCGAGGGCCAGATCGCCCGCCAGATGGAGGAATACAACCAGCGCCCGCGCAAGAAGTTCATCGGCGCCCGGGTCGAGGAATACCGCTTCGCCCAGTATGTCGAAGACTGGCGGCAGAAGATCGAGCGCATCGGCAACCTCAACTATCCCGATGCCGCCAAGGGCAGGCTCTACGGCAGCCTGGTGCTGACCGTGGTGATCAAGGCCAACGGCGACCTGGAGCGCGTCGAAGTCAACCGCTCGTCCGGCCAGAGCCTGCTTGACGACGCCGCGCGCCGCATCGTGCGCATGGCCGCCCCCTACGCCGCCTTCCCCGAAGCCATCCGGCGCGACACCGACATCCTCGAAATCACGCGGACCTGGACCTTCACCAACGCCGATCGCCTGCGAGCCGACTGATGACCGATCGCTACGCAGTGTTGGGCAACCCGATCGGCCACAGCAAGTCGCCGCGCATCCACGCGCTGTTCGCCAAGCAGACCGGGCAGGACATCAGCTACGAGGCCATCCTCGCGCCGGTCGACGGCTTTGCCGACACCATCCGCTCCTTCATCGCGGCGAAGGGAGGCCCCGCCCGCGGCGCCAATGTCACCGTGCCCTTCAAGGAAGAGGCCTTCCGCCTCGCCACGCGGCGCACGGCACGCGCCGAGGCCGCGGGCGCGGTGAATACGCTGAGCTTCGACGCGGGCACCATCGTCGGCGACAACACCGACGGCGCCGGACTGGTACGCGACCTCAAGCACAACCTCGGCTGCGATCCGGCCGGCCGCCGCATCCTGCTGCTGGGTGCCGGCGGCGCGGCGCGCGGCGTGATCCTGCCGCTCTTGCTGGAAAACCCCGCCGAACTGCTGATCGCCAACCGCACCGAGGAAACCGCGGCGCACCTGGCCCTGGAATTCGCCCGCCTGCCCGGCTGCGCGGTCACCGTCAAGCCTGATGGCACTGGCTTCCCGGGTCTTGCCGGACGCAGATTCGATCTCGTCATCAACGCCACGTCCGCGGGGCTCAGCAACGCCGTGCTGCCGCTGCCGACTTCCGTGTTTGCGCCGCGCTGCGTCGCCTACGAAATGGTTTATGGCCGCGAGACCGCCTTCATGGCCCAGGCGCGCGACGCGGGCGCGCGCACCGCCGACGGGCTCGGCATGCTGGTCGAGCAGGCCGCCGAGGCCTTTTTCGTCTGGCGCGGCGTGCGCCCGCACACCGCGCCGGTGCTCGCCGCGCTGGATAGCGGTTCATGAAATTTGAGCGCGAACCATCAGGCACCCCGCTGCGGGGGGGGCGTTCGCCTTTGCGTTGCTCGAAAGCAACGCAATGAAGCCAGCGCCCCGCTGGCTGAAATACGGGCTGGCGGCAGTTTTCGGGCTGCTGCTGCTCTGGCAGGGCTGGTATCTGGGCTGGGTGCTCTGGTGGAAGTGGGTGAATCCGGGAACGACCAGCTTCCAGAGCCAGCGCCTCGACGAGGCCCGCCAGAAGAACCCGAAAGCGGAGCTGAAGCGCCAGTGGGTGCCTTACGAAAAGATATCGATCCACCTCAAGCGCGCGGTGATCGCCGCCGAGGACGACAAGTTCGTCGATCACGAGGGCTTCGACTGGGAGGGCATCCAGAAGGCCCTGGAAAAGAACCAGAAGAAGGGCAAGGTGGTCGCCGGCGGCTCCACCATCTCGCAGCAACTGGCGAAGAACCTGCTGCTGTCGCCGACCAAGACTTTCCTGCGCAAGGGCGAGGAAGCCATCATCACGGTCTGGATCGAACTGCTGTGGGACAAGCGGCGCATCCTCGAGGTCTATCTCAACGTCGTCGAATGGGGCGACGGCGTGTTCGGCGCCGAGGCCGCCGCGCGGCGCTATTTCAACGCCTCCGCGGCCCAGCTCGGGGCGGAACAGGCGGCGCGCCTGGCCGTCATGCTGCCGGCGCCGCGCCGCTACGAACGCAATCCGTATTCCGCCTACATGAACGGACGCACGCAACTGATCCTCGGCCGCATGCCCAACGCCGAAGTGCCCCGCTGACGTTCATGATGCGTCGGCTACGCCCCCGATCATGAGAATCAGCAAAATCATCAAGACCCCCCACCCCCATTCCCCGCCCCGGGGCGGGGAATGGGATTTGCTCGCTGCGCTCGATATCACCTGCGGCCCATCCTGCTGTTTCACGCGAATGTTCCGCGGCTACAATGGCGGGCCTCTCCGGGAACCGCCATGAGCCAGCCAGCCGACACCCCGCCCGAACGCGACGAGCCGCACCACCAGGACGACGTGCAGGACAGCCTGCGCGAAGTGCAGGTATTGCTCGCGCGGCAGAAGCGCGTGGAAAACCTGGTGCACCGGCAGGACATGCCGCGCCACGAACTGGTCGAGAACCTGGTGCACAAACAGCATGTCGCCGAATTGCGACAGCGACTCGACGCCATGCACCCGGCCGACATCGCCTACATCCTCGAAGCGCTGCCGCTCGACGAGCGCCTGCTGGTCTGGGACCTGGTCAAGGCCGAGCGCGACGGCGAAATCCTGCTCGAAGTTTCCGATGCGGTACGCGAATCGCTCATCGAGAACATGGCGCCCTCCGAACTGGTGGCGGCAGCCGAACAGCTCGATGCCGACGAACTGGCCGACCTCGCCCCCGACCTGCCCCAGGGCGTGCTGGCCGACGTGTTCCGCTCGCTGCCGGCCGAGGAACGCGAGGAACTACGTTCCGCCATGTCCTACGCGGAAGACGCGGTCGGCGCGCTGATGGACTTCGAGATGGTCACCGTGCGCGAGGACGTGACGCTGGAGGTGGTGTTGCGCTACCTGCGCCGCTTCGACGAACTGCCCGACCATACCGACCAGCTCTTCGTCATCGATCGCGACGAACACCTGCGCGGCGTATTGCCCTTGAATGTGCTGCTGGTCAATGCGCCGGAGACGGAGGTCGCGGTGGTGATGCTGACCGAAACCCTGACCCTCGAACCGAACGACAAGGCCGACGTGGCGGCGCAGGCTTTCGAACGCTACGACCTGGTCTCGGCGCCGGTGGTCGACGCGGAGCGCAAGCTGGTCGGCCGCGTCACCGTGAATGCGGTGGTCGACTACATCCGCGACGAAGCCGAATCCGACCAGTTGGCGCAGGCCGGCCTGAAGGAAGAGGAAGACATTTTCGCCCCGGTGATCGACTCGGTGAAGAACCGCTGGGCCTGGCTGGCGATCAACCTGGTCACCGCCTTCATCGCCAGCCGCGTGATCGGCGCCTTCGAGGGCTCCATCGAAAAGCTGGTGGCGCTGGCCGCCCTGATGCCCATCGTCGCCGGCATCGGCGGCAACGCCGGCAACCAGACCATCACCATGATCGTGCGCGCCATCGCCATGGGCCAGGTGCAGCCCGATGCCGAACGGCGCCTGCTGAAGAAGGAATTCGGCGTCGCGCTGATCAACGGCCTGCTCTGGGGCGGACTGCTGGGCCTGATCGCCTGGTGGCTCTACAGCGACGCCCGCCTCGGTGCGGTAATGACCGCCGCGATGACGCTCAACCTGCTGGTGGCGGCCAGCGTCGGCGTGCTGATTCCGATGACCCTGCAGAAGCTCGGCCGCGATCCGGCGATCGGCGCCTCGGTGATGATCACCGCCGTGACGGATTCCGGCGGCTTCCTGATCTTCCTCGGCCTGGCGACGATCTTCCTGCTCTAGAACCTACTTCGTCACCAGCTTCAGGCCCAGGATGCCGGCCACGATGAGGCCGATGCAGACCAGGCGCGCGACCTCGCGCGATTCGTTGAACAGGGCCATGCCGAGCAACGCGGTGCCGACCGCGCCGATCCCGGTCCATACCGCGTAGGCGGTACCCACCGGCAGGGTCTTCAGCGACCAGGCCAGCAGGACAACGGAGGCCGCCATCGCCGCCAGCGTCCAGGCGCTCGGTGCCAGGCGCGTGAAGCCTTCGGTGTACTTGAGGCCGATGGCCCAGCCGACTTCGCACAGGCCGGCGACCAGCAGTACCAGCCAGGCGGTGGCGGGCGTCAGCGTCTGCATGCCGGTTGTCTTGCCGTCTCGCCAGCGCCGACTTTTTGCCAGACGCCCGACTCAGCCGGCGGCGAAAATCGCATCGGCCGCTGCCACGGTGGCCGCGATGTCGGCATCGGTGTGCGCAGCCGAAACAAAACCCGCCTCGAAAGCCGAGGGCGCAAGATACACGCCGGCATCGAGCATGGCGTGGAAGAAGCGGTTGAAGGCGTCCTTGTCGCTGGCCATCACTTCGGCGTAGGAGGTCGGCGGCGTCGCGGCGAAATAGACGCCGAACATGCCGCCCACCGACTGCGCGGAAAACTTCACGGCGCGCTTCTTCGCGGCGGCGGACAGGCCGTCGACCAGTGATTTGGTGCGCGCCGTGAGCAACTCGTAGAAGCCCGGCGCGGCGATCTTCTTCAGCGTCACCAGACCCGCCGCCACCGACAGCGGATTGCCCGAGAGCGTGCCGGCCTGATACACCGGCCCCAGCGGCGCGATCTGTTCCATGATCTCGCGCCGCCCGCCGAAGGCGCCCAGCGGCATGCCGCCGCCGACCACCTTGCCGAAGGTCGACAGGTCCGGCACGATGCCGTAGAGGCCCTGCGCCGAGCCCGGCCCGACGCGGAAGCCGGTCATCACCTCGTCGAAGATCAGCACGGCGCCGTATTGCGTACACAAGTCGCGCATCGCGGCGAGGAACTCGGGTTTCGGCGCGATCAGGTTCATGTTGCCGGCGACCGGCTCGACGATGACGCAGGCAATCGTGTTGCCATGTTTGGCGAAGGCATCCGCCAGGCCCTGGGCATCGTTGTAGTCGAGCACCAGGGTGTGCTGCGCCAGATCGGCCGGCACGCCCGCCGAGGATGGATTGCCGAAGGTCAGCAGGCCCGAGCCGGCCTTGACCAGCAGGCTGTCGCCGTGGCCGTGGTAGCAGCCCTCGAACTTGACGATCGCATCGCGTCCGGTGAAGCCGCGGGCGAGGCGGATCGCGCTCATGGTCGCCTCGGTGCCGGAGGACACCAGGCGCACCATGTCCATGCTCGGCACGCGCGCTACCAGCAATTCGGCCAGTTCCACCTCGGCCTCGGTCGGCGCACCGAAGGTAAGCCCCAGCGCCGCGACCCGCTGCACGGCGGCCACGGTATCCGGATCGGCATGGCCGAGGATCAGCGGCCCCCAGGAGCCGACATAGTCGAGATAGGCCTTGCCATCGGCGTCCCAGACGCGCGAACCTTCGCCGCGAGCGAAGAAGCGCGGCGCGCCGCCGACCGAGCGGAAGGCGCGCACCGGGGAATTGACGCCGCCGGGAATGGTTTTCCGGGCGCGCGAGAAAAGTTCTTCGTTACGGGTCATGGTCGGAGGACGGCAAACAGGGGGATCACGGAATTCTAACGGCGCCTGGCGCCGTCGGTGCTGGACTCGCCCGCCTTCCGCTTCTTGTCCGCCTGGGCGAACAATCGCTGGTAGGCCTCGGCGCGGGCCTTGATGTCCATCGCGTCGAACAGGTCGCTGACCACCGCGAGGATGTCGGCGCCGGCCGCGAGCAGTTGCGGCGCGTTGTCGAGCGTGATGCCGCCGATGGCGGCGACCGGCAGGCCGAAGCGGCGTTTGGCTTCGCCCAGGAGTTCCAGCGGCGCGCGCACCGCGCCGGGCTTGGTGCGCGAGGGAAACATGCTGCCGAAGGCGAGGTAATCGGCGCCGGCATTGGCGGCCTCCTCACCGAGCGCAAGGTCGTTGTAGCAGGAGACGCCGAGGATGCGCTTCGGCCCGAGCGCCTCGCGCGCGGCCAGCAGCGATCCGCCGGGGGCGTCGCCGGTCCCGAGGTGGGCACCGTCGGCCCCGATTTCGACCGCCAGCCAGACATCGTCGTTGATGATCAGCCGGGCGCCGGCGGCACGACAGATGCGCAGCATCTCGGCTGCCTGGGCACGGCGCAATGGCCGCGGCGCGATCTTGTTGCGGTACTGGACGAAAGGCGCACCGCCATCGAGGGCGGCCCCGACCAGCGCCGACAGGCGCGGCAGCAGCAGATCATCCAGGGTCACGGCGCACAGGCCGCGCAGCGGCATTTCCGGCGCCGGGCGCCCCGTCTGCGGTCTTGCTTGCTCCGGCAAGTCAGGCTTCATCGGCTTCCTCATCCTCTTCCCGCGACCAGAACAGGCGATCGGGAATGAATTGTCCCATGCCCGGCCGAAAACCGGCCGCCAGGGTGCGCCAGGTATATTCCTGCGCCCCCATCACCGCGTCCGCCACATCCACCCCGCTGGCCAGGTGTGCGGCGATGGCCGAGGCCAGGGTGCAGCCGGAACCGTGGTAGCTGCCGGGCAGCCGATCCCAGCGGTCGGTGCGCACGGTGCCGTGGCTGCCGTAGAGGGTGTTCACCACCTGCAGGCCGGCTTCATGGGTTCCCGTGACCAATACATATTCGCATCCGGCATCGATCAGGGAATGGGCGCATCCGGCGAGGCCGCGTTCGTGGCGGGCGTCGCCATCCGCCTCGCCCAATTGCTGCGCCAGGCGCCGGGCCTCGAGGCTGTTGGGCGTCAGCAGCGTGGTCTGGGGCAGCAGCAGGCCGATCATGGCCTCGATCATCTCCTCGTCGGCAAACTGGTCGCCGCGCCCCGAAGCCAGCACCGGATCGAGTACTACCGGAATGTCGGGGTAGTCGGAGATCACCTCGGCGATCGCCGAGATCGCCTCGACGCTGCCCAGCATGCCCAGCTTGAACGCCGCCACCGGCATGTCCTCGAGCAGGGCCCGCGCCTGGTCGGCCACCCATTCCGCATCCACCGGCAGCACCCCCTCGACCCCGGCGGTGTCCTGCACGGTGATTGCGGTCACGACCGACAGCGGATGGCAGCCGAGGCTGGCCAGCGTCAGGATGTCCGCCTGCAGGCCGGCGCCCCCCGTCGGATCGGAAGCGGCAAAGCTCAGCACGATGGGCGGTGACGGATTGGCGGGAACGGCAGCAGCCATGGATGTCCTGACCCGACCCGATACTTCGGACGGTGAGCAGCTTGGGTTAATATCCGCCAATTCTATCCGAAGGCATGCCGTCCCCGGCGCAGGCGCTGGGCAGCAGACCACAGCCCGGCAATGACTCACCGACAACCGTATTCGAAATGGATGTGCCTGACCTGCGGCTTCATCTACGACGAGGCCAGGGGAATTCCCGAAGAGGGCCTGCCTGCCGGCACGCGGTGGGATGAAGTTCCGCCGAACTGGACCTGCCCGGAATGCGGGGCGCGCAAGGAAGACTTCGAAATGTTCGAAATTTAAGTATGATTGCGATCGAACAAGGCTTGACCAGAACAGGGATGAACACGGGGCGCGAGGGGAGAACATGGAAAGCGCTTGCCACCACGCTTGCCGCCACACATGTCGCCGGGCTGCCCGGTCCCCGGCGACGCCGATCGAAACCAGCATCCGGCATGGAGTAACGTGAGCGAGACACCACGGCTTTCCGGCATCAAGGTGATGGTGATCGATGATTCGAACACCATCCGCAAGACTGCGGAAATTTTCCTGCTCCAGGCCGGCGCCCAGGTGGTGCTGGCGGAAGACGGCTTCGACGCGCTGGCAAAGATCAACGATCACCTGCCCAACGTGGTTTTCTGCGACATCCTGATGCCCCGGCTCGACGGTTATCAGACCTGCGCGCTGATCAAGAAGAACCCGAAGTTCGCGTCCACTCCGGTGATCATGCTTTCATCCAAGGACGGCCTGTTCGACCGCGCCCGCGGGCGCATGGTCGGTTCCGACGAATACCTGACCAAGCCCTTCACCAAGGACAGCCTCATCAAGACCGTTGCCGATCACGCCGCGCGCGGCTGAGCGGATTCTTCCATCTTTGCGAGCGAGCCATCATGCCCATCAAAACCATACTGGTTGTCGACGATTCCCCCACCGAGCGCCATATCATGACCCAGCTGCTGCAGGGAGCCGGCTACGAAGTCAGCACGGCGGAAGGCGGCGACGAGGGCGTCGAGCGCGCCAAACAGATCAAGCCCGACCTGGTCATCATGGACGTGGTGATGCCGGGAACCAATGGCTTCCAGGCCACCCGGGCGTTGTCGCGGGACGAGGCCACCAAGGACATCCCGGTCATCATCTGCACCACCAAGAGCCAGGAAACCGACAAGCTGTGGGGCATGCGCCAGGGCGCCCAGGACTACGTCACCAAGCCGGTGGATGGTCCGGCCCTGCTGGCCAAGATCGCCGCGCTCGGGTAATAGTTCATGGCCAAGCGCATCAGTCTGCGTGAATTCCAGCAGGGGCTCTCCGAGCGGCTGGTGTCCGCGCGGCGCGGCGAAGGCGCCCAGGCCCTGCTCGGCATCGAGTCGGGGTCCGATGAGCTTCCCGGCGGCAGCCGCTGGCTGATCGACCTTGCCGACTCGGGTGAAGTCACGCCCCTGCCGCCGCTGACGCCCGCCCCCCTGACCAAGCCCTGGTTCGCCGGCATCGCCAACATTCGCGGCGTGCTCTACGGCGTGGTGGATTTTTCCGCCTGGCGCGGCGGCGCATCGACACCGATCAATGCCCAGTCACGCCTGTTGCTGGTCGGCGCGCGACATGGCGTCAACACCGCGTTGCTGATCCGTCGCGCGCTGGGATTGCGCGCGCAGCGCGACATGCATGCCGCCGGTGACGCGGGAGCATCCGCCGCAACGCAGGGCGCCGGCGACCCCGCGCCCTGGCTCGGTGGCCGCTTCAAGGATCCACAAGACCAGACCTGGACCCAGTTGCGCATTACGGCCCTATTGTCCGACCCCAGTTACCTCGACATCGCGCTTTGAGCGCTCCGCAAAGGACTAGTCATGGCATTCAAGCTCCCCTTCACGCTGCCGACACTCGATCGCCGCAATCGCTCCCCCGGGCAGGCAGGGGGTCCGCCCGCAGTGGAGCGCCGCAGCAACCGGGGCAACAGGCTGCCCTTGATCGGCCATCTGGAGATCCAGACCCAGTTCCGCATCCTGGGCACGATTTTTCTCGTCAGCCTGCTGATTTCCATCGCTTCGGTCTTCATCCAGGTACAGGCCACGGCGCGGGGCACCACCTACCTGTCTGTCGCCAACCACATTCCAACGCTGATCCAGCAGATTCCGCGGGCGGCGGTCAATGCCACCCTTGGACAAAAGGAGGGCTTTACCGAGCTGCGCGATGCCCGCGACCAGTTCGCCAAGACGCTGGAAACCCTGGCCGAAGGCGGCGAAGTCAAAGGGATCCGGGTGGCAGCCACCAGCGTCGAGGCGCGGCCCGCGCTGGATGCCTTGCGCGAGGGATGGACCAGGCTGAGCGACGCGATTTCGCTACTGCTGGCGCAGGAGAATCGCCTTATTGCGATCAATCGCCTTGCCACCGATTCGGCAAAGCAGAGCAAGGCCATCACCGAAGCGGCGGAAGCCGCCGGCGGCAAGTTCCCGATTCTGACGGAACGGATCCTGCGGGCAGCATCCCAGTTGGCCTGGGGCCCGAGCCTCGACGAGGCCGTGGCCGCGCAACTGGCCAGGGACATCACCACGGCGACGGAACTGGCCCCCCCCGACTCGCCGCTGGCGCAGCAACTGAAGCCGATGCTGGCGGCGCTTCCCGCCCTGTCGGGTGATCTCAAGCCCCTGGCAAAAGCCCGTACTACGGTGGCTACCCTCGTCTCCGGTTTCCGCGGCATGACGGCAAGCGCCGAGAGCCTGGTCCAAGCCTATGAAAGCGAGATTGCCGACCAGGACGCCTCCTCCGTCACCGCGGCCATCTTCGGTTCCCTGGCACTGCTGATGCTGGTGCTCATGGTCAAGGCCTTCAATGACGAAGGCCTGCGCCGCAGCAACGAAGCCGATCACCAGCGGCGCCTTGCAGAAGCGGAGAAGGACGCAACCCAGGGCGCCATTTTGCGGCTGATGAACGAAATGGGCGACCTCGCCGACGGCGACCTGACGATACGCGCCACGGTATCGGAGGACATCACGGGCGCGATCGCCGACTCGGTCAACTACACCGTCGAGGAACTCGCCGTGCTGGTGCGCCGCATCAACGATGCCGCCCTGCGCGTAACCAGCGCCTCGAATGCCGCGCAAACCACCTCCAACCAACTGCTGGCCGCCACCGAAGTGCAGTCAACCGAAATCAAGGGCGCCAACGCCGCGGTTCTTGAAATGGCCGACTCGATGAAGAAGGTGTCCTCGTCCGCGCTGGAATCGGCCCGGGTGGCAAACGCATCTCTCGAAGCCGCGCAGAAGGGCTCCGCGGCGGTGTCGAACTCGATTGCGGGCATGAACGAAATCCGCACCCAGATCCAGGAAACCTCGAAGCGGATCAAGCGGCTCGGCGAATCCTCGCAGGAAATCGGCGAAATCGTCGAACTGATTTCGGACATTACCGAACAAACCAACGTGCTGGCCCTCAACGCCGCCATCCAGGCGGCCTCCGCCGGCGAAGCGGGACGCGGCTTCTCGGTGGTGGCGGAAGAAGTGCAGCGCCTGGCCGAGCGCTCCGGCGAAGCGACCAAGCAGATTGCCGCCATCGTCAAGACGATTCAGACCGACACGCATGACGCCGTGGCGGCCATGGAACACTCGACGCAGGGGGTGGTGGAAGGCGCCAAGCTGTCGGACGCCGCCGGCCAGGCGCTGAATGAAATCTCCAGCGTTTCGCAGGATCTTGCCCGCCTGATTCAGGCGATCTCGGCGGACACCCAGGCGCAGGCGGAGATCGCCACCAAGGTGGCCGGCTCGATGCAGGACATCCTGCGCATCACCGGCCAGACCACCGCCAGCACGCAACAAACCGCCGTCTCGATCGGCGAGCTGACCGAACTTGCCGTCGAACTCAAGGGTTCGGTCTCGGGCTTCAAGGTGTGATCGAGAATCCGGCCAACCACAGCGTGGCGACCCCCTTTTCATGAGCATGGATCTCGACATCGGTCCTCTGTCCTGGGTCAAGGGGGAAATCGACCTTGCGCTCGAGCGCGCCGGGCAGAGCCTTGCGGCCCACGCCGCGGATCCGTCCGGCGACGAGCTGAAGAAGGCCTGCGCCGGCATGCACCAGGCCCATGGCGCGCTGGCCATCGTCGGACTGGAGGGCATTACCGAATTCGCGGCGGCCATCGAGCAGCTGCTTGCCGCATTGGCCGACGGCAGCGCGCCGGATGCCGCAGCGGCCATCGAAGCGGCCCAGGCCGGGTTCGCCGCACTGCGCGGCTACCTCGACGACCTGATGGCCGGCCATCCGGATCAGCCGCTGAAGCTTTTTATCCCCTACCGGACGATGGCGGTGGCGCGCGGACAATTGGCGCCCGGACCCGTCGCCCTGTTCTTCCCCGACCTCACCCAGCGCCCGCCCAAGCGTGAAAGGGATATCCCGCCGCTTGCGCCCGATGCCCTCGCGGCACGGCTCAAGGCGGCCCGCCTCGGCTTCGAGCGCGGCCTGCTGAAGTGGCTGAAGAACGACCCCAAGGGCGTCGCCGAGATGAAGGTTTCGGTGGCGATGATCGAAATGACCCGCAGCACCCCGGCCGCCCGCGCTTATTGGTGGATAGCGCTCGGCGTGCTCGACGCCATGGCGGCCGGCGGACTGCCCGATGCCACGCAGGCGAAGATGTTCGCCATGCGCCTTGGCGCGCAGGTCAAGAAGCTCGTCGAGGGCATTGCCGAGGTAAGCGAACAACTGCTGCGCGAGGCGCTGTACCTGGCGGCCTGTGCAACTGCCGGCGGCGAAGCCCTGACCGTGGTGCGTGCCGCCTACCGCCTGGACGGCATGATCCCCACCGCGACGCCCTCGGAGACCGAGCGGCTGCTGCCCATCGTGCGCCGCCTGCGCGACCTGCTGGCGGCGGCCAAGGACGACTGGAACAAGCTTTGCGCCGGGACCGCCGCCGCCCTGCCACCCTTCCACGAACGCGCCGCGAAAATCGCCGAGGAAGGCGCGGCGACCGGGCAGCCCGACTACGCGCGACTGACTGCGGCGATTCTGGAGCAGACCGACCAGTTGCGGCGCGATCCGGCACGGCACAACGAAGTGCTGGCCCTCGAAATCGCGACCGCCCTCGTGCTCGCCGAATCCGCGCTGGAAAATTTCCAGTCGCTGGATGCGGAGTTCGCCCACGCCACCGAAATCGTCGTCAATCGCCTCGCCGCGCTGGGGCGCGGCGAAGAACTCGGCATGATGGACCTGCCGCATCTGGACGCAATGTCGCGCCGGGCCCAGGAGCGACTGCTGCTGGCGTCGGTGGCGCGCGAGATCCGCTCCAACCTCGGCGCCATCGAAACCACGCTTGACGCCTACTTCCGCGACACCTCGCGCCAGGGCACCCTGGCGACGGTGGCGCAGCCGATCCGCCAGATCCAGGGCGCACTGATGGTGCTGGGCCAGGATCGCGCCAGCGCGGTGCTCTCCGAATGCGCGCAGGAGATCGAGCGTTTCGCGGCACCCGGCTTCACGCCGCAAGCGAACGACTTCGAAACCGTGGCGAAAAAACTTTCGGCGCTGGGCTTCTTCGTCACCCAGTTGCAGGCCGGCGCGGCCGATATCGACGCCATCCTCGAGCCGCCGGCCGCAGTCAAACCCGTCCGCGAAGAAGCCGAGGCGGTCATGCCGGCTGCGCCAACACCCGCCCCGACGCCCGAGATGTTCGCGGCACCGGCATCATCCGAAACAACCGAAACGCCAGCGGTGGCAGGGCTTTCGGTTCCGGCCGACGAGCCGGCGGCGGAACCGGAAATCGCTGCCATGGCGGAGGACGTCGCCGCAGACGCCCTGCCGGACTTCGTCGTGGAAGGTTTCGAAGCACCCGCCGAGCCCCCTGCCGCAGCGCCGGCGCCGCCCGTCGCGGCCCCGGTCCCGTCGGCCGACGCCGTGCGCATGATGGAGTCCAGCGAGGAAGACCTCGACGCCGAACTGCTCGGCATCTTCCTCGAGGAAGCCAACGAAGTCCTGGCGACCATCCACCAGCAGCTGCCCCGGTTGCAAGCCGCCCCGGACGACCACGAGTCGCTGGTCACGGTACGCCGCAGCTTCCATACCCTGAAAGGCAGCGGCCGCATGGTCGGCCTCGTCGATCTGGGCGAAGCCGGCTGGGCCGTGGAGCAGGTGCTCAACGCCTGGCTGCACGAGACGCGTCCCGCGACCCCCGAGCTGCTTGCCATGCTGACCCTCGCGGCGGACGTTTTCAAAGGCTGGATCGCCCAACTCGAGGGTGGCGGCAGCAGGCACTTCGAAGCCGGCGAATTGATCCGGCAATGCAACATCCTGGGCGGGACCGAAGATGCCGAGGCGCCCGTCGCCGTCCCGCCGGCACCGACTTTTGAGCCGGCCGCTGCGGAAGAGGTTGCGCAGGAAGCGTCCGCGCCCGCAGAGGTCGTCGTCGCCGCGGTTGCGACGGAAGAAGTTGCGGTGCAGCCGCAGCCGTCGGCCGATGTCGTCAGCTTCCCTGCGCCGCCACCGGTAAGGGTCGGCGACCTGGAAGTGGCGCCCGCCCTCTACAAGCTCTACCTCGACGAGACCCGCGAATATGTCGTCACGCTGCAAGCCCGGCTCGGCGCTGAAGAAGTACCCGGCAACGACGTGCTTCGCGCCGCCCATACCACCGCCAGCATTTCTGCTGCGACCGGCTTCATGCCGGTCTCGACCCTCGCCCGCGCGCTCGAGAACGCGCTGACGCGCCTGTCCCTCGAAGCCGCCGTTCCCACCGAAGCGCAGCGCTTCGTTTTTGCACGTTGCGCCGGCGCCCTCGAAGGCATGCTGGGTGCGGTCGCGGAACGCCGCATGCCCGGGGAGGAGGCGGACCTCACCGCCGAGCTGAATGCCATGAAGGCGGTCGCCCAGCCGGCCCCGGTACCTCCCCTTGCGCCGACGATCGAGCCGACGGTCGAGCCAATGGTTGAGCTGACGGTTGAACCGGCGCGTGATCTGCCCGTTGAACCGACCGTTGAACCGACCGTTGAACCAACCCTTGAGCCGACCGTTGATCTGACAGTTGAACCGACCGTTGAGCCGACCGTTGAACCAACGCTCGAGCCGATCCATGAACCGGCGCTTGAACCGGCCGTTGAACCGGCGCTGCCGGAAATCACCATCACCGCGGCGGACCGCCGCGCTGCCCGGATCGAAAACGAGATCGATCCGCAGATCCTGCCCCTGTTCCTCGAGGAAAGCGTCGATCTCATGCGCGAGATCGGCGAGAAGCTGCGCGAATGGCGATCCGATCCGACCGACGCCGCAACCTCCCGCACGCTCCAGCGCGCCCTGCACACCCTGAAGGGCAGCGCCCGGATGGCCGGCGCCATGGGTTGCGGCGAACTGCTGCATTCGATGGAAGACCGGATCGACCAGGCCGTGCGCATGAAGTCGGTGCATGCGGCCACCATCGACGGACTGGAAACCTCCTACGACCGCGCGGCAATGCTGATCGATCGCCTGCGCAATCCCGATGCGGCCGCACCGGAGCCCGAAGCGCCGGCGCCCGTGATGATGGGCCCGGATGTCTCCGTCGAAGCGCCGGTAGCCGAAGCCAAGCCGGCCGAACCTGCGTTGGCCGCGGCACCGCATGCGCCCGCGGCAACCGATGCCCAGCGTCCGGCACCCTTCGCGCCCGCCGCGGCGGTGCAGCTTCGCGTCCGCGCCGACCTGGTCGACCAGCTGGTGAACGAGGCCGGCGAGGTAGCCATCGCCCGCGGCCGGATCGAGGGCGAATTGCTCGGGTTGAAGGGATCCCTGCTCGAACTGACGGAAAACATCATCCGCCTGCGCAAGCAGCTGCGCGAAGTCGAAATCCAGGCCGAGTCGCAGATGCAGTCGCAGCAGGCGCTGGCCAGCGAGCGGGCGGTGGAATTCGATCCGCTCGAGTTCGACCGCTTCACCCGTTTCCAGGAAGTGGCGCGGATGATGGCGGAAAGCGTGAACGACGTCGCCACCGTGCAGCAGACCCTGATGCGCAACCTCGATCAGGCCAACGCCGCGCTCGCCGCCCAGGCGCGCCTTTCCCGCGAACTGTCGCAGCGCCTGATGGGCGTGCGCATGGTGCCCTTCGAGAGCCTGGCCGAGCGGCTGCATCGCGTGGTGCGGCAGGCGGCCAAGGATACCGGCAAGCGCGCCAACCTGGACATCCGCCAGGGTCAGACCGAGCTCGACCGCTCGGTGCTGGACAAAATGGCCGGCCCGCTCGAACACATGCTGCGCAACAGCGTGGCCCACGGCCTCGAAGACACGCCCGGACGCCACGCGGCCGGCAAGGATCCGATCGGCCAGATCACGCTTTCGCTGGCGCAGGAAGGCAACGAAATCGTGGTTTCCATCGCCGACGATGGCGCCGGCCTCGACTTTCCGCGGATACGGCGCCGCGCCGTGGAGCACGGACTGATCGCGGCCGACGCGGACCCCGACGAAGCCACGCTGGCGCAGCTGGTCATGCAGGCCGGATTTTCCACCGCGAGGGAGGTGACCACGCTGGCCGGACGCGGCGTCGGCATGGACGTCGTGAAAAACGAAACGGCCAGCCTCGGCGGCCGCATCGAGATCGACTCGGTCACCGGGCGTGGCGCCACCTTCCGCATCTACCTGCCGCTGACGCTGGCCGTCACCCAGGCCGTGCTTGTCACGGCCGGCAATCGGCGCTATGCCATTCCCTCGTCGATGATCGAACAGGCCACCGAAAACAAGCCCGACGCTGCGGCAAGGATCCGCGCCGCGGGCAGCACCGAGTGGCTGGGGAACCGTTATCCCTACCACTACCTGGCCGCGTTGCTGGGCGAAAAGGATCCGACTCCGCCGCAGCAGCGGCGCCACTGGATATTGCTGGTCAAGGGCGGAACCGAGCGCGTCGCGCTCGAAGTCGATAGCCTTTCCGGCAACCAGGAAGTCGTGGTCAAGGCCGTCGGGCCGCAGCTGGCCCGCGTACCCGGACTGGCCGGGGCCACGGTGCTGGGCAACGGCGAGGTGGTGTTGATCATCAACCCGATCGCGCTGGCCGCTCGCGTCCTCGCCCACGCCGCGCCGGTGCAGGCGGAAACGACGGCGGAGGCCCCGGCTCCCGTCGCCCAGGAATCATCCGGCGCTGCCGCCGCAACCCCGGTCACCGGCGCCGCCGCGGCCGTGATGGTGGTCGACGATTCGCTGACGGTGCGCAAGATCAGCGGCCGGCTGCTGGCCCGTCACGGCTACCATGTGCTGACCGCAAAGGATGGCGTCGATGCGCTCGAGCAGCTGGTCGATGTGATGCCCGACGTCATGCTGCTGGACATCGAAATGCCGCGCATGGACGGCTTCGAACTGGCGCGCAACATTCGCGGCGACAAGCGCCTGCGGCACATCCCGATCATCATGATCACGTCGCGCACCGCCGACAAGCACCGCCTGCATGCCCAGGAAATCGGCGTGAATCACTACATGGGCAAACCCTACGACGAAGACGACCTGCTCGCCCGCATACGCGAGTGCGTCGAAAGGAAACCCTGATGCTCGTGCGGCGCGCCTGAGGCGGTTCGCGCGACGTCGGCAGCGGAGAACGCATACATGACGCAGCAATCCTCGGCGCGCCCCTTCCGGGTGCTCGGCATCCAGCAGATCGCCATCGGCGGCCCCTCCAAGAACCGCCTGAAAAAGCTCTGGGTCGAAATGTTCGGCCTGGCCGTCACCGGCAACTACGTCAGCGAGCGGGAAAACGTGGACGAGGACATCACCCAGATGGGCAGCGGCCCCTTCCGGGTGGAGGTCGACCTGATGCAGCCGCTCGATCCGGCAAAAAAGCCGGCCGTGCACGAACCGCCGCTGAACCACGTCGGCCTCTGGATCGACGATCTGCCGAAAGCCGTCGAATGGCTCACCGCGCAGGGCGTGCGCTTCGCGCCGGGCGGCATCCGCAAGGGCGCCGCCGGCTTCGACATCACCTTCCTGCACCCCAAGGCCAACGAGCAGTTCCCGATTGCCGGCGAAGGCGTGCTGATCGAACTGGTGCAGGCGCCGGCCGACGTCATCGCAGCCTTCGCGCGCCAGGCCTGACGGCGAACGGCCGCGCCGGGGCATCGCAGCGTCGGTCGATGCGCTGAAAAAATCGCATCGATGAAACGCTCCGCCGTCTTCGCGCTGTCCTTCCTCGCCATCGCATCTCCCGCCCCGGCGGAAGATGCTCCCGACTACGCGGCGGCAACGCTGGGCGGCGACTGGAATGGCGCACGCAGCGACCTGTGGCAACGCGGCATTGCGCTGGATGCCGGGATCCGTTTCGACAGCCTGCACAACCGCGGCGGCGCCCGCAACGGTCCGGACACGGTCAAGCACCTGGATTTGAAATTGCGGGCCGACTTCGAAAAGCTGCTCGGCTGGAACAGCACGGTCGCCTACGTCAACACCGTCACCGACGGTGGCAGCGGTATCAACGCGCAACGTACCGGAAGCCTGATGGGCGTCAGCAACATCGAGGTGCCGGTGTCGACCACGCGCCTGTTCCATGCCTGGGTGCAAAAGGGCTTCCTCGACGACCGGCTCCTGATCCTCGCCGGCATCTACCCGATCGACTCCGAATTCTTCACCGTGGATTCGGCGGCGACTTTGCTGCATCCGGCCTACGGCACCCCGGCCGACCTGGCCTTGACCAACTCCCCGTCCGTGTTCAACAACGCCGCATTCGGCATCCGCGCCAAATGGCTTGCCGCAGACCGTGCGCTGTATGCCATGGGCGCCGTGATGGATGGCATCCCCAATGATCCGGATCACCCAAAACGGACCTCGATCCGCTTTGCCGACGGCGACGGCGCTTTCGTCATCGGCGAAATCGGCTGGATGCCGCTTGAGACCGGCCATACGTTCGAACCCGTCGATCCGGCCGATGTGAAACAGGCGCCGGCACTGGTCGCCCATGAAAAATACGGCGGCATCAGCAAATACGCAATCGGCTTCTGGCGTTACGGCAACAGGGCGCCGGATCAATTCGACGTCGCCGTCGGCAACAATCCGCGCCAGCGCCGCTCGCAGGGAGCCTACCTGCTGGCCGAACGCAGCCTCTTCAGTCTGGGCGGCGAGGCGGGGCGGGATGTCACGACCTTCGGCCGCTATGCCTTCAGCGCCGGCCATTCAACGGCCATCGACCGCATGGGAAACCTCGGGGTGCGGATCCGCGGACCGCTTGCCGGCCGGCCTGACGACAGCTTGGCGCTCGGCTGGACGCACAGCCGCCTGGCATCGAAGTGGCGCTCCGCCCAGGGGGTGGGCGGCATCGCCACGGCGCGCAGCGAGGAAGCGTTCGAGATCAGCTGGCGGGTGGCGATCACGCCCTGGCTGGCGTTGCAGCCGGACGTCCAGTACATCCGCAATCCCGGCGGCACACGCGCCGCATCGAATGCCAGGCTGCTCGGCGCGCGCCTGGAACTCGCGCTTTAGGCAAAAGTCGGCGCCGGCGGGACGGCACTGGCGCCGTCCCGCCGGCGCCGACTTTTTACTTGAAGCCGATGATGGCCTGATCGACCGCCAGGCTTTCGCCCGGCTGCGCCAGCAGCTTATCCACCACGCAGTCGCGCTCGGCCTTCAGCACGTTCTCCATTTTCATCGCCTCGATCCTGGCCAGCACTTCGCCGGCCTTGACCTCCTGTCCGGGCTTGACCGCGACCTGGGTCAAGAGGCCCGGCATCGGCGACAGCAGGAACTTCGACATGTCGGGCGCCGCCTTGACCGGCATCAGCGCCAGCAGGTCGGCGGCATGCGCGCTCATCACCTGCACGTCGGCCTGCACGCCCCAGTGGAACAGGCGGTAAACCGAGCCGCGTCGCTCGACCTGCATGCAGATCGGCTGGCCGTTGAGCGTCCCGCGATAGAGGATGTCGCCGAACTGCCAGTTCGAGCGGATCGCGTAGTTGCCGTCCGCCAGCCTGACATCCCAGCCGCCTTCGGCCGGCGTGATCGAGGCCGGGTGGCGCTCGCCGTTGAACAGCACCACGTATTCGCTGCCGGGCTTGTACTCGTGTCCCGGCATCTGCCCGGTGATGGTGGCGTTGCGCGCCAGGTACTGGCGATGGATCGCCGCGGCGGTGGCGACCAGCATCAGCGGATCGTCGTGCGGCACGTCGGCGGCATTGAAGCCCTTCGGATACTGGTCGGCGATCAGGCCGGTATTGAAGTTGCCCGAGGTGAAGCGCGGATGCTGCATCAGCGCGGCCTGGAAAGAAATGTTGCTGGCCACGCCGCGGATCACGAACTCGTTCAGGGCATCGCGCATGCGGGCGATGGCCTGGTCGCGCGAGGCGGCGTGGACGATCAGCTTGGCGATCATCGAGTCGTAGAACATCGAGATCTCGCCACCTTCATAGACGCCGGTATCGACCCGCACGCCGCCCTCGGCGGGCGGCGGCACGTACTTCACCAGGCGACCGGTCGAAGGGAGGAAGCCGCGGAAGGGGTCCTCGGCATTGATCCGGCATTCCATGGCCCAGCCGTTGATCTTGAGGTCCTCCTGCTTGAAGGCCAGCTTTTCGCCGGCGGCGACGCGGATCATCTGCTCGACCAGGTCCAGCCCGGTGATGAGTTCGGTGACCGGATGCTCGACCTGCAGCCGGGTGTTCATTTCCAGGAAGTAGAAGCTCTTGTCCTTGCCGCCGACGACGAATTCGACGGTGCCGGCCGACTGGTAGTTGACTGCTTTCGCCAAGGCCACGGCCTGCTCGCCCATGGCCTTGCGCGTCGCGGCATCGAGGAAGGGGCTCGGCGCCTCCTCGATCACCTTCTGGTGGCGGCGCTGGATCGAGCACTCGCGCTCTTGCAGGTAGAGCGTGTTGCCGTGGGCGTCGCCCAGCACCTGGATCTCGATGTGGCGCGGCTCCTCGACGTACTTCTCGATGAACACGCGGTCGTCGCCGAAGGCGTTCTTGGCCTCGGTTTTGCACGACGCAAAACCCTCATGCGCCTCCTGGTCGTTGAAAGCAACGCGCAGGCCTTTGCCGCCACCGCCGGCCGAAGCCTTGATCATCACCGGATAGCCGATGCCCCTGGCGATCTCCACGGCCTGCTCGGGCGTATCGATGGCATCGTTGTAGCCGGGAATGACATTGACCTTGGCGGTCAGCGCCAGCTTCTTCGAGGCGATCTTGTCGCCCATCTGCTCGACCGAGTAATGCTTGGGCCCGATGAAGACGATGCCCTCCTCTTCCAGCCGGCGCGAGAAGGTGGCGTTCTCCGAGAGGAAGCCGTAGCCCGGATGCACGGCTTCGGCGCCGGTCTGTTTGCAGGCGGCGATGATCTTGTCCATCGACAGGTAGGATTCCTTCGACGGCGGCGGCCCGATGCAGACCGACTCGTCGGCCATGGTCACGTGCATCGCATCCTTGTCCGCTTCGGAATACACGGCGACGGTCGCAATGCCCATCTTGCGGGCGGTCTTGATCACACGACAAGCGATCTCGCCGCGGTTTGCAATCAGTATTTTCTTGAACATGGTTGGTTTCTCCCCGACGCTCAAAGCGGAATGTTGCCGTGCTTGCGCCACGGATTCTTGATGTCTTTCCCTCGCAGCATGGCCAGCGAGCGGCAGATGCGCTTCCTGGTCTCGTGCGGCATGATCACGTCGTCGATGAAGCCGCGCGCGCCGGCGACGAAGGGGTTGGCGAACTTGGCCTTGTACTCGGCCTCCTTGGCCGCCAGCTTGGCCGGATCACCCTTGTCTTCACGGAAGATGATCTCCACCGCGCCCTTCGGCCCCATCACCGCGATCTCGGCGCTGGGCCAGGCGAAGTTCACGTCGCCGCGCAGGTGCTTCGAGGCCATCACGTCGTAGGCACCGCCGTAGGCCTTGCGCGTGATCACGGTGATCTTCGGCACCGTGCATTCGGCATAGGCATACAGCAGCTTGGCGCCGTGCTTGATGATGCCGCCGTATTCCTGCGCCGTGCCCGGCATGAAGCCCGGCACATCGACGAAGGTGACGATGGGGATGTTGAAGGCGTCGCAGAAACGCACGAAGCGGCCGGCCTTGATCGAGCTCTTGATGTCGAGGCAGCCGGCCATCACCATCGGCTGGTTGGCGACGATGCCGACGGTCTGGCCCTCCATGCGGGCGAAACCGGTCACGATGTTCTTGGCGTGGTCGGGCTGGACCTCGAAGAAATCGATGTCGTCGACCACCTTGAAGATCAGTTCCTTGATGTCGTAGGGCTTGTTCGGGTTGTCCGGCACCAGCGTGTCGAGCGAATGGTCGAGGCGGTCGGCGGGGTCGTTGGTCGGCCGCATCGGCGGCTTTTCCTTGTTCGACAGCGGCAGGTAGTTGAAGAAGCGGCGCAGCATGACCAGCGCCTCGACGTCGTTCTCGAAGGCCAGGTCGGCAACGCCGGACTTGCTGGTATGGGTGACGGCACCGCCGAGTTCCTCGGCGGTGACTTCCTCATGGGTCACGGTCTTCACCACTTCCGGACCGGTGACGAACATGTAGGACGAGTCCTTGACCATGAAAATGAAATCCGTCATCGCCGGGCTATACACGGCGCCGCCGGCGCAGGGGCCCATGATCATCGAGATCTGCGGAATCACGCCGCTGGCCATGACGTTGCGCTGGAACACATCGGCGTAACCGCCAAGCGCGGCAACGCCTTCCTGAATGCGGGCGCCGCCCGAATCGTTGAGGCCGATCACCGGGCAGCCGACCTGGATCGCCTTGTCCATGATCTTGCAGATCTTCTCGGCATGGGCTTCCGACAGGGCGCCGCCGAACACGGTGAAATCCTGCGAGAAGACGAACACCATGCGGCCATTGATGGTGCCGTAGCCGATCACCACCCCGTCACCCGGGATCTTCTCCTGCTCGGCCATGCCGAAATCGACGCAGCGGTGCTCCTTGAACATGTCCCACTCTTCGAAGGTGCCGTCGTCGAGCAGCAGTTCGATGCGCTCGCGCGCCGTCAGCTTGCCCTTGGCATGCTGGGCGTCGATGCGCTTCTGGCCGCCGCCGAGCGCCGCCCGTCGGCGCTTTTCATCCAGCTGGTCGATGATTTCATGCATGGTCGCTTCTCCCGAAAAACTGAGTATGTTTCATTCCTGTCGGCCGGCCAGCTCGAGCAGCTGCCTTGCCGCAGCCGTCGGCGTGATGCTGCCGTTTTCCACCCCGGCCGCCGTGGCGGAGAGGATGTCGCGCACTGCCGGATGCCGGCGAAAGCCTTCGCGCAAACCGCTGTCCACCAGCTGCCACATCCAGGCCAGGGCCTGGTGCCGGCGCCGCGCGGCGAATTCGCCGCTCGCCTCCAGCGTCGCGCGAAACGTCTCCAGCGTCTGCCAGAACGCCTCCAGCCCGTCCTTGCGCGCGGCGGACAAGGTCAGCACCGGCGGCTGCCAGTTGATTGATGCCGGATGCAGCATGGCCAGCGCCGAACGCATCTGCGCCGCCGCGAGCTGCGCCGCCGCCGGATCGAGGTCGGCCTTGTTGAACACCACCAGGTCGGCCAGTTCCATGATGCCTTTCTTGATCGCCTGCAGGTCGTCGCCGGCGTTGGGCAATTGCAGCAGCACGAAGCAGTCGGTCATGCCGGCCACCGCGGTTTCGCTCTGTCCGACGCCGACCGTCTCGACGATGATGATGTCGTGGCCGGCGGCCTCGCACAGCAGCAGGGCTTCCCGCGTGTGTTCGGCGACTCCGCCGAGGCTGCCCGACGAGGGCGTCGGCCGGATGAAGGCCTCCTCGCGCTGCGAGAGCAACTCCATGCGCGTCTTGTCGCCGAGGATCGAGCCGCCGTGCACGCTCGACGAGGGATCGACCGCCAGCACCGCGAGGCGGTGGCCGCGGGCGATCAGGAGCATGCCGAGCGCCTCGATGAAGGTCGACTTGCCGACGCCCGGCACG
>JADJFK010000020.1 GCA_016708585.1 Sulfuritalea sp. | reverse complement strand
CCGTAACGCCACGTCCGGGGGCAACCGCCCCGCCTGTTCCGACTGCCTGAGGTCAAAACGCGCTGGCGGACCAGCACGGCAAATACGTTCCGCTAGCGCTCAAGATAGCGCCGGATCTCGAAACTGGCCAGATCATCGACATCGCCGACGCCCTCCGAAGGCATCGCATCGACGCCGTGATCGCCACCAATACCACGCTGGGCCGGGAAGGCGTCGGAGTCCTCGCCGCTGGCCGCCGAGGCCGGAGGACTGTCCGGCGCCCCGCTCTTCGAGAAATCCACCGCCGTGATTCGCAGCCTCGCCCTGGCCCTGGCCGGCGAACTGCCCATCATCGCGGCCGGCGGCATCGCCAGCGGCGCGCGGGCGCACGCCAAGATCGACGCCGGCGCCGCGCTGGTGCAGATCTACGGCGGGCTGATCTACCGCGGCCCGCGGCTTGTCGCCGAATGCATCGACGCCACCATGGCCACGCGGCGCGGCGGTAACATTCACGATCCTCTTGCGCACATACCCTAAAAGCGAGATAATTTGATCTCCACCAATTGTTGCGGACAACGCCGGCAGCTCCGCGCACCATGACCAGCTATCTTTTCCTGCTCCTCGGCGCCGTCCTCGTGAACAACGCGGTTCTGGTGCGCATCCTCGGCCTGTGCCCGTTCATGGGCGTGTCGAAGAAGCTGGAAACCGCGCTCGGCATGGGGGCTGCGACAACCTTCGTGCTCACCATGGCCTGCGGCGCCAGCTACCTGATCGACCGCTGGCTTCTGATCCCGAACCAGCTCGAATACCTGCGCACGCTCTCCTTCATCGTCACCATCGCCGCCATCGTTCAGCTCACCGAACTGGTGATCCAGAAGACCAGCCCGGTGCTGCACCAGGTGCTGGGCATCTACCTGCCGCTGATCACCACCAACTGCGCTGTGCTGGGCATCCCGCTGCTCAACGTCGGCATGAAGCACAACCTGCTCGAGGCTGGTGGAGAAGATCGACGCCATCCTGCCGCAAACCCAGTGCGGCCAGTGCGGCTTCCCCGGCTGCCGCCCCTACGCCACCGCCATTGCCGGCGGCGAGGCCGAGATCAACCAGTGCCCGCCGGGCGGCGAAGAAGGCATCCGCAAGCTCGCCGACCTCCTCGGCCGCGAGTTCAAGCCCCTCTCCGCCGAGCACGGCGTCGAAAAGCCCAAATCCGTCGCCGTCATCGACGAGCAGGCCTGCATCGGCTGCACGCTGTGCATCCAGGCCTGCCCGGTCGATGCCATCGTCGGCGCCGCAAAGCAGATGCATACCGTGGTCGCCGCCCAGTGCACAGGCTGCGAGCTTTGCCTCGCACCATGCCCGGTGGATTGCATCCGCATGGAGCCCATTGAGGAGACGGTGGACACCTGGAAGTGGAAGTATCCGGTGGTCCCCCTGCGGCAGGCCGCATGATCGCCAAACTGTTCAGCTTCCAGGGCGGCGTCAAGCCCGCCTCGCACAAGGACGAATCGGCGACTGCGCCGATCCGCGTCGCGCCGCTGCCCTCGCGTCTGGTCATCCCGCTGCGCCAGAGCGCCCGCGCCAGGCGCGCTGCCTGGTGCAATCCGGCCAGGTCGTGCTCAAGGGCGAGGTCATCGCGGCGGCCGAGGGCCCGATGTGTACCGCGGTGCATGCGCCCACCTCGGGCACCGTGCGCGCCATCGAACCGCAGCCGGTGCCGCACCCGTCGGGCTTGCCGGCCCCGAGCATCGTCATCGATCCCGACGGACTGGAGCGCTATTGCCGGCGCGGCGATGATGCGCCACATCGCCGGCGCGCGCCGCATCCTGGTCGGCGTCGAGGACAACAAGCCGCAGGCCGTCGCCGCCATGCGCGACGCCGCGCGTGGCCTCGGCGACTCCGCAATCGAAGTGATGGCGGTTCCTACCCGCTACCCTGCCGGCGGCGAAAAGCAGCTGATCCGCGTGCTGACCGGCATCGAGATTCCCTACGGCAAGCTCGGCACCCATTTCGGCGTGCAATGCTTCAACGTCGGCTCGGCGCACGCGATCTATCGCGCCATCGCCCACGGCGAGCCGCTGATCTGGAGCGTGCTGACGCTCAGCGGCAACATGCCGCTTCCAGGCAACTTCGAAGCCCGGATCGGCACGCCGATCCGCGACCTGCTGCCGCTGGCCGAGCCGCGCGCCGACACCGACCGCTACCTGATCGGCGGACCGATGATGGGCGTCGGCCTGCCAAGCCTCGATACCCCCGTGACCAAGGGCACCAACTGCATCCTGGCCGGCTCGCCCGCGCTGTTCCCGCCGCCGCCGCCCGAAATGCCCTGCATTCGCTGCGGCGAGTGCGCCAAGGCCTGCCCGGCCGAACTCCAGCCTTTCGAACTGTACTGGTTCAGCCGGGCAAAAATCTTCGGCAAGGCGCAGGAGTACTCGCCTCTTCGATTGCATCGAGTGCGGCTGCTGTTCCTACGTCTGTCCCTCGCGCATTCCGCTGGTGGATTATTTCCGTTTCGCCAAGGGCGAGATCTGGGCCCGGGAAAAGGAAAAGGCGGCGGCCGACCTGGCCCGCGAGCGTTACGAATTCCGCCTCGCCCGCGAAGAACGCGAGAAAGCCGAAAAGGCCGCCAAGCTGGCCGCCAAGACCGCCGCCGGACGCGAGAAGGCCGCGGCCGCCATCGCCGTTGCCGAAAAGCCGGCGACGAGCCCCGAAGAAGACGCCAAGAAAGCCCTGATCGCCGCCGCGCTGGAGCGCGCGAGGGCACAGAAGGAGCAGGCGCATCCGGAAAACGTCACCGACCTGACGCCGGAACAGCAGGCCGAAATCGCCGCCATCGAAGGGCGCCGCGCCGAAATTCGTGAAATGGCCAAGCCGCATCTGCGGCAGGATGACTGAACGGATTGCCGATACCTCGTGAATAACTCGCCCTACACCCTCAAACCCGCCAGCGTGCAATCGGTCATGCTGCGCGTGCTGCTCGCGCTGCTGCCCGGCATTGGCGCCTATGTCTGGTTCTTCGGCGCCGCCATTCTGGTGCAGATCGCGCTGGCCTCGCTCACCGCACTCGCCGCCGAAGCGGCGATGCTGGCCTTGCGCGGCAAGCCGCTGCGGCCTTTCCTCGGCGATGGCTCGGCGCTGGTCACGGCCTGGCTGATCGCCCTGACCTTTCCCTCGATCGCGCCCTGGTGGCTGACCGTGCTCGGCACGCTGCTCGCCATCGTCGTCGCCAAGCATCTCTATGGCGGCCTGGGGCAAAACCCGTTCAATCCGGCGATGGTGGCCTTTGCGCTGATGATCGTCGCCTATCCGCTGCTCATGTCGCAATGGCCGAAAGTGGGCGCCACCGACTTTGCCGTGCAATGGGACGCGATTTTCGGCAAGCGCGAGCTCCTCGATGCCATGACCATGGCCACGCCGCTCGACGCGCTGCGCACCGTGCTGCGTGATCCGGAACAGCGCGCGATGATAGGCGGCATCCTGGGTGGCAAGGCCACCTTCGGCAACGTCGGCGGGCGCGGCTGGGAGTGGATCGCCGCCGGCTACTTCCTCGGCGGCCTGTACCTGCTCCAGCAGCGCATCATCACCTGGCACCTGCCGGTCGCCTTTCTCGCGGTGCTGTGCGCGGTGTCGGGCGCATTCGCCCTCTTTGATCCCGAGCGCTTTGCCGGACCGGGTTTCCAGCTGTTCACCGGCGGCGCCATGCTGGCCGCCTTCTTCATCATCACCGATCCCGTTTCCGGCGCCACCACGCCGAAGGGCAAGCTGATCTTCGGCGCCGGCGCGGCCCTGCTGACCTGGATCATCCGCAGCTTCGGCGCCTATCCGGACGGCATCGCCTTCGCCGTGCTGCTGATGAACATCGCCGCCCCCCTGATCGACATGTACACCCAGCCGCCGGTGTTCGGCCACAAGGGCAAACAGGAAGACTCCCGATGAGCGAACCGATCGAAATCGGGCAAAGGGAAGCGGGGGTGTTCCGCATCTCGGCGCGCACGGCGGGCATCATGCTCGCGTTTACCCTGGTGTTCACCGCGCTGATGGCCGGCACCTACAAAGCCACGGCGCCCATGGTCGCCGCCAGCGCGCTGGCGGAAAAGCAGCGCCTGATCGGCGAAGTGCTGCCGGGCGCGCTGTACGACAACGACCTGATGGCCGATGCGATCACGCTGGCGCCGCAGAAGGCACTGGGGCTCGACGACGAAACCCGGCTGTGGCGCGCGCGCAAGAACGGCGTACCGGTGGCGCTGGTGCTGGAAGCCGCCGCAGCGGACGGCTATTCCGGCCGCATCGGCCTGATCGTCGCCGTCGCTGCCGACGGCAGGCTGATCGCGGTGCGCGTCACCGCGCACAAGGAAACGCCGGGGCTGGGCGACTACATCGATCCGAAAAAGGATCGCAACAAGACGCGGCCGTGGATCACCCAGTTCAACAATCTTGGCTTCGACAGCGTGCCCCAAAGCAAATGGCGCGTGAAGAAGGATGGCGGCCGCTTCGACCAGATGAGCGGCGCCACGATCTCAGCCCGCGCCGTGACCAGGGCCAGCGGTCGCACGCTGGCCTGGGCCGTCGAGCACAAGGACAGCCTGTTCGCCCTGCCGGCCAACGGCCGCTTCGAGGAAAAGGAAACCCCATGAGCATCTACAAGGACATCGCCTGGAACGGTTTGTGGAAGCAGAACTCCATCCTCGCCCAGTTGCTCGGCCTGTGCCCCCTGCTGGCGGTGAGCACGACCCTGGTCAACGCGGTCAGCCTGGGCCTGGCGACCATCCTCGTGATGATGCTGGCCAACCTGGCCATATCCGCCCTGCGCGCCCTGATCCCCTACGAGATCCGCATCCCCGTCTTCATCCTGATCATCGCCGCGCTGGTGACGGTGGTCGACCTGGCCTTCAATGCCTTCCTGCACGACATGTACCTGGTGCTCGGCATTTTCATCCCGCTTATCGTCACCAACTGCATCGTGCTGGCCCGCGTCGAAGCCTTCGCCGCCAAGAACGGCCTGCGCGCGGCGACCTTCGATGGCCTGATGATGGGCGTCGGCTTCGTCTGGGTGATCGGCCTGCTCGGTGCGGTGCGCGAGTTCATCGGCCAGGGAACATTGTTCTCCGGCATCGAGATGATTTTCCCGACGCTGTCCGCCGTCCAGGTCTTGCCGCAGTCCTATCCCGGCTTCCTGATCGCGATCCTGCCGCCCGGCGCCTTCTTTGTCCTCGGCCTGCTGATCGCCGGGCGCAACTGGCTCGACGCCCGCGCCAACGCGCGCCTGCGCCAACAACGTCTGCACGATCAGCCGCCACCGGCTTCGGTCCCGGCATGAGCCCGAAAAAGGTTCGCGAGTTCTTTGCCCGACTGGCAGCAGCGAACCCGGAACCGAAAAGCGAACTCGAGTACGCCACGCCCTATCAATTGCTGGTGGCCGTGGTGCTTTCCGCGCAGGCCACCGACAAGGGCGTGAATCGCGCCACGCGCGCGCTGTTCCGCGACCACCCGACGCCGCAGGCAATCGCCGCGCTGGGCGTGGAAGGCCTGGCCGAATACATCAATACCATCGGCCTCTATCCGACCAAGGCCAAAAACGTCGTGGCCCTGTCGCGCCTGCTGCTGGAGCGCCACGGCGGCGACGTGCCGCACGACCGCGCCGCGCTCGAAGCCCTGCCCGGCGTCGGCCGCAAGACCGCCAACGTGGTGCTCAACATCGCCTTCAAAGAACCCACCATCGCGGTCGACACGCACATCTTCCGCGTCGGCAACCGCACCGGGCTGGCGCCGGGAAACACGGTCGAGGCGGTGGAACAGAAACTGCTCAAGGTCGTGCCCGCCGAATTCCGCCTGCACGCCCACCACTGGCTGATCCTGCACGGCCGCTACACCTGCAAGGCGCGTTCCCCGGACTGCGTGCATTGCGGTGTCTTCGACCTCTGTTCATGGAAAGAGAAAAATGTTTAATCCGAGCCGTGACCAGGCGCGCCAGTTCCTGATCGATGCCTGGGCCAAACACCGGCAGCGGCTGCCGGGCACGGCGATGGAAGCCCTGGCCGCCGACCTGGTCGCCCTGCATCCCGAATACCACGCCCTGCTCGAAGCCGAAGACGCGCTGACGCGCGAATGGACGCCGGAAGAGGGCGAGACCAATCCCTTCCTGCATCTGTCGCTGCACCTGGCGATCGAGGAGCAGTTGTCGATCGACCAGCCGCCCGGCATCCGCGCCGCCTTCAACCTGCTGCAAAGCCGGCGCGGCGACCGCCACGAAGCGTTGCACGACGTGCTCGAATGCCTCGGCGAAATGCTCTGGCGCGCCCAGCGCAGCAAGCTGCCGCCGGATGGTGAGGCTTACATCGACTGCGTTCGGCGCAAGGCCGGATTTTTTTGTTTGTTTGTTGGCTGCCCCCGCCGATGGTCGCCGCGCCCCCCCCCCCCCCCCCCCCCCCCCCCCCCCCCCGGGGGGGGGGCGCCGCGGGGCGCCGGCGCGACTTTCACGTTGAAAGTCGGCGCTGGCGAGACGGCGAAATGCGCGGCGCGGCACGCCCACTTTGCGATAATCTATTGCTTCAATCCTGAAAGAAAACACCATGCGCTTTGAAGGAACCACTACCTACGTCGCCACCCCCGACCTGATGCTGGCGGTGAATGCCGCGATCACCCTGCAACGCCCGCTGCTGATCAAGGGCGAGCCCGGCACCGGCAAGACCATGCTGGCCGAGGAGGTCGCCGGCGCGCTGGGCGTGCCACTGCTGCAATGGCACATCAAGTCCACCACCAAGGCCCAGCAGGGCCTCTACGAATACGACGCGGTGTCGCGCCTGCGCGATTCGCAGCTCGGCGACGAGAAGGTCAAGGACATCAGCAATTACATCGTCAAGGGCGTGCTGTGGCAGGCCTTCGAGCAGGGCAAGCCGTCCGTGATCCTGATCGACGAAGTGGACAAGGCCGACATCGAATTCCCCAACGACCTCTTGCGCGAACTGGACCGCATGGAGTTCCATGTGTACGAAACGCGGCAGACGGTGCGCGCCGCGGTGCGCCCCATCGTCATCATCACCTCGAACAACGAGAAGGAACTGCCCGACGCCTTCCTCCGACGCTGCTTCTTCCACTACATCAAGTTCCCCGACAAGGAAACCATGGGGCGCATCGTCGACGTGCACTTCCCCAACCTGAAGAAGGACCTGCTGCGCGAAGCCATGGAAGTCTTCTTCGAGCTGCGCGAGGTGCCGGGGATGAAGAAGAAGCCCTCGACCTCGGAACTGATCGACTGGCTCAAGCTGCTGGTGGCCGAGGACATCCCGCCGGAGGCGCTGCATTCGAAGGACAAGAAGGCCGTGGTGCCGCCGCTGGCCGGCGCGCTGTTGAAGAACGAGCAGGACGTGCATCTGTTCGAGCGCCTGGTGTTCATGGCCCGCCACAACCGCTAAGCCGCGTAAATCGCCGTACCGCCAACGCCGACTTTCCATGCTGATCGACTTCTTCCTCCACCTCAAGGCGAAAAAGCTGCCGGTGTCCACGCGCGAGTTCCTCACGCTGCTGGAGGCGCTGAAGGAACACGTCGCCGGGAATTCCATCGACGACTTCTACTTCCTCGCGCGCACCTGCCTGGTCAAGGACGAAACACACTACGACAAGTTCGACCGCGCCTTCGGCGAGTACTTCAAGGGCGTGACGCAGATCCCCGGCCTTGAAGCCGACATCCCCGAAGAATGGCTGAAGATGATGATGAAAAAGCATCTGACGCCCGAGGAAAAGGCCAAGCTGGAAAAGCTCGGCTGGGACAAGCTGATGGAGGAATTCAAGAAGCGCCTCGCCGAGCAGAAGGAACGCCATGCCGGCGGCAGCAAGTGGATCGGCACCGGCGGCAGCTCGCCCTTCGGCCACGGCGGTTACCACCCGGAAGGCATCCGCGTCGGCGGCCCCTCGGCCGGCAACCGCACCGGCGTCAAGGTCTGGGAGAACCGCGAGTACCGCAACCTCGACGACACCGTCGAACTCGGCACGCGCAACATCAAGATCGCCCTGCGCCGCCTGCGCCGCTTCGCCCGCGAAGGCGCCGAGGACGAGCTGGATCTGGACGGCACCATCACCGGCACCGCGAGGAACGCCGGCTGGCTCGATATCAAGATGCGCCCGGAGCGCCACAACAAGGTCAAGGTGCTGCTCTTCCTCGACATCGGCGGCTCGATGGACGACCACATCAAGGTCTGCGAGGAGCTGTTCTCCGCGGCCAAGAGCGAGTTCAAGCACCTCGAATATTTCTACTTCCACAACTGCATCTACGACTACGTCTGGAAGGACAACCGCCGCCGCCATGGCGAGCGCTTCCCGCTGTGGGACGTGATGCACAAGTACGGCGAGGACTACAAGGTGGTGGTGGTCGGCGACGCCACCATGAGCCCCTACGAAATCCTCCAGCCCGGCGGTTCGGTCGAATACTCGAACGAGGAAGCCGGTGCCGTCTGGTTGCAGCGCATGCTCGACACCTGGCCGCGCGCGGTCTGGCTCAACCCCGAACCCGAGCGTTTGTGGGACTATCGTCACTCGATCGAACTGGTCCGCACCATTTTCAACAGCCGCATGTTCCCGCTGACGCTGGCCGGCCTCGAGAGTGCCATGCGGGAACTCAACAAGTAAGGGGTCATGCCATGCAAACTCGCCGCCGTACACTCAAGGCCCTCGCCGCCGCCGGCCTGCTCGGCCCGGCCGGGATTTCCGGCCTGATCCGCGACGCCCTGGCCAAGGGCGACGCGCCGATCCGGCCCGGCCTGCACAAGATCCGCGGCGAAGTGGTGGTCAACCGCCGGCTGGCCACCGAAGGCCAGCTGATCAAGCCCGGCGACACCATCGTCACCGGCGCCGGCAGCGAGGCCATCTACGTCATCGGCAATGACGCCTTCATGCAGCGCGAACTGACCACGGTGAGTTTCGGCGCCGAGGCGGTGCAGAACCTGATGCGGGTGGTATCGGGCAAGATCCTCTCGGTGTTCGGCAAGGGCGCCAGGACGATCCAGGTATCGACGGCGACCATCGGCATCCGCGGCACCGGCTGCTACATCGAGGAGGAAAACCACGGGGCGAAGGCGCGCACCTACTTCTGCCTCTGCTACGGCGAGGTTGAACTCACGCCGACCGCCGCGCCGCAGGAAGCCGAGCGCTACAGCACGAAGCACCACGACAAGCCGATGTACATCCACAACGACATGAAAATGTCGAAGATGATGGTGCCGGCCGCCGTCATCAACCACACGGACGACGAGCTCACGCTGCTCGAAGCCCTGGTCGGCCGCCGGCCGCCCTTCTGGGGAAGCGGCTCGGGATACTGAAACCGCCCGGAAGCGGGGATTCCCGGGAATCAGTTGCCGTCGAACATCGGCGGCGCGACCTTGATGACTTCCGTGATCGTGGTCAATCCGGCCGCCACCTTCTTCGCGCCGGCGATGCGCAGCGGCTTCATGCCTTCGCGCATGGCCTGTTCCCGCAGCCGGGCCAGTTCGCCGCCCTCCGAGACGAGTTTCATGATCTCGGGCGACATGCGCATGATCTCGTAGATGCCGACGCGTCCCTTGTAGCCGGTCATGCGACAGTCGAGGCAGCCGACGGGACGGTAGAGCTGGGTCGGCATGGTGGACTTCCAGGGCGCCACCAGCGCGGTCCATGCCGCCTCGTCCTCGGCGCGCAGCCCGCCGGGCTGCTTGCACTTCGGGCACAGGGTACGGATCAGGCGCTGCGCCATGACGCCCAGCACCGTGGCCGACAGCATGTAGCGCGGCACCCCGAGTTCGACCAGCCGGGTGATCGCCGACGGCGCGTCGTTGGTATGCAGCGTGGACAACACCAGGTGGCCGGTCAGCGCAGCCTGGATGGCCATGTCGGCCGTTTCCAGGTCGCGGATTTCGCCCACCATGATGATGTCCGGGTCCTGCCGCATCAGGGAGCGGATGCCCTCGGCAAAACCCATGCCGATATCCTGGACGATCTGCACCTGGTTGAAGGAGCCCTCGACCATTTCGATCGGGTCCTCCAGCGTGCACACGTTGACCTCCGGTGTGGCGAGGTTCTTCAGCGTCGAGTACAGCGTCACGGTCTTGCCGCTGCCGGTCGGCCCGGTCACCAGGATGATGCCGTTGGGTTGGGCCGACATCTCGTTCCAGATCGCGGATTCCTCCGCGGCAAAGCCCAGCTCGGAAAAATCGCGGACCAGCACGTCGGGATCGAAGATCCGCATCACCAGCTTTTCGCCGAAGGCCGTCGGCAGCGTCGACAGCCGCAGTTCCACCTCCTGCCCCTCCTGCGTGCGCGTCTTGATCCGCCCGTCCTGCGGGCGGCGCTTCTCGATCACGTCCATGCGGCCGAGGATCTTCATGCGGCTGGTCATGGCGTTGAGCACCGCCATCGGGATCTGGTGCACCTGGTGCAGGATGCCGTCGATGCGAAAGCGCACGATGCCGAGGTTGCGCCGCGGCTCGACGTGGATGTCCGAGGCGCGCTGCTCGAAAGCATACTGCCAGAGCCAATCGACCAGGCGCACGATGTGCTGGTCGTTGGCATCGAACTGCTTGTTGCTCTTGCCCAGCTCGACCAGCTGCTCGAAGTTCGATGCGCCGCCGGAGACATCGCCCTTGTCCAGCGCGCCCTTGATGAACTTGGCCAGGTTGTAGAACTCCACCTGGTAGCGGACGATGTCGTCGGGATTGGCGATGACGCGGCGGATGTCCTTGCGCAGGATCGGCCGCATCTCCGCCTCCCAGTCGCGCTGGAACGGCTCGGCGGTCGCAATCACCACCTCGTTGGGCCTCACCTCCACCGGCAGGATGCGGAACCGCGTCGCGTAGGTATTGCTCATGACCCCGGTTACCGCCGCCAGGTTGATCTTCAGCGGATCGATGTGCAGATAGTCGAGCTCGCACCAGTTCGCCATCCACTGCGTCAGGAATTCGAGGTCGAGCATGCGGTGCGGGGGTTGCAGCGATTTCCAGTGCAGCCCGGCAATGATCACCAGCGGATGGGCATCGCCCTTGAAGTAGCGGCGCTCCTGCTTGAACTTGACCGCCTCGCCGGCTTCGATCATGCCATCGGCAACGAGGGCATCGACCACTTCCGGCAGCGTCAGGCGGTGATCCTTGATGGTGGTTTGGCTCATGGCAAAGTCCGATTGCGGGGCGGGTATGAAAAGTCGGCGCTGGCGATACGGCGCACTATAGCCGACAACCCGGCCTCGCCTCAATGCGGGAGTATCATGCCGCGAGCCTTTTCGGGAGCCCGGCAAGCATGAACCTTGCGAAGCAACTGTCGATGCTGGCGGCGGCCGCCCTGCCCTGGCTGCCGGCCTTCGCCCAGCCGGTGGCCGACGACTGCGCCCGGGCGCGCGACCCGGCGCGCTGCGAGGCCCGCCAGGCCGCCCTGAAAACCTGCAGCGAGGCGCGCGGCAGGGAAAAGGCCGCCTGCCTCGAAGCCAACATGCCACCGGTAGACTGCAACCGGTCCGACAATCCCGCAAGATGCGAAGCCGCGCAGAAGGCCAGGGAGGCCTGCAAGGGCAAGACCGGCAGCGAGTTGAAAAAGTGCATGCGCGATGACCCGCCGCGGAAGAAGAAAAAGCCCAGGCCGATCCGGGCCGCTGCCCGGCAGGCAGCCGGGGCCGGCTGAAGCCGGCCGGGCGGATGCGTGGCGGACCGCCATCGGCCCGTCGTCCGTGCCACGATGAAGCCGCGCTATCGACAATGACGACCCGCAAGCCGATTGCCCCGTAAGATTGCAACCATGCTGAGCATTGCCAATCTGTCGAAGCGCCACCCCCATTCGGCGCGGCCGGTGTTCAGCGGGCTCGGCCTCGCCGTCGCGGCCGGCGAGATCGTCGCCCTGGTCGGCGAATCCGGCGTCGGCAAAAGCACGCTGCTCAACTGCATCGCCGGGCTGGAGACGGCCGATGCCGGCGCCATCCTGGTCGGCCCGCAGGCGAAGGACATCGTCCGCCTCGACGAAGCGGCGCGCGCCGCGCTGCGTGCCACGGGCATCGGCTTCGTCTTCCAGGCCTTCCATGTCCTGCCCACGCTGACCGTGGCGCAGAACGTCGCGGTGCCGCTGCTGCTTTCCGGCGTCGCCGCCCGCGAGCATGCGCCACGCATCGAGTCCCTGCTGGCGCGCGTCGGGCTGGCCGGCTTCGGCCCGCGCTGGCCGGGCACGCTGTCGGGCGGCGAACTGCAGCGCGTGGCGATCGCCCGCGCCCTGGTGCACCGGCCGGCGCTGATCCTGGCCGACGAGCCGACCGGCAACCTCGACCCGCGCACCGCCGACGAAATCCTCACCCTGCTGCTCGAACGCGTGCGCGAGGAAGGCGCCAGCGCGCTGATCGTCACCCATTCGCAGCACGTCGCGCAAAGCTGCGACCGCATCCTGACGCTGACGCCGGACGGCCTGCAATGAAACGGCTGGCCTGGTGGCTGATTCGCGCGCAATTCCAGACGCGGCGCACCGCCACCGCCCTGTCGATGCTTGCCATCGCCCTCGGTGTCGCGCTGGGCTATGCCATCCACCTGATCAACGACGCCGCGCTGGCGGATTTTTCGCAGGCCATGAAAAGCGTGCAGGGCGAACCCGACGCCGTGGTCGCGCCGCAGGAC
The DNA here is from genome assembly GCA_016708585.1 of Sulfuritalea sp. GTDB lineage: Bacteria > Pseudomonadota > Gammaproteobacteria > Burkholderiales > Rhodocyclaceae > Sulfuritalea. The sequence goes on along the minus strand of JADJFK010000020.1, from coordinate 55,225 downwards.
AGTGCCGGCCGCGTGCCGCTGGCACTGATCAATGAACTGGCGCAGGACGAAGGCGTGGCGCTGGTGGTGCCGGTGATCGAAACCCGCGTCCGCATCGGCGAACTCGCGGTGCGCCTGGTCGGCCTCGACGTCTTCAGCGCCGGCCTGCTGATGCCCGACCTGCTGCCGCGCCAGGGTGCTGCGATCTCCGGCGACAACATCTTCGAGGACGGCATGTACGCTTCGCCGGCGCTGCTGGCCCGGCTCGGATCAAAAGTTCCCGAAGGGACGCACCGCGCTGGCGCCGGCGTCACGGCAACGCGCGGCGACGCCACCTGGTCCACGCGCATCGCCGGCGACCTGCCCGCGGCGCGGCCCGACGACCTGCTGCTGGTGGCCGACATCGCCCGCGTGCAGGCACACTTCGGCCCGCCGGATGGCGTCAGCGAAGGACGCATCCGCCTCGCGCCGGACACCAAGCTCGCCAACTGGCTGGCGGCATGGAAGGACAGGCTGCCGCCCGGCCTCACGCTGCGCGCCGCCGCCGACAACCAGGCGCGGCTGTCCAATATCTCGCGCGCCTATCGTGTCAACCTCAACGTGCTGGCCATGGTCGCCCTGCTCACCGGCGGCTTCCTGGTCTTCGCCACGCAACTCACCGCCGTGGCGCAGCGCTCGACCCAGTTCGCGCTGCTCGGCGTGCTCGGCCTCGCGCCGCGCATGCGCCTCGCGCAGGTGCTGCTTGAAGGCCTGGCGATCGGCGTGCCGGGCGCCGCGATCGGCCTCGCGCTGGGCTGGGCGATGGCCGTGGCCTTCACCCGGCTCATGGGCGGCGACCTCGGCGGCGGCTTCTTCTCCGGCAGTGCGCCGGTGATCGCGCCCGAGGCACTGCCGGCGCTGGGCTTCTTCTCCCTGGGCTGCGCGGCGAGCCTGGCCGGGGCGCTCTACCCCGCCTGGCTCAACCGGATGCAGCCGCTGGCGCAGGCGCTCAAGACCGGCTTCGCGCAACGCCCTCCCCACCAGGATGATTCGCCCCGGCAGCGCGGCGGCAAGGTGCTGGCGGTGGCGCTGGTGGCCGGCGCGGCGCTGGCGCTGACGCAGGCGCCGGCCGTCTTCGACCTGCCGCTGGCCGGCTATGCGGCCATCGCGCTGGTGCTGGTGCTGGGCATCGCCGCCGCACCGCTGGTCACGCAACGGGTGTTCGCCGCGCTGGCCCGCCGCGAACTGGCCGCCGCGGAGCGCGTCGCCGTGCAGAACGTCGGCCAGGCGCCGCTGATGGCGCAGGTCGCCGCCAGCGGGCTGATCGTCAGTTTTGCCCTGACGGTGAGCATGGTGACCATGGTGTCCAGCTTCCGCGTCGCGCTCGAGCAGTGGCTCGACGCCGTGCTGCCGGCGCCGTACTACATGCGCAGCAAGGGCCTGCCGCTGCCGGCCGAACTGCTCGCCGCGCTGGAACGGCCCGACGCCCCCTTCGCCCGCGTCGAGCGCATGGCCGTCGGCACCGCGAGCCTCGATCCGCAGCGGCCGCCGGTGGCCGTGCTGGTGCGCGAGCTGGACCGCGCCGACCCGAGCGCGCGCCTGCCCTTCGCCGGCGAGGTGTTCACGGCGCCGGCGGGCAACATCCCGGTCTGGATCAGCGAACCGATGCAGCAACTGTATCGCCTGCAAACCGGCCAAACCCTGCGCCTGCCGCTGCTCGGGCGCGAAGTCGAGGTCTTCGTCGGCGGCGTCTGGCGCGACTATTCGCGCCAGTTCGGCGCCGTGGTGATCGCCGCCGTCGACTACCGCGCGCTGGGCGGCCGCGTCGAAGCCACCGACCTCGCGCTCTGGCCCCGACGTGATGCCGGTGACGACGCAACCGCGCAGCGCTGGGTGCGCGAGCAGGCCGCGCGCCACGGCATCGACGGCGTCGGCAGCGGCGAGATCCGCGCCCTGAGCCTCGACATCTTCGACAAGAGCTTCGCCGTCACCTACGCGCTGGAAGCCGCCGCCATGCTGATCGGCCTCTTCGGCCTGGCGGTGACGCTGGCCGCCAGCGTCTGGCTGCGCGCGCGCGAACTGGCGACGCTTTCTGCGCTGGGTTTCGACCGCGCCATGCTGACCCGCGCCGTGATGCTGGAAGGCGCCCTGATCGCCGCCATCGGCCTGGCCGTCGGGCTGGCCTGCGGCATCGCGGTCGGCGCCATCCTCACCCACGTCGTCAATCCGCAGGCCTTCCACTGGCGCATGGACCTGCAAATTCCCTGGCTGCAGGTGCTGCCCGGCGCGGCGCTGACGCTGGCGGCCGGCATCATGGCCAGCCGCTTCGCCGCGCGCCAGGCCACGCGCCTGCCGGCGGCGCAGGTTTTGGCGAGCGCCCAATAGTCGACGGCCATGCGACGCCGCGCCTTCCTCCTCGCGCCCCTGTTGCTGCCGGCGCTCGCCGTGGCCCGACAGCCCGCCGTAACCTATCCCGCCGCCAGCCGCGCCACGCGCCTTGTCTTCCCGCGCGACCACGGCGCCCATCCGGAATTCCGTACCGAGTGGTGGTACGTCACCGGCGCGCTCGACACGGCGCAGGGCGAGGCCGGCTTCCAGCTCACCTTTTTCCGTAGCCGTCCCGGCATTGCCGAAGACCTGGCCTCGCCGATTGCCGCCAGCCAGATCCTCTTCGCCCACGCCGCGCTGACGCTGCCGGGCAAGCCCCTGCTGCACGCCGAGCGCGCCGGCCGCGCCAATCTCGGCGCGGGCTTTGCCACCACGGATTGCGACGTGCATATCGGCGCCTGGGCCATGCGGCGCAGTGGTTCCGGCGTCACCGAGCAATTCCGCCTCAAGCTTCACGATCCAGCCTTCGGCTTCGACCTGACGCTCAAACCGACCCAGCCGCTGCTGCTGCAGGGCGAGAACGGCTGGTCGCAAAAGGGACCGCGCCCGGAACTCGCCAGCCATTACGTAAGCTGGCCGCAACTGCAGGTCGCCGGCAGCCTGACGCTGGACGGCAGGCGCCAGCCCGCCACCGGCCGCGCCTGGTTCGACCACGAATGGTCGAGCGAGGTGCTGGCCGCCGGCGGCGTCGGCTGGGACTGGATCGGCATCAACCTCGACGACGGCGGCGCGCTGATGGCATTCCGCATCCGCGATGGCGCCGGCGCAACGCTTTACGCCCACGCCGCGCTGCGCGACGCCGCCGGGCGCCTGACCCAGTTCGGCGCGGGCGAGACAAGCTTCACGCCGCTGCGCCGCTGGACCTCGCCGCGCAGTGGTGCGCACTACCCGGTGCAGACGGAAATCCGCTGCGGCCCGCACACCATCGAAACCCTGCCGGTGCAGGACGCGCAGGAAATCGCCGCGCACCGCCCACTGCCGGTCAGCTACTGGGAGGGGCTGGTGAAGATTCGCGGTACCCTGTCGGGGCGCGGCTACCTCGAACTCACGGGCTATGCCGGCGCACTGAAACTATAGGGCAGAGGAACATGATCGACGGCATCAGGGACTTCTTCAACCAGTTCATCGCCACGGACAACGCCGCCTCTGATGCCGCCAGGCAGCATGCGCTGGAGATCGCGACGGCGGCCCTGCTGCTGGAAATGATGCGCATGGACAGCACGGTCACGGACGAGGAAACGGCCACCGTGACCAGGGTGCTGCAGGCCCGCTTCGGCCTCACGGCGAAGGAACTCGACACCCTGCTCAGATTCGCCACCGAGGAAGCCCGGCAGGCCACCGACTACTTCCAGTTCACCGGGCTGATCAACAAGCACTTCAGCCAGGAACAGAAAATCGAAGTGGTCGAAAACCTCTGGCAGGTGGCCTTCGCCGACGGCCGGCTCGACGCCCACGAACAGCACTTCATGCGCAAGATCGCCGACCTGCTCTACATCCCGCACGCCGACTACGTCGCGGCCAAGCAGCGGGCGCGGGGGTCCGGCTGACCCCGCGCCGTCCGCTGGCGCCGGCGCTGTGCGTCCCTTCGGGAACTTTTCAAACCACGCTGATCGCGGGCAGCGTGATCGGTGCTTATTGCCCGGCGGCCAGCTGGCACTCCAGTACGCCTTTCTTGCCCTCTTCCTCGCTGACCAGGGTCAGCTTGGTGCGCGCGTAGAGTAGCCCCATTTTCACTTCCTGCCAGATGTAATAGAGCTTTCCGGCCACGGTATCCACCTCGATGCTGTCGGTGTTTTCCGATTTCGAAGTAACCGTGTGCTTTCCGGGGGCCACCTCTTTGTAGAAGTACGTCTTGGCTGCGGTTTGACCAACAGGTTTGCCATCGACTTCCACATCCATGCGGATGGCGGCACCGAAGTTTTCGTTCCTGTAAATGTAAAGCCCTGCCACGCCGGGCCTTGGTTTGAACGATTTCAGTTCCGCATCCCTGCCGGCATCCCCCATCGGAACACTGGCACAACCCGTCAGGCCGATCGCGACCAGCACAACGACTATGATTCCGTGAAGCATGGCCTTCCTCCCGTTTTATGCAAAGCGACAAATGCAGAGCATAGCGCCAGCCAAAGGAAGTGCCAACGTACAGGCAAGCTAAGCAGCACCTGCTTGATGGCCTTCTGCCAGATGGTCGCCAGCTTTTCCCAACCGGCGGCGTTGGGGTGGATTTCATTCAGCCAATCGCCGCTGCTTGCCGTCGCATCCGGGTCGGCGGCGGCCAGCGTGCCGGTGGTCGGCACGCAATGCAGCCCGCTGCGACCCGCCGTCCATCCCGTCACCGCACGCTGAACATCCGCAAAGATGGCGCCGGTCAGGTCCGGCCAGAGCTGCGGCGGGATCGCGTTCTTCCGATAGGCCTCGAACAGCCACGATCTGCCGCCCGGAAATGCGGGCGCATCGCGCGCCACGGGGGTGTCGTAGAGGTTGAGGAAGATCGGCACTCCGGCGTGCCGGCTCGCCTGCACCTGATTGTAGAAGGCGGCAAAGCTCGGCGCCAGATACGCGTCGACCAGGGTGGCGACCGCAGCGCGATCAAGGCAGTCCCGGCCGTGTGCCGGCAGGGGTGCGCCGGCAAGGTTCTTCAGGATGCCGCGGCCGGCATCGGGATCGCGGGCGGCATCGATGAAATCGTTGCCACCGGCGCTCAGCAGCACGGCATCGAACTTCCAGGCGAAGGCGGTATCGAGCCACAGGCGGAACTCGCCGTCCGCGCAGTCGCCCATGCGGCGCATGGTGTCGCCGAAACGGGACAGGTTGATGATCAGCACGTCGTCGCCGGCGGCATCCATTTTCGGCACCAGCTTTTGCAGCAAGGAAGTGTGGAACATCGCACTGCGATCCATCCACGAATCGCCCTCGGCCAGGATCCGGTACTTGAAAAATTGCGGCGTCAGGCCGTTGTTCAGGTGGCCGTCGAATTCGTTGCCGTACAGAACGAGGCTGGACATGGCTTTGCTCCTTGCACTAGCGGATTTCGAGATCCGCGTTCCCGGCGGGAAGTGCGTCCATGGCCATGACCAAGGGCGGCGCCCCCTGAAACGATCAAGCCGCCGACTTCATCACGAAGTCCGCACGAATTTCATCGAAAGGCACGGCGAGTTTGCCGTCTTCCGTTTTTTCCACCATGCCGACCTCGATCATTGCCGCCGCATCCTCATGAACCCGTTTCACGTCGCGACCCAGGGCACGCGCCAAAGCACGCACCCCGAGCGGCCCGGAGTTTTGCAGGCACTCGATCAGTTCCCAGCGCTTGGGCGTGAGAACGCGGAACAAGGCGGCAGGCGATTCGAAATCGAAATGCTCGCCCTTGTATTTCCCGCTCTTCCAGGCCGAAAGGAATCCGGCGCGGAGGATTAAAGGTTCCAGGTTCGAATTATTCCTCGAATTATTCCTAGGTTCCAGGCTCAAATTCCCCCAAGGGCCATTCACGGAATCGCGACTTCGACATAACTGCCGGCTGATGTGGTATCGACAGCCATGGCAACGCGCTCGACAACACTACGAATTCGCGGCCAGCTCGTGGTCAGGAGAACGACGATGGCGATGCGCCTGTGCTTGAGATCCTGCTGGTAGCGCAAATTGGTATCGGTCGTGACGAGTACCTCGAACCCCCGCTCCTCGGCCATGCGCAGAAGCTCGCCGTTCTTGAGCGTTGCCCAGCCAAGTTCGTAGGCCGTGGAGATTTCGTTACCGGGCAACGCATTCCGCAGGGGAACGGGAGTTCCCTGGTCGAACAGCACACGCACCTAGGCGGCCCGGAGGGTCGACTTGGCCGCGTGTTCCAGCACGTTCCTCGCCTGGGACAGCGTGACTCCGGGGAACCACTCGATGAACTGGTGGAGGGAAGCGTCCTCCTCCAGATTCTCGAATAGCGCCGCCACAGGCACCCGCGTACCGCGAAAAACCCAAGCGCCGCTCATGCGATCGGGGTCGCGTTCGACATCGAGGCAGGAGGACCAGTCAATCATAAGCAAATGGTAGCACTTTGACCGTGGCCGGAACGATGCGGCGCCAAAACCGCCGTATCGCAGGCGCCGTCCGCACGGGATACCGTCTCCGGCTTCGCCGAAGACATGACTTTTCACACCGCCCGCGGCCTGGCCTCCACGTTCCAGATCGTCTGCGCGTACTGGCCGATGGTGCGGTCGGAGGAGAACTGGCCCATGCCGGCGACGTTGAGTATCGCCTTGCGCGTCCAGGCTTCGGGGTCGCGGTAGAGCGCGCCGACCTGCTCCTGGCAGGCGACGTAGGCGGCATAGTCGGCAAGCAGCAGGTAGTGGTCGCCGTTCGCGGTGAGGTTGTCGAAGACGGGCTTGTAGCGCTCGCGTTCCTCGGGCGCGAAAAAGCCGTCGCGGATCATGTCCAGCGCCTGCTTCAGCTCGTGGTTGCCCTCGTAACAAAGCCACGGGTTGTAGCCCTTGCCGCGCAGTTCCGCCACCTCGTCGGTGGTGAGGCCGAAGATGAAGATGTTCTCGGCGCCGACCTCGTTGCGGATCTCGACGTTGGCGCCGTCCAGGGTGCCGATGGTCAGCGCGCCGTTGAGCGCCAGCTTCATGTTGCCGGTGCCCGAGGCCTCGGTGCCGGCGGTGGAGATCTGCTCGGAGAGGTCGGCGGCGGGGATGATGATCTCGGCGTTCGAGACGTCGTAGTTGGGGATGAAGACGACCTTGAGCCGGTCGCGCACCAGCGGATCGTTGTTCACGATGTCGGCGACGTCGTTGATCAGGCGGATGATCAGCTTGGCCATGCGGTAGCCGGGTGCGGCCTTGCCGCCGAAGACCACGGTGCGCGGCGCGGCGTCGGCGCCGGCGCGCAGGCGGTTGTAGAGCGTGATCACGTGCAGGACATTGAGCAGCTGGCGCTTGTATTCGTGGATGCGCTTGATCTGCACGTCGAACATCGATGCGGGGTCGACCTTGATGCCCAGCCGCTGCTGGATGACGTGCGCCAGGCGGTGCTTGTTGTCGCGCTTGACGCGCACGAACTCGTCGCGGAAGCCCGCATCGTCCGTCAGCGGCGCCAGTTGCCGCAACTGGTCGAGGTCCCTGACCCAGCCCTTGCCGATGCGGCCGGTGATCAGCTGCGCCAGCGCCGGATTGGCCTGGTTGAGCCAGCGCCGCGGCGTGACGCCATTGGTCATGTTGACGATCTTGTCCGGCCACAGGCGGTGGAAGTCGGCGAAGATGGTTTCCTTCATCAGGCGGGTATGGATCGCGGCGACGCCATTGACCTTGTGGCTGCCGACGATGGCCAGGTGCGCCATGCGGATGCGGCGGCCGGCGCTTTCGTCGATCAGCGACATGCGCTGCCACAGTGCCGGATCGCCGGGGTAGTGGTGCATCACGTCCCTGAGGAAGCGGTGGTTGATGTCGTAGATGATCTGCAGGTGGCGCGGCAGCACGCGCTCGAAGAGCTTGACCGGCCAGGTTTCCAGCGCCTCGGACATCAGGGTGTGGTTGGTGTAGGCGAAGGTGCGCGTGACGATGTCCCAGGCGCGCGGCCAGTCCATGTGGTGCAGGTCGATCAGGATGCGCATCAGCTCGGCCACCGCGATCGAGGGGTGGGTGTCGTTGAGCTGGATCGCCACCTTGTCGGGCAGGCTGTCGAGCGGCACGCCGGACTTGTCGAAGCGGTAGAGCATGTCCTGCAGCGATGCGCTGACGAAGAAGTACTGCTGCTTCAGGCGCAGTTCGCGCCCCATCTCGGTGGTGTCGTCGGGGTAGAGTACCTTGGAGAGGTTCTCCGAATCGTTCTTGTCCTCCACCGCGGCGATGTAGTTGCCCTCGTTGAAGTACTTGAGGTCGAAGTCGCGGCTGGCCTTGGCCGCCCACAGGCGCATGTTGTTCACCGTGCCGGTGTCGTAGCCGGGGATCGGGTAGTCGTAGGCCATGGCCATGACGTCGTCGGTCTCGACCCACTGGTAGCTCTTCTTGCCGTGCTCGTCGGCGAATTCGACCACGCGGCCATGGAACTTGACCTGGTAGAGCACCTCGGGCCGCGGGAATTCCCAGGGGTTGCCGTAGCGCAGCCAGTTGTCCGGGTGCTCGACCTGCTGGCCGTCCTCGATGCCCTGGTGGAACATGCCGTATTCGTAGCGGATGCCGTAGCCGTAGCCGGCGATGCCCATGGTCGCCATCGAATCGAGGAAGCAGGCGGCGAGCCGGCCGAGGCCGCCGTTGCCGAGCGCCGCGTCGGGCTCGATCTCGGCGATGTTGCCCGGCTTGAGGCCCATTGCGGCCAGCGCCGCCAGCGCGTCCTGGAATTCCTGTCCGGCGCAGATGTTGAGCATGGCGTTGGTCATGCTGCGGCCCATGAGGAATTCCATCGAGAGGTAATACACCCGCTTGCGGTCCTCGACGTAATAGCTGCGCATGGTTTCCATCCAGCGCTCGATCAGGCGCTCGCGCACCACGGCGGCGGCGGCATGGAACCAGTCGCGGTCGGTGGCGGTGATCGGGTCCTTGCCGATGGTGTAGACGAGGCGGTTGTAGAGCGAGCGGCGGATCGATTCGGCGTCGAGCGTGGGGTGGTCGAGTTCGGGCAGATCGGCGGGCGTTTGCATGGCGGGCTCCCGTTTGCGGCAACGGAAACATCATACTCGCGGCGCGACGAACCGCGCAGGGGGCGGTCAGGCCGCGGTGTCGAGGGCCGCGCGCCAGCGCGCGAGCTTTTCTTCGAATGTCATCCCGGCATGGGCCGGGCTGGTCGAGGGCAGGACCACGGCTTGATAGCCCAGCGCCTCCGTCTCGCGCAGGCGCCTGGCCGCCGTGCGTCCGTTGAAGCAGATCCGCCGTAGCGCCGGCGCCAGCGCGGTGCGGCCCTCCGGGCACTTCTTCAGGGCGGCAATATCGTTGGCGACGGGGCTTCGGATCGCCGAATCGAGGCTGCCGGCGCGCTCGCAGGACGCGTAGACGTCCCAGATGGCAATGCCGGCGGCCTGGACCGCAGCGATGCGCGCCGAATAGTCCATTTCCTTCAGCGGCCGCTCAATCACCGCGCCCAGCACGCGCCAGAACTGGTTCTGCGGGTGGGCGTAGTACTGGCCCGCGGCCAGCGACGCGGCGGACGGAAACGAGCCCAGGATCAGCACCCGTGCCCGTCGGTCGACTGCGGGCGGCAGGCCGGTGAGCCTGGCGCTCACTTCACGGTCAGCAGGCTTTCGTCCCAAGCGGGATGCTTCTCGAAACCGAGCAGGTTCGCCGTGGTCGCGGCGATGTTCGACAGGCCGGCCGTATCCATCCGGCGCAGGCCGAGCCGGCCGCCGCTGGCGTTGTCGTAGAGGATCAGCGGCACCGGATTCAGCGTGTGCGAGGTCTTGGCCTTGTAGCTGCCGTCCGGGTTGGTCGCCGGCTGCCTGGTCTTCTTGTCGATCTCGTACATTTCGTCGGCATTGCCGTGATCGGCGGTCACCAGCGCGACGCCGCCGGCGGCATCGACGGCCGCCAGCAGCCGCGCCAGGGCGAGGTCGACGGCCTCGATGGCCATCGTCGCGGCGCGGAAATGGCCGGTATGGCCGACCATGTCGCCGTTGGCGAAATTGCAGCGCAGGGTGCGGTACTTGCCGGTTTTCAGCGCGGCGATCATCGCGTCGGCGATCTCGGCGGCCTTCATCCACGGCCGCTGCTCGAAGGGTACGACGTCGCTGGGCACCTCCTGCCAGGTTTCGCCGTCGAACTTGCCGGAGCGGTTGCCGTTCCAGAAATAGGTGACGTGGCCGAACTTCTGCGTCTCGGAGCAGGCAAACTGCGCGATGCCGGACTTCGCGAACCACTCGCCGGTGGTGTCGCGGATCGCCGGCGGATCGACCAGGAAGCGCTTGGGCAGCTTGAGGTCGCCGTCGTACTGCAGCATGCCGGCATAGGCGACCCGCGGCTGGCGCACGCGGTCGAACTTGTCGAAGTCCGCTTCCTCGAAGGCGCGCGTGATCTCGATCGCGCGGTCGCCGCGGAAGTTGAAGAACACCACCGCGTCGCCGTCCTCCACCGTGCCGACCGGCTGGCCGCCGGCGGCGATGACGAAGGGCGGCAGGTCCTGGTCGATGGTGCCGGGATGCTTTTCGCGAAGCGCCCTGATGGCGGTCGCGCAATCGGGATACTGGTCGCCCTCGCCCAGCACATGCACGCGCCAGCCTTTTTCCACCAGGGCCCAGTTGGCCTCGTAGCGGTCCATGGTGATGTTCTGGCGGCCGCCGCCCGAGGCGATGCGCGCGTCGAAGCCGCTGCCGTTGAGGCTGGCGAGGAAGGCCTCGAAGGGTTCGACGTAGTCGAGCGCGCTGGTTTCCGGCACGTCGCGGCCGTCGAGCAGAATGTGGATGCGCACCGCGCGCACGCCCTCCTCCTTCGCCCGCGCCACCAACGCCTTGAGGTGGTCGATGTGGCTGTGCACGTTGCCGTCGGAGAACAGGCCGAGCAGGTGGATCACGCCGCGGCCGGCGCGTTCGCCGTCTTTCGCCGCGGCGACGATCTCGCGCCAGGCCTGCCCGGCCCAGATCGAGCCGGAGGCGATGGCATCGGCTACCAGCGAGGCCCCCTGCGCATAGACCTGGCCGGCGCCGATCGCGTTGTGGCCGACCTCGGAATTGCCCATGTCCTCGTCGGACGGCATGCCTACCGCGGTGCCGTGGGCGCGCAGGCGCACGTTGGGATAAGCGGCGAACAGGCGGTCGAGCACGGGCTTGCGCGCCGCGGCGATGGCGCTGCCGAGCTCGTTCTTCGGCAGGCCGTAGCCGTCCATGATGATCGTGACGATCGGGCCGGCGACGCCGGGGAAAGCTGGATGCCTGGGCAACATCTCGCGCCTCGCTAGGATGGGTAGAGGGCGAGTTTACCCCCCGGCCTTACTTCCCTCCAAGGCTCATCGACAGCATCAGCTCGTTCATGCGCTTGACGAAGGTGGCCGGATCGTCGAGCTGGCCGCCTTCGGCCAGCAGGGCCTGGTCGAACAGCACCGCCGCCCAGTCGTCGAACTTGGCCTCCTCGTACTTGAGGCGCAGCACCACGGGGTGCTTGGGATTGATTTCGAGGATGGGCTGCGCGTTGGGCGCCTTCTGCCCGGCCGCCTTGAGGATGCGCGCCAGGTTGCCGGAGACGTCGTGCTCGTCCGCTACCAGGCAGGCCGGGCTGTCGGTCAGGCGATGCGTGACGCGGACTTCCTTGACCTTGTCGCCCAGGCTCTTGGCTATCTTTTCGGTGAGGTCCTTGAATTCGCCGGCGGCCGATTCGGCTTCCTTCTTCTCGGCTTCGTCTTCCAGCTTGCCGAGATCCAGCCCGCCCTTGGCCACCGACACCAGTTGCTTGCCCTCGAACTCGGCCAGGTGCGAGACCACCCATTCGTCGACGCGGTCGGAGAGCAGGATGACCTCGATGCCCTTCTTGCGGAAAACTTCCAGGTGCGGGCTGTTCTTCGCGGCGTTGAAGGTTTCGGCGGTGACGTAGTAGATCTTTTCCTGCTCCGGCTTCATGCGGCCGAGGTAGTCCTTGAGCGAAACCGTTTCGTCGGCCGTGTCGGCGTGGGTCGAGGCGAAGCGCAAGAGGCCGGCGATCTTCTCCTTGTTGGCGAAGTCCTCGCCGATGCCTTCCTTGAGCACCTTGCCGAACTCGCCCCAAAACTTGACGTACTTTTCCTTCTCGGCGGCGTCTTCGCTGGTGGCGAGGTTTTCCAGCAGGCCGAGCACCTTGGCCGTGCAGCCCTTGCGGATGGCCTCGATGTCCCTCGATTCCTGCAGGATCTCGCGCGAGACGTTGAGCGGCAGGTCGGCGGAATCGACGATGCCGCGCACGAAGCGCAGATACGTCGGCATCAGCTGCTCGGCGTCGTCCATGATGAAGACGCGGCGCACGTAGAGCTTGATGCCGTGCTTGGCGTTGCGGTCCCACAGGTCGAAGGGCGCGCGCGCCGGCACGTAGAGCAGCTGCGTGTATTCGGTCTTGCCCTCGACGCGGGCGTGGGTCCATGCCAGCGGGTCTTCGAAATCGTGGCCGACGTGCTTGTAGAACTCGGTGTACTGCTCGTCGCTGATTTCGTTCCTGGGGCGGGCCCAGAGCGCGGAGGCCTGGTTGACGGTTTCGTCCTCGTCGGTGGCGACCTGCTCCTTCTTCTCGTCATCCCACTTTTCGCCCTTCATCACGATGGGCTGGACGATGTGGTCGGAGTATTTGCGGATGATGGACTTGAGCTTCCAGGCCGACAGCAGGTCGTCCTGCCCTTCCTTGAGGTGCAGGGTGATCTCGGTGCCGCGCGTCGGCCGGTCGACCATCTCGATACTGAATTCGCCGGTGCCCTCGGATTCCCAGCGCACGCCCTGGTTGGGCTCGGCGCCGGCGCGGCGCGTGTGCACCGTGACCTTGTCGGCGACGATGAACGAGGAGTAGAAGCCGACGCCGAACTGGCCGATCAGGCTGGCGTCCTTCTGCTGGTCGCCCGACAGCTTGGAGAAAAACTCGCGCGTACCCGACTTGGCGATGGTGCCGAGGTTGGTGATCACTTCCTCGCGCGACATGCCGACGCCGTTGTCGGCGATGGTCAAGGTCTTCGCCGCCGGGTCGAAGGCGACGCGAATCCTGAAATCCGAATCACCCTCGAACAGGGCGGCGTTGTGCAGGGCTTCGAAGCGCAGCTTGTCGCAGGCGTCGGAGGCATTGGAAATCAGCTCCCGGAGGAAGATCTCGCGGTTGGAATACAGCGAGTGGATCATCAGCTGCAGCAGCTGCTTGACCTCGGTCTGGAAGCCGAGGGTTTCTTTGGTTGCGGTGACGGTGGCGTCGGACATGGGTAACCCCTTGAATAACGAAGATCGTTGCCGCGATATGGGGGCGGCAATGGCCATTTCAAGTGCGGGGACTTGCCAAGGACTGTGATCCAAAAAGTCGGTGCTGGCGCGACGGCGAGGGTATCCTTCGCGGGTATCGGAGTGAATGCAGTGGTCGCAACCAAAGGAGATTGCCATGGGACGGCGCGAAATCATTGAGTTGGCAATGCGGTTGAAACCCGCGGAGCGGTTCGAAGTAGCCGAGGAACTGTTGCGCAGCGTAGAGGAAGTCGATCCGGAAATCGATCGACTCTGGCTTGAGGAGGCGGAGCGCCGGCTCGCCGCTTATCGGGCCGGCAAGGTCAAGGGCATTCCCGCCGAAGACATCTTCGGCGCCGTCTGATGCGGGTGATTTTTTCACCCGAGGCGCGGACCGAATTCGATGACGCTGTCCGATACTATGACCAGCAACGTCAGGGGCTCGGCGACGAGCTGCGCGGTGAAATTCGCGACTTTCTGCCGCGACTGAAAAGGTCGCCACTGACATTTCCGGCGGAACGTGGCGATATTCGTCGCCTGATTCTGGCGCGGTTCCCCTACAAGTTGCTGTATTCAGTGGAAACCGATCACGTCTATGTCATCGCACTCGCCCATCGCCGCCGGGCGCCCGATTACCGGGTGGATCGCACGGGGTAACCCTGAGTCACCTTTCCGTCCAACGTCTGTCCACGTTGCTACTTCAACTGCCGAGCGGCCCCGGAGAATCCTGAATGGAAACACCCACACTGATCGCCCTGCGCGACGCCCTGCTGCCGCTGGCGCGCGCCGCCGGCGACGCGATACTGGCCGTGTATGCCACCGATTTCGCGGTGCGCGGCAAGGCCGACGCCTCGCCCGTCACCGAGGCCGACGAGCGCGCCGAGGCCGTGATCCTGGCCGGCCTGGCCCGCCTCACCCCGGACATCCCCGTGGTGGCCGAGGAAGCGGTGGCAGCCGGCCGCATCCCCCGCGTCGGCGAGCGCTTCTGGCTGGTCGACCCGCTGGACGGGACCAAGGAATTCATCAATCGCAACGGCGAATTCACGGTGAACATCGCCCTGATCGAGGACGGCCGGCCGGTGCTGGGCGTGGTCTTCGCCCCCGCGCTCGACCGCCTGTTCGCCGGGGCCGCGGGCGCCGGCGCCTTCGTCGAGGACTGCGGTGCGCGACGCGCCATCGCCTGTCGCAAGGTGCCTGCCGCGGGCCTGACCGTGGTCGCCAGCCGCTCGCACGGCGACGCGACGGCGCTGGAAGCTTTCCTCGCCGGGCGCACGGTGGCCAGCCAGACCAGTGCCGGTTCCTCCCTCAAGCTGTGCCTCGTCGCCTGCGGCGAGGCCGACGTCTACCCGCGCCTGGGCCGCACCATGGAATGGGACATCGCCGCCGGCGACGCCGTGCTGCGCGCCGCCGGTGGCCGGGTGTGCACCCTCGATGACGTACCGCTGGGCTACGGCAAGCCGGATTTCGCCAACCCCCACTTCGCCGCCTGGGGCGACGCAGCGCCGGCGTGAATTCATGCCGGGCGGCGCTGCGCTTGCCTGGCGGGTGGCCAATGAAAAGTCGGCGCTGGCGGGACGGCAAGTGTCGGGTGGTCGGCCTGAACGGTCAGTGACGAGCGCTTGAGCTATGCCTCAGCACGGCCAGGAGCCGCCAGTCGGGTCAATCCTCCAATTCTCAGGTTCGTTTGCCGTGCTTTCTCGGAAGCAGCCATTGGATCGGCGGCACCCAATTTTCTCGCCTGATTGGCTCCAATGCAGCGGGAGCCGTCAGTCACAAGGCATGACTTCGGTATATCTCCGGCGCAACGCCATTCACGAAACGTACCTTTCTGAGGGGCAGCTTCTCTCCCCATAGCCGCCACTCTCCAAGCATCAGGCATCAGGCAGTGCTTGGGGTGCGCTTCGAGTAGCTTTTCTGCAAATCGTGACGCATGCTGGCACGACATCGGTGATTGACTGCGGTGCTCGGCGTTAGCCATACTCCCCGAAGGCCCATTGGATTTCCTATCCTTTGTCCTTCGACCTAGCGGGATTTCGCGTTGCCGGAACGCTGAACAGTCGTGCGCTCCAGAGTCATCTGCAGTTCGTCAACCTGATCGATCAGCGTGATGAAATGCCTGCCGAAGGCGGTCAGCTGATATTCCACGTGCGGCGGCACTTCGGGGAAACTGGTCTTGTCCAGAATGCCAAAGCGCACCAGCTTGGTCAGTCGCTCGTTGAGCACCTTGCCGCTGAGGCCGTCAATCGCATGCTCCATTTCGCCGGGACGGCGCACGCCTTTTCGCACCAGGCTCAAAACGGTCAGCGACCATTTGCAGCCAATGATGCTTTCCACCATCTGATGAACGCTGGGACTGCTCATGCGCCGAAAATATTTATCCCGTTTGTGATCAACAAAATGCACCAAAAGGTGCCTACCCGACCGGTTTGTACCCGCTTGCCGCGACCTTCACCGGCTCGTAGATTGGTTCCTGTCTGCTCACACAAAACCCAATCGAAAGGAATGCAAAATGCGAATCACTCTTTCTCGCGCAGCGTCCATTATCGTCCTATCCGCGGCTGTTTCAAGCAGTTCCGTCGGCGCGGCGGATGCAAACCCGGTGCCTTATCCGCAAGGTTACCGCGACTGGCACCATGTCAAGTCGATGGTCATCAATCCCGGCCACGGGCTATACGACGCGTTCGGCGGCATTCACCATCTTTACGCGAACAAGGCCGCCATGGCGGGTTACAAGATGGGGAAATGGGCTGACGGCGCCGTCATCGTGTTCGACCTGCTCGAGGCGAAGTCGGCCGACAACGCCGTCGTCGAAGGTTCGCGCAAGGTGGTCGGTGTCATGCATCGCAACGCGCGCAAATATGCCGCGACCGGCGGCTGGGGCTACGAGGGATTCAAGGGCGACAGCAGCACCGAACGCGCGGTGGGCGCCAATGCACTGACGGCCTGTCACCAGTGCCACATCGCGCAAAAAGACGCCGGCTTCGTCTTCAGCAAGGCGCGCCCTTGAATCGGGGTTCCGCCGCCCCCGCCCTGCGCGTTTCGCAGTGGCTCAACAGCAATCGCGCCATAACGCTGGATGAATTGCGCGGCAAGGTGGTGCTGGTCCATGCGTTTCAGATGCTGTGTCCGGCCTGCGTAATGCAGGGAGGGCCGCAGGCGGTGCGCTTGTGGCAGCGCTATCAACAAGGCCGGCCGGACAGCGACGTGGCGGTGATCGGCTTGCACACCGTATTCGAACATCACGAGGTCATGACGCCGGCGGCACTCGCGGTCTATCTGCACGAATTCCGCATCCCCTTCCCGGTGGCGGTCGACCGGGCGAGTGCGGACGGACCGATCCCCCAAACCATGCACGCCTACGCGATGCACGGCACGCCGACAAGCCTGCTGATCGACCGGGCCGGGCGTTTGCGCAAACAGCATTTTGGCGTCGAGCCGGACCAGCAGATGGTCGCGGACATTGATAGCCTCATCACGGAACCGGCGTAAGGGGAGCGGCTTCAGTTGGCGAAGGCCAGGTTAGAGCGCCCGCCGGCAGGCGCCTACGCCCACTCGCCGCCGCGTAGCCTGTTTCTCGGCAGCAAGACTTCGGACCGGCTACGTTCGGCGACCGTTCCCACTTTGTTGCTGCGCTGATGGATGAAGACACCCCTGAAAGTTGGTGCTGGCGAGACCGCGGCGCTGCTGGAAAGTCGGTTCGCCACCCTGCGCGAGGAGTTGATCTGCACAGCCGCCGCCGCAACCGTTGAACTCGACCACACCACGCGAGGCCGGTTGTCGCGCACGGATGCCATGCGGCAGCAGGCGATGGCGGCTGGTCTGGCCGAGCGTCTGAGCACGGAGATTCGCAAGACCGAGGCGGTGCATGATCGCGTCGCCGACGGCAGCTAAGGTGAGTGCTGTCGCTGCGGTACGGAAATTCCTCCGGCGCGCCTGGAAGCCGATCCGGCGCCGTTCTGCGCGGATTGCGTCAAGAGGTAAGTGAACGTCGGCTCCCACACGTATTGCCGCCGGTCATGGCGCCGAAGGCCATATAGCTCCTTTGGGTCGGGTGCCGTCGGTCACCTGCGAATACCGAACGACCGTAATCAGTCTTGCAAGTTTATTCAATCAGACTGCATAGCGTCTGAATGGCGCCCTTCATCGATTCCGAGCGCGTATTTCCAAATCCCATCAGCAAGCCTTGTCGTTTTGTTCCGGAAGCATCGACAAAGTATCCCGACAGCGGAGTGACTCCAATCTGCCGTTCCCGCGCCGCGACCGCGAGAGGCTGATCGTCACATTGTTCAGGCAGCTCGGTGACCAGATGCAGCCCGGTCGAGGCGGTCGGTACAGTCAGCAATCCGCCGCCTTCCGACTTGATCGCCGACAGCAACGCCGCCCGCCGTTCCGTGTAGAGCGCTTTGGATCGCCGAATGTGCGTACCTAGATGGCCATTGCCGATGAAGTCAGCCGCGGTGGCCTGGAGTGGCATCGGAACGCGGTAGTCCGCGCCATTGCGTACTGTGCGCAAAGCGTCGATCAAGCCATCGGGAGCAACCAGGAAGCCCAGCCTCAGACCAGGAGCGAGCAGTTTGCTGAGCGTGCCGATGTAAATCACGCGACCGTTGCCGCCATCAAGCGCCTTGAGTGCCGGGGCCGGCGCACATTCGTAGCGAAATTCGCTGTCGTAATCGTCTTCAAGGATGAACGCATTGGCCTCATTGGCCCACTCCAGCAGCGCGAGACGACGCGCCAGACTCATGGTGACGCCCATCGGGTATTGATGCGAGGGCGACACCATTGCGAGCCGTGCGTCGGGAGCACGATTCCGTCCATCATCAACATCCAGACCTTCGGCATCGACACTGATACCTACCGCCGCAGCCCCGGCTAACACCAAGCAGCGGTAGGCGGCATCGTAGCCGGGGTTCTCGACCCAGACACGTTCACCAATATCGGTGAGCGCCAGCGCCGCGATAGAAACCGCCGCTTGCGCACCGGGCGTGATGACAATCTGGTGCGGATGGCAGACGACGCCACGCGCTGCGCCCAGATACTCCGCAAGTGCCTCGCGCAACGGCAGGAAGCCTTGAGGATCGCCGTAAGAGAGATCGGGGGTCGGACGGCGACGCCAGAAGCGGCCTTCGAGGCGACCCCAGAGCGCATAGGGGAACGCATCCAGGGCTGGCAAACCTGGCGTAAGCGGCCACGCAGGATTCGCCATCGACATTGAATCCGTCCCTGCCAGACGACGCGCCCGTAGCGAACCGGGCGCGGGCTGCCGTTGAGGCGAAACTGCGGTCAAAACAGGTTTCTTGTCAGCGATTCGGCTCGCCACGTAGGTACCTGCACCTTGTCGCGCCTCCAGAAATCCCTCCGCGATCAGTTGCTCATAAGCCCCGGAGACGGTGATCCTGGAAAGACCGAGTTCCTGCGCCAGTACGCGCGATGCCGGCAACCGAATGCCGGGTTGCAAGGTGCCATCGGCCACGCCCTTGCGAAAGAACCGTACCAGTTGCTCGCGCAATGACAGTGGGTCGTCAAGCGACCGCTGAAAGCGGTTCCAGATCGGATAAGCGGTTGCGCGAGTCTTCATGTTGGGATCCAAGCTGCCAACTGGCTGGCCACAAAGAAAGTGGCCTGTATTTTTTACATAAGTGGATATTTTACAGAGACCATTTTGCAGGCATTCTGAGCGCCATGCAACCAAGCCATTTCCAAGGACACTACGCGTGAATACTGCTTCCATCCGGCCTGCCGACCTGCTGCACCCGACGGTTGCGGCACTCATCTCCGTCATCGTGAACTACGGCGGAACTTTCATCCTTGTTTTTCAGGGGGCCAAAGCGGCCGGGCTCAGCCCCGAGCAGACGGCCTCGTGGATCTGGTCGGTTTCGGTCGGCGTCGGCCTGACGGGCGCGTGGTTGAGCTACCGCTACCGGGAACCCATCATCACCGCGTGGTCCACACCGGGGGCGGCATTCCTCATCGCCGTGCTGCCAACTACGCCTTACGCGGAAATGATCGGTGCCTACATGCTGTCAGCCATCGGCTTCATCGTGCTGGGAGCCTCAGGCTATTTCGAGCGGGTTGTGAAGATGATCCCGCCGGGCATCGCCGCGGGGCTGCTGGCCGGCATTCTGCTGCGCTTCGGTATTGGTGCCTTTGGTGGCGCCGGCATGGACCCATTGCTGGTCGGGGCGCTGATTCTCACCTATGCGTTGCTGCGCCGTTTTACTGCACGCTACGCGATCGTCGGCGTCCTCATCACCGGCGTGGTACTCCTGCTCGGGCTCGGCCAGGTCAGTTTTGATGGCGTGGCGCTCAAATTTGCCCTGCCGGTGCTGACGACCCCCGCGTTCTCGCTGAATGCGTTGCTGAGTGTCGCGCTTCCCCTGTTCGTGATTACGCTTACCGGCCAGTACATGCCCGGTATGCTGGTTCTGCGCAACGACGGCTTCAAGACCAGTGCCAGCCCGATTCTCACGGTGACCGGCCTGGGTTCGCTGTTGATGGCACCGTTCGGCTCCCATGCCTTCAACGTCGCCGCAATCACGGCGGCGATCTGCACCGGCAAGGAATCGCACGAAGAGCCAGCCAAGCGCTATATCGCCGGCCTCGCCTGCGGCGTGTTCTACATCCTCGTTGGCGTATTCGGCACCACGCTGGCGACCTTGTTCGTGGTCTTGCCGCCAACCTTCATCACCACACTGGCCGGCCTTGCCCTGCTCGGCGCGATTGGCGGCAGCCTTGCCACCGCGCTGGTCGATCTGCGCGGCCGGGAAACGGCGCTGATTACCTTCCTGGCGACGGCGGCCAATGTCACCCTGTTCGGCTTGGGCGGGGCGTTCTGGGGGCTGGTGGCCGGCCTCGCTGCGCACGGTTTGATCCATGGCGACTTCCGCGTAACGCGCTGGCTTCCGCGCTTGAGTCAGTCCGGCGCCGGGGATGGGCGATAGGCCAGAACATACGATCGCATCAAACCGATACTTTTCGCTCACGCAGGAGAAAGCATCTTGACCCAGCAGTCAGATCCCCGGCAATTTACAACTCCAGTTGCGGTGCATACATTCCCTGCCCATGCTTCAGGGCCGTTTGCCGAAGCCGATCCGGACGTGGCGTGCCACGTCTTGCGCGAGCACGAGCGGCAGCGCCACTCGATCGAGTTGATTGCTTCGGAAAACTTCGTGAGTCGCGCCGTACTGGAGATACAAGGGTCGGTACTGACCAACAAATATGCGGAAGGCTATCCGGGCCGACGTTATTACGGCGGCTGCACGCATGTTGATGCGATTGAAACACTCGCCATCGAGCGCGCCAAGGCGCTGTTCGGCTGTGCCTATGCCAACGTTCAGCCTCATTCGGGCAGCCAGGCCAATCAGGCGGTCTATCTCGCGCTGCTGCAACCAGGCGACACCATCCTTGGCCTGGGATTGGCCGCCGGCGGCCATTTGACGCATGGCGCGCCAATGAACATCTCAGGCAAATGGTTTCGCGCCATCGCCTACGGCGTAGGGCCGAACGATCATCGCGTCGACATGAAAGAGGTGGAACGACTCGCGCTCGAACATCGTCCAAAACTCATCATCG
This sequence comes from Sulfuritalea sp., assembly GCA_016708585.1. Taxonomy (GTDB): domain Bacteria; phylum Pseudomonadota; class Gammaproteobacteria; order Burkholderiales; family Rhodocyclaceae; genus Sulfuritalea. The sequence goes on along the minus strand of JADJFK010000020.1, from coordinate 34,467 downwards.
CTGGCGGCTCGGCGTACTCGCGGATTCTCGATTTCCCGGCATTCCGGCGTATTGCCGACCAGATCGGCGCGCTACTGATGGTCGACATGGCGCACTTCGCAGGACTGGTCGCCGGCGGCGCTCACCCTTCACCCTTTCCCCATGCCCATGTGGTGACCTCAACCACGCACAAGACGCTGCGTGGCCCACGCGGCGGTCTCATCCTCAGCAACGATCTTGAGCTTGGCAAGGCAATCAATTCGGCCATTTTCCCCGGGCTGCAAGGTGGCCCGCTCATGCATGTGATCGGCGCCAAGGCAGTGGCTTTGGGGGAGGCGCTGCGGCCCTCCTTTCGAACCTACGCCGCTCAGGTTGTCGAGAATGCTCAGGCACTCGCCGAAACGCTTGCTGCAGGTGGCCTGCCGATCGTTGCAGGCGGCACGGATACCCACTTGGCGGTAGCCGACCTCCGCCCGCTCAAGCTCACAGGCAACGTTGCAGAGAAAGCGCTTGAACGTGTCGGCATCACGCTCAACAAGAACACCATCCCCAACGATCCTGAGAAGCCGATGATCACTTCAGGCATCCGTGTCGGTAGCCCATCCGGGACGAGTCGCGGATTTGGTGCTGCCGAATTCCGTGCCATCGGAACGATGATCATGCACATGCTCGAAATGGTTTCAGAGAATCCTGAACACCCCAACGAGGCGGTCATGCGAACTGTGACAAGCCAAGTGGAAGATCTCTGTCAGCGGTTTCCATTGCCTTACTGAGACTTGTGGGTTGATTTTCGCAAGGTCGGCAGCATGGTAAGAGAAACCTTTGCCATGACCTGCCGTCTGCTTCCCACTGCAGACGCTTATGCACAGAAGTTGGCACACTACCCGTTCAGAATGATTTCCTTACCTATGGCAGGACCGGCCATCATAGGGATCGATTGACTGGTTGCTGATCAGTTACCAGTCGTTCGTATCGTGATGTTTCTCGGTCGAGCTACGTCTCTTCGTGGCCGGGTGCTGAAGTAGAACCTGACACCGCCAATGGCCGCTCCCGCTGCGTAGCCGCCTTCACGGCAAGAATATCACTAACGCATAGCGAATGGCAGCTCCCGCATTTTCTGGGTTCCCGGCGAACGGCCGCTCCCGGGTTTCCCCACCGGCTCTTATGGGCACGAAGCAGGAATTGACTTGGCGTTGGCGATCGTCGGCTTCGGCCGACAACCCGACCACCAGCCCAGTCGAACCAAAACACCATCCGAGCAAAAACGAACAGTCTTTGTTGCGGATGCCGCCATTCACCCGCCGCCAGGTTTTGCAGTACCATCATGGAACTCGAACGACCAAAGGAGCGCACGATGAAAGCAAAGGATGCAAAGGCTACCGCCGCCGAGCGTCGCGCCGAGTACGAGGCATGGTACGAGGAGCAGGTGCGCCTCGGGCTGGAAGACCTCGATGCGGGCCGGGTGGTAAGCGATGAGGACGTGAGAAAGCATTTCGAAAAGCGCTTCAAGCAGCATGCCGGTCGTCAGCAAAAACAAGCCGCTTGAGTGGTCGAAGCGCGCTCGCGCCGACCTTGATCGAATCTACGACTACTATCTTGAAGCTGCCCCTTACGACATAGCCGAGCAGGCAGTCAGGGCCATTCTTGAGCAGGCAAGGCGGATGGCCGAATTGGGGCTGGTCTATCGTCCCGGACGTAAAGGCACGCGCGAATGCGTGATGCGGCGCTTCCCCTTCATCCTCATCTACCGCATCGAACCCGGCAAGGTCCGGATCGTGCGCGTCCTGCACCAGGCGCGCAGCTACTTCAATCGCTGACCGGAACCCCGGCCGCGGCCGGCGACGGGGTCGGCGCGGGTTTCCATCAAAAAGTCGGCGCCGGCGATACGGCGAATCGCGCGACGCCTACTTCAGCTGCAGCCACACCTCCCCGCCATCCAGCCTGACGGCAAAGGTCTTGGCGCAGCCCTTGTCCGGCGCCACGGCCTCGCCGTCCTTGAGGCCGATCTTCAGGCCATGCAGCGGACAGGTCACCGCGTTGCCGTGCACGATGCCCTGCGACAGCGGCCCGCCCTTGTGCGGGCACTTGTCGTGCAGGCCGAAGACCTGATCGGCCGCGGTGCGGAAGATGGCGATGTCGCCCTGGCTCGACGCCACGACGCGGCTGCCCAGCGGCGCGATTTCGTCGAGCGCGCAGACCCTGATCCAGCCGGTCACGACACCACCTCCGCTTCCTTGATTTCGATGACCTGGTAGTCGCGGCGCACCGCGGGCTTTTCCACCGCCTCGCGCCACGGGTCTGCGTAGTCCTTGAGGGCGAACAGCAGTCGCTCGTACAGCGCCTTGCGCTTCAGCGGATCGCTCACCACCGCCGCCTTGACGTGGTCGAGGCCGACGCGGGCGACGTAATGACAGGTGCGCTCGAGGTAGAAGCCTTCCTCGCGGTAGAGCTGGAGGAAGGCGGCCGAGTATTCCTTGACCTCGTCGTCGGTCTTCACCTTGCACAGGAACTGCGCCACCTCGGTCTTGATGCCGCCGTTGCCGGCGACGTAGATCTCGTAGCCGGAATCGACGCCGATCACGCCGATGTCCTTGATGCCGGCCTCGGCGCAGTTGCGCGGGCAGCCGCTGACGGCGAGCTTGACCTTGTGCGGCGAGCCCATGCCGAACAGCATCTTCTCCAGCTTGACGCCCATCTCCATCGAGCGCTGCGTGCCGAAGCGGCAATGCTCGGCGCCGACGCAGGTCTTCACGGTGCGGATGCTCTTGCCGTAGGCGTGGCCGGAAACCATGCCCGCCGCGCCCAGATCGGCCCAGACCTTGGGCAGGTCTTCCTTCCTGATGCCGAGCAGGTCTATGCGAGCGCCGCCGGTCATTTTCACCGTCGGCACCTGGTATTTTTCGGCGATGTCGGCGATCACGCGCAGCTCGGCCGGCGTCGTCAGGCCGCCCCACATGCGCGGCACCACCGAAAATGTGCCGTCCTTCTGGATGTTGGCGTGGGCGCGCTCGTTGACGAAGCGCGACTGCGGATCGTCCTTCGCCTCGCCCGGCCAGGTCGAGATCAGATAGTAGTTGAGCGCCGGGCGACAGGAGGCGCAGCCGTCGGGCGTCTTCCAGTCCATGTAATGCATGGTGTCGGGGATGGTGAGCAGGTGGCGTTCGCGGATGGTCTGGCGCACCACGCCATGCGAATGGTCGGTGCAGGCGCACAGCGGCTTTTCCTTGGTATCCGCCGGCGTGTAGGCGCCGCCGATGGTCGAGGCGAGGATCTGCTCGACCAGGCCGGTGCAGGAACCGCAGGAGCTGGAGGCCTTGGTGTGCTTGCGCACGTCGTCGAGCGTGAACAGGCCCTGGCTCTTGATCGCCTTGACGATGTCGCCCTTGCAGACGCCGTTGCAACCGCAGACCTCGGCCTCGTCGGGCATCGAGGCGGCCTTGGAGACGCCGGCATGGCCGCCGTCGCCGACATGGTTCTGCCCGAACAGCAGCTGGTCGCGCAGTTCGCGGATGTTCTGGCCGTCCTTGACCAGCTGGAAGTACCAGCCGCCGTCGGCCGTGTCGCCGTAGAGCACGGCGCCGACCAGGGTGTCGTTCTTCACCACCAGCTTCTTGTACACGCCGCCGGCGGCGTCGTTGAGCACGATCTCGTCGGTGCCCGCGCCCCCCATGAAGTTGCCGGCGGAGAACAGGTCGATGCCGGTGACCTTGAGCTTGGTCGAGGTCACCGAGCCGGTGTAGCGCGCGATGCCGAAGTTGGCGAGGTGGTTGGCGCAGACCTTGGCCTGCTCGAACAGCGGCGCCACCAGGCCGTAGGCGATGCCGCGATGCGCCACGCATTCGCCGACGGCGTAGATGCGCGGGTCGTAGGTCTGCATGGTGTCGTTCACCACGATGCCGCGGTTGCAATGCAGCCGCGCCGATTCGGCCAGCGCCGTGTTGGGGCGGATGCCGGCCGCCATCACGACGAGGTCGGCGGGGATTTCGAGGCCGTCCCCCGGGTCGTAGCCCGGGGCAGGCTTGAAGCGAATCGCGGCTACCCGGCCGGACTCACCACCGAGCAGCGCCTCGGTCTGCTTCTCCAGCAGGAACTTGAGGCCGCGCGCTTCCAGCGATGCCTTCAGCATGTCGGCGGCAACCTTGTCCAGCTGGCGCTCCATCAGCCAGGGCATCAGATGCACCACGGTGACATCCATGCCGCGCAGCTTGAGGCCGTTGGCCGCTTCCAGGCCGAGCAGGCCGCCGCCGATCACCACCGCGTGCTTGTGCGTGGCGGCGGTGGCGATCATCTCGTCGGTGTCCTTGATGTCGCGATAGCTGATCACGCCGGGCAGGTCGTTGCCGGGCACCGGCAGCATGAAGGGCGTGGAACCCGTGGCCAGCAGCAGGCGGTCGTACTCTTCCTCGGTGCCATCGCCGGCGACTACCTTGCGGGCAACGCGGTCGATCTTGGTCACGGTCTTGCCGACATGCAGGCGGATGCCGTTGTCGGCATACCAGCCGAGCGGATTGAGGATGATGTCGTTGATGGTCATCTCGCCCGCCAGCACCGGCGAGAGCAGGATGCGGTTGTAGTTGGGGTGCGGCTCGGCGCCGAACACGGTGATGTCGTAGAGGTCGGGCGCGAGCTTCAGCAGTTCCTCCACGGCGCGCATGCCGGCCATGCCGTTGCCGACCACTACCAGTTTCTGCTTCTTCATTGTGTGCATCCTTTGCGAAGATCGATGGGCTTCGTTTCCCATCAGCAAGGCGTGTGCCAGCGCAGAATCCCGTGAAATCGGCCACAAACCGCGGGGACCGGAGATGCGTCCGCACCAGATTGACTCATTTCCGTATTGCGGCGCACCACGAACGTGCGCAAGCCCGTGGTTTATCGCCCGCCGATTTCGTGCGCAGCGGCGAAAGGCTCACCGGATCAGGGTTTTCAGGCGTGGCACGATCGCTGCTAAGGAACCGTTGCCCTGGCAAGGGTGCCGCAAAGACCGTCCCGCCGAACCCGGCGACGCGAGCAATTCCGGCCGCCACCCCCTTGCCATTTATTCGATTCCACGAAAGGAAACATCATGGCTTACCTGGCACCGGCGGAGTTCGTCACCAAAATGGTGGATGCGGGCGAATCCAAAATCTTCATGTCCACCCGCGACACCCTGGTACGCGCCTACATGGCCGGCGCCATCCTTGCGCTGGCGGCGGCCTTCGCCATCACCGTCACCGTCCAGACCGGCCAGCCGCTGCTCGGCGCGGTGCTCTTCCCGGTCGGCTTCATCCTGCTGTACCTGCTCGGCTTCGACCTGCTCACCGGCGTGTTCACGCTCACCCCGCTGGCCTTGATCGACAAGCGTCCCGGCGTTACCGTCGGCGGCATCCTGCGCAACTGGACGCTGGTATTCTTCGGCAACTTCGCCGGCGCCCTGACGGTGGCGGTGATGATGGCCATCATCTGGACCTTCGGCTTCACCGAGGCGCCCAATACCGTGGCCCAGAAGATCGGCACCATCGGCGAAGGCCGCACGGTCGGTTACGCCGCGCACGGCGCGGCCGGCATGCTCACCCTGTTCATCCGTGGCGTGCTGTGCAACTGGATGGTGTCCACCGGCGTGGTCGCCGCCATGTTGTCGACGCATGTCAGCGGCAAGGTGATCGCGATGTGGATGCCGATCATGGTGTTCTTCTACATGGGCTTCGAGCACTCGATCGTGAACATGTTCCTGTTTCCGTCGGGCCTGATGCTGGGCGGCAACTTCTCGCTTTACGACTACATGGTCTGGAACGAGATCCCGACCGTCATCGGCAACCTGGTCGGCGGCCTGGCCTTCGTCGGCCTGACGCTGTACTCGACGCACGTCAAGACCGCACCGAAGCGCAAGCCGGCCTGAACATGAGCCCCCAGCCTGAAGCTGGCCCTGACGATCGGCCAGCACTCGGACAAGGGGCGCAAGGAAGCCAACCAGGATTTCCACGGCGCACTCTTGCCCGACGAGCCCTTGCGCGGCAGCAAGGGCGTCGCCGTGGCGCTGGCCGATGGCATCAGCAGCAGCGAGGTTGGCCACCTCGCGGCGCAGTTCGCGGTGCACAGCTTTCTCGATGATTACTACTGCACCTCGGAAGCCTGGTCGGTCAAGACCTCCGCGCTCAAGACGCTGGCCGCGACCAACGCCTGGCTGTATTCGCAGACGCAGCAAGGCCAGGGCCGCTTCGACAAGGATCGCGGCCACGTCTGCACCTTCAGCGGCATCGTCTTCAAGTCGACCACGGCGCACCTGTTCCATATCGGCGACGGTCGCATCACGCTGCTGCGCGGCGGCAATGCCGAACCACTGACGCAGGAACATCGCGTCGTCGTCAGCGAGGACAAGAGCTATCTGAGCCGCGCCTTCGGCATCCATCCGCAGCTCGACATCGACTATCGCACCGTGGCGCTGGAGGCGGGCGACGTGTTCGCCATCGCCACCGACGGCGTGCATGAATACGTCGAGCCGAAAGTCGTTCTGGAAACACTGGCGGAGCATGGCGACAACCTCGATGCCGCCGCCGCGGCCATCGCGGCGGCGGCCTTCGAGCGGGGCAGCAGCGACAATCTGACCGTGCAGCTGGTGCGCATCGACGGCCTGCCTTCGGGCGAGATCGGCGAGCTGCAGCAGCAACTGGCCAACCTGCCGCTGCCGCCGCTGCTCGAAGCCGGGGCCGCGTTCGACGGCTATCGCATCGAGCGCGAACTTCACGCCAGCAGCCGCAGCCATGTCTATCTGGCCAGCGACATCGCCACGGACGAGAAGCTCGTCATCAAGATTCCGTCGGTCGACCTGGGCCAGGACGCGGGCCATCTCGAAGCCTTCCTGATGGAGGAGTGGATCGCGCGGCGCATCAGCCATCCCCATGTGCTCAAGCCCGGCGGCCTGAATCGCAAGAAGCAGTTTCTCTACGTGACCACCGAGTACATCGAAGGTTGCACGCTCACGCAATGGATGCGCGACCATCCGCAGCCGGGCCTCGAAACCGTGCGCAACCTGATCGATCAGATCGCCAGGGGTCTGCAGGCCTTTCACCGCCTTGAAATGCTGCATCAGGATTTGCGGCCGGACAATATCCTGATCGACGCCGCCGGCACCGTGAAGCTGATCGACTTCGGTTCGGCAAGCGTCGCCGGCGTAGTCGAGGCGATAGCACCAGCCGAGCGCGGCACCATGCTCGGCACGCCGCAATACACCGCGCCGGAATACTTCCTGTGGGAGGAAGGCACAACGCGCTCCGACCAGTTTTCGCTCGGCGTCATCGCCTACCAGCTACTCTGCGGCCGGCTGCCCTATGGCGCCGAAGTCGCCAAGTGCAAGAGCGCCGCCGAGCAGAAGCGGCTCAAGTACGCCTCGCTGCTGCAAACCCGTGGAGATGTGCCGGTGTGGGTCGATGGTGCGATCAAAAAGGCGGTGCACCCCAATCCCGAGTGGCGCTATGAAGCGATTTCCGAGTTTCTCCACGACCTGCGTCACCCGAATCGCAGCTTCCTGAGCGACCGCCCGCCGCCGCTCATCGAGCGCAACCCGCTGGTGTTCTGGAAGCTGTTGTCGCTGATCCTGTTCGCGCTGGTGGTGGTTCTGCTCGCGACCCACCCGATCGCCGGCGCCTGAGGCCGGCCGCGGCCGGGGCGGGCTTCAGCCGGTGCTCCAGCTCCTCGGCTTCCTCATGCCGGCGATGCGGCAGGCCTGCTTGACGTAACCGAAGGGGAACAGCTCGAACACCAGGTTGCGCGAACCGCCGCAGCGTTCGCCCAGGTGGCGCATGACGAAGCGCACGTCGGGGATCACCTGGTGCTCGGCGAAGAACTCGCGCATGTAGCGGATCGCCAGCCAGTGCGGTTCGGTCAGTTCGATGGCTTCCTGGCGTGCCAGTTCCCGCGCCAGGTCTTCGCTCCAGTCGGCCGGATCGAGCAGGTAGCCCTGGTCGTCGCAGGCGGGCATTCTCGTTGTCACTTCCATCGGGCCTCCAGAAGGTTGGGGAACAGGATATCAATCCATCAATACATCATGCCGTGATATACGCACGGTATGATACTTTAGGTGCGCCGCCTTCAGCGGTGGCCGGCGATACCCCCTTTGGAGTATTGCAAAAAGGCAATTCGGATGTTTCTGATATGGCGAGACCACCCTTGAGCAAGCGCGAATTCGAAGCCCTTTCCCAATTCCGCTACCAGTTGCGCCGCTTCCTGCGCTTCAGCGAACAGGTGACGCGGCAGCGCGGCATCACGCCGCTGCAATACCTGCTGCTGCTGCACATCAAGGGTTTCCCCGCGCGCGACTGGGCCACGGTGGGGGAACTGGCCGAACGGCTGCAGGCCCAGCACCATGGCGTGGTGGCGCTGATCTCGCGCTGCGAAAAGCTGGGCTGGGTGTCGCGCGAGCAGGGCAAGACCGACCGCCGCGAGGTGGAAGTGCATCTCACCGCCAAGGGCGAGCGCATGGTGGCGAAGATGGCGCAACTGCATCGCGACGAACTGCTCAACCTCGAAGGCAATTTCCTGCTGCCGCAGTTGCAGGAATTGCAGCAGGACTGACCGCCAAGGAGCGCATGCCGTGACCCACCCCATCGAAATTGCCCAGGCCGTGCGCAGCGCCTGCGTGCAGGCCGCGCTGGACGGCTACGAACAGGCGCAGATCGCCGGCCTGTGCCAGGAAGGCGCCTGGGAAGTCGCGGTCGATGCGATACGCATGGTCGACCTCAGGGAGATTCTGCTTCAGATGGCGGCTGCGAAGTCATCCCCGCTGCCTCCTCGCGGGCCTTCTTCTGCCTGAGGCGCTCATTCTTGTCGTCGTTGGCGAACACGAAGCGGCCATGCAGAACGCAGCCTTTCATGCCCGGATCGCAAGGCAGGCCGTTGACCTTGCCGCAGCGGTCGTCGGTTTCGTGCGGGCAACCCCAGGAGCCGGCCATGACAAGTCCTTTGCTGTTCGATCGGAATGGCGCTAACGATGCAACAGAATAGCTTCCAGCGCTCGCGGCGTCTTCACCAGATCGGCCAGGGTGTAGTCGTCCAGCGCCGCATACAGCGCGTCGAAGGCGCGCACCAGGATGTTCGTCAGCCGGCACGCCGGTGCGATGCGGCAGGTCGCAGCGTCGTCGGACAGGCATTCGACGATCGGCGCGCTGCCTTCACTGGCACGCACGATCTGTCCCAGCCGGATCGCCTCGGGCTCGCGCGCAAGGCGAATGCCGCCGCCCTTGCCGCGCACCGATTCGATCACTCCGGAGCGCGCCAGCTGGTGCACCACCTTCATCAGGTGGTTTTCAGAAATGTCGTAGGCGGCGGCGATCTCGGGGATCGTGGCCAGCCGCTCGCGGTTGAGCGCGAGGAACATCAGCACGCGCAGGGTGTAATCGGAAAAGGTGGTCAGTTTCATGTCCGGCAGTTTACGCCTAAAAGCAGTAAAAAAGATATTGCTTTAACAAAAAGGCGGTGGTACGATAAAGCTGTATTAATTTTACTGCTTTAAAAACCATGACGAAAGAAGAAGCCACCCCCGCCGACCGACCCGCCCTCGACGAGCAGCAGGTGCGCGACATCCTGCGCCAGGTCATCGACCCCGAAGTCGGCCGGGACATCGTTTCCCTCGGCCTGGTCTATCGCATCGAGCTCGCCCCCGGCCGCCTGGTGATCGAAATGACCATGACCTCGCCGGCCTGCCCGATGGGCGACATGATCGTCGGCGATGTCCATGCCGCGCTGGCCAAAGCCCTGCCGGCCACGATGGTCCCCGACATCCGCCTGGTGTGGGAACCGCCCTGGAACCCCTCGATGATGGACGAAGCCACCAAGCAGCATTTCGGCTGGGAACCCTAGATCCGACAAACCTTGTTGCACCCTCAATCCCGCAGCATCCACCAGGAGCAAGACATGAACAGCACACAAAACTTCAAGACCACCGTCGATGTCCGCAGCATCGTTCCGCGCGAGCGCCACCCGCTGATCTTCGGCAGCTTCGACGCGCTGTCGGCCGGCGAAGCGCTGCTGCTGGTCAACGACCACGATCCGAAGCCGCTCTTCTACCAGTTCCAGGCCGAATCGAAAGGCGAGTTCACCTGGGATTACCTGGAGTCCGGCCCCGATGTCTGGCAGGTGCGGATCGGCAAGCCGGCCGCCGACAAGACAGCCGCGCCCGTCGGCGGCTGCGGCTGCTCGCACTGAATAGCTGCCGCCATGGCTGACCTGCGCCCCGCCGCCCGCGTGCCGCTGCTGGTGCTGGGCATGCTGTCCCTCGTCGGCGGCGTGCTGGCCGGCCTGGCGCGGCTGGACTGGAACATGCCCGCGGTGGCGGCCAACGCCGCCGGCTGGCACGGGGCGCTGATGATTTCGGCCTTCCTCGGCACCGTCATCAGCCTCGAACGCGCCGTCGCGCTCGGCCGCGGCTGGGCCTACGTGGCGCCGGCCGCTGCCGGCAGCGGCGGCATCGCCCTGCTCGCCGGGGCGCCGCTGGTCGTGACGCAAATGCTGACGGTCGTCGCGGCCGCGATACTGGTCGCCGCCAGCATCCAGGTGCTGTACCGGCTGGTGGCGCCCTTCACCGTCGTCCTCGCCATCGGCGCCTTGTGCTGGCTGGTCGGCAACGCGGCCTGGTTCGCGGGCGGCGCACTGACCGCCGCCGTGCCCTGGTGGCTGGCCTTCCTGGTGCTGACCATCGCCGGCGAACGGCTCGAACTGACGCGCTTCCTGCCCACGCCGGCGGTGGCGCAACGGCTGTTCTTCGCCATCGTCGGCGGCATCCTCGCCGGCGCCGCGCTCAGCCTTGGCACGAAGACGCCGGCCTCGCGCTGTTCTCCGCGGGCCTGCTGGCGCTGGCCGTCTGGCTGCTGCGCTACGACATCGCGCGGCGCAATGCGCAACAACAGGGGCTGGTCCGCTTCATCGCCCTGTGCCTGCTCTCGGGCTACGCCTGGCTGGTGCTGGCCGGCCTGCTTGGCATCAGTGGCGGCTTCCTGCCCGGCCACCCGTGGCGCGATGCGACGCTGCATGCGGTCGGCCTCGGCTTCGTCTTCTCGATGATCTTCGGCCACGCGCCGATCATCTTCCCGGCCGTGGTGCGGGTAAAGATTCCGTATCACCCGTTCTTCTACCTGCCGCTGCTGGTGCTGCACGCCTCGCTGGCGCTGCGCATTTTCGGCGGCCTCGGCGATGCCTTTCCGCTGCGCAGCGAGGGCGGGCTGCTGAATGCCATCGCCCTGCTTCTGTTCATTGCCACGATGATTGCCAGCGTGGTGCGCGGCAAACGCGACGACCAGGGAGCTGCATGATGGGCGCCATCGAAGAATCCGGCCTCGAAATTTTCGGCAAGCGCAGCGACGCCGGCCCGCAGGAGAAATGGACCACCGAGCGCGTGCTCTCGGTACGCTGGTGGACGCCGACGCTGGTGAGTTTCCGCACCACGCGCTATCGCGGCTTCCGCTTCACGCCGGGGCACTACACGCGGCTCGGGCTCGGCGCCACCGGGGCGAGTTTGGGTGACTGGGTCTGGCGGCCCTTCTCGCTGGCCTCGGCGGCCCATGACGACTTTCTCGAATTCATCGCGGTGCTGGTGCCGGGCGGCGCCTTTTCGGAACCGCTGCGGCAATTGCGCGAGGGCGATGCGATCCGTGTCGACAAGGCCAGCTACGGCTTCCTCACCGTCGACCAGCTGGCCCGTGGCCGCGAGCTCTGGATGCTCGCCAGCGGCACCGGGCTCGGGCCCTTCCTCGCTATCCTGAAGGATCCCGCCGTCTGGCAGAACTACCAGCGCCTGATCGTCGCGCACAGTGTGCGCCACTCGTCGGAGCTGGCCTGGCGCGACGAAATCGCCGGCATGCCGCAAGGCGAATTGTTCGCCGAGGCCAAAGCCACGCTCACCTATCTGCCGATCGTCACCCGCGAGCCGGGCGCGACCGCGCTGGCCGAACGCATCCCGCTGCTGCTCGCCGACGGCCGCCTCGAAGCCGCGGCAGCGACCCCGCTCGACGTCGCCACCTCGCGCGTGCTGGTCTGCGGCAATCCCGAAATGACCCGCGAGCTGCGCCAGTCGCTTTCGGCGCGCGGCTTCGCCACCAATCGCCGCGGCGTGCCGGGACAGATGGCCTTCGAGAAATACTGGTAGCCACGGAATGCAGCCACGCCGATGAAGCGCCATCCCGACCTGCTGCAACTCTCGCGCGAGCACCACGGCGCGCTGAAGCTGGCGCGCGATGCGGGGCGTGCCGCCGCGTCGGGGGATGCGCGCGAGATAGCGGCGCTCGCGCAACGCGTGGCGCAGGTTTTTCCCGTCGAACTCGATCCGCACTTCTGCATCGAGGAGCAAGGCATCCTGTTGCTTCTGGCGCAGGCCGGCCAGCATGCGCTGGTGGCGCGCACCCTGGCCGACCACGCCGAACTGCGCCGCCTCGCCGAGGTGCTGGCGACCCCGGATGCCGACAGCCTGTTGCGCTTCGCCGACCTGCTCGGCGCGCATGTGCGCTTCGAGGAGCGCGAAGTCTTCGAGGCGGCGCAGGCCGTGCGCGCCCTGGATACCGCTTGAAGGACGCCATGTCCGGGCCGGCGGCAGCCAGAAAGGTCATCGAGATCAAGCCCTGGGCCGATCCGGAAGCCAAGGTGTACCCGCGCTCGATCAGCGGCATCTACGCCCGCTGGCGCTGGATTTTCGTCTGGCTGACGCAGATCGTTTTCTACGGCCTGTGCTGGCTGCCGTGGCGCGACCGGCAGGCCATCCTGTTCGACATCGACGCGCGCAAGTTCTACTTCTTCGACCTGGTGCTGTGGCCGCAGGACACGATCTACCTCGTGCTGCTGATGATCATCGGCGCGCTGGCCCTGTTCCTGTTCACCGCCGTCGCCGGCCGCCTGTGGTGCGGCTATGCCTGCCCGCAGACCGTCTACACGGAAATCTTCCTCTGGTTCGAGAAAGTCATCGAGGGCGAGCGGCCGCAGCGCATCAAGCTCGATGCCGCGCCGTGGTCGCCGCGCAAGTTGGCCATCAAGAGCGCCAAGCACGCCACCTGGATCGTGTTTTCGCTATGGACCGGCTTCACCTTTGTCGGCTATTTCACGCCGATCCGCGAGCTGGCCCATGACCTGCTGACGCTGTCGCCGGGCGCATGGTCGGCCTTCTGGGTGCTGTTCTACGGCTTCGCCACCTACGGCAACGCCGGCTTCCTGCGCGAACAGATGTGCCGCCAGATCTGCCCCTATGCGCGCTTCCAGTTCGTCATGCTCGATCCCGACACGCTGATCATCGCCTACGACGACAAACGCGGCGACCCGCGCGGGGCGCGCGCCAGGGGCGTCGACCCGCGCCAGGAGAAGCTCGGCGATTGCATCGACTGCAGCATCTGCGTCCAGGTCTGCCCGACCGGCATCGACATCCGCAACGGCCTGCAGAACGAGTGCATCGGCTGCGCCGCCTGCATCGACGCCTGCGACCAGGTGATGGACAAGATGGACTATCCGCGCGGCCTGATCCGCTACTCCACGGAAAACGCCGTCAGCCGGCGCCTGACGCCGATGGACATCGTGCGCCGGGCCTTCCGCCCGCGCGTGATCGTCTACGCCGCGATCCTGCTCGCGCTATCGGCCGCCACCGCCTGGTCGCTGTCGACGCGCATCCCGCTCAAGGTCAATGTGCTCAAGGATCGCGGCGCGCTGTCGCGCGACGCCGACGACGGCTCGATCGAGAACATCTACCGCCTGCAGATCATGAACACCGGCGACAAGACCCGGACCTTCCGCATCCGCGTCGCCGGCATCGACGGCATCCGCCTGCACGACGACACCCCGATCACGGTGGCCGGCGGCGGGATCGGCAGCCTCGCCGCCGGCGTCCGGGCCGACCCCGGAGCGGCGAAATCCGGCGCCACCCCGATCAGCTTCAGCGTCGAGGATGTGGCCGATGCCGCGGTCGCCGTCACCGAGCAGTCGAAGTTCTGGATGCCTTAGCCGATGCCCTAGCCGAATTTGACGCGAACCCGGATTCCTGTTCCGATAGCTCCATGGCGAAGAAATTTCCCTTGCACCCGAAGCATCCCGAGCGAATCTGCTGGGGCTGCGACAAGTACTGCCCGGTCGATGCGCTCGAATGCGGCAACGGCTCGGACCGCACCCAGCACCCGGTGGAACTGCTGGGAGACGACTGGCTGGAACATGGCGACTGGGGCATCGAAGTCGACGCCGCGCCGGCCCGGGGCACTCGGGACAAGGACAAGGGGACGGCCTAGGTTTGGTTGTTGCGGCGGACGAAAGTCGGCGCCGGCGGGACGGCGATTCGCGCCGACAAAATATCGGGGCGGACATCTTCGCCGCGATTACTGCGCCATCCCGCTCACGGCAGCAGCCGCGCCGGCACCAGCCGCCGCAGTTGCCGGCCCACCAGCTCGCGAAAGCGCGGGTTGTGCAGGCAGGCGCCGCCGCACAGCCCCACCAGCGATCCCAGCACGATATCGAACAGGCGCGCCTGCAGCATCGCCTCCGGCGCCCCCTGGCCGAGGCGGCTCGCCTCGGCGAGAAAGATGGTCAGCGGCGTGACGAAGACAATGGCCAGGGCGTAATGCCGGACCACCAGGGTTTCAATCAGGAAACTCAGCCCTATCATCAGCAGCGAAACGCTCCACTTGTCCAGCGGCAGCGCCAGCAAGCCCCAGGTCAGCAGCAAGCCGACGCCGGTGCCGAGGATGCGATGCAGCTGCTTGTTCCACACCGCGCGCAGGGAAGACGCCTGGATCACGGCCACGCAACTCACCGGCACCCAGTAGGCGCGCTCGAGCTGCAGGGCGTGTGCCGCGGCCAGCGAAATCCCGACGAAGAGCCCGATCACGACCGAGTCGAGCACGACATGGTCGAAGGTCGCCGGCGGCAGGGGCGCCACCGGCGCCGGCGCCTGCAGGCGCACTATGTAGAGTCCGTAGAAAAACGCGATCAGGCAGGCCTGCAGGCAGCCCATGGTGAACAGGCCGACATACAGGGGCACCTGCAGCAGATCGACCGGCGAATAGGCGCCGATCGCCGCCGCCATGATGAAAAACAGGATTCCCGGCGGCCCCAGCGCATAGAAGCGGCAGACCATCGAGACCACGATCGCGATGAAGCCCAGCACCGGCACCAGCAGCAGCGGGAAGAAATGGCCCATCACGCCCAGCGTGTAACAGGCGCTCATGCCGAAGGCGCAGGCCATCAGCGTTACCATGCGATGCGACAGGGGCGTGTTGGGGCCGTAAATGAACACCAGCCCGCCCAGCGATGAGACCAGCCCGTAATCCAGGCGATCGAACCAGGCGCCGACCAGCAGCGGCAGGCCGGAGGCGAGCGCCGCGCAAAAGGGCATTTGCCAGCGTCGGTCGCTGCGATTGATCGTCGCCAGGTCCCGCAGTTCCGCGCGCACCAGCGCTTGAAGCCTGCCCCACCCTCCCTGCCGGTCCGCCATTGATCCGCCTGTCGGTGTCGAACGCTGCACGCCTTGCGCGCGAGCATCCTCAGGCAGCCATTTTACGGCACCGACTGCCCCCGTCGGACGTGAGCGGCATGCTTGCGCTGCATCCCCCTCACCCGGCCGAAAGCCTCGACCTTGTTCCAGTCGCTGAACTGGCGTGGCCATTGGCGACCCGCATGATGGGCCGGATCATGAACCGGACGAACGCGGACGGATGCGAGCCACGATCTCTTCGAAACCCGCGACAGGGACCGGCTGACTGAAAAAATTGCCCTGGTAGGCGCTGCAACCGCCAGCGGCGAGGAAGTCGCGCTGCGCTGCGGTCTCCACGCCTTCGGCGATCACGTCGAGGCCGAGGCTGTCGGCCAGGGCAACGATGGTTCTCGCTATCGCCGCATCGTTGGGATCGACCAGGATGTCGCGCACGAAGGACTGGTCGATCTTCAACTGGTCCAGCGGCAGGCGCTTCAGGTAGGACAGCGACGAATATCCCGTGCCGAAGTCATCCAGCGAGAAGCCCACGCCCCTGCCCTTGAGCGCGACCATTTTCCCGATGATGTCCTCCACGTTCGCCACCAGGATGCTTTCGGTCAATTCAAGCTTGAGCCGGTTCGGGTCGGCGCCCGTCTGCCCCAGTATGTCCAGAACCGAGGCGACGAATCCCGGATCGCGAAACTGCTGGGCGCTGACATTCACCGCGATCGTGAGATGGGCCGTCTCCGGCCGGGTGGCCCACATGGCCAGCTGGCGGCAGGCGCTTTCCATGACCCAGTGGCCCAGCGGCAGGATCAAGCCGGTTTCCTCTGCCAGTGCAATGAACTCGCACGGCAGCACCAGGCCGCGGCGCGGATGTTGCCAGCGCGCCAGAACTTCGGCACCCGTGACGTGCCCGGCGCCAAACACCTGGGCCTGGTAGTGGAGCAGGAATTCCCGCTCACGCACCGCGAGGCGCAGGTCACGTTCCAGCACGGCCCGTTCCATCACGGCCGTTTCCATGTCCGGATCGAAGAAGCGCAGGGCGTTGCGCCCGGCATCCTTGGCCTTGTACATGGCCAGGTCGGCCTGCTTCAGCACGTCTTCGATGGACGTCGGGTTGCCCTTGAACACCGTGGCGCCGATGCTCGCCGTGTTGTGATAGGCGACTGTGTCGAGGGGATAGCTCTGGCCGAGCGCAGCAAGGATTTTCTCGCCGACGGCCTCGGTGCGATTGGCGGCATCCTGGCCACTCGTACCCATATCGGCCAGCACCGCCACGAACTCGTCGCCGCCGAGGCGCGCCACGGTGTCTCCGGCACGCACGCATTGGGTCAGGCGCTGCGCGACCAGTTTCAGCAGAAGGTCGCCCCGATCGTGCCCGAGGGTGTCGTTGAGGGTCTTGAAATTGTCGAGATCGATGAAGAGCAGCGCACCGTGGCTGTCGCTGCGGGCACTGGCGGCAATGACCTGCTTCAACCGATCCTGCAGCAGCGTACGGTTGGGCAAGCCGGTCAGCTGATCGTAGTAGGCCAGGTCGGCGATCCTCTGTTCCGCCTGCTTGCGTTCGGTGATGTCCTGATGTGCGCCGACATAGTGGGTCACCGTTCCTTCGGCATCCTTCACCGCCGAAATAATGAGCCACTTGGGATAGACCTCGCCGTTCTTGCGCCGATCCCAGATCTCTCCCTCCCATCTGCCGGTCGCCAGCAGGGTCTGCCACATCGCCTGATAGAACGCGGCGTCATGGCGGTTCGACTTCAGCATGCGCGGATTGCGGCCGATGCACTCTTCGGCCGAATACCCGGTGTTTTCGGTGAAGGCGCGGTTGACGCGCAGGATCGTGCCGTCGGCATCGGTGACGATGATGCCTTCGAGCGACTCGAAAGCGGTCGCCGCAATGCGCAGTTCGGCTTCCTCCGCCTTGCGCGCGCTGATATCGCGCACGCTGCCGATGAAAGACCGTCGGTCATTAAGCAAGGCTTCACTGACGTCCAGCGCCATGTGAAACACCCTCCCGTCCTTGTGCCGCCCCCGAACCTCCCGCTTCTTGCCGATGACCTTGCGCACGCCGCTGCGCAGGTAGTTTTCGAGATAGCCGTCGTGCTCGCTGCGGAAAGGCTCCGGCATCAACATCTTGATGTTCCTGCCCAGCACTTCTGCAGCTGCGTAGCCGAACATCCGCTCGGCCGAGAGATTGAACGATTCGACGATGCCTTTCTCGGAAATGGTGATGACGCCGCTCTCGACGCCGTCCAGCACGGCGCGCAAGCGCTTCCTGGTATTGCGCAGCTCGATATTTCCGGCGAATACCAGCTTGCCGGTGACAAGAACGTAGAGGACGATCCCGATCATGCAGTAAATGGTCGCGGCCAACCCGGTATGCAGCGACGGGCTGAAGCCAAAGAGGCCAATGCCGATGGCCGCGCCGGCCATCAGGCCCAGAACCGACTGGAGGATGCCCCGCAAGCCGTTGTTGACTGCCGAGTTCGACAAGGTGGCGATGATGACCACGAAGCTCAGCCAGATCGAAAACTGCATCGCCGCGGCATACATGCCCAACAGAAACGAATCAACCAGCAGCTGCTTCAGCGCAAGCCTGACCGGATTCGCGGCGCGTCGCACCCACCAATGCTGGACCTGCGGGTAGGCGAGAAAAAGCAGCGCCAGAAGCGTCCAGGCCAGAGGGCCGTAGTCCTTGTCGTGGATATGCAGGCCGGTCGCCACGAACATCATGGCGAAGGAAAAGCTGCGCAGACGATGGTGAATGCGCACCAGCCTGGGGGTAGCGCTGCGCGAACTCATCGGGCACCCTGCTCCCGATCCCCGCAACAACCCGGGGGACGGCTGGAAAGACAAGGAGTCGGCATCGTCATGACTTTATGGGGTCGTCCCGGCAGAAGTCGGCGCTGACGCAACGGCGGATCAGGCGCCGCCCGGCAACGGCAGGCCGGATTCCTGCGCCGCACGCAAGAGCATGCATCAGGCCGTCTCACGCCGTCAACTTGCGGTATATCTCCGCGATTTTCCGCGGCAGCTTTTTCGCGTCGTCGATCACCGAGTAATGTGCGGGACCATACAGCTGCGGCAGGTAATCGGCGCCGTGGCGGTCGATGGTGACGCAGTAGCTGCGGATGCCCTTTTCGCGCGCTTCGAGGAGCGCCCGGCGGGTGTCCTCGATGCCGTAGCGGCCGCGGTATTCGTCGCCGTAGTCGTCGGGGCGGCCGTCGGAGAGCGTCACCAGCAGCTTGTGGCGCGTGTTCTGCCGCATCAGCAGTCCGGCCAGGTGGCGCACCGCAACGCCCATGCGCGTGTAGTCCCTGGCCTCGATGCCGGCGATGCGCCGGCGCGTTTCGGCGTCGTAGCGGTCGTCGAAGCGCTTGATGCGGTAGATGTCGCAGTGCGTGCGCGTCCAGCCGGAAAAGCCGTAGATGGCGTAGCGGTCGCCGAGCGCCTCGATGGCTTCGCACAGCAGCACCAGCGATTCGCGCTCGGCATCGTTGACCCAGCCCTTGGTCGATCCGCTCATGTCCACCATGAACATCACGGCCAGCGAACGCTCGACGCGGCGGCGGTGGACGAACAGGCGCGGCGAGGGTTCGCCGCCGCTCTTGCGGTCGGCGCGCGCCTCGACCTGCGCGTCGAGGTCGATCTCCTCGCCGTCGAACTGGCGCTTCTGCGGCTTGTCCTCGCCGCGCAGGGCCTCGAAGCGGCGGCGGATGCTGCGGATCAGGTGGGCGTGGCGCGTGCGCACTTCATCGACCCATTCCCGGTCGCCGGCCGGACCTTCCATTTCATAGAGGTGGCACCAGCCGTGCCGCCATGACCCGCGCCGGTAGTCCCACTCGTCGTAGAAGGCATCGGGCTGCGTGGTGACGCCGGCGGTCACCGGCTCGTCGGCGCCGTCGACCGGCTGCCAGGCGCCCGGCCCCGCGGCGTGCAACGCCTCGGGGGGGATCTCGCCGAAATCCTGCATCAGCGATTTGGCCGCCTCGCGCGCCGCGGGGGGCAGGGCCAACAGGTCGGCCTGCGGGTCGGGCACCTGCATCCCGCCTTCCGCCGCCAGCGGCGGGTGGTCGGGATTGTCCGCGGCGCCGGCCTTGCTTGCGGTGGCGGCCATGACATTGAGCGCACGGCGCAGCACCGCCATGTCGCGGACGATCCGGGCGGCGCGCACGCGGCGGGCGGCGACGGGATCGATGGCGCCGACGTGCGGGAAAACCGGCGTCTCGCCGGCGCCGACTTCTCGCAACCCGGCCAGGGCGGCAAGGCTGTCGGCCGCGGTCGCCCCCGGCCGCGCCAGTTTCGCGGCATCGGCGGCAAGGGCCGCCGGCCAGGGGCCGCGCAGATCGGCGATGTCGCGGGCGAGCCCGGGGAGTTCCGCGGCCAGGCGGGCTTCGAGGCGCATCGCCTCGAAGACGGCGAACCAGCGCAACGCCGCTTCGCGGTCGGGCCACAGGTCCAGCTCGGGCTCGGGATCGACGTTGAAGCTGCCGAAACGCGTCTGCGCCCACAACAATGCCGCCATGGCCTTGTACAGGCCGCGGTTGCCGGCGGCATCCGGCATCGCGTCGAGCCGTTCGGGCAGCCACAGGGTTTCGCTGTCGGTCCAGGCCTGCGGCCCGGTGGCGAGCTTCAGCGGCCGGCCGTCGAGGGCATGGAGAAAGTGCGACAGGCGCCCCTCGATCGCGGCGAAGGCGATGCCATGCGCGGAATGTTTGGCGCGACTGCGGCATGCCTCGGCGTAGTCGTTGAGGGCCTTGCGCGTGGCCGCCAGGCCGCTGCGATCATAGGCGTCGAGTCCGGCACGCACCCAGTCGTCGAATTCGTCGCCGAGGTCGGCCGCCTGCGCGGCCGCCAGCGAGGCGATCAGCCAGCCCAGGTCGTCCGAGGTTTGCGCCGCAACGGCGGCCCAGTGCAGCACGCGTTCCTGCAGTTCGCGCGGCAGGGCTTCGAGCTGCGCGGCGGGCGCCTTCGCCGACCGCTGGCGCAGGGACAGCAGCAGCAGATCGTCGAGCCGCGCCTCCAGTTCATGGGCGAAGAGCTTGCGCTGGCTCATCGGCGGGCCCTAAAACACGGCGCGGATCAGGTCATCGAGCGCGTCGCGCGTGTCGGGTTCATCGGCCAGCGGGCGCGCGATGGCGGCGGTGCAGGCGACCGCCGGCGCCATGCCTTTGGCGATGAGTTGCGCGGCATGCACCAGCAGCCGCGTGCCGGCGCCTTCGTCGAGCCCGGCGCCTTTCAGTTTGCGCGTGAGGCCGCCGAGCTTGACCAGCTGCTGCGCCGTCGCCGCATCGACCCCGCCCTCATGGGCCACGATGTTCGCCTCGACGGTCGCCTCCGGGTAGTCGAAATCGAGCGCGACGAAGCGCTGCCGCGTGCTCGGTTTCATTTCCTTCAACACGCTCTGGTAGCCGGGGTTGTAGGAAATCACCAGCATGAAATCCGGCGGCGCTTCGAGGTATTCGCCGCGCTTTTCCACCGGCAGCGCGCGGCGCGCATCGGTCAGCGGGTGGATCACCACGGTGGTGTCCTTGCGCGCCTCGACGATCTCGTCGAGGTAGCAGATCGCGCCGGCGCGCACGGCGGCCGTCAGCGGCCCGTCCATCCAGACGGTCTCGTCGCCGATGATCAGGTAGCGCCCGACCAGGTCGGCGGTGGTCAGGTCGTCGTGGCAGGCCACCGTGACCAGCGGCCGCTGCAAACGCCAGGCCATGTGCTGGACGAAGCGCGTCTTGCCGCAGCCGGTGGGACCCTTCAGCATCACCGGCAAACCGCTTTGCGCCGCCGCCGCGAACACCCCGGTTTCGTCGCCGATGGCGTGGTAGTAGGGCTCGGTCGCGTGGCGCACCAGCGGCGTGGCGAATCCGGAAACATCGGCGCGGGCATCCGGCGGGCCGGGGGTTCTGGAGAGATTCATGTGCGGCACCTATTTCGATTTGCGTTGCTGGGCCTCGTCGGCCAGTTGTTTCCTGATTTCGCGCAACCGGGAATCCACTTGCGAATATTCGTAAAAATTGCCGTCGCCGGACTTTTGCGCCAGTTCGAGCTGCTCCGCCGCTGCCGCCAGTTGCCCGAGCAGGGCATAGGCCTCGGCCTGGGCGCGATGCTGCTGCAGGCGCCTGCCCAGCATCGCATAGGTCTTCGCCTGCAGGGAATGCATTTTTGCGTCCGACGGATAGCTCAGCAGGTCGTCTTCGGCGAACTTCAGCGCGTCATTCGGCAAGCGGGCTTCCAGCAGGGATTCCATCAGGCCGTAGGCGACGGCACGCTCCTGCGGAAAGCGCGGCTGCGCGGCGCGCAGGATCGCCGCCGCCGCCGCGGCATCGCCCTGCTTCAGGCGCACCTGGGCGTCCAGCGTCTCGACCATGGGCGATACGACCTTGAGCCGACGCAACTCATCGACTTCCCTTTGCGCCGCGACCGGCCTTCCGTCGCGCAGGTAGGCCTGCGCCAGCCCATAGCGCACGGCCGCTTCGGCCGCGGCCGGGCTGCGCTCGGCAAGCCGGGATTCGAACTCCGCCACGGCATCGCGCGGGGCGCCGGTCTGCGCCCGCAGCTTGGCCCGCACCAGGTGGAACTCGAGGGAATCGGGCACCTGTTTGTAGGGCCGGCTCTGGATCCGGTTGCCCATGTCGGCCAGCCGTTCCGTGGTCAGGGGATGGGTGCTCAGGTAGCCGGGCGCATTGTTGTCGTAGAGGCGGCCGAATTTCTGCATGCGCTCGAAAAAGGCCAGCATGCCGCGAATGTCGAAATCGGACCGCTCCAGCAGTTCGAGGCCGACGCGATCGGCCTCGCGCTCGAAATCGCGCGAGTAATTCAACTGGTTCTGCACCGCCAGGCCCTGCCCGGCCATCATCGCCCCCACGGCCAGGTCGGGGCTGCTGCGCGCCGCGAGGATCGCCACGGCGAGCGCCAGCAGGTTGGCTACCTGGCCTTCCCCCGATTTGTTGAGGAGGCGCGCCAGATGGCGCTGGGTCACGTGGGAAATTTCGTGGGCCAGCACCGCGGCGAGTTCCGATTCCGTCTTGGCGGCGAGAATCAGCCCCGTATGCACGCCGATGTAGCCGCCGGGCATGGCGAAGGCATTGAGGGTCGGGTCGCGCAGCGCGAAAAACTCGAACTCCTGCCGCGATTCGGAACTGCGCGAAGAAAGCCGGTTGCCGAGCCGGTTGAGGAAGCTGGCGACTTCGGGATCGTCGAGATAGGCGGGATTGCGGCGGATTTCGAGCATGATCGATTCGCCGATGCGCCGTTCCATCGCCGGCGACAGATCGGCCTGCGCGGACTCGCCGAGATCGGGCAGCCCCTGGGCCACCGACAGGGGGGATGCAAGCACGACGCCGAGCGCGAAGATCAGCGCGCGGCTGAGCGGATTCAACTTCATATCGCTATGATAGCGGCTCGGCAAATACGAGTTGTGACAGGGTATTTCATGAATCCACCAAAGAAGCTCCCGGCAGCGCCCGCCGCCGGCCCGCTGACCCATTTCGACGGCGCCGGCCAGGCGCACATGGTCGATGTCGGCGCCAAGGCCGAGACCGCCCGCGTGGCGCGCGCCCGCGGCCATATCCGCATGGCGCCGGCCACCTTCGCCCTGATCGAGGGCGGCTCGGCGAAGAAGGGCGACGTGCTCGGCATCGCGCGCATCGCGGCGATCCAGGCAAGCAAACGCACTTCCGAGCTGATCCCGCTGTGCCATCCGCTGGCGCTGACCCGCGTCGCGGCCGGGTTCACGCTCGACGCCAAGAACCATCGCGTGACGATCGAGGTCACGGCCGAAACGTTCGGCCGCACCGGCGTCGAAATGGAGGCGCTGACCGCGGTGTCGGTCGGCCTGCTGACCATTTACGACATGTGCAAGGCCGCCGACCGCGGCATGGTCATCGAAGACATCCGCCTGCTGGAAAAGGCCGGCGGCAAATCCGGACACTGGACCTCAGATGAGCTCAAATAATTCGCAACGCGCCGTGGCCTGGTGGCTGTTCGCCTGCTGCGCCATGGTGTTCGTCACCATGGTGGTGGGCGGCGTCACGCGCCTGACCCATTCCGGGCTGTCCATCGTCGAATGGAAGCCGCTGATCGGCGCCCTGCCGCCGCTGTCCCACGCCGACTGGCTGGAACTCTTCGCCAAGTACCAGCAGACGCCGGAATTCATCAAGCGCAACCACGACATGACGCTGGACGGCTTCCAGTTCATCTTCTGGTGGGAATGGGCGCACCGCCTGTCCGGCCGCTTGATCGGCGTGGTGTTCTTCGTCCCCTACGTCTGGTTCCTGCTGCGCGGCAAGCTGCGCGGCGCCCTGGCGGCCAAGGTGTTCGGCTTCTTCATCCTCGGCGGGCTGCAGGGCGCGATGGGCTGGTACATGGTCAAGAGCGGCCTGGTCGACGATCCGCGCGTCTCGCAATACCGGCTGGCGGCCCACCTCGGCCTCGCCTTCCTGCTGTTCGGCCTGATGTTCTGGACCGGGCTGGGCATGCTGCAAGCACGGCAGGCAAAAGTCGGCGCCGGCGACACGGCGCGGACGACGCGGCGCCTCGGCAACGGGCTGGTGGCGCTGGTGTTCATCATGGTGCTGTCGGGTGCGCTGGTGGCCGGCATCCACGCCGGCCTGGCCTACAACACCTTCCCGCTGATGAACGGCAATTTCGTGCCGCCCGAGATACTGATGGTCGAGCCGCTGTGGCTCAATTTCTTCACCAACATGGCGACGGTGCAGTTCGACCACCGCATGATCGCGTGGCTGCTGATGGGCCTGATCCCGTGGTTCTCCTGGCGCATCTGGAACGAAACGCCGGACGCGCGGCCCGCCGCCGTGCTGCTCACGCTCTGGCTGGCGGTGCAGGTCAGCCTCGGCATCGCCACGCTGCTGCTGCAGGTCCCCGTGGCGCTTGCCGCGACGCACCAGGCCGGGGCGATGGTGCTGTTCGGGCTGGTGCTGTGGGCGAATCACGCCATTCGCCGCGCCTGATTCATTCGTAGCGGACTTCGATTACATCAAGCTCGCGCAGGCCCCCGGGACTTTCGAAGCGCACCGTGTCGCCTTCGCGCGCCTTCATCAGGGCCCGCGCCAGCGGCGAGATCCAGCTGATGCGGCCCTCCTGCGCGTTGGCCTCGTCGATGCCGACGATCTGGTAGGTCGCTTCCTCGCCGGCAGCATCGCAGAGCGTGACGGTAGCGGCGAAAAAGACCTGGTCGCAGTTGCGCTGATCGGCGGGATCGACGATCACGGCCGACTCCAGCCGCTTGCTCAGAAAACGAATGCGCCGGTCGATCTCGCGCAGGCGCTTCTGCCGATGTAGTCGCCGTTTTCCGAGCGGTCGCCGCTGCCTGCGGCCCAGGACACCACCTGCACCATGGCGGGGCGCTCGACCTTGACCTGGTGCTCGAACTCGGCGCGAATCTGCGCATGGCCGCGCACCGTCATGTAGTTTTTGGTGCCGGCCGGCAGGCCGACTCGGCGCGTCGTCGTCCTCGTCGCCCTCGGATTCTTTGACAAAGGCCTTGTTCATCTGGTGGAAACCACCGAATTTAAAATGTTAGCATTCCACCCATGACAACTCCCGCCGCCCCGATGCCACAGCGCCCCAGCGGCAACCGTGCTCGCCTTCGCCGCGCTGATCGTCTGCGTGGCGATGGGCATCCGCCACACCTTCGGCCTGTTCCTGACGCCGATGAGCATGGAGCACCAGTGGAGCCGCGAAGTGTCTCTTGGCCCTGCGCTGCAGAACCTGATGGGGGCGCGACGCAGCCCTTCGCCGGCTGGCTGGCCGACCGCTACTGGCGCGCGCCGCGTGCTGTGGGCGCCAGCATCCTGTATGCACTTGGCCTGCTGGGCATGGCTTACTCGGCCAGCGGCACGGGTCTCGCCGCCACGGCCGGCCTGATGATAGGCGCGGCGCAAAGCGGCTGCACCTACAGCGTGGTGTTCGCCGCCATGGGCAAGCTGGTGCCCGACGCCAAACGCGGCTGGGCCATGGGCGTGGCTGGCCGCGCCGGTTCCTTCGGCCAGTTCCTGATGATCCCGGTGGCCTCGGGCCTGATCGGCGGCATGGGCTGGTTCGGCACCCTGCTGATCTTCGCCGCGTCCGCCCTGCTGATCATTCCGCTCGGCGGCGCTCTGACCAGGGGTCGCCGCGGGCGCGTCCGGCATCGGCCAGACGGCGCGCGAAGCGCTGGGCGAAGCCATGCGCGAAAAGAGCTTGTGCTGCTGATCGCCGGATATTTCGTCTGCGGCTTCCAGGTGGTGTTCATCGGCGTGCATTTCCGACCTACCTGATCGACAAGGGCCTGGGGCCGGAGGTCGGCATGACGGCGCTGGCGCTGGATCGGCCTGTTCAACGTGTTCGGCAGCTACAGCGCCGGCCACCTCGGCAACCGCCTGCCCAAGCGCCATGTGCTGGCCGGCATCTATGCCGCGCGCAGCGTGGCGATCAGCCTCTTCCTCTGGGCGCCGCTCTCTCCCGCCAGCGTCTACCTGTTCTCGGCGGTCATGGGCCTGCTCTGGCTGTCTACCGTGCCGCTGACCAAAGCTCTCCGGGCTGGTGTTCTTCAGCCACCGTCGGCAGCTTCCTCGGTGTCTGGCTCGGCGGCAAGCTGTTCGATGCCACCGGCGCCTACGATACGGTGTGGGGCATCTGCATCCTGCTCGGCGTGCTGTCGGCGCTGATCCACCTGCCGATCGACGAGCGCAGCCTGAAACGCGGCGTTTGGCGACAGCCGGCTGAACCGGCGCCAAACCGCCGGACCCCGACGACGGGGCAAATCGGCGCCAATTCCGCGCCTATCCGGCCTGCCTGGCGGTTTCCCGGCAGCCGCAAACGAAAAGACCGATGATCCTGCCGCAGCTTGCCGCAACGGGCGCGGCGCCGGGTCGTTAGGATGCGCCGGATGCCTTCCCAAATCGAACTCTACGAAGAAATGTGCCGCCTCTCTTCGCGCATGGCCGCTGCGGCGCGCGCCAGCGACTGGGACCACCTGATCGAGCTCGAGCGCGGCATCCGCTCCCTGCGCGACGCCTTGCTGGCGATCGCCGATGACGGCAACGAGGCGGCCACCGACCTCGCACGAAAGCACGGCCTGATCCAGCGCATCCTCGACGACGACGCCGAAGTGCGCCGCCACACCGAACCATGGATGGAACGCATTTTCTACTTCCTCGGCAACAGCCAGCCCCATCGCGAACTTCATCTGGCATCCGCCACGGAGTCCGGAGAATCCACGACCGCCGGCTGAGGCCGCAGCGCCAGCCTGCCGGCCCGCCAGCGCGCCTTCTGGGCTTGCGCGCCTTCTCGTAGAGCGGCATGACCGCCGGCAGGTGCTTCCGATTTCCTGATGCGATTCTCGCCCGCCGGATGGGTGAAAGAAACTCCAGCGGCGCTCTTGCTGTTGGCGGCCGCCATCTTCTGCCACAGGCTGACGCCGGCACGCGGATCGAAGCCGGCGCGGGCGGCGAGGTCGAGGCCGGCCACGTCGGCTTCTGGATTCGTCGTCGCGCGAAAAACTTCATCGACAGCAGGTTGCCGCCCAGCTGGAAGGCGCCGGTGTAGCGGCCGCCGCCAACCAGTTCGCCCAGCAAAGTGGCGCCGAGCTGGGTCATCTGGCTTTTCGCCATGCGTTCGCGCGCGTGCTCGCGCAAGGCATGGGCGATTTCGTGGCCCATCACCATCGCCACTTCGTCATCGGTCAGCTTGAGCGTGTCGAGGATACCCGTGTAAAAAACGATCTTGCCGCCGGGCATGCAGAAGGCATTGATCTGCTTCGAGCCGATCAGGTTCACCTCCCACTGCCACTTGCCGGCGCGCGGATTGAAGCGGCCGGCAAACGGAATCATGCGCGCCGCGATGGCGCGCAGGCGCTTCACCTGCGGATGGTCGTCCGGCGCCAGCGCCTGCTTTCGACGCTGCCTGGCGCTTGAGCTCGCCGTATTGCTGTGCCGCCTGCTTCTCCAGCGCACCGGCCGGCACCAGGTTGCGCATGGCGGAAGGCTCGCCGATATTGACGCCATCGGCCGCAAGCGCCGGCAGGCCCGCGGCTAAAGCAACCAGCGCAACCAGCGCAACCAGCGCGATCAGCGTGCGCAACATCTACTCGCCCTCGCCTCCCAGCACGTCCAGCAGGTGCGCCAGAAGCTGCGCCAACTCGCCGCACATCAGCGTGAAGTTCGCGGCAAACAGATCGTCGGCGTTCTCCGACTGGCGCTCGGCATCTTCCTTGAGGATGTCGAGGAAGGCCAGCTTCTTGACCTGCAACTGCTCGGTCAGCACAAACGAAACGTGATCGTTCCAGGTCAGCGCCAGGCGCGTCGCCGTCTTGCCGCCGGCGATATGGTTGCGCACTTCGTCGCTGTCCAGATTGTGGCGCACGTAACGCACCGCCGGGCGCTCGTCGGCGGCGGCCTGCAGTTCACAGTCGCGATCTATCGTGAAGCTGCCCGGCGCCTGGCCCGCCGCCAGCCATTGCGTCATGGCGGTGGCCGGCGCGAGTTGCGTCTTGACCAGGGTCAACGGCAGTTCGCCGAGCGAGAGCTTGAGCTGCTCCATGACTTCGTCGGCGCGACTGGTCGACGAGGCATCGACCAGCAGCCAGCGATTCACCGGATCGATCCAGACGTAGGTCAGGCCGCGCTGACGAAGGCGCGGCAGCAGTTCCGCCTCGACCGGTCGACCACTTCGCGCGTCTGCTTGCGTCCCGCCTTATAGCCTTGCGCCGCCGCGATCTGGTCGAGCTCGCCGCCGCGTACTGGCGCACCACCGACATTGGCAGCAGCTTCTGTTCGATGCCCAGCGCGATCAGTTGCTGGCGCCCACGCCGAACACCAGGGGCGCCGTCCGGCGCGCGGCGGCACCCAGCCCAGCGCCAGACGATCGCTGGCACCGCAGCCCTGGAAGATGCCGCGCTGCAGGGCGGCCGTGAGTGCGTCGGTGCTGTAGGCCCAGTCTGGGGTGAGCCGGAAAATCTGGAGATTGCGAAACCACATGATTGGCGTGCGCGGAATGAAAGGACGCCCATTCTAATCATCGCCGACGCGACAAACCCGCATCAAGGAAAAGTCGGCGTTGGCGGGACGGCGATGAACGGCGAAAAAGGGGAGGTGGCGCGGGATTGCGTTTGTATGCGATGACGGCAACGTGCCCTGAACGGCCATAAGATGAATGCATTTCCACTGGCCGGAGCAGAATGCAAAGCGGTCAATCAGGAATTCACCGGCACAGCATCTCCGCCAACGCCCGTATTTCGCTAGCCATGACCAATCGCTCGCGCCATTCGTGCGGAATGCCGGATTCGCCGTAGAACGCCCCTGCAAGCTGGCCGCAGATCGCCGCCGTGGTATCGGCGTCGCGACCGAGATTGGTGGCACGAAGCACTGCGTCGCGAAAACTGTCGGTTTTCAGGAAGCACCACAAGGCAGCTTCGAGGCTTTCGACCACATAGCCTGATCCCTGAATTTCATCTTCAGCAGCGACGCGGTAATTTCCTTCGGCAACCCCCTGCAAACGTGCCGACCCGACGACTTCAACGCCATGGCCGAACAGGATGTCCTCCTTGCTGAAGCCGGAAAATGCCGAGGCCAGCATCGCCCCGAACAGCCGACTGGCTTCGATGCACTCCTGCGCGCCGTGGGTTGTGCGCGAACTTTCGCCGGACATTGCAATCGCCGCTGCGCGGTCCTGAAAGAAAAACATCGGCACCGGTGCCAGTCGCATGAGACAACCATTGCCGGCGGAATTCGGGTCGGTGGACCCGCTATATGGTTCGCCGGTCCTCCTGAACGTATGCAGGGCATGAGATACGGTGCGGCCAATGTCGAAACACCTGCCGTTGCTGGCCAGGTAGCCGCTCTCCATCCAGCGACA
Organism: Sulfuritalea sp.; assembly: GCA_016708585.1. GTDB lineage: Bacteria > Pseudomonadota > Gammaproteobacteria > Burkholderiales > Rhodocyclaceae > Sulfuritalea. Next base: position 5,228 of record JADJFK010000020.1, on the reverse strand, counting down.
GTAGCGCTGCATCTGGTCCGCCGCATCGAATCGGCCGCATTCGACCAGGCTCGTCGCCAGGCAAAGCGCCATCGAGGTGTCGTCGGTCCACTCACCCGGCTTGAGACGAAACGGGCCACCGCCGACCATGTCGATCACCGGGGGGAAACTGCCGCGCGGTTTGAACTCGACCGTCGTGCCGACCGCATCGCCGCAGCCGAGGCCGAGCAAGGCGCCGCGGAAGCGGTCTATGGTTTCCATTTATTTTCCGTGCGTATCGAATAGAAAACTCGGGGCCACGTCTCTATTGGCCTGGGGCTCTTTTGTTAGCCCGATCAAGGGGCTTCTCGCCCAGACTCCGATCCATCCTCTCCACACCCTATTCACACTTTCATGAAGCACTTTGTCAACGAAGCAGACGGGCTCGCCATGGGACGGCCAGCATGGTGATCGGTACAAATCACGTTCGCCGTACCCACCATAGAGCAAGATATCAGGCACGCCATTGGGGTTTCCGACAACTGATCTTGCGAATATCTGTTCAGGATTCGTGTAATTCGTCCAGTTGCCGCCAAGGGTCCTGTGCCCTGGCTGGATGATGGCAACTGCCTTTGGCGCCGCATTGTTCGCAATATAGAGTGCCTGGAATGCTGCGACCCCATCGGCGCAGAGAAACAGCAGACTGAATCGAAAAGGTCCGTGGCCGGACGGCACATTCTCGCTACGCTGGAATATCGACCAAGAACAAAACGGCCTCGCTATCCAATGATGATAGTGGTGAGATGGATCGCCATCTGCTGGAAGTGGTAAGGTTGGCTGCCACCCGGCTGGCACCAATTCCGTTCGGTTACACAACGTAGCGACAAGGTCGTATCCGCGAAATCCAGGATTCGTCACAGCGTGCGTGTACCTATCCTGACTTACGCCATAGTCCACATAGATGAAACTGAGAAAATTGCCTGCTAGGTGCCGGATCGGATCACCGTCAAAGGCTGACGACGGGTAATAGAGCGAGTCGCGGAGCAGTTCCCGTAGCGGAAACGGCTCGCCAAGATCGTCTCGGACGACAGTTCGCTCAACCAGTTTGGCGTGGCTATCTCTGGCAGTTGCGGAAGCATTCCATCACCCTCCGGCCACGGTCACTACTGGATCCCATCCCCATTCTCGCCGCAACTCCGCCGCGCGGCGAATCACCGCGTCGCAGCGAGTTCCCGTCGGATTTTGGTGGAAACTATTGGGCCTCGATTGGCAGGCAGTATTTCCAGATCGGAAAGTCTGGCAAAAACCGGCTGCATTGCCTCGTCGCGATTGCGATAGAAGACCGAGCCGCGAATGCGAACAAACTTCCAGCCGAGCCGCTCAAGCAGGGTTTGACGCGCAAGGTCCTCGGCAACCTTGTCGTAGTGCCAGCGATCACCATCGCATTCGACCGCCAGCTTGGTTCCGCTGTCACCTTCCACCACCAGATCAATACGGTAGGCACCCACTTTCCACTGCGGATGAACCCTGTATCCGTGCCGGACGAGTCGCTCCAGGACCTCGTTCTCGAACGGGGACTCGGTCTTTGCGGTGGCACTCTCCAGCTTCTTCATTAGATGACCGGGATCCAGCGCGTGCGCGATCAGGCGGCGACGCAAATCGCCTGGCTTCAACGCCGTTTGATGATCCAGAGAGTGGACGACCCATAGCTGATCTTTGCACGACTTGCCGCCACGTTGTAGCGCTTTTTGTTCAAATCGTCATGTCCGTCGCCCCTCATGACCAGCGGGCCGTCACCTTCATTGCTATCGATGATCGAATGAAAAATGATGTCCCGCTCATCGCCCTGAAACTGGGCCGGTGTCCCGCACAGGATTCGACGCCGTTCGAGAGTAACCGCAGCAATTTTTTCCTGAATCAACCAATCGATCGTCTTCACTTGATCTTTCTCGCCGCCCAGCAAGGTAATGACGCCAATGGTCTTGCCGGCGTACTCAGGCTGTTCGTCCATCGCAGCGATCAGCGAAACGATTTCTCTTGCTTCAATCTCGTTGGACATGCCCTTTCTAATTCCATCTACGCGATGCGGAACGACAGCGGGTTTTATCCCTGTGGATGCGGAATCGCGCAATGGTTTGATCTGTCCGTTGTAGGAAAGATCGTTGCTGAACTGGATGATCTCCGGCACGCAGCGGAAGTGTTCGGTTAGCTGAATAATTTGGCCGAATGCAATTTTCGCTCGGTCATAAATGGACGACTTCAGATCAAAAAGACCAGGGGCCGGCAGGTCTCCAAGCCATTGCTGAATCAAATCCTGAATTGGGGCCGCTTCGCCGCCGACATCCAGCGGAGTGACCTGCTCATAGTCACCGACAACAATGACTTTCTTTGCCATGAAAAATGGAGCAAGTCCTAGCGGACTTTCCTGGCTAGCCTCGTCAACGATGATCACATCGAAGGGATTCTTGATTGGACTGAAGTTATCGACAAGACGAGAAAACGGCATGATCCAGACGGGAACGCACGGTCTGGCCTTCTCCATCTCAAACCGTGCTTGCCTCTTCCGCGCAGCAGCATGCACACCGTGGCCAGCACCGATCTGGTTCATAAGCATTACCCACGCGACAAGTGCGGCCCTGGCCGCCGGATTCCTGCCGACACGGCGGATAACTCCACTCCAGGCTTCGTTCTTGATGACCTCGGTGGTAGTTCGCTTGGACTCGCCGGACAGGCGCTCGATTCTCGACCGCAAGTCAGTTACTGACAATGCCGCACGGCGATCCAGTTCCTGCGAAAACTGCCGCCATCGCCACGCATCGACAAGTTCGCCAGGGCCTGGTCGAACCATGGGGCGCAATGCGTTGCTCAATGACTGTTGCCCATCCGGCGCTACCGCACGAATCGTTGCCAGCAATTGCTGACGCTCTGCAATTTCGGTTTGCAGGCGAAGAAGAACTTCGAGTGCCTCGCGTGCCTGCCGATATGCTGACACGGCGCGATCATTGATGGCGAGTTGTAGCGCACGCGCGACTTCTACTTTCGCATAGGGCGACAGACTTTGCCTGATCGACTCAAGCTTCTGCTCAAGGCCAACAACCCGGCGGCGCTTTTTCTCGGCAGCAACAATCGGCGGCAAGACTGTGGTCACCATGTGGCGCAGCCTGGCCGCCTGTGGATAGGCGTGGCCAAACACGGGAAGTTCGTGATCGAGGTCGGCCAGCTTCAAGCCCTGCGTCACCAATGACTGGCGCAATTCAACCCAGTACCGGCGATGCCAGTCCAGGCAAGCTCGTATCACCGGCACGAACTGGCCGGCAAACTTCTCTGGCTCCATCGCGTTGGCAGGTGTTTCCGGTAGTCCACGGCTCTGTACCATCTGGTTCCAGCGCATCAGCAGGCGCTTTCTGGAATGCATGAGGCGCGCTTTGGCATGCAAGGCTTCGAAATGATCTTTATGTTTCGGCCTCCTGCCCTCTACCCGCGACGAGTCAATCAGCCGCTTCCATGCCGGCTTGAGCAGCAGGGTCCAGGCTGAGATGGATTTGCGGTTGTTCAAGTGCGCAACAATTTCGGCCGCATTGGCTGAATACACTTCAAGATCGTCTATATCGGGCAGGACTGGATCGTGCGTAAACAGCAAAGCCGCTGCCTGACGGGAAATCTCTTCTACGGCCTCGATGGTCTGACACAGCAACTCCCATACATCGATGCGCCATCCTGTCCCTGACAAACCGATTCAACAATCGCCAGTCTCCATGGTTCCGCCCTTCCTCGCGGAATCGTGCCAATCGCCTTGATCAATTCGTCGATCACTTGTTCCAGCGGTTCGGTCGCTGTCTCGATGCCAGACCATAGATCGCGACGATGGCTATAGTCGCTGGCTTCTTGATGCTGATTGATCTCGGCCACGCCGGCGGCAAACTCGTTTGCAGAGGGGATCGCCTCTGGCGATGGAAGCACTTGCGCCAAATCACGTTCCAGCGCGGCAGGGATAGCTTGATGGCTGACGTACAAGGCATCAAGGTCTTCCGGGCTCAAGGGTGGGGGAACTCCCGGCTCAACTGGGCCGGGTATCCAGTCGTGGATACCGATGCCACGCTCAACCTCTTTGGCTGCCACGACGGATCATATTGATCGCCAGCAAGCAGCAGCGGTTGGTACTCACCGTTCACCGCCGTTTCAAGCTCACCCCGCAGCACGCGAATTTCATTCAGGATGGCGGTTCGCTTTGCTCGCGAACTGGCTGCGCGCTGCGCCAATTCATCAGGATGTTGACTCAGGCCATCATGCAGGACACGCATGGCGTGCTGAAGATCCTTCTGGCTTGTCTTGTCGCTATCCAGCACTGGCACGCATAACGCGCGCAACGGCTCGGATACGTGGTGCCGCAATACCTTGAGCGCCTTGCTGGTATGGCTGGTGACCAGCACACTTTTTCCTTCTGCCATCAAGCTGCCAAGCAGATTGGCAATGGTGTGGGTCTTGCCTGTGCCCGGCGGGCCTTGCACTAGTACTCCGTCGCTGTGTTTTAGGCGCCTGAGGATGGCAAGTTGGGCAGCATTGGCCTCCTTGGATAGCAAGACATCGTCGGCCTCTCCCGCGTATGCATTGTCGGCGTCGGAAAAAGTAACTCCCTCGGCCGGCTGGGGTTCATCCGAATAGCATCCGACGATCCGCAGCAAATGTTCTGGAACCGTCTCGGCATTCGGCAGTGCTTGAAGCACATCATCAATAAATTGCGTCAGCCCGGCACCACGTTTGCGCAGGAACAGCATCGGCGCTGGGCCGATTCTCGGCTGTTCATGCTTGCCGGGCGGTTCTGCTTCGAATAATTCCGCTGCCGAAAATGCACCGCGCAAGGTTTTCAGCCAACTAGTGATATCACCCAGCGGATGCGGATCGCTCTGACCGAGTTGATCGTTCCACTCCTTGATAGGGAGATCGACAAACTCATTGCCAGCAAACAAGCCGGCGTAAAGTTCAGTCGGCGTTTCCGTATCCGAGAACGAAAAGGTTTGCGTCTGCGGGGCGTAGTTAATCTGGCAACGCTTGAGCAGGATGGGATGGTGCAAGTCCTTGCAACTGAAAAGGGCGTTGCCCAGCACCAACTCAAGGGACTCGCCCTCCCTTTTGAGTCTCGTGTTGACGGCAAAAAAGTCATTCCATAGATCGAGGCATTTCCGCGCGGGCAGTTCTGCCCGGCGCCATAGGGCACGATCCTCGGTCCATGCTCGCCACGCCTCGTGTTGATCGAACGCTGTCGCAAACAG
>JADJFK010000019.1 GCA_016708585.1 Sulfuritalea sp. | reverse complement strand
AGGGGCCAGGGTCGATTAAAAAGTCGGCACTGACGATACGGCGAAAGCTCGGCTTGACGATATTGCTATCGCTTCGCAGCTGCCTTGTAAACTGCGTTGCGCTCGCGTTTGCCGACCGCGACCACGATGACTATCAGTAGCCGGTCGCGTACCTCATAGACCAGACGATAGCCCGCGCTGCGCAGTTTGATTTTGTAGCGATCGGAATGTCCGCTGAGCTTGGCGGCCGGCACCCGGGGATTCTTCAGGCGTTCGGCAAGCTTGGTCTTGAATTGCTCCCGAAGGCTTGCATCGAGCTTTTTCCATTCCCTCAGGGCTTCTTCCAGAAAGCCAAGTTCATAGTTCATCAAGTTCGACCTTGATTACGCGCTGGCCGGATCGCGCATTGGCGATGGCATTGAGTTCCATGTCTTCGAGCTTGTCCATCAGCGCTTCATAGGCCTTTGCCGGTACGCAGTAGAAGGCGGGAGCGTTACGATTCAGTATGGCGACAGGGAACCCCTCCCCAGCTGCAACCGTACCCATCGGATTCTTCTTCAATTCCGATACGCTGGCGGTGGTTTCCGCCAAAATCTGGTGTGACATGACGTTCTCCGAGACCTGTTTAAGGTGCCAATGATAGCACTCTTAAGGGGATTAAAGAGACAGGGATTCAGGAGAATTAATGGGGCCAGGGTCGATTAATGGGGCCAGGGTCGATTAAAAGTCGACGCCGGCGACACGGCGCTGGCAGATCGTCATGTCTTGCCCGACTGATTGGCGAGACGGAAGTACTTCGCTAGACTGCCCCCATGCCCCGCCGCCCCCGCATCCATCTTGCCGGACTCCCGCTCCATATCGTCCAGCGCGGCCACAACCGCGAGGCGTGTTTCTTTGCCGAGGAGGACTATCACGCGTATCGCCACTGGCTGGGCGAAGCACTCAAGGCCAGTGCCTGCGCGCTGCATGCCTATGTGCAGATGACCAACCATGTGCATCTGCTGCTGACCCCGCCTGCAACCGAAGCGGTGCCGCAACTGCTGATGTCGCTGGGCCGGCGCTACGTCCAGTACATCAACAAGACCTATCGCCGCACCGGTACCTTGTGGGACAGCCGCTACAAGTCGTCGCTGGTGCAGGCGGACAGCTATCTTATGCTCTGCCAGCGCTACATCGAGCTGAATCCGGTACGCGCGGCGATGGTTGACGACCCCGCTCACTACCGCTGGAGCAGCTATCGGGCAAACGGGCTGGGGCAGGCAGATCCCTTGCTGACGCCGCATCCGGTGTATTTGGCGCTGGGCAGCAAAGAACCCGAGCGCCTGGCGGCCTATCGTGCCCTGTTCCGCCCGGAACTGGACGACGATGCGATCGGCGACATCCGCATGGCCCTGGATCAGGGGCAGGTACTGGGCGATTCGCGCTTTCTCGCCGACATCGAGCGGGCGACGGGCGAACGGCGCAAGGCCAAGCCGCGGGGCCGACCGAGAAAGCCGGTCGTTGCTCCGGGGGAAGAGCGGGAACAGCTGGCGTTCAAAATCTGACCCTGGCCCCTTTTCTCCTTTCCTTTTCTCCTTTCTTTTCTCCTTTTCTTAGTTCGCGAACGTTGCCGGTGGCGATGCCTCCACCTTCATCATGGGCGCGCGTCACAGCTTCTGATTCCGGCCTCGCCCGAGTCAGTCAAACGGCCACCTTCGGGTGGCCGTTTTTTTGCCTTGAAAAGTCGGCGCCGGCGCTACGGCACCGGGCGGCTACGCAAGCGGGTGCTTACCCGCGATCCCGGCCATCAACCGCTCCATCTCGCGCACGGCGGAGATGTCTTCGAAAAGCCTGTCCCCGCCGGCCGTGATCCGGTTCCGGCAGGACGCCCTGAACGCCGCATCGGAAGCCAGGCGCACGGCCAGTCCGACGTAATCCGCCTCGCTGTCGGCGACCAGTTCGTCGAGTCCGATGGCCTTGTAAAGCCCGAAACCGAAGCGGTCGCGCAGGGTTTTTCCGGCCAGCGTGACCACCGGCGTGCCCATCGCCAGTGCGTCGAGCGTGGTGTTGTAGCCGTTGAACGGGACGCTGTCGAGCACCACATCGCTCAACTGCAGGACGCGCAGGTAGGCGGCATAGCCTTGCATCGGCAGGAAGCGGATGCGCCCGGCGAGCTGCGGCCGGTTTTTCAGCAGGCGATTCTCCACCGCCTCCCTGAGGTAGGTCTGCAGCGGTTCGAACAGAACGATGACCGCCCGCGGATCCTGCCGCAACACGTCGTCGAACAGGCTGTCCATGGCCGGCATCAGCTTGTAGGCCTGCTGCGCGCAGCAATACAGGTGATCGTCCTCGGCAAAGCCGAAGCTGGCTCGGGTCAGCGTGCGGTCCTCGCCGGCGGGGCGGCGGTAACAGGCGATATTGCCAGTCGCCCGGGACAGGAGCAGCCGCTCGCTGTAGTGCGCCGGACTGTCGGCCGTCTCGAAATTTTCCCAGGAGAGGAAATAGTCTATGTTGGCGATGCCGGTCGTGTCGGGGTGGCCGAACCAGGTCACCTGCACCGGCGCCAGCCTGGCCATGGCCAGGAAATAGCTCATCGGCTCCATGCCGATGTCCTGGTAGAACAGGATGTCCGGGCGCAGGGCCGCGATCGCTTCCCTTGCCGAATGCAGGTCGCGGCCGGCCAGCCGCAGCACGCCGGCGGCGGCATCGTCAATCGCCCGGGCGACGGCGTCGTCCGGCGCCGGCTGCAGGCGGATGGCGACCAGCTCGAAGCGCGACCTGTCGCAGCGCTCGAACAGGCCGGCGCAGACCTTGCCTACGCTGTGGTCGTGCAAAAAGGCGGAAACGATGCCGACCTTGATGCGCCCGTGCGGGGCTTGCCGGCCGGCGACCTGCGACGCTTGCCAGGTCAGGGAAGGGCAGGCGCGGGCGTAGATCTGCGCGATCGCGCGATTGATGTCCGCATTCGGCAGGCCGTGGTAAGTGAGCGGGAAATAGGTCGACGGAAAGCGCAGGGGATCGCCGGCGCGTAGGTCGTCGCGCGCCAGCAGCGCGGCAAGCTTGCGGGACACAAGCTCGCGCGCGGCAAGCAGCGCTTCGGTGCTTTCCGGCACCACGGGGAACAGCAGCGCCTCGCGCAGGAGGTACAGCGCGTTGTCGGCCGGCGCCAGTTCGGCAAGCTGCTTCAGGCTGGCGGACGCCGCTTCGAGATCCCCGCATTCCTGCTGCGCCAGGGCCAGGTTTTCGAGGGCGGCCACGCCATCCCTTGCCAGGCGGAGGTTGCGTTCCAGCATGGCGACCGCTTCGCGGGGGCGATTCGTCTTCAGGAGCAGGGCGCCCAGGTTGTTCAGCGCATCCGGGTTGTCGGGGTCAAGGCCGAGCGCCTCGCGCAGCAGGGCCTCGACGTCCGCGTGGAATTCCCCGTGCGCAAGCAGCTGGACGCTGTGGCCGTACAGGGCGACGGCAAGCAGTTTCCTTGCGGCCGGGACATCGCGGCGCAGCTTGATTTCCGTTCGGCAGATCGCCTGCGCCTCGTCGAACTGCCGTTGCGCCAACAGTTCCCTTGCCCGCTGCAGCCGCTTGCTCATGGCGTCTCGCTTAACCCTGATTCATGTCCGGAGTGTCGGCATTATGCCGCCGATCACCGCTCGCGCGCCTCTAGCTGCCGCGTTTCGAACAGTAAGCGGGTCGGCAGCGTTGGCGCGCACATCCCCCACACGTGGATACCATCAGCACCCTGGTCGCGGACATAAAAAACGGCGCCCGCAGGCGCCGTTGGTCCTGGAGTGGGAGCCTTCTCAGAAGGTGTGGTTGTACGAGGCCGAAAGCAGGTCGGCGCTGTTGTTGTCCCACTTGCCGTTGATAGTCTGCAGAAGAACGCCCGTCGAACTGACGACGGGCTTCGCCGTGCGGGCATCCTTGAAGAAAATATGGCTGTAGCCGATATCGAGGGACGAAATCTTGGACAAGCTGTACTTGGCGCCGAACGACAGCCAGGTCCGGTCGGAATCGGGCAGCGTCATGGTGCGGTCGACGGCCGCCTTTACCGGGGACTTGTCGTAGGCGATGCCGAAACGGGTTTTCACCTTGTCGTTGTACTGGTAGTTGACGCCGAAGCCGACGCGGTAGGTGTCCTGGAAATTGAAGGGAAGCGCGTTAATCTGTGCGCCTGTCTGCTTGTTCTTCAGCTTGACGGTGCCGACGCTGCTCCAGCCGGTCCAGGTGTAATCGCCGAGGAACTGCCAGCGGTCCATCTGGTGCGAGATCGCCAGCGACGTGTTGGCTGGCATGTCCAGCGAGGCCTTGATATCCTGATTTACAACCGGCGGGGTCAGCAGGCCAAGAAGGGTGGCGGAATTCGAGAGCTTTTGCTTGCCTTCCAAGTCAAACCGGGTTTCGGAACGATAACTGAGGCCGATGCGCGTGTTGGGCGAAAGCTGAAACAGCGCACCGAGGTTGAAACCAGTAGTCCAGTCATCGCCCGTTATTTTGACGTAGGTTCCCCCGGGCATAAACCCGGGGACTGGACTCGTCAAAGGAATGCCCTGTTTCAGCGTTATCTCGTTGTGGGCAAAGCTGATCCCCGCGCCCACGGAAACCATGTCATTGACCTTGTAGGCGATCGACGGATTGATGTTCATCTGCACCATCTCGGCAAAAAACCCCGAATTGAAGCCGCGGAAGTTCTTCTCGTAATCGGTCTCGTTGCCGAAGGTCGGGGACACGCCGATGCCAAAGCGGAGATTTTGCGAGTAGGCGTATGACCAGTAGCCGGCAGGGATAAGGCCCACGCCGCCAGCGTCACCACCGTCGCCCGTGGGGGCGAAGACCGTAGTACCTCCGGGGGCGACCAAGCCAGCCCGCGTAAAAGTCCCGGTGTCCTTGTATTCGATCTTGCGCGCCAGGATGGTACCGACCGCCGTGATGTTGTGCCCCATCGGCAGGTAGGTCATGCCGGCCGGGTTGAAGTAGATCGTGCCGGCGTCTTCCGCCGCCGCCGCTGCGCCGGAGAAGGCGTTGCCGTTGCCCGAACCGGTCTGGTTCTGGATGGCGAAGCCGGAGGCGCCAGCCGCGCCGGCAAAGGCCAGCAGCATCAGGGCGGGGATCAGTTTCATGGAATTTTTCTGCGTCATGCCAGTTCTCCTTGTAGATTTGACTGCTGTAGCGATTCCGAAATCCGGACGCCGGGAGGCGAATACGATGATATTAGGACGACCCCCGGCAAAAATCCCGAAATTTCCCCGGTTGAAGCGGCCCATCGCCTCGGGTGTTGGGCGGTTACCACACATTGGAAACATGGGCTTGCGTGTGTCTGCCGCCCATTGCCGCGCTCTCGGCCGCCGTCGCGCCAGCGCCGTCCGCAAGGGATACCGTCTCCGGGTTTGCCGGAGACATAACTTTTTCCGGTCCGGGAATGCTCGACCGGCGGTCGTCGGCCCGGAGGTTCAGAGCAGGACCAGGTTGTCGCGGTGGATCAGTTCCGCGCTGTCGATGTAGCCGAGCAGGGCTTCGATCTCGTGGGTGCCGTGGCCGGCGATGCGGCGGGCTTCGGAGCTTGAATAGTTGATCAGGCCGCGGGCGATTTCGCGGCCGTCGGGGGCGTGGCAGGCGACCGCCGCGCCGCGCTCGAAATCGCCCTCGACCCGCGCCACGCCGACGGCGAGCAGGCTGCGGCCGTCGCCCAGGGCCTTTACCGCGCCGGCATCGAGCGTCAGCGCGCCGGCCAGCTGCAGGTGGTCGGCCAGCCACTGCTTGCGCGCCGCCAGGGGCGATTCGACGGCGTAGAGCAGGGTGCCGATGTCGTGGCCCCGGGTGGCGGCGAGCAGCGAATCGGACTCGCGGCCGCTGACGATCAGGGTATGTGCGCCACTCTTCGCGGCACGCTGGGCGGCGCGCACCTTGGTGATCATGCCGCCCTTGCTGATGCCGCTGCCGGCGCCGCCGGCCATGGCCTCGAAGCGGCGGTCGTCGGCGCGGCCCTCGCCAATCAGCGTGGCGGCGGGGTCGAGGCGCGGGTCGGCGCTGTAGAGGCCTTTCTGGTCGGTGAGGATGATCAGCGCCTCGGCTTCGACCAGGTTGGCCACCAGCGCGCCCAGCGTGTCGTTGTCGCCGAACTTGATCTCGTCGGTGACCACGGTGTCGTTTTCGTTGATGATCGGCACCACGCCGAGCTCGAGCAGGGTTTGCAGGGTCGAGCGGGCATTCAGGTAGCGCGTGCGGTCGGCCAGGTCGTCGTGGGTCAGCAGGATCTGCGCGGCTTTCAGGCCGTGGTCGAGGAAGGTGGTTTCGTAGGCCTGCGCCAGGCCCATCTGGCCGACGGCGGCGGCGGCCTGCAGGTCGTGCATGGCGTGCGGCCGTGTCTTCCAGCCCAGGCGCTGCATGCCGGCGGCGATCGCGCCGGAGGAGACCAGCAGCACCTGCCGGCCTTCGTCGTGCAGCGCGGCGATCTGGCGCGCGCAGTCGGCGATGAAGCCGTGGTCCAGGCCCTGGCCGCCGTTGGTGACCAGCGCGCTGCCGACCTTGACGACGAGGCGTTTTGCCTCAGCTATCTGCCTTCGCATGATGTCGATTCTGTTCGAGATGATCCATCACAGCGTAGCAGACCTCGCGGCAGCCTTCGCCGGAAATGGCGGAAACGACGAAGTGCTTCTTCGGCTTGTAGCTTTTTACCAGCGCCGCCACGCGCGCCTCGCGTTCATCTTCCGGCACCAGGTCGATCTTGTTGATCAGCAGCCAGCGCGGCTTCTTGAACAGGGCCTCGTCGTATTTCTTGAGTTCCTTGAGGATGGCCTTGGCGTCCCTGGCCGGATCGGCGTCCGGATCGAAGGGCGAGATGTCGACCAGGTGCAGCAAGAGGCCGGTGCGCTGCAGGTGCTTGAGGAAGCGGTGGCCGAGCCCGGCGCCTTCCGCTGCGCCCTCGATCAGGCCGGGGATGTCGGCGATGACGAAGCTGCGGTTGTCGTCGACCCGCACCACGCCCAGATTCGGATGGAGGGTAGTGAAGGGGTAGTCGGCGACCTTGGGTTTGGCGGCGGAAACGGCGCGGATGAACGTCGACTTTCCCGCATTCGGCAGGCCGAGCAGGCCGATGTCGGCCAGCACCTTGAGCTCCAGTTTCAGCTCGCGCTTTTCGCCCTCCTGCCCCGGCGTGTTCTGGCGCGGCGCGCGGTTGGTGCTCGACTTGAAATGCGAATTGCCCAGGCCGCCGATGCCGCCCTTGGCGATCAGCACGCGCTTGCCGTCGATATCGAGGTCGGCGATGGCTTCGCCGGTCTGGTTGTCGGTGATCACGGTACCGACCGGCATGCGCAGTTCGAGGTCTTCCCCGCCCTTGCCGTAGCGGTCCGAGCCGTGGCCGTTCTCGCCCTTCTGGCCGCGGAAAATGCGGGTGTAGCGGAAGTCGATCAGGGTGTTGAGGTTGCGGTCGGCGATGGCCCAGATGCTGGCGCCCTTGCCGCCGTCGCCGCCGTCCGGGCCGCCCAGCGGAATGTATTTCTCGCGGCGAAACGACACCGCGCCATTGCCGCCATCGCCGGCAAGGACTTCAATGCGCGCTTCGTCGAAGAATCTCATGGTTTTTCAGGGGCCAGAAACGCGAAAGCCCTATCTTCGCGATAGGGCTTTCGTCGCGAAAAAGTGAAACTCAGGCTGCTGCCGGGACGATGCTGACGACGCGCCGCTTGGTCGGGCCCTTGACGGAAAACTGGACCTTGCCCTCGACCTTGGCGAACAGCGTGTGGTCCTTGCCCATGCCGACATTGTCGCCGGGATGGAATTCGGTGCCGCGCTGGCGGACGATGATGCTGCCGGCCGAAATCAGCTCGCCGCCGTAGCTCTTGACGCCCAGGCGCTTCGATTCCGAGTCGCGGCCGTTGCGGGAACTGCCGCCTGCTTTTTTGTGTGCCATGTTTTAGCTCCTGATTCTCTCGTCGGGCTCAGGCGGCAATGCCGCTGATCTCGATTTCGGTGAAGTTCTGGCGATGGCCCTGGTGCTTCTGGTAGTGCTTGCGACGGCGCATCTTGAAAATGGTGACCTTGGGATGGCGGCCCTGAGCTATCACTTTCGCGGTGACCTTGGCGCCGGCGAGCATGGGGGAACCGATCTTGACCGATTCGCCTTCGCCGACCATGAGCACCTGGTCGAGAGTGATTTCAGTGCCCACATCAGCCGGTATCTGTTCTATTTTGAGTTTTTCGCCGGCAGCGACGCGATATTGCTTGCCGCCGGTTTTTATGACCGCATACATGATGGAGACTCCAATGGATGACGCAAAGAACCGCGCAGTATACAGACAGCGCCACCGCGGGTCAAATCATTGTTTAGCGGGCTGACGGGGTATGGCCGATGGCGATGGAAATGGCGTCGGCGGTCTGCTTGACGATTTGCGCCCAGTCCGGGCTGTGGCGCTCGGCGGGGGCGGAAACGGAGAGGCCGGCAACCAGTTCGCCGCTGTCGTCGCGCACCGGTGCGGCGATGCAGCGCAGGCCCTGCTCGATTTCCTCGTTGTCGAAGGCCACGCCGTGGCGCCGGGCGCGGTCGACTTCCCGTTCCAGGGCGGTCAGCGAGGTCAGCGAGGCCGGCGTATAGCCGGGCAGTCCGGTGCGTTTGGCGTATTCGCGCAGTTTTTGCGGGCCGTCCTCGGCGAGGTAGAGCTTGCCGACGGCGGTGACGTGCAGCGGGGCGCGGGCGCCGACCAGATGCACCACGCGCACCGAGGACCGACCGCTGGAGGTGCGTTCGACATAGACGATCTCGTCGCCCTGGCGCACGCCGAGATTCACGCTTTCGCCGAGTTGCTGGTGCAGGCGCTGCATCAGCGGCATCGCCGCCTGGCCGATGCTGATGCGCGACTTGACCACGTTGCCCAGTTCCAGCAGGCGGATGCCGAGGCGGTAGGTGCCGGGATCGGCCCGCTCGACGAAACCGGAAGCGGCCATCGCCGCCAGGATGCGATGCGCGGTTGACGGGTGCAGGCCGGTTTCCAGTGCCAGCTGTTTGAGGCTGACGGGATCGGGATGATAGGAAAGCACATCGAGCAGTTTCATCATGCGCTCGATGACCTGGATGCCGCTGCGGGCTTCCGGGGCGGCATCCGTGCGAGGTGTCGCCACGGCAATCTCTTCTTGGGAACGGGACTTCGGATACTATAGCAAAACCCGCAAACGCCTTTGCCGGCAAGCGGTGACAGGTCGCCTCGCGAGCCATGGATTCCGCCGCGCAGGTGGCAACAACGACAATAACCGGAGCGAGCCCCTTGGCAAACATGCGTGTAGGACTGTTTGTGACCTGCCTGGTGGACCTGATGCGCCCGCGCATCGGCTTCGCCGCCCTGAAACTGCTGGAAACCGCCGGCTGCGAGGTCATCGTGCCGGAAACCCAGACCTGCTGCGGCCAGCCGGCATGGAATTCGGGTGACGCGCCGGGCGCGGTGGCGCTGGCGAAGAAGACCATCGCCGAATTCGAGGGCTTCGACTATGTCGTCGCGCCGTCCGGCTCCTGCGGCGACCACATCCGCACCGAGTACCCGACCCTGCTCGGTGAAGAGCCCGAGTGGCGCGACCGCGCCACGGCGCTGGCCAGCCGCACGTATGAGCTGACCGATTTCCTGGTCAATGTACTGAAGGTCGACAGCGTGCCGGGCGACGCCGACGGCCTGATCCAGGGCAGCGTCACCTACCACGATTCCTGCACCGGCCTGCGCAGCATGGGCATCAAGGAGCAGCCGCGCGCGCTGCTGGCGAAGCTGCGGGGCATCCAGCTCAAGGAAATGGACGGTTGCGAGGAATGCTGCGGCTTTGGCGGCACTTTTTCGGTCAAGTTCGGCGAGGTCTCGGCGGCGATTGCCGAGCGCAAGTGCAACAACGTGCTGGCCAGCGGCGCCAGGGCCGTGGTCGGCGGCGACCTCGGCTGCCTCCTGAACATCGAAGGCAAGCTGCGCCGCATGGGCAACGAAACGACGCAGGTGCTGCACGTCGCCGAAGTGCTGGCCGGGAGGGTCTGAG
This sequence comes from Sulfuritalea sp., assembly GCA_016708585.1. GTDB lineage: Bacteria > Pseudomonadota > Gammaproteobacteria > Burkholderiales > Rhodocyclaceae > Sulfuritalea. Next base: position 27,815 of record JADJFK010000019.1, on the reverse strand, counting down.
CCGTGGAAATCAAATCCATGCAGTTCAAGGCCAGGGCTGCCGGCTCGCTGGCGAATGTGGCCCTGCAGGGCAACCTGAAGAATGCCAAGGGCAAGTTCGTCACCAAGCGCGCCGAGGCGATCAGGGACCTCGACGACTTCGAGGGCACGCGCGACGCGGCCGCGGCGATCCGCAACAAGGTCATCGACAATCTCGACCTGTGGCTGGAACGCTTCGAGCAGAAGGCCAGGGATACCGGCGCCACCGTGCTGTGGGCGAAGGACGGCGCCGAGGTCTGCCGCCTGGTGATCGACATCGCCAAAAAGCACGGCGTGAAGAAGGTCACCAAGTCGAAGTCGATGCTGTCGGAAGAGGCCGGGCTCAACCACGCCCTCGAAGCGGCCGGCATCCAGCCGGTGGAGACCGACCTCGGCGAATACATCCTGCAGGTCGACAACAACGAGCCGCCCAGCCACATTATCGCGCCGGCGGTGCACAAGAGCCTCGACGATGTCGCCGACCTGTTCCACAAGGTCCATGGCACGCCGCGCAAGACCGATATCCCGGCGCTGACGCGCGAGGCGCGCGAAGTGCTGCGCGGACATTTCCTGTCGGCCGAAATGGGCCTCTCGGGCGGCAATTTCCTGGTCGCCGAAACCGGCTCGGTGGCGCTGGTCACCAACGAGGGCAACGGCCGCATGGTGACGACCCTGCCCAAGGTGCATGTGGTCATCACCGGCATCGAGAAGGTGATTCCGACCCTCGAAGACTTGTCGACGCTGATGCGCCTTTTGCCGCGTTCGGCCACCGGGCAGTCGATCTCCAACTACTTCTCGATCCTGACCGGCGTCAAGAAGCCCGAGGAGCACGACGGCCCCGAGCACCTGTATTTCGTGCTGGTCGACAGCGGCCGCGCCGACGTCGTCGGCGGCGATTTCCACGCCATGCTGCGCTGCATCCGCTGCGGCGCCTGCATGAACCATTGCCCGGTGTATCAGACCATCGGCGGCCACGCCTACGGCTGGGTCTATCCGGGGCCGATGGGCTCGGTGCTGACGCCGCTGTATGCCGGCATCGAAAACTCGATCGACCTGCCCCATGCGGCGACCCTGTGCAACCAGTGCGGCATCGTCTGCCCGGTCAAGATTCCGCTGCCCGACCTGCTGCGCAAGCTGCGCGAAAAGCAGACCGAGCGCGGCCTGCGCCCGCTCACCGAACGCATCGGCCTGCGGATGTGGGCGTGGGTCGCGCAGCAGCCGAAACTCTATGCGCTGGGCGCGAGCTTCGGTGCGCGCTACCTGAAATGGCTCGCGGGCGGCGCGGACCGTATCCGCGTGCTGCCGACGGCTCCGGAATGGACGCTGGGGCGCGATTTTCCCGCGCCGCAGGGCAAGACCTTTCGCGAACTGTATGCCGCGCGCCGCAAGTCGGCCGCCACCTGACCCGAGCAGAGGAAACATGATGAACTCCCGCGAAGAAATCCTGGGCCGCGTTCGCGCCGGCCTGCAACGCAATGCGACCAACGCCGCGGCCGGCCGCGAAGTGATGGCGGCCGCCCTGTCCGCCAACAGCGAAGGGCCGAAACCGGTATTCGACACCGCACCGCAAGCCCTGCTGGAGCGCTTCCGCGTCAAGTCGGAACTGCAATCGAGTACGGTGGACATCGTGGCGGCCGACGCCGACGTGCCGGCCGCGGTCGCGCGCTACCTGGCGGAGATGAAGCTGCCGAAAGCGGCGGTGGTCCAGCCGGCGCTGGCGGCGCTGGACTGGGCGGCCGCAGGGCTTGCGGTCGAGGCGCGCGGCGCGCGCGATGCCGACCTGGTCGGCATCACCGGCTGTTTCTGCGCCGTGGCCGAAACCGGCACGCTGATGATGTGCTCCTCGCCCGACACGCCGGCGGCGGTCAGCCTGCTGCCGGAAACCCACGTCGCCGTGGTGCAGGCTTCGCGCATCGTGGCCTACATGGAAGACGCCTGGAACCTGGCGCGCAAGGAACTCGGCACGCTGCCGCGCGCGGTGAATTTCATCTCCGGCCCGTCCCGCACCGGCGACATCGAGCAGACCATCGTGCTCGGCGCGCATGGGCCGTACCGCGTGCATCTGGTCATCGTCGAGGGCTGAGATGCGCCGCCTGCTGGCCGTTGTTGCGCTGCTTTTCGCCGTAGCGCCAGCGCCGTCCGCAAGGGATACCGTCTCCGGCTCTGCCGGAGACAACTTTTGCCCAGATCGGCGAGGAGATCCTGCCGCCGGCCTTCACCGAAACCCTGCTCGAACTGCCCGACGATGCCGCCCAGGCGGCGAAGTCCGGCAGGCGCCTGCTGCTGTACTTCGGCCAGCAGGGCTGCCCCTACTGCAAGGAACTGATGACCACCAGCTTCACGCAGAAGGACATCACCGACAAGCTGGCGAAGCACTTCGTCGCCATCGGCCTCGACCTCTTCGGCGACCGCGAGGTGACCTGGTTCGACGGCAAGGTACGGCGCGAGAAGGAACTGGCGAAGTTCCTCAAGGTGCAATTCACGCCGACCGTGCTGCTGCTCGACGAGAACGGCGGCACCATCGCGCGCATCAACGGCTACTACCCGCCGCACCGCTTCTCCGCCGCGCTCGACTACTCGATCAAGCGCCTGGAGGGCAGGCTCGACTTCGCCGCGCACATGCAGACCGTGCCGCAGACCGGCGCCAGCGCCACGCTCAACGAGCAGCCCTTCTTCATGAAGCCGCCCCATGACCTGCGGCGCAAGGCCGGCGGCAAGCCGCTCGCGGTACTGTTCGAGTCGCGCCACTGCGCGCCCTGCGACGAGTTGCACAAGGAAGGGTTCAAGCGCGAAGCGACGCGGAAGGCGATGGCGCGCTTCGACATCGCACGCTTCTCGATCGCGGGCCGTGACCCGTTGACCACGCCGCAGGGAAAGGCGACGACGGCCGAGGCCTGGGCCCGGGAACTGAAGATCGCCTACACGCCGAGCGTGGTGTTCTTCGACGACACCGGCAAGGAAGTGTTCCGCCTCGAAGCCTATCTGCGGCCCTTCCACTTCGCCTCGTCCTTCGAGTACGTCGGCAGCGGGGCCTGGCGCAAGGAGCCTGAATTCCAGCGCTTCCTGCAGAACAAGGCCGAGCACATGAAGCAGGCCGGCGAAAAGCTGGAGTTGTGGAAGTAATCAGCGCCTGAGGCGCTTCTCGATTTCGATCACCAGCATGGCGACCAGCGCGATGGCGCTGATCTCGCCCCAGGCTTGCAGCGGGATCGGTGCCGTGGAGAACGCCAGGTTCATCGGCGCCCAGTAGGTGATCGCCATCTGCAACGCCAGTTGCAGGCCTGCTCCGGCCCAGACCCAGGGGTTGGAAAACAGGTTGATGGCCGTCACCGGCAGGCGCAGCGAGCGGCAGCTGAAGAGGTAGACGATCTCGATCGCGACGAACACGTTCATGGCGATGGTGCGCGCCTCGGCCATGCCCTGGCCGCGGTCGAGTGCCAGCAGGAACATGCCGAAGGATCCCGCCAGCATCAGGAGGCCGACCAGCACGATGCGCTCGACCAGCACCGTGTCGAGCACCCGCGCCCCCGGCGGCCGCGGCGGGCGGCGCATGATGCCGCGCTCGGCCGGCTCGAAGGCCAGCGGCAGGCCGAGCAGCACGGCGGTGGTCATGTTGATCCAGAGGATTTGCAGCGGCGTGATCGGCAGCGTGGCGCCGACAACGATGGCGGCGAGGATCACCAGGCCCTCGCCGATATTGGTCGGCAGGGTCCAGGTGATGAATTTCACCAGGTTGTCGTAGATGCCGCGCCCTTCCTCCACCGCGGCCTCGATGGTGGCGAAGTTGTCGTCGGTCAGCACCATCGCCGCCGCTTCCTTGGCGACGTCGGTGCCGCCCAGCCCCATGGCGATGCCGATGTCGGCCTGCTTCAGCGCCGGGGCGTCGTTCACGCCGTCGCCGGTCATCGCCACCACCTCGCCCTGCGCCTGCAGGGCGCGCACCAGGCGCAGCTTCTGTTCGGGTTCGACGCGGGCGAAGACGTTGACGCGGCAGGCGGCGGCCTGCAGTTCGGCATCGCCGAGGCGGGCCAGGTCGCGGCCGGTCAGCACCTCGGCGGCGTGGCCGTCGGCGACGATGCCGATCTGCGCGGCGATCGAGCGGGCGGTTACGGCGTGGTCGCCGGTGATCATCTTCACCACGATGCCGGCCGCATGGCAGGTGCGCACCGCGCCGATGGCGCGCGCGCGCGGCGGATCGATCATGCCGGCGAGGCCGAGGAACACCAGGTCGCGGCCGATCGCCGCCTCGTCGATGGCCTCGTCGGCGGCCAGATGGCGGCGCGCCAGCGCCAGCACGCGCAGGCCGCGCGCCGCCATCAGGGCGGCGACCGCTTCCAGCGCCGCCGGCTCCAGCGCCGTTTCGCTGCCGTCGGCGGCGAGCATGGCGCGGCAGGCGGGCAGCAGCTTTTCGATGGCGCCCTTGACATAGGCCACCGGCTGGCCTTCGACCTCGTGCAGGGTGGCCATGGTCTGGCGCGCCGAATCGAAGGGGAGTTCGTCGCGGCGCGGGAACACGCTGCGCAGCGTGGTTTCGTCGAGCCCCGCCTTGCGCGCCACGACCAGCAGCGCGGCCTCGGTCGGATCGCCGGTGATCTGCCATTGTCCGTGTTCGTGGTAGAGCGCCGCGTCGTTGCACAGCACCCCGGCCAGCAGGGTCTGGTGCAGGGCAATCCCGGAAGTCGGCGCCGGCGCCACGGCGGTTTCGCCGCGCTGGACCCGGCCCTCCGGCCGGTAGCCCTGACCATCGACGATGAAGGCTTCGCCGCCGGCCCACAGTTCGGTCACCGTCATCGCGTTTTCGGTCAGCGTGCCGGTCTTGTCCGAGCAGATCACCGTGGTGCTGCCCAGGGCTTCGACCGCAGGCAGGTGGCGGATGATGGCGCGGCGCTTGGCCATGCGCCCGACGCCGATCGCCAGCGTGATGCTCATTGCCGCCGGCAGGCCTTCGGGAATGGCGCCGACGGCCAGCGCCACGGCAGCAATCAGCATCGCCACCCAGCTCTCGCCGCGCAGCACGCCGATGGCGAAAGTGAGTGCGGCGAGGCCGAGGATCACCCACAGCAGCAGGCCGGCGAACTCGCCCATCTTTTTCGTCAGCGGCGTGGCGATTTCCGGGGCGCCGGCGATCAGGCCCGAGATGCGGCCGGTTTCGGTGGCGTCCGCCGTGGCCACCACCAGGCCGTTGCCCTGGCCGGCGACCACCGTGGTTCCGGCATAGGCCATGTTGCGGCGGTCGGCGAGCAGCGTGTCGTGCGGCAGCGGGTCGTGATGCTTGTCGATCGGGGCGGCCTCGCCGGTCAGCGCGGCTTCCACCGTGCGCAGCTGGCGCCCGGAGAGGATGCGCAGGTCGGCCGGCACCTTGTCGCCGGCCGCAAGCCAGACCACGTCGCCGGGCACCAGATGCACGGCATCCATGCGCCGCCGCCGGCCGTCGCGGATCACGGTGACTTCGGTGGCGACCGCGCGCGCCAGGGCCGCCAGCGCGGCTTCCGCCTTGTCTTCCTGCAGGTAGCCGATCACCGCATTGACCAGCACCACGCCGAAGATGACCGAGCTGTCGATCCATTCGCCCAAGGCGCCGGTGACGATGCCGGAGGCGATCAGCACCAGCACCAGCGGTTCCTTCATCTGGCCGAAAAAGCGCGAGAACGCGCTGCGTCCGGGCTGCTGGCTGGGACGGTTCGGTCCGTGCCTGGCGAGGCGCGTTGCGGCCTCATCTTCGGCCAGGCCGTGCGCCGGGTCCACCCCGTGGTGGGCCAGTGCTTCGTTCGCGGACAGGGCATGCCAGCCTCCATCGGCCGACGTCGCCACCGTGGTCGCCGTTCGGGATTGCAATCGTGTCATCGACCCCGATTATGCATTGAAGTCGGACGCAGCCGCGAGCCTCGGGCAATGAACGGATCAGTGGGCCCGATGCGCCCTGGCGAATGCCTCGAACTTTTCGGCCGTCAGCGGCTGGCTGAAATAATTGCCCTGGATCTCGTTGCAGCCATAGCGCTGCACCAGGTCCAGCTGCCCGACGGTTTCCACCCCTTCGGCGATCGCGCGCAGCTTGAGCGAACGCGCAATGCCGATCACGGCCTGGGCCAGCGCGCCGCCCGTGCTGTCCCGATTCATGTCGGCGATGAAGGAGCGATCGATCTTGAGTTTGTCGACGCGGAAGCGCTTCAGGTAGGACAGGCTCGAATACCCGGTGCCGAAATCGTCGATGGCGACGCTGGTGCCGATCGACTTGAGCTCGGCGATGACGTCGCAGACCGATTCGCTGTCTTCCATCAGGGTGGATTCGGTCAGTTCGATCTCGATCTGCTGCGGCGAGATGCCGGCATCCCGCGTGTGTCGCCGCAGTTCCTCGACCACTTCGGTGCGCAACAGCTGCTTGCCGGAAACATTGACGGCTATCTTCCAGTCATTGCCGCCATCCTTCCAGCGGCGGGCCTGGCGACAGGCTTCGGCCAGCACCCAGTCGCCGATGGGCAGGATCAGTCCGGATTCCTCGGCAATCGGGATGAATTCCAGCGGCGAGACGCTGCTGCCGTCCGCCTGGTTCCATCGCAGCAGCGCTTCGGCGCCGAAGATGTGGCGGGAATCGGCATACACCTGCGGCTGGTAGCACAGGCTCAGTTCCTGTCGGTCGATGGCACGGCGCAGGCGGTTGGTCAGGCTGAGCCGGCGATTGGCCCGCGCGTTCATTTCCGTCGAGAAAAAGCTGAAGGCCTGGCGCCCGGATTCCTTGGCGTGATACATCGCCGTATCGGCCTTCTGCAGCAGGGTGTCGAAGTCGGTGCCGTCGTCGGGCGACAGCGCGATGCCGAGCGACGCCGACGTGCTGAGGCTGTGCGGCTCGATCTCGAACGGCTGCAGCAGGCCGTTCTGTATCTTCTCGGCGATGCGCGCCACCGCCTCGGGGCCGTCGACTTCGCCCAGCAGCAGGATGAATTCGTCGCCGCCCTGGCGGCTCAGCGTGTCCGAATCCCGCAGGCAGGTCCTGAGGCGGCCGACGACGGCGATCAGCAGGGCGTCGCCCACCGGATGGCCAAGCGAATCGTTGATGCGCTTGAAGTGATCGAGGTCCAGGTAGATGAAGGCCATGCGCTTGCCCGAACGCCTGTGCAGATCCCGCATCTGGCTGAAGCGGTCGCGCAGCAGCAGTCGATTGGGCAGGCCGGTGAGCGGGTCGTGGTGCGCGAGAAACTGGATCTTTTCCTCCGTGGCCTTGCGCAGGGAAATGTCGGAAAAACACGAGACGAAGCTCTTGATTTCGCCGTTGGCGTCGCGCGTTGCCGAGATGGTCAGCCACTTCGGAAACACCTCGCCGTTCTTGCGCTTGTCCCAGACTTCGCCTTCCCAGGTCCCTTTGCCCAGAATCGCCTGCCACATCTCCCGGTAGAACTCCGGCTCGTGGCGCCCGGATTTCAGGATGCGCGGGTTCTGGCCGATGACCTCGGCGGCGGCATATCCGGTGATGGCGGTAAAGGCGGGGTTGACCCGGATGATGGTGCCCTCGCTGTCGGTGATCAGCATGGCTTCGAGCGAATTGGCGAAGACGGTATCGGCCAGCTGCAGTTCGGCTTCGTGACGCTTGCGCTGGCTGATATCGGTGTAGGCCCAGATCGAACCGCTATGCGGGGCCGCGGAGTCGAGCGGCCGGCCCGACAATTCGCACCAGAAGACGCTCCCGTCGCGTCGCCGATTGCGGATTTCGCGGTTGCAGTAGCCCTGTTCGGCCAGGTCGCGATAGGCCGCCTTGCCCAGGGCGATCCAGTCCTCGCGGGACGGAAACGTGATCTCGGTGCTCTTGCCTATCATTTCTTCCGGTGTGCCGAAACCGAAGATCTCGGCAAGTCGCCGGTTGCAGTTGAGGAAGACCCGATCCTTGATCAGGGCGATGCCGACATGGGCGTTGTCGAAAATCAGTCGTTGCTCGTCCAGCAACGCGGCCATGCGCGCCTCGATCTGCGTGAAGGCCTCGTCGGCGCGTTTGCGCTGGGTGATGTCCTGCAGCGTCTCGATGGCGCCGATCAGTTCGCCGCCACTGTTGGACAGCGAGGCCGCGGTGAAGTACAGCCAGGTGCCGCCATCGCCCATGTTGGGGAAGTAGTCCTCGGCCTCGTAGGAGCCGGGAATGATGGTCGAGCGCCGATATTTGCCCTCATAGAAGGTGGCGACGGCATCGATGTCGCCGGATACCACCAGATCGGCCATGACGGGGCGCGGCTGGGGGTAGAACGGGCGCCACTGGTCGCGGCTGCCGATCATCGCGGCGGCAGGATAGTGGAGCACGACTTCGCAGGCACGATTCCAGTGGGTCACCCGATGCTCCCGGTCTATCACGAAGGTCGGTACCGGGGAACCCTGGATGATCCTGTCGAGCAGATCCTGTTCGGTAACAGGAGGCGGTGGCTTGGCTTCCACTATCGGCAATCCGCTATGGTCGTCTCGCTGGGCATTGACTACGGTTTTCAGGCTAGACCTAATCTCCCTTCAATGCAAATCGGGGCCAGAGCAAAAAATCGGACTAGGATTTTGCTTAGACGAAAGTTTTCTTTGTCAGATCAGAGGTGCGAACGTGCAACTGAGTGATGATCGTTATTGGGGCGTTAAGCTCAAAACATACGCGCCAGAAAAGGATTTTTGACGGTTATCTCGACTGAGAACCACGGCTGGCGTCGGCACTGATGGGTAGCGCGATTCCATCAAGGTGGATTCATGTTGGACCCGTCGGCATGGGGGTGACCTGACTGGTTTTATCGGACCAATTCGATCTGAGATTCGTGCCGGTTGTTGAACTGATTTCGCAACCCGGCGGAATTCCGCCGGGGTGTACTGCAAACTCGAATGCGGTCGGACCTCATTGTAGTGAATCCGCCAGTCTTCAATGACGATCCTGGCTTGATCCGGTTGCGAAACCATTCCATCGCCAGGCACTCATCCCGAAACTTGCCGTTGAAGCTTGTTGGTGCCGTTCTGCCAGGGCTTGCCGGGTCGATGAAGGCCGTCTCGATCTGCTGCTCCAGCGCCCATTTCATCAGGGCCGTGCTGACGAATTCCGGGCCGTTGTCGGAGCGGATGTGCGCTGCGCCATGCACGCTGATCGTCGACCAGGACGTCGATGACGCGGCGCGACCGGATCCGATCCCGCCACGTCGATGACCAGGCATTCCCGTGTATTCATCGACCAGCGTCAGGCATTTCAACTGCTGGCCATTGGCGCAGGCATCGAACACGAAGTCGAGCACCACACCGAATTCCTGGCGGCAGGCGCATGCGGCCTGGGCCGGTTTCCCAATGCGACGCCGGCGCCTCTTTCCCGGTACTTGCAGACCCGCCTTGGCCCAAAGCGAGGCACATCGGTCCTGCCCACCACGATTCCCTCACGGGCCAGCATGACGCGGATGCGGCGCATCCCGAGCGCGGATACTGGCCCGAGAGCGTGCGCATCGCTTCAATCACCGGGGCATTCTTGGTGGGCATCTTCGCCTCATAGTTGATACAAGACCGACTGACGCAGCAGCGCACGCCCGCCGTTGGCTCAGCCCGCGTTTCATTGCAAAACGGGTCTGTTCCCGGCGAACCTGTGCGCTCACCATTTTTTTGCGGCGATCTCCTTCATCACTTCGATTTCGAGATCCCGCTCGGCGACCAGCTTCTTCAGCCGTGTGTTCTCGGATTCAGTGTCTTGAGCCGCTTTACATCACTGCTGACCATCTCGCCGGACCGCTTGCGCCAGGCGTAGATCGATGCCTCGCTGACGCCGGCCGCTTGGCAACATCAACCACCGTACCCGATCCGCCTCGCGCAATATCCTGACAATCTGCTCTTCGCTGTACCTGCTCTTCTTCATGCCAACTCCTCGTCTGAGGAGCCATTATCTCTAGATCAGGCTGGTCCGAGAAATTCAGGACAGGTCAGGGGCGCATTGAGTCCATTGTGTCCCTGTAGGCTTCGATTATCGAATCTGGATGGCCTTTGCCAAGAAGTAGGGCGATGGTTTCCTCGCGCTCGCGGAGCATTTGCCGAGCGATTGCATCCATGTTCGGATGAGTTTTTACCAATGCTCTGATGGCGTCTTGAATTGCCAAGGTAACTCCGATACCACCATTCTCCATTGCCTATCTCCTGCTGGGGGGCGAACGTCTAGGGAAACACTGAATAAGGTACAACCACTGTGAACGATTTTTTCGTCATGAAGTCAGACGAGGAAGGTTGATCACAAGGAATGGAACGATGAAGCAAATGACGCTGGCGGCGACACGAGGATTCGAGAAGCACAACAGGGCAACGCGCAAGGCGGAGTTTCTGGCGCGCATGGAAGGTTTGATGCCGTGGGCCGAGTTCTGTGCGTTGATCGAACCGCATTACCCGAAGGCGGGGAATGGGCGACCGCCGGTGGGCTTGGAACGGATGCTGCGGATGTACTGCGTGGCCAACTGGTTCAACCTGGCGGACGAAGCCTGCGAAGACGCGCTGTACGATGTAGCGGTGTTCCGCGAGTTCTGCCGGATCGATCTGGGACGAGAGCGCGTGCCGGATGCCACGACCCTGCTCAACTTTCGTCATCTGCTGGAGAAGCATGACTTGGGCGCGGCATTGTTCGCCAAGGTGGGCGAATTGCTGCTGGCCAACGGCATGAAGCTGTCGGGCGGCACGATTGTCGATGCCACGCTGATCGCTGCCCCTCCTTCGACCAAGAACCAGGAGAAGAGTCGAGACCCGGAGATGCATCAAACCAAGAAGGGCAACGAATGGCACTTCGGCATGAAGTTGCACATCGGTACGGATAGTCAGACCGGTCTGGTCCATAGCGCCAGCGTCACCGCCGCGAACGTCCATGACAGCCACCAAGTACCAAACCTTCTGCACGGCGAGGAAACACGGTTCTATGGCGACAGCGCCTACCGAGGCAAAGAACAGCGTGAGCGGCTCAAGGGCATAGCGCCCAAGGCGAAGGACTTCACCAACAAACGCGCCTACCGAAACTGTCCGCTGACGGAGGCCGACAAGGAAACCAATCGGCGCAAGTCCAGTGTGCGTTCCAAGGTCGAACATCCGTTTCTCACTCTCAAGCGCCTGTGGGGCTTTGCCAAGGTTCGCTACCGCGGCCTGGCGAAAAATGCCAATCGGGCCTTCGCCATGCTGGCGATGCTGAACGTGAGCAAGTGGGGACGACCGCTGACGGGAGGAGTGCGCCCGGCATGAGCAGGATGCAGGGAAATCACCCCCATCCATCCATGAGACAGGGCGGCCATCCGATGAAAATGACATTTCCGTCACAATTTCGTCTCGATTTCAGTTTGTCGCTGATTTTTGCGGCGGCTTATTCAGCGTTTCCCTAGGACGGACTATATTGAGCTTCGGTGGAAATGAGTTAGGGAAACACTGAATAAGTATCAAACGTCGTGAACGATTTCTTTGTCATGGAGTCAGACAAAGAGTTGTGATCACAAGGGACAAGACGATGAAGCAAATGACGCTGGCTGCGACCAGAGGATTCGAGAAGCACAACCGGGCGACGCGCAAGGCGGAGTTTCTGGCGCGCATGGAAGGCTTGATGCCGTGGGCCGAGTTCTGTGCGTTGATCGAGCCGCATTACCCGAAGGCTGGCAATGGCCGCCCGCCGGTGGGGCTGGAGCGGATGTTGCGGATGTACTGCGTAGCCAACTGGTTCAACCTTGCCGACGAAGCCTGCGAAGACGCGCTCTACGATGTGCCAGTGTTCAGGGAGTTCTGTCGCTTCGACCTTGGTCGCGAGCGGATACCCGATGCGACGACCCTGCTCAACTTTCGTCATCTGCTGGAGAAACATGGCCTGGGGGCCGCGCTGTTCGCCAAGATTGGCGAATTGCTGCTGGCCAACGGCATGAAGCTCTCGGGCGGCACCATTGTCGATGCCACGCTGATCGCCGCGCCGCCTTCGACCAAGAACCAGGAGAAGAGTCGCGACCCGGAGATGCACCAGACCAAGAAAGGCAATGAGTGGCACTTCGGCATGAAACTGCACATTGGGGCCGACAGTCAGACCGGTCTGGTCCATAGCGCCAGCGTCACCGCAGCGAACGTCCATGACAGCCACCAGGTACCGAACCTGCTGCATGGCGAGGAAACCCGCTTCTACGGCGACAGCGCCTACCGGGGCAAGGATCAGCGTAAGCGGCTCAAGGATATCGCGCCGAAAGCGAAGGACTTCACCAACAAGCGCGCCTATCGGAACAGCCCGCTGACCGACGCCGACAAGGAAACCAACCGCCGCAAGTCCAGCGTGCGATCCAAGGTCGAGCATCCGTTCCTGACCTTGAAGCGTCTGTGGGGCTTTGCCAAGGTTCGCTATCGCGGTCTGGCGAAGAACGCCAACCGCGCCTTTGCCATGCTGGCGATGCTCAACGTCAGCAAATGGGGACGACCGCTGACGGGAGAGGTGCGTCCGGCATGAGCAGAATGAGGCGGAATACCCTGCGTTCCGGCTCAATACAGGCCGATAATTTGATGGAAATGACATTCGCGTCACAATTTCGTCTCGATTTCAGTTCGTCGCTGAATTTTGCGGCGGCTTATTCAGTGTTTCCTTAGGTGGCCCTCTCTGCCACCCGATTCTACCTGCTGCGACTACCCCGCTTGTTTTGCCCTCAGCCGCCCTTGCGGCGTGACAGGGGATGTCGCGGCACGTCCGGATGGCGGCGCGCCGGTGCGGCTTTGCCGGGTTTGGCCGGAGCGGCAGGCGTCGGTCGGCGTGCCGCCAGCGCCGTCCCACCAGGGGATACCGCTTTGCATAACTTTTGCCGGCTCTTTCCGGGATGGGTTCTTTCGCCGTGCGCCAACGACGCCGCTCCCGTACCGGCCGGCTGCCAGGCCGGGACCAGGTGGCGCTTGCCCGGCCCGATCAGGTCGGCGCGGCCCATGGTCTTCAGGGCTTCCCGCAGCAGGGGCCAGTTTTCGGCATCGTGATAGCGCAGGAAGGCCTTGTGCAGTTTTCGTTGCCTTGCGCCGCGCACCACGGCGACGTTTTCCGATCCCGGCGTGACCTTGCGCAGCGGGTTCTTCTCCGTGTGCCACATCGCGGTGGCCAGCGCCAGCGGCGTCGGCAGGAAGGTCTGCACCTGGTCGAGGCGGAAGCCGTTCCGCTTCAGCCACAGCGCCAGTTCCAGCATGTCTTCATCGGTGGTGCCGGGATGCGCGGCGATGAAGTAGGGAATCAGATACTGCTCCTTGCCGGCTTCCTTGGAAAACTTGTCGAACATCTGCTTGAAGCGTTCGTAGGCGCCCATGCCCGGCTTCATCATTTTCGACAGCGGGCCTTCCTGGGTGTGCTCGGGCGCGATCTTCAAATAGCCGCCGACGTGGTGCGTCACCAGTTCCCTGACGTACTCGGGCGAGCGCACCGCGAGGTCGTAGCGCAGGCCGGAACTGATCAGGATCTTCTTGATGCCGGGCAGGGCGCGTGCCTTGCGATAGACCGAGACCAGCGGCGCGTGGTCGGTGTTCATGTTCGGGCAGATGTCCGGATAGACGCATGAGAGCCGGCGGCAGGAGGACTCGATCTGCGGGTCCTTGCAGGCCATGCGGTACATGTTGGCGGTCGGCCCGCCGAGGTCGGAAATGACGCCGGTGAAGCCGGGCGTCTTGTCGCGGATCTGCTCGATCTCGTGCAGGATCGAGGCTTCCGAGCGGCTCTGGATGATGCGGCCTTCATGTTCGGTGATGGAGCAGAAGGTGCAGCCGCCGAAGCAGCCGCGCATGATGTTGATCGAGAAGCGGATCATTTCCCACGCCGGAATTTTTGCGTCGCCATAGCTGGGATGCGGCGCGCGGGAAAAGGGCAGGCCGAAGACGTGGTCCATTTCTTCGGTGGTGAGCGGAATCGGCGGCGGGTTGAGCCAGACGTCGCGCACCCCCGCGCCTTCGCCGTGGGCCTGGACCAGCGCGCGCGCATTGCCGGGGTTGGATTCGAGGTGGAAGGTGCGCGAGGCGTGGGCGTAGAGCACCGGGTCGTCGCGCACCTGTTCGTAGGAGGGCAGGCGGATGGCGGTGTGGGCTCGTGCCGCCTTGTGCTGCGCCAGGCGCTCGGTGCGGCTGATGACGCGCACGATTGCCGTTTCGCCAGCGCCGACTTCCGATCGCTTGCCCGTCGGCGCCGTCGCTTCCATCGCATAAGGATCGGGATGGGCGTGAACGGCGCCCGGCGTATCCACGGTGGTCGAGTCGGCCTCGGTCCATTCCGGGCCCGGCAGCCAGCCGTGCGGCACCATGAAGGCCGTGCCGCGCAGGTCGCGGATGTCGCCGATCTTTTCGCCTTTCGCCAATCGGTGGGCAAGGTCCACCAGCGCGCGCTCGGCATTGCCGAAGATCAGCAGGTCGGCCTTGGAATGCGGCAGGATGGAACGCCGCACCTTGTCCGACCAGTAATCGTAGTGCGCGATGCGGCGCAAGGACGCCTCGATGCTGCCGATCACCAGCGGCACGTCGGCGAAGGCCTCGCGGGCGCGCTGCGCATACACGATCACCGCCCGGTCGGGGCGGCGGCCGGGCGCGGCGTCGGGGGTGTAGGCGTCGTCGGAGCGGATCTTGCGGTCCGAGGTGTAGCGGTTGACCATGGAATCCATGTTGCCGGCGGTGATGCCGAAAAACAGCTTCGGCCGGCCCAGGCGCTTGAAGTCGTCCGCCGATTGCCAGTCCGGCTGGCTGATGATGCCGACGCGGAAGCCCTGCGCTTCGAGCAGGCGGCCGACCAGCGCCATGCCGAAACTGGGGTGGTCGATGTAGGCGTCGCCGGTGACCAGGATGATGTCGCATTCGTCCCAGCCCAGCGCCTCCATTTCGGCGCGCGACATCGGCAGGAAAGGCGCGATGCCGAAGCGCTGCGCCCAGTACTTGCGATAGGAGGTGAGCGGCTTCGCCGCTACGGTGGTGATGGCCATGGCGGGAGAATCAGGCCGCGCGTACGCGGCTTTGCGACGGCACGTGGCGGGCGAGGAAATCCATCTGGTCCGCCAGGATGTTGCGGTTGCAGAGGATCAGGTACTCGGCCTTGTTCGGCACATAGGGCGCGTAGACGAGTTCCATGCGCGCCTGCTCGGGCGTGCGCCCGCTCTTGGTCTGGTTGCAGTGGCGGCAGGCGGTGACCACGTTCATCCAGGTGTCGCGCCCGCCCTGCGACACCGGCAGCACATGGTCGCGCGTCAGCTTCTGCGAGGAAAATTCGCGCGCGCAATAGGCGCAGATGTGGCGGTCGCGATGGAACAGCTCGCGGTTCGACAGCGGCGGCGTGGGGTGCAGCGACTTGCCCGTGAGGGCCTTGCCGCGGATCGCGATGATGCTGCTGGTGGCGAGTTCGGAGCGTTCGCCGGTGACGCGGTTGGTGCCGCCGTGGAAAATGAACTGAGTATCCCCCGCATCCCAGGCGACAAGATCGCGTGCGACGTAAATGCAGGCATGCTGCCAACTCACCCAGCGGTGGGGAACACCGTGCTGGTCGAGGGTAAGGATCAGCGGATGGCTTTTCATCTCTATAGAATCCCGTATCGGAACGAATTTAGCAGAGCGCAATGACTTTTCATAGCTCGGATATGAGGGAATTAGCTGGGCGGCGGCTGCGCTATTCCATCATTGCGTCCTTGCTACTGCACCTGCTGCTACTCTGGCCCGGCGTCACGCAGGTGCTGACCAGGGATGCCCCATCGGTTCTGCACGCCACGCTGAAACCCCCGCCGCAAGCCCAAATCGAACCGGCGGCAGCGGTGGATCCGCCGGCACGCGCCGTGGCCCCGGCGCCGACTTTCGCAGCGCCGAAGCCGACGTCACGGCAACAGGTGTTGGAGCGGGCCGGCAGCGATTCGGTTCCGCCGGTGACCGCACCCACGGTTCCGCCGCTTCCACAGCTTCCGCCGCCACCGGCGCCCGGCGCGAGTGCCGCGGTCGTTGCGCCGCCATCGGCCGCGGTACCGGCGGCACCGGCGGGAGCAACGGGAGCGGCGAGCGGTGCCTTGATCACGGAGAGCAATGCCTCGGGCGATGCCGTGGATGGACTGCGCGGCTATCGCTTCGCGGTGGCTGCCCAGGCCGGGCGCTTCAAGCGCTATCCGGCGCAGGCGATGGCTTCCGGCTGGGCCGGAACCGCCGACATCCGCGTCGAAGTCGGCCGCGACGGCCGGCCGCGCGCCGCGACCGTCGTTCGTTCCAGCGGGCATGAAATGCTGGATCGGGCGGCGCTGACCATGATCGATGCCGGCGCCCTGCGCGCACGTTTGCCCGAAAGCCTGCGCGGCAAGGCCTTCGCCGTGGTTCTGCCGGTGGTATTCAATCTCGACGACGAGTAGCCGGGGCGCCGGCCGGCCCGCAGGTCCGGTGGCTCAGCGCGAGGCCGGCGGGGCGGCGATGTCTTCGGTATGGAAGCCGTAGCACCCGCTGCGGCGGTCGGCATAGTAGTGCCGCAGGGTGATCGCGATGGTGCGGAAGGCGATTTCGTCCCAGGGGATCTCGTCTTCGGCGAACAGGCGCAGTTCCAGCGTTTCCGCGCCGGGCGCGAAGTCGAGGTCGAGCAGACGCGAACGGTAGATGACATGCACCTGGTGGATGTGCGGCACGCTGATCAGGGTGTACATCGCGCCCAGCTCGACCCGCGCGCAGGCTTCCTCCAGGGTTTCGCGCAGGGCGGCGGCGGCGACGGTTTCGCCGTTTTCCATGAAGCCCGCGGGCAGCGTCCACTTGCCGTGACGCGGCTCGATGGCGCGGCGGCAGAGCAGCACCCGGTCTTCCCATTCGGGCAGGGCGCCGACCACCAGCCGCGGGTTGCGGTAATGGATCGCGCCGCAACCGCCGCACACATGCCGCGGCAACGAGTCGCCCGCGGGTATTTTCAGCGCAACAGGGGCGCCGCAGGCAGTGCAGAAATTCATCGCCGGATCCATGCAAATATTGTAGCCTGCCCGCTCGTGCCGGCGGCATTGTCGGCGTGCATTGAATCTCGATTGAGTCCGGCCGACCATCCTGAACATGACCCGCCAAACCATCCACACGCTGTCCGATCCGGGCGTCCGCGCGCGAATCGATGAAATCATGGGCATGGAGGATTGCCCGAAGCCCAAGGGCGCGGCGAACGCGCTGATCCGTTTGACGCAGCGGGAAGGCACATCGCTGGCGGTCATGGCGCATGCCCTGAAGTCCGATCCGACCCTGTCGGTGCGGGTGATCCGGGTGGCCAACGGCATCGGCGACGGCGAGCACGGGCCGCTCGTATCCCTGCGCGACGCGGTCGATGTGCTCGGCGTGCCGCCGGCCAGGACTTTGGCGCTGGGCTTCTCGCTGATGGCGACCTGCCGCGGCGGCCAGTGCCGCGAATTCGACTTCATCCGCTTCTGGTCGCAGGCGCTGGCGCGGGCCGTCGCGCTGCAGCTGCTGACGGTTGCAAGGGGGGGCTTGCCGCAGGCCGAGGCTTTCAGCATCGGCCTGCTGGCGCGGGTCGGCGAGCTGATCCTGGCCGAGGTGTTCCCGGCGCCCTATACGGAACTGCTGCGGAACCGCGGCGGGGCGGAAGCTGCGCAGCGCCTGGAATTCCTGCAAGCCGAGCAGGAGGCATTCGCAGTGACGCATGCGGTTCTGTCGGCATCGCTGATGCTCGACTACAGCCTGTCGGAGGTGTTTGCGACGGCAGTGGAAAGACTCGACCAGCGGGGGACGGCGGATCATGCGCAGGATGCGGACGCGGCGACCGCGCATCAACTGCTGACCCTGGCCGATCACATCGGCGCGATTTGCGTTGCGACGCCGGCGGCGTCGCGTGCCCTGATGCCGGAACTGTTCGCCCTGGGCGGCCGCCTGTCCTTCGCCGCGGAACAACTGATCGCCCTTTGCGATCGCGCCGCGCACGAGTGGCGCGAGTGGGGCGTCCAGCTCGATCTGGAAACCGGTCCGATGCCGCTGTTCGAGGAATGCGCCGCCGTGCCCTTGCCCGAGGTGGTTCCGGACCCGCCCGCGATCACCCGCCCCGCCGGCGCGACGGCCGCGGCGAGTCCCGCAAGCGGGTCGGGCGCGGCACCGGCGAAGCCCGCCCCCGATGCGCCGGTCCCAGCGCCGGCGCCCGCAGTCGCGCCGCCGGTCGCGCCGCCATGGGACGCCGACGTCGCGCCGATGTGCGTCCTGCTGGTGGGCGACGAGGCGCGCGTGCGCGGCCCGCTGCGCGGCACGCTGGCGGGGGCCGGTTTCCGGGTGGCCGAAGCCGCGGACGGCCGCCAGGGCCTGAGCCTGGCCATCGAACTGCAGCCCCAGGTGATGCTGGTCGACCTGGCCGCGGCGGAGATCGACGGCATCGAGCTGACCCGCACCCTGCGCCAGTTCAAGGCGGGACGCAGCAGCTACGTCATGATCCTGTCCGCCGCCGAGGATGACGAAAAGCTGGTCGCTGCCTTTGCCGCCGGCGCCGACGGTTTCCTCTCCCTGCCGGTGCCGCCGCACCTGCTGACAGCCCGGCTGCTCGCCGGAAAGCGCGTCGCCGGCCTGCAGGCGGAGCTCAGGCAGGAGCGCGAGGCGATCCGGCGCATGTCCGCCGAACTGGCGGTGAGCAACCAGCAACTGCAGGAAGTGGGCATGACCGACCTGCTCACCGGTTGCCGCAACCGGCGCTATGCCATGGAGCGCATTCAGCAGGAATGGGCGATGGCGGTGCGCAGCGAACGGTCGCTGGCGTGCATGGTGATCGACGTGGACAACCTGAAGCAGATCAACGATACGCACGGCCATGCCGCCGGCGACACGGCGCTCAAGCTGTGCGCCAGCGCGCTCAAGGGCGAGATGCGGGCGCAGGACGTGCTGGCGCGCAGCGCCGGCGGCGAATTCCTCGTCATCTGTCCGGACACTTCGCTGGAAGCGGCGCTGGCCTGCGCCGAGCGCATGCGTGCCGCGGTCGAGGCCCTGCCCGTCGTCGATGGCGAACGGGCGGCCCACGGCAGCGTCAGCATCGGCGTCGCGATGCGCGACGCGATGACGCCGGACGCGGATGCCCTGATCCGGCTGGCCGACCAAAGCGCCTACCTGGCCAAGCGCCGCCGCAATACGGTGGCAACGGTGCAATCGAACGGGACGCGTCCCCACGGGGCGACGTAGGAACGGGCTCGCTCCCCATGCGGATTGGCGAAGGGCAGAAATAGGCCAATAAACAATTCATTGTGGTGTTTTTGTAATGTTTTCTCTTACAAAGCCGCTCTATCTAATTCTTACAATAGAATGGTTTTTCCGCTGATTTCTTTCTTGTCATCTCCCGTGTGATCATGCATCCGTCGCGATTCGGGCCCGAATTCGGGCCTGACCGGCGAATTCAAGGAGTGCATGATGAAATCGACCGACACCTATAACGATATAAAGGAAGTCAATCTTTCCTACCTGATGCTGGCGCAGAACATGGTTCGCGCCGACCGCGAGGCGGCCATTTTCCGCCTGGGCATCAGCGAGGAGATTGCCGACGTGCTGACGCGCCTGACCCCCGGACAGGTGCTGAAAATGGCCAGTTCCGACATGCTGCTCTGCAGCTTCCGTTTCGACGACGCCTTGCTGCTCGACCTGCTCGCCAACCACGAGCGCGAACGCGGTGTCGGTCACCTGCACGCGGCGATCCTCGCTGCCGGCAGGCCCGTTGCCACGCTGGCCTGAACGGCCTTCATTCCCGGTCAACGCAAACGTCTGCCGACGGAGGTTCCCCATGCGCAACAAATCCGTAATCATCGAGGCCAAGGACATCGGCCTCGCCATCGAACTGATCGAACTCGGCGCCCGCCTGCAATTGCTGGAGGCTGAAACCAACCTCTCGCGCGAGCGCCTGCTCAAGCTCTACAAGGAAGTCCGCCACGAGTCGCCGCCCAAGGGCATGCTGCCCTTCTCGACCGACTGGTTCATGACCTGGCAGCCGAACATCCACGCCTCGCTGTTCATGGCCTACTACCGCTTCCTCAAGTCGCACACGCAGCTGACCGGGCTGGAACTGATCATCAAGTCCTACCGCATGTACCTGGACCAGATCAAGCGCGGCGGCATGGACACCGTGCTCTCGCTGACGCGGGCCTGGACCATGGTGCGCTTCTTCGATGCCAGCATGCTGCAGATGGCCACCTGTCGCGAATGCGGCGGCGACTTCGTCGCCCACGCCTTCGATCCGGTCAAGGGCTACGTCTGCGGCCTGTGCCACATGCCGGCGCGCGCCGGCAAGACGCGCCGCGCGGCGGAGGCGGCGGCCAGCGCCGCATTGGCTGCGGTCTAGGTCCTTCCGCAGCACTCGGTAGTTCCAGCGCGCCCCTTGAGTGGGGCGCGCCGCATTTGTGGCCGACAATCCCGCGCATACCCGTTTGCTCACCGTGCCGCCGGCGCCGACTTTTGCACGGCGAGCGCGGTCGGTGACGATTAGAATGTGCGCCTTTCATCAGGCGCCCCTTCATCATGTGGTTTCGCAATCTCCAGATTTTCCGGCTCACCCCTGACTGGGCCTACAGCACCGACGCACTCGCCGCCGCCCTGCAGCGCGGCATCTTCCAGGGCTGCGGCGCCAGTGATCGTCAGGCGCTGGGCTGGGTGCCGCCGCGCGGCGAGGATGGCGATCTGGTGTTCGGCGTCGGGCGCCAGCAACTGATCGCGCTGGGCATCGAGCAGAAGCTGCTGCCGATGTCCGTGGTGCGCCAGTACGCGGCGGCCAAGCTCGAGCAGATCGCGGCGGCGCAGGGCTACAAGGCGGGACGCAAGCAGACGCGCGAGGTGGTCGACCAGGTCGAGGCGGAGCTGCTGCCGCGCGCCTTCGTCAAGCGCGGCCTGACCTACGTCTGGATCGATCCGGTGAATCGCTGGCTGCTGGTCGACGCCTCGTCTTCCGCCCGCGCCGACGAGGTCATGGAGCAGCTCAAGCTGTCGCTCGGCGAACTGCCGCTGACCTTGGTCAAGACACAGATCGCTCCGGCCACCGCGATGACGCAATGGCTGGCCGCGGGCCATGCGCCGGGCAGCTTCAGCATCGACCGCGACTGCGAACTGCAGGCCGCGGCGGAGGAGCGTCCGGCCGTGCGCTACGTGCGCCACAACCTCGACAGCGACGAAGTGCGCAACCACATCGCCGGCGGCAAGACGGCGACGCGCCTGGCGCTGACCTGGAACGATCGTGTTTCCTTCGTGCTGACCGAGCAGTTGCAGGTCAAGAAGCTGGCCTTCCTCGATATCCTCAAGGAAGACGCCGAGCGCCAGTCGGAGAATGCCGACGACCTGTTCGCCGCGAACTTCACGCTGATGTGCGGCGAGCTTTCACAGCTGCTGGCGCACCTGCTGGACGTCCTGGGAGGCGAGGGCGAGTAGATGTTGCGCACGCTGATCGCGCCGGTTGCGCTGCTTGCTTCAGCCGCGGGCCTGCCGGCGTTTGCGGCCGATGGTGTCAATATCGGCGAGCCTTCCGCCATGCGCAACCTGGTGCCGGCCGGCGCGCTGGAGAAGCAGGCGGCACAGCAATACGGCGAACTCAAGCGCCAGGCGGCGTCGAAACAGGCGCTGGCGCCCGACGACCATCCGCAGGTGAAGCGCCTGCGTGCCATCGCGGCGCGCATGATCCCCTTTGCCGGCCGCTTCAATCCGCGTGCCGGGCAGTGGCAGTGGGAGGTGAACCTGATCGGCTCGAAGCAGATCAATGCCTTTTGCATGCCCGGCGGCAAGATCGCCTTCTATACCGGAATCCTCGACACGCTCAAGCTGACCGACGACGAAGTGGCGATGGTGATGGGCCACGAAATCGCCCATGCCCTGCGCGAACATGCGCGCGAACGCATGGCGAAGAACCAGATGACCCAGCTCGGCGCCACCTTGCTGGGTGAACTGGTGGGCGGCGGCCGCTACACCGGGGCCTTCCAGCTGGGCGGCAACCTGCTGTCGATGAAGTTTTCGCGCGACGACGAATCCGAAGCCGACGTGGCAGGCCTCGACCTCGCCGCCCGCGCCGGCTTCGATCCGCGTGCCGGGGTCAGCCTGTGGCAGAAGATGACGGCCGCCAACAGCCGCGCGCCGCTGGAGTTTCTTTCCACCCATCCGGCCGGCGAGAATCGCATCAGGGAAATCGAGAAGCACCTGCCGGCGGTGATGCCGCTCTACGAGAAGGCGCGCAAGCCGGGCTGAGAAAAGCCACGTAAGGCGGTATCCCCTGGCGGGTCGGCGCCAACGGCACGGCGCTGCGGCCTCAGCCGGCGGCCGTGGATTCTCCGGAGCCCGTGGTCGATGCCAGTTGGAGCTCGTGGCGGGGCGAGCCGTCGCCGAGGAAGTAGAAAATGCGTTCCATCCAGGGTTCGGTGTGGCGGCGCACTTCGGCGTCGTCGTCGAGGATGCGCTGGATCAGGCCGTGCTTGCGCGCCAGGTCGGTGGCCGCCTCGCTGCCGTCGTCGATTGCCAGCAAGGCGTCGCGCAGGCTGCGGATGCCGCGCTCGAGCTCGATCAACTGCTCCCAGTCGCTGGCCCGCGCCGCAGCGGCCATGCGCGAAGAGAGCCGGCTCATTTCTTCGTAGAGTTCGATCTGGGAAGGCATCCGGCATATCCTAGCCACCCGCGCCCGGCCCGTTGCGGCAAGCTGCGGCGGGATCATCGGTCTTTTCGTTTGCGCCCGCCGGGAAACCGTCAGGCAGGCCGCATAGCCCCGGAATTGGGCCCGGTTTGCCCCGTAAATCGGGGTTGAGGGCCCGCCGCCGGTCAGCCGGCCGTGGCCAAACGCCGCGTTTCCAGGCTGCGCTCGTCGATCGGCAGGTGGATCAGCGCCGACAGCACGCCGAGCAGGATGCAGATGCCCCATACCGTATCGTAGGCGCCGGTGGCGTCGAACAGCTTGCCGCCGAGCCAGACGCCGAGGAAGCTGCCGACCTGGTGGCTGAAGAACACCAGCCCGGAGAGCATGCCGAGGAAGCGCACGCCGAACACCTGGGCCACGATGGCATTGGTCAGCGGCACTGTGGACAGCCAGAGCAGGCCCATCACCGCCGAAAACAGATAGACGCTGGCCGGCGACAGCGGCGCCCAGAGGAACAGGCTGATCGCCACGCTGCGCGCGGCGTAGATGCCGGCCAGCACATGGCGCTTGGGCAGGCGGTTGCCGAGGTGGCCGGCGCTGTAGCTGCCGAACACGTTGAACAGGCCGATCAGCGCCAGCGCCGTCATGCCGACCTCCGGCCCCATGCCCTTGTCGATCAGGTAGGTCGGGAAATGCACGCCGATGAATACCACCTGGAAGCCGCAGACGAAATAGCCGGCGATCAGCAGCACGAAGCTCTTCTCGCGCATGGCTTCGCCCAGCGCTTCGCGCGCCGTCTGGCCGATGCCGGAAGCGCCCGCGGCGAGCCCCCGGGTCAGGGCGCCGCCGAGCGGAATGATCAGCAGGGCGGAGGCGGCGAACACCAGCAGGGTGCCGAACCAGCCCATGCCGCCGATCAGGCCCGAAGCCACCGGGATCATCAGGAACTGGCCGAAGGAACCCGCAGCGGCGACCACGCCCATGGCCCAGCCGCGTTTGGCATCGGGCACCAGCTTGCCCATGGCGGCGAATACCACGCTGTAGGTGCAGCCGCTTTGCGCCGCGCCTATCATCAGGCCGGCCGTGGCGGCGAGACCCGTGCCGCTGGCGGAGTAAGCCATTCCCAGCAGGCCAAGTGCATACAGGATGCTGGCGCCCCACAGCACGCGGCGCGCGCCGTAGCGGTCGGCCAGCCAGCCGGCGAAGGGCTGCGTCGCGCCCCACATCAGGTTCTGCAGCGCCAGGGCGAAGGAGAATACCTCGCGGCTCCACTGGTGCTCCATGCTCATCGGCGTCAGGAACAGGCCGAAGGTGTGGCGGATGCCCATCGCCACGCAGACGATCAGCGCGGCGAAGGCGAGCACGGTTGCCAGTGGGCGCTGCGGCATCGGGGCGGCGGTAGTTGTCATGGGTGGAATGCTAACATTTTAAATTCGGTGTAATTTCCACGACATGAACAAGGCCTTTGTCAAAGAATCCGAGGGTGACGAGGACGACGACGCGCCCGAGTCGGCCCTGCCGGCCGGCACCAAAAACTACATGACGGTGCGCGGCCATGCGCAGATCCGCGCCGAGTTCGAGCACCTGGTCAAGGTCGAGCGCCCGGCCATGGTGCAGGTGGTGTCCTGGGCCGCGGGCAACGGCGACCGCTCGGAAAACGGCGACTACATCTACGGCAAGAAGCGCCTGCGCGAAATCGACCGCCGCATCCGCTTCCTGACCAAGCGGCTGGAATCGGCGGTGATCGTCGATCCCGCCGCGCAGCAGAACCGCGACCAGGTGTTCTTCGCCGCCACCGTTACCGTCTGCGATGCCGAGGGCACGGAAGAGACTTACCAGATCGTCGGCATCGACGAGGCCAACGCGCAGGAGGGCCGCATCAGCTGGATCTCGCCGCTGGCGCGGGCCCTGATGAAGGCGCGCGAAGGCGACACGGTGCGCTTCGAAAGTCCCGGGGGCCTGCGCGAGCTGGACGTCATCGAGGTATGGTACGAGTAAAAGGGAGCCAACAGCGGCGCAGCTCCCGGTGGACTTTGCCCTGTTTGGCGCGATCTGCTCATTGGAAGGCTCAGGACATATCCGAGAATTTCCGCTACCGGCCTCTTGTGGCGCGATGATTGGAGCTGCAGAGGAGTTCGCTCGGAAAGCAGGGCCATCGCTTATCATGCCACCGTGTTGGAGCGATCCACCCCGGATAAATGACCAAGGAACTCTCAGAGCGCGACATCTGCACCAAATTCATCCTGCCCGCGCTTGAAGCGGCGGGATGGGATCGCCAGTCGCAGCTTTTCGAGGAGTACCCGCTGCGCGTCGGCCGCGTCGTGGTGCGCGGCAACAAGGGCAAGCGCGATCCCGGCACGGTGCGCCGGGCCGACTATGTGCTGTTCCACAAGCCGGGGATTCCGCTGGCGGTCATCGAGGCCAAGGACAACACGCACAGCATCCGCGACGGCATCCAGCAGGCCCTGGCCTACGCCGACATGCTCGACGTTCCCTTTGCCTTCTCCAGCAATGGCGACGGCTTTCTGTTCCACGACCGTACCGCCGCCGGTGGTGTGGTCGAGCGCGAGCTGACGCTCGCCGAATTCCCGAGCCCGGAAGAACTCTGGTTCCGTTACCAAGCCTGGAAGAACCTGCCCACCGACACCGCGCCGCTGCTGGCCCAGGACTACCACCCGGGCAAGCGCCCGCGCTACTACCAGATCAACGCCATCAACCGCGCGATCGAAGCCGTGGCGTCCCGCCAGCGCCGACTTTTGCTGGTCATGGCCACCGGCACCGGCAAGACCTTCACCGCCTTCCAGATCATCTGGCGGCTGTGGAAAGGCAAGGCGGTCAAGCGCATCCTGTTTCTCGCCGACCGCAACATCCTGATCGACCAGACCAAGGTCAACGACTTCCAGCCCTTCGGCGGCGCGATGACCAAGATCGAGAACCGCCAGGCCGATCCGGCCTACGAAATCTACCTCTCGCTCTATCAGGCCATCACCGGCACCGAGGAAGCCCAGAACATCTACAAGCAGTTCAGCCCGGATTTCTTCGACCTCGTGGTGGTGGACGAATGCCATCGCGGCAGCGCCGCCGAGGATGCCGCCTGGCGCGCGGTGCTCGACTACTTTTCTTCCGCGATCCACCTCGGCCTCACCGCCACGCCCAAGGAAACCGCCGACGTCTCCAACATCGCTTACTTCGGCGAGCCGGTCTATACCTACTCGCTGCGGCAGGGCATCGAGGACGGCTACCTTGCTCCCTACAAGGTCATCCGCATCGACCTCGACAAGGATCTTGGCTGGCGCCCGACGGCGGGCAAGACCGACAAGCTGGGCCAGCTCGTCGAGGACCGCATCTACAACCGCGGCGACATCAACAAGACGCTGGTGCTGGAGCAGCGCGACGTGCTGGTCGCCGAACGCATCACGGCGCTGCTCAAGGCCACGGATCGTTACGCCAAGACCATCGTCTTCTGCGAGGACATCGACCACGCCGCGCGCATGCGCCAGGCACTGATCAACGCCAACGCCGACCTCGCGGTGAAGAATTCAAAATACGTGGTGCAGATCACCGGCGACAACGAGGAAGGCAAGCGCGAACTGGACAACTTCATCGACCCCGAAAAACCCTACCCGGTGATCGCCACCACCTCGCGACTGCTGAACACCGGCGTCGATGCCCAGACCTGCAAGCTGATCGTGCTCGACCGCACCATCAACTCGATGACCGAGTTCAAGCAGATCATCGGCCGCGGCACGCGCATCAACGAGGACTACGACAAGCTCTGGTTCAGCATCCTCGACTTCAAGCGCGCCACCGAACTCTTCGCCGATCCGGCCTTCGACGGCGAGCCGGTGGTGATCTACGAGCCCGGGCCCGACCAACCGGTCGCGCCGCCCGACGATCCCGGCATTCCCGAGGACCACCCGGTCGACCTCGTCCCCGAGCAGGGCGAGCCCGGCCAGCCGCGCATCAAGTACGTGATCGGCGACGTGCCGGTCTATGTCGCCCGCGAGCAGGTGCAGTACTACGGGCCGGACGGCCGGCTGGTCACCGAATCCCTGCGCGACTACACGCGCATCGTCATCAGCCGCCGTTTCACCTCGCTCGACGACTTTCTCACCACCTGGAGCGCCGCCGAGAAGAAGCAGGCCGTCATCGCCGAACTCGAAGCCCAGGGCGTGTTCTTCGACGAACTCGCCACCGAGCTGGGCAAAGATCTCGATCCCTTCGACCTGATCCTGCACATCGCCTTCGGCCAGAAGCCGCTCACCCGCCGCGAGCGCGCGCAGAACGTGAAGAAGCGCAACGTCTTCGGCAAATACGGCGGCACGGCGCGCCAGGTACTCGAAGCGCTGCTCGACAAGTACGCCGACGCCGGCATCGTCGACATCGAACAGGGCGAGGTGCTTAAACTCTCGCCCCTCGACCGCCTCGGCTCGCCCGTCGAACTCATCCAGTCCTTCGGCGGCCGGCCGCAGTATCTGCAAGCCCTCGCTGAACTCGAACGCTCCCTCTACCAGTAACAGGTTACGCAACCAAGAATGTCACTTTCAACACTCATCAAGTCCATCCAGGACATCATGCGCCAGGACGCCGGCGTGGACGGCGATGCCCAGCGCATCTCCCAGATCACCTGGATACTCTTCCTCAAGATCTTCGACGACCACGAAACCGAACTCGAAGTCATGCGCGGCGATTACCGTTCGCCGCTGCCCGAGCACTACCGCTGGCGCAACTGGGCCGCCGACCCGGAGGGCCTGACCGGCGAACCGCTGCTGGAATTCGTCAACCTCCAGGTCTTCCCCAAGCTGAAGAACCTCAACGCCAGCGTCGACACCAACCCGCGCGCCTACGTCGTGCAGCAGGTCTTCGAGGACGCCTACAACTACATGAAGTCCGGCCACCTGCTGCGCCAGGTGATCAACAAGGTGCAGGGCATCGACTTCAACAACCGCAACGACCGCCACCTGTTCAACGACATCTACGAAAAGGTGCTGCGCGACCTGCAATCGGCCGGCAACGCCGGCGAGTTCTACACCCCGCGCGCCGTCACCCAGTTCATGACCGACATGCTCGATCCGCAACTGGGCGAAATGGTGCTCGACCCCGCCTGCGGCACCGGCGGCTTCCTCGTCTGCACCCTCGAACATCTGCGCAAGCAGGTGAAGAACGTCGAGGACGAAGCCCAATTGCAGCGTTCCGTGGCCGGCGTCGAGAAGAAGCCGCTGCCGCATCTGCTGGCCGTGACCAACATGCTGCTGCATGGCGTCGAAGTGCCGAGCAGCATCCACCACGGCAACACC
>JADJFK010000018.1 GCA_016708585.1 Sulfuritalea sp. | reverse complement strand
CACGATGCGACTACGGGAAAGAAGCCAGCCAAGCCAGCAGCAAAGAAGCCCGCAAAGGCCAAGGCCAAGCCGGCGCTGACGCTGGTCGAGCCCGACCACGATCTTGAGTCACCGGCAGAGATGATGTCCGACATGCAGAAGGAACTGGACACGCTCAACGCGCTGCTGAAGGTGGCCGACGCCGACGACCAGAAGGCCGAAGCGCTGAAGTGGCGCCGGGCTTACGACGCTGCGGTGCGCGGACAGTCAGAGGCGATGGACCGGGCTCACAAGTCGGTCGAGCGCGAGAAGGTGACGAAGCGCCAGTTGATGCGCTGCGGCAAGGCCGTTGGCGAAGACGACGAGTTCAAGATCGCGCCGGCCGTCGAGGCGATGGCCAGGGCGTACAAGGCCGAGCGTATCGGCAGGGCGGCGGCATGAGCGTACCCCTGCGCGACTATCAGGCCGAGACGGTCGAGCGCGCCCGCGAGGCAATCCGGGCCGGCGCAAGGAACGTGTTGATATGCGCCCCGACAGGCGCCGGCAAGACGCAGATCGCATCGCACCTGATCCACGAAGCGAAGGGCAAGGGCCGGCGGGCGAATTTCGTGGTGGACCGCCTGAGCTTGCTCAACCAGACAAGCGAGGTCTTTGACGGCCACGGCATCGACCACGGTGTCGTGCAGTCACAGCATGAGCGATTCAGCCCGAGCAAGCCGGTTCAGGTGTGTTCGATCCAGACCGTCACGCGGCGCAGTTGGCCTGATTCGGCGCTTGACGTGATTGACGAGGCGCACGTCCTGCATGAAGCGGTGAAGAAGCGTATCAAGGGCCGCGACCGCATCACCTTGGGCCTGACGGCGACACCGTTTACCAAGGGCCTTGGAAAGCACTTTGACGCGATCATCAACGTCACCACGACGAACAAGCTGATCGAGCAGAACTGGCTTTCGCCATACCGCATCTTTTCCTGCGCCGAGCCCAACATGGATGGCGTCAAGGTCACGAAGTTGGGCGAGTGGGATTCCGGCGAAAGCGAGAAGCGCGCCCTTGAAGTCGTGGGTGACGTGGTTGCCGAGTATCTGCGCCACGGGGAAGGCCGCAAGTTCATCTGCAGCGCGGTGGACACCACGCACGTCGAGGAACTGCAGAGGCAATTCCTGTCTGCTGGCATCAACGTAGCCAGCTACACGTACAAGGACGACGACGAAGACCGCGCCGAGACGGTGACTGAGTTTCGCAAGATGGATTCGGCTATCAAGGGCCTGATCACCGTCACGGCGGCATCGCGCGGGTTTGACGTTCCATCGGTGTCCTGCATCATCATGGCCCGCCCGTTGCGCAAAAGCCTGGCTGAGCACATCCAGCTATTCGGCCGGGGCCTGCGCATCTGCGAAGGCAAGAAGAATTGCTTGGTGCTCGATCACTCAGGGAACATGGCCCGCTTCTGGCAGGACATGAACGAGTTTTTTGAGGTTGGCGTCACTCAGTTGGATGACGGCAAGAAGAAGGACAAGCCCAAGCCGAAAGAGAAAGCCGAAGCCGAGCCAGTCAAGTGCCCATCATGCCGGGCTCTGCACAAGCCGATGCCGTTCTGCCCGGCCTGCGGCCATGAGTACCCGAAGAAGCGCGCAATCGAGCATGTTCCTGGCACGCTGAAGGAACTGATCGCCACCGGCAATCAGCACATGCTGCGCGCACGCTTGTGGCCTCAGATCGTGGGCTACGTTCTTGAGCGGCGCGAAGGAGATCAAGCGCAGCGCATGGCCCAGGCCATCTACAAGAACATGACCGGCGAGTTCGCTCGCGCCCGCGTCGATACAACGACGCCAGCGCCGTGCAGCTATGAGGTGCGGCAGAAGATTCGCGCTGGCCAGATTCGTCGCAGCTACGCGCAGCGTAGTCAACATGGGGCGGCAGCATGAGAACACTTCATCTGCTGTGTCGTCTTGCAGAGCTATGGTGGCAAACCGGGTCGCTTGAACGCGCGATCTGGATGTTGGACTACGAGATTGCGCTGGAGTCGATCAATGCCTGACTTCCGCGACGATCTCATCCGAGCCGGCTTGCGTCCGCGCGACGTGGTGGCTGATGGCGAGTGGCACCGCTGCCCTACGGAATCACATCCGAAGAAGAAGAACGGCGCATTCAAGCTGGCGCTGCACGGCAGTGTCGGCTGGTACATCGACTTCGCCGATGGCCGCGGAGTCGCTACCTGGCACGCAACGGGTCTGGTGTCACATGCGCCGATGGATCAGGAAGCTGTTGCTGCCAGACGCGCCCGCGAGCGCAGCGACAGGATTCAAGCGCTGCGCCGAGTTCGCTCCTATTGGGCGCAGGCTCGTACATGCACGCGGCTGCATCCGTACCTTGAGCGCAAGGGATTGACGGCTCTGGGTACTGCTGGCCTGCGCGAGCACGACGGCATGCTGGTGGTGCCCGTCATGTGGCACGACAAGATCATCAGCGTGCAGTCCATCCATCAAGACGGCACAAAGCGCTTTTTCGCCGGGTGTTCCGTCAAGGGCGGCAGCTTCGTGATGACGCGCAAAGGCGCCGCCGTGACGGTGCTTGTCGAGGGCCTTGCTACTGGCCTGGCCGTCTATCAGTCGGTGCGCAATGCCACTGTGGTCGTGGCCTTCGACACCGGCAACCTGCTACCCGTCACGCAGACGCTTGGATTGCATGGATCGGTGGTGTTCGCTGCCGACAACGACGCTGGCACGCTGGAACGGCGCGGATTCAACCCAGGCATTGAGGCCGCCACCAATGCCGCCGAATTGATTGGAGCAGGCGTGGCGTGGCCGAAGGACATCGAAGGCACAGACTGGTGCGATGCGCTCAAGGAATACGGCCCGACCGGGGTCAAACGCATCGAGCGGCAGATTCTTGCGGGAGTGCGGTACGTAGCCGCGCCTTCGTAGGTGAGAACACCGTGAGCCTCGCGGAAACGTATGCGCCTGAATGGGCGAGCAGGGCCAGAAACACCGGGGGTAGTTGCCGCCCCGAGAACAAGCGACACCAGACGAGGCGAACGATGCCGGGTGCAAGCCCCACAAACGATCTGGCGGCTGGCCTAACGCCCACAGCCGAGGGAAATGCGGGACTGACCCTGACGCATTTCATGGTGGGACAGCGCGAAAGCGCGGTGGAGCCTGACCTTCTATCCACGCTGCACCCAGCGGGGTTAGGGGGCCTCTGGGTGGAGTTCACCCAGGGCGGAGGGGAATTTAGAGAAGCGACATGACCGACAAAAAATTGTTCAACCTAGTCCACCACGAAGCCCGCCGCCGCGCCGTTGCTGCGGTAGCAGAGGCGCCTGAAGGCTGGACCGTGACCGTGGCGCCGCCGCGCAGGAACATTGACCAGAACGCCCTGCTATGGGTGCTGCTGACCTCCTTCAGCGAGCAACTCAAGTGGCCTGTGAACGGCGCGATGGTGCGCCTGTCGCCTGATGAATGGAAAGACGTGCTCACCGCGGCGTACCGCAACGAGAGCCAGCGCATCGCCATGGGCCTGAACGGCGGCATGGTGATTCTCGGCATGCGGACCAGCCAGTTGTCCAAGCGCGAGTTCGCGGAGTTCATCGAGTTCATTCAATCCGTCGCCGTTGAGCGCGGCGTCACGCTGGAACAGGAAACAGTCGAGTGACCAAGAAGAAGCATCTGAAGCCCGGCGACATGGCATGCGAAGACCGCATGGCGCAGCTACTTGAGGCCCTGACGAGCGGCCCGGCTGATGGCATCGGGATCACGGACCTGTGCGCCAGGTTCAAGATGTCGGCGACCACCGCAGGGAAGTACCTGCGCATGCTGGAGCTTGCCGGCAAGGTCGAGAAGTCTCACCCGACTGGCGGCCATATGTGCCGTTGGGGACTGCCAGGCATTGCCGCGCGATGGGAAGAACGGCGCGCAGCATCTGCGCATCACCGCGAAGCGTATCGGCGACGAATGGCGGAGCTACGCGCGTTCGAGGCCGATGGCGACAAGGTGGTGCACCGCATCGTCAGCGCGGCCGAAGCAGAGCCGCTGCGAAAACCGTGCGTGGCATCGGTCTGGGAGTTGGCGGTATGACCGGCCCCGTCAACGTCCTGTGCGTCCTGCTGCCGCTGCGCATCGTGAGCGTGCTCAACCTGCGCGAGCATTGGGCCAAGCGCGGGGCGCGCGCATCGCTGCACCGGACAACCGCAAAGATGGCCATGCGCCAGGCGTGCCGGGTGCCGCCGCAAGGCGACATGACGATCACGCTGACAAGGATCGCGCCGCGCAAGATGGACCGCCAGGAGAACCTGCCGGCCGGCTTCAAGGCGGTTGTCGATGGCGTCGCGGACTGGCTCGGTATTGACGATGGCGACGAGCGGCTGACGTTCGCCTATGCACAGCGCACCGGCAAGCCGAAGGAATACGCGGCCGAGGTCGTGGTGGAGTGGGCAGCATGACCGCCTCGCGCATCGGCTACTGGCTCGAAGACGCTGGCCGGCGGTATTGGGTCGAAGTGGACCGGGACCGCACGCTGCTGGAAGCGTCCATCGAGGTCAAGCCGCACGACAAGGTGGCGACCACGCGCAAGCTCACGCACCCGGTCACGCTGGCAAGGCTGCAGGCGCTGGTTCGGCCGGCGTCGAAGTGCCCGCACTGTGGGTCAGAGGCATGAAGCGCAGCAGTCTGCAACCAAAGCGCCCGCCGCGGCCAGACCGCAGCGCGGAGTTCGCCAGCTACGCGCCGCGCCACCAGGCCGCCAGCCGCGCCGTCATGGTGTCCAACCTCGATGCGCGGCTGACCGTGCCGCTGCCGAAGCCGGAGCCGACAAAGCCTGGCAAGACAACGCCGACCGCGGCCGAGCGCGAGTGGATGAACGCCATAACTGCCCTGGGTTGCATCGCCTGCATCCTTGACGGCCACCCGGGCACGCCTGGCGCGGTGCACCACCTGTTGCGCGGCGGCCGGCGCATGGGGCACATGCACACCATCTGTCTGTGCGACCCAGGGCACCACCAGAACGGCCAGGCGCGCGGTATGGTCAGCCGGCACCCGTTCAAAGCGCGCTTTGAGGCGAAGTACGGACCAGAAGACACGCTGCGTGGGCGGACTCAAGCCGGGCGCCGCGGGCCGGGGGCCGGGCCCCCCGGCGGGGCCGCGGCGGGGGCCCGGGGCCCGCCCGCGCGCGGCCCCCCCCCCCCCCCGCCCCGCGGGGGCGGGGGGGGCCCCCCCCCCCCCCCCGGGGGGGGGCCCGCCCCCCCCGCCCCCCCCCCGGGGGGGGGGGGGGGGGACGGCCTCTCGGCGTACAAGCGAAAGCGCAGCTTGACAGGGAACTCGATCTCATCCGACCGCCTGGCCGCCGTACTCAACGAGGCGCCGGCCGAGCATTCACGCATTCGCATCTTGGTCTCTGTGCATCGCGCCGCTGGCCACGGCCTGACGCAAGAAGTCGAAAGCCTGCTACGGTACAACCCGTTGAGGTGGTTCGCCCTGGCAGACGTGATGGACTGCATCCGCCGTGGCACCACGCGCAGCGAGGTCAACGCGGTCTTGCACAAGCTGGTGCACGACAAGGGCTTGGCCCAGCGCGAGCGCGTGCTGATGCCGAACCGAGTGGGAAGTGTGCGGCTGATCGCACGGTACAAGTGGAGGGTGTGATGGCTGGCGGAAAATCAACCAAGCGCGATGGCATTTCAGACATGGAGCGCCGCTTCGCGGCCGAATACTTGATCGACCTGAATGCCACCGAGGCGTACATGCGGGCCGCGCTGCCGCGGAAGGTGTCGCGCAAGACTGCCGGCACGAACGGCTGGAAGACGCTGCAGCGGCCCGAGGTTCAGGCGCTGGTGGTCGCCAACCGGGACGAGGCCGTGTCGCGCGCAGGGCTGACAGTGGACGAAACCCTGCAGCAACTGCGCCGCTTGTTGATGTACGACGTGCGCAAGCTCTACAGCCCAGAGGGCGCACCGCTGCACATCACTGAACTGAGCGACGACATGGCCGCCGCGATCGTCGGCGTTGAGGTTGTCACCAAGGGCAATGAACTGATCGGGTTCGGAGAGGTCACGAAGTACAAGCTCGCGGACAAGGTGGCCACGCTAGAGAAAGCCATGAAGTACCACAACCTATTCAAAGAGGACTACAAGGGCCAGGCCGATGCGCTCAAGGAAGTCGTCCTGAAGTTCGTTGATGCCGGCAAGCGTTGAGATCGAGTTCCCGGCCAAGCTGCGATTCCTGTTCGAGCCCAGCCGGTACAAGGTTGCATGGGGCGGCCGGGGTTCCGCGAAGTCGTGGTCATTCGCCCGCGCGCTGCTGGTGCTGGGCACTATCAAGCCGCTGCGCATCCTGTGCGCCCGCCAGGTGCAGCGCTCACTGAGGGAGTCGGTGCACCAACTCCTGAAGGACCAGATCAGGGAACTGGACCTCGAAGACCACTACCGCATCCTCGACACCGAGATACGCGGCAAGCGCCACGATACGCTGGTGATGTACGCCGGCCTGCAAGGGCACACGGTCCAGTCGATCAAGAGCTACGAAGGCGTGGACGTGGTGTGGATAGAAGAAGGGCAGAGCGTGCCCAAACGGTCCTGGGACATCTTGATCCCGACGATCCGCAAGCCCGGGTCCGAAATCTGGATCAGCATGAACCCGGAATTGAAGACCGACGACACCTATCAGCGGTTTGTCGAAGCGCCACCGCCAGACTCAAAGGTCGTGCAGGTCAACTACATCGACAACCCGTGGTTCGGCGAGGAAATGGAATCCGAGCGGGCGCACGCCGAGGCGACCACCGACCCAGAGGACTACAAGAACATCTGGCTCGGCGAGCCGCGCGGCAGCATCAGCGGCAGCATCTTCGGCCGGCAGATGAGCATCATGCGCAGCCTGGGCCGCATCGGGCGGGTCAACGTGAAGAAGGAGTTGGCGGTCAACACCTTCTGGGACTTGGGCAGCAGCACCGGAAACGCCACCGCGATCTGGCTGCATCAGCGCTACGGCGCCGCGGATCACTTCGTCAAGTACCTGTCGGACACAGGCCATGGAATGCGCCACTTCTGGGACTTGCTGGAAGCGTACCGTGAGAAGCACGGGTTCCGCTGGGGTGTGCACCATCTACCGCACGATGGGCGCGCGAATCTGCAGGGCGCCGAACTGATCAACCGCGTGGAGATTCTGGAATCGCTCGGCAAGGAGCGGTACGGCGAGTTGGACGTGGTGGCCGTGCCGCGCGTCACCGACCTGGGCGCGGCGATCGAGATCACCCGGCGCCGGATGACAGATGCCTATCTCGATGAGGACGAATGCGCCGAGGGGATCAAGGCCCTGGACCGCTACCGATACGAGTGGATCGAGGCGGCGCAGGCGTGGTCACGGCAGCCGTATCACGATCAATGGTCGAACGGGGCCGACAGTTTTCGGCAATGGGCCGTTGGCTACCAGCCCGAGGGGGCGCCGGTCGCAGCGGGGTACGAAAACGCCCGCGGCGGGTTCGTCAAGGGCGGGTATTGATCGTGCGCAGAATGGCCAGGTGGATCGCTTCCGTCTGGCTGATCCCGTGCTTGATCTGAATCAACTGCAGCGCCTTGACCGCATCGCCGCGAAGGCGCACGTTCACGCGCCGGCCGCCATCGGCTCGCAGCGCTTCTTCGTTCTCGGCGTAGCGCCGGGCTTGATCCTTGGGCTTGTAGGTGCGTGGCATGGTGTCGGAGTGTATGCGCATCACCCACGCCCAAAGATCGCTGTGCGCTTGTCGCCGATGACGATGACGACATCCTGCCCCTGCCTGATGACCGACTCCAGCAGCGCGCCCGCAGCGCCGGTCTGGTGCGCATCCGGCCGGCTGGGGTCAACGTGGAAAACGATGCCGGTGCCGTCGAGCCCGACATTGAGCACCACGCGCGAGCGGTCGGGGCGCAACTCAGGCGCCAGGCCGCCGCCGGGCCGGCGCTGCGAGACCAGCCAGACGCATTCGTACTCGACGCACGACGCCGGCCTGGCAGGGTAGTCGGTGCAGCCGCGCGTTGGGTCGGCCTTGGCGCACCATTGGCACGCCGGCTTGGCCAGTTCATCCACGGCCATCAGCTTGCAGCAGAGCGTGCAGGTTCCGCAGTGGTTCATCTCAGAACCCATAGCGCTCGCCGTACTCGAACCCCCAGCGGTGATCGCAGGCTATGCAACGGTATTCCGTGCCGCCGTTGTCTTCGGTGTGTGCCCCGCCGCATTCTGGGCAGACCGCGCCAACTGTGATGCTGCCGCGGACGGCCAAGCCGCGGAGAGCAGCCTGCTTGACGGTTTGGCTTGCGTCGCTGAGAAGAATGCGGGCGGCGAGTTGGTCGAACGTCATGGTCAGTCTCCAATGCAGATGGCCGAAGGGCGGCCGAGCTTCGCGGCGAAAGCCGCCGCTGCTTCGTAGCTGGGGAACGGCGGGCGGCCCGTGCCGACCTGGCCCGTGCGCGGGTTGCGCACCGTCCAGCCCTGATCGACCACGGCCCAGCGGGCTTTCTCGGCCTCGCTGACCCACGGCACCGCGCCGTAGATGGAAGCCTTCGCGCCGTCGTCGCGCTGCCAGACTTTCGAGGGGATGACTTCGTAGGCGTTCATCGTGCTCTCCTTGCGTTACAGGGGTTTGCTGCTGACCTAGTGGTACAGACCCATCAGGACCAGTTCTTCGGCTCCGTAGACCTTGGCCGCGCCGCAGCACTCGCATTCGTACTTGCGGGCGTCCGGCTCGACACCGCCGGCCGACTTGCCGCAGGCTAGGCAGTAGCCCGTCGAGTTGTCGCCACTGATGATCCGGTTCAGGGATGCGAGGCTGGGCTTGTACTGCTTGGCGCCAGACTTCGTAACGTATGCCTTCATGTCAGTCCTTTCTTGGGTTCGTCCTTGGTACGGGTCAACACCATGCAAAAGAGTCAACTACTCAAGAGGCCGAAGAAAACGCTTGACGTTAGCGGTAACTGCGTGAGATGATGCAGGCATCGGATAGAGCAACAGGAGCGCAAGATGGCAGACACCTACAAGTGTCCAAAGTGCAACGGCAGTGGATACCTAAGCTGCTACGCTGGCATTGCCAATGGGATTTGCTTTTCGTGCGCTGGTGCTGGTGTGAAAGTCGGCAAAGCTCCAGTACCCGGAGTCAAGTGGGCCATCTTTGGCATAGACCGCAACACCGGAGAGAGAGCCAGGCTTTACAACGTGACGGCCAAGTCAGAAAAGGCGGCCGTGAACAAGGCGCAAGGCACCTGGGCCAACGCATCAGCCGCGTTCAAGGATCAGTACAGCCTGGCAACAGCATTTGCCGTCAAGTGGTCAGAACTGGAAATCGCAGCATGAAGCCTGTTATCAGGCGCTGCTGGTCTGGCACACACAAAGCCTGGGGATGGGCGGTAACGTCAGGATGGACAACGGCATGGGCGCCGTCTGTTCGTGGCGCGTGCTCCGAGTTTCAGAAGATGATGGCAATCAACAGCTACTACACCGACAAGCAAAGCCACGGTCAACCGCAAGGGGTGCCGCGATGACCGCCGCCACCAACGCCGAGCGCCAAGCCGCGCTCAAGGCCCGGCGCATCGCCGCCGGCCTGGTGCCGATCCACCTTTGGTCGCACGCGGCCGACGTGCAAGCAATCAGGGACCATGCCGCGAAGCTGGCCAGGCGCCGGGAGCGGCAGGAAAGGAGCAAGGCATGAGAGTCGATCCTGAAGACCTGTACTGGCGCCTGCACTCTATTTCCAAGGTTCTTGAAAGCTCAGGCGTGATTGACGAGAGCGAACACCGGGACGCATACCCGACGATTCTGGACGCCATGAACTTCGTGCGCGAGCGCATCCGCGAAGCTGAAGTCTTGCGCGCCGAGCGCGACCGAGCCAGGGCTGGCGCCGAGAGTGCGGCGCGCTTGCTTGCCGGCATCTACTCTCTGCTGTACCCGGCGCCGGTCATTCTTGAAGACGGCCGCCAGATGGTGTTCAGGCCAAAGTCATTGGACCCGCATGAGGTGCTGCAGGAACTGAGCGACCGCATCCGGGCGCTGCCTGGCGAGATGGAAAAGATCGCCGGCCGGCCGCGCTGACCCGGCCGAGTATGCGCAGGTAGACACGCCGCGAGCCCCGCGGCGATAGTCGGGGCAGGGCCGCCATCAAGGCCGCCCCACGTCTGCCCTCATACCGCCCGCAACGGGCGCAGCGCATGACCGACGCCCCCGACGAGATGCAGACCGCGCTGGACGCGCTCCAGGCCGAGGTCGCCACCGCGCCGCCAGAGGTAGCGGAGAAGCTGCAGGAGATGCTGGCCCAGGCCCAAGAGGCCGCCGACGAAGCGCAGCGCGCCGAGAAGGAGCGCCGCGAGCGGGTGCAGGCCCTGGGTCACAAGGTCGTCGGGCTCTACAACGAGCGCCTGGCCTTCCGCACGACGCTGGAGCAGCGCTGGCTGGCCGACGTTCGCCGCTACAACGGCGAGTACGCCCCCGAGGTCTTGAAGACCCTGCAGAACCGGCGCTACGGCTCGCGCATGTACGTGCCGCTGGTGCGCCGCATCTGCAACATCGTCGAGGCCCGCCTGTCGGACATGCTCTTTCCGACCGAGGAAAGAAACTTCGCCATCGACCCGAGCCCGGTGCCGCAACTGGTGCAGGCCGAGAGCCTGGCCCAGCAGCTTCCCCCGGGCGAGATGATCCCCGCCGGCCCGAACGGCGAGCCGATGGAGGTCAGCGCCGTCATGAACGGCATTCGAGAGTTGCGCGAGGAAGCGCGCTCGAAGGCCGACAACATGCAGCGCGAGGTCGATGACCAGCTTCGCCAGGCCAACTACGGCGCCGTCAGCCGCCGCGCGATCCATGAGGCGATGGTCATGGGCACCGGCATCCTCAAGGGGCCGATGGTCCTGAACCGGACCAAGAAGGTCTGGGACATGAGCCAGGGCGAGGCCGCCTTCCGCCGCATGGAAGACCTGAGCCCGACCGTGGTGCAGGTCAGCATCTGGGACTTCTTCCCCGACATGAGCGCGCGGACCATCACGGAGTCCGAGAGCGACATCGAGCGCC
Organism: Sulfuritalea sp.; assembly: GCA_016708585.1. GTDB lineage: Bacteria > Pseudomonadota > Gammaproteobacteria > Burkholderiales > Rhodocyclaceae > Sulfuritalea. The sequence continues at coordinate 39,861 of JADJFK010000018.1, read as the reverse complement.
ACTACTTCACGAAGGCGCAGCTTGCCGCGCTGGCCCGCCAGCCCGGGTTCGACGCCGAGACCATCCGCGAGGCCCTGCGCGTGGCGCCCGGCCACACCTTCGACGCGGTGCGCAACGAGCTACGGCAGTCGGCCGGCACCCAAGGGGTCGAGGACAAGCGCTACGTGGTGCTCGAATACCACGGCCCGATCGACCAAGAGGAACTGCGCGACCTGGGCATCGACCTGCCCGATGACCCCCTGGACTGCTACGAGGGGATCATCTGGGCGCTGGAATCCGGCGCCGTCATCAAGGCCATCATCAACCCGATGGACACCCAGGAGCGCCCATTCAGCGTCTTCTGCTGGGAGAAAGACCCCGCCAGCATCTTCGGCTACGGCCTGGCCTACGAACTGGCCGACGTGGACGAGAGCGCCAACAGCGCCTTCCGCGCCGCCCTGGACAACATGGGCCTGAGCGTCGGCCCGCAGATCGTCGTCAACTCGAAGCTGATCCGCCCGCACAACGGGGAGTGGAGCATCGAGCCCAACAAGGTTTGGGAGATGCTGAAGGCCGACGCCGACGCCCGCGCCGCCTTCGCCTTCTTCCAGATCGACAGCCGGATCACCGAACTGCTTGGCGTCTTCGACCGCTGCAAGCAACTCATGGACGACGTGGGCGGCCCGAGCATGGCCATGCAGGGACAGGAAGCCCCGAGCTACCTTGATACCGCCAGGGGTGTCAGCATCGCCCACAACGCCGCGAATATCTGGATGCGCCGCGCCGTGAGGAATTGGGACGACGACATCACGACCCCCACAATATCCCGCATGGTGGACTGGAATATGCAGTATTCGCCTAAGAAAGAGATCAAAGGCGACCTTTTGGTTATATCTCGCGGCACTTCGGCGCTGCTTGAATCCGAGGCGCAGATTTCCAAGGCCGGCATGTTCCAGCAGGCGGCGCAGGGTATCCCGATGCCGTATGCCCGGAAGGTCAACCAACTCAAGGCCCTGGCCCGGTCACTGCGCCTGGACGCTGCCGACCTGCTGCCGGATGACGCCGAGGTCAAGAAGATGGCCGAGCAGATGGACAACCAGCAGCCGCCGCCGAACCCAGAGGTCGAGCGCATCAAGCTGCGCCAGGCCGAGATCGCCGACAAGGCCGCCGAGCGCGAGCATGAGATGGCCATCGAGCAGCTTCGCGGCCAGGTGCGGCTGGCTGAACTGGCCGAGCGCGGGAATCTCACGGTGCAGCAGGCCCGCGAGCGGTATGGCCTGGAGCAACTGAAATTCACCGCCGAACTGCAGGACAAGCGGGACGCCCGCGCGCATGACGCCCAGAAACTCAACGCCGAGTTGGCTGTGAAGATGCAGACCGGGAGCGGTATCTGATGGTGATTCTCCCCATCGACGTGAACGAATCCGCCTGGCATCTGGTGCGGGAATATATCAACGCCCGGCGCGCGGAAATCATGGACACGGTGCTTTCCCTGTCGGTATCAGATCAGGAGCGCCGTGACGCTGCCGTGAGGATTGACGAATTGATCCTGCTGCTGGGCGCCCCTGGCGACACGCGCCGCGCGAGCGAGGCCAAGCACGCTGGCGATCAGCAGCGCCTGGCCATCTACTGAGGACCACCATGGCCTACACGCCACAGCAGATCAAGGGCTACGTCCAAGAGCAGGGCATCGTCAACGACCCGGGCGCCATGTATACGGCGGCCAAGAAGTACGGCGTCACCGGCTCGCAGATGGACGAGGCAATGGGGTGGCAGGGCGGGACGGCCGACAACTGGACCAAGCAGCAGGGCTACGAAAGCCTTGGCACCACAAGCCAAGGCGGCGGGACAGGCGGGGCGTTGGCAAGCTGGGCCACCGACCCGACCAACATGACGGCGGACCAGTACAAGACCATGGCCGGCCCGATGCAGGGCGCGACCACGTACACCCCGAGCGACAACGCGCTGGTGAGCAACAACCTCACGAAGCTGCTGGCCAGTGATAACCCGTACATGACCCTGGCCCGGTCGAAGGCCCAGGCGTACAGCAACAGTCGCGGGCTGCTGAACAGCACCATGGCTGGCCAGGCCGGCGAGCGCGCGGCCATCGAGTCGGCGCTGCCCATCGCCCAGCAGGACGCATCGAGCTACTTCACCAGCGAGCGTGACAACGCCAGCGCGCAGAACACCTTCGCCCGGGACGCCAACGCATTCGGCCGCGAGGGGGCGCTGACGACGGCCAAGGCCGGGTTCGGGCTTGGTGCACAGCGCGAAGGGCAGACGTGGAAGTCTGGCGAATCCGCCCTGGACCGCACGCTGCAAACCACCGAGAACGCCGCCGAGCGCGAGTTCCGCACCGGGGAGCGCGAAGCGACCGAGGCATTCACCACCGGCCGCGACGCGGCGCAGTTCAACAACCGCCTGACCGAGATCAGCGCGCAGACCGACGCGCAGATCAAGCTGCTGGACAAGCAGCAGGGCACGAACCTGTATTCCGGCTACCGCACCGCGAGCCAGGGGATCAACGACGACTACGCCGCGGCAGTCGCGCGGATCAACGAGTCGGACATGGACCCCGACGTGAAGCAGGCGCAGATCGCCACGCTGCAGACCCTGACCGAGCAGCGGCAGACGTTCCTCAACACCCTGTACGCCAACAGCCCGGCAGTGGGCTGATGAGTGGAGCCTGTTCGCCGTGGCCCCGGCCGAAGCAACCGAAGGGGCCGTGTGATGGCAACAGGATCACTCTCGGCAGCGTCCGATCCGTGGGCCGGAATCCGGCAGCTTCAGTTTCGGAAGCAGACCATCGACCACCCGGCATGGCAGGGCGACACCTTGGGCAGCTTCAGTTTCGGAAGCAGACCCGATGCGTGGTCTGAGAGTGTATGGGGCGCCGACCAAGACACGCTGAACGCTGGCGGCTACAACAGCAAGTACCAGCTAAAACGTCCCGAGGAAGTCGAGCCGGGCTTGTTCAGGCTTGTTGTGCAGCAGCCCGGCGCGCACAAGTACGACACGGCCGAAGTCTACTACCGGGTGGACCCTGAGACCGGCATGGGCGTGATGGTCGATGACCCGACCGCGACCCGGCAAACATCGTCCAAGGACAAGTGGCAGGACCGGCTCGAACAGCGGATTCTGCCGCTCATCGCCACGGTGCTGACCGCCGGGTATGGTGCAGAAGCGCTTGCCGGCATGGGTGCGGGCGGTGCTGGGGCCGGTGCGGCTGAAGCCGGTGCCGGCGCACTGATGGACTACGGGGTCGGGTCTGCCACGCTCGACAGTGCGGCGACTGGGTGGGGACTGACCGAGGGGGCCGGTGCTGCGGCTGCCAAGACAGCCGCTGGCGGTGGTGCGTTCGACTGGCTGACAAGCGCCCTGTCGGGCTCGGTCGGCGATGCCGTGACATCGGCAGCGGGAGATGCCGTGAAGACTGTTGGCAGTTCCTTGTTCAACAACGACTGGCTGACCACCGCCATGAGCCTGATCGGCTCCGGCGTCAACCAGATGAACATCGAGAAGGCCGCGCAGGACCAGCGCGACTGGCTGGACCAGAAGGACATCGACCGGCGCCGCAGGCAGGCCCCGGGCGCGCTGCCGGCCATGAAGACCACCGTCTACACCAAGGGGGGCGGATGATGCAGCCGAACCAGCAAGGCCAGGCCATGTACGAACGGGCCGGGCGCCAGGCCATGCAGGCGCTGACCAGCGACGAAGGCGCCGAGATGATCGCCACAGACGCCAAGGCGCGCGGCCCGGCGCAGGCCATCGTGAGCGCGCTGCAGCAGGTCGAGGCCGCCATCGTCAAGTCTGCCGAAGGCGCTGGCGTGCAGATTCCGCCCGACGTGCTCGAAGCCACGCGCGACACCATGGCCAAGGTGCTGATCGCGGTGATGGTCGAGTCTGGCCTGGCCGAAGACCCGGACGCGCTGATGGCCGAGGTCGAGCCGATGCTGGAAGGCGCCGAGCCTGAAGGCATGGACGACATGGACGAGGACGACGCACCGGGGGCGCTGGCCGCCGCCCGGCAGGGAGCCATGGCATGAGCGCGCTGGGTGCTTTCCTTCGAGGCGTCGGCGGGCCGGGCCTGATCGACCAGGCGCAGTACATGCGCCGTCAGCAGGAGATCGACCAAGCTCGCATGGAGCGCCAGCGCGAGCTTGACGAGTCGCGGAAGTGGCGCGAGGAACAGATGCAGGCCGACCGGGAGGCACGCGCCGCGCGCTCAGGTGGTGGCGGTGGTTCGCGCGGCGGGGCGCTGGCTGATGCCGCGGGCGCCGAGGCGGTGGACCCGCTGGAGCGCCAAGCCGTCTTCCGCGAGATGCAGGACACCGGGGTCTCGATGGCCGAGGCGCAGCAGCGCGTGGCCGACGCCAAGACCGGGACCAACCGCTTCACCCGCACGACGCAAGTCGCCGAGCAGATCGACGACGGCGACCGCATGCGCACCGTGACGCGCGATCAGGTCGAGCCCGATGTCGAATCCTTCAAGGCCATGATGAAGCGCCTGGGCCGCAGCCTGGCCGGGGCGACGAGCGACCTCAAGAGCAACGCCGACCAGCTTGCCGGCGGCCGGCAGACCGACGCCGTGACCGAGGCGGCGCTTTCCGGCGACCCGGGCAAGGAGCGCGGTGCGCTGCTGATGCAGGGCAAGGGGCCATACGATGCCGGCGGGTCGAGCGTGCTGACCGGGGTTCCGGCCGCCGGCTCGGTGGACGCCGCCAAGATTCCATCCGAGGGCGCACTGGCCAAGCAGAGGAATGCCGAGGCCGCGAAGACCGGCGCCGAGATCAACAAGCTGAAGGCCGATGCCGGCGGCAACATCAAGGGCGCCTCGCCTGAGCGCCTGACGACCACGCTGAATGCCATCAACGGGCTGATCCGCACGTTCGATGAGGACAGCATGGACGACGCCACACGCGCGCAGCGCACCGAACTGCAGCAGATGGCGCGTGGCATCGCGGCCGAACTGAACCGGCGGGGCCTGGGCAACGCGGCGCCGGCTGCCGCACCAGGCCCGGCGAAGACTCCGAGCACGCTCAAGGCGCTGCCCCCTGGCGCCAAGCAGATCGGCACCAGCAAGGGCAAGCCGGTGTACCAGACCCCGGACGGCAAGCGCTTCATTGGAGGCTGACCCGTGGCCTTCACTGAGTTCGACGGCGAGCTAGACGACGAAGCAGGGTTCAAGCCGTTCGACGGCGAACTGGACGCGCCGGCCCCGACCGCGAAGCCTGAGCCCGGCCTGGCCGACCGCTACCGCGGGCAGTTCGAGCAGGCCAAGAAGATGATGGCGCCGGCCCCGGCGACCAGCGTGCTCGACCGGGCCAGCCGCGCGCCGGCCGCCGATCCGATGCTGCGCCCGGAGTTCATCGAAGAACAGCGCGCCATCTACGGCAAGATGCCAGAGGCCAACCGGCTGCCGGTGCTCAAGCGCATGGCCACGCGCGACGACGTGCAGGGCAGGGCGGCGAAGGTTCTGCTGGCCGAAGCCGAGTCGGTGAACGCCACCGGCAGGCAGGCCGAACGCGACATGCCCGAGTTCTCCCGGGTCATCGCCGAAGGCCCGCGCGTGGCGCCGCCGGCCGGCACCGGACTTCGCAAGCCGCGCCCGGTGTCGTTCCCTGACGCGCAGCCAGACATCACCGAGATCGGAGCGATGCCGACCGAGGCGCAGACGCTGGCCCGGCGCGGCGCTGGTGGCGTGCTCGCGGCGGCGGCTGCTGACCCTGCAACCCTGGCCGAGCGCGCACGGGTGGATGCGACCGACTGGAATCAGGTCGAGTTCGCCCGCGAGAACCCCGTCATTGCCGGCGCCGGATCAGGCGGCGCGCGGGCGCTGGGCGGGATCATCAACGCCCCGGGCACTGCGGCGCAGTTCCTGGCCGAGACGCTGCTGAACCCGATCTCTCGCCGCCTGGGCGGCGACGGCTTCGAGCGCGTCCCGAATGCGCCGCTGGTGGACGGACTCATGCAGGCGGCGCAGGAGTGGTCCTCGCCGCAGATGACGCAGGAACCCATGGAAGCATGGGACCGCGACCAGTTCGGGACGTGGCTGGCCGCCAACGTGGCCGCGCAGGCGCCGATGTTCGCTCAGCAAGTTGTCGCCTTTATGGTGCCGGCGGCCCGCGCGATGATTCTGCCGGGCATGGGCGCGCAGGTTGCCGGCGGCGAGTACGCTGGCGGCGACAGCGCCGTGGCTGCAGTGGGCAAGGGCGCGGCCGAGGCCGGAAGCGAACTGATCTCGCTCGGCGTCATGGACAAGGCGCGATCCTTTTTCCTGAAGCTGCCGCCCGGACAGCGCGCGGCGGCAGTCAAAGACCTGGCCAAGCGCGTTGGCGCGGCGAGCGCTGCCGTTGTCGGGAGTTCCGCCGGTGAAAGCGGCACCGAAATCCTGTCGCAGTTTGGGCAGAACGCCATCGACCAACTGGCCGGCAAGGACACGCCGCTGACATCGGGCCTGCTGGCTTCGGCCATCGTCGGCGCAGTGGCCGGCGGCGGCATGATGGTGCCGGCCGCCATGACCGACCTGCGCCGTTCGTCTACGGACGGCTCGCGGATGTCCGTCGAGGACGCCCTGATCACGGCGCTGGAGACCGGCCAGACCCGGCCGGCGCCGCCGGTCATCCGCGTCGAGGACATGCCGACGACGCCGCTGACGCCCGAGCAGGTCGCGGCGATCGCGCCGCAGCCGCAGGTTGAGCCGATCCCGACCGGAGAAGTCACCGAACTGCCGGGCATGCCGACCGACGACGGCGAGCGCATCCCTGTCGGCCAGGCCACAGAGCTTGCAGGCCCGCGCGCCGCGACACCGGCAGACCTGGGTGTCGCATCCGTGCCGCAAGGCAGCCTCGCGGCGATGGCCGAGCAGCAACTGAGGGGCCGCTTTGTCCAGCCTGTCGTACCAGCAGATGCCCCATTGGCTGCACCAGCCGCTGATGCAGGGCGCGATCAACCTGGCCGAAGCGGCGGAGCTTTGGGACGAATGGCTGATGACGGGCGAGCCGGATCGGTTCTGCCCGGAGAGCCAGTACCTGCAGGACGCGGTGCTGCGAATCAACCTGCTGCAGTGGGAGCTACACCGGGCGGACTGAATGCAGCAACCCCGGCCGGTTCCCAAGCCGCCCCGACCGTTCTGAACCGCGCCCGCGTGACATCCAGCAGATGCAGTCATGGGCAAGAACCTGACCCAACCGCCTGGGCTTGAAAGCATCTTCGCCACGGGCGCCGACGTGCTGGCCGTCAAGCCCGGAGCCAACCGCCGGGCGGCGTGGACACCCCGCCGGCCGGAAGTTGGTGCAGTACGCCGTGGTCGAGCCGCCGACCTGCTGCCAAGCCACGGCGCAGACGGCACGGCGAACGCCAGGCTACCGGAAGGCTGCCAGGCCGGCTCGCGTGGTGGCCAGGCGCAGCGGCGCAGGGCCATCCAGGCGCAGATTCACTACGGAAGCCGGTTACAGGGCGTCACGCCGCGCGGCCGACGCATGGCGTGAACCCGGCGGACATCCGCCGAGACAGGGTGCTGGTGCGTATCATGCAGCCGGCCGACGTGACGGCGAACATCGGCGACGAGTCCAACGTCTCAGGCGTGGCCGACAAGAGCGCCCGTGAGGCAGCGCGCGACGACGCCAGGCGCCTGGACCTGTCAACGCTGGACTTCAACGACGACGGAACGCTGACATCGGCCGCCCATCTGGCTTCGTCAAGGCCATGCCGGTCACGAAGCAGACGGGCGTCGCCATCTGACGGATCGCCCCGGAATCAGGCGCAGGACCGGCTGATGGCCGCCGTCTTCCAGACCGCCTACGACGATGACGCGCTGCTGGCCCTGTACGCCCAGGCGATCGACCCCGAGGCGCGCGTGGTGATGGCTGGCCTGGCCGCCGCCGCGCCGCAGATGATGATCTGAAGAATGCCGGCGGCCTGGACATCCGGCCGCAGATCACGCAAGCCGCGAAGGCTGCGCTGAATGCCAAGCGGCGCGGCATCAAGATGGCCGACATCGCGGCGCAGACCGACATGAGCATGGACCCCGACGTGCTCAAGGTGCTGCGCATGTTCGCGCGCAACAACCGCAGCGCCAAGCGCATCGGCGAAGAATTGCGCATGGTGGCGAAGTACGCCTATGATCTTGCCACCCAGCCGAGCGTGGATATGTTCGGCGATGTCCCGCGCGCATCGCGCTCTGACGTACTTGCGAGGCTCGATGAACCAAGCATCCCGCAAAATCTGGAAGTCCCCGGCGGGGCACAGCCTGTTCGGGGCGATCTTCGACCGCCAACCCCTGACGCCGCAGCAGAAGCAGACGGTGCAGGAACTGAAGCGGGTAGACCCGCCGCAGATCAAGCAGCCCAAGACCTAGCCGAAGCCCCGACCGCCGAGCCGTTCACGACGAACGGCCGGGCGCTTGTCTACGCCGCGCAGAACGGCATTGCCGGCAAGGTCAAGTCCGTCGAAGTCACGGGCGGCTGGGCGCTGGTGCCCAAGGAGCGCGCCCCGAGCGTGCTGACCGCCGAGGCCGATGCGAAAGCGCTCGAAGCGGCAAACACGGCGCTGGCCAAGTCCAAGTGGCGCACGCCGGCCGGCAAGCCCTGGAAGCTGAAGCCGGCCAAGAACGTGCCGCCGATCTTCAAGACGGTGGCCGCCATCATCGACGCCGCGTTCGGTGTTCGAGTCCAGGCCGTGAACGGCGCCCCGGGCAACGGGCTGCAGTTCCGCCGCGGCGCCTTCGTGGACACGGCGCGCGTGACCAGCCCCGAGACGCTGATCGGCGTGACCGGGCATGAGGTCAAGCACTGGTTCGACGCCAACGACAAGGCGACCGGGGCCAAGCTGGACCAGGCCATCGAGCAGCACCTGAAGGCCGGCGCCGTGCAGGCGCAGATGGCGCGCGAGAACGCGCAGCTTGTGGCCGGCGAGACGCCGATGACCGAGGCCGGCGCCCGGCTCGAACTGCTTTCGGACATCAACGGCGCCCTGTGGGTGGACCCTGACTTCTGGGGCCGGCTGTACGACATCGACAGCAACGCCTTCCGCAAGGTGCTGTACCAGTTCATGCGCGCGGCGACGAAGTTCATCAAGGTCGCGCAGGGCTCGACGTTCGACCTGACCGCCTACGTGGACAACGTGGCCGCGGTGCGGGACGCTGCGGCGCAGGCCATGGTCGAGCGCGCGGAGAACCGCCGCGGCAAGGCCGGGCCGCAGATGCTGGTGAAGAACGCCAGGCGCGGGCGGCCGAGCCCGCTGGATCAAGACCTGTTCGCGCAGCCTGCAAACGCAGACGAAGGCCCGGCAGACGCGGATGCCGAGGAATCAGCCTTCCGCACTGGCGACTTCAAGAAGATGCTGGCGCTGCGCAAGGAACGCCAGGCCAGAGACATCGCGGCAGTCGGCGACCTGAGCGTGCTGGCAGGCGCGCGCTACGTCTGGTCCTGCCGCGTGCGGTGCGGGAAGTGGCGCATCCAGCGCTTCGATGCCGGCGGGTTCTCCGGTCACATGGTCTACGACGGCCAGGCCCAGGCGACCGAGGCCGCCATCGGCGAGGGTTTCAAGATCAGGGACGATGAAGCCATCGACCGCCTGAGCAGCACGCCAGAGTGGGACCGCGGCATGTTTCTGGCCAACCAGATGCAGCAACTCAACTCGAAGCAGATCACCTTCGATGAGTTGTCGCGCCGGGTCAAGGAGTACGACGAAGCGCGGGCCGCACAACCAGCGCCAGCCAGTGCACCTACACCAGCACAAGCCGACGACTTCAATCTCACTGCGCCCACGCGCGGGGACGTTCTCGCCCAGCAGCAGGCCCGAGCCGACGAGACCAAGGCCGAGGCCGCGCGCCGCCGGGCCAGGGACGAAGCCGATCGCAAGGACCGCGAGCGCCGCGACATCGCCGACCGCGCCAGGCAGGACGCCAGCGCGGAGAACTTCGTGCTTGGCCAGGACGCCGAGGAAGCGCTGGCCGGGCAGGGCGGGTTGTTCAACTCCAGGGCCGGCGAGTGGCGCCTGTTCCCCGACACCATGGGCGGCAAGGGCATCCCCCGCGCCGACATGCCGCAGGTCAGCATGGTGGATCGCCCGGCCATGCTGGAGTTTTTGACCGGCCGCGGCATTCCTAGCACCAAGGTCGAGGTTCCGCCTGGGAACCTCAAGCCGACACAGCGCGAGTACGCCCCGGCCAAGGTCGATCGCTCGATGGAAGCGAGCGGCGAGACGGCGACGGCGCTGGTTTCATCCGATGGATTCGTCATCGACGGCCATCACCGCTGGCTGGCTCAACTGCGCAAGGGTGAACTGCTGCGCGCGTGGCGCTTCGACGCCCCGGCCACCGAAGTCATCGAAGCCATCCGCGCCTTCCCGGGCGTGCGCAAGTCAGACGAAAGCGCTGGCGTTGAAGCCGTGGCCGGCGCCTTGCCTGGGCAGGAAGGCGAACTGATCCTGGGCGGCACGGCGCCGCCGAAGGACAAGCCCGTCGTGCTGGTGTTCGGCGGATCGTTCAACCCCATTCACAGTGGGCACGTCCAGGCTGCAGAGTCGGCCCGCAAGATGCTGACCGACGCCGGCTACACCGTCAGCACCGTGCTGGTGTCGCCGTCACCGCAGCGCTTGCTGGCCGCCAAAAGTGGCGCCGACGCTTCGCGGCTGGTGGATCGCACTGCCATGGCGCGGCGCGCGTTCGCCGGCATGGACGGATTCGTGGTGGACGACACGCCGAGCCGCGATGCCGATGCGTTCCCCGGGAAGCTGAAGCGCACCCAGCAGGCAGATTGGGTGGCAGCCAAGTATCCAGGCGCCACCGTCATCAGCCTGACCGGGCAAGACGCGGCGCCCGGCAGCCCGCCCGGGTTCCCGAGCCTATACCAAGGCGACCCGGGAACGTCGCACGACGGCTACTACTACCTGGCCGTGCCGCGCGACGAAGCCAGCCCAGACGCCATCTCGTCGTCCAAGATTCGCAAGGCCATCGACGCCGGCCAGAACGTGCCGAGCGGGTTCGCGGCTGAGGACGTGCTCGGCTACTTCAAGGCGCTTCGTGGCAAGAGCGGACAGACCGCCATCGACGGGAGCCTGTACGACCTTGACGCGCCTGACTTCGGGCTGATGAAGCCGCAGCGCCCGCTGCCGGATGATGACCCGCGGCTGGTGCCTACGGCGGTCGAGAACGCCGATAAGACGCTCACGTTCACGCGCGAGACTGGCTTGCACGAAGGAAAGTCTGTTCCGCGAGCCAGGCTCCACCAACTGATTGAGGACAAGCATTTTGCGGGCGTCACTCCACCGACAGGGCGCCGGCCGATCGTATACGTCATGGGCGGCGGCGGCGCTGCCGGTAAGGGCGGTGTGCTGCGCGCAATGCAGCAGAAAAACGCCATCACGCAGCCTGGAACCGCTGTGCATTTGGACCCAGACAACATCAAGGGGTTGCTTCCAGAGTACGGAGAACTGATCGCTGCCGGCGACACGCGCGGCGCCAGTGTCGTGCATGAGGAATCGAGCTATCTGACCAAGCGGATTCAGCCGCGCGCCATCGCTGGCAAGTACGACGTGATCTTGGACGTGACGCTCGGCGACGAGGCCAAGGCACTGAAGATGCTCAAGTCGTTTAAAGATGCGGGCTACGAGGTTCGCTTGTTCGGAGTCACGATTGACCCAGCGACGGCCGCCGTGCGTGCCATCAAGCGAGCCACCGAGCCAGGCAATGATCAAGGCCGGTGGGTGCCGCTGGACCAACTGCTGAAAGCGCACAAAGCATTCACTCCGGCCTTCGCCAAATACGCCGAAATTGCCGATGAAGCCGTGTTGTACGACAACACGGACGGCCGCACGACACTGGCCGAGAAGGTGGACGGAACGCTGGAGATTCGTGACCAGAAAGCGTACAATGAAGCGGTCGAAAGGAGTGCCCGTGTCGATGTCCAAGCGCAAACCCTCCGCGGAATCCGTGAAGGCGCACCGCGAGTGGTCGAACCTAGTGGACGATCTGACGGCAATCAACAGGACGATCGACTCGCAGAAATTCGTCCACGGCAAAGCGCCGAGCGAGAGCCAGATCGCACAGAAGGCCAAGATCGAGGCCAGGCTCAAGGAACTAGACCTGAGCGTGAGTCTGGACTTCCCCCTGTAGCCCAACCGGCCGGCGCCGAGTATGCGCGCCTTGCCGACCCCTTCGCCGACAACTACGCTCGCCTTGAGGGTCGCAAGGTCTCCTTCGACGTTCGCATCGAAGACACGGGGCAGACCGCCACCTTCACCGTAGACGCTGCGCAGTACCTGCGCGAGCTTGATCAACGTCGGGACGTTGCGCGTCGGCTGGCCGATTGCGTGGCGCGGTGAGCATGCGGACTGTCAAGAGCCTGTCTGAAGCCACGCGCCTTGCGGCGCAGTCTGGCGCATCGCTGGAAGTCGGCGGCCGGGTCATCAACGCCAGCGGCACGCGCATGGCCGTGGCAAGGCCGACCCCTGCGCCCATGCCGGAGCCTGAGCCGCCCAAGGCCGACCCCTTCGAGCGCCTGGCCGACAGTCTGACCAACGTCCTGCAACTGCATGCCAGGGTTTCAGCGCACCAGAGCCTGGCTGTAGCTGAAGCCTTGGCAGTCGTTGCCGAGCGACTGCAGGCCCCGGCTGAAGCGGCCAAGCCCAGCACCAAGCGCATGCCCATCGAGTTCTCCGTCATCCGCGACGGCGCTGGCCGCGCGCTGGCGCTGACGCCGACCTACGGCGAAGTCAGCGGACGACTCCTGTCGTTCGACCCTGTTCGCGGGCCGGATGGCCTGATCGAGCGAATCGTCACCACCTACACATGACCACCAACACCGCATCAGTCGGGGCCAAGCTAGGCATCAGCCTGACCCTGGAGTTCAAAGACAAGGACGGCAACGTCATCAAGCGCATGCCGATGGCCGGGTCCGTCCCGCTGGAAGACACCGGCATGAGCGTCGAGCAGGCGCAGAGTTTCATCAACGAACAGAAGGAAGACGATCATGGCAATCACACTGGCCAATGAGTGCCGCAAGGCGGCCCTGGACGGCATCACCGGGCTGCTGTCGGGCGGCAATATCCGCTTCGACAGTGCGGCAGACGCCGAGCTTGCCGTGTTGCCGCTGTCGTGGGCCGCGGCTTCCACCGCCAGCCCGAGCACGGCTGTGGGCACTGCCACCGCGGACACCAGCGTGACGGCCGGCACCATCACCAAGTTCCTGATCCGCACCAGCGGAGCAGCGACGCGCATCAACGGCAGCGTGGGCGTCGGCAGTGGCGATCTTCAGGTGACGGACAACGTGATCCCGAGCGGCGCGACAGAGGTGTCGTGCAGCGGCGGCATCACGTTGAGCCTGCAACTGTCGTGACGCCATGACCACCAAAACCATCACCCGCCCGCTGTCGCATTGGGCGCCTGACATCGCCACGCGCGACGAGGTGCCGTTCTGGCTGGCGACGCTGCACACGCGCATCAAGGCCGAAGTGCCGGATGACGAGGAAGCCGGCGCCGTCATGGCGCGGCCTGGGCCTGCACCGTCTCACGCACACTCTGTCCGAAGTCGAGCAACTGCAGGCCACGATTGCCGAGATGCAGGCCACCGCGGCGCAGATCAAAGCCCTGCTGCCCATCGAAGGCGGCGTCTCGGCGCAGGCGGCCGACAAGCTGCGGGAACTGCTGAAATGAGCACGCACGCGAACCGCGTCAAGATGACCGTCACCTCGGTGGCGTCGTCAGGCACCGGAGATATCACGCTCAACGCGGCGTCAACCGGATTCCGCAGCTTCGCCACGGCCTACGGCGCCAATGCCACGGTGGACATCCTGATCACCGAGGGCACCGCCTGGGAGATTGCGCGGAATTGCACCTACACGCACAGCGGCACGACGGTATCGCGCGGCACGCTTGAGAACAGCAGCACGGGCAGCGCGGTGGCGTTCAATACCAGCGGCACGGGCGTGGTGGTGTCGGTGATTGCCGCTGCTGAGTTTGGCAATAACGCCGAGATGGCGATTCAGGCCGTGACTCCGGGCGGGAGGCTGACGACAGAAAGCGGCGTCCCTGTCAGCACAAGCGACCGCACTGCGCAGAGCACCCTGTATTACACGCCCTACGTTCACAACATCATCAACCTGTGGGACGGATCGCAGTGGAAGCCGATCACGTTCTCTGAAGACACGCTGGCACTTGGAACGCTGACGGCCGACAGGTGCCATAACGTATTCGCGTTTCTCAATGCAGGGGCACTTGATCTTGAGATTTATCAGTGGCCTCAATCAACAGTCACCATTAGCAACGCGAGCCCCGGCGTTGTAACGTGGTCAAGCCACGGGCTGACTGACGGTGATATGGTTTCTCTATCCACGACTGGCACACTGCCAACAGGACTGTCTCCAAACGTCACATATTACGTGGTCAACGCAGCCACCGGGTTTAGTCTCGCGGCGACCATCGGCGGGTCTGCAATCAATACGTCGTCTGCGGGGTCGGGAACGCACACAGCCGTGGCGCAGCGGGTGACCTTGCAGGATGGGCGTTATTGCAAAAGCGGCGACAAGACTCGCTTGCTGCTCGGCAGTTTCTACTCTGCCGCCGCGACAACCACTGAGGACAGCAGAGGAGCCTGCTATATATGGAACGCATACAACCAACGTCCGCGGGAACTTCGTAAGGTAGACACTGGTTCGCACGTTATCAACAATGTAGCGCGTGAGTGGAATAACGGAACTGCATTGCGAGCAACGTTCATTGTGGGACTACCGACGCGGCAAGTAATGTTCGCGTCAAGCCGAATTCATCCATCGACAACTTCGTCGCTTCCGTACCTGTATGCGTATGTAGATGGAGCACAAGGTACGGAAGGCGGCGACTCAAACGACTTTGTGGCTAGTGCCTATTCAACAGCAACAACCGCGTTGCTACTTCGCGCGCCTTTTGTTGCGTCTGTTGGCTCCCATTACATATCAATGTTCGAGGCAGAATTTGGCAGCGTCAACTGTACGGTTGACTACGGTAAAACCTATATGAGTCTGACGCAATGAGCGCACAAATAGCCAACCAAATACTGTTGTCGCTGCAAGATGTTGCCGGGTCCGTTGCACAAGTTGGGGCAGATTATCGAATTGATTTTCGAGACGGCTCTGTTCGCAACGCAACGCCGGCAGAAATTGCCGCTGCCCAAGCCGCATTTGACGCCGCCGAAGCAGCGCGCGAGCAAGCCCGGCTTGATCGGCAGGAACTCAAGGCGCAGTTCAATACCGACAAGGCCAAGCTCGATGCAGCCATCGACGGCATCACAAACGCGACCACGCTGGGCGAACTGCGCGGGTTCGTAAAGGACATGGCGCAGGTTGAGCGCCGGCTGCTGCGCTCAGTGAAGGCGCTGGTGCTCTGATATGACCTGGGGCGTCGATCCGTGGGGCGCGGCGCCGTGGGGGGCTGATGAGGAAGAGGCTGCCGTAACGCTGAACCTGTCAGCGTCGCCCATCGCGCTTTCGGGCGCGCTCACCGCAGCCGGCACGCTCGGCCTCAAGATCAACCTGACGGCCAGCCCGCTTGCCCTGGCCGGCATAGTCGCAACGTCTGGCGACATCACGATCACGCCAGCGCCGACGCTCAACCTGTCGGCATCCGCGCTGGCCATCGGCGGCGCGCTGACTGCCGCAGGCGACCTGGCCTACACGCTGCCCACGCTGGACCTGTCGGTCTCTACGCTGGCCCTGACCGGCGCACTGACGGCGGCGGGCGACATCAGCTACTCGCTGCCGGTCAACCTGAGCGCATCACCGCTGGCGCTGTCTGGCGTCCTCACAGCCGGCGGCGACATTCAAATCAGCACGGCCATCAAGCTGGACGTGAACGCCACGCCGCTGGCTCTCTCCGGCGCGCTCACGCTGGCCGGTGATCTTGCCTACTACGTCCCGACGCTGGACCTGGGAAGCGGCACGCTCGCACTGACCGGCCAGGTCACGGCCGCCGGAGACATCGCTGTTCGCGTACCGTTCGACCTGAGCGCGTCTTCGATCAGCCTGACGGGCACCGCGGCGATCGCAGGCGACATCGCAGCCGGGTTTGGCCTGGACCTGAGTGCGCAACCCATCATCGTGTCTGGCGCGCTGTCCGCAGCCGGCGATCTGGCGTACAGCACCACGCCGCCACCGCCGCCACCGCCATCCGGCGGCGGCCTGAGCAACCGCAGCGGCGCCTACCCGGCCGGCACCAGGCGAGCCCCATACGATCTCCTGAACGAGCCCAGGCGGCGCGATGAGGAAGACCTGCGCATCCTGGCCCGCAAGCGGCTGATCGAGGACGACGAGACCATCATGGCCCTGTTGCGCGGAGTCATGCAAAGCGGCATCTTCGAGGAAGACACAGTATGAGCATGACCGCCTGCCTGGCCATCGTCAGCGACATCACCGGCACCGACTCCGACGCGGTGCTCGCGGCGGTTGACGCGCACCGCGCCGCCGGCATGTCTGCTGCCGACGCCCAGCGCACCGCCGCAAACGACCTGCTGGCCGAGATCGAGGCCGAGCGCGCCGAGATCATGCGCATCGTGCGCGCCCAGCACGAAGACCTGTTCATCGCCCCGCCGCCACCGGCACCGAAGCCCGAGCCGTACAAGACCAAGTTCTTCGAGCCCGAGACGAAGGCCGAGGCAAAGAACCTGGCCGAAGACGCCGCGGCGCAGTCGGCCTGGCTGGACGACCGTGCGAGGTCCATGGGCTACCGCGACATCGACCAGCTTGCAGACCGTGACTTCGACGCCTTCATGGCGCTGGCCGACGAGTGGCGGGAAACGAACCCGGCGGAAGTGCTGATGCAGCGGGTGTTTCACGGTACGCCGTACCGTGGCATCGAGAAGTTCGACACGGGCAAGATTGGCACGGGAGAGGGGGCTCAAGCCTACGGGTATGGGCTGTATTTCGCAAGCCGCAAAGAGGTCGCGGACTTCTACCGGCGCACGCTTGCGGAGCGCCTTGCCAATGACCCGGAGTTTTGGGCCGGCATTGAGTTGCCGCCAGCATTGACGCGCGCAGAAATGACGGAGCTTGACGGGCTCTATGCGGTCCTCAACAAGAACCGGGACGGCAACGGCCGTCCGCTGAACGATGCCGAGTCGGCGCGCTGGAAGACGCTGCGCGGCAAGGAGTCGGCGCGCACGGACGCCATCAATGAGGCGCGGCCGAAGGGCCAACTCTACGAAGTCGAAATCCCCGAGGACAACGAGTTCCTGCTGTGGGACAAGCGCCTCAGTGAGCAGCCGGCAAAGGTCATCGAAGCGCTGGCCCCGTTCATCGAGCGGCACAAGGCCAACCAGCGCAAGGTCATGTCCGCATTCCCGCCGGCCGAAGTCGAGCGCGAGATTGCGGCTGGACTGAAGACGATCACCGGGCAGGAACTGTATGAGCAAGCCGGGTACATCGAAGCCGGTGGCGACAGGTCCGCATCGGAGTACCTGCTTGGCCTTGGCATCCGCGGCATCAAGTACCTCGACGGCACCAGCCGCAGCGCAGGAGACGGCAGCTACAACTACGTCCTGTTCTCCGGCGAGGATGCGCAGATCGCGGCGCTGCACATGGCCCGCGCCACCCCGTCGCGCTTCACCCTGCCAGAGTTCGGCCGCGCCGCCAAGACCGTCGAGGCCCTGCAGAACCGCTACAACCGCTGGAAGCAGGTCATCGAGACCGTGGGCAAGCAGGGCGGCATCGTCAACGAGGCCAACGACTTCTACCGCGCCGAGGAACGGTATTGGGGCAAGGTCGCCAGCCGCATCGAGGACTTCGACAAGGACGTGCAGGACTTCGTGAAGGGCCTCACGGCGGACGGCATCGACATGCGCTCGATGCAACTCTACGCCTACGCCAAGCACGCGAAGGAGCGCAACGCCTACCTGCGCACCGTCCGCGCGCCCGGGGCCGGCGGGTTCGATTCGTGGTCTGGCATGTCGGACGCCGACGCCGACGCCATCATTGCCGACGCCAAGGCCGCCGGCCTGGACGCCACCTTCGACAAGCACCACGCGAAGCTGATGGGCTGGACCCAGGGCACGCGCGACCTGCTGCTGGACGAAGGGCTGATCACCGATGACCAGTACCTGACGCTGCAGGCGGCCTACGACAACTACGTGCCCCTGGGCGGCAAGCCTGGCGAGCAGGTCAAGAGCAAGCCCGGCACCGGCAAGGGCTTCAACATCCGCGGCAAGGAGACCGAGCGCGCCCGCGGCCGGTACTCCGAGGCGGACAACATCATCGAGCAGATCATCCAGGCCCGGGTGACGGCGCTCACGCGCGCCGGCAAGAACGAGGTTCTCCGGTCCTTCCTGCAGTTCGTGATGGAGAACCCGGACCCGACGCTGTGGGAAGTCAACGCCATCGAGACCCGGCCGGTGATGACCGTCGATGACCAGGGCAACCAGATCATCGAGGAACAGCGCTCGGTGGTGAAGGACGATCGCACTGTCGGCATCAAGGACGGCGGGCGCGAGGTCTTCGTCAAGATCAACGACGAGAGTGCTGCGCGAGCAGATGAAGAACCTCAACGCCGAAGAAATTGGCGTCGTCCATGGGCACATGCTCGCGGCGCAGCGCATGCTCGGCCGGCTCTACACCAGCCTGAGCCCGACCTTCACGGTGCTGAACTTCTCCCGCGACACTATGGCGGCCTCGCTTGGCATGCTGGACGAGACCGGGTTCCGCGGTGCGGCAAAGCTGTGGAAGGAACTGCCGCGCGCCGTGGTCGAGTCCTTCCGGTCGGAGTTCGGCCAGGCCAGCCCGGACTATCAACTGTTCCGCGCGACCGGCGGCAAGACCGGCTTCATGAACTTCCGCGACATCCCCGAGATCGCCGCGGACCTGCAGAAGTCGATCGCCGACGCCTCGCGCAGCGGGTTCGACCCGCGCGTCTGGGGTCCGAAGGCGCTGCGCACGATCGAGAAGATCAACGCCGGGCTGGAGAATGCCAACCGCTTCGCCGCCTTCCAGGCCGCGCGCAGCGAAGGCAAGACCCTGGCCGAAGCCGCCAAGGTCTCGAAGAACATCACCGTCAACTTCAACCGCAAGGGCACGCTGACGAATGCCTTGTCGGCCTACTTCCTGTTCTTCAACCCGGCAGTGCAGGGCACGGTGCGGGTGATGCAGGGCCTGAAGTCGCCGAAGACCCTGGCGACGCTTGGCGCTGGGATGACGGGTGTCGCCATGCTGGCGCTGCAGAACGCCAGCATGGGCGACGATGACGACGGCGTGGCGTGGTGGGACAAGATTCCGCCCGAGGTCAAGGACCGCAACTTCATCATCGTCCTGCCCGACGTGCCGGCCCTGTCGAGCACGGGCGAGCCGATCCCGGGCAGCCGCAACGGCCGGTACATCAAGATTCCCATGCCCTACGGCTGGAACTGGTTTGCCACGGTGGCCAACCAGGCGGCCGACCTGTGGCGCAACAGCATCGACCCGGCGCGCGGTGTCACCCCGGCCAAGGCCGCGGCGCGCACGGCCGGCGCCTTCCTGGCCGCCTACATGCCGGCGCCGGAGTTGACGCGCTCCTTCGAGAACAGCAAGGGCGCGGCGATGGCGCTGGTGCCAGACTTCATCAACGCACCGGTGGGCGCCGTTTTCAACCTCAACGCCTTCGGCCGGCAGATGTACCCGGACTACGACGAGAAGGCCCCGGACTCGACCAAGTATTTCGCCGGCCAGGCCGGGACCATCTTCCAGCGCGCGGCGGCCGGGCTCAACGCGGCAACCGGCGGCGATGCCTACAGCAGCGGGCTACTCGACTTCACGCCGGCCACACTGGAGAGCCTGACCCGGGCCTACGGCGGCGGCCCGGCCAGCTTCATCCTCGACACGATGAACGCCATGTACGTGCGCCAGTCGATCGAGCGCCCGGACCTCGACGTGCGCCGGCTGCCGTTCGCCAAGCAACTCTATGGCCGCATCGACGCCGAGACCGACCGCATGCTGGCCTACGAGCGCATGAACACCATTGCCGAGAAGATCGACCCGGTGGAGCGCGCCAAGAAGGCCGGCAACTTCGCCGCGGCGCGCGAGTACGCCGACGAGTCCGGTCAGATCGCCAAGCTGGGCGGTGCGCTCAAGTCCACGCGGGATCGCCTGTCAACGCTGCGCAAGCAGGAACTGGCCATCATCTCCACCGATCAGCCGGAGTCGGTCAAGTACGCCCGGCTGCAGAGCCTGGAGCAGCAGCGGCGCAAGGTGCTGCAGGACATCAACCGCGCCTACGACGCCGCCATGCGCGCACCGGAGCGCAAAGCAGAGCCCGCACTGCAGTAGCCGCGCCGCCGGCCACGACGACGATCAGCAGCGCGAGGAAGAACACCGTCGCCGGCACCATGGCGTAGCCGGCGGCGGTGGCGACGGCATCGAAGCCCAGCAGTTCGGCCAGCAGGAACACCGCGCCGGCTGCGAAGACGCTGCAGATCATCACCAGACCGAGCCATCCGAGCAAGGGTCTCTCCTGCCCCGCCGAGTATGCGCAGCGTGACAAGCGGATTGTGCACTCCGAAACTGCGCGCACCAGCAACGCGCGACCGCCTCTGCGAGCAGCACGCCGTCAGGAGAAACCGTGGAAGACACCGACCAGTTCGACGCCGCATTCGCCGAGTTCAGCAAGCAGCCCGAGGCCCCGCCGCAAGCGGAAGCCCCGGCCGCTCCTGAGCCGGTAGCGGCGACAGCACCGCCCGCGCCAAGTGCGCCGGCCGCGCCCGAGCCCAAGCCGGAAGCCGCTCCGCCATCGGTCGATGAACTGCAGCGCCAGGTGAAGGAAGCCCTTCACCGCGAGCGTTCGTCAGCGAACCGAATCTCAGCGTTTGCCCAGGAGAACAACAAGCTCCAGTCCATGATCGCCGAGATGCGTCAGAGGCTCGACGCGCTGGACGCCGCGAAAGCCGCGCCCGCCGCCGCCCCTGCCACCGACGAGGCGGACGTGCTTGCCAACGCTCCAGACCTCGAAGCTGCCGTCCAGAAACGTGTTCGAGCCGTGACCGCGGGCCTTGAGTCCACCGTCACAGAGCTACGCAAGCGCCTGGATCAGACCGAGCAGGTCGCCACGCAAGCCAAGGCCGGGCTCGACCCGATCGTGGCGCGCGAAGAACGCCAGCAGCACGAAGCTGTGTGGAATGCGCTGGACCAGCGCTTCTCACCGGCCTGGCGGGAGGACATCAAGACCCCGGACTTCGACGGCTGGCTGAAGGAACAACCTCGCCAGATCGTTGAAATCTTCGAGACGGCCAAGACTGCGCAGGACAGCGCGAGCGTGCTGACCCTGTACTACGCGGCCAAGGGCAAACCCATCACGGCGGCGGCGCCATCTGCGCCGGCAGCCAACCCCAACACCGAGCGCCTTCGCATGGCGGCCGGAGTTGCCCCGCGAGGAAACCAGCGCCCGCCTTCCGGCCCGGCGGCTGACGACTTCGAGGGCAACTTCCAGTTGTTCACGCAAGCGCTCAAGCGGGCCTGACGGCCTGAAGGAAAGAGATCATGAGTTCCGTCTACGGTGACATCACCCCCCGGACTGCAGCCTTTGCCGCGGCGAAGATGCTGGAGCGCGCCCTGCCTTCGATGTGCATGAGCCGCTTTGGCCAGCAGCAGCCCATCCCCAAGAACAAGACCAACGTGGTCAAGTTCCGCCGCTACAACGGCTTCGCCCCGAGCACGACCGCGCTGGTGGAAGGCGTCACGCCGGCCGCCGACGTGATCAACGCGACGGACGTGACCGCCACGCTGGCGCAGTACGGCCGGCGAGTGCAGATCAGCGACGTGATCGCCGACACCCACGAAGACCCGGTCCTGTCCGAGTACGCAGAGGTCATGGGCGAAGTGGCCGGGCAGACCATGGAGTCGGTCTGCTACAACGTGCTGAAGGCCGGCACCAACGTGCTGTACTCCGGCTCTGCCACCTCGCGCATCACGGTCGCGGCCAAGATCGACACGTCGGCCCTGAACCGCGCGATTCGCCAACTGAAGCGCCAGAACGCCAAGCTGGTCACGCGCATGCTGGCCGGCACCGACAAGGTGGGCACGACCCCGGTGCGCCCGGGCTACATCGCCTTCTGCCACCCGGACCTGCAGACCGACCTCGAAAGCCTGACCGAGACCGGCGGCGCCAAGGCGTTCAAGACCCCCAGCGAGTACGGCAGCTACACGCCCCTGATGCCCAACGAGATGGGCAGCTACCGCGACATCCGTTTCCTGTCCTCGACGCTCTACGCGCCGTGGCTGGCAGCGGCCACCACCACGGGCTCGCAGTCGGTCATCCTGACCAACGGCGGCACGGGCGCTGGTGTCGGCGACGTGTACCCGATCATCATCGTCGGCATGGACGCCTACGCCACGGTCTCGCTGGCCGGCGCGAATAGCGTGACGCCCATCGTGATCAACCCCAAGCCCAGCGACTCCGACGTGCTCGGCCAGCGCGGGCATGTGGGCTTCAAGATGTACTCGACGGCGTGCATCCTCAATGACGCATTCATGGTGCGCATCGAGGCCGGAGTGGCGCAGTAAGCCGCTTGAACTGAACCCATCAACCTGAAACCGCGCCCGGTCAGTCCGGGCGCACTCGAAAGGAAATCACCATGTCCAGTCTCAAGCAAGTCTCCAGCGGCCCCGTTCGCAGTCTTCTCGGCAACCGCTGCAACTCGCGCCCGATCCTCGCCATCGGCACGTCCAAGGCAGCGATCAACACGTCTGCCGCCGCGGAATGCACCATCGACGGCATCATCTACAACCTGGGCGCGCAGACCTCTACGGCACTGGTGGCCACGGCCGCCTCGCATCTGCCGACCTCCGAGGCAGGCTACCTGCAACCGTCAGGCCGCACGGGTTTCTATACCCAGCCGGCGTCCACCACCGTGTACTACGTGGTGACGATCAACGCGGCCAGCACGGTGACTGTGGTCCAGGGCACCTACGACGGCCAGCCGATCGCCAATGGCGCCGGCTACGCCGAGGGTGACGGCAACGTGCCTCCGCTGCCGGCCGGTGTGGCGCCGTTCGGGATGATCAAGGTGGTCACGGGTGCGACGACGTTCGTTCCGGCGACGACCGAGTTCGATGCGGCAAACGTCACCTCGACGTTCTACACCTTGTCCTGCCTGCCGTCCGCCAACCCGTAACCCCACGGGACGGCAACCTTGTCCCCGGGCTTCGGCCCGGGGCCTCAATCCCTGGAGTTCACGCATGTCCGACATCCGCAAGCCACCGTCCGAGGCCGCCCGCAAGAAGGGATGGTTCACCATCAACGTCTCGCTCGGCAACGACAACGAGCCGCGCCGCATCTTCGTCGGCGGCTGCGAGGAAGGCGACTTCGAGATCGAGCGCGGGCAGAACGTGGACGTTCCCAAGTCGGTGTTGAACCGGCTCGATGACGCCGTGCTGGGCGTGGACGAGATCGACCGGCATGACCAGTCGAAGACGATCACCGTGGACCGCAAGCGGTTCCCGTACACCGTCATCGCCGCCCTGTGAGCACCTTCCTCGAACTGGCGCAACGCCTGCACCGGGAGTCGCTGCGAAGCGGCACCGGGCCTGTCTCCATCGTCTCGGCGACGGGAGAGCAGCAGCGCCTGTTCGATGCGATCAACGACGCCTGGCTCGAAACCCAGATGCTGCCGCGGCGCTGGAAGTGGATGCGCCGCACCATGGACGCGGCGCTGGACACCGTCAACACCGAGTACGACGCCGCCACGGACCTGCTGCTGACCGACTTCGGCTGGTGGCGGCCGAAGGCGAAGGACTACACCGTTCGCGCCTACGACCCGACGAACCCGACCGCTGTGTGGGGCCTGCTGTGGGTGGACTATGACGACTACGTGCGCATGTTCCTCGACTCGCCGCCGGCTGCCGCCGCCCCGCAGGCGTGGAGCATCAGCCCGACCGAAGGCATGTGCGTCGGGCCGCTGCCGAACATCGTCTACAACCTGAAGGCCGATTACCAGTCAGAGCCGGTGGAACTGGTGGACGATGCCGACGAGCCCGACATGCCGGCCAGGCACCATCGGGTGTTGGTCTGGCGGGCCTTGATGGAAGTGGCCAAGATCGACGCGGCGCCGGAACTGCTGGCCCGCGCGGCAGCGAACTACGAAGTCACCTTCGACGCGCTGCTGGTGGATCAAGCCGACTCGATGATGATCGAGGCCATGCCGCTGGCCTGAGCACCATGCGCACCGACCGGATGCCGACCGTGCCCGTAACGCCAGAGTCGGTAGTCCTGGGGGGCGGCCTCGACCTGATCTCGCCACCGGGCTATGCCAAGCTCGGCACGGCCCGGTTCGCGTCCAACTACGAAGCAGTCTTCGGTGGTGGCTATCGCCGCATCGGCGGGTTCGAGCGCTTCGATGGCCGGTTCCGGCCGCACCTGGCCGAGTACGTGCTGCTGGAAGCATCCGGCGGATTCACGGGTGTATCGCTTGGCGATACAGTGACTGGTGTCACGTCTGGCGCCACCGGCAAGGTGATCTACGTCACCGCGACCCAGGTCGGCGTGACCCGGGTCAGCGCGACGCCGTTTACGACCGAGGTGCTGAACGTCGGCGGTTCTCCGGTTGGCACCGTCACCGAGGACCAGCCGACCATCGACGGGTTCACCGACAACGAACTGGCTTCGCTGGCGGCCGACGACTACCGCGCCGACATCCTGAAGCCGGCCGGGCTGAGTGGGCCGATCCTTGGCGTGGCGGTGCTGAACGATGTCGTGTACTGCTGGATCGCCAACGCCGGCAACTTGGAGACCTACAAGTCGGCTTCCGGCGGATGGACGCTAGTTCCTCTGTTCTCGCAGATCAGTTTCAACGGAGGATCGGCAGAGTACGCCGAGGCTTCGACGCTGACCCAAGGAGGCGCATCGGCCACCGTCAAGCGCGTGGTGCTGGAGTCAGGAACTTGGGCCGCCGGCACCGCGGCGGGACGGCTGATCATTGCGCCCATCGCCGGCACCTTCGCGGCCGGTGCTGCCGCTGGCGGCGGGGTCTGCAACCTGCTTGGAGCAGCGTCAGCCATCACGCAGTTCGCTGGCGGCAAGGTGGCATCGGTGGTCTACAGCTTCACGGCCAGCCTGAGCACTCGACGCCTGTACTGCTGCGACGGGATCAACACCGAATGGGAGTTCGACGGCACCGTCGTCGTGCCGTTGAGCACCGGCATGGGGGCGATCCGCGCCACCTGTGTCGTCGCGCACCAGAGCTATCTGGGATACGCCTTCAGGACCAGCATCCAGTATTCGGTGCCTGGCCAGCCGTACCAGTGGTCTGCGGTGCTCGGTGCCGGCGAGCTTGGCGTCGGCGACACGATCACGAACATGATCTCGGTGCCAGGCTCTGAGTCCAATGGCGCCATCATGATCTTGTGCCAGGACAGCGCATGGGTGCTGTATGGACCCAACGCGGCCGGAGAGTGGCGATTCGTGCAGACATCTGCCGTGGCTGGGGCTCAACCGTTCAGCGCGGCCGAGGTCGAGGCCGCTGCCATCACGTTCGACCGCGAAGGCTTCATGCGGTTCTCGCCGACCGACGTGTTCGGCAACTTCTCGAACAACAGTCTCAGCCGGCCGATCGACCCGCTGGTGCGAGGCGCCATCGTCAAGTGCTCGGTGCTGGCCAACAACAAGACCACCTACCGCTGCTTCTTCAACGACGGCCTGTTCGTGTGCGGCACCCCCGGGAAGCAGATGCAGTGGATGCCCTGCGACTACGGGCGGGTGATCGAGTGCGCAGTCGGCGCCGAGATCAGCGGCGAGTACCGAGTCTTCATGGGTGACAGCACCGGCTGGGTGCTTGAGGCCGACGTGGGCCGCAGCTTCGACGGCGACGTGGTGACGGCGAACATGCGCATGTCCAGCCAGAACCAGCGCTCGCCGCAGTACATCAAGCAGTACCGCCTGGCCGAAGCCGATGTCCTGGCCGAGAGCGCGTTCGAGATTTCCATGGCGGCCGAGTTCTCGGATGCCGAGGCCGACCTGGCCAACACCGGGGTTCCGTCCACCCAGGACTCAGAGCGCCAGTACGGCGTGGGCCTGTTCTGGGACTTCGCAAGCTGGGACCGGGCCTATTGGGACGTGACCACTTCGAGCCGGCTGCGCTTCGACATCCACGGGCAGGGCCGATCGGTCTCGCTGCTGGTGTTCTCGGAGTCTGCGACTGAACTGCCGCACACGCTGAAGAACACCACCGTGACCTACACCCCTCGCAGGCTGGCCAGGTAATGCCGACCCCGAGCAACCCCTACTACCAGCGCGCGTTCAACGCCCTCGCCGGCAGCCTGGCGCGCGCCCGGTCGGCGGTGAACGAGTTCATCCTGATCCAGCGCGGCTTCGACCTGATCGGCGACTTCACCGGGGCCACGAAGTACCAGCTTTCGTGCTCGGACCTGACCAGCGACCTCGAAGTGACGCCCGAGGCGGCCTACTTCCGCGTGCAGCGGGCACTGACCTTGACCGAGGTCCGGGCTTCGCTGCTGGAGCCCAGCGTTTCCGGGGCCGTGACCATCGACATGACGGTGAACGGATCGCCGCTGCTGACCGTGCCGATCACCATCGACCAGGGCGAGGAAACCAGCACCACCGCGGCGGTTCCCGCCGAACTGGCGATCACGTCGATCCCAGACGATGCCGAGATCGTGATCTCCATCACCACCGCTGGCGCCGGGGCCAAGGGCCTGATCGTGTCGATGCTTGGTGCGATTTCCGTTTTGCTGCCGGCGCCGTGAGCACGCATGGACTTCCTGATCGACCCGTACCGCTTCAAGGCCACCTTGAAGCTGACTGGCGACCTGTACCCGGTGATGACGCTGGAGTTCGTGGACATCACCCATGCGATCACCGGGGGGCAGATGTATCTGTGGGAACCTGGCAACGTAGACATCACGCACGCGCTGACTGGCGGGGCGCTGCTGGACGTGCTGATCCGCTACGACGACGGGCTGCCAGAGAGCGTGGACATCACGCACGCCTTCACGGCCGGCGTGCTGACCGACGTGCTGCTGACCTATGACGACGGGCTGGTGGAAAACGTGGACATCACCCATGCGTTCACAGCAGGCGTTCTTGAAGTCGTGCTGCTGACCTACAGCAACTATCCCGTCGAGAACGTAGACATCACCCATGCCTTCACTGGCGGGACACTCACATGAGCATTCTCACCAACGCTGGATTCATCATCCCAACGCCGCGCTTCGTCGATGTTGGCATGCCTGCAGTCGGCATGACGACGAAGGGCCGCTACATGCTGATCAAGCGCGACGCCTTGGGCGCGGAGATCGAGCGTACTCCATGGTTTGACAACATCATTTTGGACAGCGGGCTGAACCGCTGGGGGACAGGTGGAATTATTGCTGGCGCAGCGATCGGAACCGACAACACGGCGCCATCCTCTGCACAAACCGGGCTGCTTGCGGAGACGACATACACCACGGGGGCCGGGACCGGAAACGGCACGTCGTCGGCGCTCGGCTCTAGCCCATACAACAACACCTACACGGCAGTCTATCGAACCGTGCTCGGACAGTTGAACGGCAACTACTACGAAGTCGGCTGCGGTTGGGCCAGCGGCTCGATGTTCAGTCGTGCGCTGATCTTGACTGGTGGCGGTTCGCCAACATCCATCTCGGTGACGAGTGTGCAGCAACTCGACATCGTTTATCAGTTGAGCGTCTACCCGCCTTTGACCGATACCGGGCCGACAACCATCACGATCAGCGGAGTGAATTACGACGTTACGGGACGAGCGTGCCAAGTGAATACGTTGTCTGGAAGCGGGTCGCCGTCGTGGAACCCAAGTCAGGCGACAGCAGCCATCACCGCCATCACGTCGTTTGCTGGATTTCCTTCCACCTATACGGGAACGCTGGGGGCAATCACTGCGAGCCCATCTGGAACTGCTGGTGGCACCTCTGGGACGATCACGACTAATGCGTATTCCAACAACTCGTTGCAGCGGACGGCCTATGTTTCATACGGTCTGTCGGATGGAAACGTCAGCGGCGGCATCAAGTCCACGCGCTTCTGGTGGGGCGTCTTGGCTGGATTCCAGTACGAGTTCAATCCTGTCATCCCCAAGGACAGCACGAAGACGCTGGTCCTGAACTACAGCATCACCTGGGCGCGCAGATGAGCCTGCCTGGCGACGCTCTGCCCAACGCCGTGGCGGCCGTCGCGCTGCAGCTACCGGACGATCTTGGTCGGCCGACGCTTGTCGTTGACTACGAGATTGGCGGCATTGCACTCAATGACGGCACGCAGGGCCTGCAGGTTCAGAACTGGAGAGCCCGCCTGGTTGGCAACGAGATTCGAGTCGCTCCTGATCCATACACCACCGAGACGGTGCTTGTCACGGCTGCCGGAATCACGCAGTTGTCGATCGCCTTCGACCAGAACATGAATCCAGTCGTGGCCTACGTTCAGAGCGGGCTCACCAAGCTCTACTGGTACTCGACGGCGCTGGAGGCGATGACGACGACGACATTCGCGGCCGACGTGCGTAGCCCATTTTTGTGCATGGACGACAAGCGCAATGCGGCATCACTGCTGAACATCAACGACGTGCTGCTGTTCTACGTCCGCACCAACCGGCTGTGCTACCGGCAACAGCGCGACAGTTACAACACCGAGCGGACGCTGGCGTGGTTCGACGGAGCGGCGGTGACGATCAAGAAGGCCGGCATGAACTACGGTCTGCGCATGCAGGTCGAGTTGGTTGGCATGCAGGCCAGGCTGGCGACCGGCGCGGTGCTCAGTTCATGGGTGGAAGCCGCCTATCTTGCTTCGGTGACTTCAATCACGCGCGCCATGCCGGCCGACATCCTGACCGGAGACTTCCTCTATGCCGCCCTGATGCACCGCAGCGCCGTGAGTCCGCCGGCCGGGTGGACGCTGGTGACTTCGGTCTCCTGCACCGAGACGGCCATCACCCAGACCCTGAGCCTGTTCCGCAAGACGACGCCGGCCCCGGCAGACTCAGGAGCGAATGCCACCTTCACCCAGGCCAGCAGCGGATTGATGGGCCTGCTGTACTTCGCCGTGCGCGCGACGACGGGAATGACCCTGAGCTACATCGGTGTGACCTCGACGGCGGTCAACGACACGGCCACGAACGCCATCACCGCGCCGCAGATCACCGCGGCGGCGACCGAGCTAGTCGTGACCGTGGCCACCAGCGTCAACGCCACGGCGGATGTCACCTACCCGAGCATCGCGGCTGGCATGAGCCTGATCAGCGGATCGGCCAGCCAGACCCGTCTGGGTGCCGCGTACCAGCGCCGCACCGTTGGGCAGACCAGCGCCGGGCGGTACACCTTCGACAACGGCACGCCGGCCAACAACGGCCTGGCCGCGCTGACCGTGCGGTTTGGCGCTGCATAGAAAGGGACGGCGTGAGTCATGACGACACCAACCCGGGCGACCTCTCGCCAGACCACAAGGACGCCAAGCTCCTGCGTTGGGTCATGCGGCAGGTCGCCAAGGAGCTGCGTGACGACCCCGAGTTCGTTG
This sequence comes from Sulfuritalea sp., assembly GCA_016708585.1. Lineage (GTDB taxonomy): Bacteria > Pseudomonadota > Gammaproteobacteria > Burkholderiales > Rhodocyclaceae > Sulfuritalea. Next base: position 10,415 of record JADJFK010000018.1, on the reverse strand, counting down.
ACCCGATGTACGAGCGCATGGCCGTGCGGATCATCGCGCACCTGTTCACCCTGTTCGCGCGCTGGCTCGCGTTCGCGGTCGTCGGCAGCGCAGTGGGTGCGCTGCTGATCTGGCTCGGCACGATCGGAGCATTTTTTAAATGATCCCCGTAGTCCAGAAGCACGCCTCGATGGCCATTGCCGCGACGTTCGGCTTCGTGCTGGCCGTCCTGCTGGCCCCGCTGGTGCTGGCCACGGCCGACTGGTACGGAGAATGGAGCCGAGAGCGCAACCCGCCGGCCACGCTGCAATGGCACACGGTCGAGAGGATCGACGAAGACGCGCTGCGCATGACGCTACTCGTCACCAGGCATCAGGACTGCCAGATGGTGCGCCTGCTTGGCTACACCGGGGCCAGTCTGCAGACCATGCAGCCGGCCGACGCACTGGAGCGTGAAGACGGCAGGCCGCCGCAGAGCTACCCGGTCGGGATCACCGTCATCAGCCGACCGTGGATTCTCAGGGGCATATATGGCCGCATGGTGGCGATCAGCGCGTACTACGACTGCGACGACACGGTGATCAAGGCGCCGCTGCTGATCGGCACGGTGCCGGAGATGACGCCGTGAACGACAGCTACTACAGCACGGTTTTGCGCTGGCACGGGAAGTCCGGGGTTGCCAAGCACCACGGTATGACGATCACGCTGCCGGCGGCCCCAGACCTTGGCGACGGCCCGGTGTGGATGCTCGAATATCGGCCCGAGACCGGAATCCGCCGCATCCAGCTGCGGTCGATCGACCCGCCGCGTGACATGGAGCCGGCCGAGATAGTGGCGGCCGATGCCCTGCTGCGCCGACTCACCACGCTACCGGAGATCGAGCGATGAACCTGCCAGACCCGAGCCTGCCGTGGCCAATCCCGATGACGGCCGTCGCCGAGATCGCCGAGAGCGAGGGCCTGTCGCTGGTGGCATACCGCTGCCCTGCGGGGGTCTGGACGATCGGTTGGGGCGAGACCGATGGTGTGCGGCCGGGCGATACGTGCACGAAGGAAGAAGCCGACCGCTGGCTTCTCGAAGACCTGACTGAGCGCACCCGGGCCGTGCGCGAACTGTGCACGGTCGAGCCAAGCCCGAACGAGCTTGGCGCGCTGGTGAGCCTGGCCTACAACATCGGCCTGGCCGGGCTGGCGAAGTCCACCGTCCTGCGCGCTCACAACGCGGGTGATCGGCAGTCGGCCTCGCGCGCCTTCGGTCTGTGGAACAAGGCCAAAGACCCTGACACCGGCCTGCTGCGCGACCTGCCCGGACTGACCGCGCGCCGCGCCCGCGAGGCCGCCCTGTACCTGAAGCCCGAGCCGGGCCAGCCGCCGCTGCAGATGCCCCAGGCGGTCGAGGCCGAGAGCAAGCCCACGGCCAGCCAGATCAACCGATCCGGCGTGGCGGCGCTGGCGACTGGTGCCATCAGCCTCATCGCCGAGGCCACCGAGGGCCTGGCCGGTCCCATGGGCCGCGTGCGCTCGCTTGTCGTTGACACCCTGGGCGTGCCGTCGCATCTGCTGCTGCCCATCGTGCTGGTGGTGGTCGGCATCGCTGTCCTGTATTACAGACAGGCGCAACGCGGAAAGGGATGGTGCTAGATGCCCATCGTCATCGGCATCTTCCGCACGGTGCCCATCTGGGCGTGGGTTCTCATGGCCGCGCTGGCCTGGGGCGGCTACCAGAAGTGGAGCGCCACGCGCGCCACGCGCGCCGCCGTTGAGGCCACCGAGCGCGCCGCCGCCGAAGCATCGGCCCGCGAAGCAGAAACCAAGTTCGCCAACGCTGCCCGGGAGGCATCAAGTGCATACGCCCGAAACACCTCTGCGGCTCGCCGCGCTGCTGATGCTGCTCGCACTGAGCGTGACCGGCTGCTCGACGCCATTGCCGCCGCACCGGCCGCCAGTGCAGCCAGCGCCGCCTGCGGAACTGATGACGCCGCCGGCCTGCGGCAAGTGCTCCGAGAGTGTTCAGGAGCTATTCAAGAACTGGCAGCGGTCGCTGATGAAGACGCCAACCGCCTGAACGCGCTGCAGCAGTGGGTGAAAGAAGTCGGGGCTGCAAAGTGACCACGAAGCAGACCCTAGTGCGACTGCTCGGCGCCCTCATGGTCGCCGCGCTTGTCGCATGTGGAACCCTAGTGGTCGTCACTGTCGCTGCTCTTGTTGAGTGGCTTTCCAAAACCTGAAGGAGCCATCATGGCTGAATCCAGCAATCTGTTCCCGAGCGGCATCTACAACCTCGACTGCACCTACTTGGCGGACAAAATCGCCCGGTACGCGGGCGAGGTCCAGATGTCAGTGTCCAGCAACGTCGCCTTCGTCAACGAGTTCGACATGGCCAGGCTGCAGCAGTACCTGACCGACATCGACAAGGCGGTGGCGTACATCAACGATCAGCCGCAACTCGACCTGCCGGAGTCGCACCCGATGGTGCACGCCATCCAGCCGTTCCCGGTCATGCGCGACATGGAGAGCGACGAGTGGGATCATGTCGTTCGCCTGCTGCGCGCGGGCTACATCGAACTGGTCAACAGCCAGTCGGCCCGCCTGGGCGCCGGCCTGATGCCGTTCGATAGCCGCCGCGTCACGGCGCTGGTGGCCAAAACGCGCCAGTGGTTGAACGACTACGTGGCTGAGCGGTCGCCGATGGATCTGCCGGAAACCAGCCCGCAGCAGGCGATGAGCCCGGCCGGCAAGGCTGGCGTCTGACGCCAAAGTCAGGAAAGAGCCCCGGCTATATCAAAGCCGGGGCAACTTGGGCGGCCGTGAGCATCATGCGCCACTATCCGGCTGTGGGCAGGTTATGGCGCGGATTTGCGCCATAGAACACGTTAGGCCGCTTCTTCACACCGCCGCGCCACGCCAATTCCTGATCGTCGCTCTTGCTGTCGAAGAACGGCCCCGCGTGCCATAGGCCGCCGCGCCAGAAGCTGAATGCCAGGTCGTCGCTGCCAGGCCAGTAGCGCAGGTACTGGCCTTCACGGGCTGGCCGCCACTCGCCGGGCATCCACGGCCCAGGCTCAAGCCCGTTCGTCCCGCTGTCCGGCACGGGCCACACTTCCAGCGGCGGCACGTTGCAGGTTCCCGGCGTGGGCATCTCTTCTGGGGCGTCTGCGCGCTTCGGATGCGGCGCCCTAACCCCTCGCTCAACCGGACCTTCGCCGGCAGCTTTCGTATTCATCGTTGTTCCTTGCGGGCTCAGGCCCGGTTAGCTCGAACGTTAGGGCGCTTCCGCATGCCACCAGCCGCGCACATGCTCGGCCCGTTGCATCAGTGAATGCCAGCGCCGCGTCTTGCCTTCGTCGGCAAACTCTCGCGCCATCTCGGCATAGAGCTTTGCCATGCGCTCCATAGCCGCATGCTCGCTTTCTTCCTGTAGCTCCTGGCGCTCTATCGCATCGCCACGCGCGGCCCAGGAATCGCCTTCGTAGTAGCCGCCAAACTCGTTCCACGTCAGTCCGTTAAACATAGTGCCTCCGTTCACCAGCGCCCTAACCCGCAATTCAAGCGGACGCCGTGCCGGCGCCGCTTAACCTAGCGTTAGGTTTCACAACAGCCCTTCCTGCGCAGGCTGTCGCGGTTCTTCGGGCGGCAGTAGCGTGCCCTGGGCCTGGGCGCGGCTGATGCGCTCGCAGGCGGCATCGAAGTAGCGCCGATCCACCTCAATTCCAGTGAACGCCAGCCCAAGCTGCGCGCACGCGACGCCAGTGCTACCAGATCCCATAAACGAATCCAACACCGTTAATGGGTACTTGGCTTCATCGAGGCACCAGGCCATCAGCGGAACCGGCTTCTGTGTCGGGTGGTAGTGCTTGCCCTCGGTCGCCAGTTGCCCGTGGCTGTAGTCGAAAACGCGGTTTGGCTTATCAAGCGTAGTCCATGCGTGCTCGGCTTCGCTGCTGCTCCAGTTGCGAATGATCTTGTTCCACGTCAGCATGCACCTATTCCCTGGCAACCCGTAGAACTGTCCTCCCCACACTATCGCGTCACGGGCACATTCCAACGACTGGAGCACGCGGCTATATGCCGGCTTGTGGTCCCACTCGGGCACGCCATCGTCATAGTGCTTGCCCCACCGGCTAGATCCACCAGCCTTGTGCAGCGTTTCCCCAAGCCCGTATGGCGGGTCAATCAGCAGCAGGTCATGCTTCGGCAGCATCGGCAGCACCTCGCGGCAGTCACCGTGCCACAGCTCCGCGTTCCCGATCACTACTTTCTCAGCCATCTTCATCCTTTGTTTGTGCGCCACCAGTGAAACCTAACAAGCAATTCAAGCGGAGAGCCTACGGCTCCCGCTTAATTGCAGCGTTAGGCCCCATCAATCCCACCCGCGCTCGGGCAGCGGGCCTGCAATGCCGCGTAGGTCGCCATCGTCGTGCAGGTCGTCGCGCGCCTGGACCTTGCCGCACTCGGTGCAGCCCCATAGCGACCGCTTGCCGCCACTGAGGTTGATCTCGTCGCCGTAGATGTTGCGCATCCACTCGTAGCGGTGCGCGCAGAAAAGTCGCCTAAGCCAATTCATTGTCGTCTTCCTCTGCGTTAGGCCCCAATCCCATGCCGCTGCTCCAGCACGCGGGCAAAGTGCAGCAGGTCGCCGAGGTTCACTTCCTGCAGCCCGCCTTCGTAGCCGAAAGCCTCGGCCGCTGCCGCCTCAATCGCTTCAGGCGCAAGCGGCTCGCGCAGCTTCAGGGCGTCTCTTGCTGCAGTCCACCATGAGTGAGCCTCGCGCCTCAACGCAGCGTTGTCAGCGCGCAGGCGCTCCAGTTCCTCCGCCGTCAGCGGAAACCACTTCTCAAGGCTGCTGTTCTCGCGCCACTGGCGGCCTATCTCGGCATCGTCCGGGCCGCCTTCGCCGTAGGCGTGTATGTTTGGGTCGTCCATGTGTCAAGCATTCCTTGTCAGTTCGCCATGTCGGCCGCAACCAGCACAATCGCACGCCTTGTGGCTGCGGTCGGGTCTGTGCCCCACGGCACGTCGTGCGCCAGCGCCTCGCCATCAAAGGCAACGCCGGTCACGGTCACGCAGCCCTCGGTGAGCATCTGCCCAATGTCCATCTCCAGCGTCACGGCAAGGTCCAGCGCTTGGCCGCTGTCAGTCAGCGGGTTCCACCATGTCGCATGCGTGAGCCACAGTGCTGGCTCGTTCGGCATCTCGGTCTCACGCAGGCTTTGGCCGCGGGCGTTCAGCCCGTAGCCCGCAGCGCGTGCGGCCTTCAGCAGTAGTGTCTTGTCGTCCATCTTCGCGCTCCGGTCGCCAGGCCTAACAGGTCGCTCAACCGGAACTGCGTCGGCGGGCGGCATCATCTCGTTTCTCGTGCGCATCAGGCGCCTCCTTGTCCGGTTAGCTTTGCGTTAGGGCATGGGGCGCAGTCTCAGCCAGTTGCCAATTTGCGTTAGGCGTCTTCAATCCTCGTCCAGCCCAAGCTCTCGCAGCACTGTCTGCATGCCCGGCCTGGCGCGGTACGTCGTCAAAGCGCCTTCCCAAATTCCAACCACCTTCAGGTACTTCTGGCCCGGCAGAATGCGCCACTTGTCAGCCTGGGCGGCCTCAACAATCAGCCGCTGTTCGCTGGTTTCGCAGTCGTCCAATCCGTAGCCGCTGCGGTCCCACCAGTAGCAGGCATCGCACGGGTAGTGCTTCCGCGCCTGCGTCAGCTTGCTTGTCAACACTCGGTCCATTGTAGGCGTTCGGCCTCACTGGCGGCCCTTGCGCCACGCGAACGGCAGTTGCTCGCGCAGCACCCACAGGTGGCGCATGTTCGCCACGTTCACCACGTCGCCGGCCGGCGGGTACACCTCGACCGCATCGGCCATCGTGTAGCCGCACTGCGCCTTGATGTCCTGCAATTCGTCCCAGGTCAGGTTGTCATCCCAGCGGTCGCCGGTCAGCGTGCTCCGGTTCACGCTCAGCCGCACACATGCCGGCGCAGGCGCGTCGAACTCTTGCACCAGGTAGTCCCGAGAGCGCCACACGCGCCGCTGCGGGCCGTCAGGGTTCGGCCACTCGTGGCGCGGTATCAGCCGCAGCTCGCGCGGCATCTTGGCGTTCGTGCGTTCCAGTTCGCGGCGCTGTGCCCGTGTCGTGACAATGCTCATTCCTAGTCTTTCTCGGTGTGGCCGAACTGGTCGCTCAAGCGGACCGACAACGGCTGCGCCGTTGCGGCCCGCTTAGCTCCAACGTTAGGCCCCTCCAATACCGCGTCTTGCACTGCCGCAGCAAAGCGCAGCAGGTACTCGGCGGGCGGCCATGTCTTGTCGGCGTGTCGGTCGAACTCCATATACACGCCCATCAGCGCGCCTTCGGATAGCGGGGGCCGTGCTGCCACCTTGGCAACTGCGTGCCACCGTTCCCATTCCTCGGCATCTGGGCCTCGCCACTCGCCGGCCTCGGTGTAGTAGTATGCGCGCCGCAGCGCTTCCTCTGCCGGGGCACCAGCGCCTAACCCCGCATTCGAGCCGACCTCGCGCGGCGTGCTTTCGGTAGTCATCATCCCTCCTGTGGCCGCGCGTGGCGGCTCAATGCAACGTTATCCCCACGAATCAGCGTCGCGCATTCCTCAGCCTCGTCCGAAAACGCCTCAAACCTGGCGTCACAGAAATGCGGAGAGGATTTGTCGCTATAGGCACGCCAGTGATCGGCGCTGCGCGCGTCGCAGATGGCGGCGCACCGCTCGCGTTCGGCGGCCACGGCCTGCTCGGCGTATGCGCGCATCTGGTCGGCGCTGTGGCTCCATACGTCCTTGCCGGTGTCGTCATCCAAGCAGTGCGTGTCAGGCTGCGGCATCGGCGGCAGGGTCATGTCGGCTCCTTCAGGGCTGCGCGTGCGGTACGCACGTTCATCCGGCAGCGCAAAGGCCATTCGCTGTCTTGGTGCTGCGCGATGTCATTCAGCGCGGCCCGCAGCTTTTCAATCTCGTCGGCGGCTTCAAACGGCGCACGGTCGTACTTCAGCACGCAGTCTTTCCAACTGCCGTAGCTTTCACGCATCCAGTTCGGCGTGTCGCGCAGCCTGCTGATGAGGTCGGTCATGTCGGCTCTCCTGTGATGCCGTGGGCGCGCTCTGCTGCTCGATATCCGCTAAGGAATGCGGAAAGAAACATCGGGTGCACGGTGTCCTGTGCGCTGTGTCCGTAGGTACTGGCGTTCCACGCGACGAGGCAGTCGCACTCAACCTCAGCCTGCATGGATGGCGTCAGCGGCTTGCGCTGCTGCGCTGGGTGCAGATACACAGGCGTGTAATGGATGCCTTCCGCCACATCTGCATACGACCGATATTCTGGTCGCGTAATGCAGAGCAGCGTTACGTAACCGGCCGCAAGCTGTCTCGGATCAATGTAGGCCACCGGCTCCTGCACCGGCTCTGCCGCAAGCTCGCGCAGCAGGTCGGCGGCGTCATGCGAAACCTTGTGGTTTTCGTAGTCAAGCTCATCAGCCAGCCGCAGCGCGGCGGCGCGTTGGGTGGGGGTCATGGTTTATCCAAACTGGCGTTAGGCCCTACTCATCACTCGGCAGACGGGGGCGCGGCTTGAAGCCGGCCGCTAGCAGTCGCTTCGACCGGCTTGGCTTCTGCTCGGCTTCGCGCCTCAGCATCACGTCCCGGTGTTCCAGCGCACCGAGAATCATCACAAGCTTTAGTGATCCGCCATCGGTGCGACAGTTCACCGGGTCCAGCCCCAGAACGCGCAATATGGCATCTGTGTCGCCGCACTCACGACGGAAGTCCGCGTGTACTTGGCGCAGCAGCGCGTTGTCTTTAAACAGCAGTGCGTAGGCTTCCTTTAACTCGGCAACCTCTTCCGTCAGGTGATAAATCTTGCATCGCAAGTGCTGGTCTATGTCCATGTCACCACTCATGACACCCTCGCTTTCAGCATGGCGTCGGCCACCGCAAAAGCGTCTTTCGCCATCAACCCAACGTCGCACGGGCGGATGCCTTGATGCATCGTTGACAGAATCGCCGCCATCGCTTTGCCGGCGTAGTAATCACGCATGCTCATTCCGTTGTGACCATCGTGCGCGTGGTCGCGCGGAAAGGCCGGGTCGCCATCTCCAAGAATCGGGTCCATTGTTCGCATCCTTCTGTGTATTGATTGATGAAAGTCGTCGCTTCCTATGACGCTTTCCGCACCCAGTTCGCGCAAAAGTGCGATGACGGCACGACCCCACAGTTCGCCACTGGTTCGCGGTCCTTCAGCCAGCCGCTCTGCGGCGGCGCGTTGGGTTGGTGTCATGTCGGTTCTCCTTCAATCGGCAGCGCCATCTGCTCGTGATCCGGCGCCGCTGCTTTCGCCTTCAGCCTGCGCATCCGCGTCACCAGCCGCAGCACGTCATCGCGCACGCACTCGTCGTGGCCGGGCATGTAGGTATAGCTGCAGCCTTGGAACGTCAGCGCGCCGTAGTGGCGAGCGACGTTGAAAAAGCTGCACGACACATTCGTGAGTGCATACGGTGCGCGCTGGTGCAGCACTTGGGCGGCCCGCACTTCGGCGGCGGTGAGGTAGCTGGTGCGTTCGGTCATCGGATTTGAATCCTATGCCCGGCCACAAGCGACACCCCAGGCACCACCTTGCCGGCCGTGAGCGCGGCCTTCAGCGCCGCCTTGTCGGGCTCGGTCTTGACGGTGGTTCGCACGTATTCGGCCGGCAGTTCGATGCCGTCAGCGATCACCACGGCCGGCGGCTTCTTCGCCACCTTCGCGGCCCATTCGTCGGTGCTGATCTCGCCCAGGCCGGTCGCTTCCATCGCGCGCAGGGCGTATTCCCGCAGCCACTTGACGCGGTTGTCCAGCGACTCGGCGCGCTCCTTCATGCGCTTGCTGGCGGCAGCGGCGCCGGTGGCTTCGATTTCCAGATCGAGCGAATAGGCGATGACGGCGCGCAGCTTGTCCTTCAGATCGCCGTCCATGCTTTCCAGCGTGTCGGCATAGGTCTGCGCGTCAAGGTCCAGTTCGGCCAGCGCGTCGAGTTGGGCGCGGTATTCGGCACTACTTCGTACAGCTTCACGTCGTCGCTCCTTCACGCTTCTTGCCGGCCGCGCGGATCGCGACCCACGCTTCCCGGTCTCGCACTTCCTGCGCCGCTGCCAGGCCATCGGCCACCATCGCAGCAAACGAGTCATCGTCGCACTGCTCAATGGCCTGCAGCCAGTCGGCCAGCGTGTGCGGGTCCATGCCGCGGATGACTTCGTGCGTTTCAGCATCGGCGTCAGGCGTGCCTTCGGTGGGGATGGCGAAGGTCTGGAAAGCAGCATATTTGTACGCTGCCGACATTGCCTTGTTCGTGGCCTTGTCGCCGCTGTCCATTGCTTCACCGATCATGCGGCTGGTCTTGCTGCCGTCTTCGGCCGGCTCACCGAGCCCAGGCGACCGGGCTTGACCCAAGCGCCGACTTAACCAGGCGGCAGCCGCGACTTGCTGCTGCCAGCGGTTCCAGCGGCTGATGACGCGCGGGATGATGACGAGGCCATGCTTCGCCAGCAGCGGCGACAGCGCATTGAGCACGTCGTCGATGCCGCGGAACTTGAACCCGGCGCCTTGTGTGTTCGTGCGGTTCTTGGCAATGCCGACCTGAGACAGATCGGCCTGCACCGCGTTGATTGCTTGATAGACGTTCAAAATGGGTCTCCTTTGACGGCGATTCGCCATGCGGTCTTGAGTGCGTAGCCGGCCGGGTGCGCCTTGCGGTACAGCCGGTAAACGGAGATGAATTCGCGCAGCATGGCTACCACCAGATGAGGTATGCCGCAGCCGCACCAGCCGCGATGATCCCCCACGCGACGACGACATACGGCATGCCGTGCGTCAGTCCTTCGAGTGCGCCGAATTCGCTGTCTTCGTCGTCAAGCTCGCTGGCCGCGTGAGCCGCTTCATAGCTTGCCGGTCGGAAGTCCATCGGCTCGCGGCGGCGCGGTGCGATGATGGTGTCAGGGAAGTCGTCGGTTGTCATGTCAACTCCAAAAGATGAGGGCGGCCAAGAAGCAGGCGAACAGGATCAGCGTCACCCACTCGGCCGGGTGCCATGCGGTGCGCTTGACGTTGTGCTCGACGGCGCAGGCGTAGTCGGCTTGGCTTTGAGCGGTGCGGGCGGTCCTGGTCCATACCCCAGGGCGCGAAAGGAAGGCGGGGCGGGTCATTGCGCCCTCGCTTTCAGCATGGCGTCGGCGAGCATGTAGGCTTCAATCGCAATGCCCTCTTGCGGCGTTGAGGCAATGCGTGGGGTGGTGTGCTGGCCTGCACAAATGGCAGCAATCAGCGGCGGCATAGCATGCGCAGCGAAGTAGTCGCGCAGCGTCATGCCGGGCTCGGGGTACGGGTATCCCACCGCAATGCCCGCCGCAGTGTCTTGCGGTGGCATCAGCGGGAACGCCGCCCCGCCGTCGTCGCGCGGATTGTCTTGAC
>JADJFK010000017.1 GCA_016708585.1 Sulfuritalea sp. | reverse complement strand
CCGTCGTCCATGAAGACGAGGCTGACGTCCTGGTCGAAGGCGGCCGAGATCAGCACCACTTCCAGCGACTCGAGCGCGTAGATGGTGCCGTAGGGCGCCTTGCGGTTGACGAACATGAATTTCTTTACGGTGCCCTCAGACATGTCAGTCTCCGAAAGTCACAAGGCGGTCGGCCTCGATGCCGGCTTCGACCAGTTGTCCGAGGCCGGAGATGCGGAATCCCGGCGCCAGGTTCTCGTCCTTGATGCCGCGGCGGAGTGCCGCGGCGACGCAGACCACGAGGTCCAGCTTGTGTTCCTCGGCCAGCTTCGACCAGCGCTGGACGATGTTGCGATCGTCCTGCGGCGGCTCGGTCAGCGAGGAGGAGTTGTTCACGCCGTCGTGGTAGAAGAACACGCGGCGGATCTCGTGGCCTTTGGCCAGCGCGGCCTTGCAGAACAGGAAGGCCGTGTCGGTCGCCTGGTGCTGGTAGGGGCCTTCGTTGATGAGGATCGCAAATTTCATCGACTGACTTCCCGCATTGACGTGAAACCACAAAATGGGTCGCTGCCAATTTCGAGCGGAGCGAGCAATTCGGTAACCCCCCGCGAGGGGGGAAGGGGGGCGGGCCGAGCTTGCCCGCTCGTGGCATGACGAAGGTATGAGCGTTTCATGATTGACGATTGACTGTCGAAGCCATGAGCGTTAGAAGCGGACGTGGTTCGACGCATTGAGGTTGGCGCGCGAGCCGCGCCAGTCGTCGATCAGGTACTTGGTGAAGGGCAGTCCGGTCTTCTCGAAGAAGCGCGGCCAGCCGATGCGGTCGATCCAGTCGGCCATGCGTTCCCAGGGGCGGGCATCGGCCTTGTAGGTGCGCAGGATGCGGCCGACGACTTCATTCACTTCGGGCCAGCGCGGGGCGTTGTTGGGCAGGCCGGAGGCGACCATCTTCATGAAGGTGGGCTTGCCGCGGGCATTGGAGTTCTTGCCGCCGACCCAGATCGCCAGCTTGGAATGCTCGGGGTCGTTGATCTGCATGGGCGGGCAGGGGGGGTAGCAGGCGCCGCAGCAGATGCACTTCTTCTCGTCGACTTCGAGCGAGGGCTTGCCATTGACCAGGGCCGGACGGATCGCGGCGACCGGGCAGCGGGCGACCACGGCGGGACGCTCGCAGACGTTGGCGACGAGGTCGTGGTTGATCTTCGGCGGCTTGGTATGCTGGATGATGACGGCGAGGTCGGCCTGGCCGCCGCAGTTGATTTCGCAGCAGGAGGTCGAGAGGTGCACGCGGTTGGGCATCTGCTCGTTCTTGAACTCGTCGTAGAGCTGGTCCATCATCGACTTGACCACGCCGGAGGCGTCGGTGCCGGGGATGTCGCAGTGCAGCCAGCCCTGGGTATGGGCGACCATGGTCACTGAGTTGCCGGTGCCACCGACCGGGAAGCCTTCGCCTTCCAGCTTGGCGATCAGGGGATCGACTTTCTTCTGGTCGGCGACGATGTACTCGATGTTGGAACGGATGGTGAAGCGCACGAAGCCTTCGGCATACTGCTCGGCAATGTCGCACAGCTTGCGGATGGTGTGGGTGTCCATCTGGCGCTGGGTGCCCGCACGCACCGACCAGACCTGGTCGCCGGAGTGCGAAACGTGATGCAGCACGCCCGGACGGGGACGATCGTGATACTTCCAGTTGCCCCGATTCTTCAGCAGCGTCGGGTGCATGTACTTGTCGTTGTCGGGTACGCCGCACTCGACTGCCTTGCGCAGAGCTTGAGCTTCAGCCATGGTTGTCTCCGGTAAAGTCGATATAACTAGTAGGGTTTTGTACGCGTCGCGGCTCCCTCCGGCCAGGCCGGGGGGAGCCTGTCGCGATGCTTAGGCAGCGGCCTTTTTCCTGGCTTCGATCTTCGCCACTTCCTCATCCCAGCCGTCGGTGCGGACGTAGGGGTTGGTGCGCGGCGTGTTGATCATGTGCGCGTCGACGTCGAGCCCGATGCCTTCGAGGAAGTTCACCAGGCCGATGCGCTCGATCATCTCGCCGGTGCGCTCGTGCTCCAGCGCGTTCTCGGCGAAGAAGTCGATGATGGACTGGGCCAGTTCGACCAGCTTCTCGCGGTCTTCCTCGGTCTCCAGTTTCATGAAGGGCACCACCAGGGTGCCCATCAGGCCGCCGATCTTGAGGTGGCTCTTGCCGCCGACCAGGATCGAGGCGCCCTTGTCCTTGCCCGGGGCCAGGGCGCCGGTCATGACGTTGATGCAGTGCATGCAGCGCACGCAGTCCTTGTTATCGATTTCCAGGCACTGCTTGCCGTCCAGCGCCACGGCGGAGATGTGGGCATCCTTGCGCACGGCGCCGGCGTCCTTGATCTGCAGCGCCTTGGTCGGGCAGCGCGAAACGACGTCGTTGATCAGCTCGTTCATGCCGTGCCTGGCGAACCACTTCTTGCCCAGTTCGTCGTCGGTGCGGATGTTGTCGCGCCAGGTGCCGATCACGGCCATGTCGGAACGCTGGATGGCGTTCATGCAGTCGTTGCCGCAGCCGGAGAACTTGAACTTGAACTTGTAGGGCAGGGCGGGACGGTGGATGTCGTCGAGGAAGCTGTTGATCACCGCCTTGTGCGCCTTGGCTTCGTCGTAGCAGGACTGCTCGCAGCGCGCCGCGCCGACGCAGGACATCGAGGTGCGCACGGCCGGGCCGGCGCCGCCGAGGTCGAAGCCCATTTCGTTGATCTCGTCCCAGGCCTTCTGCACGTTTTCGGTGGTGCAGCCCTGCATCATGATGTCGCCCGACTGGCCGTGCAGCGCGATCAGGCCGGAACCGTACTTGTCCCAGATGTCGCAGAACTGGCGCAGCGTCGCGGTGTCGTAGTGCATGCCGGGGGGCGGCATGACACGCAGGGTGTGGAATTCGGCGGCATCCTTGAACACCGGCTGGCCTGCTTCGTCCTTGATCTCGGTGAAGCGCGGGATGATGCCGCCGCCGTAGCCGCGGACACCGACGGTGCCGCCCTTCCAGTAACCCTTGCGGGTCTGGTAGGAGTGCTCGAGGTGGCCGAGGACGTCGACCACGTAGTCTTTATCCTTGGCCAGGCGCTTGAGGCCGGTGACGAAACTGGGCCAGGGTCCGGTTTCCAGTTGATCCAGGTTCGGGGTGGGGTGCATGGGCTTGGCCATGGTCGGTCTCTCCTCGTTGTCGGGGGGTATTGCGATAGTGGAATCATAGGGTTGTGTGCGGTGCACAAACCATACTCCCGGCAGGTAATCCTACCTACCCGAAAGGGTTATATGCTTCCACTCCCATGCGGGAATGGTTGCCCGTCGCGTCGGATGCCATAGTCCGCCACCGAGGAAATCCGTGGAAAACGTCAAAACACTTGTCAAGTTTCGGGTGCCGATCGGCAACCAGGCGATCGAACTGCAGGAGTTCGTCTTCGCGGGCGGCGGCATGCCCATGCTGCGCACGCGCATCCGCGAGGGCAGCCGCTTCACCATCTTCGACATCGATCCGGTGACCGCCGCGCAGTGGGGCAAGGCGCTCAGCGACTGGGCCGCGGCGCAGCCGGGCATGGATGGAACGGGCGGAGGCCCGGCGTGAGCGCCTGGCCCGAAGGAGCCTCGCAAAGCATGGTCGATGTGGTCTTCGAACTCGATCCCGGCACGCTGGCCGCCGACCATGCCGAGGCGCTCTCCGGCGCCTTGCGCCGCGCACTGCCGTGGCTTGCGGATGAGCCGCGCGCCGGCATCCTGCCCTTGTCGGGACTCGGGCGCGGCGACGGCGGGCATTTCGTCGGGCGCCGCAGCCGGCTGACGATCCGCGTGCCGAATCACCGTAGCGCCAGCGCCGACTTTCTCTGTGGCAGCACGCTGGACATCGACGGTGTGCCGTTGGGCATTGGCCGCTGCAGCCTGCGCCCCTTGCTGCCCGTAACCGAAGTCGTGTATTCGCATTTCGTCAGCTTCGGCACCGCGGACGAAATCGAGTTCCTCGCCGCCTGCCGCACCGAGCTTGACAGGCAGGGCCTCGGCGGCACGCCGGTCACCGGCCGGGCGCGGCGCATGAGCGCCGGCGCCGGCCAGGTCCATGGCTTCGCCCTGATGCTGCACGGCCTCAAGCGGGCCGAATCCGTAGCCATCCAGGAGAGCGGCCTGGGCCTGCACCGCCTGCTCGGCTGCGGCATCTTCATACCGCACAAATCCATCGCCGCCGTCGGCGAATAGACTATCGATACCGAGGGAGACACAGCAATGACCGACAACCCCACCGTCACGCTGGATACCAGCGGACTTCCCTGTCCGGCACCGCTGCTGGGCGCCAAGAAACTGGTAGACGACCTGCAGCCCGGCCAGACCCTGAAACTGATATCCGACTGCCAGGGCACCGCGGACGACCTCTTCGCCTGGGCAAGGTACACCGGCAACCAGGTGCTGGAAACCAGAAAGCTGGCCGACGGCAAGACCGCCTACGTCATCCAGCGCGCCGGCAGCGCCGCCGCCACACCGATTCCGCATGTCACGCTGGACATGCGCGGCGTGTCCTGTCCCGGCCCCATCGTCCAGGCGAAGAAACTGCTGGAAGGCATGAAGGCCGGCGAGGTGCTGCAACTGGTCAGCGACTGCCCCGGATCGGCCGACGACATCGCCTCCTGGGCCAAGGCCGGCGCGGCGGAACTGCTGTTCAGCCATGAAACCGGTAAGGGCATACATGAATTTTTCTTGAGGAGAAGCTAATGGGATACACGATCAACGGCGTGGAAAAGGACACTGACGACGACGGCTACCTGCTGGAAGCCGATTTCAGCGAGGAGGCGGTGGACGCCATTGCCGCCGAGCAGGGCGTCGCGCTGACCGACGACCATCGCGCCATCATCAACTTCCTGCGCCGCAAGTACCAGGAAGACGGGCACACGCCCAACCTGCGCAACATGATGAAGATGCTGGAAGAGGAGCAGGTCATCGCCGACGTCTCCAGCGCGCGCATGTTCGAGCTTTTCCCGGACGGCGGCGCCGCCAAGCAGGGTGTGAAAATCGCTGGTCTCACGAAACCGTTCGGCAAGGGTGGATACTAGTAGTGTGCTTCCCAAGTCTTGCGACGGGAGCGAATCGGATCGTCGTCCCGGCGAAAGCCGGGACCCAGAGTCTTGCTGGATTCCGGCTTTCGCCGGAATGACGGATCGGAAGCCTTGCGCTTCGATCTATTCACAGCACACTACTAGCGCCCCATGGCACTGCGCCTCCGTAACAGCTTCCACTCCGGCCGGCCGCGCGGCATGGCCGAGCACGCCAGCGTGATCGCCATGCTGGCCTGGAAGCTGGCGCAGGAGGCCATCGCGCGCATGCGCCAGGCCGATTACGACATCGAGGTCGGTCGCGGCTGGTTCGACTTCGTCTGCGAATACCTCTGTTTTCTCGCGCTGTCGGCGGATCGCATTGCCCACGACGATCTTGCGCCGGAACAGCGGACGGAATTCACCGTCGCCCTGGTGAAACGCCTGGCCGGCATGGTCGAGGAAGCGCGTGAGGCCCTGCTGCCCGACCTGCGGCCCGGGCAGGCAGGCCAGAGCTTCCTCGAACTCTACAACCGGCGCAGCGACGAGTACGCCGAGTTCGGCTTCGACGCGAGCGGCCCGGACTTCGGCTTCCGCCGCTGCTTCTCGGCCTGCCTCAAGGAGACCCTGCCGGAGAAGGACCGCCTGTGGGCCGTCGACCAGGTCATGGAGATCGAATCGCCCGAGTCCATCCGCATGCTGCAGAAGACCCTGGCCGGACTGTTCCATCCCGAGTCGGTGAAAAGTCGGCGCTCGCGGGACGGCGTCACCGGTGAGTAATCCCTTCGACCTCGCCGATACCGCGGCCTATGCCGCCTGGCGCGAACAGAAGCTCGACAGCGCGCCGCGCCGCATCGAGGACATCGTGGTCGCGCTCGACGATCCGCGCGCACTGACCGCCGGCGAACGCGCCGCATTGCTGGAACGCTGCGCCACGGCCAACATGGCGATCTACACCAGCAACACCGCCGGCGATGCCGACAAGGAGATCCCGCGCGGCCTGGGCCGGCAGCTCGGCCTCGCCCATCTCGACAGCCACTGGCTGACCGACGACGACGCGATTTCGCCGATTTCTGTGCGCGGCGCCGAGGAGCGCGGCGAGCGCAAGGAATTCATCCCCTACACCGACAAGCCGATCAAGTGGCACACCGACGGCTACTACAACATCCCCGAACGCACCGTGCGCGGCATGGTCCTGCATTGCGTGCAGAGCGCCGCGTCGGGCGGCGAGAACCAGCTGCTCGACCACGAGATCGCCTACATCCTGCTGCGCGACGAAAATCCGGACTTCATCCGCGCGCTGTCGCGCGACGATGCGATGACCATCCCGCCGCGCCTGGACGAGACCGGCGTCGCCCGCGCCGCGCAGCCGGGCCCGGTGTTCTCGGTGGACGCCGATGGCTTCCTGCACATGCGCTACACCGCGCGCAGCATCAGCATCGAATGGCGCGCCGATGCGGCGACGCAGGCCGCCGTCGCGGCGCTCGCCAAACTGCTGGCGACGCCGACGCCGTGGACCCTGCACGGGCGCCTGGAGCCGGGCATGGGCCTGGCCTGCAACAACGTGCTGCACGACCGTTCCGGCTTCACCGAGACGCCGCAAAAGCGCCGCCTGCTCTACCGCGCCCGCTATCACGAGCGCGTCACGCCCTTTCCGGTCTGATATCTGGCGCTTCCGGGCGCTATCCTGAACTGCCGTCCCTGCCACGTTCGATTCCTGATCGAGCGCTACCCCCTGTCGCCCGAATGCTTTAAGTTTCGATTGACAAGGATTAAGTGATACACTAACATTTACAACAATCAATAAAAATGTATCACGTTGGCGGTTGCCGGTCGGCACCGCGAACGACCCCGACAGCAGCGCCATATAAGGAGCAGCCATGTATACCCAAGCCATGGACACGATGCGCGACGAGGCCGGCCAACCCGTCCTGCGCACGGCCGAGGAAGCGCAATTGCAGCAGCGCTTCGACAACCGCATCGACGCCGACGGCCGCATCGAGCCGCAGGACTGGATGCCGGAGGCCTACCGGCGGACGCTGGTGCGCCAGATCAGCCAGCACGCGCACAGCGAGATCGTCGGCATGCTGCCCGAGGGCAACTGGATCTCGCGCGCGCCGAGCCTCAAGCGCAAGGCCATCCTGATCGCCAAGGTGCAGGACGAGGGCGGCCACGGCCTTTACCTGTACTCCGCCGCCGAGACGCTGGGCACCAGCCGCGACCAGATGCTGGCGGGGCTGCACTCGGGCAAGGCCAAGTATTCGTCGATCTTCAATTACCCGACCCTGACCTGGGCCGACGTCGGCGTCATCGGCTGGCTGGTCGACGGCGCCGCGATCATGAACCAGGTGCCGCTCTGCCGCTGCTCCTACGGCCCCTACGCGCGCGCCATGGTGCGCGTGTGCAAGGAGGAATCCTTCCACCAGCGCCAGGGCTACGAGGCCCTGCTGGTGATGATGACGGGCACGGCGGAACAGAAGGCGATGGTGCAGGATGCGGTGAACCGCTGGTGGTGGAAGTGCCTCGCCATGTTCGGGCCGCCCGATGCCGACAGCCCGAACAGCGCCCAGGGCATGCGCTGGGGCATCAAGCGCGTGAGCAACGACGAGCTGCGCCAGAAATTCGTCGATGCCACCGTGCCACAGGCGCGCGTGCTCGGCGTGACCTTGCCCGATCCGGACCTGAAGTGGAACGAGGAGCGCCAGCACCACGACTACGGCCGCATCGACTGGGATGAATTCTGGGCGACCGTCAACGGCAACGGCCCCTGCAACAAGGAACGCCTGGCGACCCGCGTCAAGGCCCACAACAACGGCCAGTGGGTGCGCGATGCCGCGCTGGCCTATGCCCGCAAGCAACAGGAACGCAGCAGGAAGGAGGCAGCATGAGCAGCGGAGGGGGACCCGTGAGCGCAGCGAACGGGGGCGCAGCGTCAGCGATTGCTGCGTGCCGCCGACGCCGGGTCGTTTTAACTATTGGCAAGTGGTCGGAGGAGGCAGCATGAGCACCGAATTGAAGGAATGGCCGCTGTGGGAAGTTTTCGTGCGCAGCAAGCAGGGCCTCGAGCACAAGCACTGCGGCAGCCTGCATGCCGCCGACGCCGCGCAGGCGCTGGACATGGCGCGCGACGTATACACCCGTCGCCAGGAAGGCGTCAGCATCTGGGTCGTCGAGTCGAAGGCGATCACCGCCAGCAATCCCGATGACAAGGGCGCGCTGTTCGACCCGGCCGCGGACAAGATCTACCGCCACCCGACCTTCTACGAGATCCCCGACGAAGTGGGACACATGTGATGGGCGCGGCCATCGACTACCTGCTGCACCTCGCCGACAATGCCCTGGTCCTCGGCCAGCGCAATGCCGAGTGGTGCGGGCACGGCCCCATCCTCGAGGAGGACATCGCCCTGTCCAACGTCAGCCTCGACCTGATCGGCCAGGCGCGTTTGCTCTACCAACTCGCCGCCACGCTGAAGGGTGGCGATTGCACGGAAGACAGGCTGGCCTACTTCCGCGACACGCACGAGTTCCGCAACTACACCCTGGTCGAACTGCCGCACAGCGGCCCGCTGTCGGGCTACGCCCACGCCGACCTCGACTACGGCACCACCATCGTCCGCAACTTTCTTTACAGCGCGCTGATGGCCCTGCTCTGGGAAGCCCTGGAAAAGTCCGCCAATGCCGAACTCGCCGCGATCGCCGCCAAGTCGCAGAAGGAAGTCCGCTACCACCTGCGCCACTCGCGCGACTGGCTGGTCCGCCTCGGCGACGGCAGCGACGAGTCGCATGTGCGCGCCCAGGCCGCAGTCGACCACCTGTTCCCCTACACCCGGGAGTTCTGGACGCACAGCCCGGCCGAAGCGGCGGCCGTCGCCGCCGGCATCGGTGTCGACGTGCAGACGCTGCAGGCCGACTGGGACGCCATCGTCGACGCGGCGCTGGCCGAGGCGACGCTGACGCGGCCCGCCGTCGGCGGTTATGTTACCGAAGGCAAGCAGGGCATCCACTCCGAGCATCTCGGCTTTTTGCTCGCCGAAATGCAGAGCCTGGCGCGCGCCCATCCGAATGGGGTCTGGTAAGTCCGTGACCACGACCGTCGAGGCCGCCTGGGCCGCGCTGGAGCATCTGGCCGATCCCGAGATTCCGGTCATTTCCCTGCGCGAACTCGGCATCCTGCGCGACGTGCGCCAGGGCGCCGACGGCCTCGAAGTCGTCATCACCCCGACCTACAGCGGCTGTCCGGCCATGGGCCAGATCGAGGACGACGTGCGGGCTGCGCTGGAAAGCGCCGGCCTTCCCGCCCGCGTCGTCACCCGCCTGGCGCCGGCCTGGACCACCGACTGGATGAGCGATTCCGGCAAGGAAAAGCTGCGCGCCTACGGCATCGCCCCGCCGCACCAGACCCCGGCCGGCAGCAGCGTCGTGCGCTTCATCGCCAAGCCCGCCACGGCCGAGACCGTAGCCTGCCCGCACTGCGGGTCGGCGAACACGGTCGAGTCCTCGCGTTTCGGTTCGACGGCCTGCAAGGCGCTGTACAAGTGCCGGGATTGCCTCGAACCGTTCGATTATTTCAAGCCTTACTGAGTGCCGGAGCCCTATCCAATGTCATCCCTGCGTTTTCACGAACTCACCGTCAAGCGCGTCAGCCCCGAAGCCGCCGGCTCGGTGGCGGTCACCTTCGACATTCCCGCCGCCGAGCGCGATGCCTTCAAGTTCGAACCCGGCCAGTTCCTGACCCTGCGTGCCAGGGTCGACGGCCAGGACGTTCGCCGCACGTATTCGATCAGCAGCCCGCGCAGCCGCCTGGCCAGGGCCGGCGAACTGGAAATCGGCATCCGCCCGGTCGCGGGTGGCCTGTTCTCCAACTGGGCCGCGCAGACCCTGACGGCCGGCGCCCGGCTCGAGGTCATGCCGCCGGACGGCCGCTTCACGGTCAGGAAGCAGCGCGCCATCCACCGCGTCGGCTTCGCCGCCGGCTCCGGCATCACACCCATCCTGTCGATCGCCGCGACCACGCTGGAAGAGCAGCCGGAATCCAAGTTCACGCTGGTCTACGGCAACCGTCGCATGTCGAGCGTGATGTTCAACGAGGCCCTGCAGGACCTCAAGGACCGCTATCGCGACCGCCTCACGCTGATCCACATCCTCTCCCGCCAGGCGCAGGAAGTGGACCTGCTGCAGGGGCGCATCGACGGCGACAAGGTCAGGGCGATCATCAAGGCGCTGTTGCCGGCGGCGAGCATGGACGAAGTCTTTATCTGCGGCCCCGAGGCGATGATCGAAGCCACCGAGAAGGCGCTGATCGAGGCCGGCGTGCCGGAAAGCCGCGTCTACACCGAGCGCTTCACCTCCGGCCCGGCACAGGCGGCCAAGATCCAGGCCGATACCGATGCCGCGCCGCTGAAGCAGGCCGCGGCCAAGGACATCGCCCTGACCATCGTCCTCGACGGCAAGCAGCACGAACTGCACATCGGCGCCGACGAGCATGTCCTCGACGCGGCGCTCGATGCCGGCCTCGACCTGCCCTTCTCGTGCAAGGCCGGCGTCTGCTGCACCTGCCGCGCCAAGGTGCTGTCCGGCGAGGTGGTCATGGACAAGAACTTCACCCTGGAAGGCGACGAGATGGCCCAGGGCTACGTACTCAGCTGCCAGGCGCGGGCCACCACCCGGCAACTGACGGTGAGCTTCGACGAGCGCTGAGTCGTGCGGGTTTGCATTGAAGCACTGCAGCGGGTGGCTCAGCTTGGCGTAGGCGGCGAGCAGGGCCTGGTGCAGGTTGCGGGGCAGACTTCAGCCGGCCAAGCGGACTACCCCGGCGTGTTCTCCCTGGACAGCTCGGTGAAGTCGTGGATCAGGTCGTCGAACTTCTGCCCGGCGTGGGCGCGCTGTGCCGGCGTCGCCATGGCCAGGACGGCCACGGTGAGCTCCGCCGCTGCGAGGCGCATGGCCTGCGCCTGCGCCCGCCGCGCCGGATCCGGCGGCAGGTCGAAGCGGGCCGTGTAGTCGCGCAGCAGCGCGATGATGCGTTCGCGCGGCGGACGATCCCGTTGCACCTCGCGCATCAGGTCCAGCAGTTCGCGCTGGCGGCGCAGCCTTTCATCGAACCAGAACCGGCCGCCGGGATCCCGGGCCTCGACCATGCGCCGCAGGGCGTTCTCCTGCTCGTCGCTGAAATCGCCGAGCCAGTACTCGGCGCGCTCCAGCAGGCGCTTGTAACGCGCCTTGTGCTGCGCGGCCTTGTCTTCCGCAAGGCGCATCTCTTTGGCGAGTTCGGCATTCTTCTCCGCATGGCGCGCCGCAATGCGGTCGATCTGGGCCGGGGTCACGGTGGCCACCAGGTCGGCGATGTCCGGCGTGGCCTGTTCCGCCAGCACCCGCACGCGGCGGGTCAGTTCGTCGCCCAGCGCCAGCGCGTCGCCGACCTTTGGCTGGCTTGCTGCAAAGGCCTTGCCCTGGCGCAGCAGGGTGACGTAATCGGGCAACTGGGTCTTGCGGTGCCAGGCAGTCAAACGGGCCAGACGCTCGCGCGTCAGCGCATCCTGCTCAGGCGAAAGATCGAGGTACTGATCGATCCACCAGCGGGTCAGGCTGTCGGCATTGCCATAGCCCAGCCGCACGGCGCTGCAGGCCGGCAGGAGCAGGGCGGCGAAGAGTGCGAGAATCAACGGGTGGATGAGACCGTGCATGGGTGGCAGGTTTCGAGGTGATACGCGAGTATCCGCGAGCATCGTGCTCGTGGTCAATCTCGGTGTGCGGTAACGGTAGAGACTGCCTGATGGCGAGAAAGCGCAAAGTCACGATGGCACTGGATCGCGCCCATGGTCGCGGCTGTGCATGCTGTTGCCTGCGCCAGCACCCTGGATCCTCGAAAGCTGAGAAGCACGGTTTTCCCGCTGGAGAAAACCGATAATAGCGGCCAACTCGTTTTGAACGCTGGAATTCCCACATGGAAATCAAGGTCAACTTTCTCGACAAGCTTCGTCTTGAAGCCAAGTTCGATGACTTCACGGTGGTAGCCGATCAGCCCATCCGCTATAAGGGCGATGGTTCGGCGCCCGGTCCGTTCGATTACTTTCTCGCTTCATCGGCCTTGTGTGCGGCTTACTTTGTGAAGTTGTACTGCGAAACTCGCAACATCCCCACCGATAACATTCGCCTGTCGCAGAACAACATCGTCGATCCGGAAAATCGCTACCGGCAGATTTTCAAGATTCAGGTCGAACTGCCGGCGGATATCTCCGCCACGGATCGCCAGGGCATTTTGCGCTCCATCGACCGTTGTACGGTGAAAAAGGTGGTGCAGGCCGGGCCCGAGTTTGTGATTGAAGAAGTGGAAAATCTGGATGCCGACGCGCAGGCTTTGCTGGTGCTGAATCCAGCGTCCGAAGCGAGCACCTATATCGCCGGCAAGGATCTGCCGCTGGAACAAACCATCGCCAATATGTCGGGGATTCTGGCGGGCCTGGGCATGAAGATTGAAATCGCTTCGTGGCGCAATCTGGTTCCCAATGTGTGGTCACTGCATATCCGCGATGCGCACTCGCCAATGTGTTTTACCAATGGCAAGGGCGCGACCAAGGAGAGCGCCCTGGCGTCGGCCTTGGGCGAATTCATCGAGCGGATGAATTGCAATCATTTCTACAACGACCAGTTCTGGGGGGAAGACATTGCCGGCGCAGACTTCGTGCATTACCCGAACGAGCGCTGGTTCAAGCCTGGCCGCAAAGATGCGCTCCCGGCCGGGATACTCGATGAATACTGCCGGCAAATTTACAACCCCGATGGCGAGTTGCGTGGCTCGCATCTGGTCGACGCCAACTCCGGCAACGTAAAGCGCGGCATCTGTTCGCTGCCGTATGTGCGCCAGTCGGACGGCGCGGTGGTGTATTTCCCATCCAACCTGATCGACAACCTGTTCCTCAGCAATGGCATGAGTGCAGGCAACACCCTGGCTGAAGCGCAGGTGCAATGCCTGTCGGAAATTTTCGAACGGGCGGTCAAACGCGAAATCCTGGAAGGTGAGCTCGCACTGCCCGATGTGCCGCACGCTGTGCTGGCGAAATATCCCGGCATTCTGGCCGGCATTCAGGAGTTGGAGAAGCAGGGCTTTCCGGTACTGGTGAAGGATGCGTCGCTGGGCGGGAAGTTTCCGGTGATGTGCGTCACCCTGATGAACCCGCGGACAGGCGGTGCATTTGCGTCCTTCGGAGCCCATCCGAGCATGGAGGTGGCGCTGGAACGCAGTCTTACCGAGCTGCTGCAGGGGCGCAGTTTTGAAGGTTTGAACGACTTGCCTCGGCCCACCTTTGAAAGTAACGCCGTGACCGAGCCGAATAACTTTGTTGAACACTTTATCGATTCCAGCGGCGTGGTGTCGTGGCGTTTTTTCAGTGCCAGGGCCGACTTCGATTTCGTCGAGTGGGATTTTTCCGGCCAGGGTAAAGAATCCAATGCCGAGGAAGCCGCGGCCTTGTTCGGGATTCTTGAAGACATGGGCAAGGAAGCGTACATGGCGGTGTATGACCAACTCGGCGCAACGGCCTGCCGCATCCTGGTGCCGGGTTATTCGGAAATTTATCCGGTAGAGGATCTGGTCTGGGATAACACCAACAAGGCGCTATCGTTCCGCGCCGATATCCTGAACTTGCATTCCCTGGATGACGCCAGCCTGGAAGCACTGCTCGAACGCTTGGAAGGCAGTGAGCTGGATGATTACACCGACATCATCACCCTGATCGGCGTCGAATTTGACGAGAATACCGTTTGGGGCCAGCTGACGGTTCTGGAATTGAAGCTGCTGATACATCTGGCCTTGCAGAATTTTGAAGCGGCGCACCAGCTGGTGGGCGCCTTCCTGCAATACAACGAGAACACGGTCGAGCGCGGCTTGTTTTATCAGGCCTTGAACGTGGTGCTGGAGGTGCTGCTGGACGACGAGCTGGAGCTGGACGATTACGTAGTCAATTTCCGCCGGATGTATGGCAACCCGCGAATGGATGCGGTGATGGGGTCGGTGGACGGTAGCGTGCGCTTCTTCGGCTTGACGCCAACGAGCACGAAACTGGAAGGGCTCGACAGGCACCAGCGCCTGATCGACAGCTATAAAAAACTGCACATGGCGCGGGCCAATGCGGCGGCTTTATCCAGTTAGGGTTGCGAGTCATGGCGGGATCAGCCACGAGAGTGGTCGGGTGGCTCCCTACGCGGCCATTGAATAGAGAAGCTGCCGTCCGGATGTGTCTGAGTCGTTCGTATATATGATTGCCGACAGCCCCGAGCCATTCGCCCGCGGGGAAAGGCGACAGTAGTCATTCGTTCCCGTCGCAGGAAATGGATCCCGGCATCCGTGGCACCGCAATCTTCGGATCCGCCAGGTTTGCAGACCTGAGTACAATGGATTCGATAGCCGGTTCGATGAATTCGCAACGAGTTCAACCCGCCACCCGGCGGGTACGTGCTGCAAGGCCCTTACAACCATGGAGACAGCCATGAAGCGCAAACTAGCGGTGCTCGGCCTGTTGGCAATGTCGCTCGCGGCACCGGGTCTGCAGGCCCAGGCCGCGGCGGCGGGCACGGCCCGGCCGGCGGCGAACCCCGTCAATCCGGCAGCGATCCAGGCCCTGAAGGACATGGGGGCCCACCTGCAGACCCTGAAGCGTTTCCAGGTGTCGACCGAACTGACCGGCGAGGTGGTGCTGGCCAGCGGCCAGAAACTGCAGCACACGGCAAAGGCCGACATGAAGGCCGTGCGCCCGAACAAGCTGCGCGTCGCAATGGAAAGCACGAGTTCCAGCCGCGAGCTCATCTACGACGGCAAGACCCTCACCCTATGGACGCCGGAGCGGAAATATTTCTCGACCGTCGAATTCGAGGACACGCTCGGTGGCCTGATCAACTTGCTGGAAGAAAAGTACGGCGTGCAGCTGCCGATGGAGGACTTCTTCCGCTGGGGTACGCCGGACGCGCCATTCGACAAGATCGAATCGGCGATGAATGCCGGCCAGGCTCTTGTCGGCGGGGATCTCTGCGATCACTACGCCTTTCGCCAGGGCAGTATCGACTGGCAGATATGGATTAGCGCCGGGAGCAAGCCCCTGCCGCGCAAGCTGGTGATCACCAATCGCGCCGACGAAGCGCGTCCGCAGTCGATCCAGCTGTTCGACTGGAATTTGAAGCCGGGCTTCAAGGACGCGGTGTTCAAGTTCACGCCGCCCAGGGGGGCTACCGCCATCGAGATGCTTCCCCGGAAGACCAGATAGAGGAGCGACGACATGAAAAGCTCATCCGGCAAATTGTTTCTGTTCCCCCTGGTCTCCCTCGTTCTGGCCAGCCTGGTCCTGGCCCCGCTGGCGGAAGCCGCGCGGGGTGGTGGCGGCGGTGGCGGCGCTCGAGCCGGCGCCGCTGCCCGGCCGAGCGTGCAGCCCAATCACAGCAGGGCCGATGTCGGCACCCGGGATGTGCGCAGCACCAGCGTCAATAACGTAAATGTGAACAGGAACGTCAATGTCAGTGTCGATCAAAACCACCGCAACTGGGATCATCCGGTCGCGGCCGCGGTGGTCGTCGGCGCCGTGATCGGCGCGTCTGCCGCCGCGGTCGGATCGACGGTGAACGTCCTGCCGGCAGAGTGCGTCCCGGTCTACTACGGCGGCATGGACTATCAGCAGTGCGGCACCCTCTGGTATCAGTACCAGGGGGGATCCACATTCGTGGTGGTCAATCCGCCGTATTGATGGCTGGCGGATAGCCGCGCCAAGTCCGGCGGCAGCCCGGTCGCGCAAAAGTCGGCGCCGGCGACACGCCGAGGAAAACCCGGAGGCTAGGGGACTTCGCGCCAGCCCAGCCGGCGCGAGATGTCGAGCGCGGCGGCGCGGATCGCTTTCGGCACCGGCCCGTTCCAGTTCGGCGGCACGAGGCCGGCGGGGCCGAGGCCGGTAATCGCCAGCGCCATCTTGCCGTCGTGGCCGAAGACCGGCGCCGAGAAGGCGTTGATGCCCGGAATCAACGATCCCGCCACGCGTGACATGCCGTGCTTGCGGAAGTCGGCGGCCAGCTCGTCGAGTTGCGCGCGCGTGACGGGTCCCCGCGGGTCTTCGCTGCGGGCGTTGATCCGCAGTTCTTCGTCGACCCGGCGCCGCAGCAGCGGCGAATCGAAGAAGGTGGCGAAGCACAGGCCGATTGCGGAGTGCAGCAGCGGCATGACCGCACCCGTGCGCAGATTGACGGTGACCGGGTGCCGCGATTCGACCCAGCGCACGATGGTCGGGCCCATGTTGCCCCATACCGCGAGGGCGACGGTTTCGCCGATTTCCTCGGCCAGCGCGTCGAGCACCGGCGTTGCCACGCGCACCGCATCGAGCCGGGCGAGGCTGGCGAGGCCGAGGTCGAGCGCGAAATGGCCGAGGTCGTAGCGGCCCGACAGGCTGTCCTGCGTGACCAGTCCGGTCCGCACGAAACTGACCAGGTAGCGGTGGGCCTTGGCCGCCGGCATGCCGGCCGCCTTGGCCAGGTCGCGCAGCATCATCGGCGCGCCGTGATCCGCCAGCACCCGCAGCAGCGGCACGCCGACCTCGATCGACTGTATGCCCTGGCGGCTGTCTTCGTCTTTTTCTTCGGCTAACATGGTGGCGGATTATAGAATCGCCGTATCGCCGGCGCCGACTTTTCGCGTCACCAATGGAACCCAGGGACCCCTGCCCATGACCCCCGTCCTCGTCTTCGACATCGAGACCATCCCGGACATCGCCGGCCTGCGCACGCTGCACGAACTGCCGGCCGCGTTGCCCGATGCCGAGGTCGCCGAGTTCGCCTTCCAGCGCCAGCGGGCCAGGAACGGCAGCGATTTCCTGCCGCTGCACCTGCAACGGGTCGTGGTGATTTCCTGTGCCTTGCGCAACAACGAGGGCTTCCGCGTCTGGTCGCTGGCCGAGCCGAAGTCGGGCGAGGGCGAGATCATCCAGCGCTTCTTCGACGGCGTCGAGAAGCTCACGCCGCAGATCGTGTCCTGGAACGGCGGCGGCTTCGACCTGCCGGTGCTGCACTATCGCGGGCTGATCCATGGCGTCACGGCGCCGCGCTACTGGGACATGGGCGAGGGCGATTACCGCGATTCGAAAGATTTCAAGTGGAACAACTACATCAGCCGCTACCATTCGCGCCATCTCGACCTGATGGACCTGCTGGCCATGTACCAGCCGCGTGGCAGCGCGCCGCTCGACCAGCTGGCGCGCCTGATGGGCCTGCCGGGCAAGCTCGGCATGGACGGTTCGGCGGTGTGGGGCGCCTGGCTGGAAGGGCGCATAGCCGAGATCCGCGACTACTGCGAAACCGACGTGGTGAACACCTTCCTGGTGTTCCTGCGCTTCCAGATGATGCGCGGCCTGTTGACAGCCGCCGAACATGAAACGGAACTGGCCCTGGTGAAGTCTTCGCTGACCACCACCGGCCTGCCGCACTGGAAGGAATTCATTGCCGCCTGGGAGGCCTCATGCTGATCGATGCGAAACAATCCGCGCTGCTCGTGGTGGATGTGCAGGGCAAGCTGGTGCCGGCGATTTCCGGCTGGCAGGCGCTGCTCGACCAGGTCGTCTGGCTGATTCGCGTCGCCCGCCGCATGGACGTCCCCGTGCTGGCCTGCGAGCAGTACCCGCAGGGCCTGGGTCCGACCCATCCGCTGATCGCCGCCGAGTTGCCGGCGGGCTGCGTCGCCGGCAAGCTGCATTTTTCCGCCGTCGCCGGCGGCTGTCATGGCTTTGCCGCCGCCGGCAGCCATCCGCAACTCGTGGTCTGCGGCATGGAGACCCACGTCTGCGTGCTGCAGACGGTGATGGAGCTGCTTGCCGGCGGTCGCCAGGTGTTCGTCGTCGAGGAGGCCGTCGGCTCGCGCCGCGACACGGACAAGGCGCTGGCGCTGGCGCGCATGCGCGAGGCGGGCGCTTCCATCGTCAGCCGCGAGATGGTGGCTTTCGAATGGCTGCGCAAGGCGAATTCCGACCTGTTCCGCGAGATCAGCCGCAATTACCTGCGCTGAGTCCGGCGCTGCGGCGTCGGGTTTCCGGTCCCCGCCGGCCGGGCGATCCTCAGGTGGCGTCGCCCGGCGCCACCGGCGCGCTGCGCTGCAGCTGCGGGGCGATCAGGCCGGCGATCCAGGCTTTCAGGCTGGCGACGTCGCTGGTGAAGGCGCCGAAGCGCATCATGCTGGCACCGAAGACATACGCATAGAGCAGGACGCTGCGGGCCTCGGCCTCGTGCCTGTCGAGGCCGCAGGCGAGAAACAGCCGGCAGGCGCAGGCGAGGCGTTCGGCGTCGACTTCATCCACCGCGGCGACGGCCTGCGCATCGCGCCGCGCCCAGTCCCGCACCGCGGCTTCGATGGCGATGCCCTTGCGGTTGCGCGCCGAGGAATAGACCTCGATGGTGTGGAGCAGGGCCGCGACTTCGCCGCCGGGTTCGGCCTGCGTCTGCTTGCGGATGTCGCGGATGCGGCCGTCCTTCCAGAGTGCCAGCACCTCGTCCAGCAGGTCGCGCCGGTCCTTGAAATGCCAGTAGAAGCTGCCCTTGGTGACGCCCAGGCGCTTGGCCAGGACTTCCACGCGCAGGCCGTCCGCGCCGTGCTCGGCCAGGACGGCGACCGCGGCCTTGATCCATGCGTCGCGATCGAGCATGGTGCGGACTGGTTTTCCGGACTTCTTTTCCATGCCGGCCAGTATCGCACATTCCATACCGATGCGTATGTTCTGTTTGGCCCGTTTTGTCGTTAGAATGTGCCTCCTGTTTCGGCCGCTGCGCATTGGCGTCGATCATGCCGGCGCTGCCTTCACTGATATTCCGTTGTCAGCCCATTCAAAACAAAGGAGACCCGCTTGAAAATCCTCGTCCCGGTCAAGCGCGTGATTGACTACAACGTCAAGGTTCGCGTCAAGGCAGACGGCACTGGTGTCGATCTGGCGAATGTGAAAATGTCCATGAATCCCTTCGACGAAATCGCCGTCGAAGAAGCCATGCGGCTCAAGGAAGCCGGCAAGGCGACCGAAGTCGTCGCCGTCTCCTGCGGCCTCACCGCCTGCCAGGAAACCCTGCGCACCGCGATGGCCATCGGTGCCGACCGGGCAATACTCGTCGAAACCGATGTCGAGCTGCAGCCGCTGGCCGTGGCCAAGCTCCTGGCCGCCGTGGCGAAGAAGGAAGCGCCGCAACTGATCATCCTCGGCAAGCAGGCGATCGATGACGACGCCAACCAGACCGGCCAGATGCTGGCGGCGCTGCTGGGCTGGTCGCAGGCCACCTTCGCCTCGAAGGTCGAGACCGGCGAGGGCAAGCTTACGGTGACGCGCGAAGTCGATGGCGGCCTGGAAACCCTGGAAATCAGCCTGCCGGCCATCGTCACTACCGACTTGCGCCTCAACGAACCGCGTTACGCCACGCTGCCCAACATCATGAAGGCCAAGAAGAAGCCGATGGAAATCGTCAAACCGGCCGACCTCGGTGTCGATCCCGCCCCGCGCCTGACCACCGTCACCGTCACGGAACCGCCCAAGCGCAGCGCCGGCATCAAGGTCGCCGACATCGCGCAACTGGTCGACAAACTCAAGAACGAAGCGAAGGTGATCTAAATGGCACTACTCGTCATCGCAGAACACGACAACGCCGTCCTCAAGGCCGCGACCCTGAATGCCGTCACCGCCGCCGCGAAGATCGGTGGCGAGATCCACCTCCTGGTCGCCGGCGCCAACTGCGGTTCCGTCGCCGAGCAGGCCGCCAAGGTCGCGGGCGTGAGCAAGGTCAAGGTGGCCGATGCCGCCCATTACGGCGACCAGACCGCGGAGAACCTCGCCGCGCTGATCGTCGCCGCAGTTGCCAACCCGGCTTCCGGCTACAGCCACATCATCGCCCCGGCCACCAGCAACGGCAAGAACACGCTGCCGCGCGTGGCGGCGCTGCTCGACGTGGCGCAAATCTCGGAAATCATCTCGGTGGTCGACGCCGATACCTTCGTCCGCCCGATCTACGCCGGCAATGCGCTGGCGACGGTCAAGTCCAATGATGCGACCAAGGTC
Source organism: Sulfuritalea sp. (assembly GCA_016708585.1). Lineage (GTDB taxonomy): Bacteria > Pseudomonadota > Gammaproteobacteria > Burkholderiales > Rhodocyclaceae > Sulfuritalea. The sequence goes on along the minus strand of JADJFK010000017.1, from coordinate 74,314 downwards.
ATCACGGTGCGCACCACCGGCTTCGATGCCGCGGCGAACTCGGGCGGCAGTGCCGCCGTCGAGGCGCTGGCGGCGGGTCCCGACCTGGGCCAGGCCAAGCTGCTGGGGCGCGAACTGACCAAGTCGGCGCGGCCGGAACTGGGTGCCGCCAAGATCATCGTCTCCGGCGGGCGCGGCATGGGCAACGGCGAGAACTACCACAAACTGCTGGAGCCGCTGGCCGACAAGCTCGGCGCCGCTCTGGGCGCCTCGCGTGCCGCGGTCGATGCCGGGTTCGTGCCCAATGACTACCAGGTCGGCCAGACCGGCAAGATCGTTGCGCCGCAGCTGTACATCGCGGTCGGCATCTCGGGCGCGATCCAGCACCTGGCCGGCATGAAGGATTCCAAGGTGATCGTGGCGATCAACAAGGACCCGGACGCGCCGATCTTCCAGGTGGCCGACTACGGCCTCGTCGCCGATTTGTTCGCGGCCGTACCGGAACTGACGGCGGCGGTTTAGCCGCGTGAACTTCCCCGACGCCCTGTTTCCGCAGGCCTGGGCGCTCGGGGCCTTCCTGCCCTTGCTGGCGACATGGCTGTGGTGTCTGCGCACCGCGCCATGGACGCGCCTGGCCGATTCCGTGCAATTGAATGTCTGGCTCGGCACCATCGTGCTGCTGGTGCTGGTCTGGAGCATGAAGGCCGGCGTCAAGCCGGGGCTCAACCTGCACTTTCTCGGCGCCACGATGTTCGCGCTGATGTTCGGCCGGCAGCTGGCGATCATCGGCTTTTCGCTGGTGCTCGCCGGGGTCACCCTCAACGGCCAGTTGCAGGGACAGGACGGCTGGCTGGCCTATGGCCTCAACGCGCTGGTGCTGGCGGTATTCCCGGTGCTGCTGGCGGACGGCATCCGGCGCGCGGCCGAGCGCCTCCTGCCGGAAAATTTCTTCGTCTATGTCTTCGTCGCGGCCTTTTTCGGCGCGGCGCTGACGGTACTGGCGACCGGCCTGCTGGCCTGCGCGCTGCTGTGGTCGGCCGCCGTGTATCCGGCGTCGACCTTGCTCGACGACTACCTGCCTTATTATTTGCTGCTCGGCTTCGCCGAAGCCTGGCTCAACGGCGCACTGATCACGCTGATGGTGGTCTATGTGCCGCACTGGGTGGGCAGCTTCGACGACCGGCGCTACCTGCTGAACAAATAAGCCGGAGTCTGGCGGCGAGCACCCGTGCCGCAGACGCCGACTTTCAACCCGGCCGGCGCCGGCAGGCCCGTGGCTGCGTCAGGGTTTCACATTCCTCCGCCCCGGACCTGCCGGCGCCAGCCTCGTCGCCGTAACGTCAGCGCCGACTTTTCACGGTGACTACATCTGCGTGTAGATCGGCCCCTCGCCGCCCTGCGGCACCACCCAGTTGATGTTCTGCGTCGGGTCCTTGATGTCGCAGGTCTTGCAATGCACGCAGTTCTGCGCGTTGATCTGCAGGCGCGGATTCTCGCCGCTTTCGTCGCGCACGATCTCATACACCCCGGCCGGGCAGTAGCGCTGCTCGGGCGCATCGTAGAGCGCCAGGTTGGTCGCGATCGGCACCGCCGCATCCTTTAACTGCAAATGGCAGGGCTGGTCTTCCTCGTGGTTGGTGTTCGAGAGGAACACCGAGGAAAGCCGGTCGAAGGTCAGCACCCCGTCGGGCTTCTCGTAGGCGATCGGCGTGCATTCGGCGGCGGGCTTCAGCTTCAGGTGGTCGGCCGTGTTGTGCAGGGTCCACGGCGCCTTGCCGCGCAAGAGGACCTGGTCGATGCCGAACATCAGCGTGCCGGTCCACAGGCCTTTCGCCATCCACGGCTTGAAGTTCCTCGCGGTATGGAGTTCCTCGTACAGCCATGACTCGCGAAAAGCTTCCGGGTAGTCGCTCAGCACGTCGTTGGCCCGGCCCGCGGCGAGTGCCGCGGCGGCGGCTTCCGCCGCCAGCATGCCGCTCTTGATCGCGGCGTGGCTGCCCTTGATGCGCGAGGCGACCAGCATGCCGGCGTCGTCGCCGATCAGCGCGCCGCCGGGAAAGTCGAGCTTCGGCAGGGACTGCAGGCCGCCCGCGGCCAGCGCCCGGGCGCCGTAGGCCAGGCGCTTGCCGCCCTTGAACAGGGGGGCGATCTGCGGGTGGGTCTTCAGGCGCTGCATTTCCTCGAAAGGCGAGAGGAAGGGGTTCTTGTAGCCCAGCCCGGTCACCAGGCCTACCGAGACCAGGTTCTCGCCGAAGTGGTAGATGAAGCCGCCGCCGTAGGTGTCGGACTTCATCGGCCAGCCGAAGGTGTGCATCACCAGGCCCTTCTCGAAGTGCTCGGGATCGACTTCCCAGAGTTCCTTGACGCCCAGCGCGTAGGTCTGCGGGTCGGACTCGGCGCGCAGGTCGAACTTCGCCTCGACCTGCTTGCCCAGGTGGCCGCGACAGCCTTCGGCGAACAGGGTGTATTTGGCCAGCAGTTCCATGCCGGGCTGGTGGTTGGGGCCGGGCTGGCCCTCGCGGGTGAGGCCCATGTCGCCGGTGGCGACGCCGCGCACCGCGCCCTTGTCGTCGTAGAGCACTTCGGCGCCGGCGAAGCCGGGATAGACCTCGACGCCGAGCGCCTCGGCCTGCGCGCCGAGCCAGCGGCAAAGCTGGCCCAGGCTGATGACGTAGTTGCCGTGGTTCGCAAAGCAGCCGGGCAGGAGCAGGGTGGGCAGGTCGACGAAGCCGTGCTGCGTGAGGAAGGCGAAGCGGTCGCGGGTGACGGCGGTTTCCAGTGGTGCGCCCTGCGCCTGCCAGTCGGGCATCAGTTCGTTCAGGGCGCGCGGATCCATGACCGCGCCGGAGAGGATGTGGGCGCCGATTTCGGAGCCTTTCTCGATCAGGCAGACGCCCAGCTCGGCATTGATCTGCTTGAGCCGGATCGCGGCGGCAAGTCCGGCCGGACCCCCGCCGACGATGACGACATCGAATTCCATGGCTTCGCGCTGCATGCTGACCTCGATCGATATGTTTGATCGCGCGATTATAATCTTGAAGTCTTCTATAACACTTATGACTCCATGCCCATGGAACACCATCGCAAGCTCATTTTCAACAGCCAAATGGCGATCCGCTGGGGCGACCAGGATGCCATGGGCCACGTCAATAACCTTGTCTATTTCCGCGTCATGGAACAGGCGCGCATCGAATGGCTGGAGAGCTTCGGCTATGCCACCTCGGTGACGCTGGCGGAGGGCCCGGTGATCGTCAATGCCAGTTGCACCTTCCTGATTCCCTTCACCTATCCCGGCACCATCGACTGCCGCATGTTCAGCGGCCATCCGGGGCGCAGCAGCGTGCCGACGTATTACGAATTGCGCCTGGTCGGCGAGGACCGCATCTATGCCGAGGGCGCGGCCAAGCTGGTCTGGATCGACAACGCGACGGGCAAGTCGATTGCATTGCCCGACAGCTTGCGCGCAAGCTGCCTTTAGTCCCGCCGAAAACAGGAAACCACCATGAGCAATGACATCGCGCCGATCTGGCAACCCTCGGCACAGCGCATCGCCGCCACGCGCCTCACGGCATTCATGAAAGCGGCCGGCAAGCGCTGGAATCGCCGTCTCGCCGGCGCCGACTATTCAAGCCTGCATGCCTGGTCGATCGACCATCCGGAAGAGTTCTGGGTTTCGCTCTGGGAATTCGGTGGGGTGATCGGCGAGATGGGCTCCACGGTCGTCGTTGACCGCGAGAAGATGCCCGGCGCACGCTGGTTCCCCGAGGCGAAACTCAACTTCGCCGAGAACCTGCTGTGCCGCCAAATCGAAGGCGACGCCCTGGTGTTCTGGGGTGAGGACAAGGTCAAGGGCCGCGTCAGCCAGGCCGAGCTCCATCGCGCCGTGGCGCAGACGGCAGCCGCCTTGCGTGCCATGGGCGTGGTCAAGGGCGACCGCGTTGCCGCCTACCTGCCCAACATGCCGGCCACCGTGGTGGCGATGCTGGCCACGGCTTCGATCGGCGCCATCTTCTCCTCGGCCTCGCCGGATTTCGGCGTGCAGGGGGTGCTCGACCGCTTCGGCCAGATCGAGCCGAAGGTTTTGTTCGCCTGCGACGGCTACTGGTACAACGGCAAGATGAACGACTGCCTCGGCAAGGTCGCCGAGATCGCCGCCGGCCTGCCGTCGCTGGATCGCGTAGTCATCGTGCCCTATGTGGGAAATGCGGCCGAAACCGCAGCCGGCGGCGGCATCGCCGCGATCCGCCAGGGCGTGATGCTGGCGGATTTCCTCGCTCCCTTCGTTGCCGAGCGCAAGGTCCGCTTCGAGCGCCTGCCCTTCGACCATCCGCTCTACATCATGTATTCCTCGGGCACCACCGGCGTGCCCAAGTGCATCGTGCATTGCGCCGGCGGCGTGCTGCTGCAGCATCTCAAGGAACACCAGATGCACAGCGACGTGAAGCCCGGCGATCGCCTGTTCTTCTTCACCACCTGCGGCTGGATGATGTGGAACTGGCTGGTCTCCGCCCTGGCCTCCGGCGCGACCCTGCTGCTCTACGACGGTTCGCCCTTCGTCGGCCGCGGCAACATCCTGTTCGACTACGCCGATGCCGAAGGCATGACGCAGTTCGGCACCTCGGCCAAGTTCATCGACGCCATCGCCAAGATCGACCTGCAACCGCGCCGGACGCACAAGCTCGAACATCTGCGCACCCTGTTCTCCACCGGCAGCCCGCTGGTCGCGGAAGGCTTCGACTACGTCTACGCCAACATCAAGCAGGACATCCAGCTCGCCTCGGTGTCCGGCGGCACCGACATCATTTCCTGCTTCGTCATCGGCAATCCGAACGGCGCTGTGTATCGCGGCGAGATCCAGTGCGCCGGGCTGGGCATGGCGGTCGACGTGTTCGACGACGACGGCCGTCCGCTGCGCGGCGAAAAGGGCGAACTGGTCTGCACCCGCTCCTTCCCGGTGATGCCGATCGGCTTCTGGCACGACGAAGGCGGCGCCAAGTACCGCGCGGCCTATTTCGAGCGCTTCGACAACATCTGGTGCCACGGCGACTTCGCCGAGATCACCGCGCATGGCGGCTTCATCATCTACGGTCGCTCCGACGCGACGCTGAATCCCGGCGGGGTGCGCATCGGCACGGCGGAGATCTACCGCCAGGTGGAAAAGCTGGCCGAAGTCGTCGAATCCATCGTCATCGGCCAGGACTGGCCGCCGGGCAATGCCGGCGACGTGCGCGTGGTGCTGTTCGTCAAGCTGCGCGAGGGCCTGGTGCATGACGACGTGCTGGAAAAGCGCATCAAGCAGGTGATCCGCGACAACACCACGCCGCGCCACGTGCCGGCGAAGATCCTCCAGGTCGCCGACATCCCGCGCACCAAGAGCGGCAAGATCGTCGAACTCGCGGTGCGCAACGTGGTGCACGGCAACCCGGTGAAGAACGTCGAGGCGCTGGCCAATCCCGAGGCGCTGGCGCATTTCCGCGATCGCCACGAGCTGAAAAGCTGACCTGAAAAAGTCGGTGTTGGCGGGACGGCGATTGGCGGTTGCGGGTGGTTGCGGGTCGGAGTGGGCAGTCAGGAATGTCGGCGGATAGTCGCCGTCCAGATCGCCAATCACCAGCATATTGCCAGCAGGCAATCGCCTTACTATAATGCAGATCGTAAGGAAAAAAGGAGATTGCGATGTCAAACGACGCCACGCTGACCAGCAAGGGTCAAACGACGATTCCCAAGGCAATCCGGGATAGCCTTTCCATGAAGGCCGGAGACCGGATGACCTTCACCTTGATGCCTGACGCCACGGTAGTCATGCGAGTGAAGACCGGGAGCGTCACCGAACTGGCGGGCGTGTTGCACAAGAAAGGTCGCAAGCCCGTTCCGGTCGAGCAGTTGTCGCGGTGATGCTGGGGCTGGATACCAATGTTCTCGTGCGCTTTCTGGTTCGGGATGACGAAGTTCAGTTCGAGAAGGCACGCAAGCTGATCAAGCGTGAAATCGCGGCAGGTCGCCGCGTTTTCGTAAGCCAGTTGGTCCTCCTGGAAACCGAATGGGTCTTGCGTAGTCGATACAGCCTGCCGAAGCATCTGATCATTGAGGCCATCTCGGGCTTGCTCGATGCGACCGATGTTCGATTCGAGGATGAGCCTGCCATAGAGGAGGCTCTTTTCATCTGGAAGGATACGACTGCCGATTTCGCTGATTGTCTGATCGGCACCCAAAACCGACGACTTGGATGTCGAGCGACGGCAACATTCGATGTGAAGGCATCCAAGTTGCCGGGATTCATGGCGGCCTGACAGGTTGTTGAAATTCGACCGAAGTCACGGCACCCGCAGGCCGACGCGCTGGCGCATTTCCGCGATCTTGCCGAGCTGAAAACCTGACCTGAAAAAGTTCCCGGAGGGACGCACCGCGCTGGCGCTGACGGCACGGCGAATTGTGCTTGCGGGCGTGTCGTTGTCGTGGTTGCAAGACCCTGCTGCTTGCTCTCTCTTGCCTGGATAGCGGTGTTTGTGGATTTTGGCGGGAATCGGCCAACTGCGGACGGTGGTGGTATTTCTCCAAAGCAGACGTACGGTTCGCAAATGATGCCGCCGTGCTCTACCTTGACCGTAGCGCAAGTTGTACCGCTCCCGGGGTCGCGCGGGGCAGGGGCCCCGGGACGGAGCTGCCCTCCGCCGCCGGATCTGAGAATGTTGCTTCAACGAATTGACACCCTCAGCGAGCAGAGACTTCAGGAACTCTGCGACGAACGCTGCCCGGAATCCGGTACGCTGGATTTCAAACAGAGCACTGCCCGCGACCAGTGACGAGGACAGAGCGGAATTCCTAAAGGACGTCTGTGCCTTTGCCAATTCCAACGGCGGCGACCTTGTGTATGGCATCGCTGACAGGAGCGGCGTCGCAGAGAGAATCCATCCGATTACATCAGAACCATCTGATGCCGCCAAACGTAGACTCGGGCAAATGCTGGACGCAAGAGTTGAGCCGCGGATACAGGGGCTACAGTTCCATCCAGTCGACGTTGCAGGCGGTTACGTCTTGATCCTTCGCGTACCGGCGTCGTTCGATGGCCCACATCGCCACCAGCACAAAGATTTTCACAGGTTCGTTATGCGCAATGGCACACATACCAGCGACTTGACTTACAACCAACTGCGGTCCGCCTTCGATAGAACGGCTACGCTCGTCGAACGTGCCCGACATTTCATCAATGAAAGGACAGAAAACATCGTTGCGGGCAATACATGGAAGCCGATGCAAGCGGGACCTCTATGCGTTGCCCATTTGGTACCGATTGCAGCCATGGACGGGCGCACCACTATTGATATCGCAGCGTTGAACCGCGACTATGCGAGCTTTATTTTTTCTGGCTGGGGCGGTGCTTCTAGCGCATTGAATCTAGATGGCCTCGTTGTCTACTCGCCCACACGAGACGACGCTCAGACTGCATATGTTCAAGTCTTTCGGTCCGGTGCGTTCGAAGCGGTGAGAGTCGGGGGTAGTCAGTATGTCGAGAATGATGAACATCGCCGGGTTATTCCGTCGACCACCGTCACTGCCTTCTATCGGGAGGCTGCAACCGTCTTCTTAGCGAAAGCCAAGCTTCTCGGGTACTCTGGCCCCGCAATTTTTCGCTGCGCCCTACTCCAGATTGAGGGCTACGAATTTGGTGTCGGCGGAAACTTCAGTCTTTTCCGAAAGGCATTTTCAGACCGCCCTAACCTTGTGCTGCCAGATGTGTGGGTCGAGGATGCAGAAGCCGTAACGGATATTGATGCCATCGTGCGCCCGATAATGGATATTTGTGGCGCATTTAATGTTGACGATGCCTTGAATACAGGGGTGGGATCGGGGTGCGGGTAACCGAGACCTACGCTGCTCGCGGTCCTGGTCTTACGTCGTGGCGCGGCGTGGGGCAATGAAGGACTTCAAGAGAGTCGAATTTCGTTCCTGCATCCACTTCAGCAACGAGGCGACACATCGATTCGCTCGTGGGACATGCTAAGTTTGCTTTTCGCTCTGACAAAATGACGGCCCTATTTCCCGATTTCTATAACAGCCTCGACCCCGATCTCGCCAAGCGCGGCAAGCAATTCGAGCATTTTGTCAAATGGTTCCTAACGGCTGATCCGGAGTGGTCGACGCAAGTCGATCAGGTGTGGCTCTGGAACGGACCCGGATCCTGGGGTGCGACTGCGGCATCGATCTGGTATTCCGGCACAGGAACGGCGAACACTGGGCGGTGCAAGCCAAGTGCTATTCGCCCGACCACGACATCACCAAGCACGACGTCGATAAATTCCTCAGCGAGTCGAACCGGCCAAGTATCAAGCACCGCCTGCTGATTGCCACCACCGACCGCATCGGCGTCATGCCCGGCAAGTCTGCGCAGGGGACAAACCGTCGTGCGCTTTCTGCTCTCGGATTTTGAGCGTGCCGCGCTGGACTATCCCGCCAGCTTTGCCGCTCTTCCGCAAGCGAAACGTAAAGCCCGCCCCGAACCCCGCGACCACCAGAACGAAGCCATCGCCGCTGTGGTGCAAGGGCTGCAAAGCGCCGACCGCGGGCAACTCATCATGGCCTGCGGCACCGGCAAAACCTACGTCACGCTCTGGATCAAGGAACAGCTCGCGGTGCAAACGACTCTGGTACTGGTTCCGTCGTTGGGGCTGCTGTCCCAGCTTTTGCGCGAATGGACATTCGCCGCCGCCACCCCGTTTGAAGTGCTCTGCGTCTGCTCCGACCAGACTGTCGGATCGAAAGGTAGCGACGAAGCCATCCACAGCGTGGCCGACCTGGCCTTTCCCGTCACATCGGATGCCGACGAGGTAAAACGCTTTCTCGGAGGTTCACGCAATCGCGTGGTGTTCTCCACCTACCAATCTTCCTCCGTCATTGCCGCCGCCCAGGCCGACCCGGACATTCCGGCCTTCGATCTGGTCGTAGCGGACGAAGCCCACCGCTGCGCGGGCAAAGTCGGCGGCGACGTCACGGCGGTGCTCGACACGCCGATACGCGCGCCAAGGTGTTTGCCACCGCCCCGCTCCGCACCGTCCATAAAGCCGCCGAAGATCGCGGCGTCGACGTGGTCGGCATGGATAACGCCGCGCTGTTTGGCGAAGTGCTGTATGCCCTGCCGTTCGGCAAAGCCATCGAACGCAAACTGCTGACCGACTACCGCGTCGTCATCATCGGCGTGGACGACCCCACCATCGCGCAGTGGATCGCCAGGCGCGAACTGGTCAGCACCGGCACGGGCGTCGAAACGGACAGCGAATCGCTCGCCGCCCAGATCGGCCTGCTCAAGGCCATCAAGGACTACGACCTCAGGCGCGTCATCAGCTTTCACAGCCCGTCAATCGCGCGGGCCTTTGCCTCGACGTTCGGAAGGTGTGGCCTGGATGGCGACAACATCGTCCGCGAACCTGCGACATTGTCTCGGCGCCGCCGGCAGCAAACGCAACGTGAAGCTCGCACTCAAGGCCCTGAGCACAGACGAACGCGGTGAGCATGCGCGTGCTGTCGGTGGCTGCCGTCGCTCGATGCTGTTATCGACCCCGCAGCCAGGTGGACATTATCCGGCCGTGGTCCGCCATTCGGCTGAGTCGCACGGCCACCTGCCGGTGTTCATTGCCGCCGGACAAGAAGACACGATTGGGCTAGCCCTCAACCATCTGGGATGAAGCGCTCAAAGCACTGCGATGTCTTGGTGGATCAGATCAGGACTGAACTCGGCGGAATCCGCTGGGTTAGCGCCGTGGTTTGAATCATTCTTGATCTTCCGGAAGAACTTTGGCGGTGGTTCAGCGGGTCCAGATCTTGGACTTTGGTTTGGTTTGTTAGAGACGTTTTGCGAACGTGAGGGCCATAGCCTTGTTCCAGCGCTTTACAAGACAGCAGATGGTATTCAGCTCGGAAGTTGGGTAAATAGCCAACGAACACTAAAAGTCCGCCTACCAGCGCCCACTAAGGGTTGCCATTGGTCCAAAAAGTGATACTTGGGAGGTTGGTTGCTATCTAAGGAATACGTGACCGTGAGGGGCGCTAAAGTTCCAAAGGATCAGAAAACAACAGATGGATATTCTGTCGGCAGTTGGGTGAATACCCAACGAACAATAGGGCCCGCTTGCCACCAGAACGAAAGGCGCGACTGGAGGCATTGCCCGGATGGGTTTGGGACGTGCTCACAGATCAATGGGAAGAAGGATTTCATTACCTTGCGGAGTTTGCACGTTTGACTGGGCACAGTAGAGCGGTGCAGGGGTTCAAGACGTCCGATGGATACCGACTAGGTCAATGGGTTGCGGTTCAACGGCGACATAAGAAGAGTATGACGCCAGAGCGCAAGGCGCGACTGGAAGCGTTGCCGGATTGGAGTTGGAATGCCATAGACCACCGATGGGAAGTAGGTTTTGGCCATCTGAAGGAATTCACAAAACGCGAGGGCACTCCAATGTTCCGAAGGAGGGGACAACACCGGATGGATATCGGCTCGGTAACTGGATCAATGCCATTAGAAGAGATAGATACAGATTACTGCCCGAGCGTAAAGCCCAATTGGAATCGCTGCCTGGCTGGGTGTGGGATGCGATCACGGAGCAATGGGACGAAGGGTTTCGTCACCTCACAGAATTTGCTGGACGAGAAAGCCATTGTAAGGTTCCGGCAACGTTCAACGCCGCAGATGGATATCCTCTTGGCAGGTGGGTAGTGCGCCAACGTGGTCAAGGGAATTCTATGACGCCAGAGCGAAAAGCACGACTGGAATCGATGCCCGGCTGGGTCTGGAATGCGCGCGCGGTGCAATGGGAAGAAGGGTTTCGTTACCTCGTAGAATTCGCAGGTCGAACCGGTCACGGCAGGGTTCCGTTTGATTTCAAGGAATCCGACGGCTACCGTCTGGGTCAGTGGGTTTCAGTTCAGCGGTTAGCAATAAACAAGTTGTCACCAGAGCGAAAGTTACGACTGGAACAAATTGCAGGATGGGCTTGGTCGATGAAGAGCAGCAAGAATTCAGATGCGCAGCTTCCCCGACAATAGCTGTCGCTGAGGAGCAATTTGGGGAGCAATTTGGCGAGCAATTTGGGGTCAGCGTCGCGTTGATTTCTATGACAACACGAATCGCCGTCCCGCCAGCGCCGACTTTTGCGAATGAATCCATTGAGGTCAGCAGGTATTCTGGAGCAGAGTCCCAACGTTTCTAAGAGGCCAGGCTCGAATTGAATTTCTGGCTAAACTCCTTTCGCATTTTCAATGGGGATGTTTTGTGGGAGAGGCCAAGAGAAGAAAGGAAAAATTGATTGATGCTGCTAGTCCGTGCACTTTCGGCGTGTGGCAACTACCCAGGAGCATTGCCCTCCGCGAGCTTTGTTTCGTGAGAAGAAATGGCCAGAAGGTTACGTTTTTCCAGCCTGTGAAGACTGCAACGGAGGTGGTTCGATGACGACTTGATGGTTGCGTTTCTGGCCCATCTGACCAACGCAGGCGTTACCGACAATAGTGGGGCCGGCCTGATGCGTCAGGTGAAAAGGCAGTTTCCAGGATTTATCGAGGGAATGCTCCAGAGAAGTACAGCAGAAGCCCGCCGGCTTGGTCGGAAGGTGGGTCTTCGCCCCGGGCCTGGCGAAACCTACCAAGATCTCCCAGTGGTGAAACTGCCGAAGGAAGCGCATCAATGCGTGAGCGTGCTCGCGGCCAAACTTACAAAGGCCATCTACTTCAAGCGAACCAGTGCCATCTTCCCTATTGACGGCGGCATCATGTTTCAGTGGTTCACAAACGCTCAAAAAATGGAACATGGCCGGATTGTGCTTCTGGATGCGATAAGTCACTTCGCGGCAATGTCGGCGCCAAAACGGCGGAGCGGCAAAGACCTGACGGATCAATTCGACTACAAGTACTCGGTCGGTGAATCTGGTGAATTGCACATGCTTCAAGTGGTATTCGGGGATGTGTTCGGTTTCGTGACGATTTTCAGTCAAGTACCGGGACGCTTGGAGTCGATAGAGGAAGGAATCGAAAAGGCACATCCAACGTTACGCCGCCCGTTTCGGTTTCTCAGTACGAGAGCGGCATTGCCTAGCTGCTCTCCCGAGGACCGCCAAGCCGCTAAGCCGGTGGCGCCCCCATAGGTCAAAAGTTGAACGGCCGCTTTCTTTAGCCTCGACTGTCTCTTTTGGGCACAGACCTGCCGCCTCGCTCCCCTCCGCCTCAATCGTCCCGCGGTTTCGCCGCAGCCGTATTCGAACTCTCCACCATCCATCCCGCCTTTTCGTCCAGCGCGAGTACATTCGCCAGCCAGGGCAGGGATTCTTCCAGCGCGGCCTTCAGCGTCCACGGCGGATTGACGACGAACATCGCGCTGCCGTGCATGCCGTGGCCCTTGGTGGCCGGGCCGCGCACGCTGAGGCTGGCGTAGAGCCAGTCGGCTGGCAATTTTTTCAGCTTTTCGGGCAGGGCGCGCGCTTCGATGGTGGGCAGGAAAGGCAGCCAGGCGAGGTAGGTGCCGGTGGCGAAGCGCTTGAGTCCGTCTTTCAGCGCCGCGACCACGCGCGGGTAGTCGCTCTTGATTTCGTAGGAGGGATCGATCAGCACCAGACCGCGCCGCGAGGGCGGCGGCAGGGCGGCCTTCATGGCTTCGAAGCCGTCGTGCTGCTCGACCTTGATGCGGCGCCCGGTGTCGCGGAATTCGCGACGCAGCAGGGCGAAGTCGGTCGAGTGCAGTTCGCAGAAACGCAGCGTGTCGATCTCGCGCGCGAAGTGCGCGGCGAGCCAGGGCGAGCCGGGGTAGCGGCGCAGTTTGAGGCCGCCGCTGCAGGCCTGTAGCGCATCCATGTAGGGCTTCATCGGCGCCGGCAGGTCGATGCGGTTCCACAGCCGGGCGATGCCGTCGAGGTATTCGCCGGTCTTCTTCGCCTGTTCCGAGTCGATCGCGTAGAGGCCGGCGCCGGCATGGGTGTCGAGCAGCAGCCAGGGCTTGTCCTTGGCGTTCATGTGCTCAAGGCACAGCGTCAGGACGAAGTGCTTGAGGATGTCGGCGTGGTTGCCGGCGTGGAAGGCGTGGCGATAGCTGAGCATGGGAGAAGGATAGAATTCGCGACCATGAATGATACGGGGTATCCGGGTTTCCAAACTTCTTGCCGAGCGCGGTCTGTGCTCGCGGCGCGAGGCGGATGCCTATATCGAGCGCGGGCTGGTCTTCGTCGACGGCCAGCGCGTGACGCAATTGGGAACGCGTGCGGCGGCGGATGCGGTGATCACGCTTGCGCCGGAGGCGCGCGCGACGCAGGCACGGCAGGCGACGATCCTGCTGCACAAGCCGATGAGCTACGTTTCCGGCCAGGCCGAGGACGGCCACCAGCCGGCCGTAACGCTGATTACGCCGAAGACCCAGATGGCGGGCGATCACCAGCGCTTCCAGCCTGCGCACCTCAAGGGCCTGGCGCCGGCCGGGCGGCTCGACATCGATTCCACCGGGCTGCTGGTCCTGACCCAGGATGGGCGCGTGGCGCGGCAACTGATCGGCGACGACTCGAAGGTGGAAAAGGAGTACCTGGTGCGGGTCGAGGGTGCGCTGGATGTGAAGAGCCTGGCGATGCTGAACCACGGTCTGGAGCTGGACGGCAAGAAGCTGCGCCCGGCCAAGGTGGCCTGGGCCAATCCCGAGCAGTTGCGCTTCGTCCTCACCGAGGGCCGCAAGCGCCAGATCCGCCGCATGTGCGAGCTGGTGGGGCTTCGCGTCACCGGCTTGAAGCGGGTGCGCATCGGCCGCGTGCGCCTGGGCGACCTGCCGCTGGGGCAGTGGCGCTTCCTGCGCGAGGGCGAGGTTTTTTGAGCGTGCTTGACTCGGGCGGGCGGCGTGCGCAGGATGTCGCCATGGATGCCGACAATCCCTTGCCGCAGACTCCAGAGTCGTCCGCCGCTGCTTCGCGCGCGTGGCGCTGGCTACAGGTTGTCGGCCTGCTGGCGGCCGGCATAGTCCTCGGCCTGGCCTTCGCCGCCTATGGCGGAGCCGATCTGCTGCTGAATTTCACCAACCTGCGCTACTGCGGCTAGCCGGGCATACGCCCTTGATTTTTGTCGTTTTATCCCTTGCCGAAGGGCGGCGGGGCTTGTATAATCGCGCGCTTTCCCTTGCTCCACCCGTTACGCATGCGGGGGGGCTGTAACCAACCCACAAGGAGATTGCATGCGCCATTATGAAGTTGTATTTATCGTCCATCCGGACCAGTCGGAGCAGGTTCCGGCGATGATCGAGCGTTACAAGACGCTGGTCACCGCCCGCAACGGCGCCATCCATCGCCTCGAAGACTGGGGCCGCCGCCAGATGGCCTATCCGATCCAGAAGGTACACAAGGCCCACTACGTGCTCATGAACATCGAGTGCGACGGCGAAACCCTGGCCGAACTGGAACACGCCTTCAAGTTCAACGACGCAGTCCTGCGCCACCTGACGGTGAAAACCCGCAAGGCGGTGGTGACTCCTTCGCCGATGATGAAGGAAGAGAAGTCGCGTTCGTTGACCCAGAGCGAAGTCAAGGTGGAGGCTCCGGCTGCTGCCGTTGCCGCCTGAGGACAAGCCGGGCAACCTGACGCAGTTGTCGGGTCGCTTGCTTGAGCGCGGCGCATTGCGCCGCACCCCCGCCGGGATACCGGTTCTTGAATTTCTCCTCGCGCATGTCTCGACCCAGGTCGAAGCCGATGTCGAGCGCAAGGTGGAATGCGAGATGGCCTGTGTAGCAATGGGCCGGCCGGCACAGGTGCTGCTTGCAGCCAAGCCGGGAGACGGGGTCAGGGTGGCCGGTTTTCTCGCCGCCAGGAGTCTCAAGCGACGCAGTCCGATACTGCATGTGAATACAGTCGAATTCGTGGAAGGAACTGAAAATGGCATTCAAGCCTAAGAGCAAGACCGGAGTAAAGCGCAAGGACGACAAGGGCCGCAGCCTGTTCAAGCGTCGCAAGTTCTGCCGTTTCACCGCAGAGAAGATCGAAGAGATCGATTACAAGGATGTCGAGATCCTCAAGGATTTCATCGCCGAAAACGCCAAGATCATGCCGGCGCGCATCACCGGCACCAAGACCGGCTACCAGCGGCAGTTGTCGACCGCCATCAAGCGCGCGCGTTTCCTGGCGCTGATGCCCTACACCGACCTGCACCAGTAAGCGAGGACAAGACCATGCAAATCATTCTGATGGAAAGAGTCGTGAACCTCGGTGGCCTCGGCGACGTGGTCAAGGTCAAGGACGGCTATGCCCGCAACTTCCTGATCCCGCAAGGCAAGGCCAAGCGCGCCACCGAAGCCAACCGCAAGGTGTTCGAGGAAAAGCGCGCCGAACTCGAGCGCATCCAGGCCGAGGCGGTTGCCGCGGCCCAGGCCGAAGCCGCGAAGCTGGAAGGCCTGATGCTGCAGATCACGCGCAAGACCGGCGTCGATGGCCGCCTGTTCGGCTCCGTGTCGGCCCACGACATCGCCGACGTGCTGGCGGCACAGGGCTTCCAGGTCGAGAAGTCGGCGATCCGCCTGCCCGAAGGTCCGCTCAAGGCCGTTGGCGATACGCCGGTGCAGATTGCCCTGCATACGGACGTGGTGGCGACCGTCACCGTGTCGGTGCTCGGCGAGCAGTAAGCCGCCTCGATGCAAAAAACGGGCCGCTGATTCTCAGCGGCCCGTTTTGTATTGCGGTGCATGAATTTGCCCCACCGCATTTACACAGTTTCTTCACAGCATTTCCACAAGTTGTCCACTTACCCTGAGGCGGGGAGCAGGGTAGACTTGCCGCTTCACAATGGAGACGGCGATGGCCCAGGTACGTGCCTTCAATCCCCCGCAGCCTGTCGATTCACAGGTCGCTGCGCTCAAGCTCCCCCCCCATTCCATCGAGGCCGAGCAGTCGCTGATCGGCGGCCTGCTGATCGACAACGCCGCCTGGGACCGCATCGGCGACGTGGTGCGCGAGACCGACTTTTATCGCGATGACCACCGCCGGATCTTCCGCCACATCGGCAAGCTGATCCAGATGGGGCGTCCCGCCGATGTGGTGACGGTGTATGAGTCCATCGAGCAGTCGAACGAGGTCGATCAGACCGGCGGCCTCGGCTACCTCGGCGAGATCGCCAACGCCACGCCGTCGGCGGCCAACATCCGCCGCTATGCCGAGATCGTGCGCGAGCGCGCCATCCTGCGCCAACTGGTCACCGTCGGCGACGAGATTGCCGGCAATGCGCTGAATCCCGCCGGGCGCGACGTCAAGGCGCTGCTCGACGATGCCGAGCAGCGCATTTTCCAGATCGCCGAAGCCGGCAACCGCGCCAACAACGGCTTCGTGCCGATCCAGCCGCTGCTGGGCGAGGTGGTCGAGCGAATGGAAGGCCTGCTCGCGCGCGACAGCCAGTCCGACATCACCGGCGTGGCGACCGGTTTCGTCGATCTCGACCGCCTGACCGCGGGCCTGCAACCGGGCGACATGCTGGTGGTTGCCGGGCGGCCATCGATGGGCAAGACCGCGTTCGCGCTCAACATCGCCGAGCATGTCGGGGTCGAACTGCGGCTGCCGGTGGCGATCTTCAGCCTGGAAATGTCCGGTCCGCAACTGGCCACGCGCTTCCTTTCCTCGGTCGGTCGCATCGACCAGACCAAGCTGCGCAACGGCCGCCTCACCGATGACGAATGGGATCGCATGACGGTGGCCTTGGGCAAGTTGCACGAGGCGCCGATCCACATCGACGAAACCGGTGCCATCAACTCCACCGATCTGCGCGCCCGCGCGCGGCGCCTGCACCGGCAGTTCGGCAAGCTCGGCCTGATCATCATCGATTACCTGCAATTGATGAGTTCGAATCGCGACAATGAAAATCGCGCCACCGAAATTTCGGAGATCTCGCGTTCGATCAAGGCCCTGGCCAAGGAGTTGCAGGTACCGATCATCGCCCTCTCGCAACTCTCGCGGAAAGTCGAAGAGCGCAACGACAAGCGCCCGCTGATGAGCGATCTGCGCGAATCCGGCGCGATCGAGCAGGATGCCGACATCATCATGATGATGTACCGCGAGGAGTACTACAAGCCCGACACCCAGGACAAGGGCACGGCGGAAGTGATCATAGCCAAGCATCGCAACGGTCCCACCGATACCGTGCGCCTGACCTTCCTCGGCGAATACACCAAGTTCGAGAATTTTGCTTCAGGCTCGTCCTATAGAGCTTGACGCCCTACAGCACTTCCGCAGCGTGATCCGCCAGCCGCGAGCGCTCGCCGCGCTGCAGCGTGACATGGCCCGAATGCGCCCAGCCCTTGAAGCGATCCACCACGTAGGTCAGGCCCGAACTGCCTTCGGTGAGGTAGGGCGTGTCGATCTGCGCGATGTTGCCCAGGCAGACCACCTTGGTGCCGGGGCCGGCGCGGGTGATCAGGGTCTTCATCTGCTTGGGCGTCAGGTTCTGCGCCTCGTCGATGATGAGGAACTTGTTCATGAAGGTGCGGCCGCGCATGAAATTGAGCGATTTGATCTTGATCCGGTTGCGGATCAGGTCCATGGTCGCGGCACGCCCCCAGTCGCCGCCGTAGCTGCCGGCGCCAGCGGCGGGGCCGCCGGCGGGGGTTTCGGCCGGCTTGTTGAGCACCTCGAGGTTGTCTTCCAGCGCGCCCATCCAGGGCGTCATCTTTTCTTCCTCGGTGCCGGGCAGGAAGCCGATGTCCTCGCCGACCGGTATGGTGACACGGGTGATGATGATCTCGGCGAAGCGCTTGGTCTCCAGCGTTTGCGTCAGCGCGGCGGCCAGCGTCAGCAGGGTCTTGCCGGTGCCGGCCTGGCCGAGCAGGGTGACGAAGTCGATCTCCGGATTCATCAGCAGGTTGAGGGCGAAGTTCTGCTCGCGGTTGCGCGCGGTGATGCCCCACACGGCGTTCTTGGCATGGCTGTAGTCGATCAGGGTTTCGAGTTCCGCCGTCTTGCCGGCGCCGACTTTTACCCACGCCTGCAGCGGCTGCGGGCCTTCCTGCCAGACGAATTCATTGACCAGTAGCTCCGGGCACAGGGGGCCCTTGACGCGGTAATAAGTGCGGCTGTCCTTCTTCCAGGATTCCAGGCCCTTGCCGTGCTTGTCCCAGAAATCGGGCGGCAGTTCGATGGTGCCGGTGTAGAGGAGATCGCTATCCTCCAGCACCTTGTCGTTGAAATAATCCTGTGCCTCGAGACCCAGCGCACGCGCCTTGATGCGCATGTTGATGTCCTTGGACACCAGGATGACCGGCCGCTTGGGGAACTTCTGGCCGAGGTACATCACCACGCCGATGATCTGGTTGTCGGCTTTGGCGGTCGGTAGCGAGATCGGCAGGACGCCGTTGATGGCTTCGGTCTGCAGGAACAGATGGCCGGTGGCCAGTTCGCGCGAAGGTCCGGTCAGGTCGATGCCATTGGCCATATCGTGCTCGGCGCCGGTGACGATCTCGTCGAGCAGTCGACTGGTCTGGCGCGCGTTGCGGGCGACTTCCGACATGCCTTTCTTGTTGGCATCGAGTTCCTCCAGCGTCGCCATCGGCACGAAGATGTCGTGCTCCTGGAAGCGGAAGAGGCTCGTCGGATCGTGCATCAGGACGTTCGTGTCGAGCACGAACAGCTTCGTGGTGGAATTCTTTGCCTTCGCGGCGCGCTTGGCGTTCATAGATGCCTCGGGGCAAGGATGGCGGCAGGCTCAAGATAGCCGGCCGGATTGTGGCGAAAGGCCAAGGGCAGGAACTGAATCCGGGTCCTGTTTCGGATCACAGTTTGCGTACGGCCTCCAGAACGGTGGCGGCGTTGCCGTCGGCCCGGGTCGAGCGCCATTCCTGGCGCAGGATGCCGTCGGCGTCGATGAGAAAGGTGCTGCGCTCTATGCCGAGCACCTTCTTGCCGTAGAGCATCTTGTTCTTGACCACGTCGAACATGCGACAAAGCACGCCTTCGATATCCGAGATCAGTTCGAAAGGAAGCCCAAGTCTGGCCTTGAAGCTTTCATGCGACTTCAGCGAATCGCGCGAAACGCCGACCACCACGCAGCCGGCTCGGGCAAATTCAGCATGCAGGTCGCGGAATTGCTGGGCCTGGGTGGTGCAGCCCGGTGTGTTGTCCTTGGGATAGAAATACAGGACCAGCGGTTTGCCCTGAAAGGCGGAAAGGACAAAGTCGCCTCCAGTGGCCGGGACACTGAAATCCGGGACACGCAGCCCGATGGCGGAGGGGGGTGGGGGGGTCGCGGTAAAAATTTCGGTCATGCAGCTTCCTTCCAGGTTGCCAGAAATTCCTCGCCCTGCAGCATCAGGCTGCCGGCACGGCCGGGGATTTCGCCCCGGACCATGTCGTGGCGGGGGAGCAGCGCCGGGTCGAGCGCGTCGCGCAGGCGGCCCAGCGATACCAGTTCGTAACCCTGTTCGCGCCAGCCGGTCAGCAGCCGTTCGAGGGTATCGCCCAACTTGAGCCCTTCGAGTTCGGCGTGCAGGGTGAAAACGTGGTCGCGATTGTTCGCTCCGGCTGCGGTTTGCGCGGTGATCCGCAGCAGGTGCAGGTGCACGTTATCCGCCGTGATGTCGTCCGTGCCGATCAGTTCGTCCAGCGTCGGCAGGGTGGTCGGCAGTTGCGGGCAATCTACGATCTCGCCGTTCCATACCGGGACGAAGGGGTGCGTGCCGCGGCAGTCCGAGGCCCAGCGGTAGCCCATGCGCTGCGTCAGGCGCAGCGCATGCGGGTTCATTTGCCAGCCCGCGGCGCCGCGACCGCCGGCCGGGGTGCCGAAAATTTCGATGTAGCGATCATGTTCCCGCCGCATCTCGGCTTCGGTCCAGGGGGAGTTCGCCGCAGCGGCAGTCCCTCCTGCCATTTGGCGTGGTCCCAGCAGTGGATCGCCGCTTCGAATCCGGCGTCGCGCGTCGCGCGCATGATGTCGGCGCCGCGGCGGCCGATGTCCGGGCCGGGCAGCAGGGTGCCGTACATCAGCGTTCTGATCCCGTAGTGCGATAGCGCGGAGGTGCGCCGCTGCTTCTTCATGAAGCCGGGGCGGAAAGCGCGCCGGATGGCGCGGCCGGAATGGTCCGGACCCAGCGAGAAGAGGAAGCTGGCATCCGCGTGCTGGCGGCGCAGGATTTCGACGAGGCGTGGCACGCCCTGCAGGGTGCCGCGCCAGGTATTGACGTCGATTTTGAGGGCAAGCTTCATCGGCCGGTCAGGTCGCCAGCTTGCGTGCCGCAGGCTCTGGCATTGCACCGGAAGCCATTGACGTCTGGGATGAGGAGTTTCTTCATGGCGGGGATGGGGCTGGGATTTCCTGGAATTTCGTTGATTCGATGGCCTGGTGAGGCGGGGCCGGCGGCAATCCGCGTAATTCTACCGCGAGGAACCGCGGCGCCGGTCATCCCCGATGCTCGATGATCAGCGCGGCGGCGACGTTCCGTCCTTCCGCCATCAGGATGTTGTAGGTGCGGCAGGCCGCATGGCTGTCCATCACCTCGACGCCGATCCGGCGCTCGATCAGCGGAAGCAGCAGGGCCGGGACGGGAAGCGTTGGCGCGCGCCGGTGCCGAGCAGGACTATCGGGCAGTCGAGCGTGGCGACTGCAAGCAGGTCGGGCCCGGTCAGTTGATCGACCGAAGCCGGCGGCCAGTTCTCGATCAAGTTGCTGCGGGGTCAGGAGAAAGCTTTTGTCAGGCGGCGGCCATTCACGGCAATGTGTCCGGACTCATAGGAAGTGATCGAAAGCAGGCCGGCGGTGACTGGGGAATGCAGCTTCATTCGGGGTGGCGGGTTCGGCAACCGGGTTGGCTAGGGCATGCAGCGCCCGGAGTGGCTGAATGCCGCATCAAATCTGGATTTGCGGTGCAGCATGGGCTTGGGTAACATTATACATTTTGGCCTCGGAACACGGCCTGCTCGGCCAGGCTCGATCGCCTAAGCCTGGTTGTTCGAGCGCCTGCCCTGGCTGGCGTCTTGCAGAAAGGACGGTTGCTCATGCAGCCCGTGAATAAATCCGCCAAACTCAACAACGTCTGCTACGACATCCGCGGCCCCGTGCTCGCCCGCGCGCGGCAGATGGAGGAGGAAGGCCACAAGATCATCAAGCTGAACATCGGCAACCTGGCCGCGTTCGGCTTCGATTCGCCCGAAGAAATCCAGCAGGACATGATCCGCAACCTGCCCGGCGCGGCCGGCTATGTCGATTCGAAGGGGATCTTCTCGGCGCGCAAGGCGGTGATGCATTACACGCAGCAGAAGCACATCAAGGGCGTGACGATCGAGGACATCTACATCGGCAACGGCGTTTCCGAACTGATCGTGATGGCCATGAACGCCTTGCTCGATACCGGCGACGAAGTGCTGGTGCCGGCGCCCGACTATCCGCTGTGGACCGCGGCGGTCAGCCTGTCCGGCGGCACGCCGCGCCACTACCTGTGCGACGAGGGCGCCGGCTGGCTGCCCGACATGGCCGACATCCGCGCCAAGATCACGCCGCGCACCCGCGCCATCGTCATCATCAACCCCAACAACCCGACCGGCGCCCTGTATCCCGACGAGGTGCTGAGAGAAATCATCGAGATCGCGCGGCAGAACGACCTGATCATCTATGCCGACGAGGTCTATGACAAGGTGCTCTACGACGGCGCGAGCCACACCTCGATTGCTGCCTTGTCCGAGGACGTCCTGACCATCACCTTCAACGGCCTGTCGAAGAACTACCGGTCCTGCGGCTATCGTGCCGGGTGGATGATCGTCTCCGGCGAGAAGAAGCATGCGCGCGACTACATCGACGGCCTCGACATGCTGGCCTCGATGCGCCTGTGCGCCAACGTGCCGGGGCAGTGGGGCATCCAGACCGCGCTGGGCGGCTACCAGAGCATCGACGACCTGGTTGCCGCGGGCGGCCGCATGTGCCGCCAGCGCGACGTCGCCCATGAACTGATCACGGCGATTCCCGGCGTCAGTTGCGTCAAGCCGAAGGCGACGCTGTACATGTTTCCGCGCCTCGATCCGAAGCTGTACCCGATCACCGACGACCAGGAATTCATCGCCGAGCTGCTGGCCCAGGAGAAGGTGCTGCTGGTGCAGGGTACCGGCTTCAACTGGCCGCATCCCGACCACTTCCGCCTGGTCTTCCTGCCGCACGAGGACGACCTGCGCGAAGCCGTCGGACGCATCGCGCGCTTTCTTGACGGCTATCGCAAGCGGCATGGCAGCTGAGTTTTTGGTTGTCGATGTGACCGGGAGCGATGGCAGGGTACTGGAGCCGGATGGCTGGCGCGCCAGGGTGCCCGCCAGTGCGCGGCCGCCATACGCGGCGCTGCGGTCGCCAACGGCGCGCATGAGCGCGGGGAAAGCGTGCGCGGCGTTGCCCTGTGGCGGGTGATCGAAAATACAGATGAAGGGCGCCGGCGGTATGTCGATGACCTGGTGACCGACAGGCGCAGCGGTCGCGCGGCATCGGCGGGCTGCTGCGGCATCTGGAGCAAAGGCGCGGAATTCCAATGCGATGTGCTCGCGCTGGACTCGGGCACCCAGCGCACCGACGCGCATCGTTTTTACTTTCGGGAAGGTCTGGTCATTCCCGCGTTCAGTTTTAGGAAAACCTTGAAATGAAACCCATCAATGCAGGGCTCCTCGGCATCGGCACCGTCGGTGGCGGCACCTTCAACGTACTGGCCCGCAATGCGGCCGAGATCACCCGCCGTGCCGGGCGGCCGATCCGCATCACCCGGGTGGCGGACAAGAACCTCGACCTGGCGCGCCAGGTCACGGCCGGCCGGGCGCAGGTGACCGACGACGCTTTCGCGGTGGTTGCCGATCCGGAGATAGACATCGTCATCGAGCTGATCGGCGGCTGCGGTATTGCCAGGGAACTGGTGTTGCAGGCGATCGCCAACGGCAAGCACGTGGTCACGGCGAACAAGGCGCTGCTGGCGATGCACGGCAACGAGATCTTCGCCGCGGCGCATGAAAAGGGCGTCATGGTCGCCTTCGAGGCGGCGGTGGCGGGCGGCATCCCGATCATCAAGGCGCTGCGCGAAGGCCTGACCGCCAACCGCATCCAGTGGATCGCCGGCATCATCAACGGCACCACCAACTTCATCCTCTCCGAGATGCGCGACAAGGGCCTGCCCTTCGACGTCGTGCTCAAGGAGGCGCAGCGCCTGGGTTACGCCGAGGCCGACCCGACCTTCGACATCGAGGGCGTCGATGCCGCGCACAAGATCACCATCCTCTCGGCACTGGCCTTCGGCATCCCGATGCAGTTTGGCAAGGCGCATGTCGAGGGCATCAGCAAGCTCGAGGCCGAGGACATCAAGTACGCCGAGCAGCTCGGCTACCGGATCAAGCTGCTGGGAATTGCCCGGCGTCGGGCCGAGGGCGTGGAGTTGCGCGTGCATCCGACGCTGATCCCGGCCAGGCGCCTGATCGCCAATGTCGAGGGCGCCATGAACGCCGTGCTGGTGCAGGGCGACGCGGTCGGCGCCACGCTGTACTACGGCAAGGGCGCCGGCGCCGAGCCGACCGCCTCGGCCGTGATCGCCGACCTGGTCGATGTCACGCGCATGCATACCGCCGACCCGGAACACCGCGTGCCGCATCTGGCCTTCCAGCCCGACGCCATGGAAGATACGCCGATCCTGCCGCTGTCCGAGGTCGAGACCAGCTACTACCTGCGCCTGCGCGTCGAGGACAAGCCGGGCGTGCTCGCCGACATCACGCGCATCCTCGCCGACCAGGGCATCTCCATCGACGCCATGATCCAGCGCGAGCCGGGCGAGGGCGAGTCGCAGACCGACATCATCATGCTGACCCACGTCACGCGCGAAAAGAACGTCGATGCCGCGATCGCGAAGGATCGAGGCGCTGCCGGTGGTCAAGAAGAAGGTGATCCGGCTGCGCATGGAAGAGCTGGGTTGAGATGAAATACATCTCCACCCGCGGCGAGGCACCGGCACAAAGCTTCTGCGACATCCTGCTGGGCGGGCTGGCGCCGGACGGCGGGCTCTACCTGCCCGGCATCTATCCGCAGGTCGGCGCGGCCGAACTCGCCGAGTGGCGCGGCTTGCCCTACCATGCGCTGGCCCTGAAAATCCTGCAGAAGTTCGTCGACGACATCCCGGCCTGCGACCTCAAGATGCTTGCCGATCGCACCTATTCGGCCAATGTCTACCGCCACTGCCGGCCGGGGCGCGACGCCGGTGACATCACGCCGCTGACCACGCTGGAACCCGGCTTCCACCTGCTCGAGCTGTCCAACGGACCGACGCTCGCCTTCAAGGACATGGCCATGCAGCTGCTCGGCCACCTCTTCGAGTACGTCCTGGAAAAGCGCGGCGAGACCATCAACATCCTCGGCGCCACCTCGGGCGACACCGGCTCGGCCGCCGAGTACGCAATGCGCGGCAAGCATCGCGTCAAGGTCTTCATGCTGTCCCCCGAGGGCAAGATGAGCGCCTTCCAGCGCGCGCAGATGTTCTCGTTGCAGGATCCGAACATTTTCAACATCGCCGTGCGCGGCATGTTCGACGACGCCCAGGACATCGTCAAGGCCGTCTCCAACGATGCCGAATTCAAGGCGCGCTATCGCATCGGCGCGGTGAACTCGATCAACTGGGCGCGCGTGATGGCCCAGGTGGTGTATTACTTCAAGGGCTATTTTGCCGCCACCACGTCCAACGACCAGGAAGTCGCGTTTTGCGTGCCGTCCGGCAATTTCGGCAACATTTGCGCCGGCCACATCGCCCGCATGATGGGCCTGCCGATCGCCCGCCTGGTGCTGGCGACCAACGAAAACGACGTGCTCGACGAGTTTTTCCGCACGGGGATCTATCGGCCGCGCGCGACGGCGGAAACGCAGGTCACCTCGAGCCCGTCGATGGACATTTCGAAGGCTTCCAATTTCGAACGCTTCATTTTCGACCTGGTCGGCCGCGATGCCGGCAAGGTACGCGACCTGTGGCGAGCGGTCGATGCCGGCGGCTCCTTCGACCTGCGCGGCACGCCGTACTTTTCCGCGCTGCCGGACTATGCCTTTGCTTCCGGACGCAGCTTGCATGCGGACCGGATCGCGACCATCCGCGACGTCTGGAACCGGCATCAGGTCATGATCGACACGCACACCGCGGATGGCGTCAAGGTGGCGCGCGAGCATCGCGAACCCGGTCTGCCGATGATCGTGCTGGAGACCGCGCAACCGGTCAAGTTTACGGAAACGATACGCGAGGCGCTGGGCCGGGAGCCGATGCGGCCGAAGGAGCTGGAGGGAATCGAGGGATTGCCGCAACGCGTCGAGGTGGTCGACGCCGCAGTGGACCAGGTCAAGGCGATCATCGCCCGCCACTGCTGAGCCGTAGCGCGGCGCCGGAAGTCGGCGCCCGTGGCACGGCGGTCTTGCGCTGGAGCTAGAGGTAGATGACCGCCGGGAATACCGTCACGGCGAGCACGAGAATCAGCCATTCGATGTTGTAGCGGGCCAGCATTCCGGTGAAATGCATGACCAGCACAACGATGGCGACGATGTAGTAGAGGATGAAAAGCATTTTTTATTCTCCGTGGGCGACGGCGATCCCGGACAGGTACAGGCGGACAGGATAAATCAAATCCTTGAAGATTCTAGCATCAATGCTTGTTCGTCAATAACAGCATCGCAGGCTTCAGCTTGAAGGGGATTTCCTGTCCGCGCCGCGCGCGGGCGCCGCGAAATGCAGCCTGGGCACGGGTATCGAGCGGCTGCTGGACCGGCTTGCCGCCGCGCCCGCTGCCGCCGATCAGCAGGGTTTGCCCGCCGCAAACGGCGACGCCGACGACCTCGTCGTTTTTCGCAAGATCGATCAGCATCAATCCCTTGCCCTTGGCCATTTCCTTGAGTTCCGCGAGCGGGAACAACAACAGCCTGCCGCCCTGCGTGAGGACCGCCACGCTGTCGCCGGCGACCGGTGCGGGTGGCAGCGGCTTTTCGCCCTTGTCGAGCGTCAGGAAGGCCTTGCCGGCCTTGTTGCGCGCGATCATGTCGGCGACGCTGGTGACGAAGCCGTAACCGCCCGAACCGGCCACCAGGTACTTGCATTCCGGCGCGGCGGTGAGGGCCAGCGCCAGCTTGCCGCCTTCCTGGAAGTCGATCATGGTGTTCAGCGGTGCGCCGTCGCCGCGGCCGCCGGGCAGGTCGGAAACCTTCACGCTGTAGCTGCGGCCGTTGCCGTCGATCACGATCAGCGGCCAGACCGTGCGCGTTTCCGCCACCAGCCAGGGAAAGTCGCCGGTCTTGTAGGTGATGCTCGCAGGGTCGATGCCGTGGCCCTGGCGTGAGCGCACCCAGCCGTTCTTCGAAATGATCACCGTCACCGGTTCGTCGGGCACCGCGATCTCGCCCTGCGAGATCGGCGTAACCGCCTCCATCAGTGTGCGCCGTTCGTCGCCGAAGCGCTTGGCGTCATCACCGATTTCCTTCTGGATCAGCCTGGTCATCTCGCTCTTCGAGTCGAGCAGCTTCGTGATCTGCCCGTGTTCCGCGCGCAGATCACCCAATTCCTTCTCGATGCGGATGCCTTCGAGCCGCGCCAATTGGCGTAGGCGGATTTCAAGGATGTCCTCGGCCTGGATTTCGGTCAGGCCGAAGCGCGCCATCAGGTCGGGCTTGGGCTCGTCGGACTCGCGGATGCACTTGATCACTTCCTCGATCTTGAGGAACACCGTCATGCGCCCTTCGAGGACATGCACGCGCCGCAGCACTTCGGCCAGCCGGTGCCGCGTGCGGCGCTCCACCGTGGCGAAGCGGAAGGCGATCCATTCGTGCAGTATCGTCAGCAGGTTCTTCTGCTGCGGCCGCCCGTCGCGGCCGACCATGGTCAGGTTCACCGAAACGCTGGATTCGAGGCTGGTGTGCGCCAGCAGCACGGCCATGAATTCGTCCTGCGGGATGCGCGAGCTCTTGGGTTCGAGCATGATGCGCACCGCCTGCTGGTCGCTGGATTCGTCGCGCACGCTGTCGAGCACGCCGAGCACCAGCGCCTTGAGGTTCTTCTGCTCCTGGCTGACGTCCTTCTTGCCGGCGCGCGGCTGCGGATTGGTCAGGCCTTCGATTTCGGAGAGTACCTGGGCCACCGAGACGCCGTGCGGCAGTTCGTAGACGATCACTCGCCACTGTCCACGGGCGAGCTCCTCGATGCGCCAGCGCGCGCGCATGCGCAGGCTGCCGCGCCCGATGGCATAGGCGTCGCGGATGTCGGCCGGGGTCGAGATGAGCTGGCCGCCGCCGGGGAAATCCGGTCCGGGCAGCATGGCCAGGACTTCCTCCAGCACGGCTTCGGGTTTCTTGATCAGCAGGCGCGCCGCTTCCGCGACTTCGCGCAGGTTGTGCGGCGGGATTTCGGTGGCCATGCCGACGGCAATGCCCGAAGCGCCGTTCAGCAGCACGATCGGCAGGCGTGCCGGCATCAGTTGCGGCTCGGTCATCGAGCCGTCGTAGTTGGCGATGAAATCCACCGTGCCGCGATCGATCTCGCCCAGCAGCAGGTCGGCGAAGGGCGTCAGGCGGCATTCCGTGTAGCGCATCGCCGCCGCGCCGTCGCCGTCGCGCGAGCCGAAGTTGCCCTGGCCGTCGACCAGCGGATAGCGCAGCGTGAAGTCCTGCGCCACGCGCACCATGGCGTCATAGACGCTGGTATCGCCGTGCGGGTGATACTTGCCGATCACGTCGCCGACCACGCGCGCGCTCTTGACGTGCTTGGCGCTGGCGGCGAGCCGCATCTCGTTCATCGCATGCAGGATGCGGCGCTGCACCGGCTTGAGGCCGTCCTCGACCTGCGGCAGGGCGCGCGCCCGCACCACGCTCATGGCATAGGCGAGGTAGGCGCGCTCGGCGTAGGCGGCGAGCGGGAGCGACGTTCCGTCACCCATGCCGCCCTCAAAAGTCGGCGCTGGCGGTACGGCGGGCGGAGGCGGGTTGGCCGCTGCGGCTTCCGCGGCGACGGGTTCGTCGAACAGGTCGGGGGTGTCGCCGGAGTTATCTCTATGCATGCTCATCAGAGGTCCGCCTCCACGAGGTGACCGTTCTCTTCCATCCAGGCCCGGCGCGAGGAAGCTTCGCCCTTGCCCATCAGCAGGTTGAAAAGTTTCAGCGTGGCTTCGTCGGCACCCGGCAGATCGATGACCGGCAGCACACGCCGGGTGGCCGGCGCCATGGCGGTCTCGCGCAGCTGGTCGGGATTCATTTCGCCGAGGCCCTTGAAGCGGCCGACCTCGACGGCATCCTCGCGGATGCCTTCCTTGATCAGGCGGTCCTTGATGGCGATGAGTTCGCCTTCATCCAGTGCATACAGGCGCCGTGCCGGACGTTTTTTGCCCGAGGCCGGGACGTCGATGCGGTAGAGCGGTGGTTGCGCGATATGGACGTGACCGTGGCGGATCAGGGCCGGGAAGTGGCGATAGAACAGCGTCAGCAGCAGGGTCTGGATGTGCGCGCCATCGACATCGGCGTCCGACATGATGATGACCTTGCCATAGCGCAGGCCCGACAGGTCGGGGTTGTCGGCGGGGCCGTGCGGATCGACGCCGAGCGCCACCGCGATGTCGTGGATCTCATTGTTGGCGAACAGGCGCCCGGCCTCGACTTCCCAGGAGTTGAGCACCTTGCCGCGAAGCGGCAGGATGGCCTGGGTTTCCTTGTTGCGCGCCATCTTGGCCGAGCCGCCGGCCGAGTCGCCCTCGACCAGGAACAGTTCGTTCTCGGCGATATCGGTCGATTCGCAATCGGAAAGTTTTCCGGGCAGCACGGCGACGCCGGATTGCTTGCGCTTCTCGACCTTCTGCGCGTTCTTCTGCCGCGCCAGCGCCTGCTTGATCGAAAGCTCGGCAATCGCCTTGCCGGCTTCGACATGCTGGTTGAGCCAGATCTCGAAAGGGTCGCGGATCATGCTGGAAACCAGCTTCACGGCCTCGCGCGAGTTGAGCTTTTCCTTGACCTGGCCCTGGAACTGCGGGTCGAGGATGCGTGCCGAGAGGACGAAGGCCATGCGCCCGCAGACATCGTCCTGCTGCAGCTTGACGCCGCGCGGCAGCAGCGCGCGATGTTCGATGAAGGACTTGACGGCCTCGAAGGCGCCGGCGCGCAGGCCGGCTTCGTGGGTGCCGCCGGCCACGGTGGGGATCAGGTTCACGTAGGACTCGGAGGCCACGGCATCGACATGCCAGCCGATGGCCCAGGCGGCACCTTCGCCGGCGGCGAAGTCGGCATGGTCGGCGTCGGCGTATTTCTCGGCGGCGTAGAGCGGCGCAACGGCTTCGGCATTGCCGGCCTGTTCCGTAAGGTAGCCGGCGAGGCCGTCGGGATAGCTCCATGTCTTGGATTGCACGCTGCCATCGGCCTGCTCGATGTCAAGCGTCACTTTGACGCCGGGCAGCAGCACGGCCTTGGAACGCAACAGGCGCTCCAGCTCGACGGGCGGTACGCGCGGCGCATCGAAGTATTTCGGGTCGGGCCAGACGCGCACGCGGGTGCCGCTCTGGCGGCCGCAGGCGCCGGTTTCAGCCAGGGCGCCGACCTTCTCGCCACCGCCGGAAAACTCGATGGCCCAGATCTTTCCTTCGCGCCGTACCTCGACCGAGACGCGGGTGGACAGCGCATTGGTGACGGCGACGCCGACGCCGTGCAGGCCGCCGGAAAAGGCGTAGGCCGAATTGCCGGTGCTCTTGTCGAACTTGCCGCCGGCATGGAGGCGGGTGAAGGCCAGCACCACCACCGGGATTTTCTCGTCGGGATGGAGGCCGACCGGAATGCCGCGGCCGTCGTCGGTGACGGTGATCGAGCCATCCAGATGCAGTAGCACATGGAGATTTTTCGCGTGCCCGCCGAGCGCTTCGTCGGCGGAGTTGTCGATGACTTCCTGGATGATGTGCGTCGGCGAGTCGGTGCGGGTATACATGCCGGGGCGCTCGCGCACCGGTTCCAGTCCCTTGAGGACGCGGAAGGAGGATTCGTCGTAAGTGGGGGTGACAGCCATGTTTCGTCGTGTTGTGAATAGTCAGAAGCGTGCGTCGGCGAGGCAGTCGATCAGCCCCGTGCGCCAGTCGGGCAGGGCCAGGCCAAAGTCGCGCCGGAAGCGCGAGCAGTCGAGCCGGGAGTTGGCCGGGCGTGCCGCGGGCAGGGGAAAGTCGGCGCTGGCGATACGGTTAACCACGGGTATGTTCTCCAGCAAGCCGGCGCGCAGTGCTTCGCCAAAGATGGCTTCGGCATAGCCGTGCCAGCTTGTCTCGCCGGCGGCGGCGAGATGGTACAGGCCGTAGGGAATTTCCTTGCGGGCGAGGACGTGGGATGTGGCGTCGGCCAGATGGCGGGACCAGGTCGGTGCGCCGACCTGGTCGCCGACGACGCGCAATTCGTTGCGCTCCCGGGCCAGGCGCAGCATGGTTTTCATGAAGTTGGCGCCGTGCAGGCCGTACACCCAGCTGGTGCGAAAAATCAGGTGGCGGCCGCCCGCGGCGGCAATCGCCCGTTCGCCGCCGAGCTTGCTGCGGCCATAAGCGGACAGCGGCGCCGGGGCGTCGTCCTCCGTATAGGCTGTGGCTTTGCTTCCGTCGAAAACGTAGTCGGTCGAGTAGTGGATCAGCAGCGCGTCCAGGCGCCGGGCTTCCTCGGCGAGGATGCCGGGGGCAAGGGAATTGATCGTGTCGGCCAGACCCGGTTCCGCTTCGGCCTTGTCCACCGCGGTATAGGCGGCAGCGTTGATGATCACCGCCGGCGCGATGGAGCGCAATGCCGCGCGCAGCGGATCGGCTCGGGCAAGATCGAGCTGGCTGCGATCGCAGGCGATGACCTCGCCGAGACAGGCCAGGGATCGTTTCAGTTCGCGGCCGAGCTGACCGGCACAACCGGTGAGCAGGATCTTCATGCGAAGCTTGCGGCCAAGGCCAGCGGGGTACCGGCCTTGTCCTTGGCCGCCAGCAGCGGTTCGCCGTCAAGCGGCCAGGGGATGGCCAGCTGCGGGTCGTTCCACAGCAGGGTTCGCTCGTGCGCCGGGCTGTAGTAGTCGGTGGTTTTATAGAGGAACTCGGCGGAGTCGGACGTGACCAAAAAACCGTGGGCGAAGCCGGGCGGGATCCAGGCCATGCGCTTGTCCGCGGCGGACAGGGTGAAGCCGACCCACCGGCCGAAGGTCGGCGATGAGCGGCGCAAGTCCACGGCCACGTCATACACCTCGCCGGCGGTGACGCGGACCAGCTTGCCCTGGGCGTGCTCGATCTGGTAATGCAGCCCGCGCAGCACGTTCTTCTGCGATCTGGAATGGTTGTCCTGCACGAAGTCCGCCGTGATACCCAGCTCGGCAAAGGTCCGCTTGTTCCAGCTTTCGAGGAAGAAACCGCGTTCGTCGCCGAAGACCCTGGGTTCCAGCAGCAGCACATCGGGAATCGCGGTCGGAATCAGATTCATCCCTGCACCCCGTGGAGCAGCAGGTTCTGCAGGTACTGGCCGTACTGGCTTTTGGCCAGCGGTTCGGCGAGCGTCGCCAATTGTGCGTCGCTGATCCACCTCTGCCGCCAGGCGACCTCTTCGGGGCAGGCGACCTTGAGGCCCTGGCGTTTCTCGATGACCTCGATGAACTGGCCGGCTTCGAGCAGGGATTCATGGGTGCCTGTGTCGAGCCAGGCCATGCCGCGGCCCATGATCTCGACCTTGAGCTGGCCGCGTTCGAGATAGATCCGGTTGAGGTCGGTGATTTCCAGTTCGCCGCGCGGCGAGGGCTTCAGGCTCGCCGCAAGCTCGCAGACCTGGGTGTCGTAGAAATACAGCCCGGTCACGGCATAACGCGATTTCGGCGCCCTGGGTTTCTCCTCGATGCTGATGGCGCGCCCCGCGGCATCGAACTCGACCACGCCGTAGCGTTCCGGGTCGCTCACCGCATAGGCGAACACCGTGGCGCCGGCGCCGACTTCCGGCGCGGACCCTGCGGCGCGCTGCAACTGGGCGGCGAAGTCGTGGCCGTAGAACAGGTTGTCGCCGAGCACCAGGGCCGAGGGGTGGTCGCCGACGAAATCGCGGCCGATGATGAAGGCCTGCGCCAGTCCGTCGGGGCTGGGCTGCACCGCGTATTCGATCCGGATGCCCCATTGCGAGCCGTCGCCCAGCAGCTGTTCGAAGCGCGGCGTGTCTGCCGGGGTCGAGATCAGCAGGATCTCGCGGATACCCGCCAGCATCAGCGTGGTCAGCGGGTAGTAGATCATCGGCTTGTCGTAGATCGGCAGCAACTGCTTGGACACGGCCAGGGTAACCGGGTGCAGGCGTGTGCCGGAGCCGCCGGCGAGGATGATGCCGCGGGTAGTCTGGGAACTCATTGGCGGTCTCCGTAGTTGCGATCCAGCCACTGCCGGTATTCGCCGGAGACGACGTGCGCGACCCAGGCCGGATTGTCGAGGTACCACTGCACGGTCTTCCTCATGCCGGTTTCGAAGCTCTCCTGCGGCGTCCAGCCCAGTTCGCGCTGGATCTTGCCGGCGTCGATGGCGTAGCGCTTGTCGTGGCCGGGGCGGTCGGCGACAGAGATCTTCTGCTCGCGGTAGCGCTTGCCGTCGCCGCGCGGCTTCAGTTCGTCGAGCAGGGCGCAGAGGGTATCGACCACCTCGAGGTTGGTCTTCTCGTTGTGGCCGCCGATGTTGTAGGTCTCGCCGACGAGTCCGCGTTCGAAGACCAGGCGCAGCGCGCGGGCGTGGTCGTCGACATACAGCCAGTCGCGCACGTTGTCGCCCTTGCCGTAGATCGGCAGCGGCTTGTCCGATACCGCGTTGTGGATCATCAGCGGGATCAGTTTTTCCGGGAACTGGCAGGGGCCGTAGTTGTTCGAGCAGTTGGTCATCACGGTCGGCAGGCCATAGGTGTGATGCCAGGCGCGAACCAGGTGGTCGGAGGCGGCCTTGGACGCGGAGTAGGGCGAATTC
Organism: Sulfuritalea sp.; assembly: GCA_016708585.1. Taxonomy (GTDB): domain Bacteria; phylum Pseudomonadota; class Gammaproteobacteria; order Burkholderiales; family Rhodocyclaceae; genus Sulfuritalea. Next base: position 41,425 of record JADJFK010000017.1, on the reverse strand, counting down.
GGCTGGTAGGGACTGGTTTCGAGGAACAGGCCGGAGTCGCCCAGGGAGCCGAAGACTTCGTCGGTGGATACATGGTGGAAGCGGAAGGCGGCCCTGGCGGTGGCATCGAGTGCGGACCAGTGGGCCCGTGCCGCTTCGAGCAGCATGTAGGTGCCCTTGATGTTGGTCTCGATGAAGTCGCCCGGGCCGTGGATCGAACGGTCGACGTGCGACTCGGCGGCGAGGTGGATCACGCCGGTCGGCCGGTGGGCGACGAACAACTCGTCCAGTGCCGTGCGGTCGCAGATGTCGGTGTGGCTGAACACATGGCGCGGGTTGCCGGCCAGGTCCGCGAGCGATTCGAGGTTGCCGGCGTAGGTCAGCTTGTCGATGTTGACGATGCGCCAGTCGCTTTCGGCGATCAGCAGGCGAATCAGGGCGGAGCCGATGAAGCCGGCGCCGCCGGTGACGAAGAGGGTTTTCATGTCGGGGCAGGCGGGGAGCGGAAACGGGTGAGCGTGATTTCAGCCGGGAAGCGCTATTGTATTCGATGAAAATATGCCATCGAGCGGATCGGCTGCGCAATCCTCGGGAGTGGGCGGCATGGGCTGTTTGCGGCTAAAGTCGCCGCTGCTTGACTTCCGAAATAGTTTAGGTTTAAAATAAAAATAAATTGGATAAATCGCCGAGGAAGGAGACGGTAATGCGCATCGTGTGTCTGGGCGGCGGCCCTGCAGGCTTGTATTTTTCGATCCTGATGAAGCAGGCGAACCCGGCCAGCGAGATCACCGTGATCGAACGCAACCAGGCTGACAGCACCTTCGGCTGGGGCATCGTGTTCTCCGACCGGACCATGGACGGCTTCCGCGCGGACGACCCCCAGGTGGTCGCCGAGATCGAGCGCAATTTCCATCACTGGGACAACTGCGACGTCTTCTTCAAGGGCCGGCGCATCATTTCAGGCGGCCATGGTTACTGTGGCATCGGGCGGCTGAAACTGCTGCAGATCTTCCAGGCCCGCGCCCGGGAGCTCGGGGTCAATCTGAAATTCGAGACCGAATTCAAGGATCCGGACGACTATTCACGGGACTACGATCTGGTCATCGGCGCCGATGGCGTCAATTCGCTGACCCGAACCAAGTACGTCGAGCATTTCAATCCGCGCATCGACGTACGCAAGTGCCGCTTCATCTGGCTCGGCACCAGGAAGAAGCTCAACGCCTTCACCTTCGCCTTCAAGCAAACCGGGGCGGGCTGGTTCAACCTGCATGCCTACCAGTTCAACGAGGAATGGGCCACCTTCATCGTCGAAACGCCGGAAGAAACCTGGCTCAAGGCAGGCATCGACAAGATGGACCCGGACCAGTCGATTGCCTTCTGCGAGGAACTGTTCGCCGACATGCTCGACGGCGCGCGCCTGATTTCCAACGCCCGCCATCTGCGCGGCTCGGCCGTGTGGCTCAAGTTCAACCGCGTGCTCTGCGAGCGCTGGTTCAAGGACAACATCGTGTTGCTGGGCGACGCCGCCCACACCGCGCATTTCTCCATCGGTTCCGGCACCAAGCTGGCGATGGAGGATGCCGCGGCGCTGGTCAAGGTGTTGAACAGCACCGATGGCGACGTGCCGGCGCGTCTGGCGCGCTACCAGGCAGAACGCGAAATCGAGGCACTCAAGCTGCAAAGTGCCGCGCGCAACCGCATGACCTGGTTCGAGGAAGTCGATCACTACGTCGATATGGAACCCGACCAGTTCGCCTTTGCGCTGCTCACCGGCAGCCAGCGCGTCGGCCACGCCAACCAGAAACTGCGCGACCCGGCCTACACCGAGGATTACGACCGCTGGTTCGCCGCGCGCTGCGGCGTACCCACGCCCGCCGGCGAAAAGCCGCTGCCGCCGATGTTCACGCCCTTCAAGTTGCGCGGCATGTCCTTGTCCAACCGCGTCGTGGTCTCACCGATGTGCACCTATTCGGCGACCGACGGCTTGCCCGGCGACTTCCATTTCCAGCACTACACGGCACGCGGCCTCGGCGGCGCGGCGCTGGTGATGACCGAAATGACCTGCGTATCCGCCGATGCCCGCATCACGCCGGGCTGCGCCGGCATCTGGAACGACGAGCAGATGGCCGCCTGGAAGCGCATCGTGTCTTTCGTCCATGCCAACAGCCAGGCGAAGATGGCGCTGCAGATCGGCCATGCCGGGCGCAAGGGTTCGACCAGGCTGGCCTGGGAAGGCATCGACCAGCCGCTCCCCGCCGGCAACTGGCCGCTGATTGCGCCCTCGGCCTTGCCCTACATCGCCGGCACCTCGCAGGTGCCGCGGGAAATGACGCGCGCCGAGATGGACCGGGTCAAGGCCGATTTCGTCGCCGCCACGCGCCGTGCCGCCAGCGCCGACTTTGACATGGTCGAGTTCCACGCCGCCCACGGCTACCTGATGTCTTCCTTCATCTCGCCGCTGACCAACCGCCGTTCGGACGAGTATGGCGGCAGCCTGGAGAAGCGCTGCCGCTATCCGCTGGAAGTATTCAAGGCCATGCGCGAAGCCTGGCCCGCCGACAAGCCCATGTCGGTGCGCATCTCGGCGCATGACTGGGCGCCGGGCGGCACCACGCCCGACGACGCGACGCAGGTGGCGAAGCTGTTCCAGGACGCCGGCGCCGACATCATCCATGTCTCCTCCGGCCAGGTGGTCAAGGAAGAGCAGCCGGTGTATGGCCGCATGTTCCAGGTACCCTTCTCCGACCAGATCCGCAACCAGCTGGATGTGCCGACCATCACCGTCGGCAACATCTTCGAGGCCGATCATGTAAACACCATCATCGCCGCCGGCCGCGCCGACCTGTGCGCGCTGGCCCGGCCGCACCTGGCCGATCCGGCCTGGACGCTGCATGCCGCGGCCGAGCAGGGCGTCAAGGACATCGTCTGGCCGAAACAGTATGTGGGCGGCAAGGTCCAACTCGAACGCAACCTCGAGCGCGCGGCGCAGCTTGCCCTGATCGCCTGAGGGTTCTCCGGAGGAAGAGATGAAACATCTTCAAGGCAAACCGCACGCCCTGCCGGGGAACCGGCAGGAACTCAAGGCCTATCGGGCGCGCCACTTCAGCTACCGCATGGAAGGCCATGTTGCGCTGATCACGCTCAACCGTCCCGAACGCAAGAACCCGCTGACCTTCGATTCCTACGCCGAGTTGCGCGACCTGTTCCGCAACCTGGTCTATGCCGATGACGTCAAGGCCGTGGTGCTCTCCGGCGAGGGCGGCAACTTCTGTTCCGGCGGCGACGTGCACGACATCATCGGTCCGCTGACCCAGCTCGACATGCCGGGCCTGCTGGCGTTTACGCGCATGACCGGCGACGTGATCAAGGCCATGCGCGCCTGCCCGCAGCCGGTGATCGCCGCCATCGACGGCATCTGCGCCGGCGCCGGCGCCCTGCTCGCGCTGGGTTCCGATATGCGCCTGGGCACCGCGCGTTCGAAAACCGCCTTCCTGTTCACCCGCGTCGGCCTAGCCGGTTGCGACATGGGTGCCTGCGCCATGCTGCCGCGCATGATCGGCCAGGGCCGCGCCAGCGAACTCCTGATGACCGGCCGCGCGATGGGCGGCGAGGAGGGCGAACGCTGGGGTTTCTTCAACCGCCTGCACGAGCCGGACGCATTGCCCGCCGAGGCGCTGAAGCTGGCGCAGGATCTGGCAACCGGGCCGACCTTCGCCCATGGCATGACCAAGAAGATGTTGCAGCAGGAATGGAACATGGGCGTCGACGAAGCCATCGAGGCCGAGGCCCAGGCCCAGGCCATCTGCATGGCGACCAACGACTTCCATCGTGCCTACCACGCCTTCGTCGCCAAGCAGAAGCCGGTGTTCGAAGGGGACTGAGATGACGGCCTATCCCCCGGCCCCTTTCCCGTGGAAAGGGGTGACTATGGTTCAGCCACTGCGTGGCTTCCATGTCGTTGGCTGCACGCCGCCTTGGGACGGCCCGGCGGAGGCGTGACATGGCCGACACGAGCTACCTCGACTGGCCGTTCCTGGAAGCGCAGCACAAGGAGCTGGCTTTATCGCTCGAGCGCTGGGCACAGGCGAACATCCATGACGCACCCCATGCGCGCGGGCGGGAAACCGACGCGGCCTGCGTCAACCTGGTGCGCACCCTGGGCGCCGCAAACTGGATCCGCTATGCCGTCGGCGGCAAGGAGTGGGGCGGCAGCGCCGAGACTATAGACACACGTGCAATCTGCCTGATCCGCGAGACCCTGGCCCGCCACTCGGGCCTGGCCGACTTCGCCTTTGCCATGCAGGGCCTGGGCAGCGGCGCCATCACCCTGGACGGCAGCGACGCGCAGAAGCGCAAGTACCTGCCGCGCGTCATCGCGGGAACCGCCGTGGCCGCCTTCGCCCTGTCCGAACCGGAGGCCGGCTCGGATGTCGGCGCCATGCGCTGCGCCGCGCATCCCGATGGCGACGGCTATGTCCTCAATGGCGAAAAGACCTGGATCTCGAACGGCGGCATCGCGGATTTCTACGTGGTCTTCGCCCGCACCGGCGAAGCACCGGGTGTCCGCGGCATCAGCGCTTTCATCGTCGATGCGGATACGCCGGGCCTGGAGATCGCCGAGCGCATCGAAGTCATCGCACCGCACCCGCTGGCGCGGCTGCGCTTCAGCCACTGCCGGATTTCCGCCGGCCAGCGCCTGGGCGATGCAGGGCAGGGCTTCAAACTGGCCATGCGCACGCTCGACATCTTTCGCACCTCGGTGGCGGCTGCCGCATTGGGCTTCGCCCGCCGGGCGCTGGACGAAGCCGTGCAACGCGCCACCGCACGCAAGATGTTCGGCCACACGCTGGCCGACTTCCAGCTGACCCAGGCCAAACTGGCCGACATGGCGGCTGCCATCGATGCTGCCGCCCTGCTGGTGTATCGCGCGGCATGGCTGCGCGACCGGGGACGCACAGTGACCCGGGAGGCGGCGATGGCCAAGATGGTGGCCACCGAATCGGCCCAGCAGGTAATCGATTCCGCGGTGCAGATCTTCGGCGGGCTGGGCGTGGTCAGTGAGGTGCCGGTCGAGCGGCTGTACCGCGACATCCGCGCCCTGCGCATCTACGAGGGTGCCACCGAAGTCCAGAAGCTGATCATCGCCCGCGAGTTGCTCAAGGAGGCCGCCGTCGCGGAGAACAAATGACCCGTTCCAAGGAGACCCGGGAAAATGAGCGAGCATGAGGCAGTGAAGGAATCCGGCATCCAGATCCTGCAGCCGGCCGGCTGGGCCGCGCCCAGGGGATATTCGAACGGCATCGCCGCGCGCGGGCGGACCGTGGTGGTCGGCGGACAAATTGGCTGGGACAGCCAATGCCGCTTCCACAGCAGCGATTTCGTCGCGCAAGCCAGGCAGGCGTTGCAGAACATCGTCGCGGTCCTCGCCGAGGCCGGTGGCCGGCCGGAGCACATCATCCGCATGACCTGGTACGTGATCGACAAGCGCGAATACATGGCGGCCTATCCCCAGTTGGGCCGTGCCTACCGCGAGGTCATCGGCCGCACGTTCCCGGCAATGACAGCCGTGCAGGTTGCGGGGCTGATGGAAGACGCCGCCCGCGTCGAGATCGAGGCCACCGCGGTCATTCCGGACTGAGCGCGGGATCGATCGCGGCGGCGGCCGGGTCGCCTGGCACTGGTAAGATGCCCGGCATGAAAACCTGTAGTTCCGAATTCCTCCAGATCCGCGGCCGACGCCTGCATGTTCGCATCTGGGGCAGCGAAGCGGCGCCGCTGCTGGTCCTGCTGCATGGCTGGTGCGATGTGTCGGCCTCGTGGCAGTTCGTGGTCGATGCACTGGAAAGGGATTGGCGCATCGTCGCCCCTGACTGGCGAGGCTTCGGCCTGTCGGAAGGGAACAACGATGCCTACTGGTTCCCCGACTACATCGCCGACCTTGACGCCTTGCTCCTGCATTATTCGCCGAATGATCCGGTGCGTCTGGTCGGACACAGCCTGGGCGGCAATGCGGGCACGCTGTATGCGGGCATCCGGCCCGAGCGGATCGAGAAACTGGTCAACCTCGAAGGTCTCGGACTGCGTCTTTACATGCCGGAAGAGGCAGCGGAGCGCTATGCCAACTGGCTGGATCAGTTGCGGGACGCGCCGACCTTCCGCTCCTATCCCGACCGGACCGCATTTGCCGCGCGGCTGCAGAAGGAGAACCCGCGCCTCACCGCGGAGAAAGCCCGCTATCTTGCCCAATTCATGGGCGAGGACGATGGCGCCGGCGGCATCCGTCAGGCGGCCGATCCCCATCATCGCTGGGTCAATCCGATCATCTATCGCGTCGAAGAAGCGAAGTCGATCTGGCGGCGGGTGACGGCTCCGGTGCTCTGGGTGACGGCCGCCGACTCCGTGATCTTCAAACAATTGTTCGCGATCGATTCGGAGGACTACCGCAGCCGGCTCGCCTGCTTCCGTGAATTGCGGGAGGTCACCGTGCAGGACTGCGGCCACAACCTGCACCATGACCAGCCGCAACAGGTGGCGCAAATGATCGAGGAATTTTTCATCGCATGAAGCCGCTCAATGCCGACCTCCATTGTCATTCGACGGTCTCCGACGGCCTGCTGGCGCCGGCCGAGGTGGTTCGCCGCGCAAAGGATAACGGTGTCGAACTGCTGGCGCTGACCGATCACGACGAACTCGGCGGTCTTGTCGAAGCGCGGGCGACAGCGGACGAAGTCGGGCTGCGCTTTGTCGATGGGGTCGAGATTTCGATTTCCTGGGGTGACGACCAGACCGTGCATATCCTCGGCCTCGGCGTCGATCCGGGCAATGCAGAACTGCAAAAAGGGCTGCATCAGGTAAGGAGCGGCCGCGACTCGCGGGCCGGGCGCATGGCGGCCGAACTCGACAAGGTCGGCATCCACGGCGCCTACGAGGGCGCCTTGCGCCATGCGGGCAACCCGGCGCTGGTCAGCCGTTCGCACTTCGCCCGCTACATCGTCGAGCAGGGCCATGCCAGGGACGTCAAGTCGGTATTCGACCACTGGCTGGCCAAGGGCAAGCCGGGCTATGTCGAACACTCCTGGGCCACGCTGGAAGATGCGTTGCGCTGGATAGTCGGCGCCGGCGGTACGGCGGTGATTGCCCATCCGGGCCGTTACCGGCTGACGAAGGCGGAGCGGAAGGATTTGTTTGGCGCCTTCAAGGATCTTGGCGGGCGCGGCATCGAAGTCCTGTCCGGTTCCCAGAAAGATGACGAGACCCGCGAGTTCTCGCGTAGCGCCCGCGAGTTCGGCTTCCTCGCTTCGCGCGGCTCGGATTTCCACGGGCCGGGCGAGAGCTGGATCGACCTGGGCAGGTTGCCCGATTTGTCCGAGGATCTGATACCGGTCTGGTCGCAGCTTTGACCGCCAGGGGCTGACGACATTCACATCGGCAGGCCAAAGGGCCGGTAAAATTCCGCGCTTCGTCTCCAGGCTTCAGTCCGCGCATGGCCCAGCTATTTCATATTCACCCCGAACATCCACAACCGCGCCTGATCAAGCAGGCGGCCGAGATCGCCCGCAGTGGCGGCCTCATCGCGCTGCCCACCGACGCCGCCTACTCGCTGGCCGGCGTTGCCGGCTATGCTCCCCTGCTGGATCGAATCCGCAGCATCCGCGGCGTCGATGAGCGCCATCATTTCACACTGATGTGCCGCGACCTGTCCGAGATCGCCACCTATGCGCGGGTGGACAACAGCCAGTATCGCCTGCTGAAGGCCACCACGCCGGGCAGTTATACCTTCATCCTGGAAGGCACCAAGGAACTGCCGCGGCGCCTGCTGCATCCCAAGCGCAAGACCATCGGCTTGCGCGTGCCCGATCATCCGCTGGCGCTGGCCTTGCTCGAAGAACTGGATGAGCCGCTGCTGACCTCGACCCTGATCCTGCCCGGCTTCGAGGCGCCGCTCGCGGATGCGGACGAGATTCGCGAGCGCCTGGAAAAGCTGCTCGACCTGGTGATCGATGCCGGCCAGTGCGGTACGGCGATGACGACGGTCATCAACCTGACCGGCGCCCAGCCCGAACTGGTTCGTGCCGGGCAGGGTCCGCTGGCGCCCTTCGGGCTGGAATGACCCGGTCTGCTAAAATGCCCGCTTCTCATGAATTTCATCCAGACGCTGGCGATTTCCGCCCTGCCGATCATCTTTGCGATCACGCTGCACGAGGCGGCGCACGGCTACGCGGCGCGGCATTTCGGCGATCCGACGGCCTGGCAGATGGGGCGTATCAGCTTGAATCCGATTCGCCATGTGGACATGGTGGGAACTTTGCTGGTTCCGGCGCTGATCCTGCTGGTGTCGGCCGGTGGCCTGCTGTTCGGCTGGGCCAAGCCGGTGCCGGTGAATTTTGCCAATCTGCGCCGCCCCAAGCAGGACATGCTCTGGGTGGCGGCGGCGGGGCCGGGGGCGAACCTGGTCATGGCGCTGTTCTGGGCCCTGGTGTTGAAGTTGGCGATCGGCACTCCCGCCATGATGTATTCCGAAGCCCTGAAGGAAATGGCGCGCGTCGGCATCGGCATCAATGGCGTGCTGATGGTGTTGAACCTGCTGCCCTTGCCGCCGCTGGACGGAGGGCGCATTGCCGTCAGCCTGCTGCCGCCGCGCGCTGCCTGGAAGTTTTCGCAGCTGGAACGCTGGGGTTTTCCCATCCTGCTGGCGTTGTTGTTCCTGGGTTGGCTGGATGACATCCTGCGGCCCTTGTTGCGGGTGTTCAACACCCTGATTCGAACCCTTTTCGGTTTTTGACATGTACGCAGAAAAAGTCCTATCCGGCATGCGCCCCACCGGGCGCCTCCACCTCGGCCACTACCACGGCGTGCTCGCCAACTGGGTCAAGCTGCAGCACGAGTATCCCTGCCTCTTCTTCGTCGCCGACTGGCATGCGCTGACCACGGCCTACGACGAGCCGGGCACCATCACCGACAACGCTTACGAGATGATCATCGACTGGCTGGCGGCGGGTGTCGATCCCTCGCAGGCGACCATCTTCATCCAGTCCAAGGTACCCGAGCACGCCGAATTGCACCTGCTGCTGTCGATGATGACGCCGCTGGGCTGGCTGGAGCGTGTGCCGACCTACAAGGACCAGCAGGAAAAGCTGTCGCACAAGGATTTGACGACCTACGGCTTTCTCGGCTATCCGTTGCTGCAGGCCGCCGACATCCTGATCTATCGCGCCAACCAGGTTCCGGTGGGCGACGACCAGGTGCCCCACGTTGAATTCACGCGCGAGATCGCGCGCCGTTTCAATCACCTCTATGGCCGTGAGCCGGACTTCGAAGACAAGGCGCGCGAGGCGGTGAAGAAACTCGGCAGCAAGCGCGCCAGGCTCTACGACGAGTTGCGCGCCCGCTATCAGGAGAAGGGTGAGGACGCAGCGCTGGAACAGGCCCACCAGCTGCTGAACGAGGCGCAGAGCCTTTCCCTGGGCGACCGCGAGCGCCTGTTCGGCTGGCTCGAAGGCACGCGCAAGATGATCCTGGTCGAACCCGGCGCGTTGCTGACGCATGCTTCGCGCATGCCGGGGCTGGACGGCCAGAAGATGTCCAAGTCCTACGGCAACACGATCACGCTGCGCGAGGATGCCGACTCCGTCACCCGGAAGATTCGCACCATGCAGACCGACCCGGCGCGGGTGCGGCGCACGGACGCCGGCGATCCGGACAAGTGTCCGGTATGGCAGTTTCACCAGATCTACTCGAACGACGAGGTCAAGGGCTGGGTGCAGAAGGGATGTCGCTCGGCCGGGATCGGCTGCATCGAATGCAAGCAGCCGGTGATCGATGGCGTGCTCGCCGAGCAGAAGCCGATGCATGAACGGGCGAAGATGTACGAGGAAGATCCGCAGCTGGTCAGGAACATCATCGCCGACGGCTGCGAGAAGGCACGCAAGCTTGCCCAGGAAACGATGCGCGACGTGCGCGAAGCGATAGGGCTCGACTACCCGTGATCGAGAACGCCATTTCCGGTCAGCCCGGCGCACAGGTCGCCGTATCGCCGGCGCCGACTTTTGATCCGGATGCCGTGGATGCGGTGTTTGCCGAGCATCGGCCCCGCGTGTATGGCGAACTCATGGCCGAAATGCCGCGCGACCTCTACATCCCCCCGGACGCGCTGGAGATCATCCTCGATTCCTTCGAGGGTCCGCTGGATCTGCTGCTCTACCTGATCCGCCGCGCCAACATCAACGTGCTCGACATTCCGATGGCGCCGCTCACGGCGCAGTACCTGGTCTACGTCGAGGCGATGCGCAAGGGCAACCTCGAACTTGCCGCCGAATACCTGCTGATGGCGGCGATGCTGATCGAGATCAAGTCGCGCATGCTGCTGCCGCGTCCGCCCAAGGCGGAAAACGGCGAGCCGGAAGATCCGCGTGCCGAACTGGTGCGTCGCCTGATCGAATACGAACGCATGAAGGCTTCGGCTGCAAAGCTGGACGAGATGCCGCAGGCGGGGCGCGACTACGAATGGATCACCGTATGGATCGCCGACAAGGTGGTCGAGCGCCAGCCCGACGTCAGCCTGCACGATCTGCAGGTGGCATGGCTGTCGCTGATGAAGCAGGCGAGGGTACATCAGCACCACAAGATCCATCGCGAGGAACTCTCCGTGCGCGAACACATGAGCATCATCCTGCGCCGGCTGCAGGGTGGCGGCTACGTCGTGTTCGACCAGTTGTTCGACCTCACGCTCGGCGCACAGGGGCTGGTGGTGAGTTTTCTTGCCATGCTAGAACTGGCCCGTGAGTCGCTGATCGAAATTACCCAGAACGAGGCCATGGCGCCCATTTACGTAAAGCTGCCCGATGCTGCCGCTGTATAAACCCGAAGACTACAAGCGCGTGCTGGAAACCGCGCTGCTGGTGGCCGCCGAGCCCTTGCCCCTGGCCGAGCTGAAAAAGCTCTTCGATCAGGAGTTCGATGACGATACCTGGCGTACACTGCTGGACGATTTGCGACGCGACTGGGCGAACCGGGGCGTGGAACTGGTGCAACTGGCCTCCGGCTGGCGCTTCCAGACACGGCCGGAGTATCAGTCCTACATCGACCGGCTGAAGAACGACAAGCCGCCGAAGTACTCGCGCGCGGTCATGGAAACATTGGCAATCATCGCCTATCGTCAGCCCGTGACGCGTGGCGATATCGAAGACATTCGGGGTGTGGCCGTCTCGCCGAATATTCTGAAAACGCTCGAAGGGCGAGGCTGGATAGATGCGGTGGGTCATCGCGATGCACCCGGCAGGCCAGCGCTGTATGCGACGACGCGAAGGTTTCTCGACGATCTGGGCCTGCGCAGCCTCACCGAATTGCCGCCGCTGACCGAAATTGAAAGGGTGATGGACCTTGGACAATCCGCAATCCCCGAAGCCACCCCGGTCCCGGCGCGGGCCGAAGAATCCGACGCCGGGCACGCCGGAACCGGGCAGCCGGCAGCGCCGCAGCCGGACCTCGGCGCAACCGGCCCCGTCGCCGACGGGCAACTCGACCTCGCCGGGCCGCAGTCCGAAGGGCCCGCCGCCGCAGCGGCAGAACCGCAAGGCTAGTCCCTTCCGTCCGCCGCAGGGGCCTTCCGCATCCCGTGTGGAAACCCCGCGCCTGCGCGGCGGTTCCGCGCTGCCGGCCCACGCCAAACGCCGCACCGACCCCGTCTTCATCGATCCGCCCAAGCTGCACAAGGCGCTCGCCGATGCGGGTTACGGTTCGCGGCGCGAAATCGAAGAATGGATCGTCGCCGGTCGCGTCAGCGTCAATGGCCTGCCCGCGCACGTCGGGCAGCGTGTCGGACCTGAGGACAAGATCCGCCTCAATGGCAAGCTGGTGCAGCTCAAATTCCTCCTGCGCCTGCCACGCGTGCTGGTTTATCACAAGCCGGAAGGCGAGATCGTTTCCAAGGACGATCCGGATGGCCGCCCCAGCGTGTTTGCCGTGCTGCCGCGGCTCAAGAGCGGGCGCTGGGTTTCCATCGGCCGGCTGGACTTCAATTCGTGCGGTCTGCTGCTGTTTACCAACGACGGTGGGTTGGCCAATCGCATGATGCATCCGCGCTATGAAATCGAACGCGAGTACGCCGTGCGTGTCCTCGGCGAGGCGACCCCGGAAATGCTCGAGCGATTGCGCAATGGTGTGCAACTGGACGACGGGCTGGCGCGAGTGAAGTTTGTCGCTGAAGCCGGCGGCGAGGGCTCCAACCGCTGGTACCGCGTGGTTCTGACGGAAGGGCGCAATCGCGAGGTACGGCGGATGTTCGAGGCCGTTGGTTTGCTGGTCAGCCGTCTGATGCGTGTCCGTTACGGCCCGGTGCTCCTGTCGCCACGCCTGAAACGTGGCCAGTGTCGCGATCTGGAGCCAGCCGAAGTGCAGGAGTTGCTGAAATTGTTGCCGCCGGAACGCAAGGGGGCCCCGTCGGGTGCTGCGGATCACCATTCGGATGGCCTACACGGTTTCGAAGGGGAGGGTGCCGCCGACGGCGATCAATTTGATTTGGCAGAGAAATGATGCCTCTGCTATAATCGCCCGGCTTTGGTTGGTGCCACGGTTTTGGAAGGGATAAGGAATGGGCTTTTTGGCCCATTTTCTATTTGTGCGATGGGTTTCTTGATTGCCATGCAACTGGTTGATTTGATTGAAACGACTGTAGTCGGTTTAGGGTACGAACTGGTGGAATTTGAAACCAGCCCGCGCGCCCGGCTATTGCGCGTCTTTATCGACCGGCCCGCAGGAGTGCAGGCAGAAAAGAGCGGCATCAGCGTCGAGGACTGCGCGACCGTGAGCAGCCAGCTCAGTCGCGTTTTCATGGTCGAAAACGTCGATTACGACCGTCTCGAGGTGTCTTCTCCCGGACTGGATCGGCCACTGGTCAAGCCGGCGGACTATCGCCGCTTTGCAGGACAGGATGTGCAGCTGAAATTGCGTGTTCCGCTGGGCAACCAGCGCAACTTCAGCGGTGTACTCGAAGGATTGCAGGAAGAGGGCGGAGTGGAAATGGTCTGCCTGAAAGTGAATGAAACACAGCATCGGTTTGCGCTCGAGAACATCGATCGCGCGCGCCTGGTGCCGAAGTTCTGACTATTGCCGGAGGACTCACATGAGCCGTGAATTGCTGTTGTTGGTCGATGCCCTTGCCCGCGAGAAGAATGTGCCGCGGGACATCGTCTTTGGCGCCCTTGAGATGGCGCTGGCATCGGCAACCAAGAAACGCGTCAACGACGAAGCCGATGTACGCGTCGATATCGATCGCGAAACCGGCGAATACGAGTCCTTCCGCCGCTGGCTGGTGGTGCCCGACGGCGCGGTCGAGGATCCCGAACAGCAGATCGGCCTGACCGACGCGCAAAAGCAGATTTCCGACATTGCGCTCGAGGAGTTCGTCGAGGAAGAACTGGAACCGATCGATTTCGGTCGCATCGGCGCGCAGGCCGCGAAACAGGTCATCCTGCAGAAGATTCGCGATGCCGAGCGCGAGCAACTGCTCAATGATTTTCTCGATCGCAAGGAGTTTCTCGTCAGCGGCACCGTCAAACGCATGGAGCGCGGCAGCGCCATCATCGAAGCGGGTCGCATCGAGGCCCTGTTGCCGCGTGACCAGATGATTCCCAAGGAAAACCTGCGTCCAGGCGACCGCGTGCGTGCCTGGCTGATGAAGATCGATCGTCAGGCCCGCGGTCCGCAACTGATCCTGTCGCGTACCGCTCCCGAGTTCATCATGAAGTTGTTCGAGCTCGAAGTACCCGAAATCGAAGATGGCCTGCTCGAAATCAAGGCCGCTGCCCGTGACCCCGGCATGCGCGCCAAAATAGCCGTCAAGTCGAACGATCCCCGCGTCGATCCGATCGGTACCTGCGTCGGCATGCGCGGCTCCCGCGTCACGGCCGTAACCAATGAACTGTCCGGCGAACGCGTCGACATCATCCTCTGGTCTGCGGACCCGGCACAGTTCGTGATTGGCGCCCTGGCGCCGGCGGACGTGCAAAGCATCGTGGTCGATGAAGAAAAGCACGCCATGGATGTCGTGGTCGACGAGGACAACCTGGCGATCGCCATCGGTCGCGGCGGACAGAACGTGCGCCTGGCTTCCGAACTGACGGGCTGGACCATTAACCTGATGACGATCGAAGAGTCGCAAAAGCGCTCGGAAACCGAACACAGCTCGATTCGCGGCGTGTTCATGGAAAAGCTCGACGTCGACGAGGAAGTCGCCAACATCCTGATCGAGGAGGGCTTCTCCACCCTGGAGGAAATCGCCTATGTTCCTCTTGCGGAAATGCTGGAGATCGAGTCCTTCGACGAGGCGACCGTAACCGAGCTGCGTGAGCGTGCCCGCAATGTGTTGCTGACCGAAGCCATCGTCGACGAAGAACAGTTGGAGAAGGTGGCAGACGATCTGCTGTCGCTCGAGGGCATGGATAAGTCGCTGGCGGCAAAACTGGCCAAGAACGGCGTCACTGATCGCGATTCACTGGCGGATCTGGCAACCGACGAATTGATTGACATGACCGGAATCGATGTTGCGCGGGCCACCGCCTTGATCACGGTTGCGCGTGCCCACTGGTTCGCGGAAGAAGAATGAGAGGTACGGCATGGCTTTGATGACTGTTTCCCAGTTTGCAACCGAGCTGAAAATGCCGGCGCCGGCCCTGCTCGAGCAGCTGGCCAAGGCTGGTGTCAGCAAGCAGGAATCCGATGACACCTTGTCCGAACAGGACAAGACCCGGCTGCTCGACTATCTGCGCAAGTCGCATGGCGATACCGTGCCGAAGGCCAAGATCACCCTGACGCGCAAACAGACCACCGAAATCAAGGCGGCCGATTCAACAGGCAAGGCGCGAACGATCCAGGTCGAGGTCCGCAAGAAGCGAATTTTCGTCAAGCGGGATCCCAGCGAGTTGGCGGCCGAGGCTGCCGCCGGAAATACGGTCGCCGAGATGACCGCGGTTGTCCAAGAAGTGCCATCAGTCGCGGCGATGCCTGCGATCGAGGCGCCGGTCGCTTCGCCGGCTGCCGTCCCCGAGGCTTCGCCGGCCGATGATGCCGCCGCAAAGCCGGAGGTGGCACCGAAATCGGTGATTGATGATGCTCAGCGTGCGTTGCGCGAAGCAGAAATGCAGCGCCAGGGCAAATTGTCCGCAATTCAAGCCGCCGAGTTCAGGGAAAAGCATGACCGCGAAGCCAGGGCGCGTGCTGAGGCCGAAGCACGCCTTGCGGAGCAGCAGGCTCAACTGGCTGCTGCAGAAGCCAAGAAGGCAAAGGAGGCCGCTGCCGCGGGTGTGTCCGGAACTATCCACAAGCCGGCCGCGAAACCCGACGACGGCAAGGCGAAGCCGGCCAAGAAGGACGCATGGAAGGATGACGCCGCGAAGCGGCGCGCGATCAAGACCCGCGGTGATGCCGGTACATCCGGGTGGCGTGGTTCGAAGGGTGGCGGTCGCCATGGCGGCCGTCATGGGCACCCTGAGGAAGTGCAGGTGCAGCAACCGGTTGAAGCGATCGTGCGCGAAGTGCATGTGCCGGAAACCATTTCGGTGGCCGATCTTGCGCACAAAATGACGGTCAAGGCCACGGAAGTCATCAAGACGTTGATGAAAATGGGTTCGATGGTCACGATCAATCAGGTACTCGACCAGGAAACCGCGATGATCGTGGTCGAGGAAATGGGTCATTTGGCGTTCGCCGCCAAGCTCGACGATCCGGATGCATATCTCGTGGACGAAGGCGATCACAAGGACGTGGTGCAACTGCCACGGGCCCCGGTAGTCACCGTGATGGGCCATGTTGACCACGGCAAGACATCATTGCTCGACTACATCCGCAAGAGTCGCGTCGCCCATGGCGAGGCGGGCGGCATCACCCAGCACATCGGCGCCTACCATGTGGAAACGCCGCGCGGCATGATCACCTTCCTCGATACGCCGGGTCACGAGGCCTTTACCGCAATGCGCGCACGCGGCGCGAAGGCCACCGACCTGGTCATTCTGGTCGTCGCCGCGGACGACGGGGTCATGCCGCAGACCAAGGAAGCCATCGCCCATGCAAAGGCAGCCAACGTGCCCCTGGTCGTGGCCGTGACCAAGATCGACAAGCCCGATGCGAACATGGAGCGCGTAAAGCAGGAACTGGTCGCCGAAGGCGTGGTGCCGGAAGAATACGGTGGCGACGCCCCCTTCATTGGCGTCTCGGCCAAGACTGGGGAGGGCATCGACGCGTTGTTGGAACATGTGCTGTTGCAGGCCGAGGTGCTGGAGCTTGCCGCGCCGGTGGATGCGCCGGCAAAAGGCTTGGTGATCGAGGCGCGCCTCGACAAGGGCAAGGGTCCGGTGGCAACCATTCTGGTGCTGTCCGGAACCCTGCGCCGCGGCGACGTACTCCTGGCAGGCGCGGTATTCGGTCGCGTGCGCGCCATGCTCGACGAGAACGGCAAGGCCGTCGATTCGGCAGGCCCGTCGATCCCGGTCGAAATACAGGGTCTGACTGACCTGCCGGCTGCCGGCGACGAAAGCATGGTTCTCAACGATGAGCGCAAGGCGCGGGAAATCGCGCTGTTCCGCCAGGGCAAGTTCCGTGATGTCAAGCTCGCCAAGCAGCAGGCCGCCAAGCTGGAAAACATGTTCGAGCAGATGACCGAGGGCGAGGTCAGGACCCTGCCCTTGGTAATCAAGGCCGATGTGCAAGGTTCCCTGGAAGCCCTGACGCAATCCCTGAACAAACTGTCGACCGGCGAAGTCAAGGTCATGGTGGTACATGCAGGCGTCGGCGGCATCAGCGAATCCGATATCAATCTGGCCGCCGCTTCCAAGGCAGTGGTGATCGGCTTCAATACCCGCGCCGACGTCGGTGCGCGCAAGGCTGCTGAAAGTCTTGGCGTCGACATCCGCTATTACAACATCATCTACGCGGTGGTCGATGAGGTCAAGGCGGCACTGTCCGGCATGCTTGCTCCGGAAAAGAAGGAGGTCGTCATCGGACTGGTCGAGATCCGTCAGGTATTCCGCATTTCGCGCATCGGCGCAGTCGCCGGTTGCATGGTCCTTTCCGGCGTGGTGAGGCGCGGCGCCTCGGTCAGGCTGTTGCGCAACAATACCGTGATACATACCGGCGAACTGGATTCGCTAAAGCGCTTCAAGGACGACGCGCGCGAGGTCAAGGAAGGCTTCGAGTGCGGTTTGAGCCTGAAGAACTACAACGACATCAATGAAGGCGATCAGCTCGAGGTGTTCGAGGTCCAGGAAATCGCCCGGGCGCTACTCTGATCGGAATGGTGACAAAGCGCGGCTCAGGCCATGGCTACGCTCGTTCTGACCGCGTTTCGGAGCAGATCCGGCGGGAACTTGCGGATCTGCTGCGGTTTCATCTCAAGGACTTGCGGATCGCGCCCAAACTCACGCTCGTCACGCTGACGGCAGTCGAAGTCACCGCCGATTACGCTCATGCCAAGGTGTTCTATACCTCGCTTGCCGATCCGGCGTCGAACGAGATGATCGATCAGGGGCTCAAGCATTCCGCCAGTTTCCTGCGTCGCGAACTCGGTCGGCGGGTCAGGATCCATCATGTTCCCGAGTTGCATTTTGTCTTTGACTCCTCCGTCCAGGAGGGGGTCCGCCTCTCGAAACTGATCGACGAAGCCGTGGAATCGGACAACAAGCCGTTTCAGGAGTGAATGCACCGCGCAAGCCGCCGCGTCGCCGGCTCGATGGGGTCCTGTTGCTGGACAAGGCGCTCGGAGAGTCTTCCAATCGCGCCCTGCAGGCCGCGAGGCGCCTTTATGACGCTGAAAAGGCAGGGCACACGGGGACGCTCGATCCTCTGGCCACCGGCCTTTTGCCGTTGTGCTTTGGCGAAGCCACCAAGTTTTCAAGTGATTTGTTGAATGCCGACAAGCGCTATGTGGCGGTGGTTCAACTTGGCGTCACCACCGATACTGCGGATACCGAGGGCAAAGTACTGCGGCGCCGTCCGGTAGAAGCTGACCGGAGGGCGGTAGAGAAGGCGCTTGCGGCCCATACCGGCGAAATCGACCAGATTCCGCCAATGTATTCGGCGCTGAAGCGGGATGGCAAGCCGCTCTATGAATATGCCCGTGCTGGCATCGAACTTGAGCGCGCCGCGCGCCGGGCCAGTATCCACAGGCTGGATTTGCTCGATGCAAGCGATCTTGCCGGCGGACGCTTCGTGGTTGAGGTTCTTTGCAGCAAGGGTACGTATGTTCGCACCCTGGCTGCCGACATCGGTGAGTTCCTGGGCTGTGGCGCGCATTTGGCCGGCCTGCGCCGTACCGGAATAGGGCCGCTGGATGTTGCTGCAGCCCATTCCCTTGCACAACTCGAAGCGTTGGCAGCCGAGGCTCGCGATGCCTTGCTGCTGCCTCCTGACAGCCTTGTGGCAAATCTGGCGGAAGCCCGACTGGACGCTGCCGATGCAGTTCGATTGCGACACGGTCAATCTGTTCGCTGGTCCGGGGAAGCTGGCGCCCGGCTGCGCGCCTACGATCATGAGGATCGATTCATCGGTGTCTGCCGACAGACTGTCGATGGCTGGTTGCAACCGCAACGGCTGGTCGCCGGTTCCTGAGTAATGAATTCGTCCCTGATGCTTGATTTGACAGCCTTCAAAACGCTATAATCCATGGTTCTCCAAGAGCCCAAAATTACAGGATCAGCAAGGAAACCATAATGGCAATTTCGACTACCGACAAAGCGAAGATCGTCACCGACTACCAGCGTGCCCAAGGTGACACCGGTTCCCCCGAAGTCCAGGTCGCGCTGCTTACCGCGCGCATCAACGACTTGACGGATCACTTCAAGGCACATACCAAGGATCATCATTCACGTCGCGGCCTGCTCAAGATGGTCAGCCAGCGTCGCTCGATGCTGGATTACCTCAAACGCAAGAACATCGATGGCTATCGGTCGTTGATCGAGCGCCTCGGTCTGCGCAAGTAATTTCAACCAGACGCCGGCCCGGGTCATCCCGACGCGATGCGTTCTGCGCCAAATATTGGGCAGGCTGGCTGATCAGGCCGGTGCGACCATGAGGGTTGTGCCGGCTTTTTATTTTTGCCGAAAGGAATTTTTGTGCTGAATCCGATCAAGAAGAGCTTTGCCTACGGTGACCATACGGTCACCCTCGAAACTGCGGAAATTGCCCGTCAGGCAGGCGGTGCCGTGATGGTTACCATGGAGGATACCGTGGTGCTGGCCACCGTCGTTGGCGCACTGAACGCCAAGCCGGGCCAGGATTTCTTTCCCCTGACGGTGGATTACCAGGAGCGCACCTACGCTGCCGGCCGCATTCCCGGCGGCTTTTTCAAACGCGAAGGCCGTCCTTCGGAAAAGGAAATCCTCACCTCGCGGCTGATTGACCGCCCGTTGCGTCCGCTGTTTCCCGATGCCTTCTACAACGAAGTGCAGGTGGTGTGCACCGTAATGTCGTGCAATCCGGAAATCGATCCGGATATACCGGCCATGCTCGGCGCCTCGGCAGCGATGGCGATTTCAGGCATTCCCTTCAGCGGCCCGATCGGTGCGGCGCGCGTCGGCTACATCGATGGCAAGTACGTGTTGTGTCCGACCAAGACCCAGTTGCAAGGCACCCAACTCGACCTCGTGGTGGCCGGTACCGAAGGCGCCGTGCTGATGGTCGAGTCCGAAGCCAAGCGCCTCTCCGAGGAAATCATGCTCGGTGCCGTGGTTTTCGGCCACGAGCAGATGCAGGCGGCGATCAAGGCCATCAACGAACTGGTCGAAGCCGCCGGCAAGCCCGAGTGGGACTGGCAGCCGCCGGCCAAGAACGAGCCGCTGATCGCCCGCGTCGCCGAACTAGCCGAAGCCGACTTGCGCGAAGCCTATCGCATCACCAGCAAGCAGGCCCGCACGGTGAGGACGCGGGAAATCACCAAGAAGACCATTGCTGCGCTTACCGAGGGCGTTGAGAACCCACCGGATTCCAACCTCATCGGCAACACCGTGTTCGAACTCGAAGCCAAAATCGTGCGCAGCCAGATCCTCAATGGCGAGCCTCGCATTGACGGTCGTGATACCCGCACCGTGCGTCCGATCGTTATTCGCAACGGCGTCCTGCCGCGCACCCACGGCTCTGCACTGTTCACCCGCGGCGAGACGCAGGCACTTGTTGTCGCCACACTGGGCACCGGCCGCGACGAGCAAATAATCGATGCGCTGCAGGGAGAGTATCGCGACCGCTTCATGCTCCACTACAACATGCCGCCCTACGCCACCGGTGAAACCGGCCGCGTCGGCACGCCGAAGCGCCGCGAAATAGGTCACGGCCGCCTCGCCAAGCGCGCACTGCTTGCCGTGCTGCCATCGCCCGAGGAGTTCGGCTATTCGATGCGTGTCGTCTCCGAGATCACCGAGTCCAACGGCTCGTCGTCGATGGCTTCCGTCTGCGGCGGCTCGCTGGCGCTGATGGATGCGGGCGTTCCGCTCAAGGCGCCGGTGGCCGGTATCGCCATGGGCCTGATCAAGGATGGTGGCCGTTTTGCCGTGCTTACCGACATCCTCGGCGACGAGGATCACCTCGGCGACATGGACTTCAAGGTGGCCGGTACCGAAGATGGCATTACCGCGCTGCAGATGGACATCAAGATCCAGGGCATCACCAAGGAAATCATGCAGGTGGCACTGGCCCAGGCCAAGGAAGCGCGCCTGCACATCCTGGACAAGATGAAGGGTTCGATGTCCGGCCATCGCGAGGAGGTGTCCACCTTCGCTCCGCGCATGATCCACATCAAGATCAACCCGGAAAAGATTCGTGACGTCATCGGCAAGGGCGGTGCCGTCATCCGTGCGCTGACCGAGGAGACCGGTTGCGTCATTGATATCGAGGACGATGGCTCGATCACCATTTCGTCGGTCAATGCGGATGCCGCCCAAGTGGCAAAGAAGCGCATCGAGGACATCACCGCTGAAGTCGAAGTCGGCCGGATTTACGAAGGCACCGTGCTTCGCCTGCTGGATTTCGGCGCCATCGTCAGCCTGCTACCGGGCAAGGATGGCTTGCTGCACATTTCACAAATCGCCAGTGAGCGCGTAAATGCCGTTGCCGACTACCTCAAGGAAGGCCAGGTAGTGAAGGTCAAGGTTATCGAAACCGACGACAAGGGCCGCGTTCGCCTGTCGATGAAGGCTATTGCCGCGGAAACTGCCGCATCGGCTCCGGCAGCCGAATAAGCGATTGCTTTCGGGCAACGGAAAAGGACGCCGCGGCGTCCTTTTTTGTTGTCCTATAGTTTAGAGCGCTATTTGCCGACCTGCTTTTCGCGATGTTCTTCCAGCGTTTTACAGTCGATGCACATGGTCGCGGTAGGGCGGGCTTCAAGGCGCTTGAGGCCGATTTCGACGCCGCAGGAGTCGCAATAGCCATACTCCCCGCTCTCGATGCGGGCAATTGACTCATCCACCTTCTTGATCAGTTTGCGCTCGCGGTCGCGGTTTCGCAGTTCCAGGGCGATGTCCGACTCTTGGCTGGCGCGGTCGTTCGGGTCCGCGAAAACGGTGGCTTCGTCCTGCATGGTGTGCACCGTGCGTTCGATGTCCTCGCTCAGTTCGTCCTTGAGGGAAGTCAGGATGGCATGGAAGTGCGCGAGCTGTTTTGCGCTCATGTACTCTTCGCCCTTCTTCGGCGTATAGGGCGGGAATTGCCTTTTGTGAAGCAGATCTTCGGCCATTGCAAAGAATCCGTATTTTCAGAGAATCGGCTTTATAAACCAAACGGCGGACGACTGCAAGGCATGGTTTATCGGGTGCGTTTTCTGACAGGTGATTGACCGCCACCGACCGGCTTCGGTAAAATTCGCTTGTTCGGGGTGTGGCGCAGCCCGGTAGCGCGCTTGCTTTGGGAGCAAGATGTCGAGAGTTCGAATCCCTCCACCCCGACCATTTGAAATCCAGGGTTTCCGTCGAAAGGCTGAAACCTTTTTTTCCGCCTTATATCGCCTTGCTTGGTCTGTAACTTATTGGATAGTCGTATTTTCTTTCGCTCCAAGCGGTCTTGGTCGGAATTGGAAAGGGGCAATGTACTTTGGTTCAGGTCCTGGGGCGGAGGATTTCGGCGCTCTCCTTGTTCATTGGATTCTGTCCCGACTACGCATGAAGTCGAACTGGAAGTTCCCTTGTTTCCTTTTGGTCGCGTGCTTGACGTCGCTGCCATCCTTTGCGGTAGCGCCGGCAACCGAGGCGAACGCTGGCGCCAAAACTGCGACAAAGCTCGACACCAAGTCGCAGCGCAAGGTCCAAACCAAGGCTCAGTCCACTGCGAAGCCGAAGTCCGCAACAAAGGCCAAGCCTAGGGAACCAAAAGCCGTATCTCGGGCGGCGACTCCAAAATTACAAACGGTTGCGGCAACGTCGGCCAGTCCGGAAAGGTCAGGTCCGTCGCTTGATCCGCCGAGCTCCATAGAAACCGATCTGGATGCGGATACGGCTGCGGCGCGTCAAGCCGTAATGGACAATCCGGGCGACACAGCCGCCCGGGAACGTCTGGCACGCATTACCGTGACCGTGGCCGACAACCTGTTGCGTGCGGAGGCAGCAGGCAATACCGGGAAGGTTGGCGAACTCACGCGGAAATTGACTACGGACCTGCATGACACGGGATGGCGCGTGCAGAAGATGGCGCAGGGTGGAGATTTTAAGGCGCGCCAAGCGACAGGTTTTCTTCTTGGGCGAGGCCTGTTGCTTGCAAAGGATGAGAACAAGTCGTGCGTGGAGTTTCTTATCGCCGCCGAGCAGTTGGCCTCCTCCGGTTGGCATGCTGCGCAATGCCTGATGAAGATTTCTTCTGACCGGGCCTGGTTGGAAATGGAGCGCTCCGCGGTGAGGGGACACTCGACTGCGCAGGAATGGATGGGGCGTCGATGCCTGGGAGAATTCGGTGCGACAGCCTCCGACTACGCATGCGCCCGCACCTGGCTGGCGCAATCCGCCAGCCAGGGCCGGCCGCGTTCGCAGACGCTGCTTGCCTACCTGATGATGAACGGCCACGGCGGTTCGGTTGACGAATCCAGGGCGGCCCGTCTGTACCGGCTGGCAGCCGACCAAGGGGATCCTGACGCGCAGAACAATCTTGGCGAGATCAATGAAATGGGACGCGGCGCAGTCGCCAATCCGGAGGAGGCCCTGCGCTGGTACCTGAGCGCGGCGGAACAGGGGCTGCCTTCCGCCCAGTTCAACGCCGGCAGGCTGTTGGCGATTGGTGCAGGGAGCAAAAAAGATTCGTCGAGAGCGCGCTCTTTGCTCCTTCAGGCCGAGAGCAAGGGCATCGCCCAGGCACGGCAGGTGCTTAACTGGCTAGACAGGCAGAATGTACCCGAGCCGCAAGAGCCGGCAGCGCAGACACCGGTTGCCGTGCCCCCGGGTAATTTGAACGGTGAGTGAGCCGCGCCTTTCATGCACTCGGGCGAAGACGGGGTCTGACCCGGTCTTCAATGCGTCGATCGGCTAGCTGTTCTTCGATCCCAGCAACGTCTTGAGCTTGGCGAATGGCGAGTGGGTCGCTGCCGGGCCATTCCCGCGCCCATCCGCCGACCCGTTGCCCGCTTCGAGCTGCCGCTGGTGCTCGTTGTCATGGCAGTACAGGCAGAGCAGTTCCCAGTTGCTGCCGTCGGAGGGATTGTTCTGGTGGTTGTGATCGCGGTGATGCACGGTCAGCTCGCGCAGGTTGCTGCGGTTGAACTCGCGGGCGCAGCGGCCGCAGATCCAGGGATAGATTTTCAGGGCCTGCTCCCGATATCCCTGTTCGCGGACATCGGCCGCGCGTCGCGCGTCGGCGACGAGGCGGTCGAGTTTGTCGGAAGACGATCCGGCCACGCCGACTACTTTTCCTGCAGGAGGTTGTTGAGTCGCTGCGCGCGGCTTTTGGACTCGGCCTTGTTGATTTCCGAAATCTGGCGACCATAGGCTTCGCGCGCCGCCGCCCCCTGCCGGGTCGCCTCGATGCTGCGGATGCAGCGCCAGCGCTTGCCGGTCTTGGTCACGATCAGCCGCATTTCGTTGCGCGGATGATGGGTGCGGCAGTGGTAGCAGTAGGTCTGGTCGGTGGCCATGGGCGTATGCGGGCGATTGGCGGGAACTCCGGCAATTATGCCCCTCCCGGTGCCGTTTGTTCCGTCCTGCGCTAAACTTGCCCCGCGTGCCAGAAAGGGCGCATCCGCCCGTAGCTCATCTGGATAGAGCACCGGCCTTCTAAGCCGGGGGTAGTGGGTTCGAATCCCGCCGGGCGGACCAATTTCAGGCAGTTGCAGCGATAGTAACCACTTCGTTTATTTGCGACTGTGTAGCAAACTGTGCAATCGATAGTGCAGGAAGGGCGGCGAGCTTGGCATCGATGATCTGCGCGTATGGCCGCAGATGCTCTACATCCAGATGCGTGTAGATTCCCCGCGTGTCCTTCTCTGCCCAGCCGCATAACTGATCGATATACATCTCAGCTACTCCAGCCTGACCGAGCCACGATGCAAATGTGTGACGTAGCCCGTGCCAGGTAAATCCCGTCCATTCAGATTTCAGCTTTCCATCGACGCGCCACAGCTTGTATTCGCCAAGTCCGGCGCGGTGCATTGCTTTGAACCACGCCTTCCCATACCCTTTTATGGGTTCTCCTTTGACGGAGAACACCCGCGTCAGATGCCGTACAGGTTCGCTTGTAATCTCCCGCAAAACGCTCATGGCAGTGTCGTTGAGGGGTATGACGACTCCCAACTTCACATCGTTCCCGTAGGTCGTTAAAGTGCGCTCGGCAAGGTCAACCTGCGACCACTCCAGCCCAAACACCTTCCCCTTTCGCAGTCCTGTCGCCAGCGCAAAGGTTGCCGCCAGCCTCAGATGATCGGGAAGTTGCTTTTCCAGTTTGCGCCACTGCTCCACCTTGAGCCATGCTCGACGATGCGGCGGCTCTGGGTAATACCGGAGCTTTGGTACACCATCGATCCACTTCCATTCGTCGTGCGCCTGGTTCAATATCGACATCACCACCTTTGAATACTTGTTGGCGGTGCTGTTGGCACTGCTGGCGACTCCCGTGACTGGACGATTGGCGGCGATGTAGTCGTCAATCATGTCACGATCTATCTTCCGAATGTCCGCAAGGTCGCCCAGCAACGTATTCCACCAGCCAAGTCGCTGCTTGATGGTGTCGTAACTGGCCTTGTGCTGACTCTCTTTCAGGAATTTCACGACTGCTTCCTTCCAGCTTCGTGGCTTCTTGAACCCCATTCTTTGCTGCAACCAGTCTTCGTGATTCAGCTTCCCTTCGAGTGCTTTTGCGTCCTCGAAGTCGGCAGTCCCAGAAGACTGGCGTACTCCTTTGATAATGATCCACCAGTTACGGGTTCCTTCCCTTCGGTATGGCATAAAACCTCCACATCAGAAGGCGCTCTCGCCCTCACAGAATACTGCGATCTGAGCCAGTTCAGTAAGTCATCCTCGATCAATCTCCATTGTCCCTTGACCTTTCCGGCCGGTATTTCTCCGCGAGCCAGCATCGGATAGAGAACGTCATCACTTACTTTTAGGAATGCGGCGGCTTCGGCCACGGTCATTACGGGACTCATACCGAACCCCTCGAAAGAACGTGTCTTCCCTTGGTCTGGCCGTTCCGCTTCAGCGGATCTTTGCAGAGCATCACATTGGGACCTGGCCATACGTCGTATGTGGGTGATCGTCCGATTGATGTATTGCGCATAGCTCGCCGCTCCCACTCTTGTACCCGCGTTAGTTCATTCCTGTGCTCCCCAGGCCCACCCCGGTACTGGCAGCACGTTCGCGGCCCATCGGGCTGCCGCAGTAGATCTGCCATAGCCCTCTTATAGACACCCAGCGGGTGTCTATAAGAGGGTGACCTTGGCAGGCTGACTTACCAATACGGAATTGCCTTCAAAACTGTCGGCGACTATGCCTTGAGTCATATAGATATATTTATTTCGATGCCATTTAGCTAAATAGCAACGTCATTGGTCACATTGCCGCCCTTTCATCTGACGAAAGGGGGGCGCCATGGCGCTCAAACAGGGCAATGGTCTCAGGGGCTGGGAAATAGCGGTCACCAAGAAACTCATCGGAGAATTCCGCCGGCGGTCACGAAGTCTGTATCGGGAGGAATTCGACGACCTCCTGCAGGAATGCCTGATGCACTGGCTTGAAGTGCGTCAGCAGCTAGTCCCCGACCCGGGCGGTCCGCCCATCGCCTACATGGCGCGGGTCGTGCGCAACAAGCTGATCGATCTGGCGCGCGAGCGGGAGACCGACAAGCGACGGGGCGACCAGGAAACCGTTTCCCTGGACGATACGGTGGGTGACTCCGAGGATGCACCCACCTATGCCGATCTGGTCGATGCCGAACAGGGTCGGGATCTGGGTGGGCAAGAGTCGTTCGATCCGGCCGACATTCGTATCGACGTTACGGAGGTCATGAGGCGGCTTACGCCCGAGCAGCGGCGCCTGTGCGATCTGCTCGGTGCACAGGGCCTGTCCATCAAAGAGGCCTCAGAGAAGCTCCGAATCCCGCGCGCAACGCTCTACGAGGAAATCAAACGTATCCGCAAGATCTTCGCCCTGCATGGCCTGGATGACTATCTGCAGCCCTGATCCGACACTTTGCCGAGGAATTTCGTATGACTGAACCATGACCTGAAACCGCGCCGATTCGATGATCAAATTCACTGTGACCAGCACCAAGGGGGGTGTCGGCAAGACCACGCTCACCGCCAATCTGGGGGCGCTCCTTGCCGACATGGGACTGCGCGTCCTCCTGATCGACGCCGACGTGCAACCCTCGCTGTCGAAATATTTTCCGCTGGCGGTGGCGAAACCGGCTGCCGGCCTGACCGAGGTGATCGTGCGCGGCACGGTCACGAAGTCGTGCATCACGGCGACTCTGTATCAGAACCTCGACATCGTGATCTCCGACGACCCCGAGGGCAATCTTCCGCACTGGCTGCTGAATCGCATCGACCGCGGCTTTCGGCTGCGTTTCGCGCTGCAGTCGCCGGCGGTGGTCGAGGCCTATGACTGCGTACTGATCGATACCCAGGGCGCCATCGGACCCTTGCAGGATGCGGCGGTTCTCGCCGCCGACATCCTGGTATCGCCGATCACCCCGGAGATCCTCTCCGCCCGCGAATTCCGCGACGGCACCATGGAGCTGCTCGATCGCCTGGAGCCGGGCGGCGCACTGGGCGCCAGCCTGGGGCCGATGAAGGCGGTGATCTACCGGCAGGATCGCAGTGCGGATGCCCGGATCATCGCCAGCGGCATCCGCGAGGACTTCATCAAGCTCAAGGGCCGGGTAGCCGTTCTGGAAACCGTGGTGCCGCATGCCAAGGCCTACAAGGAAGCGGCGACGCTGCGCGTCCCGGTGCATCGCCACGAACGCAAGCGCGACGGCCCGACGCCGAGCGCCTACACCGTCATGCACCAGTTGGCCTGGGAGTTGATCCCCAGCCTCGAAGGCGTGTTCGCCGATCTGCTGCCCAGACGGGAGGCTCAGGGTGAGTGACGAAGCGCAGCTGCCTGGCGCTGCGACAGAGGGTGATCACGCCGCCGCCGCAAAGGCGCTCGGTGCGTCCCACGTCGATCGAACAGAGACGACGGCTGGTCGCCGAGTCCTTGCAGGTCGGCAATCTGGGCAACAACGCCCGTGACCTGCCGGTCCAGGCCGATCCGACCCATGACTGCCAGATCGAGCTCTCGGTAGAGGATATCCATCCCTATGAGCACAACCCGCGGCGGGCCAACAACACCAAGTTCAACGAGATCAAGGCCTCGATCCGCGCCAGCGGCCTGCGCAATCCCTTCACCGTAACCCGCCGGCCGGGTGAGTCGCACTTTGTCGTCGAGGCCGGCGGCAACACGCGCCTGCTGGCCATCCGGCAACTTTGGGCAGAGACGCGGGAGCCGCGTTTCCACAAGCTCGGTGTCCTGTTTCGGCCGTGGCGCTCGGAAAGTCACGTGCTCACCGCCCACCTCATCGAGAACGAGCAGCGCGGCGACATGAATTTCTGGGACAAGGCCAGCGGTGTCGTTGATCTCAAGGCCCGAATCGAAACGGAGAAGGGAACCACGCTCTCCCTGCGACAACTCGAAGAAGAGATGAAGGCGCTGGGTTTGTCCATCAATACCGCGACGCTGGCCCACTACCTGTTCGCCACCGAGCGGCTGGGCATCCTGGGCGAAGCCGTTATCGATCTCTCGGGCCTGGACGTCAAGACCCTCCAGCCGCGGCTCAATGCCATGAAGCGCTATGCGCAGACGCGCACATCGCTGGCCGAGGACGAACTCTACGCGATGGTCTTCGAACCGGTCTTTCGCCATACTGCCGACGAGTATCGGCGCACGTCTAGCTTCAGCATTGCGGCGGTATGCCGTGCATGCGAGGAGGAGCTGGCTGATGTACTTGGCGAGCCTGTTGCCGAACTGCGCATGGCGCTCGAACCGGCGGCACGGTCGCCACAAGTCTCAGTGGGGGGCTCGCCAACGGAGCCGACTGTTAGCACGGCTAACACCGGAACGGCCGCTCCCAGGCGCCATACGCAGGCAGAAGGTGCGATTCCGGCCAAGACCGAAGGCGCTGCCGTTCATTCTCGGGTTATCGAGCAGGTGCGCTTGTGCGCTGGCTTTGTCGGAATCAGCGATTGTCTGCGCAGCGACGAAGCGGCGCCCCTTGGGTACTGCATGGACGCGTTGCCGATTCCGCTTCATGGCGATTCGCTGCATCCAAGCCGGCAATGGGCCTGGCAACTCTTGACGCTGGTGTCCGCAACGGCGGCCCTGCCGGAAAGTTTTGCGGCCGGCGATCCATGCGCGGCTGATAGCGCGTCCCAGGTGCCCGATCTACTGGTTGATGCCTTCCAGTTCGATGCCGCGTTCTTCGGTTGGCTGGTCGATGCCAATGACCAGACGGCCAGCGCATGCTGGGATCTCCTCGGTCTGGTCAGGGAATTTCGCTCATCCGCTTCCACGCCCGGCCTGCCGGGCAGTGAAATTGCTGCGGAGGATGCCTGATGCTGCCGCTGCTCGATACGCAGGTGCGCCTGGTACTGCTCAATCACGTCGCCGTGCGGCTGGCCGAGGCGAAGCCGGATGAACTCCACGCCGCCGGCATCGAGAACGAGCAACTCGCGCGCCTGCGGCAACTGTCGGCCCTCGATCTGAACCGCCTGGCCACGATGCGCGATCTGACCATCGGCGTGACCTTTGATGCCGCCGAACTCACTGCGGGGCTGCGCACGGTCTCGCTGGTGAATGAGGCCAAGGCGCTGGAGGCGTATTTCATTCGCCATGGTGCGTCCTGGCAGATGATGAGCGCGCTCTTCAAGATCCGCCGCAAGGTGACGCTCAGGCGCCGCCGCGACTGCGGTGCCTGGAGACCGTCAGGCCGCTTCCCGCTTCCCGATACCGCCCTGCGCGAGCGCATTTACCGGGCATGGATGGCGATCGAGGACCCGGAGCCGCGGGTGCGCTACTACCGCCTGCATCAGGCATTCCCAAAGCTCTCCCTCGCCGTTCTGGAGGCAGTGGCGCGCGAATTCGAGGACGAGCCATGAACGGCCGCCGCTCGATTCCGCCGGGCATCACCGCCGAACTGCTGCTCGACGTCTTCGACTTGCCGATCAGCTTCCACCGTTGCCTGGTCCCGATCACGGGTGGCGTGACGGCGGCGCTGATGCTCTCGCAGGCCATCTGGACCAGCGAGGCGCTCGACCCCGAGGTCGGCGGCTGGTTCTGCAGGTCCCAGGAGGAGTGGACCGAAGAGACCGGGCTTTCGCGGTGGGAGCAGGAAACGGCACGGCGAGCTTTGCGCACCGGCGGCTTTCTCGAAGAGCGGCGCGCCGGCATGCCGGCGAAGCTCTGGTTTCGGGTACGACCCGAAGCCGTAGGGCGCGCATTGCAGGCGCACGCCAACCCGGTTCGCCGATGACGGTGCACAGGCCCAGCATGAGAGACCGAGAACCGAGAATCGTAACCAGTTCCGATGACGATCCGTGGCAATCCGCCCAACAGGAGCGAGCGCTGGCGACCCTCTGGCCGCTGCTGGGGCGGCATATCGCGTTTCATCGCCGCCTCGTGGACCTGACGGCGAACGTGAAGGCGGCGCTGTTGCTCTCCCAATCGATCTACTGGACGCGCCACGGGCGGGACATCGCCCAGACCGGCGGCTGGTTCCTCAAGACCACTGAGCAGTGGCAGATGGAAACCGGACTTTCTGCGAGGGAACAATCCGCCGCACGCGAGGTGCTACGCGAGCTGGCGATCCTCAATGAGCAGCGCGTCGGCATCCCGGCCAGGCTGCATTTCCGGCTGTGCGTCGATCAGCTCGGCGCCTTGCTCAGCGATCGCATCGGCAGGGCATCGGGTCCGCTGGACTGGGCCGATGGCGCCGCGGTCGCGGAACTGCTGGGCCCGTCGCTCGCCTATCACCGCACGCTGGCCGGCATCGGCGGCGGCGTCCATGCCGGCCTGCTGCTTTCACGCGCGCTGCACCTGACGCGGCTGCAGATGCGCCGGCAGTTGCAGGAGTGGATCGGCAGTTCGACCGACGTATGGACCGAGCAGATCGGCCTCACGCGCCGCGAACAGGAGATTGCGCGTCGGGAGTTGGTGGGCGTCGGAGTCTGGGAAGAGACTTTGGTCGGCATTCCTCCGCGACGACTCGCCCGAATCCGGCTGGATTGCCTGCTCGCGCGGCTGGCGGGGGATGAATCCGGCGATGCCAATCGCATCGTTTCGCCGTATTCGCCAGAGTGTGGTGTTGCCACAATCAATATGCGACAAAAAGGCGAAACAAGTATGCGGGATTCCCACATTCATGTTTTGCCAAAAGCGCCAAAATTGATTTCGACAATATCGCCATCACTGTTTCGACGAAAGCGCCAATCTACATATACAAGGAAGTACACGTGGTTTAGTACAACAACCACCCACAAGGGAAACCATCGCTGATGAGGGTCGGTCGCAACGTCGTGGTGGTGATCTGATCCTGCCTGAAAGCCTGCTCCCTGAAGAACGTGCGGCGGCGCTCCTCCTGCTTAAGCCCTGCGCGCAGCAAGCCCAGGCCTTGCTCGATGAGCTGAGCGCCCGGATGCAGGCTAAAGCAGTGCATACCAGCCCGCTCGCCTACCTGCGTGGCCTGGTCAGGCGAGCCCTGGCCGGCGAGTTCGTGCCGGAACTGGGACAGCGCGTGGCGGCTGCCAGGCGCAGGCATGAGGAGGAACTGATCCTGCGCCAGCAGCGCGAGGCCGAGCAACAGCGTCTTGCCGCCGAGTGCGCGACCCCGGAACGCCAGGCCAAGCTCGCATCCCGCCGCGCCGAGATGCGACAGATCGCGGACGCGATGCAGGCCGGGCGCCCGCCGGAGAAGCGCTCGTGAGCCACCTGCCAGTCCGAATTCCCGGCAGCGACAAATCCTGGTCGCCAGCGCTGCCAACTCGGCACAGCGACCCTAGGCCGTTCGCGGCAGCCACAACCACCTCAATCGAAACGGAGTCCGCAATGGCACCCCCTGACGCAATCCTGCAGCAAGAGCGCAATGAGCCCAATGCGCCCGATGCCACGCTCGCCGCCAACGCCCAACTCGGGCAACTGGCGGATGCCACCCCCGACACCATGAGCTTGCACACCAAGGACGCCTATCGGATCTTTACCGGCCGTGGTGCGGATGGCGCGGGCAAGTTGCCGCCGATCCCGGGAGGCAGGCGCTTTGCGGCGGTCCTCAAATCCATCTGGCACCTGTCGGCGAACGACAACCCTTACGCCGACTGGATCCTGATCCGCATGTACGAGGGTCTGGTCGCGATTCGCGCGCATCTGAGCCGCGTGATCACGGCGCGCGAGGAAGCCATCGAGATCCTCAAGCGCAAGGGCCTGTCGCTGGCCGTGATGGGCTCGCGCAGCCCCAAGACCGTCGAGCTCGGGTTTCGCAGTCCCTACGGCTACGCCACGGCGGAGGCGATCGTCGAGTTCGACTACTACGTGCGCATGATCAAGACCCTGATCCACAAGGATCGCATGAGCGATGACGAGGGCAGGGCGGCGATTCGCGAAGTCGGCCGGGAGTTGCGCGCCTTGTTCCTGGAACCGATCCGCTGGGAGCGCCACCTCCTGCGCGAGG
Source organism: Sulfuritalea sp. (assembly GCA_016708585.1). Taxonomy (GTDB): domain Bacteria; phylum Pseudomonadota; class Gammaproteobacteria; order Burkholderiales; family Rhodocyclaceae; genus Sulfuritalea. Next base: position 9,295 of record JADJFK010000017.1, on the reverse strand, counting down.
AGCTGCGGCCATTGAGCCGCAGCGACTTCCTGCCCGCAGCGGACGAACTCGCGCAGCAGCGTGTACGCGCCGTGGTCGCACTGTTCGGTGAAGTCCCGCGCAAGGTCTTTACCGGCGCGCAGGCGCCCCGTCATACGCGGCGGCGCGTCAAGTTGAGCGAGGCCGAACTGCGCCTCCTCGAACAGGCGTCGCTCACCGCGGCCGAGGATTCGCCGCAGGCGGACACGGAACTGCTGTGAGGTCGGCACCGGCGATCAGCGGGTTGCCGGCCAAGGCCTCGCAGTCCATCGGAATTCAATGTGTCAATCAACCAACGGAGGTAGCAATGTCGAACGAGTTTAGTGGAACCGGAAATGTGGGGGACCTGCCGCTCTTGAAGACGGTCATGGTCGGCAGCGAGGAACGGCAGGTCGCCGAGCTTCGGGTGTTCTTCGACGAATACCGCCAGGACGGCAAGGGCGGTCTGGAGCAGGCCGGTGGATTCTGGCTCGACGTCAATGTCTGGGGCGATCGACATGCTGCGGAGGTCGCGCAGCTGGTGAAGAAAGGTGCGCGCGTCCATGTCATCGGCCGGCTCGCCGAAACCCAATGGACGGTGACGGCGACCGGTGAGGAGCGCAGCGCGCTGCATCTGAACGCGGACCATCTGTTCCTCAGTCTCACACGGCTGGCCGAGGTCCGATTCAAGCCGCGGCGCGAGGCGTCCGAGGGCAGGGTCTGAGCGTGAGTGACAGCCCCGTCGGCGCCGGAGCGGAGCCGGCATGTTTCCCCAGTACGGAAGAGATCCGCATGGTCCGCTCGATCGCGCTGCTGGCGCTCATGGAAGCGGTACGCCACGGCAGGTGGGGTGCTTCCTTCCACGGATTTCGCGTTCAGGCCCAGCGGCAAGGCCCGGCACGGGGTTTCGCTGCCTTCACCGAGGTCAGCCTATCGGTGAGTCTTGGCCAGGCTGTTGTCGCGCGCTGCCGGGTGACGACGAACTATGCCGAAGCAATGGAACCAAATGCCTGGGCGATGGTCATCTGATTTGAATATGCGCTGCTCGACTCCCTGCCGCATGGCGGGCGTCGGGCAGACGCTGCCGGTGTACCACGTTGGCTGCGTCAGCCCGACCGATGCACGTTACGCATCGCCCTTCGCTCGCGAGAGCGCCAAAACCGGTGAGATCTCCTGAAAACCGGTGGCCGCAAGGCTCGGAGGTAGTCGTCATTGCTTCAACCCAGTCGGGGAGTTCCATCCCCGTCCGGGGCATGGTCTCCCCATTTTTTGTGTGAAAAGGAGACCATCATGTCCAATCAAGCGGAAGCAACCAATCAGTCGTCGTTCTTCAATCTGCACGTCGAAGGTGTCGGCTATCTCAATCGCGTGCGCCGGGTGAAACCGAAGAAGGGCCAGGAGTTTCTGGCCTGCACCGTGTCCGCGATGCGTGGCAGTACCGACGACATCGCTTACACCAAGTTCGATTGCAAGGTGAGCGGCGCCGAGGCGCAGAAGATCGTCAAGATGCTGGAGGCCGATGTCGCGGCCGAGAAGACCGTGATCATCGGCTTCAAGATCGCCGACATCTATCCCGAAATGTTCACCTTCGAGAAAGGTGACAGGAAGGGAGAACTGGGCGTCAGCATCAAGGGTCGTCTGCTGCGGGTCAAGTTCGCCAAGGTCAACGGCGAGTCGCTCGACCTGCCGCAACCGGCGTACCCGAGTGACGTCGAGAGCGCCGCGGCCTAGTCGTTCGCATCAGACCTCAGTTTCGTTAGTTTTCGTTACCCCCAGGGGAGATCTCTCTCCTCTGGGGACCGGTCTCCCCATTTTTTTGTGGAGACCGTCATGAAAGAAGCCCTGTTCAACGTCGTCACCGACCTGAAGCTCATGGTCATGATCATCGTTCTTTCCCAGGTCATCGCGCTCGCCAAGGTGATCGCCTGACCTAGTTCGGAAACCTCTCCTTCGGGCGGGGTTTTCACCTGTGGGCCAACCCAGAGGTGAAAACCCCGCCAACCAACTGAAGGAGAAACGCCATGAAGCAAGCCCTGTGGAACGTCGTCACCAACCTGAAGATCATGGTGCTGTGCATCGTGGTTTCCCAACTCATCGCCATCGTCAAGATCCTGCCTTGAGGCGCAGTCGGCCCGCAGTTTCCATTTGTGTCTGGGTCGTGGCGATTGTGATCATTTTTCCGGAGCCCCTCGCCAGAGGGGCTCTACCCAAGCCGTGGGGCACTACGGTTTCGGTAGAGATCCTTCCGGATCGTCCGGCCTGGCCGGGCGCTCGATTGATGTTGTTTGCTGTGTCACCACTGCCCTCAGGCAGTGCCCTTGAAAACCGGCCTCATCTCCTGAAAGCCGGTGACCGCAAGGTCTGGAGATAAACGTCATCCATCAAGTTGTAGCAGTGGTCCGCCGGACCGATTTCACGCCTGGACTCACGTCCGGTCGCATGTTCGTGATTGAGCAGTTTTGTAAGTCTTTCAACCCTCGGGGAATGTCTCTTCCCCCAGGGGGAGGTGTTCCCCTTTCTTTTGCAAAGGAGAACACCGTGAGTCAACTAATTGAAGTGATGTCGGACGTCGATCTGCTCGGCATGATGGTCGGCAGCAAGACCGCTGCCCGCATGCTGCAGGACGCGGGTGGCAGGCTGTCGACGCTGCTGAATGTGTGCCCGGCAAGTTACGAACCTGAACCGAGGGTCAAGACGAAGCTGCTGGTGGCAAAGGAACTGGTGCGGCGTTCTCTTATGGAGACGATGCGCCAGCGGGATGTTCTGGCTTCACCGGAAAGTGTGCGCGATTACCTGCGCATGACGCTGGCGGGACGGGACTACGAGGTATTCATGGTCCTGTTCCTCGATGCTCAGAACCGCATCCTCGAAGCCGAGGAAATGTTTCGCGGCACCCTGACACAAACCAGCGTGTATCCGCGGGAAGTCGTCAAGAGGAGCCTCGTCGTCAACGCGGCGGCGGTGATCTTCGCCCATAACCATCCATCGGGTGTCGGTGAAGCAAGTCGTGCCGACGAGTTGCTGACGCAGTCCTTGAAGCAGGCCCTGGCTTTGGTCGACGTCAAGGTACTGGATCATTTCCTTATCGCGGGAAGCGGTGTCATGAGTTTCGCTGAAAGGGGGCTGTTATGAAACCCACTTCAGCTATGCGCATGGAGAGCTGACAGCATGAGAACTTTGCTCTCCACTCGCCGCGCCACGTTCTATCGGCTTGTCCGACAAGCCGACGAGTTGTCGTCGAAATGGCTGGAAGACGTGCTCAAGGACAAGACTCGCAACAGTGGGCATTTCAGTGCATTGGCTCGACTGGCCTGTCTGCGAATTCTGGTCTGTCGAGACTACGGCATCAACAGCCCTTCGGGATTGCCATATCCGCAGCGGAAGAAAGCTGTTCGTGCGGCGCTCGGCATCTGAGTGCGGTCCATTCACGCCTCGATCACGCGCTCTCATTTGCGGAATGTGGACTGGTGTAGTTCTGTAGTACTGCCTGAAGGGGTGCATTCCCTCCTGGCAGCCATGTAAGCGGCGCGACGCGAGTCGCGCCGACCGTCCGGTTCGGAATCCTCCGACCCGGTTTAGTGACCCCAGCGGGGATGTTGCAGCCCCCGCCCGGGGTCTGCCGTCCCCGCTTTTCTTTTGGAGTAATTGATATGAAAAGCGGATGTTCCATGGTAAGTCTGGCGCTGGAACTCGAGCGCCAACTCGCGACGAAGCGGGACCTGATCGTGCCCTCGTCGCTCCTGCAATGCCATACCGACGAGGGTGGCGAATTGAAGATGATTGTCGATACCAAGCGCGGTGACGGTGGCGAGTATGGGGTAACCGACCTCGCACGCCGCCAGCTCGCTGAAAAGTTGAAGATTCCGTTCGCGTACTTCGAACGCATGCGGACGGAGCAACCGGGTCTTCTCGACCGGAACGTCAATACATGGCTGCAAACCGACACGGAGCGAAGGATGATTCGTACGCTGGATGGGCAGGTGCGCGCGGTGCTGTCCGACCGCTATCGCCGCCTGGACAACTTCGATCTGGCGGAGAATGTGCTGCCGATTCTGCAGCGGCTTGACGGTGCACGCTTCGAGTCGGTCGAACTGACCGAGACGAAGATGTACCTCAAGGTCGTCACGCCACGGGTCGAGTTCGAGATCGCTCCTGGAGATGTCGTCCAGGCCGGTATCGTGATCACCAACTCGGAAGTCGGTCACGGCACGCTGTCGGTGCAGCCTTTGGTCTATCGCCTGATATGCAGCAACGGGCTGATTGCGTCGGATCGTGCATTGCGCAAGACGCACGTCGGACGCACGCTGCAATCGGAACAGGAGGCGATCACCGTCTTCCGGGACGATACGCTGGCCGCAGACGACAAGGCCTTCTTCCTGAAGGTGCGGGACGTGGTCGAGGCGGCGGTTTCCGAGGCGACGTTTCGGCAGGTGGCGCAGAAGATGCAGAAGACGCTGGGCATCAAGCTCACCGGCGATCCCGTCAAGGCCGTCGAGGTGCTGGCCAATCGCTACACGCTCAACGAAACTGAACGTGCCGGCGTGCTGCGGCACCTCATTGTCGAAGGCGATCTGTCGGCCTATGGGCTGGTCAATGCCGTCACGCACTACTCGCATGACGTCAAGGACTATGACCGGGCGACGGAGTTCGAGGCATTGGGCGGCAGGTTGATTGATCTGTCGTCCAGCGAGTGGGCGGAAGTGGCGGAAGCGGCTTGATTGCTTCGGTTGCGTCCAGTAATGGGGCTTCGATGCCCCTTGACCGCCCGGCAGGGTGGTTGTGAAATCGGTGCGGCCTCGCGGCTGCACCGATTTCTTTTTTTTGTGGGTATCGTGATCGTCTTCGGCGGGGGTATCTGGATTTTCCTGTATCGGTGCGTATTGCTGACCAGATGTCGGCAAAAGTGGTAATGCTCCTTGGCCAATGGCGATCATCGTGCTACGATGTATCTACACGTATCAACTGGCGAGGTAGTTATGAAGCTGCAACTGGCGAAATGGGGCAACAGTCTGGCAGTTCGTCTGCCGGTGGAATGCACGCGCGCTGCCGGGTTGCGCGAGGGCGATACCGTTGAGGCGGAAGTGACGCCGATCGGCGAGATCAAGCTGACGCCGGCGCAGCCGTTCGACAAGGCGGCATTCATCAAGCGCCTGCGTAAGCTGCGGGCAACCATGCCGATGACGACGACGACCGTTCAGATGATGCGCCAGGAGGATCGTTATTGATGATCTATCTGGACACCAGCGCGGCGGTTCCGATGTTTGTCCCGGAACCGGCGAGTCCCGCAATCGAGGCCTGGTTTGAGTCTTGCACGGAGCCCTTGGTATCGTCTGACTGGATAGTGACGGAGTTTTCGAGCGCCTTGTCCATCAAGGTTCGAAAAGGGGAGATCAGCGCCAGGCAGGCGCAGGCGGCATGGAAGGACTTTGACGCTTTCTGCAAGTCTGGGTTGCGTTTGTTGCCGGTGAGTCGAAAGGCGTTTGCAGAGGCTGCCGGGATGGCGCGGCATGCGGCAAGCGGCTTGCGCTCCGGTGATGCCTTGCACCTGGCGATGGCGCTTGAAGCAGGCGCCAGCGGGATTGCAACGGCAGACGAGACGCTGGCGAAGAACGCGAAAGCGAGCGGATTGGCGGTAAGCCAGATAATCTGACTGTTTCTCAACTCATGACCCGATCCGAACTGGTTGACCGGCTGCATTCCCGCGTTCCAACGCTTACTCACGACGACGCCAAGTCCGTGGTCGACGTGATTCTTGAGGCCATTACAAACAGTCTGGTGGCCGACAGTCGCGTTGAGATCCGCGGTTTCGGCAGCTTCAGCCTGAGCTACCGGCAACCACGGGTTGGGCGCAATCCGAAGTCGGGTGAAAAGGTTCAGGTTCCGGGAAAGTACGTTCCCTATTTCAAGGCTGGCAAGGAGATGCGGGAGGGCGTGAACGCAACAGCGGTATAGGGTTCAGAAATGCCAGCCAAAATCACTTCGAAATCGCGATGCGGCGCATTGAACATATCGTTGATAATCGCTGCATGGACACAAAGCCGCTACCCCGCTACCCGATCACCTGCGAGATCGATGGCAGAACATACAAGGGCACCTACTGGGTGGCAGGAAAGATTCTCACTGTCTCCACTGGCCTCGGCGGCAAGAGCAATCAGGTTGGAACAATGGAGCCCGAAGCCTTGGCAAAACGACTGCTGCTCGAACTGGTCAAGGCAGGTAAGGCGTAACCCATTTGCTTAGCCAGGTAGTTTGGATGCTCCGAACCGGCCCGTGCTCGGGATTGTTCTCCATAGCCGACGCTCACTCGGCTCGATCACTCAGAAGCAGCCATCGGCCACGCCGTCACGATGAAATACGTTAGTGCTAGGGCCACTCCGTTTTGCAGGCGCATCTGTTGCGACATCACCAGTAGTTGATCAACTCGTGGTGATGCCAGATTTATCTCCGTCAGGCATTGGAAGAGCGAAGACTTCCCAGAAACCACAAATCGCGAAATGCATAGCCGCATTGCGCATACCGCTCTGCTGAAGGACAATGCCAGACTTGCCCGAAAGCGAGACGAGCAAGAGAAAAGTCGCCGATGATGAATCCCGAACAAACCAGTCCAACGCCGCCTCCAGGGCATGACCATGTCGAACCCCTTCTTTGACCACCCGATTCTCAACTCACCTTATGCCTACCCGGCGCGGCATTGGGAGCTTGATGATGATGGGCAACCCACGCAGGACATCATTGAAACTCGCCGCCGCGCGAAATTCATCACGCCGATCCCCAAGCCCAAGAAGCGCAAGGGCGCTGCCAAGCAGGAAGGATTCGTTTTCGAGGATGGCGCCGGGCTGTCAACGAAGGAGCAGCAATACGACCCGACCTCGATCATCAATGAAGTGCGTGGTCATGTGGATTCCTGGCGTTCCATGCCCAATCCCAATCAGTGGCAGGTTACGCCGGAGACCGCTCGGCTGCTTCAGCACTGGCGCCATCACAAGTTCAACGACATCCGCCCCTTCTTCTGTCAGGTGGAAGCGGTCGAAACCGCGATCTGGCTGACCGAGGTTGCGCCCCAGTCCAAGCACGGCAAGCGCATCCTCGAACACCTCGATGCGGCGAACAAGGATGCCAATCCCGAGCTGATGCGCCTGGCGCTAAAGCTTGCCACCGGCGCCGGCAAGACCACGGTCATGGCCATGATCATTGCCTGGCAGACCATCAATGCGGCGCGCCATTCGGGGAGCAAGAACTTCACGCGCGGTTTTCTGATCTGCGCCCCCGGCCTGACCATCAAGGATAGGCTGCGTGTGCTGCAACCCAACGACCCGAACAGCTACTACAAAGACCGCGAACTGGTGCCGGGCGACATGCTCGACGACGTGAAACGCGCCAAGATCGTCATCACCAACTATCACGCCTTCAAGATGCGCGAGCGCATCGAACTGTCCAAGGGCAACCGCCAGCTACTTCAGGGCCGCACGGGTGAAGAGCCCAAAACACTTGAAACCGAAGGCCAGATGCTCCAGCGCGTAATGCCCGACCTGATGGGCATGAAGAACATCCTCGTCATCAACGATGAAGCGCATCACTGCTATCGCGAGAAACCGAAAGACGCAGACGAAGAGGCCCTGAAAGGCGACGAGAAGAAAGAAGCCGAGAAAAATAGCGAGGCCGCGCGCCTGTGGATCACCGGCCTCGAAGCCGTAAATCGCAAACTCGGCGTTGCCCGTGTCATGGACCTATCCGCCACGCCGTTCTTTCTCAGTGGTTCGGGCTATGCCGAAGGCACGCTGTTCCCGTGGACCATGAGCGACTTTTCGCTGATGGATGCCATCGAGTGCGGCATCGTCAAGCTGCCGCGCGTACCGGTGGCCCAGAATATCCCGGGGCAGGAAATGCCGATGTTCCGCAACCTTTGGGAAAACCTCAAGGACGCGCAACCCAGATTGCCCAGAGGGGGGCGTACCGTCGCAGGCGAACTCGATCCGCTTAATCTGCCGACCCTTTTGCAAACAGCGCTGCAAGCCCTCTATGGTCACTACGAAAAGACCTTCAATAAATGGGTGGAGAGTGGCATCAAGGTGCCGCCCTGTTTCATCATCGTCTGCCAGAACACCGCCATATCCAAGCTGGTTTATGACTTTATCTCTGGCTTCCAGCGTAAGCCCAACGAAGATGGCACCACACCGCCGCCTTTCCTCGGCGCCTTACCACTGTTCCGCAATTTCGACGAAACGACCGGCAATCCACTGCCGCGCCCGAACACGCTCCTCATCGACAGCGAGCAGCTCGAAGCCGGCGATGCGCTCGACGAGAATTTTCGCGGCATGGCGGCAGATGAAATAGCGCAATTTCGCCGTGAGATAGTCGAGCGTGCCCAAGATGTTCATGCCGGCGACAACATCACCGATCAGGAATTGCTGCGCGAAGTGATGAACACCGTCGGCAAGCCAGAGCGTCTTGGCGGCTCCATCCGCTGCGTCGTCTCGGTGTCCATGCTCACCGAAGGCTGGGACGCCAATACCGTCACCCACGTGCTCGGCATCCGCGCCTTCGGCACTCAGTTGCTGTGCGAGCAGGTGATCGGTCGCGCGCTGCGCCGACAATCCTACGAGCTCAACGAGGAAGGGCTGTTCAACGTCGAATACGCCGATGTTTTCGGCATCCCCTTCGACTTCACCGCCAAGCCAGTCATCGGTCCGCCCCAGCCGCCGCGCGAAACGGTGCAGGTCAAGGCCATGCGCCCGGAGCGTGACGCACTCGAAATCCATCTTCCCCCGTGTTGAGGGTTATCGTGTCGAGTTGCCGGAGGAACGGCTTGCCGCAGACTTCAACGCCGAATCCATTTTGACCTCAACCCCGAACTCGTCGGACCAACCACCACCGTCAATGCCGGGTTGATCGGCAAGCCGGAAGATTTCACCGTGGAACACCTGGGCGATGTCCGTCCCTCCACCGTGCTGTTCAATCTGACCCAGCGCTTGCTCTACACCAAATGGCGCGACCCCGGTGAGGAGCCGAAGCTCTACCTCTTCGGCCAGCTCAAACGCATCACCAAGCAATGGCTCGAAACCTGCCTGGTGTGCAAGGGTGGCACCTACCCCGCGCTGCTCATGTATCAGGCACTGGCCGACATGGCGTGCAACAAGATCACCGCCGCCATCACCCGAAAATTCCTCGACGAGCGCCCGATCAAGGCGCTGCTCGACGCCTACAACCCCACCGGCTCAACCAAACACGTCCGCTTCAACACCTCGAAGACCGACCGCTGGCAAACCAGTTCAAATTCGTGCCACATCAACTGGGTCGT